>NZ_CP034444.1:1200000-2400000 GCF_003952385.1 Mesorhizobium sp. M1D.F.Ca.ET.043.01.1.1
CGGCATCCTCAACGCATTGCTCGGCGGGCTTCTCGGCGGCAACATCTCGCTCAGCGTGATGGACTACAATTCGCTGATCTCGGCTGATGTCGACGTGCTCTCCTTCACCGATGCGCTGGCGACGCAGCTGCACCTGACCGGCGTGACCTATTCGGACGTCCTCGCCTCGAAGGCAACGGTCGGCCAGATCGCCACCGCGATGGCCAACGTGCCCGGACTCGACCGGACGGCCAAGCTCGCGTTGCAGACCATGGCCTCGAGCGCCACCAATACAGTCAAGATCCCACTCAGCCAGTTCATCGATCTCGGCTCGGTGGGGAACCTCGGCCTCGGGCAGAAGCCCGCCGGACTTTCGGTCGACGCCAGCGCGATGAGCATGGTGACCGCGGCCGCGGCACTAGCAAACGGCACCAACCAGGTTGCCGTCAATCTCGGGGCGACCGTACCCGGGCTGACGTCGACGACTCTCCAGGTCGCCATCGGCGAGCCCATGCGGTCCTCGCCCTGGCTGGCGGTCGGCGAACTGGGAACCGTGTTGCGCACCGCGCAGACCCGCATCAAGCTCAACGCCAGCGTCACGGTCGGCACACCGAACCTTGGCGGCGGCATCAAGCTGCTCGCCGTAAACCTGCCTCTCAATGTCGAGGTCGCCTATGCCGAAGCCAAGCTGACCGACATAAGCTGCCCGACCGGCCTCTCCAGCATCAAGGTTTCCATCGCCGCGCAACCCGGGGTCGTCTCGGCGCATCTCGCCGACAACAACGCCAGCGGCTTTGCCGACTTCACCAACCCGCAATCCTTCAGCGACGCCGACATCGCCGATGTGAAGGCCAAGCTGCCCCTGGTCAATCTCAACCTGCTGCAGATCAAGGGATCGTCGGCCTTCTCGATGACCAACATGACGCCGACGACCCTGACCTTCAACGCCACCGATATCGCCAGCAAGACGATCAAGACGGTGTCGACCAAGAACCTGACGCAGTCGCTCACCACCTCGCTGGTCAACAATCTGTCGCTGTCGGCCAACGCGCCCGGCCTCGGTGTCGACGTGACCGCCCTGCTCGGCACGGTGAAGCCGGCGGTGACGACGCTGCTCAACGGCGTGACCGCACCGGTCGACGACCTCGTCTACAACGTGCTCGCGGCGCTTGGCGTGCATGTCGGCGAGGCCGATGTGCGCGTCACGGGCGCGATCTGCGGACGCTCGGTGCTCGTCCAATAGGCTGGCTGTCAGCCAATTCTGCCGACGAAGCAACCTATGGGCGGCAGCGCCAGCGCTACCTCTTCGAGAACGCCGCCAAGAACGCCGGCGACGTCAACGGCAAGCGCCGTTATCTCGACATCCCTGATCTCTGCCGGCAGCGTCCAGTTCGCCGGCTCGCCGGCGAAGTTGAAGACGCATAACAATGTCTCGTCTTCGTGCTGGCGTATGAAGGCCAGCACATCGCCCTCCGCGTCGAGAAAACGGATCGAGCCGCCGATCAGAGCCGGACGGCGCTTGCGCAAGGCAATGATCGAGCGATAGGCAGCAAGTACGGAACCGCCCTCGCCGCTCTGCACATCGACCGCGCGACCGCGATGCGCCTGCGGCACCGGCAGCCAGGGCTTGCCTGTCGAGAAGCCGCCATTTTCGGCGCCGGCTTCCCAGACCATCGGCGTGCGGCAGCCGTCCCTGCCCTTCACGCCCGGCCAGAAGCGGATGCCCAGCGGATCGCGCAGATCCTCATACGCAAGCTCGGCCTCCTCCAGACCAAGCTCCTCGCCCTGGTAGAGGCAGATCGAGCCGCGCAGGCAACAGAGCAGCGCGATCGAGAATTTCGCCACTATGTCCGGATTGTCGTCGGGCCGCGTCCAGCGGCTGACATGGCGCACCACGTCGTGATTGGAGAAAGCCCAGCAAACCCAGCCGTCGGCAACCGCATTCTCGAAGGCCTCGACACAGCCGCGCACATGGGCAGCCGAGAATTGCGGGCCGAGCAGGTCGAAGGTGTAGCACATCTGCAATTTGTCGCCGCCGGACGTGTAGGCGGCGAGCGTCTGCAACGAACGGTCCTCGTCGCCCACCTCGCCGACCGCGGCGCGGTCGGGATATTCGTCGAGCAGCGCGCGGAAACGCTTCAGGAAGTCGAGGTTCTCGGGGCGCGTCTTGTCGAAGAGATGCTCCTGAAAGGCATAGGTGGTGGTCGCGCCATTGGTGCCGGCGACGCTTGAGGCCAAGGGCGGGTTGTCGCGCAGCCAGCGGTCATGGACATAGTAGTTGACCGTGTCCAGCCGGAAGCCGTCGACGCCGCGCTCAAGCCAGAAGCGCACCGTGTCGAGCAGCGCGTCCTCAACATCCGGAGTGTGGAAATTGAGGTCCGGCTGCGCAGCCAGGAAATTGTGCATGTAGTACTGCCGGCGGGTGGCGTCCCACTCCCAGGCGGGACCGCCGAACAGCGATTGCCAGTTGTTGGGCGCGCTGCCGTCGGGCTTGGCGTCGGCCCAGACATACCAGTCGGCCTTGGCATTGTCGCGGCTGGCGCGGCTCTCGACGAACCATTCATGCCTGTCCGAAGAATGCGAAATCACCTGGTCGATGATGAGTTTCAGGCCGAGCCGGTGCGCCTCGGCGACCAGCGCGTCGAAATCCTCCAACGTGCCGAAGATCGGGTCGACGTCGCGATAGTCCGAAACGTCGTAGCCCATGTCGGCCATGGGCGACTTGAAGATGGGCGAGAGCCAGACCGCATCGACGCCGAGCGAAGCGACATGGGCGAGCCGCGCGGTGATGCCCTTGAGATCGCCGCTGCCGTCGCCGGTCGAGTCCTGGAAGGAGCGCGGATAGATCTGATAGATCACGCAACCGCGCCACCATTCGGCCCCTTGCTGGGCGCTGCCATCGGCCATTACGAACCCTTTCCGGCGCGGGCCTTCGAAGCCCTGCGCGAATGATCGTTTGATTTAGCATCGGATTGTCCGAAAACCGGCTCCCACTTTTCGGTCCGATGCTCGGTCATGAAATTCACGCTGCGGCCAGGAACCGGCCGCGCCAGGTCGACTGCCTGCGTCTCGATCGCCGGATGCCAGTGAAAGCCTTCCCGCGCGGGCAAGGTGAAGACGCATTGGCGGCGGTCGCCATTGACCATGACGGCAAGGCGGCCGCTCCCGCTATCGCCAAGCATCATGACGAGGCGATGTCGCGCGGGATCGTTCCACTCCGCCTCGCCGAGCGGCGCGCCCGTCTCCGTCAGCCACTCCACGTCCGGAATGGCTGAAGCATCGGACGGCTTCCCAGTCAGGAAATGCGTGTCCGACAGCGCCGGAAAGGCACGGCGCATCGCGGAGAGAGCCGAAGCGTATCGTTCTAGCGCCTCGTCGCGGCGAGCCCAGTCGAGCCAGGTGATGGCGTTGTCCTGCGCATAGGCGTTGTTGTTGCCCTGCTGCGTTCTGCCGAACTCGTCGCCGGCGGTCAGCATGATGGTGCCGCGCGAGGCAAAGAGCGTGGCAAGCAACGCCCACCGGTCGCCGAAGCGGGCGTCGGTGATCGCCGCATCATCTGTCTCGCCTTCTGCGCCATTGTTCCAGGAGATATTGTCGTTATGGCCGTCGCGATTCTGCTCGCCATTGGCCGCGTTGTGCTTCTTCTCATAGGCGACGAGATCAGCCAGCGTCATGCCGTCATGCGCAGCGATGAAATTGACGCTGCGGCTCACCGGCTCCCCTGTCCTGCCGAACACGTCGGAGGAACCGGCAAGCCGGGTCGCCAAAGCACCAATCACACCGGCGTCGCCGCGCCAGAAGCGCCTAACGTCGTCGCGGTAGCGGTCGTTCCATTCGAGATACGGCAGCCGGAAATTGCCGAGCTGGTAGCCGTTCGGACCGATGTCCCAGGGCTCGGCGATCAACACGCGGTTGGCCAGCACGGGATCGCCGGCGATGGCCTGGAGCAACGGCGCATCGGGATCGAACGTGCCGCCGACGCGGCCGAGCACCGGTGCCAGGTCGAAGCGGAAGCCGTCGACGCCGGCGAAACGGACGAAATGGCGCAGCGTGTCGAGCACCATCTCGCGCACGACCGGATGGTCGCAGGCGACCGTGTTGCCGGTGCCGGTGTCGTTGGCCAGCCGGCCGTCCGGCAGATGCCGGTAATAGGCTTGAGCATCGAGGCCGCGCAGCGACAAAGTCGGGCCGAGCCGGTCGCTCTCGCCGGTGTGGTTGAAGACGAGGTCGAGGATGGTGCCGACGCCGGCGTTGCGCAGAGCCGCGACGGTGTCGCGCAGTTCCTGTAGGCCGCCGGGCGCCAGGCGCGGATCGAGCGCCATGAAGGTGACCGGGTTGTAGCCCCAGGCGTTGTGGAGCCCGAGCGGCGGCAGATGCCGCTCGTCGATCGAGGCGGTGATCGGCATCAGTTCGACAGCGGAGACGCCGAGCTTTTGCAGATGCTCGATCACAGCCGGATGGGCGAGCGCAGCGATGGTGCCGCGCTGCGCCTCCGGGACGTCGGGATGCAGCCTGGTGAAGGAGCGGACATTGAGCTCGTAGATCAGGCCGCCGGGCCGGAACAGCGGCGGCTGGGGTGAAAGCGGATGCGGCAAAGCGCGCGCCACTGTTTTCGGCATCAGCGAGGCCGTATCGGCACCCTCGTTGCGTTTAGCAGCGAGTCGCCAGTGGTATTGATATGGGCGATCTATCTCGACGGCATAGGGGTCAGTGAGAAGCTTGTTCGGGTCAAACCACAGACCACGTTCCGGTGCATAGTCGCCGTCGGCGCGAAAACCGTAGCGCGTGCCCTCAGCGAGGTCGGAGACAAGGAGCGCATGCACGCCCCCGCCTTCCGGTTTCAGCTCCAGCCGGTCGGTTTCGCGGGCGCCGGCATCGTCGAAGATCGATACCCACAGGCGCCTCGCCGACGACGACCACACGGCGAAGCGGATGCCTTCGGAGGTGACGGTTGCGCCGAGCTGGGTCATGGGCGCGCCTTCCCTTCTCCCCTTGTGGGAGAAGGTGGATCGGCGCGCAGCGCCGAGACGGATGAGGGGTGTTGGAGGGAATGAGGCAGTACCGATTTGAACGCAGGTTTGCGCCAAGCTGGAGCACCCCTCATCCGACCGAGCTTCGCTCGGCCCCCTTCTCCCACAAGGGGAGAAGGGGGAGCCTCAGTTACCGCCCTCAAGTAATCACGCTCGGCTTGTTGCGGCCGGTGTGGCTCTTGATGCCGGCGATGTCGTCGGCGGCGGCGATGAGGTCGGCGAGCGCCTGCTGCGTGTCGAGGTCATGCCTCGCCTTGTCCGGCTCGTAGCGCTCGATATAGACGCGCAGCGTGGCGCCGGACGTGCCGGTGCCGGAGAGGCGGAAGACGACGCGCGAGCCGCCCTCGAACAGGATCCGGATACCCTGGTTCTTGCTCACCGAGCCGTCGACCGGATCGTGATAGGCGAAGTCGTCGGCGCTGGCGATCTTCATACCGCGCACGCTGGTGCCGGGCAGTGCGCCGAGCTTGACGCGCAACTCATCGACCAGCTTGTTCGCCCTATCGGTCTCGACCTCCTCGTAGTCGTGGCGCGAATAGTAGTTGCGGCCGTAGGTTTCCCAGTGCCTGGTGACGATGTCCTTGCAGCTCTCGCCGCGCACGGCGAGGATGTTGAGCCAAAGAAGCACGGCCCACAGCCCGTCCTTCTCGCGCACGTGGTTGGAGCCGGTGCCGGCGCTTTCCTCGCCGCAGATCGTCGCCATCCCGGCGTCGAGCAGATTGCCGAAGAACTTCCAGCCGGTCGGCGTCTCGTAGATGCCGATGCCGAGCTTTTCCGCGACGCGGTCGGCAGCACCACTGGTCGGCATCGAGCGGGCGATGCCTTTCAGGCCTTCCTTGTAGCCGGGCGCCAGATGCGCGTTGGCGGCAAGCATCGCCACCGAATCCGACGGGGTGACGAAGATACCCTTGCCGATGATCAGGTTGCGGTCGCCGTCGCCGTCGGAAGCAGCGCCGAAATCCGGCGCGTCCGGACCCATCATCTCGTCGTAGAGATGTTTTGCGTGCACCAGGTTGGGGTCAGGATGATGGCCGCCGAAATCCGGCAGCGGCTTGAAGTTGCGGCAGGTGCCGTTGGGGGCGCCGAGGCGGCGCTCGAGGATTTCCTTGGCGTAAGGGCCGGTCACCGCGTGCATGGCGTCGAAACGCATGCGGAAGCCGTATTTGAAATTGGCGCGGATGGCGTCGAAGTCGAACAGGCTTTCCATCAGCTCGGCATAGTCCTTGACCGGGTCGAAGACCTCGACCGTCATCCCGCCGGCTTCGACGGTGCCGATCGTGTCGATGTCGACATTGCCGATGTCGGCGATCTTGAAGCTCGAGATCGTCTTGGTCTTTTCGAAGATCGCGTCGGTGATCTTCTCCGGCGCCGGGCCGCCATTGCCGGCGTTGTACTTGATGCCGAAATCCTCATGCGGGCCGCCCGGATTGTGGCTGGCCGACAGGATGATGCCGCCGAAAGTCTTGTATTTGCGGATGATGTTGGAGGCGGCGGGCGTGGACAGAATGCCGCCCTGCCCGACCATCACCTTGCCAAAGCCGTTGGCGGCGGCCATGGCGATGGCTTTCTGGATGACCTCGCGGTTGTAGAAGCGGCCGTCGCCGCCGATGACCAGCGTCTTGCCCTCGAAACCTTCCAGCGCGTCGAAGATCGACTGGATGAAGTTCTCGGCATAGTGCTCCTGCTGGAAGACCGGCACCTTCTTGCGCAAGCCGGAGGTGCCGGGCTTCTGGTCGGTATAGGGTTTGGTGGGGACGGTCTTCATGCTTCAGGCAACCCTTTTCGAAAGCAGCAGGCGATAGAGTTCGACGTATCTTTCGGCGCTCTTGTCCCAGGAGACATCGGCCTTCATGCCCTGGCGCTGGATCGATGCCCAGCTCTTGGGATTGGCATGCGCCTCGACCAGGCGGCGGATCGCATGCAACAGCGCGCCGCCATTGTTCGGCGCGAACTGGAAACCGGTGGCGACCCCTGCCGAAAGCGCCGCCTCATTGGCATCGATGATGGTGTCGGCAAGACCGCCGGTGCGGGCGACGATGGGCACGCAGCCATAGCGCAGGCCATAAAGCTGGGTCAGCCCGCAGGGCTCGAAGCGCGACGGGATGACGATGGCGTCGCAGCCGCCCTGCATGACGTGCGAGAGGCCTTCATCATAGCCGATGACGACGCCGACACGGCCGCGGTGCCGGGCGGCGGCGGCGAGCAGCGAGCCTTCGAGGCCGGCATCGCCTGAGCCCAGGATCGCCAGCCGGGCCCCGCGCTGAACGATGCCGTCGACGACCGCGGCCAGAATATCCATGCCCTTCTGCCAGGTCAGCCGGCTGACCACGCAGACGATCGGGCTGTCGTCATTTTCGAGATTGAAGCGGTCCTCCACGGCCTTGCGGTTCCTGGCGCGCGCCGCAAGCGTCTCGTCCGAATAATTGGCGACCAGATGACTGTCGGTCGCCGGGTTCCAGATATCGACATCGATGCCGTTGACGATGCCGTAGAGATCGGTGGCGCGCATGTTGATCAGGCCGTCGAGGCCCATGCCGAATTCCGGCGAGCGGATCTCCTGCGCATAGGTCGGGCTCACCGTGGTGATCGCCCAGGCCGCCTGCAGGCCGGCCTTGAGGAAGCCGACGCCGCCATAATATTCGACGCCGTCGAGCTGCATCGCCACGCCCGGCAGGCCGAGCTCGCCGAAGATGCCGGCGCCGAACTGGCCCTGGAAAGCCAGGTTATGCACGGTGATAAGCGACGGCACGCCGACCGCCTTGCCGTAGCGCATATAGGCGAGCGTCATCGCCGACTGCCAATCATGGGCGTGCACGATGTCGGGCTGGTAGCCGGAGATGGCGCCGCCGGCGATGTCGCCGCCGACCTGGCTCAGCGCCGCGAAACGCCGCCAGTTGTCAGGCCAGTCGGAGCCGGAGGCGGTGCCATATGGCCCACCCTGACGATCGAACAGATGCGGCGCGTCGAGCACGAAGAGGTCGAGCTCGCCGATCTTGACGGCATGGACCGAAGCCTTGCCGCCCTGCAGCAGCGGGTATTGGTAGACGGCCTTCTTTTTCTTGAAAGCCTCCATCACCACCGGATAGCCGGGAACCAGCGTGCGCATCGCCACGCCCTTGCCGGCGAGCGCGATCGGCAGCGCGCCGGCCACGTCGGCAAGCCCGCCGGTCTTGATCAGCGGGAAGATTTCGGGCGTGACCGACAGAACCTGCATGCGCTCCACATTCCGATCTCAAAGTGGCAGGTCAAAGTGACAATCTGTTGATCAGGTCGACAGCTTGCCGATCAACCCTGGCGGGTTGACGGCTTGATCAACCTTATCAGGTTGACAGCTTGTTGATCATGTCCTGGGTGATCAGGCAGATGCCCTTTTCCGAGACGCGGAAGCGCTTGGCGTCGAGCACCGGATCCTCGCCCACCACCAGCCCCTCCGGGATCTGCACGCCATGGTCGATGACGACGCGCTTGAGCCGCGCTTTGCGGCCGACATTGACGTCGGGCAGCATCACCACCTCCTCGAGCTTCGAATAGGAATTGATGCGCGCGCCGGTGAAGATCAGGCTGCGGCGCAGCGATGCGCCGGAGACGATGCAGTCGCCGGATACCAGCGAGGAGATCGCCTCGCCGCGGCGGCCCTCCTCGTCATGCACGAACTTGGCCGGCGGCTTCAGTTCGGCATAGGTCCAGATCGGCCAGTCGCGGTCGTAGAGGTCGAGCTCGGGCGTGATGTCGGTCAAATCGATATTGGCTTCCCAATAGGCGTCCACCGTCCCGACGTCGCGCCAGTACGGTTCGGCCTCGTGCGAGGAGCGCACGCAGGACTTGGCGAAACGGTGTGCGATCGCCTTACCATGCTCAACGATGTAGGGGATGATGTCCTTGCCGAAGTCGCGGCTGGAACCGGGCTCGGCCGCGTCGCGGCGCAGCTGCTCCATGAGGAACTTCGTCTTGAAGACATAGATGCCCATCGAGGCGAGCGCAAACTCCGGCTTGTCGGGGATGCCGGGCGGATCGGCGGGCTTTTCGACGAAGGCGATGATGTTGTCCTTGCCATCGACATGCATGACGCCGAAGCCGGTCGCCTCCATGCGCGGCACTTCGAGGCAGCCGACGGTCACGTCGGCATTGGCGTCGACGTGCTGGCGCAGCATCAGCTCGTAGTCCATCTTGTAGATGTGGTCGCCAGCGAGGATGACCATGTATTCGGGACCGTAGGCCTCGATGATGTCGATGTTCTGGTAGACGGCGTCCGCGGTACCCTCGTACCACTGCGTTTCGGAAACGCGCTGCGAGGCGGGCAGGATGTCGAAGCTCTCGTTTCGCTCCGGCCGCAGGAAGTTCCAGCCGCGCTGCAGGTGGCGGATCAGCGAATGCGCCTTGTACTGGGTGGCGACGCCGAGACGTCGGATGCCGGAGTTCAACGCATTGGAGAGCGCGAAATCGATGATGCGGGTCTTGCCGCCGAAATAGACCGCTGGCTTGGCGCGCCGGTCTGTCAGCTCCTTGAGGCGGCTGCCGCGGCCGCCGGCAAGCACATAGGCCATGGCATCACGTGCCAGCGGCTGGGTTCTCTTGATCTCTGCCATTGTTACCCTCCCAAGTAATCTGCCCGGAACTTTGCTTCAGCAAGATGAGATATCATCTGCTTCAGTCCGCGACGAATTCCAGCATGATCGTCGACAGCGGCGGCAACAGCATCGTCGCCGACGTGCTGCCCCCTTCCCCGCTCGCCACGACCATGCCGCCATTGCCCATGCCGGAGCCGCCATATTCGACGGCGTCAGTGTTGATGATCTCGCGCCATTCTCCCGCCTTCGGCAGCGGCACGCGATAGTTCTCGCGCGGCACCGGCGTGAAATTGGAAATGACGGCGATCGGGTTGCCGTCGGGCGCGCTGCGCAGCCAGGCAAAGACCGAGTTGTCGCGATCGTCGACGATCAGCCACGAGAAGCCGTCCGGCTCGCAGTCGCGCGCATGCAGCGCCGGGCGCGAGCGGTAGAGGTAGTTCAAGTCCCGCACCGTCTGCCAGACGCCGCGATGCGGAGCGAAGTCCAAGAGATTCCAGTCGAGCGCGCGTTCCTCGCTCCACTCGCGGCGCTGCGCGAATTCCTGGCCCATGAACAGGAGCTTCTTGCCGGGATAGCCCCACATGAAGGCGTAATAGGCACGCAGCGTGGCGAACTTCTGCCAGTCGTCGCCGGCCATCTTGTGGAGCAGCGTGCCCTTGCCGTGCACCACCTCGTCATGGGAGAGCGGCAGCACGAAATTCTCGGAGAAGGCGTAGACCAGCCCGAAGGTGATGTCGTTGTGGTGGTGCTTGCGGTAGATCGGCTCCTTGGAGAAATACTCCAGCGTGTCGTGCATGAAGCCCATGTTCCACTTGAAGCCGAAGCCGAGCCCGCCCTCGTGCACCGGACGCGACACCTTCGGCCATGAGGTCGATTCCTCGGCGATCGTCATCACGCCGGGATGGTGGCCGTAAAGCTCCTTGTTCATCTTCTGCAGGAAGCTGACGGCCTGCAGGTTCTCGCGCCCGCCCTTCTCGTTGGGGATCCACTCGCCCGCCTTGCGCGAATAGTCGAGGTAGAGCATCGAGGCGACCGCGTCGACGCGCAGGCCGTCGACATGATATTTTTCGGCCCAGAACAGCGCGTTGTTGACGAGGAAGGACACCACCTCGCGGCGGCCGAAATTGTAGATCGCGGTGTTCCAGTCGGGATGGAAGCCCTGGCGCGGATCGGCATGCTCGTAGAGCGCGGTGCCGTCGAATTGCACCAGCCCATGCTCGTCGACCGGGAAATGCGCCGGCACCCAGTCGAGGATGACGCCGACGCCGGCGCGATGCGCGCCGTCGACGAAGCGGGCGAAGCCGTCGGGATCGCCGAAGCGGGCTGTCGGCGCATAGAGCCCGGTCGTCTGGTAGCCCCAGGACGGGTCGTAAGGATGCTCGGAGATCGGCAGGAACTCGATATGGGTGAAGCCGGTGTCGACCGCGTAAGGGATAAGCCGCGCGCCAAGCTCGTCCCAGGTGAGGAACGTGCCGTCGTCGCGGCGCTGCCACGAGCCGGCATGGACCTCGTAGATGGAGATCGCCTCGCGTCTGGGGTCGGCTTTCTGCCAGAAGCTGCGGTGCGCCTCGTCGCCCCATTGATGCGCCAGCGGCGGCGCCGTCACCGAAGCGGTCGCCGGACGCAGCTCGGATTCGAAGGCGAAGGGATCGGCCTTGAGCGGCAACCTGACGCCGTCGGGGCCGATGATCTCGAACTTGTAGGGCTGGCCGGCGCCGAGATCCGGAATGAACAGTTCCCAGATACCGGTGTCCTTGCGGTCGCGCATGGTGTGCCGGCGGCCGTCCCAGTCGTTGAAGGCGCCGACCACCGAGACGCGCTTCGCGTTCGGCGACCACACGGCGAAATGGACCCCAGTGGCGCCCTCATGCTCGATGATGTGGGCGCCGAGCTTGTCGAAGAGCCTCAGATGCGAGCCCTCGGCCATGTAGTAATCGTCCATCGGCCCCAGCACCGGGCCGAAGGAGTAAGGGTCGGTCAGCCACCAGTCGCCGCCGGCATTTCTCGCGTGATAGCGCAGCGGCTGGTGCTTGCGGATCGAGAGCTTGCCCTCGAAGAAGCCGGCATCGTCGCTGCGGTCGAGTTCCCCCACCTCCTTGCCGGTCAGCGCGTAGGCGGTGACGAATTCGGCATTGGGCACGAAGCAGCGGGCGACGAAGCCTTTGCCGGCCTCATGGACGCCCAGAACCGCAAAGGGATTGCCATGCGTTCCGGCGACGATCGCCGCGACATCGCCGGCTGGCGCCAGTCCGTCCGGCCCGCTTGTCGCAGCGGTCGCGCGCGGCTTCCTCATCAGGCGGTCGCCCTCCCTGGGCACCAGTCACTTTCTTGGTGCATGTCGTGATCCCAAAACCGCTTCGCACTTTTGGGCGACCTGCACTGGACCACATTGTTCGTGGTCTCATGCAATCATATCAGACGGGCACGTTCCAGATTTCTTTCGCGTATTGGCGGATCGTGCGATCGGACGAGAACCAGCCGACCCGGGCGACGTTGCGGATGGCACGCGCGTACCAGTCGGGACTGTTGCGCCACACGTTGTCGACCTCGCGCTGGCAGGCGGCGTAGGAGTCGAAATCGGCGGCCACCATGAACCAGTCGCTCTGGTAGAGACCGTTCATCAGGTCCCGGTAGCGGTTGGGATCGTCGGGCGAGAAGACGCCGGACGAGATCGCCGACACAGCCTGCGACAATTCGGGCGATGATTCGATCACGCCGCGCGGGTTGTAGCCGTTGTTGCGGCGTTCGGCGACCTCGGCGGTGGTCAGGCCGAAGATGAAGATGTTGTCGTCGCCGACGCGCTCCTTGATCTCGACATTGGCGCCGTCGAGCGTGCCGATGGTCAAGGCGCCATTGAGGGCGAACTTCATGTTGCCGGTGCCGGAAGCCTCCATGCCGGCGGTCGAGATCTGCTCGGAGAGATCGGCGGCGGGCATCAGCACTTCGGCCAGGCTGACATTGTAGTTCGGCACGAACACGACCTTCAGCAGGCCGCGCACCGACGGATCGCCGTTGATGACCCTGGCGACGTCATTGGCCAGCTTGATGATGAGCTTGGCGTTGTGGTAGCTGGGCGCCGCCTTGCCGCCGAAGAATTTCACCCGCGGCATCCAGTCCCGCTCCGGATGCGAGCGGATCTGGTCGTAGAGCGCGATCGCCTCGAGGATGTTGAGCAGCTGGCGCTTGTACTCGTGGATGCGCTTGACCTGGATGTCGAACAGCGCCGAAGGATCGAGCCTGATGCCGAGCCGGTCGGCGACGAGGTTGGCAAGCCTCGCCTTGTTCTGGCGCTTCACCGCGGCGAACTTCTCGCGGAAGGCGGCATCGTCGGCGAGCGGATCGAGATCCTTGATCGCCTCGATGTCGTCCATGAAGCGGCCACCGATCGCCTCGCGGGCGAGCGCGGTCAGGCCCGGATTGCACTGGATCAGCCAGCGCCTGGGCGTGATGCCGTTGGTCTTGTTGTTGATGCGGTCAGGATAGAGCTTGTGAAGGTCGGCGAACACCGTCTCCTTCATCAGCTCGGTGTGCAGCGCCGAGACGCCGTTGATCGAGTGCGAGCCGACGAAGGCGAGATTGCCCATGCGCACGCGCCGGTCGCCGTTTTCCTGGATCAGCGAGATGCGGGCGATCTGCTCGCCGGAAAATTTTCCGGTGGCGCGTGCCTCGAGCAGGACCTGCGCGTTGATGGCGTAGACGATCTGCATGTGACGCGGCAGCAGGCGCTCGAACAGCGGCACCGGCCAGCTTTCCAGCGCCTCGGGCAGCAGCGTGTGGTTGGTGTAGCCGAAGGTGCGCTTGGTAACGTCCCAGGCAAGATCGAAATCCATGCCGTGGACGTCCATCAGAAGCCGCATCAGCTCGGCCACGGCGACAGCGGGATGGGTGTCGTTGAGGTGGATCGCGGCCTTGTCGGGCAGCGACTTCAGGTCGCCATATTGGCTGAGATGCCGCTGGACGATGTCCTGCAGGGACGCGGTCGAGAAGAAATATTCCTGCCGCAGTCTGAGCTCCTGGCCGGCCATATGGGAATCGGCGGGGTAGAGCACGCGCGACAGCGCGTCGGCCTTGTTGCTCTCGGCGAGCGCGCCGATGTGGTCGCCGGCGTTGAACTTGTCGAGCAGGATCGGGTCGATCGGCATGCCGGACCACAGCCGCAGCGTGTTGACGCGCTTGGCGCGCCAGCCGGCCACCGGCGTGTCATAGGCGACCGCCAGCACATGCTCGGTCGGCTTCCAGACATGGCGCTCGAGCCGCCCGTCCTTGGAGGTGATCGATTCCACCGAGCCGCCGAAGCCGACCTCGAAGGAACGCTCGCGCCGCTCGAACTCCCACGGGTTGCCGTGGTCGAGCCAGGTTTCCGGCAGCTCGACCTGCCAGCCGTCATGGATCTCCTGGCGGAACATGCCGTTGGCGTAGCGGATGCCGTAGCCATGCGCGGGAATGTCGACCGTCGCCATGCTTTCCATGAAACAGGCGGCGAGCCGCCCGAGGCCGCCATTGCCGAGGGCTGCGTCAGGCTCGAGGCCGGCGATCAGGTCGAGGTCGACGCCGAGCGAGGCGAGCGCCTCGCGCATGTTCTCCATCAGATCGAGATTGGAGAAGGCGTCGCGCATCAGGCGCCCGATCAGGAATTCGAGCGAGAGATAATAGACGCGTTTTTCCTTCTGGTCGTAGGCTTCCTTGGTCGCCTGGATCCAGTGATCGACGACCCGGTCGCGCACCACCTTGATCGAGGCGGTCAGCCAGTCATAGGGCGTGGCGACGGTGGTGTCCTTGCCGAGTCGGTATTTGAGCGACATCAAGACTTCTTCGGCGAGCGTCTTGGGGTCGGGATGGTCGAGAATTGGGGCTTCGATCGTCATGGCGGGTGTCATATCGCCTCTCGTTCGGTTGGCCTGATCATACCGGCTTTCACCGTTCCTCCCAGCCCTTCCTACCGCATTGCAGCATACGTTCAATCGATTTAGGCGGGAATGTCATCCGGTTTCCCTGCGGCAATTTACCGTGATGGACGGAAATCAGGCCGCCAGCGCATCCTCCGGAGGCTTCTTGGCGCCGGTCATCAGCGCAACGGCATCCGACATCGAGATCTGCTTCGGATCGACGACGCAGAGGCGCCGCCCAAGCCGGTGGATGTGGATTCGATCAGCCACCTCGAACACGTGCGGCATGTTGTGCGAGATGAGCACGATCGGCAGGCCGCGCTTCTTGACATCGAGGATCAACTCGAGCACGCGGCGGCTTTCCTTGACGCCGAGCGCCGCAGTAGGCTCGTCCATGATCACCACCTTGGAGCCGAAGGCGGCGGCGCGCGCCACCGCGACGCCCTGGCGCTGGCCGCCCGAGAGCGTTTCCACCGCCTGGCTGATGTTCTGGATGGTCATCAGGCCGAGTTCGGTGAGCTTGTCGCGGGCGCGCTTTTCCATCGCCGGCCGGTCGAGCATACGGAACCAGCTGCCGAGCGGTCCGGGCTTTCGGATCTCGCGACCGAGGAACATGTTGTCGGCGATCGACAGCGCCGGCGACAATGCGAGGTTCTGATAGACGGTCTCGATGCCGGCTTCGCGGGCCTCGATGGGCGATTTGAAGTGGACGTGCTTGCCGTCCAGCTCGATCACTCCCTCGTCGGGATGCACGGCGCCGGAGATCGCCTTGATCAGCGTCGACTTGCCGGCGCCGTTGTCGCCGATCACCGCCAGGATTTCGCCCGGATAGAGATCGAAGTCGCAGTTGTTGAGCGCGGTGACGCGGCCATAGCGCTTGGTGAGGCCGCGCGCGGTGAGAACAGGCTCTTGGGTCATGGTTACACCGAAACCTTTCTGATCCACTGGTCGATCGCCACGGCGCCGATGATGAGCACCCCGGTGAGCAGCACTTTCCATTGCGGGTCGGCGCCCAGCATGTTGAGGCCCATCGAGACGACGCCGACGATCATGGCGCCGAACAGCGTGCCGAGGATCGAGCCGCGGCCGCCAAAGAGCGAGATGCCGCCGATCACCGTCGCGGTGATGGCCTGCAGATTGTAGTCGGTGACGGCGGCGGACGGCGAAATCGAACCGTTGCGGCCGATCGAGACCCAGGCCGCGAAAGCGGCGATCAGGCCGGCAAGCGTGTAGACAGCCATCAGCACCGTCTTGGTCTGGATGCCCGAAAGTTTCGCCGCTTCCGGATCGTCGCCGACGGCATAGACATGGCGGCCCCAGGCGGTGTGGTTGAGCACGTACCAGAGCAGCATCACCAGCAGGACCATGGCGATCACGCCGGCGGTCAGCACCGCGGAACCGATCCTGAAGCTCAGAGCGAACAAGTGCAGCAATGGGGCCTGGGCGTCGACGTCGGCATCGCGGATCGTCTCATTGGCCGAATAGATGAAATTGGTGGCCATGACGATGTTCCAGGTGCCGAGCGTGACGATGAACGGCGGCAGCTTCATGTAGGCGACCAGCAGACCGTTGAGCAGGCCGCAGGCGCCGCCGGCGGCAAGCCCTATCACCACCGCGAGAATGGTCGGCATGCCGTAGGTGATGGCGCAATTGCCCATGATCACGGCCGAAATCACCATGATCACGCCGATCGAGAGATCGATGCCGGCGGTCAGGATGACCAGTGTCTGGGCAGCGCCGAGAATACCGACGATGGCAATCTGCTGCAGAATCAGCGTCAGCGTGTAGGACGAAAAGAAACGGCCGCCGATGGCGATACCGAAAATGATGATCGACAGCACCAGCACGATAAGCGGCACCGCCGCCGGTGTGGAATGCAGAAAATGCTGGGCGCGCTTGACGAACGACTTGCCGTGCTCCTCGAAGGCGGCGACGCTGGTGTCGCTGCTCGTGAGCACCTTCTCGAATTCCTGCATCTGAGACATGTATCCTCCCGTCTGCGCGGAGCTTGCTCATTGCCCCACACGCCGTTCACGCATTCCGGTCTGTTGCCGGGATTTATCAGCGCTTACGAAAGCGCATCGTCCACCCGATGCGGCCGGGGATCAAGCCCCGGCCGCAAGGTTTGTGCGCTCGTCAGGCCGGCATCAGCCCCAGCACTTGGCGAGGCCTTCCTTGGTGTCGATGGACTTCACGCCGTTCGCGGGCTTGTCGGTGACGAGGTTGACGCCGGTGTCGAAGAAGTTCTTGCCTTCGGTCGGCTTCGGCTTGGTGCCGTCCTTGGCGTACTTGGCGATTGCCTCGATGCCGAGCGCCGCCATCTGCAGCGGGTATTGCTGCGAGGTGGCGCCGATCACGCCTTCGGTAACCGACTTCACACCTGGGCAGCCGCCGTCGACCGAGACGATCAGCACCTGCTTTTCGAGGCCGACGGCCTTGAGGGCCTGGTAGGCGCCGACGGCGGCGGGCTCGTTGATTGTGTGGATGACGTTGATGGTGTTGTCCTTCTGCAGAAGGTTCTCCATCGCCTTGCGGCCGCCTTCCTCATTGCCGTTGGTGACGTCATGGCCAACGATGCGCGGATCGTCCTCGTCGCCGATCTTGTTCGGATCCTTCACGTCGATGCCGTAGCCCATCATGAAGCCCTGGTCGCGCAGAACGTCGACGGTCGGCTGCGAGGGGGTCAGATCAAGGAAGCCGATCTTGGCGTCCTTGGCCTTGTCGCCGAGGGTGGCGGCCGCCCAGGCGCCGATCAGCTTGCCGGCTTCCAGATTGTCGGTGGCGAAGGTCGCATCGGCGGCGTCGATCGGATCGAGCGGGGTGTCGAGCGCGATCACCAGCAGGCCGGCGTCGCGCGCCTTCTTCACGGACGGCACGATGCCCTTGGTGTCCGAGGCGGTGATCAGGATACCCTTGGCGCCGTCGGCGATGCAGCTTTCGATCGCCGCGACCTGGCTTTCGCTGTCGCCATCGATCTTGCCGGCATAGGTCTTGAGGTCGACGCCAAGTTCCTTGGCCTTGGCGGTCGCGCCCTCCTTCATCTTGACGAAGAAGGGATTGGTGTCGGTCTTGGTGATCAGGCAGGCGCCGACGCCGGCGGCCGACGCGGACGAGGCGAATGCGAGCAGGCCCAGCCCGGCCGCCGCAAATACGGTGGACTTCAGCAGCGATTTCTTGGTCACGATTTCCTCCCAGTGGAACCATTGCGGACGCCGGCCAACCCGGCGCCCTCAAGCGCATCCAACCATTTCTCCCAGCGTGGACGCCACCTCAAAAGACACCAGTCCGAGACATCTGTCAATAATTAAATCACTCTTATTTATTATTGACAGACTTGCGCCGTTCACTCATTCTGAACGAAAAGCAGTGCGGGGAAACTGACGGGAGGAACAGGGTGGAGACCGGCATTGCGAGGCACGGTTCGCCCGAGGCTCGGGAGAGCCGGCTGCATCGCGGCACAAACCAGAGCGGCATGCGCGACCACAATGAGCGGCTCGTGCTGTCCCTGGTGCGCCAGCACGGCAGCCTGGCCAAATCCGACATTGCGCGCATGACAGGGCTGTCGGCGCAGACGGTATCCGTCATCATGCGCGAGCTGGAGGAAGACAAGCTGCTGGTCCGCCAGGCGCCGCTGCGGGGCAAGATCGGCCAGCCCTCGATCCCGATGGCGCTCAACCCGGAAGGCGCCTTCTTCATCGGCCTCAAGATCGGCCGCCGCAGCGCCGAACTGGTGCTGATCGACTTCCTCGGCACGGTGCGCGCGATGCTGCACAATTCCTATCGCTATCCGGCGCCGCGCGAGACGGTGGAATTCGTCAGCGCCGGCATCAAGAAAATGCGCGGCGAACTGACGCCGGCGCAGGACAAGCGCATAGCCGGGCTCGGCATCGCCATGCCGTTCGAACTCTGGAGCTGGGCCGATACGGCCGGCGCGCCGCGCGAGATCATGGACGAATGGCGCCATCGCGACATCCGCTCCGACATCCAGGCGCAGTGCGATTTTCCGGTCTATCTGCAGAACGACGCGACCTCGGCCTGCGGCGCCGAGCTCGTCTTCGGCCAGGCGGGAGCGGCGCGCGACTTCGTCTATTTCTACATCGGCGCCTTTGCTGGCGGCGGCATCGTGCTCAACGGCCGGCTGTTCGGCGGGCCGACCGGCAACGCCGGCGCGCTGGGTTCGATGCCCGTGCCCGGGGCGGACGGCAAGCCGACGCAGCTCATCGACGTCGCCTCGATCGCCATCCTGGAAAAGGCGCTGAGCGCCAAGGGCATCGACGGCTCGTATCTTTGGACGTCGCCGCAGGATTGGGGCGAGATCGGCGCCGAACTCGACGACTGGATCGCCAGCGCCTCGCAGGCGCTGGCCTATGCCATCGTCGCGGCCTCCTCGGTCATCGATTTCGAAGCGGCGGTTATCGACGGCTGGATGCCTCTCGCCGTAAGGCGGCGACTTGTCGATGCGGTCACCGATGCCATCGCCGGCATCGACGCCGAAGGATTGAAACTGCCCATCGTGCGCGAAGGAACCGTAGGCATCCATGCGCGCGCGCTGGGCGGCGCCAGCCTGCCGCTGTCGGAGCGCTTCCTGATCGGACCGACCACGATTTCCAGGAGCGCCTGACCATGCTGATCGGTATCCCGCCGCTCCTCGGACCGCAGCTTCTGGCGACGCTCAGGGCCATGGGCCATGGTGACGAGATCGCCATCGTCGACGGCAACTATCCTGCCGAGGAACAGGCGCGCAGGCTGATCCGCGCCGACGGCCATCTTATCATTCCGGTGATCGATGCGATCTTGAAGGTGCTGCCTGTCGACGAAGCCGTGCCGGAGGCGCTGTTCCGCGCCTCCGTCAAGGGCGATCCGGCGCTCGCCGATCCCGTGCATCACGAGATGGAAGCGGTCTGCGCGAAACGCGCGCCGGGCCACAAGGTAATTGCGCTGGCCGGGGCCGACTTCTATGCACGCGTCAAGGCCGCGCACGCGATCGTGGCGACCAGCGAGCCCAGGCTTTATGCCAACATCATCATCCGCAAGGGCGTGATTTATCCGCCGGAGACCAAGACACAATGATCCTCTGCTGTGGCGAAGCCCTGATCGACATGCTGCCGCGCACGACGACCGAAGGCGAAGCGGCCTTCGCGCCTTATGTCGGCGGCGCGGTGTTCAACAGTGCGGTCGCGCTCGGCCGGCTGGGCGCCCCGGCGGGCTTCTTCTCCGGCCTTTCCTCAGACCTGTTCGGCGGCCAGCTCCGCGAGGCGCTGGGGGCTAGCAAGGTGAGCTCGACCTATGCGCACACTTCGCCAAAGCCCACGACGCTCGCCTTCGTACGGCTCAACAACGGCCAGGCGACCTACACCTTCTATGACGAGAACACCGCCGGGCGCATGCTCACCGTCGAGGACCTGCCGAAGCTCGGCGCCGAGATCGAGGCCATGCTGTTCGGCGCCATCAGCCTGATCTCGGAGCCCGCGGGATCCGCCTATGAGGAATTCATGCGGCGCGAGCACAACAGCCGCGTGATGATGCTCGACCCCAACATCCGGCCGAACTTCATCCCGGACAAGGCCAAGCATCTGAGGCGCATCCGCGAGATGATGGCGATGGCCGACATCGTCAAACTGTCGGACGAAGACCTCAACTGGTTCGACGAGGCGGGCTCGCATGAGGATGTCGTGCGCAACTGGCTGGACCGCGGGCCGAAGCTGATCGTCGTCACCCATGGCAGCGAAGGCGCCGTCGGCTTCAGCAAAGAGCACAAGGTCACGGTCGTGCCGCAGAAGGTGAAGGTGGTCGACACGGTCGGCGCGGGCGACACTTTCAATGCCGGCATCCTCGCTGCGCTGCACGAGCAGGGCCTGCTCACCAAGGCGGCGGTCGGGGGCCTGCCGGAAGACGCCATCCGCAAGGCGCTGGAGCTTGGCGCCAAGGCGGCCGCGGTGACCGTGTCGCGAGCCGGCGCCAACCCGCCGTGGCGGCACGAAATCGCCTGAGCTCGATCTGCGAGGGGCGCGAGGCCTCGCCGGCCGATCACTTTATGTTTCCAAGGACCGGAACAGCGCGATAAAAGGCGCCGAGAATGCGCCTGGAAGCCCGGATTTCCGCCTTCCTCGGGCAATACGCCGGCAAAAGACGGTAACAGGCTGCGACACTTGCGCAATTTGCCCTGCCCCCGGTCGGCTTTCTCAGCCGTGCCAAGTCTGGTACCAGCGGGCCGGTTTACTGGCAGTATTTGAGGCCGACATGCAGTTCATCGATCTTGGCGCGCAGCGCGAACGAATCCGCGACCGGCTGAAGGCCGCGATCGACAAGGTGGTCGAGGACGGCCGTTACATCCTCGGGCCCCAGGTCACCGAATTCGAGAACAAGCTCGCGGCTTACGTCGGCGTCAAGCATGTGGTGGCCTGCGCCAACGGCACCGATGCGCTGCTTCTGCCGCTGTTTGCCGCCGGCATCGGCCCGGGCGACGCCGTGTTCGTGCCGAGCTTCACCTTCGCCGCGACGGCCGAAGTGGTGGCGCTCGCCAAGGCCGAGCCGGTCTTCGTCGACGTCGATCCCGACACCTACAATATCGACATCGCCAGCCTTGAGGCGGCGATCGCCATGATCAAGAAGGAAGGCCGGCTGAAGCCGAAGGCGATCATCCCGGTCGACCTGTTCGGGCTCTCCGCCGACTACGAGGCGATCATGGCGATCGCCAAGCGCGAGAACCTGCTGGTGATCGAGGATGCCGCCCAGTCGATGGGCGGCTCGGCCGATGGCACGATGTGCGGCGCCTTCGGCCATGTCGGCTCGACCAGCTTCTATCCGGCGAAGCCGCTCGGCTGCTACGGCGACGGCGGCGCGATGTTCACCAATGACGCAGCGCTGGCCGACAAGCTGCGCTCCTTCGCCTTCCACGGCAAGGGCGAGACCCAGTACGACAACATCCGCGTCGGCATCAATTCGCGCCTCGACACGCTGCAGGCGGCGATCCTGATCGAGAAGCTTGCCATCCTCGAAGAGGAGATGATGGCGCGGCAAGCGGTCGCCGACCGCTATGCCAAAGGACTTGGCGACATCGTCAAGGCATCGCGCAATCTGGGCCACGGCCGCTCGGCCTGGGCGCAGTACGCCATCGAGACGCCGAAGCGCGACGGGCTGAAGGCCCATCTCGGCGAAAAAGGTATCCCGTCGGTCATCTATTATGTGAAGCCGCTGCACGAGCAGATCGCCTATCGCGACTACCCGCGCGCGCCGACCGGTCTTGCCGTTTCGGAAAAGCTGCCGAAGCAGATCCTCTGCCTTCCCATGCACGCCTATCTCAGCGAAGCCGACCAAGACAAGATCATCGAGACGATCCGCAATTATATTGGCTCGAACTCGGCGCATGTCGCGGCGGCCTGAGCATCTCAGGCAGGCGCGCTCTTCCCACTCGCAATGAAATGCGGATTGGCGAAATCGCTGTCGTTCGCCTGGTTGCGCTTGCCGTAGACGAGCGGCTCGCCGTCCAGCGTGCGCGTCATTCCGCCGGCGGCGCGCAGCACGGCGTCGCCGGCCGCCGTGTCCCATTCCATGGTGCGGCCGAAGCGCGGGTAGACGTCGGCCTCGGCGGCGGCGAGCAGGCAGAATTTCAGCGAAGAGCCGATCGAGACGATCTCGGCGGCGCCGAGGTCGCGGATGAAGGCCTCGGTCTCCGGCGTGTTGTGCGAGCGGCTGGCGACGACGGCGAGCGGCGAGCCCCCTGCACGCACCGTGATGGGCCGACGTTCGGTGATGCGAAACTCAGCGTCGACCTCGATCGCTTCCGCCTTGCCCGGCCGGCCGGAGAAGAAACGTCCGGTGCAGGGCGCAAAGACGACGCCGACTTCCGGCACGCCGTGGCGCACCAGCGCGATGTTGACGGTGAAATCGGTGCGGCGATTGACGAATTCCTTGGTGCCGTCGAGCGGATCGATGAGGAAGAAGGCGGCGTCGAGGTCGGGCGCGGCGATGCCCGCCGCAACCTCCTCCTCGGCCACGCACGGGATGTCCGGATAAGCGGCGCGCAGGCCGGCCAGGATGATCTTCTCGCTTTCGCGGTCAGCCTCCGTCACCGGCGAAGAGTCGGACTTCTCATCGACGGCGCAGCCTTCGTGGAAGACGCGCATCACCTCGCGGCCGGCCTCGAGCGCCAGACGCTCGAAGACGGCGAGCATCGTTTCGTCGTCAGATACCGCCGCCATTGTCATACTGCTCTTCGGCAATGTCGCGCTCGGTCAGCCAGTGTTCCAGGGCTTCCGCCATCTCCTGCGGGCTCCTGCCGAGAGTCTTGAGGTGGATTTCGGGATTCTCCGGCGCCTCATAGGGAGAATCGACGCCGGTGAAGTTCTTGATCTCGCCGCTCAGGGCGCGCGCGTAAAGGCCCTTCGGGTCGCGGCGGGCGCATTCCTCGAAGGGCGTGTCGACGAACACCTCGACGAATTCGCCCTCGCCCATCAACTCGCGCGCCATGCGCCGCTCGGCGCTGAAGGGCGAGATGAAGGAGACGATGACGATCAGGCCGGCATCGGCCATCAGCTTGGCCACTTCGGCGACGCGGCGGATGTTCTCGACGCGATCCGCGTCGGTGAAGCCGAGATCGCGATTGAGGCCGTGGCGGACATTGTCGCCGTCGAGGATGTAGGTGTGGCGCCCGGACGCGAACAGCTTCCTTTCGAAGAGATTCGCGATGGTCGACTTGCCCGAGCCGGACAGGCCGGTGAACCAGAACACCGCCGGGCGCTGGTTCTTCAGGTCGGAGCGGCCGCGCTTGCCGACATCGAGCGATTGCCAGTGGATGTTTTCGGCTCGGCGCAGCGAATGCAGGATCATGCCGGCGCCGACGGTGGCGTTGCTGATGCGATCTATCAGGATGAAGGCGCCGGTCGTGCGGTTCTCGGCGAAGGGATCGAAGGCGATCGGCGCCCGGGTCGACAGGTTGCAGACGCCGACCTCGTTGAGGTCGAGCGACTTCGCCGCCTCATGCGCGAAATCGTTGACGTTGACGCGGTATTTGAGCTCGGTGACGGTGGCGCTGACCTGATCGGTCTCGGTGCGCAGGATATAGGAGCGGCCGGGCAGCAGCGCCTGCTCGTCGAACCAGACGATGTTGGCGGCGAACTGGTCGGCGACCTGCGGACGTGCGGCCGGCGACACCAGCATGTTGCCGCGCGACACCTCGACCTCGTCCTCGAGGACGAGTGTGATGGCTTGGCCGGCGACGGCCTGCTCGAGATCGCCGCCATGCGCGACAATGCGCCTGACGCGCGAGGCCCTGCCCGACTTGGCGACCACGACCTCGTCGCCCTGCGAAACCGTGCCCGAAGCGATGGTGCCGGCAAAACCGCGGAAGTCGAGGTTCGGCCGGTTCACATATTGGACCGGAAAGCGGAACGGCAGCTCGACGGCCGCCTCATCGACGGACACGATTTCCAGATGCTCGATCAGCGACGGTCCGGAATACCAGGGCGAGCGCTCGGAACGGCTGGTGACGTTGTCGCCGAAGCGCGCCGACATCGGGATCGGAACGATGCTCGCGAAGCCCAGCCCCTTCGCGAAGTCGCCGTAGTCCGCCACGATCTTGTCGAACACGGTCTTGTCGAAGCCGACGAGGTCGATCTTGTTGACGGCAAGCACGATGTGGCGGATGCCGAGCAGCGAGGCGATGATGGAATGGCGCCGGGTCTGGCGCAGCACGCCCTGGCGCGCATCGATCAGCACGATGGCGAGATCGGCGGTCGAGGCGCCCGTCGCCATGTTGCGCGTGTACTGCTCGTGGCCGGGCGTGTCGGCGACGATGAACTTGCGCTTCGGCGTGGCGAAGAAGCGGTAGGCGACGTCGATGGTGATGCCCTGCTCGCGCTCGGCCTCCAGCCCGTCGACCAGCAGCGCGAAGTCGATGTCGTCGCCGGTGGTGCCATGCTTGCGAGAGTCATTCTCCAGCGCGGCGAGCTGATCCTCGAAAATCTGCTTGGTGTCGGAAAGCAGCCGGCCGATCAGCGTCGACTTGCCGTCGTCGACCGAACCGCAGGTGAGGAAGCGCAGCAGCGACTTCTTCTCCTGCGAGGCCATGTAGTCGCGGATCGAGTCTGTAGGGGCGAGGCTCTTGGCCATGATGTGGCGCATCGTCAGAAATACCCCTCGCGCTTCTTCTTTTCCATGGACCCTGCCTCGTCGCGGTCGATGAGGCGGCCGTGGCGTTCGGAGGTGCGGGCGGTCAGCATCTCGCCGACGATGGCCTCAAGCGTGTCGGCGTCCGATTCGATGGCGCCCGTCAGCGGATAGCAGCCCAGCGTGCGGAAGCGTACGAGACGGTTCTCGACCGTCTCGCCGGGGCGAAGCTGCATGCGGTCATCGTCCTTCATGATCAGCATGCCGTCGCGTTCGACAACCGGGCGCTCCTTGGCGAAATAGAGCGGCACGATCGGGATGTTCTCCTGCAGGATATACTGCCAGATGTCGAGCTCGGTCCAGTTGGACAGCGGAAAGACGCGGATCGATTCACCCGGCGCGATGCGGGTATTGAAGATCTTCCACATTTCCGGCCGCTGGTTCTTCGGGTCCCAGGCGTGCTGCGCATTGCGGAAGGAAAAGATGCGCTCCTTGGCGCGCGACTTCTCCTCGTCGCGGCGGGCGCCGCCGAAGGCGGCGTCGAAGCCGTATTTGTCGAGCGCCTGGCGCAGCGCAACCGTCTTCATCACATGGGTATGGGTATTCGAGCCGTGATCGAACGGGTTGATGCCGTCGCGTACGCCGTCTTCGTTGACATGGACGAGCAGGTCGAAGCCGAGCTTCTGCGCCATCTGATCGCGAAAGGCGATCATTTCGCGAAACTTCCAGGTCGTGTCGACATGCAGGAAGGGAAACGGCGGCTTGGCCGGATAAAAGGCCTTCATCGCCAGATGCATCAGCACGGAGGAATCCTTGCCGACCGAGTAGAGCATCACAGGCTTGGAGAAAGAGGCCGCGACCTCACGGAAGATGTGGATGGATTCGGCCTCGAGCCGCTGCAGGTGGGTGAGCGCGATATTCATGGACTATTGAGCGTTCTTTCGTGCCGGCCAGGCCTTGCAGCAGCGGTTGGCGCGGTTTCCTAAAACAGCCCGTCAAGCCCTGGACACTTCTCGCGGGCGTTCTAGCAGATCGCCATCGCCCATAACAATGCAAGACCCGCGCCGGGCATAGCGGTTTGGGAATGAATTTTCCAAGTGAGCCTGATAAGTCGGAAAATTCTCCCAGACAAGCTGAGCAATTGAAAGGGGCCGAACAACCTGTTTGCTTCGATCGGCTAGATTGACTTCCAGGAGCTTTCGTCCAGACCGCCGATTTTTGGCAGACATCCGTCGGTCGCCCTATCGGAGACCGGAGCCAGCCGCTATACCGGCGCGGGAACGGGGCGAGGCGCGGTAGAACGGGATCGGTCGGGGCAGTTGTTCGAAGCCCGGCGGGTCTGCGCACAACCTGGAAGATTGCGAAGCAAAGCATTGAACCCGTTTACATCGTTCCGGCGCCACTTCACGCCGACACAGATCAACATCTATTTCTCGATCGTCTGCTTCTTTTCGCCGCCTGTACTGGGGTCGGTGGTGAGCTTCGTCTTCAATGGCGGCGCACTCTGGTCGGTGTTTCTGCTCGCCTTCGGGCGGCGGCAGCTCAACATCGACCGGGCCATGCTCGCCGTGACGGCGGCGATCTGTGCCTATTGCGCGGCCCTGGTGCTTGCTTCGGCCGTCAACGGTGCGCTCGGGGCGGATCTGAAATATTTCCTGCCGCTGATCACCTTGCTGTTCTTCCCGATCTCCTATTCGACCTGGAGCATCACGGACAAGGTCAGCCTTGCGCGCGTCGCCGTGCTCGCAAGCGCCGCGGCCTGCTGCGGCGCGCTGGCGCTCGCCATCGTCCAGTACAGCTGGATCGGCACCAGGGCCGAGGGCGGCGCCGGAAATGCGATCGTGTTCGCGACCGTCACGTGCCTTGGCGTCATGACGTGCCTTGCGGGCGCGCTCTCGGGAATCGTGAAGGGCTGGAAGCTGCCGGCCACCGCGGTGCTCGCGGGAACGATCGCCATCCTTCTTTCGGGCTCGCGCATCATCTGGCTTGCCCTGCCGATCGCCGCCATCGCCGTCGTCGTGATCAATCGCCGCAGGTTCGCCAGCGCCAATCTGATGCGCGTGGCGCTGATCGCGGGCGCGGCCTGCCTGGTGATCGCGGCCATCGGCTTCCCCGTCATCATGGATCGCATCGATTTCCTGTTCAGCGACTGGAACGCGCTCACCAGCAAGGGCGACCACTCGACGGCGCTCGGCCTGCGCGTGGCGATGTGGGAGATCGGAGTCGGCGCGTTTCGCGAGATGCCGATTTTCGGCCATGGCATCTCGGGCGGCCGGGCGCTGATGAAACAGGGTTTTCACGATCAATTCGGCATGGACGCAGGTTACAACCATTATCACAACGGCTTTCTGACCGCGGCGGTGCAGGCCGGTTTGCTGGGGGCGCTGGCGCTGGCGGCGATCTTCATCGTCGCGGCCCGGGACGCGGCAAGGGTGCTGCGCCTCAGCGCCGATCCGGTGGAGCGGTTTGGTGCGACAATGATCATTGTCACCGTCATCACCTATCTCGTCGGCGGGCTGACCGGCATCGTGGTCGGCCAGGACCTTCTCGATTCGACACTGATGGTGTTCCTGGTTTCCGGAACCTATCTGGCCTGCGGACGAACGGTGCCGGCGACCGGCAAGGGCGCGGTTGCCATCCCGTCAACCGCCGGCCGGGAATCATGAAGGTTCTGGTTACCGGCGCGACTGGTTTCATCGGGCGGCGGGTCGTCGGCAGGCTGCAGGAGGGCGGATTTGACGTGCGGGTCGCCTCGCGCCAGCCGGAAAGGCTGCCGGCCGCGGACGATGCCGTCCGGCTGCCCGGCGTCGATGCCGCCGACGAAGCCTTCCTGGCGCTGATGCGCGATGTGACGCATGTCGTTCACTGCGGGGCGCTCAACAACGACCGTCGTGCCAGCGACGCCGACTACCAGGCCGTCAACGTAACGCTGACCGGGCGGCTGGCCAAGGCGGCAGCAGCCTGTGCCGGCGGGCGTTTTGTCTACCTCTCCTCGATCCGCGCCGTCGCCGGTCCCCGCTTCAGCGGCACGATCAGCGAAACAACGCCCCCTGACCCGCAATGCGCTTATGGCCGCTCCAAGGGGGAAGGCGAGGTCAGGATGCTCGAAGCCTATGCCTCGGCGGGTCGGGCTGGAGCGACGGCGCTGCGCCTGCCGCCGGTTTATGGGGAAGGCATGAAGGGAAACCTGCGCGAGCTGATGCGGGTCGCCGCCACCGCCTTGCCGCTGCCGGCAGGCCTTCTCACGGGAGTTCGCTCGCTGCTGTCGCAGGACGCGGTGGCCGGCGCCGTGGCGCATCTTTTGACCCGCCCCACGCCGCCGCGCCCGACCTATGTCTTGGCCGATGCTTCCCCAGTTGCGATGTCCGAGGTCATCACGGCGTTCCGGCGCGGATACGGCCTTCCAGCCCGGTTTCTTGCCGTGCCGGCCTGGCCGTTCCGGCGGGTGGCCATGCTGCTTGGCAGACAAGCATCGTACGAAGCCTGGATGGCGACACAGATTTGTGACCCGTCACCGCTGATTTCAGAGGGCTGGATGCCCGAGGCCGATACGCTCGGCCGGCTCGAGGAACTGGCGCGACAGAAGGCCGGTCAGGCCCGGTAGAGTGTCCCCAGCAATATCTTGAGGTCGAAGCCGATCGAAGCGGCCTTCAGATAGGCGGCATCGGTCTCGGCGCAGAGTTTGGGGTCGGACATGTCGATACCCTTGATTTGCGCCAGCCCGGTCATGCCCGGAAGCGCCGCCAGCACGCCCAGCCGCTGCCGGTATCCGATCAGCTCCGTCTGTGTCGGCAGGCATGGACGGGGGCCGACAAGGCTCATCTCGCCCTCGAGCACGTTCCAGAGTTGCGGCAGTTCGTCGATCTTGGTCGCGCGCAGTACCTTGCCGACCGCGGTGACCGAGCCGGCAGGCGCCTCGTGGGTGGGCAGGGCGGGGGTGTCCCGATGCATCGTGCGCAGCTTGCGGCAGGCAAAGACAGCGCCATCCCGCCCGACGCGCGGCTGCGAAAAAACGGCCGGTCCGGGCGATGTCGCCCTGATCGCCAGCATGGCGACCAGCACGATCGGCGACGTCAGCGCCAGCATCACGGCCGCGATAATCAGGTCGAAAGCGCGTTTTGCCGTCACGGCTCAGATTCGCTGCCAGAGAAAGGCGAGATAGAGCCCGAGCGTCCCCATCAGGGTCTGCCGGTAGACACCGCTTTTGCCGAGCAGGCTGAAGCGCCTGAAAGCGCTGCCCTTGCGCGCCATGATGAACAGGCGAAGGCAAAGTGCCGCATCGCGTGTGACGAGGTCGCGGTTGACCGCTAAGCCCCTGAGATTGATGTCCGTCCAAGTGGCGAACTGGCCCTGGAACAGACGCCCGAGCCTTGAAAGCCTCGCGCTCCACGAGACGTTGGCGCCGACAAGGTTTGCCGCATGCTGCCGGTACCTGACCAGCGGCCGCGGCTCGTAGCGGACCTTGCCGCCGGCGGCGGTGACGATGAGATAGGCCCACCAGTCATGGCTGACGAATTCGGTTCTCGCCGAAGCCTTCGCCAGAAGGTCGCGCGCCGCGCGGTTGAAGAGCATGGTGTTGCCGCCGGCGATGCTCTGCACCAGCGCGTTGCGGAAGGACGGCGGGCGGCGGAACAGCGGCGAATGGCCGGCCGGGACGCCGGTCTCGGAAATGGTCGCCGTGCGCGAGCAGAACAGGAGCGGCGTTGCCATATCCTCTCCCTCCATCCAGCGAATGGCGCTCTCCAGCCGGTCCGGCTCCCAGACATCGTCCTGGTCGCAAAAGGCATAGTAATCGGCATCGATGCGCGGATCGATGACCATCGAGCGGAAGTTGGCGGCGAAGCCCTTTTGCGGGCCCTGCACCAGCGTAAGGGAACCCTTGCTCCAGCGGGACCGCCACGCCTCGACGATTGCGGGCGTGGCGTCCGTCGAGCCGTCGTCAGAGACCCAGAGATCAACATGAGGCCAGGATTGCGCGAGCAAGGATCCCAATTGCTCGTCGATGAATGCCGCGCCGTTCCTCGTGCCCATGAGAACGGCCACGCGCTGATCTCTTCCTGTCACGGCCTCAAAACTCGCTGGGCATTCGAACTAGCTTCAATAGCCAATTGCTGGCGGGCGGCACAGGCCTAAAGCGCATAGTGGGCTTCAAGTTTTTGATTTTACGCATGTCTTTGTCCCGAAACCGGTTTCCACTTTCGGGAGACATGCTTAGCCGACCTGTCCGGCCGTTTTCGGCACCGCCCGCTCGGGCGCGCCGCCAATGTCGTCCTCCGCCCGGTAGAGCCCGGCCAGGATCGCAAGCGCCGCGGCCTTGTCCTGGTCATGCATGGCGGCCACCAGCGCCGGCAGCGCGGCTTCGATCCTCGGCCATTGCGCGACGTCGGTCCTGAGGCCGAAGATCTTGGCGATGTCGAGCTTGACGACCTCTTCGCCCTCGCCATGCAGTGTCTCGTGCAGCTTCTCGCCGGGCCTGATGCCGGTGAAGCGGATCGGAATGTCGGTATAGGGGCTCTTGCCGGCCATGCGGATCATGGTCTCGGCGACTTCGAGGATCGGCACCGGCTTGCCCATGTCGAGCATATAGATGGCGTAGTCGTCCCTGCCCTGGCGCTGCTCGGCATCGGCGGCCGACATGATGACGAGATCGACGGCCTCGGCCACCGTCATGAAATAGCGCGTCATGCGCCGGTCGGTGATGGTGACCGGCCCGCCGGCCTCGATCTGCGCCTGGAAGATGGTCGCCACCGAGCCGTTGGAGCCGAAGACATTGCCGAAGCGCACGGCGATGAATTTGGTGCCTGGGACGCCGCCATGGTGGCCGTTCAGCCCGCCGGCATGGGAGGGCGGCGGCGCGGCATGGGTTTCATGCAGCGAGGATACGATCTGCTCGGCCGCCCGCTTTGTGACGCCGAGAACCGAGGTGGGATCGACGGCCTTGTCGCTGGAAATCAAAAGGAACTGCGGCACCCCGCATTCGGCCGCGACCTCTGCGCAGGCGAGCGTGCCGAAGACATTCGTCTCGATCGCCGCTTCCCAGTTCTCTTCCAGCAGCGGCACGTGCTTCAGCGCCGCGGCGTGAAAGATGATCGAGGGTTTGAACTCGCTGACGAGGCGCATCATGTGAGGCCGGTCAGTGACGTCGACGATGCGGCTGGCAAGCCGGTCGCGGTGTCTTTCCTCGATCAGCTGATCGAGCTGGAAAATGCCGAATTCGGAATTATCGGCCACCAGCACCGCCTCGGCGCCGAGCTCCAACGAGCGCTTCACCAGGACACGGCCGATGGAGCCGGCGCCGCCGGTGACCAGCACGCGCTTGCCGCCGACGAAGGCGCCGATGCGCGCCGTGTCGGTGGCGACCGCCGAACGGCGCATGATGGTTTCCATCTCGACCGCATCGAGAACCAGCTTGCCGCCCTGCCCCAGTTCCGAAAGGCCGGAAAACTGGACGACGGCGATGCCGCTGTGGCGGGCAACGCGCACCAGTTCGGCATAATCCTCGATCTCGCGCTCGACCCCCTTGCCGAAGATCAGCAGGTCGAGGTTTTCCGTGCCGTTGACATACTCTTCCAGCACCTCGACCAGGCGCGGCATGAGCGCCACGACCGGAACGCCCTGGATCTGGGTGCCGAGCGGCGCGTCGCTCTCGGTCGCCATGATGCCGGCGATGGCGTATTCGGCCGGCACGGCCGTGCGGGTGAAGCGGACGATCACGTCGGCCTCGCTCAGCCGGCCGATGAACAGCGCCTGCTTGATCGGCGCGTCGCCGGGAGCGCGGCGCAGGATGCGCCAGGACGCGCCGTCGCGGAGGAAGCGATAGTAAAGCCTGGGCGCCGAAATGATGGTGAAGGAAACCAGGAAGAAGACGATGAACTGGCGCTCGTTGAGCCCGGCTACCGGTTGGAAAAAGGAGCGGAAGGCAATCGAGGCCAAATAAAGGACGACGGTCAGGCTGCCGCAGCCCTTCAGGATATTGAAGAAATCGGGCGTGGAAGCAAAGCGCCACACAGTGTTGTAGAGGCCGCAATAGCGAAACAGCAGATGGGCAGTGAGCACGATGAGCACCCAGCAGGCCAATCCGCCGTAAGAGAACGCGTCGAAGGAAAGCCGCGACTGCGACAGGACGAGGCTAAGCGCCACCGAAGCCAGGACCATGACAAGGTCCTGCATCATGATGATGGCGCGCCGCATCTTCGGTCGGATTCCCGATACGGCTTCTACGTATGCGGTCATTGGGTGGTACTGAACTCCAGGCGCGGGAACATGACTACCAGAATAGCGCCGGATCGACCATCGTCGTCCGCCACGACTCCAGATTGCAATCCCCAACCCCGTCACCCGGTTACCGCATTAGCGCGGAGTTCGGGGGACCGCCAGAGGTTTTTTGGCGCGGGAGGTTGTTAAGGACCGGAGTGCGGCGCCGCCGCGCCACCTGGCGGCCGTCCGACCGTGGAAATGATCGCCGAAAGCTTGTCGGCCTTTCCCCAGAAGGCCAGCGGCTCGTAGTCCGGATAGGGATAATGACCAAGGTTGAGTTCTATCTTCCAGCCATTTTCACGAATCCAGGTCTCGACCAGCCTGCGCACCGAAACAGGTTTTCCCGAGCAGATGTTGATAGCGCCAATATCCTGCCCCAGCGTGGCAAGTGTAGTAAGAAATTCCGCGACGGCCGTTACCGGCAGATAGTCGCGCAACTGCTCCCCGCCCGACATGTCGAAGACTTCTCTTCCTTCCATGACCGCTTGGCGCAATTGAGAAAGAAGCGAGTTGGAAGACTGCCCCTCTCCATACAGGTAAAACAGCCTTGCCCAGACGAGATTGAAACCATGCGTCCTGGAGAGAAATTGCAGTTGGTTGTGCAAGGCGTTTTTGGAAAACCCGTAGCAATTGCCAGGCAAGCATATGTGATCCTCGCCAAGAGCTCCGGATTGCATGCCATACTCAAAGCACGTGCCTGCAACAGCCAGCGTAGGCAACCCGGTTTTTACAAGTCGAGCGAGGAATGAATATTGCGCGGGGAGCTCTTTCTCGAAATGGTGCAGCGAATGATAGTTCGGCAATCCGCCCCATGCGAGGTGGATCAGCACATCCGGCGAACCCAGGTCCGGCCAGTCCGGCTCATCGCCGGCGCCTATGGCGATCTCCCGGACTTCCGTCCCCGTATGCAGGAGTTGACCCGGCAGATGTGACGCATCGCGCACGCAGACGATCGTTTCATGACCCCGCCGGCGCAGTTCGGCCAGGACATGGCGTCCAATGAAACCGGTCGCGCCCGTCACCGCGACCCGCATCAGAACACCTTGAGTTCGGGTATGGACGTCACAAAGGAGGCACCCCATTCGCGCGCGTATGCGAGTTGGGTGGCAATCTCTTCAGACAGGTTCCATGGAAGGATAACAATATAATCCGGCTTCTCGTCGCGGATCTTTTCCTCGCCCGCTATCGGAATTCGGCTTCCGGGCATGAACTTCCCCTGTTTGGCAGGATTGAGGTCCACCACAACGCTTATCAGATCCGGACGGACGCCGGCATAGTTGAGGAACGTGTTGCCCTTCGCGGCGGCGCCGTAGGCAACCACCTTTTTACCGTCGTTGCGCGCCGCCAGCAAAAACGAAACGAGCGCATTCTTCGCCTCATCGGTTCTTCGCTGGAAGCCAGCGTAGCCTTCACGGGAAGACAGGCCTGCCGATGCCTCACGTTGCAGCATCGCTGCAACGGAGGGATTTTTCGCGCGCGATCCGGTGTCCTTCCTCTGCGCGAACACACGCAGGCTGCCGCCGTGGGTCGGCAATTCTTCGACGTCGAAGACAGACAGACCGTTGACATCGAAGATCCGGTTCACGGCGGTCAAGGACAGATAAGAGAAATGCTCATGGTAGATCGTGTCGAACTGGACCAGATCACGCAGATTGAGCAGGGATGGAAATTCGAAGGTGGAAACGCCGTCCGGCTTCAGAATGCTTGCAAACCCCTTCACGAAATCATTGATGTCCGGCACATGGGCGAGCACGTTGTTCGCAGCGGTGAGGTCGGCGCCCCGGCCCTCGGCCATCAGTTTCTTGCCGAGCGCCTCGCCGAAAAACGACTGGACGATCTCGATCCCCTTTTCGCGGGCTGCCCTGGCGGTGCTTTCGGTCGGCTCGATGCCCAGGCACGGAATTCCGGCGGCTTTGAAATATTGCAGCAGATAGCCGTCATTGGCCGCCACTTCCACCACGTGGCTCGCGGCATCGAGCCCGAACCGCTCGGTCATCGACTCGCAATAGCGTTTGGAATGCCTGAGCCATGAGGCCGAAAAGCTGGAAAAATACGCGTACTCATGGTCAAACAATTCGTCAAACCTGGCAAAATCCTCCGTCTGCACCAGCCAGCACTGGGTGCAGACGAGAACGCGAAGCGGGAACCATTTTTCAGGACCGCGCATCGCCTCTGCCGTCAGATATGCATTCGAAGGGGGCGCGCTGCCCAGGTCAACGAAGCTCTGCGTTACGGGCGCTCGGCAGTGTCTACAAATCATATTTCCAGGCCTTCGAATGCGCTTGTGATGAAAGGATGGGATGCGTCTCGGGTGGAACGCTCGGTGATGGCCATCGGCCATTCGATTCCGAACGCGGGATCGAGCATGTTGACGGCGCCCTCCGCCTCCGCGGAATAGGAAGCCGTGTGAAAATAGAGCATCTCGCAATCACTGCAGAGCGTCTGAAAGCCATGAGCGAAGCCTTCGGGGATGTAAAGGCTGCTGTGATTGTCGGCGCTTAAGACAGTGCCATACCATTTGCCAAACGTGGCGGAGCCCTTTCGAAGATCAACGGCGACGTCGAAGACCTCTCCGCGCAGGCAAGACACGATCTTCGTCTCTTGAAAAGGCTGGCGCTGAAAGTGCATGCCGCGGGCTGCGCCGGCGTTCCTTGTCAGCGTGTGATTGACCTGGGCGACCTTGCGCCCATCGAGGAACGGGGCGAGTTCCGTGGTGCAAAACAAGCGTTCCAGGTAGCCGCGGTGGTCGCTTAGCACACTGCGCCTGATCACCAGAAGCCCGGCAAGGGGCGTTTGCTCAACCGACAGGCGCGCGCTCATGAGACAGGGGTATCCAGATAACCGCGGATCTGCTCGCGGCACAAATCAGCCATGTCCTCGCCGCGCGCCCAGGACTCATGCCATCGAACCGTCTCTTCCAGCGCGCGGCGCAGCCTCCAGCGCGGCCGCCAGTTCAGTCTGGCGCGTGCCTTTGAACTCGACAAAGCCAGCATTTTCGCCTCATGCGGACGCTCGCCGTCGAAAATCTCCCAGCGTATCCGCGGGAGCAGAGCCTGCAGCGTCTCGACGATCCAACGCACCGGCTTGGCATCATCCTCGTCAGGCCCGAAATTCCAGCCTTCCGCGAAGCCGACGCCGTCGCGCCACAACGCTTCGGCGATCAACAGATAGCCCGACAGCGGTTCGAGCACGTGCTGCCATGGCCGCGTCGCTTCCGGCGAACGGATGACGAGCTTTTCGTTTCGGTCGATGGCCCGCAGGAAGTCCGGCACCAGTCTGTCGGCCGACCAGTCGCCGCCGCCTATGACGTTGCCGGCGCGCGCAGACGCCACGCCCACGCCCGCGGCCGCGAGGAACGAGCGGCGATATGCTGCGGTCACGAGTTCGGAACAGCCCTTGCTGCTCGAATACGGGTCATGGCCCCCCATCGCTTCGTCCTCGCGATAGGCCCAAACCCATTCACGGTTCTCGTAGCATTTGTCCGTCGTGACATTGACGACTGCCTTGACCGACGATGCGTGTCGCACGGCCTCCAGGAGATGCGCCGTGCCCATCACGTTCGTTGCATAGGTTGCCAGCGGATCGGCATAGGAGAGGCGCACGAGCGGTTGAGCCGCCAGATGCAGCACGATCTCGGGCGCCGCGGACAAAACAGCCTCGCGCAGCTTGGCGGCGTCGCGGATGTCGCAGCGCAAATCTGCTTCAAGAAGCCTGTTCACACCAGCGACGCCGTAGAGCGACGGATCGCCGGATGGGTCCAACGAAAGGCCTGTGACCTTCGCCCCCATTCCCGAAAGCCACATGCAAAGCCAACCACCCTTGAAACCGGTATGGCCCGTCACAAGGACACGCTTGCCGAACCAGAAGTCGGCGCTGGGTTTTGCGCTTGCGGTCATTGCCATACCCGCCACGGCGCTTTCCCGCTCGCCCACAAGGCTTCGAGCTGATTGCGATCACGCAAGGTGTCCATGGGTTGCCAGAAGCCTTCGTGGCGCCAGGCAGCCAGCTGGCCGTCCGAAGCAAGGGTCTCGAGCGGTTCCCGTTCCCAAACCGTGGCGTCGCCGGAGATACGGTCGATGACCTGCGGCTCCAACACAAAGAAACCGGCGTTGATCACCCCACCGTCCGCCTTCGGCTTTTCCTGAAATGACCGCACGTCGTGACCGTCCAGATTGAGCGCCCCAAACCGGCCAGGCGGCGTCGCGGCGGTAAGCGTCGCCAGCTTGCCGTGACGACGATGGAACTCGACAGTTGCGGTGATGTCGACGTCGCCGACGCCGTCGCCATAGGTGAAACAGAACGTCTCCTCCCCTATGAATTGCCGCACGCGGCGAAGGCGGCCTCCGGTCATGGTTTCATCACCGGTGTCGATGAGCGTGACCTTCCAATCCTCCGCACGGCTCTGATGCGTGGTCATTTGATTGTTGGCAATGTCAAATGTCACGTCGCACATATGAAGGAAGTAATTGGCGAAATACTCCTTGATCATATACCCCTTGTAGCCACAGCAGACTACGAACTCATTTATTCCATGCGCCGAATAGCACTTCATGATGTGCCAAAGGATCGGCCTGCCGCCGATTTCAACAAGCGGCTTCGGGCGAATGGACGTCTCTTCCGCCAATCGGGTACCAAGTCCGCCGGCGAGTATCACCGCTTTCATCACAAGCTCCATGCATCGGTAAGATATCGGTCGAAGGTGCCTAGTTTGCTGGTCCCAGTTCCCAGGCTGCTGTTGGTGACATCCTCAATGGATAATATGCGTTGCCATCGGGGAACGGATATTGCACCACGGGGCGATAGGGAGGTTCACGGACGGAACCCCGGACAGTCGCTTTCATAAACGGCGAAACGACGGTTCGATATCCTTTCTCGGCGGCGTCCACCGCAAGGGCCCCGGCCAACTCGGCAAATGATAATCCATCCGGCAGGTCTTTGCAGAGATTTTCCAGCCGCTTGGCGGGCGCCAGCCAGAACATCGGCGTGAACGTATCCACACTGCGCTGCAAAAAAGCCTCCCCATGATAACCCGAATGGTAGGAGGGGCGACCATGGTACGGGCACGTCTCGCCGTTGCGGTAGGCACGATAGCCGCCGGTCCAAAGCATGGTCGCATCGTCGGAATGCAACGTGCCGCCGACAAACGCGATATCGTCCTGGACCTCGCACAGCCCGATCGCCTCGGAAATCCACTCGGCGTCTTCGATCATGAGCGCGGAATCCACGATCGCGATGTATTCATGGTCGCCCGACTTTGCGCGAACGATGTCGATCAGTTCGGATACGGTGCCCACAGAGCTGTCGACCTTGCCGTCGGCTCCGCTCTGGTGCGTTGCCACCACGAACGTCGCAGGCAATTCGCCGGTCTTGCGCCGGAGCCGCCACATGCCGGCGTGCCCGAACAGATCGTTCTCGACGATTTCGATGCGGTCCGCGAGTTGTTGCAGTTGCAGGTGCTGTGTCAGCACATGGCTTTGTGAAACCAGCGTAAACGGTTTCACGAATGGATCGGCCGATGCCGTCGATTGCGGGTGCGTGCGCCACGAATAGACGACTTCGTTCATGTGAACCGGAGTGGCCCCATCACGGATGAACCTCAGGAAAGTATCCCAATCATGACAGCCGTTCGCCTTGTCATCCGTGTATGCGTTCAGTTTCAGCGCCGTATCGCGGCGGATCGCACACAAGTGCGCCACGTAGCAGCAGCCATAGAACATGACGGGATCCCAGTCCCTCTTCATGAAGGGACTGTGGCGTGAGGAATACACGCCGCATTTGTCTTCGTCCGAATAGACCAGTTCCGGAAGACCGCGCTCGATCAGAAAGGCTGAGATCAGCGCCGCGGCATCGGAGGTGACGAGGTCGTCGGAATCCATCGGAAGGATATAGTCGCCCGTCGCGTTTTCGAGACCGACCCGCATGCCGCCCAAAATACCCTTGTTCTTTTCCACCTGGACAAGGGTCGCACGATCGCTCGTCGAAGCGATTTCTCGAAGCGTCGCGGCCGTGTCGGGATCGGTCGATCCGTTGTCGACCAAGATCCATTCCAACCTTTGATGGCTCTGGTTGTTGATGCATTGCGCGAGCTCAAGCAGGAACCGGCGTTCGGTGTTGTAGACCGAGGTGACCACCGACAGCTTCAGTCCCTCTGTCCGATCCGGGCTGAATGTGCCCGGCATGCGCGCGGCCACCCTCCGGTCGAGCCAAGCCTGATAATCCTCCGACCGAAGATCGCGCCAATTCCAGCCCGGCCTCGGAGTAAACCATGGGTTCGAGCGATCGAAATTGACGTTGTAGTAGGGATCGTCGATTTCGCCCCAGCGGGCGACAAGCCGATCCAGTTCCGTCGAGAAGACCCCTTCCTTGGACAGGGACTCGAAATGGTAGAGCTCGGCCGAAGGTTCCTGCACAACGCCGTGTCCCAGGTCGCGCAGGCGCAAACAGAAATCCACGTCGTTGTAGTTCAGCGGGAACTCTTCATCGAAGCCGTCCAAGTTCCAAAACAGGCCGGACCGAACCATCATGCACGCTCCGGTCACGGCGATCACTTCGCGTGTCAGACAGGCTTCCATGTTGGGACCGGGCTCATCGGCGCGCCGACCGATCATCACATGCGACGGGCCGGAGTCCTGGAGCACCACGCCGGCGTGCTGAAGCGTATTGTTCTCGAAGAGAAGCTTCGCGCCTACGCATCCGACGCCGTCGAGCGCACAGATACGCATCATGTTTTCCAGCCAGTCCGGCGTCTTGACCTCGATGTCGTCGTTCAACAGAACAAGGTATTCTCCTTGCGCCGCCCGTGCAGCCTTGTTGATCTTGTCGGCGAGATTGAAAACAGGACTTTCATAGCGAACGAGCGTGTGTCGCGGAAACGCTCGCAGAGCCTCCTCCGCCGCGGCCGAAAGCGGCCCGTTGCATGAGACCACCACCTCGAGGTTCGGATATGTGGAGCGTGCGATGCTGCGCAGGCAGTTTTGGAGGATGTCCGTATTTCGGCCCCGAATGATGCCTTCCCGGCCGGCCGTTGGGATCACGATGGAGACCAATGGAGCAGGACTGGGCAAGTCCGGAACGGGTCTCCAATTGCCGGGGTAGTCGGTGGACTGAACGCTCCCTTCGATACCCCTTCGCCGAAGGCAATCCTCAAGCGCCTTTTTCTGCTTCTCCAATATTCCGGTCTTGGCTTCTATATTGCCGGCGGTGCTCCCGGCTCCGACGCGCCAATGGTACAATACCTTCGGTATATGAACGATCCGCCTGGTCTTTTCAGCAATCCGCAACGCGAGATCATAATCTTGCGTGCCATCGAATTCCGGTCGAAAGCCGCCCACCTCATCCACCAGAGTCTTGCGATAGACGGAGAGATGTCCCGTAAACATCCTGGTCAGCAGGTGCACGGGAGACCAGTCCGGCTTGAAGTACGGCGAGTAGAACTCCCCGCCCGAGTTGGTCTTGTCCTCGTCGCTGTAGATCAGATCGACCTCGGGGTACGCGCAGATGACACGCGCATTCTCGAGCAAAGCGTCGGGGTGCAGCGTATCGTCGTGATCCAGCAGAACGACATATCTGCCGCGCGCACGCCGCAGGGCCTCGTTCGTCGCTTCCGAAATTCCGCGATTTCTGTCGCATTCCACCACGGCGAACCGCGAATCCGCGGCGGCATATTCCCGCAATGTTCGCACCACACGGGAATCCGTGGATGCGTCATCAACCAGAATCTGTTCCCAAGTCCCCAAGGATTGGCCTGCCACGGAATCGAGCATCGCCCGCAATGCAGCGTCGTCGGTGTTGAAGACTGGCGTCAGAATCGAGAAGAGCAGCTCTCCGGGCTCGAGGCGGCCATCGGCGAGATCAGGTACTTCCCGGAAATCCGGGATGACATGCTTGCCGAGAAAGGATGAGGCGTTGCCATTCATCTGGCGCCAGATGCTGCGCCGGAAAAAAAGCCTTGCCTCGCCGCCGGCAAGAGCGTTGGTCCCAGCCAATTGCATGGCGGCACGGCTCAATCGGGACGACAGGCCTGCCACGCCCTCACGCCGCAGCACCGTCCAGCCCACCCGCAGCAGGGGCCGCAATCCACCCACGCGGCGGCGCATGGTCTTGGCAAGCCGGACCGTCTCGCGAGGCGCCAACAGGAGCGACATCGCTTGCGGTGGTTTGAGTGCCAGGCGGCGAACTGAGGCGAATGGACGACCAATCTTGCGCGCAATCGCCCGGATGGCCCGTAGCGGCCTGGTTATTCGCCAACTGGTCGAGGCCCTCAGCGACGCGATCTCCCCCCGATACGAGTGCAGTTCAGCTTGCAGCGCAGCGACCTCTTCGCGATGCGCATCAAGCTCGCTCTCAAATGCCTTGATTGTTTCCCCGGCATTTGCCAGCGCCTCCTGCAGCTCCGCGCTTGCTTCGAGCGACCTCGACAACTCGTTCTCCACCGACGAAAGCCGCTCACCCAGTCTGCGCGCGTCCTCCCTGGACCCCTGCGCCTGCTCGTCGAGGCGGGCGACCTCCGCCTCCAAATTCGCGATTGCATCCTCGGGATGGATCGCCCTTGGCGTAAGGGGAGGCAGAGTGGTGAAGCGCGCCCGCTCATACATCCGACCTTCATATTGCAGCCGGCCCGGCACAACCGATTCGAGCTCGCCGCGAACCCGCTGCCTGCCCAGCCGGGCGTCTTCCGGCAAACGCTTGCGCAGGACGACGCAGGAGTTTGTGAACTCTATTGAATCGATCGTATCGAGCCAGTCGAGATCACGCGCGCCGATAGCGTGACGATCGAGAATTGGAATGAGGAGTTCCCGTGAACGCTGGTCCACATCCCAATGTTCATGATTGATGACATCGGCGAGGCGTTTGAAGAAGGACATCGCCGAGCCGGGTGCGAAGAGCCCCCCTTGGTACTCGGGATAGTAGCTGCATTGCATGTCCTCCACGACGTAGATTCCGTCCGGCGCCAGCTTTGGAAACAGCAGCAGGAAGGACTTGATCATGTCGCTGGACTGGTGCGAGCCGTCGTCGATCACCACGTCGAGCGGCGGCGCAAGCGTATCGCACCACGCGGGGTCCGTAGCGTCGGCGACAATCGCCTTGACGCGCGCATCATCGAAGGTCAGCTGGCCGACCGCTCGATCGATATCGACGCCCGTTATCGTCCGGGCATGCTCGAAATATTTTGCCCAAATTTCAAGCGAACCGCCGTTCTGTATGCCGATTTCGAGAAGATGCAGCGGCTTGCGGCGTAGTGGCTGGAAGAGCCTCTCGTACATATTGAGGCAATGTTCCCACTTGTCGGAAACTTTGCCTCGATGCGCGTCAAATAGCTCATTGAGTGATCTTTGCTTCATTCAGCATCTTCGCGGTTCACCGCTCTGTTGAGATTTCCCAGCCAACGTCGGCAGCCTCGACCGCCACGCCCCCAACAGTCCACGCACTCCCGCGCGTGTCATGATCCTTGCATTTGAATTCGAGGCCGTGATAGAGGACCGACCAGCCAGAAGCAATAGCTGGCTTCGAGGGTAGCGGCGGCGCTCAAAGTCGTCGAACGCGGGTGGGTCGACCGGAAATCAAGCTGGGTCTGACGCTGCTCCGTGCTGTGCATCGCCCCAATCAAATTGATGGCTCTCTATTCCAGCGAGAGGCACGTTGTTGGTGACATCATTTGGAACGCAAACATGAGTTCCATCACGGACCGTACCAGCTCCGGATTTGTCTCTTGAGCTTCACCGAGTTTCTCCGAATTGACCAATGAAATGACAGTTATGACTTTTTCCGACGCTTTCGCCGACATCGGCGAAGCGGTCCGGAAGCGCCACCTGGCAACGACGTTTGGGTGGCAGGATGTAGCCCAGCGCTACCGCCGCTCACGGATCGGAGCATTCTGGCTCACCATCAATATGGGCGTGATGATCGGTGCGCTCGGACTCATTTTCGGCAACCTTTTTCGGGCGCCGATGCAGGAGTTCCTTCCGTTTGTCGGCTGCGGCCTGATCGTCTGGAGTTTTATCTCAACCTGCCTGAGCGATGGCTGCGCCAGCTTCATAAGCGCCGAAGGCATCATTCTTCAGGTCCGAATGCCTCTGTTCACGCATGTGATGAGATCACTCTGGCGAAACATCATAGTTTTCGCGCACAATCTGGTTATCGTTCCCATAGCTCTGATCGCTGTGTCGGCCCCCATCTCGTGGGCGGCATTGATAGCACTGCCGGGGTTTGTCGTCGTTTCCATAAACCTTCTGTGGATGATGCTTGTTCTCGCAACGATTTGCGCTCGTTTCCGGGATATGACGCAGGTCGTGCAAAATTTTCTGCAAGTTATTTTCTACGCCACTCCAATCGTCTGGCAAATGAAGACGCTGCCGGCAAACTTTCCGGCGTACTTCTTCGATTTGAATCCGTTCTACCATTTGATTACGCTGATCCGCGCGCCGTTGCTGGGTGAGATTCCGTCCTCAGTCACCTGGCTTTACGCGATAACGACATCGATCCTTGGATGGCTGTTCGCATTGTGGTTTTTCGGCCGCTATCGCAAGCGCATCCCGTACTGGTTGTGAACGCATGGCTAAGATTCGCCTCGAGAGGGCCTCGGTCTCCTTCCCCGTCTACAACGCAGCCAGCCGGTCGTTGAAGAACCGCGTTCTAACGGTTGCGACCGGCGGCGCAATCGAAAGACGATTCGACGGGCTCGTGGTCGTCAAAGGCCTCGACGAGATTGACCTAGCAATCCACGAGGGCGAGCGGGTGGGCCTTGTCGGCCACAACGGCTCCGGCAAGACCACTCTGCTTCGGCTGCTTTCCGGCATCTACGCGCCGACTTCGGGAACCGCGGCAATCGACGGCGAATGCGTCTCGCTTATAAACATCGGCCTCGGCATCGATCCCGAAGCCACAGGCAGGGAAAACATCCGATTGCGGGCTGTCATGATGGGCATGACGGCCAAGGAACTCAGCGCGAAATATGAGGAGATTGCCGAATTCTCCGGGCTGGGAGATTTCCTCGATATGCCCTTCCGAACCTATTCGTCGGGGATGCAGCTCAGGCTGGCCTTCGCAACTTCAACGTCCATCCGGCCAGAAATTCTAATCATGGACGAATGGCTGTCGACGGGCGACGAAGATTTCAAGGATCGGGCAAGACAACGGCTTAACGAGATCGTGAGCTCGACCAAAATCCTGATCCTGGCCAGCCATTCGAAGGAGCTGCTGCTGGGGAACTGCGATCGGTTGATTTGGCTTGAGCATGGCCGGGTGAGGATGGACGGCCCGGCCAAAGCGATCGCGGACGAATATTTCGGTCGATAGGGCTGGCGTCGCCCTCTATCCAGTGGAAGATGGACGCGATCCGCGGGACTGAACCACCAGCCGGCGCACCACTTCCTCCGCCGCCGCCCGCCATTCCGGTGCCCGCCACCCAAACACGCCCGCAAACTTCGCGCTCGACAGCCGCGAATTGGCCGGCCGCTTCGCCTTGGTCGGATAGTCCGCCGTCGTGACATCGCGCACGCTCGCATGCGGCCCGCCGAACGCCCGGCTTGCGTCCAGGATGTGACGTGCAAAGCCGCTCCAGTTGGTGTCGCCGCTGCCCGCGAGGTGATAGACGCCAAAGGCGGCGAAATTCTCGTCGTCTCGCAGCCTCGCTGCCGCATGCAGGATCGCGTCGGCGATGTCGAGGGCCGATGTCGGATTCCCCCATTGATCGGCGACGACCGAAACCTCGTCGCGGTCGCTAGCCAGCCTCAGCATCGTCTTGACGAAGTTCCTGCCGAACGGGCTGTAGACCCAAGCCGTGCGCAGGATGAGATGGCGCGGGTTGGCGGCCGCGACGGCTTCTTCGCCGGCGAGCTTGGAGGCGCCGTAGACGCCCAGCGGCGCGGTCTTGTCGGTCTCGACATAGGCGCCGTCCTTGGATCCGTCGAAGACATAGTCGGTCGAGAGCTGGATGACGGGCGCGCCGAGCTTCGCGGCCGCCTCGGCCACCTTGCCGGCACCTGCGGCATTGATCGCAAAGGCCAGGTCCTTCTCGTCCTCGGCCTGGTCGACAGCGGTGTAGGCCGCCGCCGAGACGACGATGTCGGGCCTTGCCGCCTCGAGCGCGGCGAAGATCGTATCAGGCCGCGCCAGGTCGAGCACCGGCCGGCCGATAGCGACGACCTCCACATCGCTGCCGCCCCGCTCTATCAGGCTGGCGGCAACCTGGCCTTCGCGCCCGGTGACGGCAAGCCTCACGTGGCCACCTTGCTGCTCTCGCCCTTCCCGTTCTCGATAGGGCCACTCTCTATCGGACTGTGTTCGATCTTCCCGCTTTCAATCGGACCGTTTTCACTTGGGCCTTGGCCCAGCCGCTCGCCATTGTAGCGCTGCTCGCGGATCGGCCCCCACCACCATCTGTTGTCGAGATACCAGTCGACCGTCTTTGCCAGGCCGCTGTCGAAATCTTCCCGCGGCGCCCAGCCGAGATCGCGCGCGATCTTGGAGGCATCGATGGCGTAGCGGCGGTCGTGGCCGGGGCGGTCGGTGACGAAGGCGATCAGGTCGCGATAGCTCGCGCCGCCTGCGCGCGGCCGCCTCAAGTCGAGAAGATCGCAGATCGTCTCGACGACGCCGAGATTGGTGCGTTCGGAATTGCCGCCGACATTGTAGCTCTCGCCCGGCTGCCCTTGCGTGGCGACAAGCTCGAGCGCGCGCGCATGGTCTTCGACGAAGAGCCAGTCGCGCACATTGGCGCCGGCGCCGTAGACCGGCAGCGGCTTCTCGTCGAGCGCGTTGAGGATGACCAGCGGGATCAGTTTTTCCGGGAAATGGTAGGGGCCGTAGTTGTTCGAGCAATTGGAAAGCACCACCGGCAGGCCGTAGGTCTCATGCCAGGCCCGCACCAGATGGTCCGACGCCGCCTTCGAAGCCGAATAGGGCGACGACGGTGCATAGGGCGTCTCCTCGACGAACATGCCGCCGTCGAAAGGCAGATCGCCGAACACCTCGTCGGTCGAGACATGATGGAAACGGAAGCCGGACTTGCGCTCCCCGGGCAGCCCGCGCCAGTAGTCGAGCGCGGCGTTCAGGATGCGATAGGTGCCGACGATGTTGGTCTCGATGAAGGCGCCGGGACCGTCGATCGAGCGGTCGACATGGCTCTCGGCGGCGAGGTTCATGACGATGTCGATTTCGTCGCGGCGCAAGATCTCGAGCACCGCGCGCTCGTCGCAGATGTCGGCCTGCTCGAAGCGGTAGTTGTGCGCGTTCTCGATCGGCCTCAGCGAAGCGAGGTTGCCGGCGTAGGTCAGCTTGTCGAGATTGGTGACGCGGTAGGCCGGGTTGGCGCACAAATGCCGGCACACGGCCGAGCCGATGAAGCCGGCGCCACCGGTGACCAGGAAATTCATGCCGCCGTCTCTCCTCACGCAAACACCTCCGCCATGGCGAGCAGCGGCGCCTTGCGGTCCCTGTCCGAGAGCTGGAATCCGCCGGGGATCGCCGGCCACTCGATACCGATTGCGGGATCGTCGAAGCGGATCGACCGGTCATGCCCGGGCGAATAGGTGTCGGTCACCTTGTACAGCACCTCGGTACCCGGCACGAGCGTGACGAAACCGTGCGCAAAGCCTTTCGGCACCAGGATCTGGTTGCCCTTCTCGGCCGATATCTCCAGCGCCACCCATTTGCCGAAAGTCGGTGAGGAACGGCGGATGTCGACCGCGACGTCGAGCACGCCGCCCCGCACAACGCGCAACAGCTTGTCCTGGGCGCGCGGCGGCATCTGGTAGTGCAGGCCGCGCAGCACGCCGGCGGCCGCGGAATAGGAATGGTTGTCCTGCACGAAGGCGAGGTCGATGCCGGCTTCGGCGAAGCGTGCGGCATTCCAGGTCTCGCTGAAAAAGCCGCGTGCGTCGCCGTGCCGTTTCGGCACGATCTCCAGCACGCCGTCGAGGCCGAGCGACCTGACCTCAAGCACCGCGTTCCTCCGTCAGATCGGCAACCCGTTTGCGCAGATAGGCGGCATACTCATTCTTACCCAGCCGCGAGGCGCGTTCCAGAACCTTTTCGGCACCGAGCCAGCCCTGCTCGAGGGCGATCTCTTCCGGGCAAGCGACCTTGATGCCCTGACGGTGCTCGATCGTGCGCACGAAGGAGGCCGCTTCATGCAGGCTGTCATGCGTGCCGGTGTCGAGCCAGGCGTAGCCGCGGCCAAGCTGATGCACCTGCAGTGCCCCGCGTTCGAGGTAGACATTGTTGACCGCGGTGATCTCGAGCTCTCCGCGTGCCGAGGGCCGGATCGCCGCGGCGATGTCTACGACATCGTTGTCGTAGAAATAGAGACCTGTGACGGCCCAGTTGGACCTCGGCTTCTGCGGCTTCTCCTCGATCGTCAAAGCCCTGCCGGTGCCCTTGTCGAACGAGACCACGCCGTAGCGTTGCGGGTCGTCAACATAGTAGGCGAACACCGAGGCGCCGTTTTCACGCGTCGCCGCGGTATGGCAAAGATGCGACAGGCCCTCGCCGAAATAGATGTTGTCGCCGAGGATCATCGACACTCTGTCCTTGCCGATGAAGTCGCGGCCGATGATGAAGGCCTCGGCGAGGCCATTGGGCTGCGGCTGCTCGGCATAGGAGAACTCCAGCCCGAATTCGGAGCCGTCGCCCAGCAATTCCCGGAAGACCGGCAAGTCGCGCGGAGTTGAAATAATCAGAATCTGGCGAATTCCCGCGAGCATCAGCACGCTCAGCGGGTAATAGATCATCGGTTTGTCGTAGATCGGCAGGATTTGCTTAGATACGGCTAATGTAAGGGGATAAAGACGGGTCCCGCTGCCGCCCGCAAGGATAATTCCTTTCAACAAGCTCTCCTTGAACTATCGAGGCCCCGCCCAGACGCCAAGTTGCCCGTGCTTAGGTTTCGTGCACCGGCTTGTCAATTGTCGGCTGCGAATTCTTCCTGACGCTACTCCCGAGCGAAATCCCGCCGCACCATGAAAAAAGGGCCGGCGGGCGCTTAGCCCACCGGCCCTTTTCTGCTTTTTCCTGGGTCACGACCGCTTCGGCAGCAGCGCCCAGACGGCCGGCACCAGGCTCGCGGCGAGCGCCACCTTGATCAGGTCGCCGGCGATGAACGGCACGACGCCGAACTGCCACGACTTTTCCGGCCCGATCAGCGCCGCCAGCCAGGCGAAGCCCATCGCCATCATCACGACCTCGGCGGCGAGCATCGCGCCGAACAGCTTGAACGGATTGCGGTCCCAGCCGCGGTCGGCGGCCCAGCCGACGATCGCCGCCATCACCACGAAGCCGGCGAGGTAGCCGCCGGTGAAGTCCAGCATATAGGCGATGCCGAGGCCCTTTTCCGGCGTGCCCTGGAAGACCGGCAAGCCGATCGCGCCTTCGGCGAGGTAGAGAACGAGCGTCGCGACGGCAAGGCGCATGCCGAAGGCCGACGCGATCAGCAGGACGGCTAGCGTCTGCAGCGAGATGTCGACGGGGCCGAGCACCACTTTGGTCTTCGCCGACAGGGTGAGCAGCAGCGTTCCGGCAAGCGCCAGAAAGAGCTGGCTCGCGAGCCGGGCCGCGCCCTGGTCCGGCAGAGCGAGAGAAACGAGCGGACGCATCGTGGTTGCAGTTGCCATGGTCTTCCCCATTCTGGCTGATTTCTTGGGTGGCTGATTTGCTGGCTTTGATTTTCCTATATTGGCTTCCGGAGAAGGCGGCAATGATTTTGCCGCAACGCAGCGGAGCCCAGCATGACGCTTGAATTCGACACACGCTTCGATCCGGCCTATGGCCAGGCGGTCACGGTCGCGCCGGACGTGCTGCGCATCACCGCCCCAAACCCAAGCCCCTTCACCTTCCACGGCACCAACAGCTATCTCGTCGGCCGCGACACGCTGGCGGTGATCGATCCGGGGCCGGATGACGACGAGCATCTGGAAACACTGCTCGCGACAATCGGCGACAGGCCGGTCAGCCACATCTTCGTCAGCCATACCCACCGTGACCACTCGCCCTTGGCGGCGCGGCTAAAGGAGCGCACCGGCGCCCTCGTGCTTGCCGAAGGTCCGCACCGCCCGGCGCGGCGGCTTCGCATAGGCGAGGTGAACCCGCTCGATGCCAGCGCCGACCTGGGCTTCGTGCCCGACGTTGCGCTGGCCGACGGCAGCCTCACCCATGGCGACGGCTGGGCGATGCGAGCCGTGCTGACGCCTGGCCATACCGCCAACCACGCGGCCTTCGCGCTCGAAGGGACCGGCATCCTGTTTTCGGCCGACCATGTGATGGCCTGGGCAACCTCCATCGTCGCGCCGCCGGACGGCGCGATGGCCGATTACATGAAATCGCTCGACAGGCTGATCGAGCGCGGCGACCGCCTACTGCTGCCCGGCCATGGCGGGCCGGTGACCGCACCGCGCAGCTTCATGCGCGGGCTGAAGATGCACCGAAAGATGCGCGAAGGGGCGATCCTTGAGCGCATTCGCGGCGGCGACCGGACTATCAAGGAGATGGTCGCGGCGATCTATCGCGACATAGACCCGCGGCTGCACGGCGCAGCCGGCCTTTCGGTTCTCGCCCATCTCGAAGATCTGGTTGCCCGCGGCCTCGTCACCACCGACGGCGACCCGGCGATCGACGGCATTTTCAAGCCTGCCGGTTAAATCACTCGGCCGGCGCCGCGCCGACCTGGCCGGCGACCTCCTGGTCGAGCTCGCCGAGGAAATCGGTGATGCGGGCGGCGTTGTCGCCCAAGTCATAGCGGCCGTAGCGCGAGGCCGAGCGCATGTCGACGATCACCGAATCGCCGTCGTCGGTGACGCGGATGGCCACATCTGCCGGCAGCCCGAGCACGAAACCCCTGGCGATCGCATTGATCGTCGCCTCGCTCTGGCCGTTGATGTCCGGATAGGGCGCGGTCAGTTGCCAGTCCCGCCGGTCGAGCACGGTTTCCACCGCGTCGACCACGGTTTCGAAAGGCAGGTTGTAGCTGCGCCCGGTGACCAGCGGATAGGCCTGCGCCTGCAGGCTCTGCTCGCCGGGCGTCGGCGGCGACAGCGCGTTCATGTCGCTTGTGCGGTCGCTGGTGTCGAGCACCGGCGGGTCGTCGAGGTCGGTCGAGATGTCGCGCAGCGGCGGATAGAGCGTGGCCCAGTAGGCGGCCATGCCGAAAGGGGCAAGCACCAGTACCGCCAGCAGTGCGCCGACGCTGAGGTCGCGGCCGCCGCGGTCTCCGAAATTCCACAGCCTCGACAGGGCAAGCCCGGAGAGCAGCAGCGCAAGCGCCGCAAGAAGCGCGACGATCGCCAGCACCCACAGGAAGGGCGGAGTGTCGAGAAGATCGAGCCGGTAGCCGGCAAGGACGGTCAGCAACAGGACGAGCGAGAATGCCCCGATCCGCCGCGACCAGCCGGCCGCCCTCGACGTCTGCCGTTCAGGAATTGTTGCCATCGTCTGCCGCATCACCCCAGCCCGAGCCGAGAGTTAGCGCAGTTCGGCGTTCTGTGGAATTGCTGTTTGAACTTTCCTTAAAGCGCGTCGCGTTGAAACGAATTCGCGCGACGCGCTTAAATCTTTGTTTGATGCCTGTCGTTGTCCCAAAAGCGCTGCGCAGTTTTGGGCGACATGCATTAGTCTGTCGGCAGCCGATACTCCCTGAATTGCTGGCGCAAGGTGGTCTTCTGGATCTTGCCCGTCGCCGTGTGGGGAATTTCGCCGACGAAGGCGACGTCGTCGGGCATCCACCATTTGGCGACCTTGCCGCTCATGAAGGCGAGGATGTCGCTCTTGCTCGGTTCCTTGCCCGGCTTGCGTACGACGACCAGCAGCGGCCGCTCGCCCCACTTGGAATGCGGCACGCCTATCGCCGCCGCCTCCGCCACGTCGGGATGGCCGACGGCAAGGTTCTCGAGATCGATGGTGGATATCCACTCGCCGCCCGATTTGATGACATCCTTGGCGCGGTCGGTGATCTGCATGTAGCCGCTGGCGTCGACATGCGCGACGTCGCCGGTGTCGAACCAGCCGTCGGCGTCGAACTGCTCGGAGCCGACGCCGCCGTAATAGGCGCGCGCGATTGCCGGGCCGCGAACTTTCAGGCGCCCGAAGGTCTTTCCGTCCCAGGGCAGCGCGTTGTCCTCGTCGTCGGTCACCTTCATTTCGACGCCGAAGGGCGGATGGCCCTGCTTGCCCTGGATGTCGAGCCGGGCATCGCCGGTCAGCCCTTCATATTCAGGCTTCATGGTGCACAGCGTGCCAAGTGGCGACATTTCGGTCATGCCCCAGGCATGCACGACCTGAACCTCGTATTTGTCCTGGAATTTCGCGGTGATGGCGCGCGGACAGGATGATCCGCCGATGACGACCTTGTTGAGATACGGCAATTTCTTGCCGGTCTCCTCGATATATTGCAGCAGCATCATCCACACCGTCGGCACGGCGGCGCTGAAGGTGACCTTTTCGGTATCGAGCAACTCGTAGATCGACGCGCCGTCCATCTTGCAGCCCGGCATCACCAGCTTGGCACCGATCATCGGCGCGCTCTGGCCGAGGCCCCAGGCGTTGGCGTGGAACATCGGCACCACCGGAAGAATCACGTCCCGCGCCGATATGCCCATGGCGTCCGGCATGGCCGCGATCATGGCGTGAAGAACGTTGGAGCGATGGCTGTAGAGCACGCCTTTCGGGTCGCCGGTCGTGCCCGAGGTATAGCACATGCCGGCCGCGGTGTTCTCGTCGAAGGTCTTCCAGGCGACGGCGCCGTCGGCGTCGGCCAGCCATTCCTCGTAGGCAACGGCATTCGGCAACGAGGTTTGCGGCATATGCGCCCGGTCGGTCAGCACGATCACTTTCTCAAGCGACCTGACCCCGTGGGCGATCTTTTCCAGCAGCGGCAGGAAGGTCAGGTCGACGAAGATCGCCCTGTCCCCGGCGTCGTTCATGATCCAGGCGATCTGTTCGGGGAAGAGGCGCGGATTGAGCGTGTGGTAAATCGCGCCGATGCCCATGATGCCGTACCAGGTCTCGATGTGGCGGGCCGTGTTCCAGGCAAGCGTGGCGATGCGGTCGCCGAGCCCGAAGCCGTCCCGCTCCAGCCGCTGCGCGACCTTGAGCGCACGGTGATGGATTTCGGCGTAGGTGGTGCGCACGATCGGGCCTTCGATCGAACGCGTTACGATTTCGCGCCCGCCGTGCTGGCGTTCGGCATGATCGATCAGCCTGTGGCAGAGCAGCGGCCATTCCTGCATCAGTCCGAGCATCTCGGTTTCCTCCCCTTCGCGCTTTTGCGTCGTTGTTTCACGCATTGTGGAATGATCCGGCGGATTGTCCAGCCGCCATAAGTCCAAGGTGGCGGATGGGCCGAATAAGCCGTGAAACCCGCCACAATACGGCCATCGTCGCCGTTAAGTTTCATTAACGGGCTGGGTGAGATTGGCGAATGGAGAGGTTCGCATGGACGCGCAGCTCGACGACAAGGCCCTCGAAAGCACGCTTGCCGAAAGTCTGGACGATCTGACGCCGGACTCCAAGACCGTTTCCGACGAAGAATTTGCCGAAGTCGTCGGCGGCGCGCTGGAGGCCGTCGGCGGAACCCTGCTGTTCAGAATGTGCGTCGAGAATGAAGGCGAGTCCCAGTATGTTGCGGCCGCATGCGTCGGCGACGGCGGCAACCGACAGTTTCTGCTGCTGACCCTGCCGACCACGGGCGGCGCGCTGAAGGTCGAGACCGCGGCCAGAAGCACCAATCCGGTCGCCGGCATCGCTGCAGCCTATGCAGGACTCATGGACGCCTTCAAAGCCGCCGCCTGACCGTCGGGCGGCAAACGTTCAATCAACGGTGATCACGCAGCGCGCAGTGCGACCTTGCGCCATGGCAGGGCTCGACCCATGTAAGTCTCCCACAAGGAGACCTCGCATGGACAAGCGCGCCAACCCCGCCCCTGGGTTTCAACGCAATCCCGACAAGGTGATAACGATCGAACCATATCGCGGCGCCGTGGTAGTTCGCGCCGGTGACGTCGTTGTCGCCAGGTCGACCCGGGCCAGACTCTTGTCGGAACCGCCCTACCCTGCGGTTTTCTACATTCCCTTCGACGACATCGACTTCGGCAAGCTCGCCAGGACCGAGCACTCGACGCATTGCCCATACAAGGGCGACGCGAGCTATTGGAGCGTCCTGCCGGCCGGTGAAAGCGGCAAGGACGCGATGTGGGCCTATGAACGGCCCTTCGACGAAATGACCGAGATCCGCGATCACGGCGCATTCTATGCGAGCAAGGTCTCGGTCGAAGCCACGCCGGAGTGATCCCGGCCTGGCGACAGGCATCAGTCCGTAGTGCCGTCGTTGCCCACATCCTCGGCATCGTCCAGGCGAACGAAGGTCATGCCCTTCTGCTTCAGGGCCAGCAGGCCCTGGACGACGCCCTCGCCCGCCGCATGGGTCGGCTGGTTGATGTGAGCGATGATGACGTCGCCGTCCTTGGCGGCGGCGATGCGCCGGGCGGTTTCCTTGGCGCCGAGCAGCGAACCGCCGTCGCCGTTGACGGAAAAGCCGGCGATCTTGAAGCCCAGCTTGCGGATCATGGCGATCGCCGAGGGGCTGTATTCGGCGGTGGCGCCACGAAACCATTTCGGCGCCGGTCCGCCGGCGCCTGCAAGCGCCGCGGCGCCGGACTCGACCTCGGCCTGAACGGCATCGGGACTGCCGGCGCTGCTGATGCCGTAGATCTTGCGCGGCGTGTCGACCGCCGGAATGTGACGACCGCCGTGATTTTCGAGTTCGAACAGGTCCGGGTGGGCCCGCATGATCTCGACGGAGGCGGCGTTGCGCTTCAGCCAGATGCCGGTGACGAAGATAGTCGCGGGGATCCTGTTCTCGACCAGCGCGGAAAGAATGCGCGTATCGGTCTTCCCGCCACAGGCATCCAGCGTCAGCGCCACGCGCCCGCCGCCGCCTAGCGGCTTCAGATGCAATGTCGGCTCGACCAGCGTCGCGGCATTGCCGGCCGAGACCAGCGCGAGCGCCAGCGCCGACGCGCCAAGAGATTTCCGAAGCAAACCCGTCATTCTTTCCAAGCCCTGCCTGTCGAGCCGCTCAATGCAAGATGGCGTCAACAAGACCCGCATCTAGGCGAAAATCGGGATCGTTCGTATCCGAAATGCAACAACGCGACAATTTGCGTGGGCCGTTTCTTATGCACGCCCCCAAAACCGCAATGCGCTTTTGAGCGACACGCTTCAGACCGCCTGCTCCTCGGACATTTCGGTCCGAGCCAGAAGTTCCCGCACCGCGTCGACCACGGCATCCACCTCCAGGCGCCAGACGCAGCATGCCTTGCTCGAATCGGTCCGGCGGCACAGGTCGCCGCCGACGCAATCGCAAGGCATGGACGGCCGCAACGAGATGCTGGGGACGCCGACCGGGCCCCATCGAACCGGATTGGTCCGGCCGAACAGACCGACGACCGGAGTGCCGGCGGCCGCCGCCATATGCATCGGGCCGCTCTCATTGCCGACGAACAGCCTGGCCTCCTTGAGCAGCGCCAGCAGAGTCTCGAGCGAGAGCGCGCCGACCAGATTGACGACCGGCGTTTTCGCTGCCGCGATGATCTTGTGCGCTGCCTCGTTCTCGTCAGGGCCGCCAATCAGAACAACGTCCAGACCGGTTTCGGACGATATCCGTTCGATCGCCGCCGCGAAGCGCTCGGGCTGCCAGCGGCGCCCGGGAAAGCTCGCCCCCGCATGCACGGCCAAGAAGGCGTTTGGCTGCAAATGATATTTGCTCAGCAAGGCGAGCGCGCGCGTCGTTTCAAAGGCTAGCGGGCGGATGGTCGGCACCCTGACGCGCAGGTCGACGCCGAGCACCTCGAGCGGCGACAAATAGCGGAAGATATAATGTTTTTCGCCGTATCCGAACGGCTTCATCCTGACATTGGCAGGCTGGCGCTCAAGCCAGCGCAGAGGTCGTTCCGTCGGATCGTGGCCGACACGAATCGGGGCACGGACCAACCCCGATACCAGCCGCGAGGTTTTTGAATCGGTGATGTCGATGGTCATGTCGAAGCGGTGCCGCCGCAATGCGCGCACGACCCGGACGAGCTCGCGCCCGCGCTGAAGCGGCGTCCCGCGCACGTGGGCGCGGGTGAACGAAATGACCTCCGTGGCGATGCCATGCGCGGTCAGGAAGCCGGCGAACCTGGCCTCGCACAGGAACACGATCCTGGCGCCGGGATATTCGAGCTGCAGGTTCTTCGCCAGTGCCGAGGCGAGCACGATATCGCCGATGAACTTGGTCTGCAGGATCAGGATCGACCGGACATTGGTTGGGGAGATCTGCAACATCTGTTTCACGCGCCGAGTAATTCGGAACGCGAAACTGCTTGCCAACGATGTCCAGATTGGGAACCAGCGCGCGCACGTTCGCGTGAGTTCCCATACAAAATCGTAAGGTGGGGCGCGCCGCTCAGGCGCGCTTTGCCTTGTCCTTCGCGGCCGCCACGGCCGCCTGCGCCGCAGCCAGTCGGGCAATTGGTACGCGGTAAGGCGAGCATGACACATAGTCGAGGCCGACCTCTTCGCAGAAGCGGATCGAGGCCGGATCGCCACCATGCTCGCCGCAAATGCCGAGCTTGATCTCGGGCCGCGTCGCCCGCCCCTTCTCCGCCGCGATCCGCACCAGCTCGCCGACGCCGTCGACATCGAGCGAAACGAACGGATCCTGCTCGATGATACCTTTCTGACGGTAAGTTTCAAGAAAGGAGGCCGCGTCGTCGCGCGAGATGCCGAAAGTCGTCTGGGTCAGGTCGTTGGTGCCGAAGGAGAAGAATTCGGCCGCTTCGGCAATGACATGGGCGCGGATGGCCGCGCGCGGCAGCTCGATCATCGTGCCGGTCAGATAATCGATCTTCGTGCCGGTCTCCTGCATCACGCTTTGGGCGACCGCATCGATGCGCGCCTTGACGTATTCCAGCTCCTTCACCAGGCCGACCAGAGGCACCATGATTTCGGGCACCACCAGCGCGCCAGCCTTGCGGCCGGCCTCGACCGCGGCCTCGAAGATGGCGCGGGCCTGCATCTCGGCGATCTCCGGATAGGAGACCGCAAGCCGGCAGCCGCGATGGCCGAGCATCGGGTTGAACTCGTGCAGCGCCTCGGTGCGCTGCCTGAGCTTGTCGGCCGACACGTTCATCGCTGCCGCGACCTCGGCCAACTCAGCCTCGGTCTTGGGCAGGAATTCATGCAGCGGCGGATCGAGCAGGCGGATCGTCACCGGCAGGCCGGCCATGATCTCGAACAGCTCGAGGAAATCCGAGCGTTGCATCGGCAACAGCTTGGCGAGCGCCGCGCGCCTGTCCTTCTCGGTGTCGGCCAGGATCATCTCGCGCATGGCGACGATGCGGTCGCCGTCGAAGAACATGTGCTCGGTGCGGCAAAGGCCGATACCTTCGGCGCCGAAGGAGCGCGCCATGCGCGCGTCGAGCGGCGTTTCGGCATTGGTGCGCACCTTCATGCGGCGCGCGGCGTCGGCCCATTCCATGATGGCGGCGAAATCGCCCGACAGCTCCGGCTGCAGCATGGCGACGGCGCCCTTCAGCACCTGGCCGTTGCCGCCGTCGATGGTGATGATGTCGCCCTTGCGGAAGGTCTGGCCCATCGAGATCAGCGTGCCGGCCTTGTAGTCGACGCGCAGCGAGCCGGCGCCCGAGACGCAAGGCTTGCCCATGCCGCGCGCCACCACGGCGGCGTGGCTGGTCATGCCGCCGCGCGTGGTGAGGATGCCTTCGGCGGCATGCATGCCGTGGATGTCCTCGGGGCTGGTCTCGATGCGCACCAGGATCGCCTTGCGTCCTTGCGCCCTGGCGTCCTCGGCATCGCTGGAGGAAAAGACGATCTCGCCCGTGGCGGCGCCGGGCGAAGCCGGCAGGCCCATGCCGATGACATCGCGCGCGGCCTTCGGATCGATGGTCGGGTGCAGGAGCTGGTCGAGCGAGGCGGGATCGATGCGGGCGACCGCTTCCTCCTTGCCGATCAGCCCGTCCCTCGCCATCTCGACGGCAATCTTGAGCGCCGCCTTGGCGGTGCGCTTGCCGGAGCGGGTCTGCAGCATCCACAATTTGCCGCGCTCGATGGTGAATTCGAGATCCTGCATGTCGCGGTAGTGCTTCTCCAGCCGGTCGGAAATGTCGACGAAAGCCTGGAAGGCGTCCGGCATCAGCTTCTGCAGCGACGGCTTGTCGGAGGCGGCCGCGATGCGCGCCGCCTCGGTGATGTTCTGCGGCGTGCGGATGCCGGCCACCACATCCTCGCCCTGCGCGTTGACGAGGAATTCGCCGTAGAGCTGCTTCTCGCCGGTCGAAGGGTTGCGGGTAAAGGCGACGCCGGTGGCGGAGGTGTCGCCCATATTGCCGAACACCATGGCCTGGACGTTGACCGCCGTGCCCCAGCTCTCCGGGATGTCGTGCAGGCGCCGATAAGTGATGGCGCGGTTGTTCATCCAGCTCGAGAACACCGCGCCGATGGCGCCCCAGAGCTGCTCGCGCGGATCCTGCGGGAACGGCTTGCCGAGCTCCTCCTCGACCTTGGCCTTGTAGAGCCCGATCATGTCCTGCCATTCGCCTGCCGAAAGCTCGGTATCGAGCTCGTGGCCGAGGCTCGCCTTCCGGTCCTCGAGGATTTCTTCGAACACCTCGTGGTCGAGACCCATGACGACGTCGGAATACATCTGGATGAAGCGGCGGTAGCTGTCATAGGCAAAGCGGGCATCGCCGGAATCGGCAGCCAGCGCCTCGACCGTCTCGTCGTTGAGGCCGAGATTGAGGACGGTATCCATCATGCCGGGCATCGAGGCGCGGGCACCGGAGCGTACCGAGACCAAAAGCAGCTTCGACGGGTCGCCGAAACGGCGGCCGGTGAGCCTGCCGATATGGTCGAGCGCCGCGAGGACATCCGCTTCAAGCGCTGCCGGATAGCTGCGGCCGTTGGCGTAATAGGCGTTGCAGACATCGGTGGTGATGGTGAAGCCAGGCGGCACCGGCAGGCCGAGACTGCACATCTCGGCCAGGTTGGCGCCCTTGCCGCCGAGAAGGTTGCGGTCGCCGGCTCGGCCTTCAGCGGCGCCGTCGCCGAAGGTGTAAACCCACTTGGTCATGCTCGCCCTCCAGGTCCTTGGAAGATAAACAACACCCGGGCCAAGGCCCGGTTCCCCGCCCTTCCGATCCGAGCGATATGATGCTGCAGTGCGAAAGGCAAGGCGTCGGCAAAGCAAGCGCCGCCACTACAATCGATTAAGCAAAAGCTGCGTCAAAAAGACTTGCCGGTATCGGCTGCGCGATATAGAACATATCAAGAACAAAGTGGAGTAGCGCGATGAAACTCAATGGAAAACTCGACTATCTGGAACTGCCGGCCACCGGCGGAACTCTGGACAGCGTCAAATCCTTCTACAGCGCGGCGTTTTCCTGGTCGTTCACCGACTACGGGCCGACCTATTCCGCTTTTGCCGAAGGGCTCGACGGCGGCTTCCAGGCCGATGCCGGCGAGGCGCCCACCAGGCCGCTGCCCGTGCTCTACTCCGAAAACCTGGAGGAGACGCTTGAAGCGGTGGAGAATGCCGGGGGCAGCGTCGTTAAGCCGATCTTTTCCTTCCCGGGCGGCAGGCGGTTCCATTTCACCGATCCGGCAGGCAACGAACTGGCCGTGTGGGGCGAATAGCAATCCGACGAACGCCGCGGCGGCGAAGCGACATTCTGACCCGTGGATCAATCCAGTTCAGTCGCCATCATGGCATTGAGCTTTCTCCCGCCTCGTCCTATAAGGCCGCGCGCAACGGGCTTAGCCCGGCTGCTGGGGCGTCGCCAAGTGGTAAGGCATCGGTTTTTGGTACCGACATTCCCAGGTTCGAATCCTGGCGCCCCAGCCATTTTAATTTTTCAAGAAAACAACAGTTTAGCTTTTCGTGTCGTGAAATCGGAACGTTAGCTTGTCAGGCCGAAAGCCTGATCGGCCGACCGGGCGCGATGCGGTTTGCGGCCGCGACGATCGCGTCCGCATCGATGCCGAAATGACGATAGAGATCGCCGATGGTGCCGGTCTGCCCGAAATGCTCGACGCCGAGAGGCACCGTGCGATGGCCGCCCACGGCCCCGAGCCATGACAATGTCGCCGGATGGCCGTCGATCACCGTGATCAGCGTGCAATGCGCCGGCAAGCGGGCGAGAAGCCGCTCGGCAAGGCTCATCGCCGTGGCGTGACCACGCGCCCTTGCGCGCCGGGCAGCCGTCCAGCCGGCATTCAGCCGGTCGGCCGATGTCACCGCCAGCACGCCGATGTCGCGTCGGTCGCCTCCGATGCGGCCGGCCGCCTCGATGGCCTCGGTCGCGACCGTTCCCTGATAGGCGATCACCACCTCGGCGTTCGATCCCGGCTCGCGAAGCCAGTAGGCGCCATCGATCACGCCCTCGGCAAATCCCGGATCGCTGCGATGCCGCGGTTGCTCCATCGGGCGGGTGGAAAGCCTGAGATAGACCGACCCGCCGGTCTCATCGCGCAGCCAAGTGCGTTCGTCCGGATCGCCCTCGCCGTCGCGCTGGAGATAGTCGAAGCTCCAGTCCATGATGATCGACAGTTCATCGAGGAAGGCCGGCTCGAAAGAGGCGAGCCCATCCTGCGCCATGCCGATAAGCGGCGTACCGATCGACTGGTGCGCTCCCCCTTCTGGCGCCAGCGTCACGCCCGATGGGGTGCCGACCAGAAGAAACCGGGCGTCCTGATAGCAGGCGTAGTTCAACGCATCGAGGCCTCGCGCGACGAAGGGGTCGTAGACCGTTCCGACCGGGATCAACCGTTCGCCGAACAGGGAATGCGACAATCCCGTCGCGCCCAGCATCAGCATCAGGTTCATCTCGGCGATGCCCAGCTCAACATGCTGGCCTCTGGGCGAAAAGGCCCATTTCTGTGCGGAAGGAATGCGCTCGTCGCGGAACGTGTCGGCGCGTGCCGCGCGCGCGAAAAGGCCGCGCCGGTTGACCCAGGGGCCGAGATTGGTCGAGACGGTCACGTCCGGCGCCATGGTGACGATCCGGTCGGCCAACGTCCCGCCTGCCTTGGCGATCTCGTCGAGGATCTTGCCGAAACCGGCTTGCGTGGACAACATCCGGTCCGACAGTTTCACCCTTTCCGGGCGCGGCAAAGCCGGTGCCTCGAAACGGCGCCTGCCCTTCGCAAAGAACGGAACACTGGACAGGAAGGCACGCAGGCCGTTCTCGTCCGGCACGGCGGCAAAGGGTTCCCACTCCACGCCCTCTGGCACACCCATGGCGCCGCGGAAAATCTCCATCTGCGCCGGGGTCATCAGGCCCGCATGGTTATCCTTATGCCCGGCCAGGGGCGTGCCCCAGCCCTTGATCGTGTAGGCGAGGAAGACTGTTGGCCGGTCGTCGTCTGCCGCATCGAAGGCATCGCACAGCGACGACAGGCAATGCCCGCCAAGGTTTTCCATCAGCACCGCGAGTTCGACATCGCTGCGATGGTCCAGCAGTGCCGTGATCGCACCCTGATCGCCAAGATCGTCCATGAGCCGTTTGCGCCAGGCCGCGCCGCCCTGAAAGGTCAGGGCCGAATAAAGGGCATTGGGGCAGGCATCGATCCAGTCACGCAGGGCCTCGCCGCCAGGCTCGGCAAACGCCGCACGTTGCAGGGCGCCGTATTTGAGACGGACCACCCGCCAGCCGAAAGCGGAAAAGATCGCTTCGATCCGGTGCCAGAGCCCTTCGCGCACCACGCCGTCAAGGCTCTGGCGGTTGTAGTCGATCACCCACCAGACATTGCGCAGGTCATGCTTCCAGCCCTCCTGCAGCGCCTCATAGATGTTGCCCTCGTCCAGTTCCGCATCTCCGATCAGGGCGACCATCCGGCCTTCCTTGCCGGCCCAGTCATGGCCCTGCAGATAGTCCTGCGCCATGGACGCGAAGATCGGGAAGGCCGCTCCCAGGCCGACCGAGCCGGTCGAGAAATCGACGTCGTCGACGTCCTTGGTGCGAGAGGGATAGCTTTGCACGCCGCCAAAGCCACGGAAATTCTTCAGCTTCTCCAAGGGCAAGTTGCCCATCAGATACTGGACGGCGTGGAAAACGGGGCCGGCATGCGGCTTCACCGCTACCCGGTCCTCGGGGCGCAGGGCGTGGAAATAGAGCGACGTCATGATCGCCGCCATCGAGGCCGACGAGGCCTGATGCCCGCCGACCTTCACCTCCCCCTCGCCCTTGTCGCGCAGATGATTGGCGTTGTGGATCGTCCAGCAGGACAGCCACAGAAGCCGGCGGTGCAGGGTTTCCAGGTGGGGAAGGTCGATCATGACGAAACTCCGATCATGCGGCGAGCGACGCGGGCGCTTCCAGTGACTGCTCAAGATCGGCCAGGATATCCTCGACCTCTTCCAGCCCGACCGACAGCCGGATCAGTCCCTCGGAGATGCCATGGGCCGCGCGCTCTTCCGGCGTGTAGGTCGAATGCGTCATGGAGGCCGGATGCTGGATCAGGGTTTCGGCGTCGCCTAAGGACACTGCGCGGCGTATGAGTTCGAGGCGGTTCATCATCGTGCGCCCTGCTACCAATCCGCCCTTCAGCTCAAAAGCGATCATCGCTCCGAAGCCCGGCATCTGCCGCTTGGCAAGGGCATGCTGCGAAGAACTTTCCAACCCGGGATAGTGGACCTTGGCCACCGCCGGGTGTGTCTCCAGCATTCGTGCCACCGGCATGGCACTTGCGCAATGCCGTTCCATGCGCAGCTTCAGCGTCTTGAGACCCCGCAGAACCAACATCGCATTGAAGGGAGCCATGACCGCGCCGGTCATGTCCTTCATGCCGACCAGGCGCACCTGCGCCATGTCTTCGGCCCTGCCCACCGCGATGCCGCCGATGAGGTCACCATGGCCGCCCATATATTTGGTGGCGGAATGCACGACGATATCGGCGCCCAATTCGATCGGCCTGGTCAGCACGGGAGTGGCGTAGGTGTTGTCGACGATCACCTTCGCGCCGTGGGTTTTGGCGATCGCCGAGACGGCCGCGATGTCGACGAGCCGCATGTTCGGATTGGCCGGGGTCTCGAAATAGACGATCCGGGTTCTGGATGAGAGCGCGCCACGCAGCGCTTCCGGATCGGTCAAGTCCGCATGGGTGACCGTGATGCCGAACTTCGCCAGGCCGTGACGCATGAAGGCGAAGGTGCAGCCATAGAGCGTGTTGTCGGTGATGATCTCGTCACCGGGAGACAGGAAGGTCCAGAACACCGAACAGATGGCGCCCATCCCCGAGGCCAGCGCAAGCCCCGCTTCGGCGCCTTCCAGGTCGGCGCAACGGCGCTCGAGGAGATCGAGCGTCGGGTTCGAGATGCGCGAATAGATGTGTCCCGGCGCCTCACCCGCAAAGATCGCGGCTCCCGCCTCGGCGCTGTCGAAGGCAAACGTCGAGGTCAGGTGCAACGGCGGAGTGAGTGCCCCCTCATGCTGCGCCGGGTCATGGCCGAAGTGGATCGCGCGGGTGGCAAAACTGACGGGGTGGCGGGGGTTCATGGCGACCTCATTGCTCGGAAGGCCTGGATACTTGCAGGAAACCCCTGGCAGGTGCTGCCAAATAATGCCACTATACCTACAAAATTTGGAATATCTCGCTTGTTCAAATCGAAAATGAAACAGATTGATGCCAAGGATCGCCAGATCATTCGCGAGCTGCAGCGCGATGGCCGGCTGACCAATCAGGACTTGGCGGAACGCGTGAGCCTCTCCCCGTCGCCGTGCCTGCGACGGGTGCGCCTTCTTGAAGAGGCTGGTGTGATCGTCGGCTATTCAGCGGATGTCGACACGCGGGCCTGCGGTTTTCAGATCACGGCCTTCATCCGCATCGCGCTGCAACGCCATGAACGCGATGCCGTGGAGCGTTTCGAGAAGCGGATACAGGACGCGGATGAGATCCTGGACTGCTTCCTGCTGACCGGCGAGGCGGACTATCTGCTACGTGTCGTCGTCGCGGATCTGGATGAATATGAACATTTCGTTCGTAACCGCCTGCATGGGATTCCGGGCATTGGATCTATCACGACGAGCCTCGTCTACGGCACCGTAAAGTCGTCCCGGGTCCTTCCCTTTTAGCGCCAAGGGTGCGACCGGGTTGACCGGAAAGCCCAACCGAACATCAGACGCTTGAGATGGCGATCGCCGCGGTCAGCAGGATCAGGCTTAGCATCGCCAACGCCGCGCGGATAGCATGCGAGAGTTCCCACCGGTTGCGAAGCGCGGTCCATTCTTCCGTCGGCGGCAGCGGGGCTCCGCCGCTGCCCTCGGTTGCGAAGAAGCGCTTCGCCGGCGCAGTCAGTTCCACCTCCTGCAGCCAGTGTTTGTTGACCGGCTGGGTCATGAGCCAGAAGACAAGCTGCACGACAAGGAGCGCAACCAGAGCGCCGGCGATCAGCCGGAATTGGGCCGCGCCGCTCGATATAAGCATCAACGCCAAGGTCGCAACGATCCCGCCGATCTCGGCGATACCGCCTCCGATCGTGAAGCCCGGATAGTAGATGCGCTGGACGACAAAATACTCCTGCCTGCCGAGCCGCAATTTACCCGGCAACTCAAGCGCAAGGGCGAGCGCCATGGCGATCGCGCTCGCCACCAGGATGACGGTCAGGACCTCCAGGAAAACATACATCGGACGGGCCTCTCACTTCGACCTGACTGCTTTCGCGAAACAGCTTCGGCAATTTCGAGCGACATTCCAGACCGAACGTGGGCGCCCCGGCCGGGTTCCATCGGGCAGGACCAATGAGGCGATGGCCGAGTGGGCATCGCCGGTCCGAAGCGGGCAGCGTCGGCACCGGCCGCATGGTGCTTGCGACCGGCGAGAGCCGGTCTGCAAGCGTCCGCTTCATGCCGTGGGAGGCGATTTCCCGGCGGCTGGCGCTCGGAAAGACTGCACCTTCGGGACAGCTACACTCTTCATCCCGAGTGAAGCCACAGCTTGGTCGTGAAGCGATGGCAGCGACCACCGGCAGGGCCGTGAGGCTCAGCCTTCGTTTCACCTCTCCTTAGCCGTCAAAAGGATCGCAACCGATAGCGCGGCTGGCTGGCATGATATATAAAGATTGCCTAATATGATCGCTTGGCCAAAGAGGCGATTTCGGGGATGCCCGGTTATACGAACGGAAGAGTGCTATCGAAGAGCGTGGTCGAAATGGCCCTCTTCTCCGCGGTGATGAACACCCTGGTGCTGGTTCTGCCTCTCTACATGCTGCAGGTTTATGATCGGGTTTTGCCCGCGGCCAATTTGGACACTCTCACCTACCTGACATTGCTCGCGGTCTCGTCGCTCCTGCTCTTCGGCGTGCTCGAAGTCGTGCGGGGTGTATATGCAAGCCGGCTCGCGGCGCGACTGGATGTCTCTTTGGGCACATCGTCTTTTCTCGCTGCAATGAGCGGCCCCCGCGCCGGCCTCGGCGATGTCCAGGCCTTGCGCGACTTGGCCACCTTGCGGAATTTCATCGCTTCGAGAACCGTTTTCTTTCTCTTCGACCTTCCTTTCGGGCCAATCTTCGTAGGCCTGCTCTATTTCATCCATCCGTTGCTCTTCCTTGTGACGGTCGTCGGGGCGGTTCTCATGGTCATCATCGCCATGCTGAACCAGGCCGCGAGTTCGCGTCCCGGCAAGGAAGCGGCGGAGAATCTCAACGCCTCAATGAATTCGGCGCAGGCATTCGCGCGAAACTTCGAAACCGTTCGCGCACTTGGCATGGTGTCCAACGCGATAGAGTTCTGGGGGACGCGTTTTTCCGGCTCTCTACACGCCTCGGATGGGCTCGCCCGCATCAATTCATTTTATGGCGGTGTATCGCGCACCGCCCGTTTGACACTGCAGATCGCGATATTGGGGGTCGGCGCCTATCTGGTTCTGCGCAACGAGATGACCGCCGGCATGATATTTGCGTCCTCGATGATTTCGGCGCGCGCTCTGCAACCTCTTGATCAGATCATTGGGAGTTGGCGGCAGATCATCGACGCCAATCTTGCATGGAAGAGGCTTTCGACCCTCCGATCCGGCCCCGACTACCAGGAAAACGTGGCGTTGCCGGCTCCTGAAGGAGCGTTAAGCGTGGATCAAATAGTCTATCATCTTCCGGGCGCGGCCGACGGGTCGCTGCCGCTGATAAAGCGCTTGACCTTTGAAGTCGCCGCCGGCGAAACAGTCGCGATCGTGGGGCCGAGCCAGGCCGGAAAATCGACCCTGGCGCGCCTCATCGTCGGCGCGATCGAGCCCCGCTCTGGGGCGATCCGGATCGACGGCGGCGATATTCGAAACTGGGATCCGGAAGAACTCGGCCGCCATATTGGTTACCTTCCGCAAGACGTGGAACTCTTTCCGGGAACCATTGCCCAAAATATAGCGCGTTTCGAACCGGATGCGCCCGACGAGAAATTGGTCCGGGCAGCCCAGCGGGCCCAAGTGCATGGGCTCATCCTGGGTCAGAGGGATGGCTATTCGACGCTGATCGGCCCGACCGGCGTTCGCCTTTCGGGTGGCGAGCGTCAGCGCATCGGGCTTGCTCGCGCCTTTTACGGCGATCCCAAGGTACTGGTTCTCGACGAACCCAATGCAAATCTCGATGCCAACGGCGAAGCCGCGCTCGAGCGAGCGATCATACAGGCGCGTTTACGAAAAACGACCGTGCTTGTCATAACCCATCGGCCCTCTCTCGCTGCCAAATGCGATCGCATATTGATGCTGCGCAGTGGCCAGATCGAGATGTACGGTTTGACCAAGAGCGTGCTCGATAGACTTGCCGAGCGACGGGGCCAAGCGGGGCGGCCCGCAGCCTCGCAGCCGCGTGACCGCGAAGGAGTGGTGCCTTTCCCGTCATCTTCTCGCGGGGAGATGAAGGTCGCTAATGACGGTTCCTAGTCAAGCCATCGGCGGCAGGACGTATCGCTGGCAGCGCAACGTCGATACACGCACAGACCGGATCACGCTGGCGGGGTATGCAAGCGTGTCCGTTTTCTTGCTTGGCTTCGGAATCTGGGGCGCAATGGCGCCGATTGCCGGAGCAACGATCGCGCCAGGAGTGGTCGCGGCAGCTGGACAGAATGTCATGATCCAGCATCTCGAAGGTGGCGTGGTCAGCAGCATCAAGGCCCGAGAGGGTGACAGGGTCATACGGGGCCAGGCCCTGATCGTGCTCGATCCAACGGTGGCGCAGTCCCAGCTCAACCGGGTCCTCAAACAGTGGGTCGCACAAAAAGCTGAAATCGCGCGGCTCGAGGCAGAACGGGACGGACTGGAGAATATCGTCCTGCCCCGCGATCTGGGCGCCTACTCAGGCGCGCCCGAATTCAGTGACGTCTTTGCAGAGCAAACCAAGGAGTTCCAGGCTCGGCTAGCGCGCTATGCCGCAGAACAGGAGATTCTGAGTCAACGGGTAGCAGCCCTTCGGGAAGCCGTTGCCGGCTTGAGGGCGCAGAAGGATGCTGCGGAAAGCCAGCTCGCGATCGTCAATGCCGAGACGGAACGCAAAAAGGGCTTGCTGGAAAAGGGACTGACAAATCGCTCTGAATACACCGATCTTCTGCGTAGCACCGCCGAGTTGGCAGGTCAGGCGGGATCGCTGGAGGCGCAAATCGCCAGCTTGGCGACCCAGACCGTGGAAGCGCGTCAACAGATTGAAAGACTTACAACCAGCCGGGTCGAAGATGCCGTCACGGAACTGAACAAAGCCCTGGCGGAGGTGGCGGACCTTGAGGAACAAATCAACGCTGCTCAATCGGTCCTGGCGCGGACAACCATTCGTGCCCCGGTGGACGGCATCATTGTCCGCTCGCTCTACAATTCCGAAGGCAGCGTCATCCGGCCTGGCGAGGTTGCAATGGAGCTTCTGCCGACCACGAATGAACTTATCATCGAGGCAAAGATCAAGCCTGAGGACATCGATTCCATCCGAGTCGGCCAAGGCGCGAACATGATGTTGACAGCCCTCAATGCGCGGACAACCCCAAAAGTGTCCGGAGAGGTGTTCTACGTTTCGGCGGACCGGCTGATCACACCCAGCACTGGACAGCCGTATTACACCGTGCGGCTTAAGATGGCTGATAAGCTGCCCCCGCAGGTCAAGCCCGAGCAAATCTACCCAGGCATGCCGGTCGAAACCTTCATTTCAACCGGCGAGCGGACGTTTCTGAGCTATCTGACCAAGCCGCTGGTGGATTCGTTCCAGCGCGCCTTTCGGGAAAGGTAGGCCCGATCCTGCCTCCTGCGGCCTTCAACCCCGCCCGAGGTGGAATTCGTCCGCGGATCATACGCAACCCTGGCTCGGCAGCGCCGTCGTCAGCCTGCGTAAAGGTGCCTCTTCCATAAAGCGCCGACCATGGTGCCGGCATCGTGCGTGCCGTCCGAAACGAGCAGCGTTCCCCACATCCGCCCTGAAGGTTGGTCCACTCTGTCGTCGTCGGTTGTCCCGGCGATCAAACGACGAACACGTCGTGGTAGGTCAGGGCCGCCCCGGGCTCCAGGTGGGCGATTTCCACCTGCGGGGCCGATTTCGAGCCGTCGGGATCATAGTACAGAACGCCCGTGCTCCGGTTGTAGAGCAGGTGATCGTTGGTGTGTTCGGCGTGTTCTCGCAACTCGAAATACCCCGAGTTCACCTGCGTCGGGCTGGACAAAGAACCGGAGCCGAGCGTCGTGAAGACGGCATTGTCGAGATAGAGCGCGTCATGTTCCGCGTCGAAGTCGGTGAGTGTGTCGACATTGTCGGGGCCATAGGCCGTGTCAAACACGAAGGTGTCCTCGCCCCTGCCACCGGTCAGCACGTCGTTACCACCCAGGCCCCGCAGTGTATCGTTGCCAGCCAGGGCATCAAAGGTATCGGGCGCGCTAGTGCCGACAAAAGTATCGTCCCCGGTCGTTCCGTGGGTCGGGTCGGTCGGCGGGGTCGGAGATGTCGGGTCGGTCGGAGGTGACGGTATCGGGTCGGTCCCGTCATGGGCTGCATGCCAGGCCGCCTTGGCGCTGGCCCAGTAATCGCGGGCCGCCTGGCCTTGAAGGACCGTCCATCCGGCGGGCGGCATTGGATAATCCGCCGGCAGCGGCTCGTCAGAGAGGTTGAGATAGTAATTGCCGTGCGACTCGACCGTCTTGTCCCAGGCATGCTGCAGCCGCCCCTGGCCGTTGTGGTGAACGTCGGTGATCGCCACCACGCAGTCGATAAAGTGCAGGCTGGGCACGATATCGTTAGCGCCTGTGCCGTTGTCGAGTTTGAACGGCGAACCGTGGGTTATCTCGCCTTTGCGAAGGTACTCTCCCATGCCCAGAAGCATGCCATCCATGGTGACCGTGTTGTCAGACCCATCCACGTCACCGTCGCCGAGGCTTACTCCGGAAAACACGTGGTCGAACAGGGAATCCTTGATGGTGCCGCCGATGACGTCGTCGTCCTCGACCGCGTCGTCGCGTGAGTTGCCGACATAGCTATCCTCGATGAGGAAGGTGCCGGTGCCGCCGACACGGATGCCATCCCAAGGCTGGGTGATCGTCCAGTCGTCGATGGTAAAGCTGTGGGCTGAATTTATACGGACTGCGGCGGAGTTGACGTAAATGTCTTCCCAAGCGCCGGTTTGGGAGACCGTGCCGTTGATCGTGCCGCCGAAAGCCAGGAGGTTGTCGCCGGGGTTGACGACAGCGAAGGGATAGAGGTTGGTGGGGCTTCCCTGATTGGCGACGATCCACGAGGCGTTGGTGGCATCGATTATGGTGTCGGCGGGCAGACCGGTTGCTTTATATTGCTGGTAGCCATAGTCGCCGCTCAAGACAATGGTGTTCGTGGCCATGCTTGGCCCCTTTCACACCCCCGCCCTATTCGCCCAAACGCCTGAAGCCAGAAAGGCCTGTACCTACCAGAGCCTCGTTAGCGGTATCGTGCAAATCACAAAATGTAAAATTTTATTGAATGTCCTCGCAGAGACGAGCTGTTGGCATATTGCATTTCAATATCGGCCCGACCTCCTATATGCTTCGCGCAAAAGCACGGGAGAAAGGGTGTGTCCCGAGAACGTGACGTGCTTATGTGGCGCGAAGCTGGGAAACTTGCGTCATCTGGCGACTATGACGGATGGCTTGCCATCGAATGGGAGCTTCGCAGCAGAGGATTCTCACGCGCCAAGCTGCTCTTTGATAACGACCGGGTCCGAAAAAAGTTGGATGACATCTGTAAGAAGGCGCAGGAGCAACGCGCCGACGCCAACCGGACCTAGTGCGTTTCAGCGTTTCACGGAAACGGCGAAACGCCCTATCTCCTTGTTTTTACGCAATTCCGGACGGAAAACCGCTCACACTTGTCCTGGAATTGCTCCAAAGGCCAGAAGCGCCCCGCCTTCCGAGAACCCAGCCAACCTTCTCTCTTCGCGATGAGCCGCATTTCTCCAACCTGGTTCGCGCCAGGGAGGCGAAAGCGCCGGCCCAACTTTTCCGAAGACGGGCGTTGTCTCTCCCAGACGGACCGAGTGACCGCCGGCGGAGAGGATCGCCCTATGTATTTCATGGCTTGGCCACCGACCTCGGCCGGATGACCGGCTGCGCCCTCTCCTGAGCGCCGAACGGATCGGGAAGCCCGGCTGGAGATCAGAGGCTTTGGGTAGCGATTGCCGTGGTCAACAGGATCAGGCTCAGCATCGCCAACGCCGCGCGGACAACGTGCGAGAGTTCCCACCGATTGCGAAGGGTGGTCCATTCTTCCGTCGGCGGGAGCGCGGCACCGTCGCTGCCTTCGGTTGCGAAGAAGCGCTTCGCCGGCGCGGCGAGCTCCACCTCCTGCAGCCAATGCTTGTTGATCGGCTGGGTCATGAGCCAGAAGACAAGCTGCATCAGGAGGAGCGCCACCAAAGCACCGGCGGTCGGCCAGAATTGGACCGGGCTGCCTGACGTCAGCATCAGGGCAAAGGTCGCGACGATCCCGCCGATCTCGGCGACGCCGCCTCCGATGGTGAAGCCCGGATAGTAGATGCGTTGGACGACAAAATACTCTTGCCTGCCGAGCCGCAATTTGCCCGGCAGCTCCAGCGCATGGGCGAGCGCCATGGCCATCGCGCCCGCCACGAGGATGATTGTCAGGACCTGCAGGGAAACATACATCGGAAGCCCTCTCGTTTCGGCTCGACGATTCGAGCGACGCTTCCGATCGAACGTGACCGTCCCGACCGGGTTCCATCGCGCAAGGATCTGCCGGCGAGCAATGATGCAACGGCTTGCTGCAGGCTTCTCGCACATGGCGCGCCGGATGCGCCGGGAGCTGTGGCGGAACGCTCCGATGTTGCGAGGCAGGGCGTCGGCCTAAACCTTTTCCGCCGACGGGCGTTGTTCGTTCCAGACGGACCGAGCGCCCAGCGGCGGAGAGGATCACCCGATGTATTTCATGGCATTGGCCACCGACTACGACGGCACGCTGGCGCATAACGGCCTGGTCGCCGCAAGCACGCTCTCGGCGCTGGAGACGCTGAAGAGGTCGGGCCGCAAGCTCATCCTGGTCACCGGCCGCGAATTGCCCGATCTCAAGGAGGTTTTTCCGGAGATCGGTCTGTTCGACAAGGTCGTCGCGGAAAACGGCGCCCTGATCTACACGCCGGCGAGCGAAGAAGAGCGCACGATTTCGCCCTCCCCTTCCGCCGATCTCGTCGACAGACTGAAAAAACGGGGCGTCAAGCCGCTGTCGGTCGGCCGCTCGATCGTCGCCACCTGGGAGCCGCACCAGGCCACGGTGCTCGACGTCATCAAGAAGCTCGGGCTGGAGCTGGAAATCATCTTCAACAAGGGCGCCGTGATGATCCTGCCTTCAGGCATCAACAAGGCGACGGGGCTGGCGGCGGCACTTGCCGATCTCAGGCTGTCGCCGAACAATGTGGTGGCTGTCGGCGATGCCGAAAACGACCACGCTTTCCTCAGGGCCGCCGGCCTGAGCGTGGCCGTCGCAAATGCCCTGCCGTCTGTGAAGGAGACAGCCGATCTCGTCACAAACGGCGCACGCGGCAAGGGCGTCGAAGCCCTGATCGGCAGGCTGATCAAGCTCGACCATCAGATCGTGCGCAAACGCTCGCGCGGTGTCCTGCTGGGAACCTCTCACGGCAAGAAGGTCTATCTGTCACCGGTCGAGACGGTTCTGATCGCCGGACGCTCCGGCATCGGCAAATCCACATTGGCGACCGCGCTGACCGAGCGGCTTGTCGAAAAAGGCCTGCAGTTCTGCATCTTCGACCCGGAAGGCGACTATGACGGGCTGCAGGGCGCGGTGCTGCTCGGCGATGCGTCGAGCGCGCCGAGCAAGGATCAGTTGCTGGAGCTGATCGACAGGCCGGACACCAATATCGTGATCAACGGACTGGCGCTGAAGGTCGACGAGCGGCCCGATTTCTTCGCCGAATTGCTGCCCGGCCTCGGCAGGGTCCGCTACCGCACGGCAAGGCCGAATTGGCTGATCATCGACGAGGCGCATCATCTGTTGCCCAAGAAGCGTGAGGACACGCGCGCGGTGCTTTCGCTGGAGCTGCCGGGCACGGTGCTGATCACCGTGCATCCGGAAGCGATCTCGACGGGTGTCTTGCGCCTGGTGACGGCGGTGATCGGGCTCGGCCCGATGGCCAAGGGCGTCGTCAAGACCTTCTGCAAGGAAGCCGGGCTGGAAGCGCCCAGGAACATCCCGACGCCCAAGGGCGATCGGGTGCTGCTGTGGCGGCCGCGGGACGGCAAGAAGCCGTTCACGGTCAAGGCGATCGAGCCGAGCCAATCGCTGAAGCGGCACAGCCGCAAATATGCCGAAGGCGAGCTCGACGAGGCGGGCAGCTTCTATTTCACCGGGCCGAAGAAGGCGATGAACCTTCGAGCCCACAATCTGATCATCTTCGCCCGGATGGCCGAAGGCATCGACGACAAGACCTGGGAATATCACCTGCGCGCCGGCGACTACTCCAAATGGTTCCGTCACCAGATCCGGGACAAGGACCTCGCGCGCGAGACGGTCGCGGCCGAGAAGGACAAGCGTCTATCGCCCGAGCAGAGCCGCAAGCTCGTGCTCGAGGCCGTGCGCCGCCGCTACACGGCGCCGGCCACGGCGCCGGAGAAATAGCTTGATCGAACCGGACGACGAGCCGACTCAGCTCGCCTCGCGCATCGCCTCGGCCGCTTGCAGGTCGACCGAGACCAGCTGGCTGACGCCCTGCTCGGCCATGGTGACGCCGAACAGCCGATCCATGCGCGCCATGGTGATCGGGTTGTGGGTGATGATGACGAAGCGCGTCTCGGTGGTCTTCGACATCTCGTCCATCAGGTTGCAGAATCGCTCGACATTGTGGTCGTCCAGCGGCGCGTCGACCTCGTCCAGCACGCAGATCGGCGCCGGGTTGGTGAGGAAGACGGCAAAGATCAGCGACATCGCCGTCAGCGCCTGCTCGCCGCCGGAAAGCAGCGTCATGGTTTGCGGCTTCTTGCCCGGCGGGCGGGCGAGGATCTCGAGCCCCGCTTCCAAGGGATCTTCCGACTCGATCAGCTGCAGTTCGGCAGTGCCGCCGCCGAAGAGATGCGAGAACAGCCGCTGGAAATGGCCGTTGACGACCTCGAAGGCCGACAGCAGCCGCTCGCGTCCCTCGCGGTTGAGGCTCTGGATGGCCTGACGCAGTTTTCTGATCGCCTCGATGATGTCCTCGCGCTCAGACACGATGGTTTCCAGGCGCTCGGAGAGTTCCTTCTGTTCTTCCTCGGCGCGCAGATTGACGGCGCCGAGCCGCTCGCGCTCGATCTTCAGCCGGTCGAGCTGGCGCTCTATCTCGGCCATGTCCGGCATCGGATCGTCGGCTTCGAGGCCGGTGTGCTTGATGACGAGATGCGGCGGCGTGTTCAGCGCCTCCTGGATGCGCGCCTCGACCTCGGCGCGCCGCTCGTCGGCTGCCGTCAGCCGCTCCTCGGCGCGGACGCGGGTCTCGCGCGCCTCGGCGAGCGACTGGATGGCGGCAGTGGCGGCTTTGTCCAGCTCGGCCTGCTTGGTCTCCGCTTCCTGCAGCCGGTCGCCGGCTGCCTGGCGCAGCGCCTCGGCCTCCGAAAGCTGCGACAGCAGCGCGCGGCGCTTGGCGTCGATCTCGTCAGGCGCGTCGGCCAGCCGCTCGCGCTCGGCTTCGGCTTCCGCCTTGCGCTCGCCAAGGGCGGCGATCTGGGTCGAGGCATTCTCGGCGCGCTCCAGCCAGTTCCTGCGCTCGCCCCCGATCGCGTCGAGCCGGCGCATGCGCGCCTCGGCCTCGCGCCGCAGGCCCTCATGCACGGCGCGCGCGTCAGCAAGCGTTGCACGGTCGCGCGCGACATTGGCGGAGGCCTGCTCGAGCTGCAGTTGAAGATCGCCGAGATCGGGGGCACCCTTCAGCATCTCCTCGGCTTCGAGGAAAGCGGCTTGCGTCTCTTCATGGCTGTCGACGACGCGCGCGCGGGCTTCATCCAAGGCTGCACGCCTGCTCGCCAGCTCACCGCCGGCCTTCTCGGCCTCGGCCAGCGCGTTGCGGGTGGCGTCCAGCCCGTGCTGGGCGTCGCGGCCGCCCTGGCGCGCGTTGCGCTCGGCTTCGCTCGCCTGGCGCATTGCCTGCTCGGCGCGCGCCAATGCCTCCTCGGCCTCGCGCACCACGCGGGTCGCCTGCACGGCCTCGGCATCGAGCTCGGCCAGGCGGTTCTTCTGCGCCAGACGCAGCGCGGCGGCGGTCGGAGCGTCGGCGCTGGCCGTCAGGCCGTCCCAGCGCCAGAGAGCGCCGTCGCGGCTGACCAGCCGCTGGCCGGGCGCCAGCAGCGCCTGAACACGGCGGCCCTCGGCGGCATCGACGATGCCGATCTGCGCCAGGCGGCGGGCAAGCTGCGCCGGCGCGCGCACCACGCTGGCAAGGCTCATCACGCCCTCGGGCAGCGCAGCGTCACCGGGCTGGACCGCGCTCTCGCCCCAATGCACTGGGGCGCTGCGGTCGAGGGGCACGTCGAGGTCCTCGCCCAGCGCCGCACCGAGTGCGGTCTCATAACCACGCTCGACGCTGATCTGCTCCAGCACCGAAGGGAAGAGGTCGCCGCTCGCGGCGTTGAGGATCTTGGCCAGCGTGCGGGCTTCGGTCTCGATGCGCTGCAACTCAGCCTTGGCGTCCTGCAACGGCGACCGTGCGGCGCTTTCGGCGGCACGCGCCTCGGCGACAGCCTGCTCGGCGGCAATGGCGCCCAGCTCGCTCTCTTCCAGCCTTGCCAGCGCGTCCTCGACCAGAAGCCGCTTCTCGGCGGGATCGGGCAAGCCGGAAATACGCGCGACGATGTCGGAAAGCTCACGGTCGACCTCGGCAAGCTGGCGGGCGAAGCGGTCGCGGCGCTCGGCCGTCTCGCGCAACGTGCGCTCGATCTGATGGCGCGAGGCCGCGGCCTCGGCGCGTTCGGCGGTCAACGCAGCAAGTCGCGCTTCGCTTTGCGAGAGTGTTGCTGCAGCTTGCTCGAAAGCGGCGCGCGTAGTGGCCTCGCGCTCGGCCGCACCGGCGTTTTCCGAGTTGAGCTCGGCCTCTTCGGCGCGCAGGCGCTCCAGGATGTCAGCATTGTCGCGCACCATCCGCTCTTCGCGGGCGATGTCGGCGTCGAGCTGCTGCAGCCGGCGTTCGAGCTCGACCTGGCGCGAGCGGATGCGACCGGCTTCCTCCTCGATCTGCGTCTTGGCGATCGACAGGCGCTGGAAGGCGGCGGCCGCGGCGGCTTCCGCGTCACGCAGGTCCGGCAAGCGATGCGCGGCGATGCCCTGTTCCCTGGCGGCCGCCATCTGGGCCGCGGCGCGATCGCCGACCAGCGTTGTCGCGACGGCAAGCGCGGAACGGGCCTCGCCTTCCTGGGTCTTGGCCAGCGTCCAGCGCAGGTGCAAGAGCGTCGCCTCGGCCTTGCGGATGTCGGCCGACAGGTTCTTGAAGCGCGAGGCCTGGCGCGCCTGGCGCTTCAGGCTGTCGATCTGGCTTTCGAGTTCGCCGACGACGTCGTCCAGCCGCTCGAGATTCTGTTCGGCCGCCTTCAGCCTGAGCTCGGCCTCGTGGCGTCGCGTGTGCAGGCCGGAAATGCCGGCAGCCTCCTCCAGAAGCGCGCGGCGGGCCTGCGGCTTTGCCTGGATCAGCTCGCCGATGCGGCCCTGGCCGACCATTGAAGGCGAACGGGCGCCCGTCGACTGATCGGCGAACAGCAGCTGTACATCCTTGGCGCGCGCTTCCTTGCCGTTGATGCGGTAGAGCGAGCCGGCCTCGCGCTCGATGCGGCGCGACACCTGCAGCTCATCGGCATCGTTGAAGGCGGCGGGCGCGGTGCGGTCGCTGTTGTCGAGGAAAAGCGTGACTTCGGCGGTGTTACGGGCCGGCCGCGCTCCGGAGCCGGAAAAGATCACGTCGTCCATGCCAGACGCGCGCATGTTCTTGTAGGAGCTTTCGCCCATCACCCAGCGCAGCGCCTCGACAAGGTTCGACTTGCCGCAGCCATTCGGCCCGACGATGCCGGTCAACCCGCGTTCGATGACGAACTCACCGGGCTCGACGAAGGACTTGAAACCAAGGAGGCGCAGGCGCGAAAACTTCATTCGCGCCGCCCCACAGAGCCTAGAACGCCGAGGCGCGATCGCTTCGGCGCGGCCCGGACATCAGAGCAGAGGGTCGATGATGGCCGACATTTCCTCAATCGACATCGCCCCTTTGTAGGTCTTTCCGTTGATGAAGAAGGTCGGCGTCGAGTCGACCTTGAACTCGTCCGCTCCGCGTTTCTGGACTGCTCTCACATCGTCCAGAAGTTTCTGGTCCGTCAAGCAGGCCTCAAACGACTCCTGTGTAAAACCGGCAAGCTTGGAAATCTGCAGCAGCGCTTCCTTGGTGTTGCTGACGCCAACCCAGCTCGGCTGCTGCTTGAACAGCACGTCGACCATGGCGAAATAGTTGTCCTTGGCGCAGCGCGCCAGCATGAAGCCGGCCTCGGCGGTGGGGTCGAAGGGGAATTCGCGCAGGATGTAGCGCACCTTGCCGGTATCGATGTATTTCGACTTCAGCTCAGGAAACGTGGTGTCGTTGAAATGCGCGCAATGCGGGCAGGTCATCGAGGCATATTCGACGATGGTGACCTTGGCGTCGTCCTTGCCGAGTTGCTTATCGGGCAAGGCGCCGGGCTTCAGCAGTTCCGCCATGTCGACCGTGCCTTGCGCTTCCGGCACCTGAACGGCCGCCGGGGTTGCCGGCTTGGCTGGCGTCGACGGATTGGCGGGTTTCACATCGGCCGCCTTGGCATCCTCGCCCGAGTCACTGCATGCGGCAAGCAGGGCCACCGCCGGAACAGCGGCCAGCGTGGTCAGAAGGTTTCTGCGGGACAAGCTTTTGCCAAACAGGGCACGGTTCATGCGAATCACCTGATATCGGTTGGATTTTGCAATGCAAGGGCTAGAAAAGGCGAGAGTTGGCGCGAATTAAGGCATCCTCGTCCCCAATCCAATCGCCAAATTTTTCGGGCGCGATCACGAATACGCGACATTGACGACAATTTTGCAGCTCGGCGCATGTCTTTTCCCGAAACCGCCGCACACCTTCGGGAGACATGCTCATGGCCTTTTTTGTCCCAGGATGGTCGCTCCGAGTCGCTCCAGCGAAGCGCGCAAACCATCGTCCTCGATCTTGCCGACCGTGCGCGCCAGCTTCGACTTTTCGGCCTCGCTGAGCGGCCTCGGCTGAGGCTTCGGCCGCGCTTTCGCCGAAAGCACCGGCTTCTGCAGGATCTTGATGCGGCCGATGGCGTTGAAGCCCAGAAAGGCGTTGACGCGGTTGATGACCTCGCCGGCCTCATGCTGGAGATGCAGCGCCGCCATGCCTTCGCAGGCGATGACCAGGACCGCCGGCTCGAACGGATCATCTTCATGCAGGCGGCGCGGCCACTGGATCTTTTCCGGGCGCGAGTGGCTGGCCAGGCGCGGTCCGGCGATCTCCTCCCAGGACTGCACCAGCCCGATCGAGATGCCGGCGCGCTTTTTCAGCACCGGATCGAGGATCTCGGTCGCGAGATCGCTCACCGGAACGGGATTGCCGAAGGGCCTTTTCCCTGCCATGTGCGTTCTCCGATCCCCAACTCACCCGATCAATGGCACCGCAAGACCAGACCCGCAAGGCCGAGCAGGCCGTATCCGGAGACAGCAGCATCGCCGCCCGCCTGCTTGCCTGGTACGACGCGCATCACCGCGACCTGCCCTGGCGCGTGACGCCGGGGGCGTTCGCGCGTGGGAAAAGGCCTGATCCCTATCGCGTCTGGCTCTCCGAAGTCATGCTGCAACAGACCACGGTCGAGGCCGTGAAAGCCTATTTCCGGACCTTCATCGAGAAATGGCCGACCATCGAGGCGCTGGCCGCCGCGCCCGCCGAGGATGTCATGAAGGCCTGGGCCGGGCTTGGCTACTATTCCCGGGCGCGCAACCTCAAGGCCTGCGCCGATCTCGTGGCGCGGCAGGGCGGCCGTTTTCCCGACACCGAGGCCGGCCTGCGGAAATTGCCCGGCGTCGGCGCCTATACGGCGGCGGCGATCGCGGCGATCGCCTTCGACCGGCCGGCTGCCGTCGTCGACGGCAATGTCGAGCGTGTCATCTCGCGGCTCTATTCGATCGAAACGCCGCTCAGCGGGGCCAAGCCGGAAATCCGCGCGCTGGTCGAAAAGCTGGTGCCGCAGGCACGGCCTGGCGACTTCGCCCAAGCGATGATGGATCTCGGCGCGACGATCTGCACGCCAAAGCGGGCGCGCTGCATGCTCTGCCCGCTGCGGGAGGATTGCAGCGCCGTCCTTTCGGGCGATCCGGAGCGGTTCCCGGTCCGCCTGCCGAAGGACGACAAGCCGCTCAGGCGGGGCGCGGCCTTCGTCGCCGAGCGTGGCGACGGCGCCATCCTTTTGCGCAAGCGGCCGGACAAGGGGCTGCTCGGCGGCATGACCGAGGTGCCGACCACGACCTGGACGGCGCGGATCGATGGCGCGACCACGCCAGATGCAGCGCCCTTCCCTGCGGCCTGGCGCCGCGCCGGGCGGATCGGCCATGTCTTCACGCATTTCGCGCTCGAACTCGAAGTCTTTCATGCCCACATCAAAGGTGATGCGCCGGATGGACATTTCTGGTCGCTGGCCCATGAAATTTCCGGGGAAGCGCTGCCCGCCGTCATGAAAAAGGTAATCGAGGCGGCGATACCCGGCGCGACCAAAAAGCGTCCACATTGAAAGGCAGGCAATGACTGAAATCCGCCACATCGTGTTCGACATCGGCAGGGTGCTGATCCATTACGATCCGAACATTCCTTTCAGCCGCCTGATCCCCGATGCCGAAGCGCGGAAATGGTTCTTCGACAATGTCTGCACGCATGACTGGAACCTCGAACAGGACCGCGGGCGGACATGGGCAGAGGCCGAAGCGCTGCTGGTCGCCGAATACCCGAGCCATGCTGAGAATATTCGGAATTTCCGCCGCCATTGGCACGAGATGGTGCCGCATGCCTATGACGACAGCGTGCGGATCATGGAGACTTTGATCGACGCCGGCCATGACGTGACCTTGCTGACCAACTTTGCCGTCGACACACTTGCTGAAGCCCGTCAGCGCTTCGATTTTCTCGGCCGCCCGCGCGGCGTGACCGTCTCGGGCGAGATCGGCCTGATCAAGCCGGACCGCGCCATCTACGATCATCACATCGCGGCCTTCGGGCTCGAACCCTCGGCGACGCTGTTCATCGACGACAGCCAGAAGAATGTCGACGGCGCCAAGGCCGCAGGATGGCAGGCGGTGCTGTTCACCGATGCCAGGACGCTTAAAGCGGACCTTGAGCGGCTCGGGATTGCGGTCTGATCAGAATCGCTTGCGGCGATCCGCTAAAGTCTTGATTCAAGGGCGGTTCGGCGATTTTCATGGAATCGCCGTACCGCTCTGAATTGTTTTCCGCAATTCTGGACGGAAAACCGCTGCGCACTTTTCCTGGAATTGCTTTGGCGGATCAGGCCCCTGCCCGCTCCATGCCGAGGCGGGCGATGCGGCGCAGCTCGTCGATCGGGGTGAGGCCGCCGCTGCGCTCATAGTGCCAGAAGGTCCAGCCGTTGCAGGCATCCAGCCCCTGCACTTCAGCGCCGATCTTGTGGATCGAACCGGCGCTGTCGCCGATCGCCAGCGTGCCGTCGGCGCGCACCTTGGCGGCCCAGCGCTTCTTGGCGTCGTAGAGCGTGGCGCCCGGCGCCACCAGGCCGGTGTCGATCAGGCTGATGAAGGCGACGCGCGGCTCGGCGCGCTTGCCGGAAAGCACGGTGAGATCGGCGTCCGCCAGCGGGCGAACGGCCGCGATGCGCTCGTTGGCGGCATCGATATAGGCCTGCTCGCGCTCGATGCCGACGAAGTGGCGGCCGAGGCGCCTGGCAACGGAGCCGGTGGTGCCGGAGCCGAAGAAGGGATCGAGCACGACGTCGCCCGGCTTGGTCGAGGCCATCATGATGCGGGCAAGCAGCGCCTCCGGCTTCTGCGTCGGGTGCAGCTTGTTGCCGTTGTCGTCCTTCAGGCGCTCGCCACCCGTGCAGATCGGGAACAGCCAGTCGGAGCGCATCTGCAGATCGTCGTTCGACGCCTTCAGCGCCTCGTAGTTGAAGGTGTAGCCCTTGGCCTTCTGGTCGCGCGAGGCCCAGATCATCGTCTCATGCGCGTTCTGGAAGCGGCGACCGCGGAAGTTCGGCATCGGGTTGGTCTTGCGCCAGACGACGTCGTTGAGGATCCAGAAGCCGAGATCCTGCATGCGAGCGCCGACGCGGAAGATGTTGTGATAGGAGCCGATGACCCAGATGGTGCCGTTTGGCTTCAGCACCCGCCGCGCCGCGAGCAGCCAGGCGCGAGTGAAGGCGTCATAGGCCTCGAAGCTTTCGAACTGGTCCCAGTCGTCATCGACGGCGTCGACCTTCGACTGGTCGGGCCGGTGCAGGTCGCCGTCGAGCTGCAGGTTGTAGGGCGGGTCGGCGAAGATGACGTCGATCGACTTTTCCGGCAGCCTGTCGAGGGCGGCAACGCAGTCGCCCTTCAGGATCGTGTCCAGCCATTCGGACTTAAGGGGAGCGTGGGAAAGCTCGTCGAGAAGACGCACGGCAGACATGAAAACACCCAAAGCACGCGTTACGGTTTACTGACTGTTATGGTTACCGATCAGCGTAAACATTCGGTGAAGGCGGCCGAGCCTCGCGCGATTTGCGAAGACCGCTCCATTGGTGTATGCCGCGCCGCCTGGAGCCGGATGTTTTCAGGTCTGTTCGACCTGAAATCTGAATCCGTCCCTAAATCAAAGAAATAGAGCATGATGTCGTCCGAAAACCGCTCCACACTTTTCGGCATCATGCTCTAAGCCAGTCAGGCCATTTTCCGCCTACACTTTGGATTGCCATGCCTCAGCCAGACCTTGTCATCTTCGATTGCGACGGTGTGCTCGTCGATTCCGAAATCGTCGCCGCGCGCGTCGAGGCCGAGCTTCTGACATCGGCCGGATTCGAGATCTCGGCCGAAGAGATTTTCGAGTCCTATGCCGGGCTGACCTTCAAGGACATCATGCTGCGGCTGGAAGAGAAGTCCGACATTCCCTTCCAGGCCTCGCTGATCGACCGCGCCGAGGAACTCGTCGACCGCAAGCTGCGCAGCGACGTGCGCGTCATCGACGGCGCCCGCGAGGCGGTGGCGGCGGTCACGGTGCCGCGCGCCGTCTGCTCCAATTCCCGCAAGGATCGGGTCGAGTTCATGCTGGAGAAGGTGCGCCTGCTGCCCTTCTTCGCCGGCCGCATCTTCTCCGGGCTCGACATCCCGAGCAAAAAGACCAAGCCGGCGCCGGACGTGTTCCTTTATGCCGCCGAACAACTCGGCGCCAACCCGAAGAACACCTTCGTCATCGAGGATTCCGTGCACGGCATCACCGGCGCCCGGGCGGCCGGCATGCGCGTCATCGGCTTCACCGGCGCGGGACACAGCTATCCGGGCCATGCCGACGCGCTGACCGAGGCGGGCGCCGAGACGGTCATCCGCCGCTTCGCGGAGCTCGGCAGCACGATCGCGGCGCTGTCGGAGTGGTCGGAAGACGCTTAGGCTCATCTGGTCGCGTCCGAAGGTTCCCCGCAGCGAAACGGCGGAAGCCATCGAATGTCGGACGGAGACTACCCGCGTGTTGTCAACGTCGAGAGCTGATCGGTGTCGTAGCGGTTTCGCAGATCGGCGAGTGCTTGTGGATCCGGCGCACCCTGCGCGGCGAGTTTGGCGAGCTCTTCGAAATAATGCTCGTGGCCAGGCGGCGAGACGGTCATCAGCACGCGTGCCGGTTTCTCGCTGACATTCGTGATGTTGTGCGGCACTTCCGGCGGGATGAAAAGATAGGTTCCGGGCGTTGCGCGGATCGTCTTCTCGCCGACATGCCACTCGCACTCGCCCTCAATCAGGTAGAAGGTTTCCTCCTGCACCCGGTGAACATGCCGCCCGGTGGCGAACCCCGGAGGAATGGTCCAGTCGAACATGCTCGTGTGCCTGCTATTTTCGCCGGTGACGAGGAAGACCATGGGATGACCACGCAGCATGACGCCCTTGTTCTCATCGGGCATACAGATGACGGCATTTGCGCTCATGTGATCCTCCTCCGACTGGGCCCTCACTTCTGGCCAGCACTCGTGCAGCATCGGCCGTCCATGCCGGAAAGTCGTGAATCCGTTCCCAAAAATTTGCTAAAAGACTCGAATGACAATCAGGGGCGACACCTGCCAGTTCGGCCCGTTCCGCCTCGATCCGGGGGCGGGCATTCTCTTCTATGGGGCCGAGCCGACCTTACTTGGGCAACGCGCAATTGCGCTGCTGCGCCTGCTGATCCAGAACGCCGGCGTACCCGTGTCCAAGGACGCGCTGATCGAGGCCGGCTGGGGCGGATTGGCGGTTGCGGACAACAATCTGACGGTTCAGGTCGCAGCCCTGCGCCGGGTGCTGGCCGACGCGGCGAATGCCGACAGCTGGATCGAAACGCTGCCGCGACGTGGTTACCGGTATGTCGGACCGCCCGTTGTCATGAATGGTCCCGACGCGCAGGCTGCCGCCGGCGCCGCATCGGCACCGACTTTGCCTGAGAAACCCTCCGTCGCGGTCCTGCCGTTCTCGAACCTGAGCGGCGATCCGGAGCAACAGTACTTCGCCGACGGGATGGTCGACGACATCATCACGGGCCTCGCACGCATCAAGTGGCTGTTCGTCATCGCCCGAAACTCGACCTTCACCTATAAGCACCGCGCCGTGGACGTGAAGCAGGTCGGCCGCGAGCTTGGCGTGCGCTATGTCCTCGAAGGCAGTGTGCGCAAGGCCGGCGACAGCGTGCGCGTGACCGGGCAGATGATCGATGCGTCGACCGGTGCGCATGTATGGGCCGAGCGTTACGACCGCAGCTCCAAAGACATCTTTGCGCTTCAGGATGAGATCGCATTGTCAGTGGTGGGGGCGATTGCACCAAGCGTGCGGAAAGCGGAAATCGAACGAGTCAGGCGCAAACGCCCCGACAGTCTCGACGCGTATGACCTGGTGCTGCAAGCCCAGCCTGACGTCGATTCAGGCATGCCTGGCCAGGTGACGCGAGCGCTGGTGCTTCTTGACCGCGCCATCGCGCTCGAGCCAACCTATGCGCTGGCGCACGGCAATGCCGCGATGTGCCACCACTGCCTGTTCCTCCGCGCCGGCCTGCAGGAGATCAACCGAGCCGCTTCGATCCGCCACGCCCGCTCGGCCATTGTCCATGGACGAGATGATGCACTCGCCCTGACGTGGGCCGGATTTTCCATCGGAATGGATGCGCACGATCGCTCCGCTGCATTCACCGCCTTGGAAGCTGCCCTTGCCATCAGCCCGTCGTCGGCACTGACCTACATTCTCGGCAGTGTCATTCTCGGATGGAGCGGCGAGGCCGAGCGCGCGATAGAATGGAGCGAGCAGGGTATGCGGCTGAGCCCGTTCGATCCATGGGCCTGGGCCGCATTTGATGCGCAAGCAATGAGCCATTTGCTGCGCGGGCGTTACGAAGAAGCGTGCCGTGCGGCCTACAAGTCTGTTCAAGCCAATCCGGCGCACAGTATCACTTATGTGCAGTTGGCCGCCGCGCTGGCCAAGCTTGGCCGACTGGACGAAGCGAGGGCGGCCGCCGCGCGCGTGCTCGAGCTTCAGCCTGCCTTTCGCTACAGCCGCCAGTTTGCCGGCGTGAATTGTGCGCCCGCGCTCGCAGAGGCTCTTGGCCGCGCGCTGCGGGAGGCCGGATTGCCGGAGTAGCCCGACCAACCGCGAGCGCTTCGACGCGCCGTTGACGTGCTACGGCTTCGTCCCGCCTGCGTCAGTCAGTTTGCGGCCGCGCGTCGGCGAAGCCACGCGTCAATTCGTCGCCGTCGCGGCGACGCGCTTCTTCCTCTTGCCCTTGGACTTGTCCTCTGGTGCCGGCGTGTTCTCGTCATAGCCGGCATAGGCCTGGTAATCCCGCGCGGTCGGCTCCGGCACCACGACATTGGCGTCGGTGAAGACGAACTGCGTGGCGGCCGACGGGTCGGTGACCTGCACCTGGTACTGGTGCAGCTGCGAATAGAGCACGTCGGGCCCGTGCTGGACCGCGACGCGGATCGGCATGGTGACAGTGCCCGGCGCGAACATCGGGCCAGGCACGACCTTGCCGGCGACCGCGATCTTCATCGTCAGCTGGCCGTTTTCGTGGGTGCAGTCGCGCGTCAGGTCGGTGATCGAGGCCTGGTAGACGATCTTGGCGGGATCGCGATTGGGATCGACCGGCGTTCCGTCCGGCCCGGTCTGCGCGGTCGCGGCGGCTGCCGACGCTTCCGCGTCTGCTGCGGCGTCAGCCTTCTTTTTCTTCGGCTTGGCGCCAGCGCCCTTGGCGTAGGTGTTGAAGAAGGCGGTACCGTCACGCAGCGTCACCTTCGGGCAGTAGGCGCGCAGCTGGCTGGCCAGCACTTTCGGATCCTGCGGCGGCGGCGGCGCGGTCGGATCCTTCTTGCCGAAGCCGAAGTCCAGGATGCCGTTGTCGCTGGATTGGCAGCCGGCGGCGGCAAGCATAAAGCCGGCAAGCGCCAGACCCGCGACAAAACGACGGTTGACCGAATTAAACGCCATAAACTGCTCTTCCCTCTCACAAAGCCGGTGACGTATATCAACGCCGCGGCGAAAATGCGACTGAGCCGGTTCGCAAAATTAACCAATTTGTCGTGGATGACGCGGCCGGCAGCAAATGGACTGTTAGCGATGCAATATGTGAGTACCCGCGGGGATGCGCCCGTGCTTGGATTTTCCGACGCGGTGCTGGCCGGGCTGGCGCGCGACGGCGGGCTTTACGTGCCGCGCGAATGGCCGCAGTTCTCGGCCGCCGACATCCGTGCCATGCGCGGACTTGGCTATCCCGACCTTGCCATCCGCGTCCTGACGCCCTTCCTCGGCGGCGAGATCGCCGCGCCCGTCTTCGAGCGGCTGGTGCGCGAGGCCTATGCGACTTTCCGGCACGACGCGGTCTGCCCTCTGGTGCAGACCGGCACGAACACCTTCGTCCTCGAGCTGTTCCACGGCCCGACGCTCGCCTTCAAGGACGTGGCGATGCAGCTACTGGCGCGGCTGATGGACCATGTGCTTGCCGAACGCGACCAGCGCGCCACCATCGTCGGCGCCACCTCCGGCGATACCGGGGGTGCCGCAATCGACGCTTTCGCCGGCCGCGACCGCACCGATATCTTCATCCTTTTCCCCAACGGCAAGGTCTCGCCGGTGCAGCAGCGGCAGATGACGACGTCGAGCGCGGCCAACGTCCATGCGCTGTCGATCGAAGGCAATTTCGACGACTGCCAGGGCCTGCTGAAGGACATGTTCAATGATCACGCCTTCCGCGACAGGGTGTCGCTGTCGGGCGTCAATTCGATCAACTGGGCCCGCATCATGGCCCAGATCGTCTATTATTTCTCCTCCGCGCTATCGCTCGGCGCGCCCGAACGGCCGGTGTCCTTCACCGTGCCGACCGGCAATTTTGGCGACATTTTCGCCGGTTACGCCGCCAAGCGCATGGGGCTGCCGGTCGAACGGCTGATCATCGCCACCAACGACAACGACATATTGGCGCGCACATTGTCGAGCGGCGAATACCGTACCAAGGGCGTGTTCGCCACCACCTCGCCATCGATGGATATCCAGGTGTCGTCGAACTTCGAGCGCCTGCTGTTCGAGGCTGCAGGCCGCGATGCCGCCACCGTCAGGCGCTACATGAACGGGCTGAAGCAATCCGGCGCCTTCACCGTCGAAGCAGGCGAAATGGCCAGGATCCGCGCGGAGTTCGACGCCGGCCGCGCCAGCGTCGAGGAGGTTGCCGCAACCATCCGCCAGACGCTCGAAGCGAGCAGCTACCTGCTCGATCCGCACACGGCGGCCGCCGTGCACGTAGCCGCCGGCCAGCCGTCTGGCGCCGTGCCCATGGTGGTGCTGGGCACCGCTCATCCGGCCAAGTTCCCGGCAGCGGTAGAGGCTGCCAGCGGCGTTGCCCCGGCGCTCCCCTCATGGCTTGCCGGCTTGATGACAGCCGACGAAAAGTACACCATACTTCCATCCGAGCTGAAAATGGTGGAAGATTACGTGAGCCGCCACACGCGGGCGGCCCGTTAGGGAGTAGTTGCCATATGGGTGTTGAGGTAAGCCGTCTGTCGAACGGCCTGACAGTCGCCACCGAAACCCTTCCAAGCCTCGAATCCGTTGCCCTTGGCGCCTGGGTCAAGTCAGGCGCCCGTAATGAACGCGACGAAGAGCATGGCATGGCCCATCTGCTCGAACACATGGCGTTCAAGGGAACCAAGCGGCGCAGCGCCTTCGAGATCGCCTCGGAAATCGAGAATGTCGGCGGCGAGATCAACGCCGCCACCAGTGTGGAGACGACGTCCTACTATGCCAGGGTGCTCTCCGACGATGTGCCGCTGGCGGTCGATATCCTGGCCGACATCCTGCAGGAATCGGAATTCGATCCCGAGGAACTGGAGCGTGAGCAGCATGTGATCCTGCAGGAGATCGGCGCCGCGCACGACACGCCCGACGACATCGTCTTCGACCGCTTCACCGAAACCGCCTTCCGCCACCAGACCATCGGCCGATCGATCCTCGGCACGCCGGAGACGGTCAAATCCTTCACTTCTAAGCAGCTGCACGATTTCATCGAGCGGCAATACGGCGCCGAGCGGATGGTGATCGTGGCGGCCGGCGACATCAAGCACGACAATTTCGTGCGCGAGGTCGAAAAGCAGCTCGGCGGCTTTCGCGCCAAGGCCGACAGCAGCATTCCGCAATATGCGCAATATGTCGGCGGCGACTTCCGCGACGACCGCGACCTGATGGATGCGCAGATCGTGCTCGGCTTCGAGGGCCGCGCCTACCATGTGCGCGACTTCTACGCCTCGCAGGTGCTGTCGATGATCCTCGGCGGCGGCATGTCATCGAGGCTGTTCCAGGAGGTGCGCGAGAAGCGCGGCCTGTGCTACTCGGTCTATGCCTTCCACTGGGGCTTCTCCGACACCGGCATTTTCGGTGTGCATGCCGCGACCGGGCAGAGCGATATCGCCAAGCTGGTGCCGGTCATCATCAACGAACTGCAGAAGGCCGGCGAAAGCATCCAGCAGGAGGAGCTCGACCGGGCACGCGCGCAATATCGCGCCGGCCTCATCATGTCGGCCGAGAGCCCGGCAAGCCGCGCCTCGCAGATCGCCAGGCAATTGCTCCTGTTCGGCCGGCCGATCGCCAAGGAGGAGTTGATGGAGCGGCTGGCGGCGCTGACCGTCGAGCGGCTGACCGACCTCTCGTCGCGGCTGTTCTCGACCAAGCCGACGCTGACCGCCGTCGGCCCGGTAGGCACGCTGGCGCCCTACGAGGCGATCCTCGAATCGCTTGCGGGTCCGCAGACGACGGCCCGCAGGCTCGCCGTCTAACCCTAAGCAGGTTCCGCAAAAGTGTCCCACGGTTTTGCGATCAGAACCTGCGAAAAACCAGGGAATCTAAGCAGATATTCGTGGGGCATCCCACGAATATCTGCTTAGAACAAACGCCGTGTTCGCGCTCCCTTTCTTTCGTCGCGACCTGCCGGCACTGAAGGGTGAAAAGGTCACGCTGCGCGTGCCGCTGACCAACGACTACCGCGAGTGGTCGACACTGCGTGGCGAAAGCCGCGCCTTCCTCGAGCCCTGGGAGCCGCGCTGGCAGCCGGACGAGCTCGACCGCACCGCCTGGCGGCTGCGCATCGGCCGCTACCGCGAGGACTATGCGCAAGGCACGGCCATCGCTTTCTTCATCTTCGAGAAGTCGAGCGGCAAGCTCGCCGGCGGCATCACGCTCGGCAACATCCGCCACGGCGTCGCGCAAAGCGGCCATATCGGCTACTGGATCGGCGAACGCTACGGCGGCCGCGGCCTGATGACCGAAGCGGTCAAGCTGGTGTCGCGTTTTGCCTTCGATACGCTGAGGTTGCACCGGATCGAGGCTGCCTGTATTCCCGACAACGCCCGGTCGATCCGCGTGCTTGAAAAAGCCGGATTCCGGCGCGAAGGACTTCTGCGATCCTATCTCAGGATCAACGGCATCTGGCAGGATCACTACCTCTACGCCCGGATCGCGGACGATCCGCCGGGTGATGGAACGAAGGGCTGATATGTGACGAATTTTCCGCGAATCGCGTCGCTGTTCGCCCTCATCCTGGCGGTCGTCGTCACGCTCTCGGCAGCCGCGCCGGCGCTAGCCGTCGAGCCGATCAAGATCGCCCGCGACGACAAGGCGCTCGATCTTTCGGGCGCCCTCGAGATCTACCCGAACCAGGGCGAGAATTTCCAGGTCTCCACCGCGCCCGGCCCCGACGGCATCGTGCGGCGCATCGAGGTCGAGGCCAAGGACGCGCGCTCGACCGGCGACTGGGCGGTGTTCGCGCTCGCCAACACCACCGACCAGCAGCTGGACCGACTGATCGTCGCGCCGCATTTCCGCCTGGTGAATTCCGGCATCTTCTGGCCGGATCTCGGCTCGACCCGCATCGCGGCGATCACGCCCAGCGAAGGCTTCGCGCTCGACCGCCAGACCAGCCCCGACGCCGACGTCTTCCGGGTGACGCTGAACCCCGGCACGGTGGTCACATTCGTGGCCGAGCTTGCCTCGCCGAAGCTGCCCCAGGTCTATCTGTGGGAGCCGGAATCCTACAAGGACTCGGTCAATTCCTACACGCTGTTCCGCGGCATCGTCATCGGCATCGCCGGGCTGCTGGCGCTGTTCCTGACCATCCTGTTCGTGGTCAAGGGAACCTCGATGTTCCCGGCCACCGCCGCCCTCGCCTGGGCGGTGCTCGCCTATATCTGCGTCGATTTCGGCTTCCTCAACAAGGTCATCGAGATTTCGCCCGGCAATGAGCAGATGTGGCGGGCCGGAACCGAGGTGGCTTTGGCCGCGACCTTCGTGGTGTTCCTGTTCGCCTATCTCAACCTCAACCGGTGGCACGGCCATTTCAGCTATGGCGCGCTGGTCTGGATCCTCGGCCTGCTCTTGATCGCCGGCGTGGCGATCGTCGATCCGGCGGTCGCCGCCGGCATAGCCCGCATCTCGTTCGCGGCAACCGCCCTCACCGGCCTCGGCCTCATCATCTTCCTCGGCATTCGCGGCTATGACCGCGCGATCATGCTGGTGCCGAGCTGGGTGATGGTCTTGCTCTGGCTATGCGGGTCGTGGATGGCGATCACCGGGATGCTGGACAACGATATCGCCCAGCCGGCGCTGGGCGGCGGCCTGATCCTGATCATCCTGTTGATCGGCTTCACCGTCATGCAGCACGCCTTCGCCGGCGGCGCGCTGCACCAGGGCCTGTTCTCCGACCTCGAGCGCCAGGCGCTCGCGGTCGCCGGATCGGGCGACACCGTGTGGGACTGGGACGTGCTGCGCGACCGCGTGGTGACCAAGCCCGACATCAGCCTGCAGCTCGGCCTCGCCCCCAACAGCCTGTCGGGCGCGGCCCGCAACTGGCTGCCGGTGCTGCATGCCGACGACCGCGACACGTTCCGCACGACGCTCGACGTGGTGCTGGAGCACCGCCGCGGCCGGGTGGCGCAGAATTTCCGCCTGCGCGGCGCCGACGGCCATTATCACTGGTTTTCGCTGAGGGCGCGGCCGGTGATCGGCTCGGACGGCGAAGTGATCCGCTGCGTCGGCACGATGGTCGACGTCACCGAGCAGAAGAAGTCCGAGGAAAGGCTGCTGCACGACGCCGTGCACGACAACCTCACCGGCCTGCCGAACCGCGAGCTGTTCATGAACCGGCTGGAGGCGATCATCTCGATCGCCCGCACCGAGGACAAGGTGCGCCCGACGGTCTTCGTCATCGACATCGACCGCTTCAAGCAGGTCAATGACGGGCTCGGCATTTCCGCCGGCGACACCATCCTGCTCACCATCGCGCGCCGGCTGCACCGTCTGCTCAAGCCCAAGGATTCGCTGTCGCGCTTTGCCGGCGACCAGTTCGCGCTGATGCTGCTTTCCGAGCAGGACCCTGCCCGCATCGCCGCCATGGCCGACGCCATCAAGCATGCGATCAACAACCCGATCACCTTCGCCAAGCGCGAGATCGTGCTCACCGCCTCGATCGGCCTGATCACCTGGACGACGGCGCAGACCTCGTCCGAGGACATGGTCAAGGACGCCGAGCTTGCCATGCACCAGGCCAAGCGTTTCGGCGGCGACAGGATCGAGCCGTTCCGGCCGGCCTTCCGCACCGTCGGCACCGACCGGCTGCAGTTCGAATCCGATCTTCGCCGCGCCATCGAGCGGCGCGAGTTCACGCTCGCCTACCAGCCGATCGTGCGGTTGGAGGACGGCAGCGTCGCCGGCTTCGAGGCGCTGTTGCGCTGGGACCATCCCAGGCGCGGCATGATCCCGCCCGGCGATTTCATCCCGGTGGCCGAAAATTGCGGCCTGATCGTGCAGCTCGGTCTGTTCGCCATGCAGCAGGCGGCCGAGGATCTCGCCACCTGGCAGAAACAGATCGGCGACGCGCCGCTGTCGGTTTCGGTCAATCTCTCCAGCCGGCAGCTCATCCGCCGCGACCTCGTCAGCGACGTCCGCTCGGTCATCGCGCGCGCCAATCTGAAGCCGCGCTGCTTCCGGCTCGAGCTCACCGAATCCCTGGTGATGGACAATCCCGAGCAGACCGCGCATGTGCTGAGCAAGCTCAAACAGCTCGGCATCGGGCTGTCGCTCGACGATTTCGGCACCGGCTATTCCTCGCTGTCCTATCTGACGCGCTTCCCCTTCGACACGATCAAGATCGACAAGAGCTTCGTCGACGACGCGACGCCGAAGCGGGCGGTGCTGCTCAAATCGATGGTCAACATGGCGCATGAGCTCGGCCTGTCGGTCGTGGCCGAGGGCATCTCGGACGAAAGCGACGCGCTGGAGCTGCGCCAGATGGGCTGCGAATATGTCCAGAGCTTCATGTTCGGCGCGCCGATGCCCGGCGACCAGGTGCTGAAGACGCTGAGGGAGCAGTACCCGCTGACGCAGGCTTAGCCTGGCGCAGCGCGCCAGCGGTTGCAGACTGGCGGAGACAACCCCCAACCTCGTCATCCTAGGGCGAACCAAGGAGCGAAGCGACGCAGCGCAGACCCTAGGATCCATGCCATTACGCTAAGGCGTTGCAACGGTTCAGAATTCTGAGCCGCTGCGCCCTTCGATAAGGTCACGGCATGGATCCTAGGGTCTTCGCGACGGAGCTTCGCTCCTGCTTCGCCCTAGGATGACGAAGGCGCGAGCGTTCATGCTAATCGCGAGCGTTGGTTGGCTTTACGCGTGCCCCGCAGCGGCGCTGAGATGGGCGAGATCGATGCCGATCGAGGCAAGGATGCGGTCGTATTTGCGCTCGATGTCGGCGTCGAACAGCAGTTCGGGCGTCGCCGGGCAGGTCAGCCAGCCATTCTCGGCGATCTCGCTTTCGAGCTGGCCGGCACCCCAGCCGGAATAGCCGAGCGCCATCAGCGCATGACGCGGCCCGCGGCCCGTCGAGATGGCGCGAAGAATGTCGACGGTGGCGGTCAGGCAGATGTCGTCGGAGACGTTGAGCGAGGATTCCACACGATAGTCGCCGGAATGCAGCACAAAGCCGCGACTGCGGTCGACCGGCCCGCCATTGCGCACGACGAAGTCGCGCGCATGCGCCGGCAGCCGGATCGCTTCCTGCTCGTTCACGATGCCAAGCTGCACCAGAAGGTCCGGGAACAGCATCTGCTGCGTCTGGTTGATGATCAGGCCCATGGCGCCCTCGTCGCTGTGGGCGCAGATATAGATGACCGAGCGCGTGAAACGGTCGTCCTTCATGCCGGGCATGGCAATCAGGAACTGATCGTCGAGAAAGCCGCGGCCGGCCGCCTTCTTTTTGTGGCGCAACAAGTCCATGACGTTGAGCGTAACCCGTTTCCGCCGCGCCGAAAAGATGGTGAGGCTGCCGGATGTCACGCAAATATGATACCGGCAGGACAATGAAATCATTGCGCGGCCAAGAACGGGCGATCAAATCACCGCCATGCGATACCTGAACATTGCGGCGCTCGGCGCCGTCATCGGCCTGGGAGCGGGCCTGCCGGCCGAGGCATCGTCCTCGGCCTGGTACAACAGCGAAGGCGGCAAGGTGCGGCTGGTGACCAGCGGCAAGCCTGACGAGGCCGGCAAGATCCACGGCGTGCTCGACATTGCGCTCAAGCCCGGCTGGAAAACCTACTGGCGCGACCCCGGCGACGCCGGCGTGCCGCCGCAGATCGACATCACTGCCAGCACCAACATCGCCGACGCAAGGCTGTCGTTCCCGCCGCCGCAGCGGCACGACGACGGCTACGGAAAGTGGGCCGGTTACGACCGCCCCGTGTCGCTGCCGGTGACCTTCACGCTGTCGTCGCCCGACCAGCCGGCGACGATCGACGCCAACGTCTTCCTTGGCATATGCGAGACGATTTGCATTCCGGTGCAGACCCGGCTCAGCGTCGATCCGACGTCCGATCCGGACAACGCTGTCGACGCGGCGCTGGTGAAGACGGCGCTTGCAATGCTGCCCTCGCCGGCGCGGCCCGATTTCGGCATCCGCGTGCTGTCCGGCGACCACGAGACCCTTATGGTCGAGGCGCGGTCCCCGGGCGATCCGGACTCGGTCGATTTCTTCATCGCCGGCGAGCGCGACTACATGTTCGGCGCGCCGGTGCGCAGCGAAAAGGACGGCAAGCTTGTCTTCACCGTGCCGATCCTCGACCGGCCGTCGGCGACGCCTACGGGTGGGGGGCTGTACTACACGCTGACCAGCGCCGAGGGCGCGGTGGACGGACTGCTGCCTTTCCCTTGATCCAGCCCCTCTTGGAGCCGCAATTGCGGTCGGAAAACCGCCGGGCAGTTTTCCTGCAATTGCTCTGGATGGTTGCGGGAACCCGCCCAGTCCGATACGCAGGCACAGATCCTTCCAATCCCCAAGCGAGGAATCCATGACCATTTCGGTTGGCGAAAAACTGCCCGAAGCGACCTTCAAGGTGATGACCGCCGACGGCGCCAAGCCGGTGACCGGCGCTGAAATCTTCGCCGGCAAGAAGGTCGTGCTGTTCGGCGTTCCCGGCGCCTTCACGCCGACCTGCAGCAACAACCATTTGCCGGGTTATCTGGAGAACCACGACGCCATCCTGGCGCGCGGCGTCGACACCATCGCGGTCGTTTCGGTCAACGACGTCCATGTCATGGGCGCCTGGGCGCGCTTCACCGGCGGCGAAGGCAAGATCCTTTATCTGGCCGACGGCAGCGCCGACTTCGCCAAGTCGGTCGGCCTCGACAACGATCTTTCCGCGAGCGGCATGGGGCTGCGCTCGAAGCGCTTTTCGATGATCGTCGAGGACGGCAAGGTCACGGCGATCAATGTCGAGAGCAAGCCGGGTGTCGACGAGAGCGGCGCGGCCAAGATCCTCGAGCAGCTCTGATGCTCGATATCGCCTGGCGCGCCGTCGCGATCGGCATCGGCGCCACGGTCTTCATGGACGTCTGGGCGATCGTGCTCAACAAGGCGTTCGGCCTGCCGCGGCCGAATTGGGGCCTGGTCGGCCGCTGGGTCCGGCACCTGCCGGAGAAGGTCTTCCACGACGATATCGGCCGGGCCGCGCCCTATGCGCATGAAAAGGCGCTGGGCTGGGCGTTCCACTATCTGGTCGGCATCCTCTACGGCGTGATCCTGGTCGTGCTCGCGGGCGCGGGCTGGCTTGCCGCGCCGACCTTCCTGCCGGCCTTCATCCTCGGCATCGTCACCGTCGGCGCCGGCTGGTTCCTGCTGGCGCCCGGCATGGGCGCCGGCTGGGCGGCGTCCAAACTGCCCAACCCGATGCTGGTGCGCACGCTCAACCTCGTCTCGCACACGGTCTTCGCGGTCGGCCTGTTTTCGACGGCGCTGCTGCTCCGGTAGTCAGCGCGGCTGGCTGTCGATCGGCCGCCATCCATGGATGACGCGTCGTGCGCCGATATCGTAGGCGAAGTAATTGCCGCCGCCCGCCGGCTGATCGGCCTCGCGGCTGATTTCCTGCCCGCTCAGATGGAGCAGCAAAAGCGTTCCTGCTCCGCCATGGCCTACGAAAGCGATGTCATCGCCTTCATTGGTTGCGAGCGCGATTTCGACTTCGCCCGCGATACGATTTTGGGCATCGACAGCTCGCTCCCATCCGCGAATGCTGACGTGCGGATTTGCGAAGAACTGATCCGCGACCGCTTCGAATTCCGGCGGCGGCAGAAAGCCGGTTGCCGACCGATCATTCTCATGCATCCGTCCCCTCACCTCGACGGCAAGACGGAGATGCCTTGCCAGGATTTCGGCGGTTTCGGTCGCCTTGCGTTCACCCGACGACACGATGCGCCGGATCGACCCGACCCAGGGCTGATCGAGCATTGCAGAGGCTCTCGCCCTGCCGATGTCGGATAGCCCCCACTCCGGCACTGGAATGTCGGCGTCGATCTGAACCTGGGGGTGCGTGATGTAGTAGGCGATCGGCACGACTGAGCTCCTCCGGTCAGAGAGCTGGCTCCTTTGCGGAGATCAATAGCTCTGGGTCGAGCGTCGGGGCGCGGGCTTCCTGGCCGGAGCGCCTCCCGGCTTCGGCGCAGCCACAACCGGTGCCGGCCGCGCTTGCTTCGGCTTGAACGGCGCCATGCCTTGCCTTGCCAGTTCGTCGGCGCGCTCGTTTTCCGGGTGGCCGGCATGGCCCTTCACCCAGTGCCAGGTGACCTTGTGGCGCCGGTTGGCGTCGTCGAGCGCCTGCCAGAGCTCGCCGTTCTTGACCGGCTTCCTGTCGCCGGTCTTCCAGCCGTTCTTCTTCCAGCCATGGATCCATTTGGAGATGCCGTCCATGACGTATTTGCTGTCGGTATAAAGATCGACCGTGCAGGGTTCCTTCAGGGCATTGAGCGCGGTGATGGCGGCAAGCAGTTCCATGCGGTTGTTGGTGGTCTCCGCCTCGCCGCCCGACAGCTCCTTGGTGATGCCGTTGTAGCGCAGCACAGCGCCCCAGCCGCCTGGGCCGGGATTGCCCGAGCAGGCGCCGTCGGTGAAGATCTCGATCTCTTTGTTCATATCAGCCCGTATTCGGATGGCGATCTGATGGCGCGGTGGAAGCGCATGCGGCGGATATATTCGGTCGGATCGCGCTTCATCACCAGGCCGCCGTTGGGGATGGTCAGCCAGTCATAGAGCCTGGTCAGCATGAAGCGCAGCGCCGAGCCGCGCGCCAGCATCGGCAGCGCCGCCTTCTCGCCGCCTTCGAGCGGCCGCACCGACTGGTAGCCGGCAAGCAGCGCCGTGCCCTTGGTGAGGTTGAAGGAAAAGTCCTTCTCGAAGCACCAGGCGTTGAGGCAGGTGGCGACATCGTAGGCGTAGAGGTCGTCGCAGGCGAAATAGAAGTCGATCAGGCCCGACAGTTTTTCGCCGAGGAAGAAGACATTGTCCGGGAAGAGATCGGCATGGATGATGCCTTGCGGCAGGTCGACCGGCCAGTTGCGCTCGAATTCGGCAAAGTCTGCGTCGACCTCCGCCGCCAGGCCCGGTTCGACCTCGTCGGCGCGGTCGCGCGACGCGGCCCAGAGCTTGCGCCAGCCGTCGATGGCAAGCGCGTTCGGCCGCTGCATCGGGAAATCCCGGCCGGCGAGATGGAGCGCGGCCAGCGCCTTGCCGACCTCGCCGCAATGCGCCGCCGTCGGGCGCCTGAGCGACAGGCCTTCGAGGAAGGTGATGATGACTGCGGGCCGGCCGGCGAGCGTGCCGATGACGGTGCTGTCATGCGCGGTGACCGGCAGCGGGCAGGAAATGCCTTTCCGCGCGAGATGGCCCATCAGGCCGAGGAAAAACGGCAGATCGGCCTTGTCGACGCGCTTCTCGTAGAGCGTCAGGATATAGGAACCGGTGGAAGCGTGGACGAGAAAATTCGAATTCTCGGTGCCCTCGGCGATGCCCTTGTAAGACAGGAGCTCGCCCACAGGATAGGCTTTCAGGAATGCGCTCAGCTCGTTTTCGTTGACGTCGGTGTAGACGGCCATCTGGGTTTACGCGGCTCCGTTGACGAAGGCCATGTCGGCCGCCGTCAGTTCGACATCGCGCAACACCCGCATCACCGGAAAATCCTCCGTTTCGGTGGCCGTGATGGCCAGATCGATGGTGACGTCGAAGCGCTGCCGGAAGGCGTCGATGATCTCATCGACGATGATTTCCGGCGCCGAGGCGCCGGCCGACAGGCCGAGCGTCGAAATCTCGCCGATCTCATCCCACGGAATTTCGGCAGCCCGCTGCACGAGAAGCGACATCGCGGCCCCGGCGCGCTCCGCCACTTCGACAAGACGCCGCGAGTTGGACGAGTTCGGCGCGCCGACGATGAGGAAGAGGTCGGCGCCGGCGGCCGTTTCCTTCACCGCCTCCTGGCGGTTGGTGGTGGCATAGCAGATCGATTCGGCCGCCGCGGCGTGAAGCTGCGGGAAGCGCTCCTGCAGCGCCCGGATGATGCCGGCGGTGTCCTCGACCGACAATGTGGTCTGGGTGACGAAGCCAAGCGCCGCCGGGTCCGTCGGCACGAAGGTTGCCGCATCCGCTTCGGTCTCGATCAGGGTCACCGCGCCCTCCGGCAACTGCCCCATCGTGCCGATCACCTCCGGGTGGCCGGCATGGCCGATCAAAAGCACGTGGCGGCCGAGCCGCTGATGGCGCATCGCCTGCTTGTGCACCTTCGACACCAGCGGACAGGTGGCGTCGAGATAGAAGAGGTGGCGCGCCTCGGCGTCGGCCGGCACTGATTTCGGCACGCCATGCGCGGAAAAGACGACCGGCGACTGGCGATGCTCGGGTGGGATCTCGGACAATTCCTCGATGAACACCGCGCCCAGGCTCTGCAATCCTTCGACGACATAGCGGTTGTGCACGATCTCGTGGCGGACATAGACCGGCGCGCCGTATTTCTTCAGCGCCAGCACGACAATCTGGATGGCGCGGTCGACACCGGCGCAGAAGCCGCGCGGCTGGCAGAGCCTGATCGTCAGCGGTGGCTTTTTCTCAATCATCAAAACGGGCCGGTTCAGTCGGAAAGCTATCTGATTGTTTTGACGCAATTCCGGACGGAAAACCGCTCACACTTTTCCTGGAATTGCTCAAGGGCGAAATGAGGCGTGCAGCCCTGCCCTGTCAAGAGCGGCCGCGCTCAACCTTCCTTCGCCGGGCGGCGGAGCCTCAGGATCAGCACCGCGGCAAGGGCGGCGGCCAGGCCATACCAGGTGACGGCATATTGCAGGTGGTTGTTCGGCAGATCGATGATGGTAACGCCGCCGACCGGCAGACCGCCGGGATTGGGCGTCCTGTCGGCATCGATGAAGAACGGCACCAGCCCGGCGCCTGCCGTCAGGCCGGCGCTCGAAGCCATGACGTCGCGGTCCTTCCAGTAGAAGATGTTCTTGGCGACATCGTTGTCGGGCAGCATCATCGAAGGTTTTTCCGGGAGCGGATTGCGGGCAAGCCCGGTCACCGTCACCTTGCCGGCGACCTCGCCCTGCCGGCGCTTGGCCGGATCCTTGAGATCGTAGGGGACGAAGCCGCGATTGACGAGCACGAACCGGCCATCTTCGAGCTGCAGGGGCGTGTAGACGTTGAAGCCGCTGTTGCCTTCCCAGGTCGAGAAGAAATGCCGCTCGCCCTGGTGCAGGAAGGTGCCGGTCACCGTCACCGGCGTGTAGTCGACATCATGAGAGGCGGCGAATTCCTTCTCGACATCGGCCAGCGGCAGAGGCGCCGCGTGCGTGCGCCTGTCGATGGTCTCGAGCAGCCCTTCCTTCCAGTGCATGCGCTGCACCTGCCAGGTGCCGAGACCGAGGAGAATGGCGAACAGGACAAGGCCGAGACCAAGCAGCAATGCCGAGCGCGGCCGCCAAGGGCCGGCAGCCGAACCGGTCGTATCGCTCATTGGCCGCTGTCCAGCCTGCCTTCCGCGGCTTTCTTCGAATATTGCAGGGTGATCAGCACGCCCTTGATCAGGCGCAGCGCCGTCAGGCTGAGCACCAGCGCCAGCGGTATCCACAAAATGAAATGCAGCCAGAGCGGCGGGCTCAGCGTCACTTCCATCCACAGCGCCAGACCGACGACGATGAAGCCGATGATCAGGATGACGAAGACAGCCGGGCCGTCGCCGGCATCGGCAAAGGAATAGTCGAGGCCGCAACTGTAGCAGCGCTTGCCGACAGTCAGGAAGCCTGAGAACAGCTTGCCCTCGCCGCAGCGCGGGCAGCGGCCGTGCAGCCCGGCCGAGATCGGGTCGATGGGTGGCCAGATCGCCTTGTCTTCGCTCATGTCGGGCATCCTATCGCATTGCGCGCAAAAGATAAGGCGGCCACGTCGCCGCAGCCGCCTTTTGGGATTCCGAAAACCGTCGGTTTAATGGGCTTCGATCAACGCGCCATTCGAGGCCCAGACATAGATGCAGCTGAACAGGAACAGCCAGACCACATCGACGAAGTGCCAGTACCAGGCAGCCGCCTCGAAGCCGAAATGCTGCTTCGGGGTGAAGTCGCCGCGCATCGCGCGCACCAGGCAGACGAGCAGGAAGATGGTGCCGATGATGACGTGGAAGCCGTGGAAGCCGGTCGCCATGAAGAAGGTGGCGCCGTAGATGGAATCCTTAAAGGCGAAGGGCGCGTGCATGTACTCGTAGGCCTGCACCATGGTGAACAGCATGCCGAGGCCGACGGTCAGCACTAGGCCGTTGATCAGGCCCTTGCGGTCGCCGTGAAGGAGCGAGTGATGCGCCCAGGTCACCGTCGTGCCCGACAGGAGCAGGATGATGGTGTTGTAGAGCGGCAGATGGAAGGGATCGAGAACCTCCAGGCCCTTCGGCGGCCAGACACCGCCGGTGAAGGTGGTGCGGGCATATTGCGCCGCTTCGCCGGGGAACAGGCTGGCGTCGAAGAAGGCCCAGAACCAGGCGACGAAGAACATCACCTCGGAGGCGATGAACATGATCATGCCGTAGCGCAGATGCAGCGAGACGACGCGCGTGTGGTGGCCCTCATGCGCTTCCTTGATTGTGTCCGACCACCAGGCGAACATCGTGTAGAGCACGATGATCAGGCCGATGAAGAACAGCCACGGATTGGCGATGTTGTGGCCGAAGACCGGGAAGTTGCCGGCCTTCAGATACTGCATCAGGCAGACGCCGCCGATGGCCGTGACCAGCGCGCCGATCGAGCCCAGGAAAGGCCAGGGGCTGGGATTGACGAGATGGTAGTCGTGGTTCGGTTTTGCGTGCGCGTCTGCCATATCAACCCCCGAGGCTTGCTTCGGAATCTGGAACTTTGTTGCTGTTCTTGCCAGCAGCCGGCGCGGACGACGCGACCGGCTGTTTCTTTTCGACCGGGAACATGGTGTAGGACAGGGTGATGGTCTTCAAGTCCTTCAGTTCCGGCACGTTGACGATGTCTGGATCGACATAGAACACGACCGGCATGTCCAGCGTCTCGCCGGGCTTCAGCGTCGTGTCGGTGAAGCAGAAGCACTCCACCTTGTTGAAATAGGCGCCCGCCATTTCCGGCTGCACGTTGAAGGAGGCGCGGCCGGTGATCGGGCGGTCGAACTTGTTGGTGGCGCTGTAATGCGCCTGCGTGGTCTCGCCGATCTTGATCGTCACCGAACGGGCGACGGGCTCGAACTGCCACGGAATGCCGTTGGTGTTGGCGTCGAAGCGGATGGTGATGTCGCGGTCGAGCACGCGGCCGGCATATTGCTTCTCGGCGCGCTGCGTCGTGCCGCCATAACCGGTGACCTGGCAGAACATCTTGTAGAGCGGCACCGCCGCATAGGCCATGCCCACCATGCCGGTGAAGAAGGCGAGGCAAACCGCCACCACGATGCGGTTGCTGTTCTTCCTGAGGGGGCTGGTCTCGACGCTCATCGCCGCCTCACATCAAATTCGTGGGCATCACGCCCGAAGCGTGATGGCCGAAGCGCACGATGGTGGCGATGTAGAAGATGATGACGAGCGCGGCGAGCGCGACACCGATGGCGACGGAGCGGTTGCGCCGCGCCTTCCGCTGGCGTTCGGTCAAGGTGACCAGTTCGAGGTTCTTGTCGGCCACGATCATGCTCCCCCCATGACGAGGGCGCGCCCGACCACGCTGTCGACGAGATAGGCGGCGAAGATTGCAAAGAGATAGAGTAGCGAATAGCCGAACAGCGCCTTGGCCGGCTTCATCGCGCGGTCGTCGTCGCTCATCCCCAGCACCTTCCAGGCATACCAGACGAAGCCCAGGCCGAGCGCCAGGGAGACGGCGCCATAAGCGGCGGTGGTGTAGCCGAGCAGCCAGGGCAGCACGCCGACCGGCGCCAGGATCAGCGCATAGGCAAAGATCTGGCGGCGGGTCGAGGCCGGGCCGGCGACGTTCGGCATCATCGGGATGCCGGCGCGGGCGTAGTCGTCCGACTTGAACAGCGCCAGGGCCCAGAAATGCGGCGGCGTCCACAGGAAGATGATCAGGAACAGGATCAGGCTTTCGAGGCTGACCGATCCGGTCACCGCGGCCCAGCCGATCACCGGCGGGATGGCGCCGGCGGCACCGCCGATGACGATGTTCTGCGGCGTCCAGCGCTTCAGCCACATCGTGTAGACGACGGCGTAGAAGAAGATGGTGAAGGCAAGAAGCGCCGCCGACAGCCAGTTGATGAGCACGCCCAGCGTCATCACCGACAGTGCCGACAGCACCAGGCCGAAGCTCAGCGCCTCGCCCGGCGTGACGCGTCCGGCCGGGACCGGACGGCCGGCGGTTCTTGTCATCACCGCGTCGATGTCGGCGTCGTACCACATGTTGAGCGCGCCCGAGGCGCCGGCGCCGATCGCGATCGCCAGGATGGCGATCACCGCCAGCAGCGGATTGATGGCGACCGGCGCCGCGACCATGCCGACAAAGGCCGTGAAGACGACCAGCGACATGACGCGCGGCTTGAGGAGAGCGAAGAAATCGCCCGCGGTGGCTTCCGACATTCGAAAGCCAACTTCCTCCATCAATTTGTGGTCGGCAAGGGCCATGCGTACTTAAAGTCCATCATTCCGTTGGCCAAGAACGCCGGCTCGCCGGCGGCCTCGTATTTCGGGCAGCCGCCTTACTTGATCTTCGGCAGCTGTTCCCACTGGTGGAACGGCGGCGGCGAAGGCAGCTGCCATTCGAGCGTGGTGGCACCCTCGCCCCACGGATTGGCGCCGGCGACCCGCTTCTTCTGGAAGGCCTCGAACACGCCATAGAGGAAGATCGCAACGCCGACGGCCGCGATGTAGGAGCCGTAGGACGAGACCATGTTCCAGCCGGCGAACGCGTCCGGGTAGTCGACGGTACGGCGCGGCATGCCGGCGAGACCGAGGAAGTGCTGCGGGAAGAAGATCAGGTTGACGCCGACGAAGGTGACCCAGAAGTGGGTGTTGGCGATCACCGGCGAGTACATGTAGCCGGTCATCTTCGGGAACCAGTAGTACCAGCCGGCGAAAATGGCGAACACCGCGCCCAGCGACAGCACGTAGTGGAAGTGGGCGATCACGAAATAGGTGTCGTGCAGCGAGCGGTCGAGACCGGCATTGGCCAGTTGAACGCCGGTGACGCCACCGATCGTGAACAGGAAGATGAAGCCCAGCGCCCACAGCATCGGCGGCTTGAAGGAGATCGAGCCGCCCCACATCGTGGCGATCCAGGAGAATATCTTCACGCCGGTCGGCACCGCGATGACCATGGTGGCGAACACGAAATAGCGCTGCGTGTCGAGCGACAGGCCGGTGGTGTACATGTGGTGCGCCCAGACGATGAAGCCGACGGCGCCGATCGCGACCATGGCGTAGGCCATGCCGAGATAGCCGAAGACAGGCTTCTTCGAGAAGGTCGAGACGATGTGGCTGATGATGCCGAAGCCCGGCAGGATCAGGATGTACACCTCGGGGTGGCCGAAGAACCAGAATAGGTGCTGGAAGAGGATCGGATCACCGCCATTGTCCGGCACGAAGAAGGAGGTGCCGAAGTTGCGGTCGGTGAGCAGCATGGTGATGGCGCCCGCCAGCACCGGCAGCGACAGGAGAAGCAGGAAGGCCGTGATCAGTACCGCCCAGGCGAACAGCGGCATCTTGTGCATGGTCATGCCGGGCGCGCGCATGTTGAAGATGGTGGTGATGAAGTTGATCGCGCCGAGGATCGACGAGGCGCCGGCGATGTGGATCGACAGGATCGCGAGGTCCATCGCGGGACCAGGCTGGCCGGAGGTCGAGAGCGGCGGATAGATCGTCCAGCCGCCGCCGACGCCGAAGGCGCCGGGCGCGCTCGGCACGAACATCGAGGAAAGCAGCAGGATGAAGGCCGGCGGCAGCAGCCAGAAGGAGATGTTGTTCATGCGCGGGAAAGCCATGTCCGGCGCGCCGATCATGATCGGCACCATCCAGTTGGCGAAGCCGCCGATCAGGGCCGGCATCACCATGAAGAAGATCATGATCAGGCCATGCGCGGCGCCGAAGGCGTTGTACATGCTCTTGCCGCCGTCGATGGCGGCGTCGCCCTGCATGCCGTAGACCATCTGCGCCAGACCGCTGAAGATCTGGATGCCCGGCTCCTGCAGCTCCATGCGGATGGCGACCGAAAGCGCGCCGCCGATAATGCCGGCGATGATCGCGAAGATCAGGTAGAGCGTGCCGATGTCCTTGTGGTTGGTCGAATACACCCAGCGGACCCAGCCATGCGGCCTGTGGTCGTGGTGCTCGTGAGCTGCAGCCTCTGCCATATTCCGCTCCGTTCCCTAAATCTTGCTAACCCGCGGCGTCAGTTGCCGGCGGCCGCTACCTTGTTGGTGCCATCGATCTCGGCCATCAGCGCCTTGTTGGCGGCAGGCACATCGGTCTTGGCCGTCTCCAGCCAGGTCTTGAACTGCGCATCGGACACGACGCGAACCGCGATCGGCATGAAGGCGTGATCCTTGCCGCAGAGCTGCGAGCACTGACCGTAGTAGAGGCCTTCCTTCTCGGCCTTGAACCAGGTCTCGTTGGTGCGGCCCGGCACGGCGTCCATCTTGATGCCGAAGGACGGCACGGCGAAGGAGTGAATGACGTCGGTGGCGGTGATCAGCACGCGGGTCATGGTGTTGACCGGCACCACCAGCTCGTTGTCGACGGCAAGCAGGCGCGGGTAGAGGTTGCGGTCTTCCTTGCCGGCCTTGGCGCGATCACCATCCTGAAGGATCGCCGAGTTGAAGGAGAAGCTCTTGTCGATCTGGTATTCGTAGTCCCAGTTCCACTGGTTGCCGGTCGCCTTGACGGTGAGCTTGGCTTCTTCCGGCGGCGTGTACTGCGCGGTGAGCAGCTGGAACGAGGGAATGGCGATGAGCAGCAGGACGATGACCGGCCCGACCGTCCAGATGACCTCGATCAGCGTGTTGTGGCTGGTCCGCGAGGGCAACGGGTTAGCGCTCGCGCGGAACCGCAGGATGCAATAGGCGAGCAGGATCAGCACCAGAAGGGTGATCACCACAATGAACACAAACGTGTAGTTCCCGAACCATTCGATCTGCCGCATCATCTCGGTCGCGGGCGCCTGGAAGGCGGTTTCCCATGGCCGCGGCTGATCAGCATAGGCGGACGTGCCGGAGAGGAGCGCGCCTGCGGCCGCAGCACCTGCCAGAAGTCTGGCGCCTGCCATGAATTTTCTCATCGCCCTCTCGTCTCCCACTTCCTGCGATCGGATCGCACCAATAACGAACGACGCCGGGATTGGGAATCCCGGTCTGTCCTAAGGTGGTTCAAACCATACTCTATTTCCCTCCGCAAGGAAGGAGCGGGCGAAACCGTGCGGCATTTTTGCGCGCAGCCCGAAGGGCATCCCCGGCCGTCGAGGCAGTGTGTGCCGGACGGTCGCAATTCGGGCGAATTTGCTCTGGAAAAGCGCGTAACTGCCAGTATCTGGGCGGGCCGGCGACGGTCTCGTCCTTTACTTGGCCTTGGCGCAGCTTAAAGTGCCGTGATTCGCAATGGAGCCGTCATGACTTCCTGGCTTTTGAGACCCCTGGCGAAGGTCGTCTTCCTTGCCGCCTTGCTTGGCGCCGGCGTGGCGAACGCCGCGCCGCCGCAGACCGCGGCGCCGCCCAGCGGCACGGTAAAGTCGACGCATGGCGCGTGGTCGATCATTTGCGACACGCCGGCCGGCGCGACCTCCGAGCAGTGCGTGATGATGCAGAACGTCGTCGCCGAGGATCGTCCGGAGATGGCCTTCAGTGGTGTGCGCACCGCCGACAACAAGGCCGAGATCCTGCGGGTGCTGGCGCCGCTCGGCGTGCTCCTGCCCAACGGGCTTGGCCTCAACGTCGACGGCAAGGACATCGGCCGCGCCTATTTCGTGCGCTGCTTCCAGGACGGCTGCTATGCGGAAGTGATCCTCGAGAAGCCGTTGCTCGACACGCTGAAGAGCGGCACCTCGGCCACGTTCATCGTCTTCCAGACGCCGGAGGAAGGCATCGGCATCCCCGTCGATCTCAAGGGATTCGCCGAAGGCTTCGCCGCCCTGCCCTGAGCGCGGCGGCACCGCGGGTCGTCCACTTGTCCGCGGCGATGACAATCGCGTGTGAATGCCGCCGATTGTCTTGACGTGCCTTCGCCCCTACATCGGGTGGAATGATGAAACCGCCAGTGGACAGTCCCGCCATGAATAGCCTGATCGGCCAATTCGACATTTCCGACGACCGCGTCAAAGAGATCGTCGCCGACACCATCAAGGGCGCCGACGACGGCGAGCTTTTCCTCGAATACAGCGAGAGCGAAGCGCTGATGTTCGACAACGGCCGGCTGAAGACGGCCAATTTCAACACCGACCAGGGTTTCGGTCTGCGCGCCGTCGCCGGTGAGGCAAGCGGCTATGCGCACTCCAGCGATCTTTCGGAAGCCTCGCTGCTGCGCGCGGCCGACGCGGTCTCGGCGGTCAAGGGCGGCTATTCCGGCACGCTTGCCGCAGCGCCCGCCCGCACCAATCGCCACCTTTACGGCGACGAAAATCCCATCCCCTCGCCCAGCTTCGAGGCCAAGGCGAAGCTGCTGCAGGAGATCGATGCCTGGCTGCGCGCCGCCGATCCGCGCGTGCGGCAGGTGACGGCCTCGCTCGCCGCGTCCTGGCAGCATGTCGAGATCGTGCGCGGCGACGGCCAGGTGGTGCGCGACATCCGTCCCATGGTCAGAATCAACGTCTCGGTGGTGGTCGGCGATGGCGACCGGCAGGAAAGCGGCTCCTACGGCATGGGCGGCCGCAAGAGCTTCGGCGAGTTCCTCACCGAGGAGAGCTGGAAGCACGCCGCGCGCGAGGCGCTCAGGCAGGCGCTGGTCAATCTCGAGGCCGTTCCGGCGCCGGCCGGCACCTTTGACATCGTGCTCTCCAGCGGCTGGCCGGGCGTGATGCTGCACGAAGCGGTCGGCCATGGCCTGGAAGGCGACTTCAACCGCAAGAAGACGTCGGCCTTCGCCGGGCTGATGGGCCAGCAGGTGGCGGCCAAGGGCGTGACCGTGGTCGACGACGGAACGATCGCCGAGCGTCGCGGCTCGCTCACCGTCGACGACGAGGGCACGCCTTCGGCGCGCAATGTCCTGATCGAGGACGGCAAGCTGGTCGGCTACATGCAGGACCGCCAGAACGCTCGCCTGATGGGCATGAAGGCGACCGGCAACGGCCGGCGCGAAGGCTACGCGCACCAGCCGATGCCGCGCATGACCAATACCTACATGACCGCGGGCGACATGAACCCGGAGGAGATCATCGCGTCGGTCAAGAACGGCATCTATGCCGTCTCCTTCGGCGGCGGCCAGGTCGACATCACCTCCGGCAAATTCGTGTTCGGCTGCACCGAGGCCTACATGATCGAAGACGGCAAGGTCACCCAGCCGATCAAGGGCGCGATGCTGATCGGCAATGGGCCCGACGCCATGCACCGCGTGACCATGGTCGGCAACGACATGAAGCTCGACAACGGCATCGGCATGTGCGGCAAGGCCGGACAGGGCGTGCCCGTCGGCGTCGGCCAGCCGCATCTGAGGATGAACCAGATGACGGTGGGCGGCACCAGGGTTTGAGGCAAGGGATGGTCGGGGCTAGCAGCGAACACGATCGTGTTAGCAAGTTATTAATTGTTCAATTGCCTTGGCCGGCGTTTCCGCATTAACTCATCGCCAGTCTCCTCGTTGCGGTAGTGTTGGCAGTGCAGCGTTCCCCTGGCGTCCTGACCTCTTGCTTCCTCCTTGGCCTTGTTTCGTTGATCGGCGCGACGTCGCTATCTGCCGGTCCGGCGGCGGCGCAGTCGACATTGTTCAAGCGGCCATCGACGCAGCCCTCCGCGGACCGGGTTCGCTCCGCCTCGGTTGGAGGACGCACCAGCGTTCCCTACGGCTGGCTCGATTTCTGCGGCCGCCGGCCGAAAGAATGCAAAGTGGCGGCTTTGCCGGCCGCGAGCGTCAAGCTGACCGCGCAGAACCTGCGCACCCTCAAGCGGATAAACCAAAAGGCGAACCGCGCCATCAAGCCCGTCAGCAATTACGACCACTGGGGCACGATGATGGATCACTGGGACTATCCGGTGGACGGCAAGGGCGACTGCAAGATCTACGCGCTCTACAAGCGCAAGCTTCTCATGGAAGCGGGATTCCCCCGCCAGGCGCTGCTGATGACGGTGGTGCGCGACCTCAACAATGAAGGCCACACCATCCTGACGGTGAAGACCGACAGGGGCGACCTCGTCCTCGACAATCTGGTCGACGAGGTCCGGCCCTGGAATGCGACCGGCTATTATTTCCTGAAACGCCAGTCGCAGCAGAACCCGAATGTCTGGGTATCGATCAACCAGCGCGGCGGCACGCCGAAAACCTGACGGATGCCGCCAGGCTTGTAAGCCGAGCGGCCCGCATAACCAGGACTCGGGTCAGCAAGCAGGTGCTCCCTGTCTTACAAATTCGCGGGCCGGAAAGTCCGGCCCGCGCAACGGCAAGCTATTGTCCGGCCCGACAGCCTACTGCTTGCAGGGCGGCTCGCCCGGCTGCCCGCAGGCAAACTTCTTGTTTCCTTGCGGCGGCTGCTCCTTGGGCTGCTGTGGCAGGCGCCGTTCCTGCGGCTGGGCCTGAAGCCTCGGTTGCTCGCGGAACTCAGGCTTCCGCGGCCTGGAGAACGCCTCACCATTGGGCTGTTCCTGCAGCTTGTACTGGCGCTGCGCATTCTCGTTCGGCCTGTTGACCCTGAACTTGCGCTGGACGTCGACCTCCGCGCCGCCGGACCCTTCCTGGTTCTGCAGCCGGCGGAACTTCCTGCCCCTGTCGCTCCCGCCGACCGGGCCCTGGTTCTCGTCGGAGAACACGGACGGATTGTTTCTCCTAGGCCGCTTCTGCACGCTCGGCCCGTTGTCGGCCGGCTCACCGTTGACGATCGGCAGCCTGCGGAACTTCCTGCCCCTGTCGTTGCCGCCGACCGGGCCCTGGTTCTCGTCGGAGAACACGGACGGATTGTTTCTCCTAAGCCGCTTCTGCACACTCGGCCGGTTGTCGGCCGGCTCACCGTTGACGGTCGGCAGCTTGCGGAATTTCCTGCTCTTATTGTCGCGGTTGGCCGAGCCCTGGTCGCCCGGTTCGACCATTGCCTGGCCGGCGGACAAATCCCTGCGCGTCAGCTTCTTGGGTTTGCCGGACAGCAGGTTCGGATTGTTCTTCCCAAACCGCTGCTGAGCGCTCTGGCCGTTGTCGGCCGGCATGCCGTTGACGGTGGGTAGCTTGCGCAGTTTCTTGCCCTTCTGCTGACCGGTGCCCTGCTCTCCCGTTACGGCGGCGCCGGCATTTCCCGTCGCCTCCTGATTGCCGCCCACAATGCCTTGCCTGCCGAACTGCTTCCTGGACTTGCCGCCCGGCAAATTCCGGCCGTCAAGCACTGGTTTGCCGTTGACGAGCGGCAGCGTTCTGCCATCGGCTCCCGGCAAGGCGTGGTCGGTTCCTAGCCTGCGGGTGGAAAGGTCCTTCGACAGCGGAACCGCAGCACCAGGCTGCTGGTCCTGCGTCTGGCCGGGCCTAAGCGGCACGCCGCTCTCATTCTGATTGAACCGGGTCTGACCGGACATGGCCGCCCTCTTCTTCAGCACCGGCGGCAGCGCGACCCTGGCCGCCAGCGCGGCGCCGGTGCCGACGGCGGCTCCGCCCATCTTCTGGCGGGTGGTGAGGCCACCCTCGGCAGTGCCGCTTGGCTGTCCGGCCTGATTGGTAATCTCGTTGTTGATCACCGTGTTGTTGATGACGGTCGCGTTGTGGATGTTGTTGAAGATGATGTTGTCCGGCGGCGGCACGATGTGACGCGGCGGCCTGACCCATACGGGCACGGACACGAAAACCGGCACCGGCAGAACGAAAACCTCGACCGGCGGCCGCGGCGGCGGCAGCACGATGAAATCCGGCGGGGGCGGCGGCAGGAAGATGATTGCGATCGGCGGCGGCGGGTCGAAATCGAAATCGGGATCGTCGAAATAAAGCACCGGCCGGTCGATGTAGATAATCTCCTCCGGCGGCGGCGGCGGCACGTCATAGACAATGACGGTGAAGCTCGGCGGCGGCTCGAGCTCGGCGTCGAAATGCTCCAGCCGGCGGCGGGCGTCCCAGGCATGCGGTCCGCGCGGATAGCGTTCGAGGTAAGACCAGTAGGCTTCGGGCGTATCGCGCATCCAGGTCTGGCGCCAGGTGATCGCCTCGCGACGCGCCGCGATGATGGCGCGCACCCGCTTGGCCATCGGATCGTGCGGATAGGCGACGAGGAAATCCTGGTAGCCGCGCAGCGTGTCGCGGTCGAGGGCCGCGACATAGGCATCGCGGGCGTCGAAATCGCGGATTTCCCTTGTCCGGTTGGCCTGGTCTTCAGCCTCGGAAACCCTCGGCGCCGGCGCATCGGGCGCGCGGTCGAAGAAAACGAAGGGCACGCTGATCTTCGAAGCGTTCCACGGCACCTCGGCGCCTTCTGTCACCTCGTTGACGCGCAGGCGCGTGCGGTCGAACACATCTTCGAGCGGCAGGCCGCCCTCGCGCATCATCTCGGCCAGAGCCTGGGCATAGGCGCCATAGGGTCCTTTACCCTCGGGCGCGACGGTTCCCGGAGCGGCATTGAAGGCGATCAGCATGTTCGGGTCGGGATCGGCGAGCGCGAGGCCACCGGCCAGCGGCTGCTTCATCCGCGGGAAGCCATTCGGCCGCGCCCCGTCGAGCACAATGATATTGACCTTCGTCGGCAGCGCGGCAAGCGGCCGGGTCAGGTCGGAGACGCGAATGGCCTGGATCGGCACGTCGGCAGGATTGGCGATGTTGGCGTCGACCGGCAGGAAATAGTTCTCGCCTTCGAACTGCGCGCCGTGCCCGGCGAGGTAGACGAAAACCACCGCCTCGGGACCGGCGGCCGAAACCTTGGCGAGGAAATCGCGGAAGGCGCCGCGCAGCGATTCCTGGTCCACATCGCGCGCGCCGACGACGTCGAAACCGGCTGCCTGCAAGGTCTGTCCGATCAGGCCCGCATCATTGGCGGCCGTCGCGAGCTCGCCGGACTGATAGGCGCCATTCCCGATGACGAAGGCGAGGCGTTTCTGCTCCTGCGCGAGCGCGCCGGTCGCCGACGCTACGGCGAACACGATGAGAACAACGATTAGGCCGATGAATTTCTGAAGTGCCTGCATTGCAATCCGCCGTCCGTTGTCCGCCATCCGTTCAGAACAATAACGCCGGAGAGGCAGGAATGTTTCCCTACAGCGCGAAATCAAGACCCTGCAAAAAGGCGGCTTTAGGGCGCAATTTCGTCGAAAGAACAGAGACTTCACAAAACTTCTTGCGAACGCCGCACGTGAACTACCGGCGCCGTCTCGGCTTCTCCAGCAGCGCGACGGCCTCGACATGCGGCGACCACAGGAACTGGTCGATCGGCGTGACGCTCTTCAGTTGATAGCCGCCGTCGAGGAGGATGCGCAGGTCCCGCGCCAGCGTCACCGGATTGCAGGACACGGCCGCGACCAGCGGCACGTCCGAGCGGGCGATCTGCTTGGACTGATCCTCCGCCCCTGCGCGCGGCGGATCGAAGACCAGGCCGTCGAAGCCGTTCAATTCCTTGAAGGTCAGCGGCCTGCGGAAGAGGTCGCGGCGTTCGACGGTCACCCGCTTCAGGCCGCTGGCGAAACGAAAGGCGCGGTCGAGCGCCGCAAGGGCCGGCGCGTCGCCCTCGACGGCATGGACCTCCGATCTCGCCGCGAGCCGGAGCGCAAAACTGCCGCAGCCTGCAAAAAGGTCGGCGACCTTTTTTGCGCGCGACAGATGCTGGCCGACGAGTCCGGCCATCGTCTGCTCGGCGGCCTCCGTCGCCTGCAGGAAGGCGCCCGGCGGCACCGCGACGGCGACCGACCCGAACTGCACCACCGGCTTCTTCGGCTCGACGATCACCTCGCCGTCGACCGAAAGTCTCGCCAGCCCCTCGGCAAGAACGAAATTCGAGGCGATGCGGCGCTGGTTCTCACCGAGCTTGCCGGCGTCCTGGACGGCGACATCGAGGCCCGAGGCGGTAACGGTGACCGTCATGGGGAAGGCCTTCGGCGTGGCGCAGACAAGAGCGGCCAGCCTCCGCAAACGATCGAGCGACGCAACGATCGCCGGCAGCGAAATCGGGCACTCCTCGATCGGGATGATCTCGGAAGAAAGCGCGCGCACGAAGCCGAGCAGCATGCCGGCCTCGGTGCGCCGGGCGCTGAAGACGACGCGGCGGCGGGTCTGCGGCGCGCACGGCACCAGCGCGTCGACCGCGCTGGCGATGCCCTTGGCCTTCAACGCCTGCACCACCCGCTCGCGCTTCCACTGGCGATAGGCCTCGGCTTCGAAATGCTGCAGTGCGCAGCCGCCGCATTCGATGAAATGGCGGCAGGCCGGTTCGACCCTGAGCGGGGACGCCTCCAGCACCGACATAAGCGTCGCGCGGTCCTTCTGCCGCGCCGCGGTGACCGTCTCGCCCGGCAGCGTGAACGGGATGAAGACCTCGCCGCCATCGGCATTGGCGATGCCGTCGCCCTGCGAGCCGAGCCTGGTGATGCTGAAGCGCGCGCTCATCGCGGTTCCGCGTCCTTGATCGCGGCGAGCAGGAATTCGCGATTGCCGTCGCCGCCCTCGATCGGCGACGAGTGCAGCCCGAGCACGCGCCAGCCCGGCATGCCGGCAAGCCAGTCGCGCAAACCGGCGGCGATGGCCTCGGCATCGCTCGGGTCCTTGAGCAGCCCGCCCTTGCCGATCGCCTCGCGGCCCGCCTCGAATTGCGGCTTGACGAGAAACAACGCCCTGGCGCCCTCGCCCGCCAGGGCGAGCGCCGGCGGCAGCGCCAGCTTTAGCGAGATGAAGCTGACGTCGCAAACCAGGAAGTCCGGGATGCGGCCGCCGAGGTCCGCTGTCGTGAGGTCGCGGGCGTTCAGCCCCTCGACCACCGTCACGCGCGGGTTGGCGGCGATATCGGGATGCATCTGGCCATGGCCGACATCGATCGCCGTGACATGGGCGGCGCCGCGCTCAAGCAGAACCTGAGTGAAGCCACCGGTCGAGGCGCCGATGTCGAGCGCGTCGCTCTCTGAGGGGTCGAGGCCGAAATGGTCGAGGCCGGCAATCAGCTTCAGCGCCGCGCGCGACACATAGCCTCGAGCCGGGTCGTCGATGGCGACGAGGCAGTCCGCCGCGACGGACTGGCCGGGCTTGCGGGCAACCGCGCCGTCGACGGTGACCGTGCCGCGCTCGATCGCGTCGCGGGCGCGCGAACGGCTGGCGAACAGGCCGCGCTCGACGAGCAATTCGTCGAGCCGCTGGCGTGTGCTGGCTGGCAACGGAGAGTTCATCGGCCTTCATTGGCGAAAGCCGGACGCGAACGCAATGGCAGCCTGTTGAATATGGCGCGCGGGGCACGGCAGAATGCGGGCCGTTTCACCAGCCCAGGAGGAGGCAATGCTGAAGGGAACCTGCCATTGCGGCGCCGCGCACTGGACCCTGGAAGGCGATCCGAGATCGGTCACGGCCTGCAACTGCACGCTTTGCCGCCGCTACGGCACGCTCTGGGCCTATGACTATGTCGACGAGCGCATCCGCATCGCCGGACCGGTGCGTTCTTACAGGCGCGCCGCAGTGGCCGAGCCGGCGCTCGAGATCCTGTTCTGCCCGACCTGCGCCTGCGTGCTTGCCTGGCGCGGCCTGCGTTCAGGTTCCAGCGGCCGCACACGCATCGCCGTCAATGTCAGGCTGGCGCCGCCGGAGACTGTGGCCGACCTGCCGATCGACCATTTCGACGGTCTCGACAGCTTCGACGACCTCCCGCGCGACGGCCGCTGCGTGCGCGACATGTGGTTTTAGAAGACCCTCCGCGAGACCGGCCGCTCGACGGCCGGCGTCAGGCCGTTGTCGCTGGAAGCCTGGCTGCGCGAAGCCTCAGCCGGCAGCGGCGCGCCCGGCGCGGCTTCAGGCAGTACCACAAGCTGGGGAACCTGCTTGTAGGAGAAGCCGCCGCGGATGTTGCCCATCTTGCCGGCGACGATGTCCATGACCGCCTTTTCGAGGTTGCGGTCGTAAGGCGTTTCGGCTGCCACCGGCGCGGCCATGGCCATCAGGAAGGCCATGCCGCAAAGGAACGGTTTCATTGTTCTTACCCCCGCGTAAAGCGCGTCGCATCCCTTGATTTCGGGAGACATGCCTCAGACCAAGGTCTTAGCAGGGGGGCGTTGAAAATCGGCCAAAAGACAGGGTAACCGAAGCGCCAAACAAAAGCGTCAACAAACACTTACAACCGGAAGCCGGCAAAGCGATTCAGCACGTTGAGAATTCGATTCAAGCGCGCTGCGCCTGCACGCCGTGGCCGAGCGCGGCGAAGACCGTGCGCACGATGCCGGCCGTGTCGAGGCCCGCGTCGGCATACATCTTCTCCGGCCTGGCGTGATCGGTGAACTCGTCCGGCAGCACGAGCGGGCGCACCTTGAGGCCGTTTTCCAGCAGGCCTTCATGGGCGAGGAAATGCAGCACATGGCTGGCGAAGCCGCCGACCGCGCCCTCCTCGATCGTCACAAGAACCTCATGCGAGCGCGCAAGGCGGCGCACGAGATCTTCGTCCAGCGGTTTGGCGAAGCGGGCATCGGCAACGGTGGTGGAAAGGCCCGCCGCGCCGAGTTCTTCCGCCGCCAGCAGGCAATCCTGCAGCCGCGTGCCGAAGGAGAGAAGCGCCACCTTGGTGCCTTCCTTGAGGATACGGCCCTTGCCGATCTCGAGCACCGAGCCGCGCTCCGGCATGTCGACGCCGACGCCGTTGCCGCGCGGATAGCGGAAGGCGATCGGGCCGCCATCATAGTCGGCTGCGGTGCGCACCATGTGGCGAAGCTCGGCCTCGTCGGCTGCGGCCATGACAACGAAGCCGGGCAGCGAGGCCAGGAAGGTGGTGTCGAAGGCGCCGCAATGGGTGGCGCCGTCGGCGCCGACGAAGCCGGCGCGGTCGATCGGGAAGCGCACCGGCAGCTTCTGGATCGCCACGTCATGCACGACCTGGTCATAGGCGCGCTGCAGGAAGGTCGAATAGATGGCGGTGAAGGGCTTGTAGCCTTCGGTGGCGAGCCCGGCGGCGAAGGTCACCGCGTGCTGCTCGGCGATGCCGACATCGAAGGTTCGCGACGGGAACACCTCGCCGAAAAGGTCGAGGCCGGTGCCGCTCGGCATCGCGGCGGTGATCGCCACGATGCGATCGTCCTCGCGCGCTTCCTGGATCAGGCTCTCGGCGAAGACCTTGGTGTAGCTCGGCGCGTTGGCCGGCGCCTTGGCCTGCGCGCCGGTGATGACGTCGAATTTGTTGACGCCGTGATATTTGTCGGCGGCGGCTTCAGCCGGCGCATAGCCCTTGCCCTTCTGGGTCACGACATGAATCAGCACCGGGCCGTCGGCATTGTCGCGCACGTTCTTAAGCACCGGGATCAGGTGCTCGAGATTGTGCCCGTCGATCGGGCCGATGTGGTAGAAGCCCATCTCCTCGAACAGCGTGCCGCCGGTGACGTAGCCGCGCGCATGCTCGACGGCGCGGGTGATGGCGCGGTCGGCCCGCTTGCCGAGATAGGACGACAGCTTCTTGCCGAAATCGCGCAGGCCGAGATACGCCTTGCCGGAGGCGAGCCTCGCCAGATAGGCGCTCATCGCGCCGGTCGGCGGCGCAATCGACATGTCGTTGTCGTTGAGGATGACGATGAGGCGGGCGTCGAGCGCGCCGGCATTGTTCATCGCCTCATAGGCCATGCCGGCGGACATGGCGCCGTCGCCGATGACGGCGATGACGTTGTTGCGGCCGCCCGCGAGCTCGCGGCCCACGGCCATGCCGAGGCCGGCGGAAATCGAGGTCGAGGAGTGCGCGGCGCCGAAGGGGTCGTATTCGCTCTCCGCCCGCCGGGTGAAGCCGGAGAGACCGCCTTCCTGGCGAAGCGTGCGGATGCGATCGCGGCGGCCGGTCAGGATCTTGTGCGGATAGGCCTGGTGGCCGACATCCCAAATCAGCCGGTCCTGCGGCGTGTTGAAGACATAGTGCAGCGCAACCGTCAGCTCGACCACGCCCAGCCCAGCGCCGAGATGGCCGCCGGTGTGCGACACGGCATCGATCAACTCGGCGCGCAGTTCCGTCGCCAGCTGCGTCAGCTCGCTTTCGTCAAGCGACCGCAAATCCGCGGGAATGCGGACCTTGTCGAGAAGCGGCGTGTCGGGCTTTGGGTTCACTCTGGTGCAGCCTGCTCAGTCTTAACGTTGCGCTAACCTTTGAATATGCGCCTCGATCATGCGCGAAATATGCTGCTGGCGGGCGAATGTAAATGCGTGCCAGTGACGCGGCTGGCGCACGTCGTCCATCCCGCTCTAACCTTCCGGCAGCGGAATGAATTCTTCCTCATCGCCAGGAACGATATCGAAGCGGCCCGTCTTCCATTCTTCCTTGGCCTGCTCGATGCGTTCCTTCGAGGAGGAAACGAAATTCCACCAGATATAACGCTTGGAACCCAGCGACGCTCCGCCGAACAGCATGAAATGCGCGCCGCGCTCGGACGAAACGACGATCTCCTCGCCCGGCTTGAACACCAGAAGTCGCTCGGCCGGGAAGCGGTCGCCGGCGATGGAAACCTCACCCTCCAGCGTATAGATGGCGCGCTCCTCTGCATCGGCGGGGATTTTGACGCTGGCGCCCGCCGCCAGCCGCAAATCGGCGTAGAGCGTCTCCGAGGCGGTCGCGACCGGCGAGCGCAGCCCGGAAAATTCACCGATGACGACTCGGCCGCTGACGCCGTCGGCGTCGATCTCGGGCAGGCGGATCACCGACGTATTCGCGAACACCGGGGCGACCTCTTCCCTGCCGTCGGGCAAGGCCAGCCAGGTCTGCAGGCCAGAGACCGACATCGGCGCGCCACGCAACTCCTTGGGCGTGCGCTCGGAATGAACGATGCCGCGGCCGGCGGTCATCAGGTTCACGTCGCCGGGTGAGATCACCATTTCGGTGCCGAGCGAATCGCGATGCCTGATCTTGCCGTCGAACAGATAGGTGACCGTGGAAAGCCCGATATGCGGATGCGGGCGCACGTCGATCGCCTGGCCAGCGCGCAGGATCGCCGGTCCCATGCGGTCGAAGAAGATGAAGGGACCGACCAGCCGGCGTTTCGCCGTCGGCAGGGCGCGGCGAACCTCGAAGCCGCCAATATCCTTGGCGTTGGGGATGACCATCAACTCGATCTGGTCGCAGGCAAACGCGTCGCCGGCCTCAGGGTCGTTTCCCGGGAAGAAGCTCATGTCATGACCTCAGGCGAAGCGGAGCGCGGACCTGGCTTTCGCCTTAGCGGCCTCTTCCTCGCGATTGCGCGGATGCTGCGTGGTTTCGAGGCTGTCGAGCAGCTCGCGCGCGGCTGCCGCGATCGCCTCGACGGCGTGGTGAAACGCATGCTCGTTGCGCTTGGACGGCTTGGTCGAGCCGCTCAGCTTGCGCACGAACTGCAGCGCCGCATCTTGGACCTCGTCATCAGTCGCCGGCGGATCGAAATTGAACAGGGTCTTGATGTTGCGGCACATGCTTGAACTCCTTACCTGCTTTTCTTCCCCCGACCTGCTTTTCTTCCCCCGCCCCTCTTCCACGCTACTCGGCGTCGAGCGGCTCCGTTCCAACCGGCTTGCCGTCGCGCGACAGCCTGATCTTCTCGACCTTGTCCTCGGCCGCCTTTAGCAGCCGGTCGCAATGGGCTTTCAGCGCCTCGCCGCGCTCGTAGATCCTGATCGACTGATCGAGCGGGACATCGCCGCGCTCCAGATCATCGACGATCTTCTCCAGCGCGTCGAGCGCCTGCTCGAAGCTCATCGTCTTGACGTCTTCGTTAGCTTCATCAGCCATAATTCATCCCTTCATCAGCCGCCCGACATGGGCGGCGACCGAAAATGCCAGTCCCTGCAGATCGTAGCCGCCCTCCAGCAGGCTGACGAGCCGGTTGCCGCTGTGGCGCCCGGCGCGCTCCATAAGCTGGCCGGTCGCCCAGTCGAAATCGTCTTCGGTCAGGTTGATCGCGGCCAGCGGATCGCGATGGTGCGCATCGAACCCGGCGGAAATGATGATCAGGTCCGGCTTGAATGCGTCGATCGACGGCAGCACGCGCGACAGGAAGGCGTCGCGGAACGTATCGCTGCCGGTGCTCGGCGCGAGCGGCGCGTTGACGATGTTGCCGGCGCCGGTTTCGCTCTTGGCGCCTGTGCCCGGGTAAAGCGGCATCTGATGCGTCGAGCAATAGAGCACCGACGGATCGTCCCAGAAGATGTCCTGCGTGCCGTTGCCGTGATGCACGTCCCAATCGACGATGGCGACGCGCTCGGCCTGGTGCTTCTTCTGCGCGTAGCGGGCCGCGATCGCCGCGGTGTTGAACAGGCAAAAGCCCATCGCCGTCGTCCTCTCGGCATGATGGCCGGGCGGACGGGCGGCGACGAAGACATTGGCGGCGCGCCCCTCGAAGACATCGTCGATCGCCGCATTGGCGGCGCCGATCGCCGTCACCGCGGCCTGCCAGCTCTTCGGGCTGGCGCTGGTGTCGGCATCGATCGAGACGATGCCGGTCTCAGGAATGGCCGCGCGGACGCGGGCGACGAAATCTTCCGGATGGGCATAAAGGATGGTTGCCTCGTCGCCTTCCGGCGCCCTGACGCGGTCGAGAGCCGAGAAAGCCTCGTCGTCCAGCACGCGCTCGATGGCGCGCAAACGGTCGGGACGCTCGGGATGACCGGGCGGCGTGAGGTGCTCCAGGAATACCGGATGGGTGTAGAGACGGGTAGCCATGGCCCCTAATCTAGGCACCTGTCGCCCGGATAGCCATGTTTCGGCGCCGAATGATTGGGGAAAATCGCGCCCGATCGTGCGCAAGCGGCATTGGCGCGGCTTCCGCTTCGCTATAGAGTCCTGCCGCTGCCTGGTGCCCGCGACGCGGGAGAATCGGGAACACGGTTGAAATCCGTGGCGTGCCCAACGCTGTGAGGGGGACCGCGCCGGCAAAAGCCACTGTCCTAGACGGGAAGGCGCCGGATGCGGGTCGATCCCGAGCCAGAAGACCGGCCCGGCAGAAATGGTCGTCCGCATGGTCAGGCGGAGGGCTGCTTATCGCAAGGGGACAAGCGATGCAGGCACGAATGGCCGCCACCGGCGGCGGCGACTTTGACCAATTGGCGCGCGAGGCCGTCTACCGGGCGATGTTCACCCGGCGCGACGTGCGCAGCCATTTCACTGCCGACGATCTCGACGATGGCGTGCTGGCGCGACTGTTGACGGCTGCCCATCATGCGCCGTCGGTCGGCTACATGCAGCCGTGGAACTTCATCGTCATCCGCGATGCGACAAGACGGCGGCAGGTGCGCGACCTGTTCCTGGCCGCGCGCGAGCAGGAACTGCCGGCGATCGAGGCGGAGCGGCAGGCGCTCTACCGCACGCTGAAGCTCGAGGGCATCTGCGAAAGCGCGCTCAATCTTTGCATCACCTGCGACCGGCAGCGCTCGCAGAATTCGCCGCTCGGGCGCTGGCACAATCCGGAGATGGACCTCTACAGCACCGTCTGCGCGGTACAGAACTTCTGGCTGGCGGCGCGCGCCGAAGGCGTCGGCGTCGGTTGGGTGAGCATCATCGAGACCGAGGCGCTGAAGCGGCTGTTGTCGATCCCCGACCATGTCACGCCGATAGCCTATCTCTGCGTCGGCCGCGTCTCGGAATTCGCGCCGCGGCCGGACCTCGAGGCGCATGGCTGGGGGCGGCGCCTGCCGCTGCCCGACCTGGTGATGAGCGAGACCTTTTGCGGCGCCGGCGAGGCGCCGCTCAAATCGGCGATTGCCAAGCTTCGCGGCGCTGACCTGCCGAAGCCTTGATCGGGTTGCCTTCGGGGCTGCCGATCAGGCAGGCCGGGGCGAATCCCAGCGCGAGCCGCCGAAGGAGCCCAGCGCCTTGTCGCGAAGCTCCCTGAACTTCGACGAGGCCTCGGCTAGGCGCCGGTCCCATTCCGGATTGGGAACCTGGCCTTCGATGGTGGCGAAATAGACCTGCATCAGCGAAGCGATGGCGAAAGGCTCGATGAAGGCCGCCTTGAAGGCCCAGGCGAAGACGATGGCCAGCACGAAGGCCCAGCCGGCGAGCTGCCCGGGCATCACCCAGAGGATGGCGGCTGCCGGGGCAAGCATCAAAAGGAAGATGACGAAGGACACGCCCCACATGATCACCGCCAGCCAGACGGCATTCTTGACCATGTGCTTGCCGTTCTGCGCGTAGAGCACGACGCCTTGCCTGGCGGTCTCGAAAGGCGAGTTCGAATTGATGCGGATGTTGTAGCCGAGGATGATCTCGTCGACATAGGTCAGCGACAGCCGAATGACCGTGTTGATGAAGCTGACGAGGCCGCTCAAGCCGGGAATGGGGAGGAACGCGGCAATGCCGCCGATCAGGCCGGTGATGGCGCGGATGGCGCCTTTGACCAGTTGGTCGACCACGAAAAGGATATTGGCCTCGGCGAAGCGCTGGGTCACCACTTCCTTCGCATAGGCGATCTGGCCCTGGCCATCCGGAACGTCGTGGCCGTCGATCAGATGCACCATGACGGCGATGTGGCCGGCCTTGAGCACATAGAGGATATATTCGCGGATCCAGTAGACGGCGATCGAGACGACGCCGAAGCCGACGACCCCGCCCCACAAGGCAAACGACATCGGTCCGTCAGGGTCGGTGGAGATATGGCCAACGCCATAGCCGACACTGGCGCCGGTGCCGGTCGCCATGATGTAGGCCAGCGTGATGCCGAAATAGACGATCATGCGAAAGACGATGAACGGCCATGTCCGCATCATGATGGACACCGACCGGCCGATGCTGAAGTCCCACATAGCCCCGACTCCCCGCCTCGCGCATGACCCCGAAAATCGGAATCGTTTTTTCGGAAAGGATCATGCGCAGAATCAAAAGTGTTACAGCGTCCTTTGCGCGTTCGAAGAACCGCTGCGCTGCAAGACAATTGGCGGGAGAGGATGCGCTCGCCCCTGACATTGTCAACGCGGCGGCGGCGTGCCGGGCCCAAAAACCGGTGCACAAACCGGCAGCGTGGTTACGCGGTGGTTTGCTCTGGTTTCCTGAGCAAGCCTTCCAGCAGCTGCTTGAACGCCGCTATCGCCTTCTTGGAGGTCGCTTCGGGATCCTCGGAATTGGCGATGCGCTGCGCGGCCTGGCTGCTGGCGCCGTTGATCAGCCGCGCAGCGGTCTCGGGATCGAGATCGGGAACGACGACGCCGTCCCGCTGCAAGCTGGTCAGATGCCCGGTGATCGACGCCGTGCAGGCATTGGCGTTCGGCCATTGCGCCGGATCGCCAAGCACCGCCGGGCCGTCGCGGAACATGATGCGCTGGATCTCCGGCTCCAGCGCCATCTCGATATAGGTGGTGCATTCGTCGACGAAATGCTGCCAGCGGGTCGGCGCCCGTGACGCCACCTCGTTCACCCGGGCGGCCATCTCGCCGTCGATCTCGGCGATCACCGCCTGCAAGAGCCCCTTCTTGTCGCCGAAATGATGATAGAGTGCGCCGCGCGTCAGGCCCGCCGAAGCGGTGAAATCATCCATCGAAGCCTCGGCATAGCCGATCGTGCCGAAGGCGTGGCGTGCGGCCGCGATCAGCTTGGCGCGCGTCTCGGCGATCATCTCCTTGCGCCGTCTATGCATGGCTCTGGCCCTATTCGCATACGTCTCGTATGCCAATTGACATACGCGACGTATGAACTATCTGACATTCATACGCGGCGTATGTAGTTGCGGCGCCTTTCCCTGTCGAGGAGCACGATCATGCGAAACCCCTATTCGGAAATCTTTCGGGCTCCCGGCACGAAGGGCTTCGCCGCGGCGGCGTTTATCGCTCGGCTGCCGATCGCCATGTCGCCGATCGGCATCGTGGCGATGCTGTCGCAGACGTATGGCGAATACTGGCTGGCCGGCGCTGTCTCGGCGACTTACGCGCTGGTCAACGCCTTCCTGTCGCCGCAGGTATCGCGGCTGATGGACCGGCTTGGCCAGACCCGCATTGCCATGCCGACGACACTCGTTTCGGTGCTTTCCTTCGCTGCCTTGATCGCGGCGGCCAACCAGCACTGGCCGGTATGGACCTTGTTCCTGTCCGCGCTGCTTGCGGCCGCCATGCCCAGCGTTCCGGCGCTGGTCAGGGCGCGCTGGACCGAGATTTTTCGCAATCGCCCCGAGTTGAACACGGCCTTCGCCTTCGAATCGGCGGCTGACGAGTTGGTCTATGTCGCCGGCGCCTCGCTGTCGGTGGGCTTGAGCACCGCGCTGTTCCCCGAGGCCGGCATGGTGGTGAGCACGCTGCTGCTTGCCTTCGGCTCGGCGGCGTTCCTGCTGCAGCGTTCGACAGAGCCACCCGTGCGTCCGGCGGAACATGGGGCGGCCGCTTCGGCGATCCGGTTGCGGCCGGTTCAGATCATCACGTTCGCCCTGATCTTCGTCGGCGCGACCTTCGCGACCACCGAGGTCACCACGGTGGCGATCACCAAAGCGCTCGGCCAGCCCGAAGCGGCGAGCCTCGTCATCGGCGTCTACGCGCTCGGCTCCTTCGTGCTCGGCATCATCGTCGGCGCGCTTAGCCTGAGAGCGCCGCTGCAGCGGCAACTGGCGATAGCGGTGGCAGTGATTGCGCTCACCACGCTGCCGCTGCTCTTTGCCGACACGGTGCCGACGCTGGCGCTCGTCGTCTTCGTCAGCGGCGTCGCGATCTCGCCGACCTTCATCACCGCCTTCGGCCTGATCGAGCGTCACGTGCCGGCCGCGATGCTGACGGAAGGGGTGACCTGGGTGACGACAGGGATCGGTATCGGCATGGCGCTGGGCTCCTTCGCCGCCGGCTGGATGGTCGACGCTTTTGGACCGCAGAACGGCTTCTGGGTGTCGGTCACGGCAGGCGCGATTGCATTTGCCACGGTGCTTGCCGGTCAGTACCGGCTAGCGACACCGGATTGCGACGTGGACGGTAACGAAGCGATGGCGTCGGGTTGAGTGACGAAGCGTTCAGCCATCCATTTCAGATGACGCCTGCGTCACGGACGCTTCAGTCAATCGCGTAAGCGTGCGATTTGCTTGGAGGAGCTTCCGTCCCTCGACAGCCTAGAGAATTTCCGTCTTGGCGATATGGATGCCGAAGCCTTCGAGGCCGACATAGTGGCGCTCACGCGAGGCGATCAGGTTGATCGAGGAAATGCCGAGATCCTTCAGGATCTGGGCGCCAAGGCCGATCTCACGCCATTCGTTCTCACGGCGGCGCGCTTCCTCATGGTCCTCACGCTCGCCGCTCAGCGGGCGCTTGCGCTCCTGGTGGGCGACGCCCACCGAGCCCTCGCGCAGATAGACGATGACGCCGCGCTTGCGCTCGCCCATTGCCTTCATGATGCGGTCCAGCCGGTGGCTGGTGCCGAAGACATCGGTCACGACATCCTCCGAATGCAGGCGCACCGGCACCTCCTCGCCATCGCGGATATCGCCGAAGACGACCGCGACATGGTGCATGGAATCCCAGGGCAGCGTGTAGGTGAAGACCTGCGCCTTGCCGCCGGGGGTTTCGATGTCGGAGCAGGCGACGCGCTCGACCAGCGTTTCCTTGCGCTGGCGGTAGGCGATGAGATCGGCGACCGAAACCTGCTTCAGGCCATGCTGTTCGGCGAAGGCCTGGACCTCGGGCCCGCGCTTGACGGTGCCGTCGTCATTGACAAGTTCGGAAATGACGCCGACCGGCGGCAGTCCGGCGAGCTTGCAGAGGTCGACAGCGGCCTCCGTATGGCCCGAGCGCATCAGCACGCCGCCCTCACGCGCGATAAGCGGGAAGATGTGACCGGGGCGCACGAAGTCGGAGGCGCCGACATTGCCGTTGGCAAGATTTCGCACGGTGAGCGTGCGGTCGTCGGCCGATATGCCCGTCGTGGTGCCGTGCTTGAAGTCGACGCTGACGGTGAAGGCGGTGGTGTGGGCGGAATCATTGTCCGCCACCATCGGCGCAAGGTTGAGCCGCCTCGCATCCTCGCGCAGCATCGGCGTGCAGACGATGCCGGACGTGTTGCGGACGATGAAGGCCATCTTTTCCGGCGTGCAGTGGACGGCGGCGACGATCAGGTCGCCCTCATTCTCGCGCCCGTCATCGTCCATGACGACGACGATCTCGCCGCGCTCAAAAGCGCGGATCGCTTCGACGATCTTCTTCTGGTCGTATGGCATGTGGCGCTCACTAGCTGTGGAGCCTCAACAGGTTGTCCTCGGTTAGAGCGAGGCGACTGATAGGTGTTTTGGACTTTAGGCTCCCGTGGGGACGGTGCCAATTGTATCTGTGCAGCCAGACCGGCAACTCTGCGGCGCGGTGATCTGAAGTCGGATAAGCGATGGCATAAGCCCATTCGCGCAGTGCTGTCTGGATGAAGCGCTCGGCCTTGCCATTGGTCTTGGGTGTATAGGGTCTTGTCCTGACGTGCTTGAGGCCGAGATCGCGGCAGGCCTTGGCGAAGGCCTTTGATCTGTAGCAGGAGCCGTTGTCGGTCATGACGCGGGCTATCGTGACGCCGAGGCTGGCGTAGTAGGCCACCGCCGCCTTGAGGAAGGCGATGGCGCTTTCTTTTTTCTCGTCGGGCAGGATCTGCGAGAAGGCGATGCGGGAGGCGTCGTCGATGCAGACATGGACGAACTCCCAACTGCTGCCGCGCGAGCTGGCATTGCCGGTGCGCTTGCCGGTAATGCGATGACCGATGCGCTCGAAACGACCGAGCTTCTTGATATCGATATGGATCATCTCGCCAGGATGCTCGCGCTCGTAGCGTCGGATCGGCTCGGCCGGTTCGATATCCCGCAACCGCGACAGTCCGGCACGCTTGAGAACCCGGCTAACGGTGGCGGGCGAGACGCCGACCTCATGGGCGATGTGCTTGCCGGTCCAACGTTGCCGCCGCAGCGCCATGATGCGCTCGGCGATCAACGCAGCGGTGGCCTGCGGCATATGGGCGGGCCGCGAGGAACGGTCGATCATGCCGGCCCGCCCTTCGGACTTGTAGCGCTCGACCCAGCGCGCCACGATCTTGGCCGACACGCCGTAGACACGCGCCGCATGGGCTTTGGAGAAAGCGCCTTCTATCACCGACAGCGCCATCTCCTCTCGACGCAGCGGTGTGAGACGGGCATTCTTATGGATGTTCATTCGGATCCTCCGATGGATGCTGAAGCGTGGTAACTCCAGTCTCCTCGGTCCGGTCCGAATGGACAACCTCCCGAAAGCTCACAACTAGCTCGCTAGGGGAATAGGGCAGTAAGGGAGTAGGGGAAAGGAAAAAATTGGCGGTCACGAGAGGCCGCTCAACAAACTCCCCTATTGCCTTACTCCCCTACTCCCCTCCCCGTCTGTCCTCGATGCCGCAGATAGTGGTCGGCAATCGCGCAGGCAACCATGGCCTCGCCGATCGGCACGGCGCGGATGCCGACGCACGGATCATGGCGGCCCTTGGTCATGACCTCGACATCCTTGCCGTCCTTGTCGATGGATTTGCGCGGCGTCAGGATCGAGGAGGTCGGCTTGACGGCGAAGCGGGCGACGATCGCCTGCCCGGTCGAGATGCCGCCCAGGATGCCGCCGGCATTGTTGGACAGAAACACCGGCTTGCCGTCATTGCCGATGCGCATCTCGTCGGCGTTCTGTTCGCCGGTGATGCGCGCCGCCTCGAAGCCGTTGCCGATCTCGACGCCCTTGACGGCGTTGATCGACATCAGGCCGGAGGCGATGTCCTGGTCGAGCTTGGCATAGATCGGCGCGCCGAGGCCGGCCGGCACGCCGTCGGCGACGATCTCGATCACCGCGCCGACCGAGGAGCCGGCCTTGCGGATGCCGTCGAGATAGGCGGCAAAGACCGAGACCGAGGCCGGATCGGGGGTGAAGAACGGGTTCTCGGCATCGCCGACGAAATTCCAGTTCCAGTTGGCGCGATCGATCGCTTTTTCGCCTATCGAGACCAGCGCGCCGCGCACCACCATGCCCGGCACCACCTTGCGGGCCAGCGCGCCGGCAGCCACCCGCGCCGCCGTCTCGCGCGCCGAGGAGCGGCCGCCGCCGCGATGGTCGCGCAACCCGTATTTGACCTCGTAGGTGTAGTCGGCATGGCCCGGCCGGTACTGGCGAGCGATCTCGCCATAATCCTTGGAGCGCTGGTCGACGTTCTCGATCAGCATCGAGATGGGCGTGCCGGTGGTGATCATCGTCTCGCCGTCCTCGTCGAGGATGAAGCCGGACAGGATCTTGACCTCGTCAGGCTCCCGGCGCTGGGTGACGAAGCGCGACTGGCCAGGGCGGCGCCGGTCGAGCTCGGCCTGGATGTCCTCGCGCTTGAAGCGGATGCCGGGCGGGCAGCCGTCGACAACGCAGCCGAGTGCGGAGCCATGGCTTTCACCCCAGGTGGTGACGCGGAAGAGATGGCCGAAGGTGTTGTGAGACATGGAAAAACGCCCTGCCCGGCGGCGGAGCCGGTTCGCCGGTTCAAGGCTGCCTTCTATTGGCGTTTTCCACAGCGGTCAAACGGTGATCAGCTGCATCAATCTGTGATCCGGCCGATTTAGTTTTGACACATTCGGTTGGTTTCTGCTCTCTTCCATCCGCCGTTGAGGATCCGCCGCTGACCAGCCGGCGCAATGACCAAAGAGGACGACGATGCGTACCCTGATTGGCGCCGTTGGCGCCATGCTCATGATTTCCACCGCCGCATTCGCCGGCCAGACCGAAGGCCTGATCAAGAAGGTCGACAAGGACACGCTGACGCTGACGCTGGACGACGGAAAGTCCTACAAGCTAAACGCCGAGACCGATCTCGACGCGCTGAAGCCCGGCATGGACATCGTCATCGCCTTTGACGTGACCAATGGCGAGAACGTCGTGACCGATATGCAGTTGCCGGACAGCGACGCCAACTAAGATCTACAGCCACTCCAGGCTCCGGCCCTCCAGCCGGAGCAGGCGATCCTGCGGGATTTCGAGGCCGGCCGCTTCCTGCTTGGACAGGCCGGCGACGACGCGGAAGAAGCAGCGCATGACGCCGCCATGGGTGACGCAGACCGTCTGCCGGTCCAGCGCGTCGAACCATGGCTTTAGCCGCTCGAGAAGCATCTCATAGCTTTCGGCGCCCTCGCCGGGCGGCTGGAAGTCCCATTTGGCGGCGCGGCGGCCCTTGGTCGAGCCCGGATGCTGGGCCTCGAGCTCGGCGAAGGTGAAACCCTGCCAGTCGCCGAAACTCAGCTCCACCAGGCGCGGGTCGGTGCGATAGTCGGAGGGGTCGAGCCCCATCGCCGCGCGCATCAGCTCCATTGTCTCGCGCGTGCGCCGCATCGGGCTGGCGACAAAGTCGAAATCCGCGGGATTTCTGACGAGCGCTGCCAGACGATGGCCGTTACGGGTCGCCTGCTCGCGGCCGAGCGCGTTGATGTCGGTATCAGCCTGGCCCTGCAGCCGACGCTCGGTATTCCACTGCGTCTGGCCGTGGCGCACGATGTAGACGAGCGGATACATCAGGTCTTCCGTAGGTCGGGCCAGGGCCTGGACGGGAGGGATAGGCGGAGAAGAGTTAGTCCTTGACGGTCGAGATGTCCGGCGCGTCGACCGCCTTCATGCCGACGACATGGTAGCCGGAATCGACGTGATGGACCTCGCCCGTCACGCCCCGCGACAGATCCGACAGGAAGTAGACGCCGGAATCGCCGACCTCTTCCTGCGTCACCGTCTGCTTCAGCGGCGCGTTGTACTCGTTCCACTTGAGGATGTAGCGGAAGTCGCCGATGCCCGAGGCGGCCAGCGTCTTGATCGGGCCGGCCGAGATCGCGTTGACGCGGATCTTCTTGGGACCGAGGTCGACGGCCAGATAGCGCACGCTCGCTTCGAGCGCCGCCTTGGCGACGCCCATGACGTTGTAGTGCGGCATCACCTTCTCGGCGCCGTAATAGGTCAGCGTCAAAAGCGAGCCGCCTTCGCTCATCAGCGGCTCGGCGCGCTTGGCGATGGTGGTGAAGGAAAACACCGAAATGTCCATGGTGCGCAGGAAATTGTCGCGCGTCGTCTCGACATAACGGCCGGTGAGCTCGTCCTTGTCGGAGAAGGCGATGGCATGGACGAGGAAGTCGAGCTTTCCCCAGTGCTTGGCGATGTCGGCAAAAACCGCGTCGAGGCTTTCCGGGTCGGTGACGTCGCAATGCCCGGCGACATGGGCGTTGAGTTCCGCCGCCAGCGGCTCGACGCGCTTCTTGAACGCCTCGCCCTGATAGGTCAGCGCGATTTCGGCGCCGTGATCGGCGCAAGCCTTGGCGATGCCGAAAGCGATCGACCGATTGTTCGCGACGCCGAGGATGAGGCCTCGCTTACCGGCCATGAGGCCCTGTCCACCCGCCATGTGCGCGTTCTCCGCAAGAATGTCTGCTTTGTGGAGCCCTATCGCACAGGCACAGAGCCCCTTCAAGCGTCGAAAACAGACTGGCTTGAGGAGAAAATCGCCTCGATCAGCCTTTTCGCTTGCGCATCAGGGCTTCGAGATCGGCATCTCCGCCCTCCGGCAGCATCAGCCGCACATGGGCGTAAAGGTCGCCATGGCCGCCGGCTTTTTCCGGCAGGCCCCTGCCCTTCAGGCGCAACACCTTGTCCGAGCTCGACCATGCCGGAACGTTGACCGCCAGCTTGCCGGTCGGCGTCTCGACGGCCACCTTGGCGCCAAGCACCGCATCTGCGAGGTCGACGGGAAGGTCGACATGCAGGTCGCGGCCCTCGATGCGGTAACGCGCATGGCGGCGGATGTGGATCTTGACCAGGGCGTCGCCCGGCTGGCCTGGTCCCTGCTCGCCCTGGCCCTTGAGGCGGATGGTCTGGCCATCCTCGACATAGGCCGGCAGCTTGACCGCCATCTTGCGGCCATCGGGGAACATCGCCGTCACCTTCTCGGCCGTGGCGGCCTCTTCGACGGTGATGTCCAGCGTGACGTTGAGGTCAGCCGCCTGGGCCGGCTGGCGACGGTCGCCGCGGCCAGCGCCGCGCGCGCCCGAAAAGGCATCGCCAAAGATCTGGCTGAAGATGTCGCTGTTGCCGTCGAACGGATCGCCGCCCGGGCGTCCGGTGCGGAACTCGAAATGCGCCCCGCCGGGGCCCTGCTGACGCCGGAACCCGGCGAACGGGTCGCCTCCGCCGGCCGCACCTTCGAAGCCCTGGAATCTCGGCTTGCCGTCGGCGTCGATCTCGCCGCGATCGTAAGCGGCGCGCGTCTTCTCGTCGCCGACGATCTCGTAGGCCTGGTTGGCGGCGGCAAAACGCTCCTTCGCCTTCGGATCATTCGGATTCTGGTCCGGATGATGCTGCTTGGCGAGCTTGCGGTACGCCGATTTTATGTCCTTGGCCGATGCGTTCCTGGCAACGCCCAGCACCTCATAGGGGTCGCGCATGCTTCCTGCCTGACAGAGAGGATGAGTCCACGGTTGCCCCCTATATGCGCTTGGATAGGAAGAAATTCCAGTGGCGCAAGAGGGATCGGCGAGCGAAAATCGGAACACCCCGAATTATTCAGAGCGCTTTGAACTGTTGCATATGCCAGCCACCGGCGCCAGCCATGCAAAGCTCGCCCTTGTATAGGGCGACGCCGTCGAAGCTCTCGCGCGTGGCGTTGAAGCGGCGGCAGGTGAGGCCGCCATCCTTGAGCTCCACCAGTTCGGTGATCGCGCCGCGCGAGCCGGTGCCGGCATTGGCCCAGGGCACGGGCTGGCTGCCGAGCTCCCGGATGTCGGCGGACGAGACCGCGTTGCCGATGGTGGTCTGATCCGAATCGGTGTCGCTGCCTGCCGGCTGGGCGGGAGAAGACGGCGCGCTGGAGGTGACGATCGAGCGGTCGACCTCCGCCTTCTCGAGACTGAAGCCGCCGGCGCCGCAGGCAGCAAGGGGGAGCGCCAATGTCAGCAGCGCAGCCTTGGCGCTGGCCGAAGCGATAACGCTCCATTGCCCGCTGTCAAAAGCTTGCGCGATACGCGACAATCGGCGAACTCCTCCCGCAATGTTAAAAATTTGGAAAACTATGAACGAAACCGAGTTAACAAGCAGTGACTTTACAGAGGTGGCGGAGCCGTTCCGGCTCTTTGCCGCATGGCTGGAGGACGCCACCAGGAGCGAGCCCAACGACCCCAACGGCGTGGCGCTGGCAACCGTCGATGCCGACGGCATGCCGGATGTGCGGATGGTGCTGCTCAAGGGGTTCGACGAAAAGGGATTTGTCTTCTACACGAATTTCGAGAGCGCCAAGGGCCGCGAGATTCTTGGCAGCATGAAGGCGGCGATGTGCTTCCACTGGAAATCGCTGCGCCGCCAGGTGCGGGTGCGCGGGCCGGTCGAGATCGTCAGCGACGCCGAGGCCGACGCCTATTACGCGACGCGGCCGCGCGGCAGCCGCATCGGCGCCTGGGCCTCGAAGCAGTCGCGGCCGCTGGAAAGCCGATTCGCGCTGGAGAAGGCGGTGGCCGAATACACGGCGCGCTACGCGATCGGCGAGATCCCGCGGCCGACGCACTGGTCGGGCTTCCGCATCCTGCCGCAGACGATCGAGTTCTGGCACGACCGTCCGTTCCGGCTGCACGACCGCATCGCCTTCTCGCGCAATGCCAAAGGCGGCTGGGACAAGACGCGGCTGTATCCCTAGAGCGTTTCAGCGATTCATAGAATCGCCCGGTCTAAGTATTTGTTTTTACACAATTCCGGGCGGAAAACGTTAGACACTTTTCCTGGAATTGCTCTAATCCTTTTCCAGCTGGAACAGCAGGAAATGCGGCCGCTCGCTGGCGACACCGACGGCCGGGCGCACCGACTTGGTCGCCTCCTTCGGCACAAGGAACGTCTCGCGCAGGTTGAGCGTATCGCCGCCCTTGGCGCCGGAGAAGATCGCCGACGTGCAGGTCTGCACGTTGTCCGTGGTTTTCAGCGACACAACAACGGAAGTCGGCGACCAGCGCCGTCCGTCCTTGTCGATCAGCATCACCTTGCAGCCGAGCCATCGGTTCTGCAGGTCGGGATCGCCGATCTTGACCTGGAAGTCGGCCAGCACCGGCACCGAATCGGGCGGCAGGTTCGACATGCCGAAGGCGCCGCGCAGGTCCGTCAGCTTCCAGTCGCTGCCGCCGAAACGGGCGCTTTCGCCCCAGGCGACACGGCGCGGAAACAGGTCGCTGTCGCCAAGCAGCGCCTTGACGTTGTCGTAGGACTCAATGGCCAGGCTCAGTGGGATGAGCAGAACAAGCGACCAAAGGCTGCGGCGGCGCCATTTCCGCTCGCTCGTCCCGCTCTCGCGATCCAGAAGCTCCGCCGTCATTCGATACCCCTCAGATCGGCTGCGTCATATCGAGCGTGCCGAGCGTTCCGGGCGGCAGGCCGTCGGGTCCGATGGCGACCGGCCCGAGCGATATTTCGGCTTGCGAATCGAGCGCCGACAGCAGCTTTTCCGAAACCAGCACCACCGCATCGCTCGCTTCATCCGGCCGCAGCTCGAAGATCAGCCTCGCCTTCTTCGGCAGGCCGGGGTCGATGGCCACGGGAAGCAGGCCATTGGCGAAGGACAGCCGCTCGGTCTGGTCATAGGTCAGGCCCGTCGTTCCGCGCCAGGACGCGACCGCCACCGTTGTCGATTGCGCCCGTGCCGCAAGCTCCACCGTGACGACGGCCCAGATGCCGCCGGTGGTCAGGACCTTGCTGTCGCCGAACCTGTCGACTTTCAGGTTGCGGGCGAATTCCACCTTCTCGGCACGGATTTCGAAGCCTCGCCCGACGACCGTGTCGCCGAGCTTGCCGCGCGCGGGGATCGGCCCGATCAGGTCGCCGTAATGCGGCTTCGACAGCTGCAGGCCGTAGCAAAGCGACACCGCGGCGAGCAGCAGGACGACGTTGGCGAGCTTGCGCATCATGGCTGGATTTCCACGCTGCCGGGCCCGCTGCCGACGGGCAGCGTCAGCGTGCCGATCGGCGCCGGATTGAACCAGCCCGGCAGACCGTAGAGATTGTCGCGCTGCTTGTAGGTCTTGCGGATGACCGTCAGTTCGAGGCTTGCCGGCGGAGCCGCTCCGTCCGGCAATTGCCAGACAAAGACCATGCGCTCCGGCATGCCGGGGTGCAGTTCCGGCGACAACGTGGAATCGCGTGTCAGCACGATGAAAGGTTTCGTCGCCGGATCGACCGTTGCCCGGCTCGCCCGCAGGACATCGAAATAGTCCTTTGTCGATTTTGCCGTCCGGTTGGTCATCTCGAGCTCGAGGACGAGTGCCTTCGCGCCGGGCTTGAGCGGCACGCCGTAGAGGTTCTCGCCTTCGGCGGAGTAGGCCTTGAGCGGCCTCAGCAGCCATTCGCCCGTTTCGATCCGGCCGCCGGGCGCCAGAACGGCAAGAGGCTCGTGCCTTGCGCCGAAGGCGCCCATGACGCCGGCGACGGCAATCGCCGCCGCGGTGCCGAAGCCGGCCACCAGCCAGGCTTTCAGGCGGGAACCGGCATTCTCAAGCATTCTGGGCCTCGACTTCCGCGCCGCCCGGCGAGCCGGCCGGCCGCGCATCTTCGCTGGTCTGGCGCTTCGGCAGCGCGAAGGCCGTTTCGAGGACGGCGGCGAGGAAGCAGATCCGGACAGGCTCGACGAGGATGCCAGTCGAGGAGTCCTGGAACGGGCTGCCGAACAGCAGCGATACGCCCTCGGAAAGCACCTGCCAGGTATCGAGCCCATGCGGGCCGATGAGGCGCGTCATGCCGAGCCACGCCCAGGCCGCCAGCCAGTCGATCAGGCGGTAGCCGACGATCAGCGTGACGATCAGCACCAGGCCCGAGCTCAGCGTGATGCGCACGCCATTGGCGATCGGCAAATAGCGCGAGCGGTAGCCGGAGACGAAGTGCTCGACGAAGTCGCGCAGGAATTTCGGAATGGCGCGGTAGCGCTCGCCGGCACGTTCGACGCGCCGGTGCATGCGCCTCAGCTCCCTGTCGTCGCGCACGTCGTAGCCGTAGATCAGCGCGGCAAGCACCAGCCAGATCACCGGCAGGAGCATGTAGAAGAACAGGTTGACCAGCTTGGCGGTCGTGTCGATCGACGTGACCTCGACGGGAACCATCGGATCGGCAAAGGCGCTTGCGATCGGGTTCGCGATGCCGTCGGCAGCGGCCTGCAGGGTCGAAAAGAAATTGCGGCTCATGATCCAGCCGACGACCTCGTCCTTCCAGCGCGAGATCACATAGAGACCGATGAAGATCCAGTTGGTCTCGCAGATGACCACGACGATCTGCCAGAAGGAGCGCGAGCCGCCGCGCGCCTGCTTGGTGATGGCGAAGCGGCGGATCAGCCAGGAGATGACGACAGAAAGGACCAGCCACCGGGAATCCAGGACGTCGAGCACGTTGCCGGCGCCCTCGCCGAAGGGCGCCATGTCGAGCGTGACGCGGGAATATTGCCGCACGGTGTCGCCGAGAAAGCCCCAGGCGGCGTAATAGGCGAAGAAGGGCAGCAGCGCGACGGTGACCATGCGCGCCAGCCGCGCGCTGCCGCTGCGCGCCTCGCCCAAACTTTCATCGCGCGCGGCCTGCTGTGCCGCGCGTGTTGCCGGCAAAGCCGGCAGCAGCATCTGGAACATGGCGACGGTGACAATGAGCTGCGTCAGCGCGACCAGCGTCAGCAAGGCAAGCCCCGCCATATGGTTGACAAGGGCGGTGCGCGCGGCGAGCTGCATGAACAGGTCGCCGAACACGATGCCGAGGAGCACCATGGAAACCAGTTGCGGCCAGAAGCGCCACCAGAGCTTGAAGGTCAGCGCCAGCGGCTTTGCGGCATCGGCAAGCATGTCGAGGCGTTCAGTTGGTTTGCGAACGCCCCCCAGTCATGTCGGCGGGTCGGGTATCGAAGGCGGCGTCTCGGCTCATGTCCTCTCCATTTTCACGAGCCCCCGCACGCGTCGACGAGAGATAGTACAGACCCGAGCGCTTTGACACCCCTGCACCAACCTTTAGGCGAAATTGGACGCACAACTCGCCTTACGCCAGGAGCCATTTCCGGTCATATTGATGCCAGGACCTCAAGCTTGGCGAGGGTCGGCATGGCAATCTTCCTGGCATTCCTCGGCGTCGCGCTCGTGGTGATCGTCACGCCCGGACCCGATACCGCGATCACCATCCGCAACACCTTGCTCGGCGGCCGCCCGGCGGGAATCCTGACCGCGCTCGGCGTCGGTTGCGGCTTGACGATCTGGGCGCTCGCGACGAGCGTCGGCCTCGTCGCGCTGCTGACGGCGTCCGAACCGCTCTTCCTCGCCGTCAAATATGCCGGCGCCGCCTATCTCGTCTATCTCGGCATGCAGGCGCTGCGCGAGGCGATCCGGCCGGCGCATTTCGACCATGCGCAGGCGCCGGCCCTGCATCATAGACGATTGGCGGCGATCGCCGCATTCCGGCAAGGCCTCATCAGCGATCTCGGCAATCCGAAAATAGCCGTGTTTTTCCCCAGCCTGCTGCCGCAATTCGTGCCGGCCGGACAAGCGTCTTTTCTGTCGCTGCTCCTGCTCGGCGTCGTCTTCGCGCTGATCACCTTCATCTGGCTGACCATCTACGCAACTGTCGTGGCCAAGGCCGGCGACTGGCTGCGACGGCCGACTGTGCGCCGCGTCGTCGAAGCGGTCAGCGGCACGCTGCTGATCGGGCTCGGCATCCGCATCGCGGCCGAGCAGCGATAACGTTAAATCAGCCCGCCTTCTTGCGCGTCATGAAGGCCGTCAGCGCGGCGCGCGCCTCGTCGGAGGTCAGTCGCTCGCGGAAGTGCGCGCTTTCGACCTCGATGCGGGCGATCAATTCGTCGCGCGGCTCGCGCATCAGGTCGCGCGCGATCTTCAGCGCTTGCGGCGGCTTGGCGGCGATCTCGTCGGCGGCCGCCAGCACCGCGCTTTCAAGCGCGTCTTCCGCGACCACGTCGTAGATCAGGCCGGCGGCCTTGGCGCGCTCGGCCGAAAAACCTTCGCCGAGACCGAGCAGCGCGAAGGCGCCCTGCCGGCCGAGGACCCGCGGCGCCAGCAGGCTGGAGCCGGCCTCCGGCACCAGGCCGAGGTCGACGAAGGGGGTGCGGAAGAGCGTGCGCGGGGTGGCGAAGGTCAGGTCGCAATGCAGGTTGAGCGTCGTGCCGATGCCGACGGCGATGCCATCGACGCCCGAAACCATCGGCTTTTCAGTCTTGGCCAGCGCCATCAGGAAATCCCAGACCTCGTTACCGCCCTCGCCGCCGGTGGCGATGACCAGGAAGTCGGCAAGGTCGTTGCCGGAGGAAAAGGCGCCGGGCACACCGAGGAAGACGTGGACGCGGATAGCCGGATCGGCATCGCCCTCGACAAGAGCGGCCGACATTTTGCCGTACATGGCGCGCGTCAGCGCATTCTTCTTGTCGGGCCGGTTCATGCGGATGATCTGCACGGCGCCCCGGCGCTCGATGAGGATATGGTCGGTCACGGTCGGTTCCTTCGAATGTCAGGGGTCAGGCGGATATCAATGCCCTGCCGGCGACGGCGAGGCTGTCGGCGCCGTCGATGACGCGCTCCTTCAGGGCGCGTGTCTCGCCGAGCAGGTTTTCGGCAAAGAAGCGGCAGAGCGCGATGCGGCCGCGGTCGGCCAGCCCGCCTTGCGCCAGATAGGCGCCGCCGGCGGCGAGCGAGATCAGGCGCAGATAGGGCGTGGCGCCGGCCATGGCGGCGTCGGCCTTGCCGCCGGCCAGCAGCTTCTGCAGGAAGCGCGTCGCCTCATCGAGATCGGCAAGGGCGCGATCGAGATTGTCGGCGGTGCGGCCGAAGCCCTCGATGTTGGAGGTGCGCACGCCGTCGGCCATCGCTTTGAGCTCGCCGATATAGCGGTGCACATGCTCGCCGCCGCCGAGCGGCAGCTTGCGCGAGACGAGGTCGATCGCCTGGATGCCGTTGGTGCCTTCATAGATCGGCGCGATGCGCGCATCGCGATAAAGCACGGCCGCGCCTGTCTCCTCGATGAAGCCCATGCCGCCATGCACCTGGACGCCCAGCGAAGCGACCTCGACGCCGACGTCGGTCGAGAAGGCCTTTGCCAAGGGCGTCAACAGATTGGCACGGTCGCGCCAGGTGGCGGCGGCCTCGCCCTCGGCGACGCGCGCGCGGTCGATGGCATGCGCGCAGGAATAGCTGATGGCGCGCGCGATCTGGGTCAGCGCCCGCATGGTCAACAGATTGCGCTGCACATCCGGGTGATGGACGATCGGCGCCATACCGGACCCGGCATAGTCCGACGCCTTGCCCTGGCGGCGCTCATTGGCATAGGCGATCGCCTTCTGCGTCGCGGCCTCGGCCACCGCCACGCCCTGCATGCCGACGGCAAGGCGGGCGTTGTTCATCATGGTGAACATGCAGGCGAGACCCTTGTTCTCCTCGCCGATCAGCCAGCCGATGGCTCCCCGCGTCGCGCCCTGGAAACCATCGCCGTAGATCATGGTGCAGGTCGGCGAAGCATGGATGCCGAGCTTGTGCTCGAGGCCGGAACAGAAGACGTCGTTGCGGGCGCCGAGCGAGCCGTCGTCATTGACCAGGAATTTCGGCACCAGGAACAGCGAGATGCCGCGCGTGCCGGCCGGCGCGTCGGGAAGCCTCGCCAGCACCAGATGCACGATGTTGTCGGTGAAATCGTGCTCGCCATAGGTGATGAAGATCTTCTGGCCGAAGATGCGGTAGGTGCCGTCGCCGGCGGGCTCGGCGCGGGTGCGCAGGGCCGCGAGGTCGGAGCCCGCCTGCGGCTCGGTGAGGTTCATCGTGCCCATCCACTCGCCGGAGACGAGCTTGGCCAGATATTTTTCCTTGAGCGTCTTGGAAGCGTGCTTGTCGAGGGCCTCGACCGCACCCATGGTCAGCGTCGGGCCGATGCCGAAGGCCATGGCGGCTGAGTTCCACATTTCGAGCGCGGCGACGCCGAGCATTGTGGGCAGGCCCTGGCCGCCGAATTCTTCCGGCCCGGAGAGCGCGTTCCAGCCGCCGTCGATCCAGCGCCGGTAGAGCTCCCTCCAGCCGGGCGGCGTGGTGACGGCCGCGTCCTTCAACACCGCGCCATGCTCGTCGCCGATCTTGTAGAGCGGCGCCACCTCTTCGCTGGCGAAACGGCCCGCCTCGGCCAGGATCGCGTCGACGAGGTCTTCGCCGAGATCGCCGAAGGTGCCGGACTCCAGCGCCGGCTTCAGGCCGGCAACGTGCTTCAGCGTGAAGGCGATATCCTCGACCGGTGCGCGATACATGTCTGCTCCTCCTCCGTTCCGGCCAACCGTAGTCGCGGGGCCGAACCGAGACCATCCGCCTTTGGGCCGGTCCCGCGCCTTCTTTTTACGTAAACGTCAAACTTTGTCACGCGGATTTTGCATTCCTTTCCAGGCGTACTAGATACGAAGCAGCCGGCCGTCGAGGTCCGGCTCGAGACCAGGCCGAACCCATGCTTGCCAGACCTGACGCCTATCGTTGCATCGAATGCGGCCTCCCCTATCGGGCTGCCGGCTTCTGGTACCATGAAGGCAAGATGGAGCATGGACCGGCCTACTGGACGGACCGCGGCATATTGTGCTCCCCGCAATGCTCGCTGGCGCATCACAAGAAACGCGCCGCCGAGGGCACGCTGCCGCAAGATCCGGCGCCCGATCCTTTCGAGGCGCAGTCGCTGTTTCGGCGCTGAGCGCCCAATCGGCTTTGAAAGCACTTCCTTAACCATAGCGGTTCAAGATCGTCCTCTGGTCAGTGGGGACACCCTGATTGAAAAAGCCGGCGCGCCCTCTTCGCCGCCTGGCGCTTCTCGCGGCAGCGGTTGCGCTGGGCACGGCGGCAAAGGCCTCGGATTTCTCCGAGCCCTGGAAGAATGCCGACCGCGCGCTGGTGATCGACGCCTACGAATACAATTCCATCGACTGGGCTGAGCTTGCCACCGACAAGCGCATCGTCGGCTTCATCAACAAGGCTTCCGACGGGCTGCCGCCGCCCTATTTCTGCTTCGGCGAAGAGACCGACGTGAAGCTCTGCAAGGCGCTGTGGAAGCGCTACGCGGTGACGCGCGAGCTCTTCCAGACGCGCAAGGTGGTGGCCAGGGCGCTCGGCCTGAAATGGGGCGCCTACCACCTTGCCCGCCCCGGCAATCCGGTCGAGCAGGCCAATAATTTCGTCGATTTCGCCGAGCCCGCGCCGGACGATCTCATTGCCCTCGACATCGAGGGCATCGATCCGGCGCAGTGGATGTCGCTCGAGGACGCGGAAGAATTCGTGCGCCAGGTGCACCGCCGCCTCGGGCGCTTCCCGGTGCTCTACTCGAACGGCAAGACCGCCCAGTACATCGCCGACAACCGCTACACTTACCGGCTGCTGTCCAGACTGCCGCTCTGGTATGCGCGCTACAAGCCGGACATCGACGTGCATTTCCCGATGGGCAACTGGCAGGGCTACGCGCTGTGGCAGTTTTCCGCCAAGGCGAATTGCGGCCGCTTCAGCTGCCCCTATCGCGTGCCGGGCACGCCCAACGACATCGACGTCAGCGTCGCGCCGATGAAAGCCGATGAGTTGCGCCAGCAATGGGCCTTCGGCGGGCTGATCGACGTGCCGCCCGACTATCTGGCCTCGATCCCGGTGCCGATCCCGCGCGAAGCCGGCCTCGCCGGCAAGGTCACCATCACCTATGCCGATGTGGCGGCGCCGCCGACTTTCGAGGAGCTGGTCGCGGTACTCGGCGCGCGCTGGGAGAAATTCCGCGACGGATTCCGCATGCCGGTGGTGAAGACCGTACCGCAGCGCCCGGGTTTCGGCATCGTTCAATATGTCGCCTGGAAGCGGGCCGGGCAGCGCACGCCCGAACAGCTCGACGCCGCCTTCGCGGCCGCCGATCCGGTCAGCACCGCTTCGACGACGCTCGACCACCGCAGGCAATAGTCAACGGCACCGTCAACGATGATTGCCCAGGCTGGCATACATGCCGGTGGTGCGAAACTGCGTCGGGTTGATGCCGTAGCAGCGGCGGAAAACCTTGGAGAAGTAGTTCGCGTCCTCGAAACCGCACAGCACCGCGACTTCCTTCACCGGCAGGAAATCCGCCCTGGTCAAGAGTTTCGCCGCGCGCTGCAGCCGTTGCTGCAGCACGAATTCGGCCGGCGGCAAGCCTTCGCTCTCGGCAAAGCAGCGTGAGAAATGCGCGCGGCTGAGACCGCTGATCCCGACAAGCTCCGCCACCGGCAGAGGCTTGTCGAGATTGGCGTTGATGTGATCGATCACCGGCTGCATGGCGCTCTGCTTCTCGGCGAAGGCGTGCGAGCCGAAGACATCGTCATAGAGCGCCATCGCCGCCTCGTAGGCGATCGCCGACGCGGCGCCCGGCGAGCCCGCCCCCTTGATGAGGCGCAGGCTGCAATCAGCAAGGTGATCGATGGTCGGGGGCTGCAGCCGAAACACGGGGCCTGACACGCCGAGGATGGACTTGTGGACGCGCAGCGCTTCCTCGCCGTTCATCGAGATCCAGAAATATTCCCAGCGGTCGCCCTTGGCCAGCCAGTAGCGATGGTTGTGCGGCACCAGCACCAGCAGCGTGTCGTTCGCCTGCAGGCGATAGTTGCGGTTCTCGTAGCGCAACTGCCCGGTGCCGCTGATCGTATGCTGGAGCACGGTGAACGGGGTCTGGCCGCGCTTTCGCCCGTCCCAGTCATAGGTCTCGTCCTCGCGCACCTCGTAGCCTGAGCTGGTCGGCATGGCGTGCAGGCGCTGGCGGCCGCGCGGCAGCGAGATCGTCCGCATCGACTGCCCGTTGGCGATCAGGTCCTGCAGCACAAAATTACCCTCGAAAGCATAATCCTTCTCTGGCCGCGCCCGCGAATAAGCGCATAATCCGGCTCATCAAGAACGGGAAAGACCCGCGGTCGAGGAGCGGGCGGGAGGAGAAAGAGCCGGATTTCCGGCTCGAATGGCGAGCACGCGTGCTGGCGTGCGGCCATATCCTCCCCTGCTGCTCCTTGCCTAGCATTCGAATGGATCGAGGTGAAGGTGATGGGTTTCAAAATCGCTATCATTGGCGCCGGGAGCGTCGGTTTCACCAAGAAGCTGTTCACCGATATTCTCTGCGTCCCCGAATTCCGGGACATCGAATTCGCGCTGACCGACATCAGCGAGCACAATCTCGGCATGATCAGGGCGATCCTCGAAAGGATCGTGGAAGCCAACAATCTGCCGACCAGGGTGACGGCGACGACCGACCGCCGCAAGGCGCTGGAGGGCGCGCGCTACGTCATCAGCTGCGTGCGCGTCGGCGGCCTCGAAGCCTATGCCGACGATATCCGCATTCCGCTGAAATATGGCATCGACCAGTGCGTCGGCGATACGATCTGCGCCGGCGGCATTCTCTATGGCCAGCGCAACATTCCGGTGATCCTCGATTTCTGCAAGGACATCCGCGCGGTCGCCGAGACCGGCGCCAAATTCCTGAACTATGCCAACCCGATGGCGATGAACACCTGGGCCGCGATCGAATACGGCAAGGTCGACACGGTCGGGCTCTGCCACGGCGTCCAGCACGGTGCCGCGCAGATCGCCGAAGTGCTCGGTGCGAAATCGTCGAAGGAACTCGACTATGTCTGTTCCGGCATCAACCACCAGACCTGGTTCATCGAGCTCAGGCTGAACGGCCGGCCGATCGGCAAGGACGAGCTGATCGCCGCCTTCGAAGCGCACCCGGTCTATTCGAAGCAGGAAAAGCTGCGCATCGACGTGCTGAAGCGTTTTGGGGTCTATTCGACCGAGAGCAACGGGCATCTCTCCGAATATCTGCCCTGGTACCGCAAGCGCCCCGACGAGATCACACGCTGGATCGACATGTCGGACTGGATCCATGGCGAGACCGGCGGCTATCTGCGCTACTCGACCGAGACGCGCAACTGGTTCGAGACGGAATATCCGCAATTCCTCGAAGCGGCGTCGAAGCCGATCGATCCGGCAAAACGCTCCAACGAGCATGCCAGCCACATTCTCGAGGCGCTGGAGACCAACCGCGTCTATCGCGGGCACTTCAACGTCCGGAACAACGGCGTGATCGCCAACCTGCCGCAGGACGCCATCATCGAGTCGCCCGGCTTCGTCGACCGCTTCGGCATCAACATGGCGGCCGGCATCACGCTGCCCGAGGCCTGTGCCGCCACCTGCATGTCCTCGATCAACGTCCAGCGCATGTCGGTGCATGCCGCGATCGCCGGCGACATCGATCTGTTGAAGCTCGCCGTGCTTCACGATCCGCTGGTCGGCGCGGTTTCGACGCCGGAGGAGGTCTGGCAGATGGTGGACGAGATGGTCGTCGCCCAGGCCGCCTGGCTGCCGCAATACGCCGATGCCGTGCCGGCGGCAAAAGAGCGGCTTTCGAAATCCAGGGTCAAGACCCGCGAATGGGCGGGCGCGGCGCGGCGAAGCGTGCGCTCGATCGAGGAATTGCGCGCCGAAAAGGCGGCATTGAAACAGGCCGGTTGAGCCTCGGCTATTGTGCTGGCCCAGGGAGGCGGGTCGGCCGGTTCAGCCGCCTGGAAATAGCGGGCGGAAAGCAGAAAACGTCCTGATCACGTGGGAGGAGACAATGAGGACCTTACGCAGAATTGGCATTGCCGCCGGACTGACGCTCGGCGTTTCAGTTCCGGCTCTCAACGCTTTCGCATCCGAGCCGACGGCGCCTCCGGAACCGGCGACGTTTCCGGCCGAAGGCAAGATCCATTTTGTGGCGCGCGACTCCATCCTGGAGTTCAAGGCGCTGCCCGAATATCACGAGCCCGACTGGGTGACGGAGAAATACGTCAAGACCGGCAAGCTGCCGCCGGTGAAGGACCGGCTGCCGAAAGAGCCGCTGGTCTTCAAGACCGCCAACATGCCGGACGGCGTCGGCGTCTATGGCGACACGATGCGGCACGTCATCGGCGGCAGGCCGGAGGGCTGGAACTACGGCGCCGGCCAGACGCAAGGCTGGGGTGGCATCGACATCGGCCTTTCGGAATGCCTGACGCGCACCGCGCCGCTGTTCCAGGTCGAGGCCAAGGACACCGAACCGCTGCCGAACCTCGCCAGGAGCTGGGAATGGTCGAAGGACGGCCACAAGCTCACCATGCATCTCATCGAAGGCGCCAAATGGTCGGACGGCGTGCCCTTCAACGCCGACGACGTCATGTTCTACTGGGACGATGAGGTCGTCGACCCCAACGTCTCGCCGCTGAACGGCGCGACGCCGGAAACCTTCGGTGTCGGCACGACGCTGAAGAAGATCGACGACTACACCGTCGAGTGGACCTTCAAGGACGCGTTCCCGAGACAGTATCTCTACACGATGGCCTATGGCACCTTCTGCCCCGGCCCTTCGCACATATTGAAGCCGCAGCATCCGAAGTATTCGAAGAATACCTACGACCAGTTCAAGAATGCCTTCCCGCCGGAGTTCATGAACATGCCGGTGATGGGTGCCTGGGTGCCGGTCGCATACCGGCCCGACGACATCATCGTCCTGCGGCGCAACCCCTATTACTGGAAGGTCGACGAGAAGGGCAATCAACTGCCCTATCTCAACGAGCTGCAATACAAGCTCTCGACATGGGCCGACCGCGACGTCCAGGCGGTGGCGGGCTCGGGCGACTTCTCCAACCTCGAGCAGCCGGAAAACTTCGTCGCCTCGCTGAAGCGCGCCGCCGAGAAGAACGCGCCGGCACGGCTTGCCTTCGGTCCGCGCCTCATCGGCTACAATCTGCGCTTCAACTTCTCCGCCAATGGCTGGGGCAACCCGGACGAGCGCGGCCAGGCGCTGCGCGAGCTGAACCGCAATGAGGACTTCCGCAAGGGCGTCACCATGGCGCTCGACCGCAAGGCGCTCGGCGATTCGCTGGTCAAGGGGCCGTTCACCGCCATCTATCCCGGCGGCTTCTCGTCCGGCACCAGCTTCTACGACCGCAAGTCGACCGTCTACTATCCCTTCGACCTCGAAGGCGCCAAGGCCGAGCTTGCCAAGGCCGGCCTCAAGGACACCGACGGCGACGGCTTCGTCAACTTCCCGGCCGGCACCGCCGGCGGCAAGGATGTCGAGATCGTGATGCTGGTCAACAACGACTACATCACCGACAAGAGCCTCGCCGAAGGCGTCGTAGCGCAGATGGAAAAGCTGGGCTTGAGGGTCGTGCTCAACGGCGTAAACGGCACGCAGCGCGACGCGACCCAATATTCGGGCCGCTTCGACTGGCTGATCCGGCGCAACGAGCAGGAGCTCACCTCCGTCGTGCAGAACACGGTGCAACTCGCTCCGGTCGGTCCGAAGACCAGTTGGGACCATCGCGCGCCGGAAAGCGGCGAGGTCGATCTGATGCCGTTCGAGAAGAACTTGGTCGACATCGTCAACAAGTTCGTCTCGACGCAGGACAACGACCAGCGCGCGGAGCTGATGAAGAAGTTCCAGAAGATCTCGACGGAAAACGTCTACAATGTCGGCCTGACGGAATATCCGGGCGCGCTGATCGTCAACAAGCGCTTCTCGAACATCCCGCAGGGAACGCCGATCTTCATGTTCAACTGGGCCGAGGATTCGATCATCCGCGAACGCGTCTTCGTCGCGGCCGACAAGCAGGCCAAGTATGAACTCTTCCCTGAGGAACTCCCCGGCAAACCGGGAGACAAAGGCCCGATGTAAGGTTTACCTCCCCTGACGAAGAAAGTCCGGCCGCGCCGCGGCGCGGCCGGACCAACGAAACTTCCGCACGCACCCGAGGGAGCGACCGGCCAGACAAAGGAAGCGGACCGTCCATGTTGCGATTCCTGCTCATGCGCATAGCGTCGGCGCTTCCCGTCCTCGCCATTTTGAGCCTCGTCACCTTCGCCATAATCCAGGCGCCTCCCGGCGACTACGCCGACTATATCCGCTCGCAGCTGATCAACCAGGGCGGAGCCTCCTACGCCGAGGCGGATGCGCAGGCGCAGGCCTACCGGAAAGAACATGGCCTCGATAAGCCGCTGCCCGTCCAGTATCTCAACTGGATCGGCGGCATCGTCACTCGCGGCGATTTCGGCTACAGCCTCTATTACAACAAGCCGGTCGCCGATGTGGTCGGCGAGCGGCTGCCGCGCACGCTGCTCCTGGCGCTGGTCTGCCACCTGCTCGCCTCGGTGCTCGGCATCAGCTTCGGCATATGGGCGGCGACCCGGCAGTATTCCTGGATCGACTCCACGCTTTCGGCCATCTCATTCCTCGGCATGACGGTGCCGCGCTTCCTGATGGCGCTGATCATCGTCTACCTGCTGGTCTTCCAGTTCAACGTGTCGGAGATCGGCTCGTTCTTCTCGCCGCAATATGGCGGCGCGCCATGGTCGTGGGCGAAGTTCGTCGACCTCGTCAAGCATGTCTGGCCGGTGGTGGCGATCGCGACCTTCGGCGGGCTCGCCTACAACATGCGCGTCATGCGCGGCAACCTGCTCGACACGCTCAACGCGCAATATGTCGAGACGGCGAAGGCCAAGGGACTGACCGGCGGCGCGGTGGTGATGCGCCATGCCGTGCCCAACGCGCTGCATCCTTTGGTCATGTATCAGGGCGTGGTCCTGCCCTACATGCTGACCGGCGAGATCGAGACGGCGATCATCTTCGCGCTGCCCACAGTCGGACCGGCGATCGTCGGCTCGATGGCGGTCGGCGATGTCTATGTGACCGCAACCTTCATGATGGTGCTGTCGGCGACGCTGATCGTCGGCAACATCATTGCCGACATGCTGCTCGCGCTTCTCGACCCGCGCGTGCGCCAGTTCGGGGAGCATTAGATGCTGGCGCGCGATCCATCACCTCCACCGCCGCCGGCCGAAGGCGCAGTGCACCAGCCCGCCCACGGCAACGAGAGCTACGTGGCGCTCGTCTGGCGCCGGCTGAGGCGCTCCTGGACCGGCATGGCCGGACTTTGCCTAGTCGTGCTGCTGCTCGCGATGGCCGTGTTCGCGGAATTCCTGGCGCCTTTGGACCCGAAGGCGACCGATATCGCCTTCGCCCCGCCGGAGGTGCCCGCTTTCCGCGACAAGGACGGCAATTTCACCGCGCGGCCGAGAATCTACGTGCTGGCCGAGTCGACCGATCTCGACCCGGTCACGTTCCAGCCGATCGTCGGGCCCGACTACGACCATCCGCGACTGCTCGGCTTCTTCGTCGAGGGCGCGCCCTACAAGCTGCTCGGTCTCATCCCGGCGGACCGGCACCTCTTCGGTTCGATGGACGGCCAGCCGGTGCATTTCCTCGGCACCGACAAGTTCGGCCGGGACGTGCTGTCGCGCGCCATCCATGGTTCGCGCGTCTCGCTGATGATCGCGCTGACGGTCGTCTTCATCGTCACCGTCATCGGCACCACTGTGGGCATGGCATCGGGCTATTTCGGCGGCAAGTTCGATGTCTGGATGCAGCGCTTCGTCGAGCTTGTGCTCGCCTTCCCGCAACTGCCGCTCTATCTCGCGCTGACGACGCTGATCCCGGTCACCGCGCCGACCAATGTCTTCCTCGCCTTCGTCATCATCGTCATGTCGGCGCTGGGCTGGGCGCAGATGTCGCGCGAGGTGCGCGGCAAGACTCTGGCGCTGGCGCGCATCGACTATGTGCGCGCCGCCATGGCGGTGGGCGCCACCGACCGGCGCATCATCATGCAGCACATCTTCCCCAATGTGATGAGCCATGTGATCGTCGCCGTGACGCTGGCGATCCCGACGGTGGTGCTGCTCGAATCCTTCCTCGGCTTCCTCGGGTTCGCGGTGAAGCCGCCGCTGATCTCGTGGGGGCTGATGCTGCAGGACACTGCCACCTATTCGGTCATCGGCACCTATCCGTGGATCCTGTCGCCGGTCGGCTTCGTGCTGATCACCGTCTTTGCCTTCAACGCGCTGGGCGACGGCCTGCGCGATGCCGTCGATCCCTATTGAGGTGGCGAGGATGACGACGATCGCGCTAGCCGAATCCTTCGCACCCGCCGTCCGGCACGACCATGACGGTCGCCATGAGCAGCCCGTCATCGACGCCCGCAACATCGAGGTCGCCTTCAAGGTCGAGCACGGCACCGTCGAGGCGGTCAAGGACGTCTCGTTCCAGCTCTATCGCGGCGAGACGATCGCGATCGTCGGCGAATCCGGCTCCGGCAAGTCGGTGACGGCACGCACCGTCATGGGCCTGCTGTCGCGGCGGGCGACGGTATCGCCGAGGTCGAGCGTCGAATATCTCGGGCAAAACATCCTGAAATTTTCCGAGCACGCCCGACGTAAGCTGCGCGGCAACCGCATCTCGATGATCTTCCAGGAGCCGATGAGCTCGCTCAACCCGATCTACACGGTCGGCAGCCAGATCGTCGAAGCGATCAGGGTGCATCGCAAGGTGAGCCGCAGGCAAGCCTGGGCGCGGGCGCTCGAGCTTTTGCGGCATGTGCAGATTCCCGAGCCGGAAGCGCGGCTCAAGCAATATCCGCATCAGCTCTCCGGCGGGCAGCGCCAGCGCGTCATGATCGCCATGGCTCTGGCCAACGACCCCGACGTGCTGATCGCCGACGAGCCGACGACAGCGCTCGACGTCACGGTGCAGGCGCAGATCCTGAACCTGATCCGCAATCTGCAGAAAGAACTGCGGATGGCGGTGATCCTCATCACCCACGACCTCACCGTGGTGCGCAAGTTCTCCGACTACGTCTATGTCATGCAGCATGGCGAGATGCGCGAGCACAACGTCACCGAACGGCTCTTTGCCGACCCGCAGCATCCCTATACGCGGCGGCTGCTTGCTTCCGAGCCGCACGGACGGCCGAAGCCATTGCCTGACAAATCCGGCACCATTCTCGAAGCGAACGGTGTGCGCGTCTGTTTCATGATGCGCCACGGCAGCTTCCTGAAGCCCGACTGGCGCGAGTTGGTCGCGGTCGACGATCTCGACCTCAAGCTCTGCCGCCACGAGACGCTTGGGCTGGTCGGCGAATCCGGCTCCGGCAAGACAACCTTCGGCCAGGCCCTGCTTCGGCTGCTGGACGCCAGGCGCGGCGAGATCCGTTTCGACGGCCAGCCGATCCACGGGCTGACGAGGGCGGGGATGCGGCCGCTGCGCTCGCGCATGCAGATCGTCTTCCAGGATCCTTTCTCCTCGCTCAATCCGCGCATGACGATCGGCCAGATCATCGAGGAAGGACTGGCCGTCAACAGGATCGGTGCGACGCGGCGCGAACGGGTCGAGCGGGTGCGCGAGGCGCTGGTGAGCGCCGGCATGCCGGGCGATATCCTGTCACGGTTTCCGCACGAGTTCTCCGGCGGCCAGCGGCAACGCATCGCGATCGCGCGGGCCATCGCGCTGGAGCCGGAATTCATCCTGCTCGACGAACCGACATCGGCGCTCGACCTTTCGGTGCAGGCGCAAATCATCGACCTGTTGCGCAAGCTGCAGGACGAGCGGGGCCTGAGCTACCTGTTCATCTCGCACGACCTCAAGGTGGTGCGGGCGCTGTGTCATCGCGTCATCGTCATGCAGCACGGCAAGATCGTAGAACAGGGCCCCGTCGACGAGGTGCTTTCCAATCCCAAGACCGCCTACACCGAACGGCTCGTCAGGGCCGCCTTCGACGTGGCGTGACCATATGCCGGAGGTTCACAGTGGCTAGAAATCCCAAGATCACGTTCATCGGCGCCGGCTCGACGGTGTTCATGAAGAATATCGTCGGCGACGTGCTGCAACGGCCAGCGCTGTCCGGCGCCACGATCGCGCTGATGGACATCAATCCGCAGCGGCTGGAGGAGAGCGCCGTCGTGGTCAACAAGCTGGTCGCCACGCTCGGCGTGAAGGCCAAGGCCGAGACCTATTCCGACCAGCGGAAGGCGCTCGCCGGAGCCGACTTCGTCGTCGTCGCCTTCCAGATCGGCGGCTACGAGCCCTGCACCGTCACCGATTTCGAGGTGCCGAAGAAATACGGCCTGCGCCAGACGATCGCCGACACGCTCGGCGTTGGCGGCATCATGCGCGGCTTGAGGACCGTGCCGCATCTGTGGAGGATCTGCGAGGATATGCTCGCCGTCTGCCCGCAAGCGATCATGCTGCAATACGTCAACCCGATGGCCATCAACACCTGGGCAATCGCGGAGAAATATCCCACAATCAAGCAGGTCGGGCTCTGCCACTCGGTGCAAGGCACGGCGATGGAGCTGGCGCACGATCTCGACCTGCCCTACGAAGAGATCCGCTACCGTTCGGCCGGCATCAACCACATGGCCTTTTATCTCAAGTTCGAGCATCGCCAGGCGGACGGCACATACCGCGACCTCTATCCCGACCTTGTGCGCGCCTATCGCGAAGGCCGCGCACCGAAGCCGGGCTGGAACCCGCGCTGCCCGAACAAGGTGCGCTACGAGATGCTGACCCGGCTCGGCTATTTCGTCACCGAAAGCTCGGAGCATTTCGCCGAATACACGCCCTATTTCATCAAGGACGGCCGCCCCGACCTGATCGAGAAATACGGCATTCCGCTCGACGAATATCCCAAGCGTTGCATCGAGCAGATCGAGCGCTGGAAGGGCCAGGCGGAGGCCTACCGCTCGGCCGACCGGATCGAGGTCGAGCAATCGAAGGAATACGCCTCCTCGATCATGAACTCGGTGTGGACCGGCGAGCCGTCGGTGATCTACGGCAATGTCCGCAACAATGGCTGCATCACCTCGCTGCCTTTCGACTGCGCGGCGGAAGTGCCGTGCCTGGTCGATGCCTCGGGCATCCAGCCGACCTATATCGGCGACCTGCCGCCGCAGCTGACCGCACTGATCCGCACCAACATCAATGTCCAGGAACTGACGGTGCGGGCGCTGATGAGCGAAAACCGCGAGCACGTCTATCACGCGGCGATGATGGACCCGCACACGGCGGCCGAGCTCGATCTCGACCAGATCTGGTCGCTGGTCGACGACTTGCTCGCCGCCCATGGCGACTGGCTGCCGGCCTGGGCGCGCAGCGGCCACAAGAGCGCGGCCGCCTGATCACGTTTGTTTTGAGCAATTCCGGACGGAAAACCGCTACGCACTTTTCCTGGAATTGCTCAGGCGCCGCCGGTCTGCTCGCGCTCGACGGCGCGCCAGCCGATGTCGCGGCGGCAGAAGCCCTGCGGCCAGTCGATATGGTCGACCGCCGCATAAGCCTGCTTCTGCGCCTCCGCGACTGTGGCGCCGGTCGCGGTGACGTTGAGCACGCGGCCGCCATTGGCGACCAGCGCGCCGCCATTGATGGCGGTGCCGGCGTGGAAGATCTCGGCGCCTTCGGCTGCCGCTTCGTCGAGGCCGCGGATGACCGAGCCCTTTTCCGGCGTGCCGGGATAGCCCCTCGCCGCCATCACCACGGTGAGTGCGGCCTCGTCGCTCCAGCGCGCCGACATATGCGCGAGCTGGCCATCGACGGCGGCGTTGAGCAGGACCAGCAGGTCGTCCTTCAGCCGCATCATCAGCACCTGGCATTCCGGATCGCCGAAGCGGGTGTTGTATTCGATGAGCTTCGGGCCCTGGTCCGTGATCATCAGTCCGGCGAACAGGATGCCGGCGAAGGGCGCGCCGAGATTGGCCATGCCGCGCATGGTCGGCTCGATGATCTCGCGCACGGCGCGCTCGGTCATTTCGGGCGTCATCACCGGCGCCGGCGAATAGGCGCCCATGCCGCCGGTGTTCGGGCCGGTGTCGCCGTCGCCGACGCGCTTGTGGTCCTGCGCGGTGCCGAAGGGGAGCGCCGTGGCGCCGTCGCACAGGCAAAAGAAGCTCGCCTCCTCGCCGGTCAGGTATTCCTCGACGACCACCTCGGCGCCGGCGGCGCCGAAGGCGCCTTCGAAACAGGCCTCGAGCGCGGCCAGCGCCTCGGGAAGCGTCATGGCGATGGTGACGCCCTTGCCGGCGGCGAGCCCGTCGGCCTTGATGACGATCGGCGCGCCGGTCGTCTCGACATAGGCTTTCGCCGAGGCGAGATCGCCGAAGCGGCCATAGGCGGCGGTCGGGATGTTGAATTTCGCGCACAGATCCTTGGTGAAGCCCTTCGAGCCTTCGAGCCGCGCCGCCACCTTGGACGGACCGAAGACGCGGATGCCCCAGGCGCGCAGGTCGTCGGCGATGCCGGCCACCAGCGGGCCTTCCGGACCGACCACGACGAGGTCGATCTTCTTTTCCTGGCAGAAGGCGGCAACGGCGGAATGTGCGGCGATGTCGAGCTTGACCAGCTCGGCGACCTGACCGATGCCCGGATTGCCAGGCGCGGCGTAAAGCTTGGTCAGCAGCGGCGAGGCGGACATCTTCCAGGCGAGCGCATGTTCGCGGCCGCCCGAGCCGAGAAGAAGAACATTCATGGCCACCTCTTGCTGCCGATCGTCCCCGTCGAGAGAACCCGCTATTGGTCCGCGGGCGGCGGGTCAAGGCGTCTTGGCATTTTGGCGGCAGTTGCGCACGGGAACATGGCCTCACCAAGAATTGATGAGGCTGGCCACGGCTGACGGAGATTGCCTGCTCCGGAAGACACGCCTTAACTCTGGAACACGACCGGGAACCAGTCCTCGCGCAGTTTCTGGCCGGGCTTCATGTCATGGCCCGGATAGGGCGGCGAGGTGCGGCCGGGACGCTCGACATAATGCGCGTCGTCGCCGACCCAGCGCAGCGACAGCGCCCGGCGCCGGGCCGACGTCATGTTGCCGCGCGCGCCGTGCGCCGTGCGGAAGTCGAACAGGATGGCATCACCCGGTTCCATCTCCCATTCGAGAACCTTCATCGACGGATCGTTGTCGGGGTCAGGCACCGGCCGGTAATCGCCCTCGTCGGCATAGAAATTGGCGTCGTTCAGCCAGCGCACCGGCAGGACCATCTTCTCCCATTTGTGCGAGCCGGCGATCAGCCTGAGCGTCGCCTCCTTCACCGGATCGATCGGGATCCAGAAGCTCACCGTCTGGCTGCCGTCGACGAAGTAATAGGGAATGTCCTGGTGCCAGGGCGTCGGCTTCTGCGTGCCGGGCTCCTTGACCAGAACATGGTCGTGGAAGAACTGCGCGCTGCGCGACTGCATGACGGCGGCCGCGAGCTCGGCGGCCGGCGATTCCTTGACGATCCTGACGAATTCCGGGATGCGCTCCCAGTTGCAATAGTCGTCGAAGAAACTGCCCTTGCCGTTGGCGATGTCGGACGCGGTGGCGCTGCGGTTCTTCATGTTGCGCTCGATGCCGTCGGCGATGACATCGACCCAGTCCCTGAAGGCGCCGCGGATGCAGACCGCGCCGTCGCGTTGGTAATCGGCAATCGTTGCGGCATCGATTTTGGGGCTGGCCATCGCGCTCTCCGTGATTGGACGCCAACTATCGCAGGCGCGTCATATCGGGTAAAATAATAACTTCTCATCTCGCTTATAGTTTTGTCCTATGAATTTGACCCTCACGCAGTTGCGCTATGTCGTTGCCGTGGCACGCTACGGCAGCGTCACCATGGCCGCCAGGGCGCTGAACGTGTCGCAGCCTTCGATCTCGGTGGCGATCGACAATGTCGAGGATGCGCTCGGCCAGAAACTGTTCGTGCGCCAGCGGGGAAGCGGGATCGCGCTGACGTCGTTCGGCCGCGGCGCGGTTGCCAAGGCCAGGCAGGTGCTGGCCGAGGCGGACGAGTTGGCCGCGCTCGGATCGCGCGAGGCCGATGTCGGCGGCGAGCTGGTGCTCGGCTGCTTCGAGGATCTCGCCCCCTATTTCGCCCCGGCGCTGATGCGCGCTTTCGCCGAGCGCTGTCCGTCGGTGACCGTCATTGTCCGCGACGAAACCTTCGAGACGCTGGGGCGGCGCCTGGCCGACGGCGCGGTCGATCTCGGCCTGACCTACGATCTTGGCTTGCCGGCGCATTTCAAGCGCGTGCTTCTGCACGAGCTTCGGCCGCACGCGCTGCTGCCGGCCGGCCACGTGCTGGCGGACAAGCGGACCGTCAGCCTGGCGGAGTTGGCCGCGCATCCGCTGATCACCACCGAGCAGCCGCACAGCTGGCAGCACATGCTCGATCTCTTCCTCAGTCGCGGCCTGTCGCCCGTCGCCCAGTCGTCGACAAGCTCGTTCGAGCTGCAGCGCAGCATGGTGGCCAACGGCTTCGGCGTCGCCGTCAGCTACACCAGACCGCATGGCGACAGGACCTATGACGGCCTGCCGCTGGTCTGCAAGCCGATTTCCGATCCGCTCCCGATGCAGCGCATCATTCTTGCCCATGACACGCGCCAGCGCCTTCCGAAGCCAGCGCTCGCCTTCATCGCGGTCGCAAAAGCCTGGTTCGCCAGTCACGATGTTTTCAATGGCTGAGCGACTAGAGTGGTTCACCGTTTCACGGAAACGGCGAACAACTCTATCTCTTTGTTTCCACGCAATTCCGGACGGAAAACCGCTTCGCACTTTTCCTGGAATTGCTCCAGGCGGCCGCTTGACGGCGCCGATTGCTGCTGCCACTCCATCGCGATGGAAACCATCCAGTCGAAAGCCGCCCAGGGCCGCGTCGCCGACGCGCCGAGCGGCCATTGGGTCTACCGGGTGCTGCCGCGCTGGCTGTGGCCCTATGCGCAGCTCGCGCGCTGGGACCGGCCGATCGGCTGGCAGCTGCTTTTGTGGCCCTGCTGGTGGTCGGCCGCCCTTGCGGCAAGCGCCTATCCGCGCCCGACGGACCCGCTGCTGACGCTGCTGCCGGCGCCGTGGTACCTGTTGCTGTTCTTCGTCGGCGCCGTCGCCATGCGCGGCGCCGGCTGCACCTATAACGACATCGTCGACGAGGACATCGACAACCAGGTCGAGCGTACCCGCTCGCGGCCGCTGCCGGCCGGCAAGGTGACGCGTCGCCAGGCCTGGGCGTTCCTCGTCATCCAGGCGCTGGTCGGGCTTGGCGTGCTCTTGCAGTTCAACAGCTTTGCCATTCCGCTCGGCATCGCCTCGCTGGCGATCGTCGCGATCTATCCGTTCATGAAGCGCATCACCAACTGGCCGCAATTCGTGCTGGGGCTCGCCTTCTCCTGGGGCGCGCTGATGGGATGGGCGGTCGAGTTCGGCGACCTCGATGGCCCGGCAATCATGCTCTATATCGGCTCGATCCTGTGGGTGATCGGCTACGACACGATCTACGCGCATCAGGACAAGGAAGACGACGCCATCGTCGGCGTGCGCTCGACGGCGCGGCTCTTCGGCGACAACACCAAGACCTGGCTGGTCGGTCTCTATGGCGGCACGCTCGTCTGCTTCGCCATCGCCTTCGCTTCGGCGCAGGTGCCGATGCCGGCGCTGGCCGGGCTGATCGCCGCCGGCGCGCACATGGCGCGCCAGATCATCCGGCTCGACATCAACGATCCGGATCAGTGCCTGAGATTGTTCAAGTCGAACAACCAGGTCGGCTGGCTGATCTTCCTGGGGCTGATCGGCGGCGCGCTGTGGGTGGCGTTGAAGCCGCTGGTGTGACGGCACCTTCCCTTCTCCCCGTGTGGGAGAAGGGGAAATCGCGCTACTCCCGCGCGATGATTTCCTGGCCGCCGATGACGAGGCGCAGGCCGAGATTGCCGGTCCTGCGGCGGGCGAGGAAGCGCGGGCGGCGCATGTTGGAGACACGGCCCTTGCGGCGTTCCTGCGGCGGCAGCGCCTTGATGGCGGCGCCGAGCGATTCTTCCAGCGTGCGGGCGATGCCGTCGGCCTCGATCAGGAGCATCGGCAGGCGATAGGCGTCGGCCCAGGCGCGCCAGTCGGCGGCCACGTCGTCGAGATCGTCGGCGACAAGCAGAGGCACCGACAGCATCGGATCGTTGTGCAGGAGTTCCAGCGTCACGGTGACGTTGCCGTCCGGATCTTCCATGGCGCGGGCGGCGACGCCGCGGAACGCGTTGGCGGGCAGCGCGATGATCGCCGGCACGCCGCTCATCTCCAGCATGCGCCGGATGACGGCGCCGCGATGATCGATGGTGAAGGTAACATCGCCATAATCGTCGCGCGTGGCATAGCTTACCATCTGCGGCAGGCGAAACGGGTCGAGACGCATGTTGCGCCCCGCCCAGACTGGCTTCAGTCCAGTGTTCATCGAATGCCTTCCTGTTTCTCCTGAGGGCCGTTTTCCGGTTCTCTCCGGGCCGGTTTTTCCGGCCTCGTTATGAGGAGAAACATTAGCGCTCGCTTCTTACCGCCGCGCTTAAGAAAGTCAGTTAAATTTTGCTGATCGGAGCCGATGGTTATCGGAATGCAACCAGCCACAACATATTGGAAGGATCAGATAACCTTACCGGGATTCATGATACCGGCCGGATCGAACGCCGCCTTCACGCGGCGCATCAGGTCGATCGCCATCGGCGGCGCCGTGGCGATCAGCTCGTCGCGCTTCAGCTGGCCGATGCCATGCTCGGCCGAGATCGAGCCGTGGAAGGAGCGCACGACGTCGTGCACGGCCTTGTTCATCGGGCGGTAGAGGCCGAGGAACGCTTCGTCGTCACCGCCTTCGGGGCGGGAAATGTTGTAGTGCAAATTGCCGTCGCCCATATGGCCGAAGCAGACGACGCGCGCGCCGGGGCTGACGGACGCAACAGCGGTTGCCGCCTTCTCGATGAGGTCCGGGATCGAGGCAATGGGCACCGAAATGTCGTGCTTGATCGAAGCGCCCTCCGGCTTCTGGCACTCGGGCAGCGTCTCGCGGAAATTCCAGAAGGCATCGCCCTGGGCAAGGCTGGCCGCGACCACCGCGTCGCCGACGATGCCTTGCTCGAGGCCGGCTGAAAGAATCTCCTCGATCAGCGCCCTGCCGTCTTCTTCCGAACGGCCGGAGGAAACCTGCATCAACACATACCATGGCCAGTCGTCGGCCAGCGGCCGCGTGATGCCTTGGCCATGCTTTAGCGTGAAGTCGTAAGGCCTCTTGCCGATCAGTTCGAATGCGGTGAGCGACGAGCCGGCCTGGTCCGTCGCCAGACTGAACAGCGACAGCGCGTCGCGAGCCGAAGACAGGCCGGCAAAAGCGACCTCCCTGCCCTTCGGCTTGGGAAAGAGCTTCAGCACTGCGGCGGTGATGACACCAAGCGTGCCCTCGGCGCCGACGAAGAGGTCCTTCAAATCGTAGCCCGTGTTGTCTTTCTTCAATTTGCGCAGGTCGTCGAACACCTCGCCGGTCGGCAGCACCACCTCGACGCCGAGGCACAGCTCGCGCGCGTTGCCATAGGCAAGCACGCCGGTGCCGCCGGCATTCGAAGACAGATTGCCGCCGATCTGGCAGGAACCTTGGGCCGCGAGCGACAGCGGAAACAGCCGGTCGGCGGCATCGGCGGCCTCCTGCAGCGTCTGCAGGATCACGCCGGCCTCGGCGGTGACCGTGTTCGACAAAACATCGATCTCACGGATGCGGTTCAGCCGCGACAGCGACAGCACGATGTCGTGCCCGGACCTGTCCGGCACCTGGGCGCCGACCAGCCCGGTATTGCCGCTTTGCGGCACGATCGGCGTTCCGGTCTCGGTCGCCAGCCGCATGATGCGGCTCACTTCCTCGACGCTGCCCGGCCGCAGCACCAGCGAGGTCCGGCCATGCCAGAGGCCGCGCCGCTCGGTTATGTAAGGCGCGATGTCGGCCTGGTCGCGCAGCGCGTATTTGTCGCCGACGATTGCCGCGAAGCGGTCGATGAGGGCGGGATCGAGGTCGAAGGGTTGGTCGTTCATGAGCCCGAACCTAGAGCAATTCCAGGAAAAGTGTGAAGCGGTTTTCCGTCCGGAATTGCGTCAAAACAAAGAGATAGGCTCAGGCGATCTTGTCACGCGGGGCGGCGGCGCGCACGAGGCGGTCGTTAATCGCCTCGCCCAGGCCGTCGAACGGAATCGGCTCGACGGCGATGGTGGCGGCACCGCTGCGGTCGAGCGCCTGCATGTAGGCGAACAGGTTGGTCGCGGCCTCGCGCAAATCGCCGGCCTCGGAAAGATTGCGCACCGCGACCGCATTGCGCCAGCCTTCGGCACGATCACGGCCGAAGGCGAGCAGCGCCTCTCCTTCGCCGATTTTTTCGGCATTGAGCCGGACCGATGCGCCCGGCGCATAGTGCGAGGCGAGCATGCCGGGCGCCTCGATGCCGGCGGCGCCGCGCATCATCTTCATGCCCACAACAGCTTCGATGTCCTCGGCAGCGATACCGCCCGGCCTCAGCAGCCGCAGTTCGCCGTCCTCGATCTTGACGATGGTGGATTCCAGGCCGACCGGCGTCGCGCCGCCATCGACCACCAGCTTGATCTTCCCGCCAAGATCGGCCGCCACCGCCTCGGCCGTGGTGGCGCTGATCCTGCCGGAGGAATTGGCGCTGGGAGCCGCGAGCGGCCGGCCGAGCCGCGCGATCAGCTCGCCGCCAAAACCTTTCGGCATGCGCAGCGCGATGGTGTCCAGCCCCGCGGTGACCAGCGGATGGATGCCGTTTTCCGCATGCTGCGGCAGCACCAGCGTCAGCGGGCCAGGCCAGAAGGTCTCGGCCAGTTTCGCCGACAGCGGATCGAATGCAGCAATGCGGCCTGCCATGGCGAGATCGGCGACATGGGCGATCAGCGGATTGAAGCGCGGACGGCCCTTGGCCTCGAAGATACGCGCCACGGCAACGCCGTTGGTGGCATCGCCCGCCAGCCCGTAGACGGTCTCGGTCGGGATGGCGACGACATCGCCGCCTTCGAGCAGCGCCACCGCCCGCTCCATCGCCTCGCCGACGGCAAGTATCTCAGCCAAATTCACCACCGTTCCTGAACACGCCGGTCCCGTAATACGGCATGGAACGAGGGGCAAGGGCGGGTATTGGCGATTTATCAATCCCTAAAATGTTAAGTTTCGACGCAAGCCGGCATCAATTCGCCGCCGCTAGGCTACGGATTTCGGGGTGTTGGGCTCGGGGAGTTACCGTGATGCGTATGCTTTGCTTTGACGCAAATCCGAACGGACGGCCGTCACGCATTTTTCCTGGAATTGCACTGGCAGCGGTCGGTATCGGGCTTTTGGCGATGACCGGCTTGGCGCAAGCTTCGTCCATCGTCGTGCTTGGCGTTGCCACCTCGACGCCATCCGTAGTCAGGCTGCCCTCCATCGAGCCCGGTAGGGTTTCCGCGGCTTCCACGCCGTCCATAGTGGGGCTCGACGAGCCGGTGCCAGCCGTCACCGAAGAGAAGGTGGCCGCAATCCCGGAGAAGTCCGGGCAGAGGCATGCGCAGGCGCCGACGATCATTCGCGGCGGTATCGTAGGTGGCGCTTCAGCAGCGCCCGCTGCGAGCGCCCCGGCCACAGCGCCGGCGGCTGCAACACCGGCAAACGGCAGCGCGCCGGCTGCGGCCACGCCTCCCAACGGCACGGCCGCTGCACCCCCCAACGGCGACGCCAAAGCGGCCGATGACAAGGCCGCCGCCGAGAACAAGGCGGCCGCGACCGCAAGCGCCTCGGACGAACAGGCGCAATCGAAAGCCCAACCGCAAGAACCCCCGGTATCGCCGCGCTTCAGCAAGGCAATGTAGGCGCGCAAACCTTCAGGACCGACAGAGGGGCGACGCCTGCCGCGTCGTCCCTCCTGCTTTCAACCGGCAAGAAACGGCTCAGGCCGCTTCTTCCTTGTCGTCGTCTTCAGACTCTTCTTCTTCGTCGTCCTCGCCGTCTTCGTCCTCATCGTCGCCCGAGGCCTTGGGTTCCCCGTCTTCGTCGGCGTCCTCATCGTCGTCGCCGTCTTCGTCGTCCTCATCGTCACCCGAGGCAGTGGCTTCCTCATCGGCTTCTTCGTCGCCGGCGTCTTCGTCGCCTTCTTCCTCATCGTCTTCGGACGGATTGACGGCTTCGACCGCCGCGGCGGCAGCATGGTCGAGGATGTCGTCGGAAGCGGTTTCGGTGGCCTCGGCGGCGGCCGGGGTCTCTTCAGTCAATTCGATATCGTGAACGGAATTCATGGCATGCCTCCGTGGTTGGGGAACGTCCTGAGGCGTGTCGCGCCGAAATGAATTTCAGGCGACGCGGCTCAAGTCTTTGTTTGATGCATGTCGTGGTCCCAGAACCGCTGAACATTTCTGGGCGACATGCATTGGTTCTCCCATGCGGAGGTCATCGTCGTATGACTGTAAGCCGGCTCCGGCGTATTAAATTTGGCCGCCAAATTGTCGAAGCACGCCCGCGCCTTGTGAGGCGCGGGCAGCTTCGGATCGGCAATTTCTTGAGCCGTCAGCCGACGATTTTTGAAAAATCGGCAACCTGGTCGGTGGCGGCGCGGATGCGGGCAAGCAGCGCCAGGCGGTTGGCGCGCACGGCCTGGTCCTCATCATTCACGAGAACGCCTTCAAAGAATGAATCAACAGGTTCGCGCAACACGCTAAGCGTCAGCATGGCGGCGGAAAAATCTTCATTCTGAATCGCTTGGCCGGCTTCCTTCTCGGCTTGATTCACCGCGGAAAACAGCATCTTTTCGGCGTCTTCGCGGAACAGCGCCGGCTCAACGGTCTCGGCGACCAGCGTTTTCTTCTTCTCCTCGGCGGCCAGGATGTTGGCGGCGCGCTTGGTGCCGGCGAGCAGGTTCTTGCCGTCCTCGGTGTCGAGCAGGGAGCCCAGCGCCTCGACGCGACGGACGATCTGCAGAAGGTCGTCGGACTGCGGGGTAATGACGGCATCGATCAGATCGTACCGCGCGCCCTGGTCGCGCAGATAGACTTTCAGGCGGTCGTGGAAGAAGGCAAGCAGGTCGGATATCTGCCTGGCCCCGTCCGTAAAATTCGCAAAGGCCTTGGCGAAGACCGACGTCAGTCCCAGGCGAATGCGGTTCTCGATCAGGATCCTGACCACGCCGAGCGCAGCGCGGCGCAGTGCGAACGGGTCCTTGCTGCCGGTCGGCTTTTCATCGATCGCCCAGAAGCCGGTGAGCGTGTCGAGCTTGTCGGCAAGCGCCACCGCAACCGAGACCGGGTCGGTTGGCACCCGGTCGGACGGGCCTTGCGGCTTGTAGTGCTCCTCGGCGGCCGCTGCCACAGACGCATGCTCGCCCTGCAGCAGCGCATATTTGCGGCCCATTGCGCCCTGAAGTTCGGGGAACTCGCCGACCACTTCGGTCTGCAGATCGGCCTTGGCGAGCACCGCGGCGCGGGCGACGAGCGCGCGATCGGCGCCGACCACGGGCGCCAGCTCTTCAGCAAGCTTCTTGATCCGCGCGACCCGCTCCCCTTGCGTGCCCAGCTTGGCATGGAAGGTGACGTTGAGATGATCGAGCCGCGCCATGCGCTGGTCGAGCGGCTTCTTCAGGTCCAGCTCGAACTTCGCCGCCGACTCCTGCAGCGTGCCGAGGTCCGGCAGGTCGCCCTGGTCGGTCTTCCAGAAATAGAGCGCGTCGGAAAGGCGCGCGCGCACCACCTTGCCGTTGCCGTAGGCGATCTCCTTGCCGCCATCCTTCGCCTCGATGTTGGCGACGAGGATGAAGCGGTTGGAGAGGTCCTCGGCCGCGCCTTGCGGCCGGGTGACAAAACACTTCTGGTTGGCGCGGATGGTGAGGCGGATGACCTCGGCCGGAATGGTGAGGAAGTCCTGCTCGAACTCGCCCATCAGCACGATCGGCCATTCGACCAGGCCGGAGACTTCCTCCAGCAGGCCTTCGTCCTCGACGAGATCGAGGCCGTTGGCGAAGGCGACGTTGCGCGCGTCGGCGAGGATGATCTCCTTGCGCCGGTCGGCATCGAGCACGACCTTTGCCGCCTCGAGCTTGGCCACGTAGTCGTCGAAACGGCGAACGGTGATCGGCCCCGGCGCATGGAAGCGGTGGCCAAAGGTGACGTTGCCGGAGCGGATGCCGTCGATCTCGAAGTCGACCACCACCGGCTCCTCGGTCTCCGGGCCGAAGGTGCAGACGATCGACTGAAGCGGCCGCACCCAGCGCAGCGAGCCGGGCTTGGCCGAGGCCGGCCCCCAGCGCATCGATTTCGGCCAGGGAAAGTCTTTGATAATGCCGGGCACCAGCTCGGCAATGATCTCCTCAGCCGCCCTGCCCGGCTTCGCGATGTGGGCGACGTAAAAGTCGCCCTTCTTCGGATCGGAATGGACATGCGCCTCGGCGATCGATGAAAGGCCTGCCTTGCGCAGGAAGCCCTGCACCGCCTGCTCGGGCGCCGTGGTCGAGGGACCCTTGATCTCCTCGCGAATGTCTTTCGAGCGCGCCGTCAGCCCGCGGATGTCCAACGCCAGGCGCCGCGGCGTCCAGTATTCGCGCGCCGCCTCGTAGGTCAGGCCCGCCTCGACAAGACCGTCGGTCAGCATCTTCCTGAGATCGCCGGCAGCCTTACGCTGCATGCGCGCGGGGATTTCCTCGGAGCGAAGTTCCAGAAGCAGGTCAGGCATAGTTAAGCTCCCACCCTCCCCTCGATGGGGAGGGTCGGCGCGTAGCGCCGGGGTGGGCTGGCGGCCTCTCAGCTGCCATTACCTTCGGCACCGTCGCGCAGATGCAGGTGTAATTTCCGTTCTTCCACCGCCGCATAGATTGTATCGAGGACGGAATCCAGTTCGTTTTTTATCTCGTGATTCCAGAAACGGACAACGCGGTAGCCCTGGCCTTCAAACCACCGCGTTCGAACTTCATCATGGCCCAGCTGATCATCGGCACCATGGTGGAAGCCATCCACCTCAATAATCAGCTTCAGCCGATGTGAGATAAAGTCGGGATAGTAGCCACCAACCGATGCTTGCCGACGAAAGTGCGTGCCTTCGACTGGGATGCGCCAGAGGTGCCGCCACAACCTGCGTTCCTCGTCGGTCATCGCCGCGCGCAGCCTTCGCGCGGACTGCAACTTGAAGCGATCAAGTTTTGGCATAGGGAAGCGCCCGTCACCCCCACCCGCCGCTTCGCGGCGACCTCCCCCATCAAGGGGGAGGTAGAGGGCGCATAGCAACTCGGCCGGCCGCTGTCACCCTGCCTGCCGATCGCCAATCAGACCTATATCGGGAAATTTTCAGTTCTTTGTCGGGACGACGCGTGCCCACCCGTCCTAAGAGCAGACATCCCATGAACCAAACGCGGCACTGAAGCGACCAACGCTCAGGCGGAGAACTATTGGCTGAACGACGATGAAAACGGCATCGAGAACCCTGCAGATCCTGGCACTGAGCGCCTGCTTCGCCGCCCAGATGCATGGTACGTTCTCGATGCCTGGCGTGAGGCAGGCCCTGCGCACGATCGAAAGCGCAAGCAGCCAGAGCATATTGCCGCCGCCCGTCGCCGAGATCGCGAAAGCCTTGCTGGCTTAAGCCGCCAGACCGCCCGCCTGCGTCTGCAGGAACGCCTCGCCGCAGGCTTTCGCCAGATTGCGCACCCTGAGGATGTAGCTCTGGCGCTCGGTGACGGAGATCACGCCGCGCGCGTCGAGCAGGTTGAAGACGTGGCTCGCCTTGATGCACTGGTCATAGGCCGGAAAGACCATACGGTGCGCCGCCAGATTGTCATTCGACGCCGGCGCACCGGCGGCAAGCAGCGCCTTGCACTCGGCTTCGGCATCCTCGAAATGCCGCAGCAGCATCGCGGTGTTGGCAAATTCGAAATTGTGGCGCGAATATTCCTGCTCGGCCTGCAGGAAGACATCGCCATAGGTGACCTTCTCGGCGCCCTCGCGGCCGTTGAAGTTCAAGTCGTAGACGTTGTCGACGCCCTGCACATACATGGCGAGGCGCTCGAGCCCATAGGTGAGCTCGCCCGCCACCGGCGCGCATTCGATGCCGCAGACCTGCTGGAAATAGGTGAACTGCGACACTTCCATGCCGTCACACCAGCACTCCCAGCCGAGACCCCAGGCACCCAGCGTCGGGCTTTCCCAGTCGTCCTCGACGAAGCGGATGTCATGCAGCAGCGGATCGACGCCGATCGCCTCGAGCGAGCCGAGATAAAGCTCCTGCAGGTTCGGCGGGTTCGGCTTCAGGATCACCTGGTACTGATAGTAATGCTGCAGCCGGTTCGGGTTCTCGCCGTAACGGCCGTCCTTCGGACGCCGCGACGGCTGCACGTAAGCCGCGTTCCAGCGACGCGGACCGAGCGCGCGCAAGGTGGTCGCCGGATGGAAGGTGCCGGCGCCGACTTCCATGTCGTAGGGCTGCAGGATCACGCAGCCATAGGCAGCCCAGTAATTGTGCAGCGTCAGGATCAGCCCCTGGAAGGAGCGGCTGGGGTGCATGTGGGCAGGAATGTCGATGGTCACGGCGGCCTCGGAAAGCGCTGGGATTCAAGCCTTCCCTAGTTGCCGGGCCGGCAAGCGTCAAGGCAGGCGCCGCATCACGGAGAGGTTGAACGCTTTGCCGGCGGCTGGCCCATTGCAGGGCGTCGCAGCAGGCCGTTTGCTCGCCTGACCGTAACGACAGAGATTCCGCAATGCCCGGTCAACTCACCGTCCGTTCCGTCAGCCGGCAGGACCACGAACAATGGCTGCCGCTCTGGGACGGCTACAACGCCTTCTACGGCCGCTCGGGCGAGACCGCGCTTGCCGGCGAGATCACGCAGATGACCTGGTCGCGCTTCTTCGACGCCTACGAGCCGGTGCATGCGCTGGTGGCCGAGCGCGACGGCAAGCTTCTCGGCCTCGTCCACTATCTCTACCACCGCTCGACCACGGCGATCGGGCCGAACTGCTATCTGCAGGATCTCTTCACGTCGCAGGCCGTGCGCGGCCAGGGCGTCGGCCGGGCTCTGATCGAAGGCGTCTACGAGCGCGCAAAAGCCGCTGGCTCTGGCCGCGTCTACTGGCTGACGCATGAGACCAACCACACCGCAATGCAGCTCTACGACAAGATCGGCGAGCGCTCCGGCTTCGTCGTTTATCGCAAGATGTTCTAGTTCCTCGACATAGGGATTTGAGAGCCGCCGTTCGTCTGGAGCAGACTTTCATCGTCCATTTCCGCGAGATGAGCGCTAACGCTGGAGATTGACTAATCCTTCGCGACCTCGTCATTCCAGGGCGGAGCAGCCGCGAAGCGGCGTCGCGCAGACCCTGGAATCCATGCCGTGACCTTGATCGAAGAACGCAGCGGAGCAGAATTCTGCACCGTTGCAACGCCTTAAGGTCACGGCATGGATTCTATGGTCTGCGCCGCGTCGCTTCGCTCCTTGCTCCGCCATAGAATGACGAAGCGATAGGCGTTTCGGCTAGGACGCCAAGCCGAAACGAAAACGGGGCTCGACGAGCCCCGCATTCTTGAACGTCGACGAAAGTCGCTCAGCCCTTCGGCGGAGGCGGCGCGACCGGTTTCACCTTCGGGGTTTCCTGCGCCGTGTTGGATTCGATCGGCGGCAGACCCTTGAGCAGCTTCTGCTGCAGGGTGGCGAGCACGTCCGGGTCCGGCTTCAGGTCACGGGCCTGGGTCCATTGGAAGGTCGCTTCCAGCTTGCGGCCGACACGCCAGTAGGCGTCGCCCAGATGGTCGTTGAGGACCGGATCTTCCGGCTTCAGCGACACAGCGCGCTCCATTTCGCGCACGGCGTCGTCGAAGCGGCCGAGGCGGTAATAGGCCCAGCCAAGCGAATCGACGATGTAGCCGTCGCTTGGCCTGAGATCCACGGCCTTCTGGATCATCGCCAGGCCTTCCTTGAGGTTTGTGTTCATGTCGACCCAGGAATAGCCGAGATAGTTCAGAACCTGAGGCTGGTCGGGCTGCAGCTCGAGCGCCTTGCGGAAACTGGGCTCGGCCTTCGGCCATTCCTTCAGCCGCTCATAGGCGATGCCGCGCTGGTAAAAGATGTTCCAGTTGGCGGCGGTCGGCGCCTTCAGCTGCTCGACAGCCTTGTCGTAGAGATTGGCGGCCGAGCGGAAATCCTCCTTGGACGAGTAGACGCCGCCAAGCGCCAGATAGCCGCGCATGTCGGTCGGATGCGCATCGACATAGCCCTTGAGATGCGCGATCGCCTCGTCGTGACGGTCGATGTCTGCGAGGTTCAGGCCAAGCTGCAGCTCCGACAGCTGCTTCAGCGGCGAGGTGGCCGGAATGCGGCGATAGAGCGCGATCGCGGCTTCGCCGTCCTTCAGCTGCTCGGCGACCGCCGCGAGCTGCACGAGGGCGGCGTCGCTGTCCGGCTTCAGCGCCAGCGCATATTGCAGATAGAGCCGCACGAAGGGCTCGCCGCCGCCACGGTTGAGCGCGGTGGCGAGATCGAGCAGGATTTCCGAGGCGCCGTCCGCCGGAGTGGCGACCAGGGGCTCCATCTTGTCGCCCTTGTTGATCCTGTCGCGCAGCGTGGTGATTTCCAGCTTGCCCGGCGCGAAGGCTTCGGCCTGGTTCAGCACCGCAACCGCCTTTGCCTTGTCGCCCTTGCGGGCGAGGAAGGAGGCATAGGCCTGGGCGTTGCGCATCCACGTCTCGGGCGCGGAGCCGCCCGCGGCCGTGTCGGCCAGAGTGGCGGCATAGATCTCATCGGCCTTGTCGGTGAGGCCGGCAGCGTCGGCGATCAGCGCGCGATGGAAGGACTTGAACAGGCCGAACCAGTCCGGCCCCTTGAGCTTGTCGATCGAAGCCATCGCCTCGGACGCATCGCCCGCGCCTTCCTTGGCCCAGCCGTCCATGACGCCGGAGAGCAGCCGGTCGAGATCGGATTCGAGCGACAGCTTCAGCCAGTACTGGGCCTTGGCGTAGTCCTTCTTGTGGAAGGAATCGACAGCAAGCGCCAGGCGCGAGAAGCGCTCGACATCGGGCACTTCCTTGAGCTTGTCGGCATAGACCAGCGATTCCTCGAAGCGGCCCTGCGCGACGAGCGCCAGCATCAGGCTCTGCTGCAGGTCGGTGTCGTTGGGGGCAAAGGCCAGCGCCTGCTTGTAATAGGCGATGGCATTGTCGAGATCGTTGTCGCTCTCGGCGGTGTGAGCGGCGAGATAGGCGCCCGAGAAGGACGTGATCTGGATCGGTTGGGCGTTTTCCTTGGCATGGGCAGGCAGCGCCGACAGCGCCACACCCGTCAAAAATGCCAGCCTTGCCAGCCAGCGCGCACGTCCTTGCCGCATCGTATCCCTTTCAGCCAGACGCGATCCCGCCCTTGGCGGACCGCCCACAGACTCGTTCTTTTCCAGACAAAGCATGGCCTTTTTGGGGTCACGCTTCAATCCGGAGCGAATCACATTCGTGCCGCTCAACAGAGCATGGCCGCCGGGAATAATATCTGCATCCAGCCTTGACGTCGATTACCCGTCTGGCTGATGCGCCGATCTCGCATGGCAATCGATCGTTCTACAAACGGGTAGAGCGGAAGCCCTCGGCGGCAACGGCATCGCACGGCGGACGCCCGGAAACCAAGGCTCTCAGTTGACGCGGCTGATGCAGAAATCGATGACGTCGATCAGCGCCGACTTCTGCGGCGTCGCCTCCAGCGGCGCCAGGGCGTCGCGGGCGATCTCGCCGAAGTGACGGGCGCGGCCGATCGTGTCGGCAATCGCCCCGTGGCGGGTCATCAGGCCGATCGCCTTCTCCAGCCCGGCATCGTCGGTGACATTGTCCTCGATCGCGCGCTTCCAGAAGGTGCGCTCGGCCTTGGTGCCGCGCCGGTAGGCGAGGATCACCGGCAGCGTCACCTTGCCCTCGCGGAAATCGTCGCCGACATTCTTGCCGAGCTCCTTGCTGGAGCCGCCATAGTCCAGCGCGTCGTCGATGAGCTGGAAGGCAAGGCCGAGATTCATGCCGTAGGAGCGCAGCGCGGCGCGATCGTTGCGGCTGGCCTGGGCGATTACCGGGCCGACCTCGGCGGCGGCCGAGAACAGGGCGGCGGTCTTGGCCTTGATGACCGCGAAATGCTCGTCCTCGGTGGTCTCCAGGTTCTTGGCGGCGGCCAGTTGCATCACCTCGCCTTCGGCGATGATGGAGGCGGCGCTCGACAGGATGTCCAAAGCTTCCAGCGAGCCGACCTCGACCATCATGCGAAAAGCCTGGCCGAGCAGGAAATCGCCGACCAGCACGCTCGCCTGGTTGCCCCAGATCATGCGCGCCGTCTTCTTGCCGCGGCGCAGCGCGCTTTCGTCGACGACGTCGTCATGCAGGAGCGTGGCCGTGTGCATGAACTCGACCGCGGTGGCGAGCTTGACATGGCCCTCGCCGGCATAGCCGAACATCTGGGCGGCGGCGAGCGTCAGCATCGGCCTGAGCCGCTTGCCGCCGGACGATATCAGGTGGTTGGCGACCTCGGGGATCATCTCGACGTCGGAGCCGGCCTTCGACAGGATCAGCTCGTTGACGCGTCCCATGTCGGCTGCCGTCAGATCGATGAGATCCTTGATGGAAGCAGGTTCCCGCTTGCCCTCGATATTCAGAACGACACCCACCACGATCACTCCCGTCTCAGTTGACGCGCACGACAACACCCTGGTCCCGACGGGACTCTAGGTCGGCACAACCGCGCACGGCAAGAGGCGAATTGGCGCGGCTTGGCTGGCGCGGGTCCGCCTCGACGTTTACATGAACGCCGCAACCTGCGATTTTCATTCCATGATTGAACTCGTCCGCACCAATGACGCCGTCCTCATCTCCTTCGTCGAATCGCTGATGCGCGACGCCGGCATCGCCTGCTTCGTCGCCGACCAGAACATGAGCGTGCTCGACGGATCGATCGGCATCCTGCCGAGGCGCATCATGGTCGATGCCGACAAGGCCGATGCGGCGCGGCGCATCCTGAAGGATGCCGGCATCGAGAACGAGATCCGCCGGAAATAATGCCCGCTCCAAGCAACCTCGCTCCCAACGCCTCGCAGGCCGACACCCCGGCCCATACGGTCGATGCCTTCCATCGCGGGCGCTTCTGGCTGGTGCAGCCACGGCAAGGCCACCGCGCCGGCATGGATGCCATGATGCTGGCGGCGGCCGTGCCGTCGGTTTTCTCCGGCAGGCTCGCCGATTTTGGCGCCGGTGCCGGCGCCGCGGCCCTTGCCGTCCTGTCGCGCTGTCCGCAATCGCGCGCGGTGCTGGTCGAGCGCTCCGCCGAGATGGCCGGCTTTGCCGCCGCCACGCTCGCGCATCCGGGCAATGCGCATCTCGGCGACCGCGCCTCGGTGCTGACGGCCGACGTCACGCTTGCCGGCCGCGCACGGGCCGAAGCCGGGCTTGCCGACAACTCCTTCGACTTCGTCATCATGAACCCGCCCTTCAACGCCGCCGAGGATCGCGCCACGCCGGACGCGCTGCGCCGGGAAGCGCATGTCACGGAGGATGGGCTGTTCGAGCGCTGGATCAGGAGCGCGGCGGCGATCGTCAAGCCGCGCGGCGGGCTGGCGGCGATTGCCCGGCCGGAGCAGCTCGTCGCCATGCTCGACGCGATCGAAGGCCGCTTCGGCGATGCCGAGATGCTCTGCGTCCATCCTCGCCCGGACGCGGCGGCGATCCGCATCGTCGTCAGGGCAGTGCTCGGCGCGCGCGGCAAGCTGTCGATCCGGCCGCCGCTGATCTTGCACGGACCGTCCGGCAACGGGCCGACGGAGCGGACCGAGATGATCAACAACGGGCTGGCGTCGCTGTTCGGCGATTGATCCTTGAAGCGCGTCGCGTTGAAACGGAACCAGGCGACGCGCTTCAAGGTCTTATTTTATGCATGTCTTTTTCGCAAAACCGCCGCACACTTTTGCGCGACATGCATCGGTCGGCACTACGGCATTGCCGTTGGCCGGCGAATTCCTACATGCCGGGAGCAAGGATGAGGTCTCACCTTGCTCTTGCACCTCTTCTGGAGACAAGTTTTCGTGAAACGCTTCTTCAACCGCCTGCTGCCGAAATCCTGGCGCTCGACAGTCGTCACCATTCCCGTCATCCGGCTGCATGGCACCATCATGGCCGGCGGCGGCCAGTTCCGGCCGAGCCTGTCGCTCGCCTCGACGGCCGGCATGATCGAAAAGGCGTTCGGCTTCGACGCGCCGGCGATCGCGATCTCGATCAACTCGCCGGGCGGCTCGCCGGTGCAGTCGCGTCTGATCTTCAAGCGCATCCGCGACCTGGCGGCGGAAAAGGACAAGAAGGTGCTGGTCTTCGTCGAGGATGTGGCGGCTTCCGGCGGCTACATGATCGCGATCGCCGGCGACGAGATCTTCGCCGACCCGTCCTCGATCGTCGGCTCGATCGGCGTGGTCTCGGCATCGTTCGGCTTCCCGGAACTGATGAAGAAGATCGGCGTCGAACGGCGCGTGCATACCGCCGGCCAGAACAAGGCCGTGCTCGACCCCTTCAAGCCCGAGAAGAAGGAGGACGTCGAGCGGCTGAAGGCGCTGCAGCTCGAAGTGCACGAGACCTTCATCGATCTCGTCAGGGAACGGCGCGGCACCAAGCTCAAGGACGATCCGGACCTGTTCACCGGCCTGTTCTGGACCGCCAAGAAGGGGCTGGAGCTCGGTCTCGTCGATGCGCTGGGCGACATGCGCAGCGTGCTCAAGACCCGTTTCGGCGACAAGACCCAGCTCAAGCTGATCACCGCGCCGCGCGGGCTTTTCGGCCGTTTCGGCCTGTTCGGCTCGCGCTTCTCGGCGCCCGACATCGCCGCGGCAGTCGCCAGCGGCGCCATCGATGCGGCGGAAGAGCGCGCGCTGTGGGCGCGCTTCGGGCTTTGAAAAAGCCATGAAAGCGTCTAGCATAATTGCTTAACCGACCCGTACGGCCGGCCTTGCCGCGCAAACGCGGAAGGAGTTTCGAGATGCCGCAGATCATTTTCTTCGTTGTCGTCGGCGCGGCCGCCTATTTCGGCTATCGCGCGTTCATCCGCGAGGCCGAGCGCGTGACGGCCAAAATCCGGCGCACCGAGAAACAGGCGGCCAACGGCACGATGGGCACGCTGGTCAAGGACCCCAAGACCGGCGAATACCGTCTGGCCAAGGACTGAACCCATCTCGCCAGCAGCCGACATTCTGGAGCCCGAGGCCAAGTCCCGGACATGGCTTGCGCCTGCCAAGATCAATCTGGCGCTGCATGTGACCGGCAGGCGCGACGACGGCTACCACCTGCTCGACAGCCTTGCGGTCTTCACCCGCTTCGGCGACCGGCTGCAGATCGAGCCGGCCGAGCGCGACGCGTTCTCGGTATCTGGCCCCTTCGCCGCCGGCGTGCCGCTCGATGACAGCAATCTGGTGGTGAAGGCGCGCGACGCCTTGCGGCGGGAAGCCGGCGCGCAGCAGGCATCGCCCATCGCGATCCGGCTGGAAAAGAACCTGCCGATCGCTTCCGGCGTCGGCGGCGGATCGAGCGACGCGGCGGCCGCGCTCAACGGGCTTTCGCACCTATGGAACCTCGATATCGACGAAGCCGGACTGGCGGGGATCGGCCTGTCGCTCGGCGCCGATCTGCCGATGTGCCTCAGGGCGAAGCCGCTGATTGCGCGCGGCATCGGCGATGACTTGTCGCCGCTGGCTGGCTTTCCGGCTCTGGCGCTGGTTCTGGTCAATCCGGGTGTCGCCGTCTCGACGCCCGAGGTGTTCAGGGCGCTTGCCAGGCGCGACAGCGAGCCGTTGCCGCCACTGCCCGGCCGCCTGGACTTCCACACGATCTGGAACTGGCTGGAGACCACGCGCAACGATCTCGAGCCAGCCGCCCGTTCGATCCAGCCGGCAATCGGTGAAACGCTCAAGGCGCTCAAGAAGGCAGGCGCCGCCTTCGCCCGCATGTCGGGCTCCGGCGCCACCTGTTTCGGCCTGTTCGAGACCGGCAATGTCGCCAAGCGCGCGGCGATCGACATCCGCGGCCGCCATCCCGGCTGGTTCGTCGCCGCGACGCGCAGCATGGAGGCCGACTGATGGCCAACGACGGCCGGCCCTTCATCCCGGTGCGCATCGCGGTGCTGACGGTTTCCGACACGCGCAGCCTCGCCGACGACAAATCGGGGCAGACGCTGGCCGACCGCATCGTGGAAGCCGGCCACATATTGGCCGCGCGCGACATCGTCACCGACGATCGTGAAAAGATCCGCGAAAAGGTGCTCGGCTGGTCGAAGGACCAGGCGGTCGATGTCGTCATCACCACCGGCGGCACCGGCTTCACCGGTCGCGACGTGACGCCGGAGGCGCTGGAGCCGATCTTCGAAAAGCGCATGGACGGCTTTTCCGAAGTCTTCCACCGCATCTCCTACGACAAGATCGGCACCTCGACGATCCAGAGCCGGGCGACGGGCGGCGTCGTCAACGCCACCTTCGTCTTCGTGCTGCCGGGCTCGCCCGGCGCCTGCAAGGACGCCTGGGACGGCATCATCAAGGCACAGCTCGACTACCGGCACATGCCCTGCAACTTCGTCGAGATCATGCCGCGCCTCGACGAGCATCTCAGGCGCGGCGGCAAGCCTGCCTAATAAAACGCCGGCAAAGCATTCAATCGGCATCCGGTTTGCAGGCGGAATGGCGCTCCCGCCTTCGAGGCGCCATTCCGAAGCCGATGAGGGCAAAGTACCTTGTGCCGTGAAGCAAGGGACAGCGCCATGACCGTGCACAACGGCGGATGCCATTGCGGCAATATCCGCCTCAGCTTCTCCACCGCGCTCGATCCGGCGGCAATGGAAATCCGTGCCTGCCAGTGCTCGTTCTGCACCCGGCATGGCTCGCGTGCCGCCGCCGATGCGGGCGGGCGTCTGGCCATTTCGGTCGAAGACAAAGCACGGCTGCAGGTCTACCGCTTCGGCCTGCGCACCGCCGACTATCTCATCTGCCGCGAATGCGGCGTCTATGTCGCGGCGATCGCCGGCGGAGGCGCTGACGCCAGGGCGATCGTCAACGTCAACGCGCTCGACGACCGCGAGCTATTCTGTCGCGAGCCGATCCCTGTCCGCTATGACGCCGAGACGCGCGAGCAGCGGCTGGCCAGGCGCCGCAGCGCCTGGATGCCGGTCGAAGTCCACGGGATATGAGAGCGGCCGAACTCACGAATGCCGCAATCAGCGGATGACCGGCTCACCGTGGAAGCGGCGGCGCGAGGGCTTGGAGACGCCGAAGCCGATTTCCATCATCAGCCGCGGCGTACGCGCGGGCACGGTGCCCATGTGGAAGCCGAACGGATCCTCGACGAAGCCGAGACCCGCCTCGCCCGTCAACGTGACCGGGCTTTGCGGACCGTAGACGTCCAGCACATCTTCTGCCGGATGGCCGACAAGAAGCGTCAGCTGATGCTTGAGCGCGCGGCGCTTGTGGCTGCCGCGGACATAGACATGCGGACCAGTGCCTTCGTCGACCGGCGCCAGGTAGAAGAAGAACTTCAGCATGCGCCAGTCGTCGAGGTCGAAATGATATTTGCCGAGCGAGGCGAGGTTCTTGTCGGCGTCGGAAGGCTTGCCGGTCGGGAAGCTCCACCAGACGCGCGTGGTGATCAGCTTTGCCTGGCCGCCGAGATAGTGCCGGGCGACATCGAGCAACAGCGGGTCTTTCTGGACGGCAAGGGCCGCGGGACAATCCAGGATGCGCTCGAAGAAATGTCCGCTGAGCAGGGAGCGGCCGAAACGCTTCTCCGCCTCGGCATGGTCGCCCGGTATGAATTCGAGACGGCGGTCGAAATTGCCGAAACAGGGCGTGCGCTGCGCGAAAGCGGCGATCTCCTCATGGATCGACGGCGGCAGCATGAAGCCCGAAAACAAACCCTCCGAACGCAGCGCCTCGACCACCGCCTCGCGATCGGTGCCGGTGAACATGGTCTTTTCCGTGTTGTCTGACGGGCCGGCCCGTTTGGCGCCCAGCCAATGCATTCGGCGCCCGGGCATGGTGCGCGCCAGCATGAACATCGGCAACCAGGCAGGGTTTTCGCGAAGATCCGTCATATAGGTCGGGATGCGCACGGCGATGCGCTTGAACAGGCTGCCGTCGCGGGCGATCGCCTCCAGGCTGGTCGCGCCGGAATTGTCTGGGGGAGTAAGATCCATCGGGTCCTCATATGCATGCGTCCGACGAAACGACAGTTGCCTATCGCTTCGGCACTACCCAATCCCGATTGTCCCGCATGGGAAGAATGCTAACCTCACCTTCGATTTTGTGCAATGCACAATAAAGCCGCGGCTGATTTAGCTGCCCAGCTTTTCCCCTTGCGGGCGCGCAGGCATCACTTTGGCGGCGCCACCCAGATTTCGGCATTGAGCCGTCTGGTGGCGAGGCCGCGCGCCAGGGCTTCGGCGTTGCGGGCGCTCTTGGCCAGCGCCGCTGCCTGGCGCTTGCTGATGACAAGGCCCTCGGCCAGCGCCCGGTTGCCGGAAAACACCCGGGCGAGAAACGGCGCACGATTGGCACGGGCGCGCGAGAAGCGCGCCGGCATCGTCTGCCTCGCCGTGTGGGCGACGACCTCCTCGATCCAGCCTTCGGCCAGCCGCGCGCCGGGTTCGAGAAGCAGCAGCCAGTCGCCCTTTGCCTGACCGATGCCGGCAGCGATCCCTCCGGCCACGCAGTGGCAGCCGGCGTGCTCGGCGACGCGATGCGTCAGGTCGGTCGAGCCGGCATCGCAGACGATGACGTCGCGCACCACGCCCTCGACGGCGCCGCCGATCAGCGAGGCGAGCGTACGGGCAAGGCCTTCTTCGTCGTTCCGGGTTTCGATGAGAACGCTGAGCATTCCTAGCCGAATAGCGGAAAGCCGGGCGCTGCGCCAGTTGCGCGTTCCAGTCGAAAAAGTTCTTGCTTTGTTCTCATCGGCGAAATAGGAATAGTTTCATGAACAGAGCGATTCGACAGCCTGCCGACAGTCCCTGGGAGAGGGCGAAAATGGAACAGATCGTGCGCGCCGACATTGCCGCTTTCGGAGCCGGCAGAGCCGAGATGGCCAACGCGATGATGGAACAGAGCGGCATGCGCGTGCGCCCCGAGCGCAACCGCGGACGCTCTGCCGGCATCAATCCGTCCGGCCGCTTCGAGCCGGTCAGCCGGCATGTGTTCGACGACGGCTGGAACTCGCTGGAGGAACTGCCGCCTTTCAAGACGGAGGTGCAGGTCGAGAAGCCGCGCACCATCATCACCCGCAACGAGTCGCCGGACATCTCCTTCGACCGTTCGATCAACCCCTATCGCGGCTGCGAGCATGGCTGCGTCTACTGCTTCGCCAGGCCGACGCATGCCTTCATGGGCCTGTCGCCGGGGCTCGATTTCGAATCGAAGCTTTTCGCCAAGCCGGATGCGGCACGCATGCTCGACAGGGAATTGTCGAAGCCCGGCTACCAGCCGCGCACCATCGCCATCGGCACCAACACCGATCCCTACCAGCCGATCGAGAAGCAGTACCGGATCATGCGCGAGATCCTGGAAGTGCTGGAGGCGCGCGGCCATCCGGTCGGCATCGTCACCAAGTCGGCGCTGGTGACGCGCGACATCGACATCCTGTCGCGCATGGCCGAACGCGGCCTCGCCAAGGTGGCGCTGTCGGTGACGACGCTGGACCGCATGCTGGCGAGGACGATGGAGCCGCGCGCATCGACGCCGACGAAGCGGCTGGAGGCGATAAGGCAGCTTTCGGATGCCGGCGTGCCGGCTTCTGTGATGGTGGCGCCGATCGTTCCCGGCCTCACCGATCCGGAGCTGGAGCGCATCCTCGATTCGGCGCGCGCCGCCGGCGCCAGGGAAGCCGGCTATGTCGTGCTGCGGCTGCCGCTCGAGGTGGCGCCGATCTTCAAGGACTGGCTCCTGCGGCATTATCCGGATCGCTACCGGCATGTGATGTCGCTGATCCGCTCGATGCGCGATGGCAAGGATTACGATTCGGAATGGGGCAAGCGCATGAAGGGCGCCGGACCCTACGCCTGGCAGATCGGCCGGCGCTTCGAGATCGCCGCCAAGCGGCTCGGCCTCAATGCCGAGCGACGGCAGCTTCGGACCGACCAGTTCGTCGCAGGCTCCGGCGCCGGCGAGCAGCTGATGCTGCTTTGACGAAGACAAGCCAGGGCGTGGCCTAGCGGCTGTGCCCTGCCCCACAATCCCGTCCGGCCCCTGTCCCCCGGCCGTGAGACGGTGCCCTCCCGGTCCGACGCCCCATCCGACCCGGAGGGACTTGCGGAGAATCGGAGCCGATGCGAACCTCGCCGCACCATGGCTCGCGCGCGTTTCGATTCTCCGCTTCTCTTTGAAATGGTCGAAAAGCCCGACTTCTCGATCGAGACGAAGGCGATGGCCGACGGGCTATGGCCGGTGGCGGGCATGGATGAGGCTGGCCGCGGGCCGCTCGCCGGTCCGGTGGTGGCGGCGGCGGTCGTGCTCAACCCCGCCAACATTCCCGAGGGGCTCGACGATTCCAAGCGCCTCACCCATCTGCAGCGCGAGGCGCTGTTCCTGAAAATCCTGGGCTCGGCGCTCAGCGTCTCGATGGCGTCGATCAGCGCCGAAGGCATCGACAACAGCAATATTCTGAAAGCCAGCCTGGAAGCGATGCGCCGCGCCGCAGCCGGCCTGTCCTTGCGGCCGAAACTGGCTTTGGCCGACGGCCGCGACGTGCCGCCTGGGCTGCCCTGCGAGGGCCGCGCGCTGATCAAGGGCGATCAGCGCTCGCAATCCATCGCCGCCGCCTCGATCGTCGCCAAGGTGATGCGCGACCGCATGATGTGCGGCTGCGGCGGCCATCACGAGCACTACGGCTTCGAGGTGCATATGGGCTATGCAACGGTCCGGCACCGGACCGCGATCGAGACGCATGGGCCGGTGGCGAGACTGCACCGCGCCTCGTTCGCGCCATTCCGGCTGGGCGGGGTCGAGGTCGCGGAAGAGGAAGAGAGCTTCGCCGGGCTCGAGTGAGCGACGGCGTCGGTGACGGCTGCTCTCCCCCCTTGTGCAGGGGAATCGCATATGGCTTTTTGGGACTTGAAGTTGGCCTGAGAAGGGATTCTTTGGGCAGGCAGTCGAACGAGGGAGAGACTGCCATTTCCAGCCTTGAGAGCTATTTCGGCGCGCTACCCGATCCGCGCGCCGGCAATGCCACGCATCGGCTTGGCGATTTGATCGTGATGATGATCGCGGCGAGCCTGTGCGGGGCGAGCAATGCGACGGAGTTCTCGTTGTTCGCGCAAGAGCGCAAGCAGGCGCTGTCGCGGTTGATCGCGTATGAGGTGGCGCCCAGCCACGATACCTTCTCGCGGCTGCTGCGGCTGCTCGATCCGGAGGCGTTCAGCCGTGCCTTTGCCGCCTTTGCCGCGGGCTTCGCGCGGGCGTGTGAGGAAGTGGTCTCGCTCGACGGCAAGGCGCTGCGGCGAGCCTACGAGAAAGGCCTTGCAGCCAGTCCTCCCCTGACGGTGTCGGCTTTTGCCGCCGAGACGCGGCTATGTTTGGCGGCGGTCTCGCCCGGCGAGGAAGAGAATGAGGTCGAGGCCGCCCTCAAAGTCATCGAACTTATTGATCTTACTGGACGATTGGTCACAGCCGATGCGCTCCACTGTCACACGCGCATGGCAAAGGCCATCACCGAACGGGGCGGCGACTACCTGCTCGCGCTCAAAGGCAATCGTCGCCATTGGGTCGGCCACGCCAATCGCCATCTGGCCGAGACCGCCCCCGCAGTCGCGGAGCGGACCGAAACCAGCCATGGCCGCAGCGAATGGCGCCAAGCCGAGGTCGTGGTATCGGCTGAACCGCTGATGGCCGGCCACAAAGCCTTCATCCGCATCACCAGCCGGCGCGACCAGGCCAAGCCGCTGACGCGCCTGTTCATGGCCTCCACCTTGCTGTCACCCCAGCAAGCCCTCGAGCTCACCAGAGCCCATTGGCAGATCGAGAACGGCCTGCACTGGATGCTGGATGTTCATCTGGACGAGGATCAATCCCGTGCCCGCAAGGACAACGCCCCCGCCAACACCGCCCTCCTCAACCGCATCGCCAGAAATCTCCTTCAGGCCGCAGATGTCGATAAAGTCCCCATCAGTCACCGCATCAAGAAATGCGCTTGGAATGACGGCTATCTCATCCAGGCCATCACCCATATGCGATAGCCCTGCCCCCTTGTGGGGGAGATGTCCGGCAGGACAGAGGGGGGCGCTGTCCCGCCGACCTGTCAGCAAGTGGCGCGAATTCACTGCACAGCTTGCACCCAATCCAGCACATACGGATGAGAGGCCGCGATCCTTCGCGCCCCCCTCTGCCCTGCCGGGCATCGCCCCCACAAGGGGGGAGATTGGCAGTTCCGGCGCTTCGCTCCATCTCCAAACAAAAAGCCGCCGGGTTGCCCAGGCGGCTTTTGATTTCAAACCTGCGAAGCTCGTCAGTTCAGCTTGGCCTTCACGTCCTGCAGCGCCGACTTGAACAGGTCCGCGCCGGCCTTGGCGTCGACCTTGGCGGCCAGCAGCGCGCGGGCGGCCTCGACGGCGATGTCGACGGCGCTGGCGCGCACCTCGCCGATCGCTTCGCGCTCGGCCTGGCCGATCTTCTGCTCGGCAAGCGCGGTGCGCCGGGCGACATAGTCCTCGGTCTTCTTGTGCGCCTCGGAGGCAAGGAGCTCGGCCTCGCGCTTGGCGGCGGCGACGATGTCGGCAGCCTCCTTCTCGGCTTCCTTGCGCTTCTGCTGGTATTGGCCGAGCAACTGCTGGGCCTCCTCACGCAGGCGGCGCGCTTCCTCGAGCTCGCTGCTGATCTTGGCCGCGCGGGCGTCGAGCGACTTGGCGAGCATGCCCGGCACCTTCAGATAGATGATGGCGCCGAGGAAGATGATCAGGGCAATCGTGGCCCAGAGTGTCGCGAGTGATGTGGCGTCCATGATGCCCTCCTCACCGGGTCGCGGATTTGACCGCGGCCGAAACCTCGGCCTTGTCGGTCTTGCCGCCGACCAGCGCCTCGACGATGGCCGACGTTGTGTCCTCGGCGATCGTGCCGACTTCCTTCATCGCCTTGGCCTTGATCGAGGCGATGCTCGCCTCGGCCTCGCCGAGCTTCTTCTCGAGTTCCGCCTCGAGCCTCTTGCGCGTGCTTTCGGCTTCGGTCTTGGCTGCGTCGCTCGCCTGCTGGCCGATCTTGTTGGCGTTGGCCTTGGCTTCCGCCAGCTCCTGCTCATAGGCGGCAACGGCAGCGTCCGCTTCGCCCTTCAGCCTTGCGGCGTGGTCGAGATCCTGCGTGATGCGATCGTTGCGGACATCGATGATGCCGCCGACGCGCGGCATCACAACCCGCTTCAGGAACAGATAGAAGAGCCCGAATGTGATGACCAGCCACAGGATCTGCGACGGGAAGGTCTCGGCATTGAACGGCGGGAACGTGCCATGCTCCTCGGCAGGCACGGCGGTGCCCGCATGCGTCTCGCCTTCGGCCGCGGCTGGCGCGGTTTCTTGCGCAAAGGCAGATGTCACGAACATCTCATTCCCCTGTCCATACGGCGGGGCCGCACCATGCGGCCCCTATCGTCAGCGCGTGCTTCTTACTTGAAGACCAGGAGCAGCGCGATGAGGAGCGAGAAGATGCCCAGAGCTTCGGTCACGGCGAAGCCGAAGATCAGGCGGCCGAACTGGCCGTCAGCAGCCGACGGGTTGCGCAGGGCGCCCGAGAGGTAGCTGCCGAAGATGTTGCCGAGGCCGATGCCCGCGCCGCCCATGCCGATGCAGGCGATACCAGCGCCGATAGCAGCTGCTGCAGTTGCGTCCATTTCAAAACTCCTGTGGTTTTCGGTAATCGTTGCGGTTGGTACGTTGGGTATGCTGGCGCCGGGGCGCCGGTGAAAATCGGTCAGTGGCTCGGGTGCAGAGCGTCGTTCAGGTACATGCAGGTCAGCACCGCGAAGACGTAGGCCTGCAGGAAGGCGACCAGCAGTTCCAGCGCGGTCAGCGCGACAGCCATTGCGAGCGGCAGGACCGAGCCGGCGATGCCGACCGCGCCCAGCGCGCTGAGGCTGACGACGAAGCCAGAAAACACCTTCAGCGTGATGTGACCGGCCAGCATGTTGGCGAAAAGACGAACCGAGAGGCTGACGGGACGCGAGACGAAGGAAATGATCTCGATCGCCACCACCAGCGGCAGGAGATAGCCGGGCACGCCATGCGGCACGAACAGCTTGAGGAAGCCGAAGCCGTGCTTGGCGAAGCCGTAGACCAGGACGGTGCCGATGACCAGCGCGGCCAGCGTGAAGGTGACGATGATGTGGCTGGTGACGGTGAAGAAATAGGGGAACAGGCCGATCAGGTTGGCGACCAGCACGAACATGAACAGCGAGAACACCAGCGGGAAGAACTGCATTCCCTGCTTGCCGGCCGCGTCGCGCAGCATGTTGCCGACGAACTCATAGGCCATTTCCGAGACCGACTGCAGGCGGCCCGGGATGAGCGCGCGGCTGGCGGTGCTCATGTAGAGGAAGGCGGAAGCGACGATGACCGTCACGACCATGAACAGGGCGGAGTTGGTGAAGGAGACGTCGTAGCCGCCGATATGGAGCGGGATGATCGGATGGATCTGGAACTGGTGGATCGGATCGACCTTGTCAGCAGCCACTGTAAATCCCCGTCAAAGCCAAGCCGGCTTCTTAAGTTTCTTTCGCGCCTTGCGGCGCCTCATCTCATTCCTTCGGCTCGCGCGGCGTACCGCCCTGACCGAACTGTGGCGCCAGTCCCGCCGAACGCAGGACATTGAGTATGCCGGCGCCAAAACCCAGCAACAGGCCGACAATCAGACCCCATGGCGCCGTTCCGGCCAAGCGGTCGATGATCCAGCCCAAGCCGACACCAACCACCACTCCGGCGATGAACTCGCTGGACAGCTTCAGTGCCTGACCGTAACCGGTCGCAGCGTTCGCTTCGTCTTTCCCCTCGAGCCGGTCCGTGCGTCTTGTCGCAAGCGATGCTTCAAGCTCGCGCCGGCGGCGCTCAAGTTCGTCGTCGCGGATGGTGGCTTCTGGCTGCCTGCCGCGGCCGGTTTCTCCGGTTCCGTCTGGCCTGTTTTCGTCGGCCATCGCAACCCCCCTGCCCGGGCAGACGATCACCGTCCGTCCGCTTCTAAAGTCGCCGGCAACATAGTTAGAGGGTCCGCGCCCGTCAAGCCACGGGCCGAACTTCAAAGTGATGTATTTTCTATTTTAAAATCAATGACTTATTCAGGTGCGACATCGTGCCCGTCACGCCCGCGCGAGGACTCGGCGCGAATCCGCCCGGCAAGCCGCGCCGATCGGCGTGCGCGGCGAGCGACAAACGGCCTTGACGAAGGGCGTCGATTGAGCGGCTTAGTTCGAGCCGCCTAAACGGCTCAGCTCCAGCCGCCGCCATAGGTGCGGTAGAAGATATGCAGGCCGATCCTGGTCATCCGATGCATGGCGCGCGCCCAGCCGGGATGCACATAATTGGCGTAGTAATGCGTGGAGGATCCGACCTCGGGGATGAAGATCTTGCCGGCGGTCACCGCCATGGCGACATCCTGGGCGGTCTTGTAGGCGACCGGGTCGTTGATGCGCTTCTTCCTGCCGTCGCAGGCGAAGGAGAACTGGCAGCGGTTGAACCAGTTGTCGTTCTGGTAGACGACGCCGCAGATCGTCTTCGGATAGGCGGGATTGCGGACGCGGTTGAGAATCACCTGCGCCACCGCGGCCTGGCCGCGCACCGGTTCGCTGCGCGCCTCGAAATAGATGCCCTTGGCAAGGCATTCCTGTTCCGGCCTGGAAAAGACGGCCGCCGGCAGCGGGTTCTGCATCCAGGCGTGGTCGCCCTTGCCCATCGGCGGAATGAAGCGGCCGTCGTTCGGATCATCCTGCAGCAGCGCTTCGAAGGGTGAGGCCTTGGCGTAGTCGGGCGCCGATTGGGCATAGGCGGTGGCGAGGATATCGGGCTTGTCGTTGTTGACGAGCGCGACGAGGGCCGCCGGCAAGTCTGGATCGGGCCTCTTGTCCTCGCGGATGTGGAAGGCCTGGGCGATCTGGATCTCCTTCCCCTTGATGCCGGGCTTGGCGAAAGTGAGCTTCAGGCCACTGTCCATCGCGGGACGGAGCAGTGAGGAGGTGCGCTCGAAGATCGAGCCGGCGCTGAAATTCTTCGGCGGCGTCACCGGCGAGACCTGGACGAGGCGGCCCTTCTTGTCGGCACGCACGACGCGATCCTCGTTGGGCGTGGCGCCGGCGACATTGCCCTTGCCGCGCAACGCGACCGTGCCGACGCCCGGCAATGCCACGCCGGAGCCGGAGATCGAGCCCGTGGCGGCCGAATCGACGAACGGCATCTCGGCGGCATGCACCGAACCGGCGACGGATTTTTCGACATACGCGTTCCAGCGATGGCTGGGCGATTCCAGCCCCGAAACAAGGCTTGCCATGTCCTGGTAGGCGACGACGGAGGGGGAGCCGACCCAGAAGCCGAGCCCCAGAACCAAAGGAGGAAGGACGGAACGTTTATTCGCAACGGCGGCGGCGACGAGCCGCATAAAAACGCGTCGATGCACGGAACTCTCCAGAAACGCTACTGACCCCGGAGAGCCAAAATGAAGCATTAACCTTGATGGTCGGTTAACGGCATCGATCGTGTTTTTTTCGTGTTGGAGACAAGCCGGCCCCCCTGCCGCGGAAAGCCGGCCAGGAATCAGGCTGGGTTAATCAGGCTCCGTGCTTCGGGTTGGGCGCAGGAAGATCGGCCACGCAATCGCCGCGCAGGTCGCGGCCGCCAGCCATACGCCGGGCCAGGCGCATAGCAGCAAGAGCCATGGAATGGCGATCGGCAGAAGCCGACGAAGACGAGCGTGTTGGCGAGGCTGAGCGCGGTGCCGACATGGCCGGCGCCGGCAAGCGTCGCCAGCTCTGTATAGGCGACACCGTGCCAGGCCGAGACGGAGATGCCGGCCACGACCACCATGGCGGGAAGGAGCGGCATCAACGCCGGCTGCGTGGACGCCGCGATCACCAGCAGCCAGAGGACCAGGAACGCCAGCGCGCTGAACACGCTGCAGAATTTCAGGAATGGCCGGCGGTTGCCGTGGCGGTCGGTGAAGCGGCCGCTCCAGACGCGCATCACCATGGCGCCGGTCTGCACGGCGGCGAGGCTGGCGCTCGTCACCCATGTGCCCATGCCGGCGAAGTCGTGCAGGAAGACGACGGCGAAGGTGAGCACCGCCACCTGCGGGAAGCAGAGCAAACCGATGGCCGTCGAGATGCGCCAGACCTCGATGTTGCGCAGCGGCGCCGGACCGCTCGTCGCGGCGGCGGCGTGCGCGTCGCCTTGCGTCGGCGGCTCGTGCAGCCAGCGCCAGGCGAAGAAAGCCGAGAGGGCGGAGACAGCCGCAAGCAGGCCGAAGACAGCGGCAAAGCCGAAGTCCAACGCGAGCGAAGGCAGCACGAGCGCGCCGAGCCCGCCGCCGAGCGGCACTGCCGTCTGCCTGATGCTCATGGCAAAGCCGCGCTCGCCTTCGCCGAACCAGCCCATGATGGCGCGGCCGCTGGAGCCGTTGACGCTGCCGCCGAGCAGGCCGGCAACCAGCAGGCTTGCCGACAGCAGCGTGACGCCGGGAACGGCTATCTTCGTCGGCACGACGAGCATCGCCATGACGAGAAGCCATGCCGCTGTCGCGCCGAGCCCGGTCAGCAGCACGCGGCGGTCGCCCCAACGGTCGGTGAGCAAGCCCCAGGGCAATTCGCTCAACGCCACGCCGAGGCCGAGAAGCCCGAGCGCCAGTCCAAGCGAGGCGTTGTCGAGCTGATAGCCCTGGCGCATCGCCACAGCGGTCGCCGGTATGCCGGAGAAGGTGGCGGAAAAGCCGGCATTGGCCGCGACACCGATGCCCAGCACCTTCCAGCGATGGTTGGGTCCGAAGCTCCGGCCGGCCGAGCCGGCGGAGGGGCCTGTTTCTGGCGGATCGCAATCGGTGGATGTGACGATGGCGGACATAATTCCATTCCCGTTGACTGGCCTTGACGGGACGGATGTAGCGCCGTAGCTTCATTCGAAAAATCAGGAAGTTTTTGATCAACAATCCTGAAAACAAGGACAATTCCATGCGGCGCGTCACTTTCGATCTCGACGTCCTCAGGACTTTCGTCACCGGCATGGAACTTGGCAGCTTCGCCAAGGCGGCCGAGCGGCTCGGTCGCTCGACTTCAGCGGTGAGCGCGCAGTTGAAAAAGCTGGAGGAGCAGGCGGCGACGCCGATCTTCCGCAAGGCGGGGCGCGGCCTGGCGCTCACCGAAGCCGGCGAGACCATGCTCGGCTATGCGCGGCGCCTGATCGAGCTCAATGACGAGGCGGCCTCCGCCATCCGTGACGTCGAATTGGAAGGCTGGGTGCGGCTCGGCCTGCAGGAGGATTTTGGCGAAGCCGTGCTGCCGGAAGTGCTCGGCCGCTTCGCACGAGCCCATCCCAAAGTGCGGATCGAGGCGCGGATCGGACGCAGCCACGAGCTTGCCGAGCGTGTCCTGTCCGGCAGCCTCGACATTGCCCTCGCCTGGCACGACGGCACGACCCTGCCCTACAGCCGGCATGTCGCCGACGTGCAGGCGCGCTGGATCGGTCCGGCGAAACCGATCATGGCGGACGCACGCCAGGGCGAGGCGCTGCCGCTGGTGGTGTTCGAGGCGCCCTGCCTGCTGCGCACCGTGGCGACCGAGACGCTTGACCGCGCAGGGCTGGCCTGGCGCATGGCGTTCTCCAGCCCCAGCCTTGGCGGCATCTGGGCTGCGGTCGCGGCCGGCCTCGGGCTGACGATCCGCACCGATATCGGCCTGCCCGCCAATGTCAGGGCGCTCGCGCCCGGCGTGCTCGGCCTGCCGGCACTGCCGAAGATGGCGCTGCATCTGCACCAGAAGGATGCCGAGCTCGATCCGGTGGCGGCGCGGCTGGCGGAGATTCTTTTGCAGGCGGCGATGGAGACGCTGCCGGAGGGGGCGCGAACCGGTGAGGGGTTGCGGGAGGTCGCGTGAGGTCTTGGCCGGCGCCTTTCGAGGCGTTGGTGCCAACGCCCCAGCCCTCAGCGCTTCTTCGCCCTACCTGCAAACGGATTGTCGGAGGTGCGGAGCGCCATGCGGATTGGCACGCCGGGCATGTCGAAGGCCTCGCGCAGGCTGTTCGAGAGGTAGCGCACATAGGATTGCGGCATCACGTCCGGACGCGAGCACGAGACGACGAAGCCCGGCGGGCGGGTCTTGGCCTGGGTGACATATTTGATCTTCAGCCGGCGCCCGGCGACGGCGGGCGGCGGATGATGAGCGAGGATGCCTTCCAGCCAGCGGTTGAGCTTGCCGGTGGAGACGCGGCTGTTCCACACCCTGTGCGTCTTGATGACTGCATCCATCAGACGGTCGAGGCCGCGACCGGTCTCGGCCGAGACCGTCACCGCCTGGATGCCGCGCACCTGGGGAAGAAGCCGCTCGGTCTTCTCGCGCAGCTCGGCGAGAAGCTCCTGCGGGTTGTCGATCAGGTCCCATTTGTTGAAGGCAATCACCGGCGCGCGGCCCTCGCGGATGATCAGGTCGGCGATCTGCAGATCCTGCTTCTCGAAGGGGATGGTGGCGTCGAGCACGATGATGACGATCTCGGCGAAGCGGATGGCGCGCAGACCGTCCTGCACGGAGAGCTTCTCGAGCTTTTCCTGGACCTTGGACTTGCGCCGCATGCCGGCCGTGTCGAAGAGTTTTATGCGGCGGCCGCGCCAGTCCCAGTCGACCGAGATGGAATCGCGGGTGATGCCGGCTTCCGGCCCGGTCAGCAGCCGCTCCTCGCCGATCAGCGCATTGATCAGGGTCGACTTGCCGGCATTGGGGCGGCCGACGACAGCGATGCGCAACGGCTTGGTGTCGTCATAGGTTGCTTCAGCGTCCGGATCGGCGATGTCCTCGCCGATCAGCGCCTCGCTGATGGCGATCTCGTCGCCCGGCTCTTCCTCGTCCTCGCCGAAGGCGCGTTCCTCGCCGAGCGCGGCGATCACCGCGTCGCGCAGATCGGGCATCCCCTGGCCGTGCTCGGCCGAGACGGGGATCGGCTCGCCGAGACCGAGCTCCCAGGCTTCCAGCATGCCGCCTTGCGCGCCGCGCGCTTCCGCCTTGTTGGCGACCAGCACCACCGGCTTGCCGGATTTGCGCACCACATCGGCGAAGGTCCGGTCGTCGGGCATCAGGCCCGACTTGGCATCGACGGTGAAGAAGATCAGGTCGGCCTCGCGGATGGCGATCTCGGTCTGCTGGCGCATGCGGCCGGGCAGCGTCGAGGCGGCCGCGTCCTCGAAGCCGGCGGTATCGATGACGTCGAAGTGAAGGTCGTAGAGCTTGGCGGCGTGCACGCGACGGTCGCGCGTCACGCCCGGCGTGTCGTCGACAAGCGCCAGCTTCTTTCCCACCAGCCGATTGAAAAGAGTCGATTTGCCGACGTTAGGCCGGCCGATGATGGCGACTTTGAAGCCCATCCGGCTTTACCATTTGTTGCGCATGTCGTTGATCCCAAAACCGCTGCGCACTTTTGGGCGACATGCGCTACGACGCATTGCCCGACCCGCGGATCAGCTCGGCCATCAACTGCGCCCGCTGGCGCGCATTGCGCGGGGCACCGTCATCCGAAGCGATCTGGTCGAACAGTTTCAGCGCGTCCGCCGACTTGCCTTCCTTCCAGGCGGCAAGGCCGAGCGCCTCGCGCGCCGAGCTGCGCAGCGGGTTGGTGTCGGCGGTGAGCGCCTCGACGCGGCTGGAGACGTCGGCAAACGACCCATGGTCGACCAGGAGCAGCGCCGCCCTCAGCCGGGCCATGTCGCGGATGCCGGCGGGAATGGCGCTGTCGGCGGCGACCTCGTCGAAATCCTTGACGGCGGCGTCGACATCGCCCTTGTCGGCCTTGACGGTCGCGGCGCGCATGCGGGCGAGCAGCGGATAGGCGCCGTAGCCATCCTTCTCCAGCTGGTCGAGCGCGGCGATCGCCTCGTCGTTCTTGCCGTCATTGGCAAGCTTGAGCGCAGCCGAGAACGCATCTCCCGAGCGGTTGGCGCGGGTCTCGTCCCAATAGCGGTAGCCGACGACGGCAGCGGTCGCCACCACGATCAGGATCGCGGCGCCGAGCAGGGCCGGACCAAAACGGTCCCACAGCTTCTGCGCCTGCTCGCGACGAATCTCTTCGTTCACTTCGCGGATAAAACTGTCGTCCGACATCAATCAAAAACCATTGCTGCCCCGGAACAGGGCGCTTCTTGAGCCCCGCGTTTTAGCGAAATTTTGTCGGCATGGAAGGGGGAGCGCCGGAAAATCGGCGGGACAAGCCAGGGCGGCTTCCAGCCGGGCGTAACGTACCCATGCCACAATTGGGCAATAGCCGGCTTTCCAATCGTCAGAAGATCGCCGAAGGTTGCCAGTGCCAGTGCCACATCCGTTCAGCGTCCTTGCGCTCAGTCTCGCCGCGCTCGCGGCCCCCGTTGCCGCGGCGTTCGCCGATCCGCCGAAATCGCCGGAGCCGACGCCGGCGAAGCCAAAGCAGATCGTGCTCGTCTCCTTCGACAGCGCGCGCGAGATCTCGCAATGGGAACGCAGCCGTGCGCTGGCCAAGCGCACCGGCGCGCATTTCACCTACTTTCTGTCCTGCGTCTTCCTGCTCTCGCCGGAAACGCGCGGCGCATACACGGCGCCGGGCAAGGGCGCCGGCAAATCGAATATCGGCTTTGCCGCCTCGAAGCAGGAGGTGGCGGACCGGCTGGAGCAGGTCCGGCTCGCGGCCGCCGAAGGCCACGACATCGGCAGCCATGCCTGCGGCCATTTCGACGGCAAGGACTGGAGCAAGGCCGAGTGGCTGGCCGAATTCGGCGCGTTCCGGCGCATCCTGGAAAACGCTTATGCGATCAACGGCATCTCGCCGGAGCCGCCCGGCTGGCGCGATTTCGCCCGTCACACCGTGACCGGTTTCCGCGCGCCGTATCTTTCGACCGACAAGGCGCTTTACGAAGCGCTGCCCGAGGCTGGCTTCCAGTACGACGCGAGCGGCGTCTCGAACGGCCCTACCCTGCCGCCGACGAAGAACCGCACCACCCGCTTCGCTCTGCCGCTCATACCGGAGGGGCCGAAGGCGAAGCCGGTGGTCGCCATGGACTACAATCTCTATGTCGGGCATTCAGGCGGCTTCGAGAAACCGTCGATGGCGGACGAGTTCGCCGATCGCGCCTACCACGCGTTCCGCGCCGCGTTCGATACGCAATACAATGGCAAGCGACTGCCGCTCGAACTCGGCTTCCACTTCACGCAGATGAACAATGGCGCCTATTGGGACGCGCTGGAGCGCTTTGCCGGCGAGGTCTGCATGAAAGCCGACGTCGAATGCATCAGTTTTCGAGACTATGTCGAGCGGCAGCGGGCCGGCCAGGCGCCGGCCACCGTGGGCGGCTGAGCCGCCCACGTACTTATCAAGTTCGGGCCGGATCTTCGGCGCTCTGCCGCGCAAGATAGCGCTGGTCGATATCCGGCAGCGGCTCGCCGTACAGCGTGGCCTCGAAGGCACGCAGGCGCTTGTAGATCGAGATCAGCTCGACAATCTGCGGCCAGGCGCTGACCAGATACTGGAACGAACTGGAGACCTGGCCGAAGGCAGTGCTGATCTGCTGCCATATGCCCAATGTGATCTTGCCGGCGGCGATGGTCGGAATCAGGATCACACTGGAGAAGATCGCGTCGGCCTGGCCGAAGCCGGCCCGGAAAACGTTAAAATAGGCATAGTGGAAGTAATAGCGGAAATAGGTGCGTCGCACGTTCTGGAAAAGTTCTGCCAGGGCTGGAGGCGAGGCGCGGCTCGGATCGTCCTCGCCATGGACAAGTTCCTTTCGGTAGGCAGCTTCGACACGCTGGTTGCGGAATTCCATGCCTGGCAGCTTGATGCCAGCTACGGCCAGCAAAACCGTGCCGAAGAACGACCAGACCAGGGCGGCGATCACCAAGGAATGAGGGATGGACCCGATGAGCGGCAGTTCGGTGATATGCGCCGAGAGGGCGTCGAGCACGGGCAGGAAGGCAATTAACGTCAGCAGCGAATCAGCGAAAGCGACACCCAGTTGCTCCATGGAGGTGGAGAATCGCATAGTGTCTTCCTGAACGCGCTGCGAAGCACCTTCAATGTGACGCAGTCTCGGCCAGTTCTGTGCATAGAAGTCGTTCATCGCCGTGCGCCAGCGAAAAATGTAGTGGCTGACGACAAATTTCGTGACGACGTACAACGAGATGAACATCGCGCCAATCAGGGCGTAGATCCAGAACAGGCTGTAGAGTTCCGCTGCTGTCACCGTGCCCGGTGCGCTGATCGCCTTTTGAAAAAGATCGAAAAACGGCCCGCGCCAGTTGTTCAGCGCGACATAGATCTGCACGTTTATGTAGGTCGAAAAGAGGATGAACGCGGAGACGAGGATGGACCAATTCTGCCAGGGATGCGGAGAGTAGAAACGCCAAAACAGGTAGAAGGCGGCCAGCATCACGGCGAAATAGATATAGAACCATAGGAAGGGCGGCGACCAGAACATCGGCACGCCGAGGATAGGCGGGGCGTCGGGAGCGGCCGGCGGCAGACCGATGGCGGCGCCCAGCTGCTGACCGCCGAAAAACCAGAACAGAATTCCCGCAAGACTCCAGAGGGCGGCCGAGGTGAAAAACAGCTTCGGCTTAGGGAAGAAGGATACGAACACTGTGGCGGGTTTCCTCGGTCTGACCGCAAATCAGCGGCGTTGCTGTTCGGCGGGCATAAGGTCACACATTAGTGGGAAAGAAAATGCCCTGCCCTGCGCCCAGCACCGAGCAAGACCACAAATCATGGCGATTTTGGCGCAGCCGACCAGGCGATGACGCCGGAGAGCAGCAAGGCCACGGCGGCCATGAGCGAGGCGAGCACGTAATTGCCGGACGCCTGGGCGAGCAGGCCGGCGGCGATCGGACCGACGATCTGGCCGAGGCCGAAGGCTGCCGTCATCACGGCGAAGATGCGGCGCGGCGTCAGCGGTGCGAGCTGCCGTGCCGCCTGAAGGCCAAGCGCGGTGATGGCGATGAAGGTGCCGCCGAGAAGCACGCCGGCGAGAAGCGGCCCGGTGAAACCCTTGACGACAACGCTGGCGGTGACGCCGACCACCTCGACCAGGCAGCTCACGGCATAGGCCGCGTATAGTCCGATCCTGCCGGCGAGCTTCCGCCAGAACCAGGTCGACGGAAAACCGGCAAGACCGGTGACCATCCAGACGGTGGCCTCGAAGACGCGTCCACCGCCGCCCTGGCGGACGATCGCGACCAGGAAAGTGGCCGTTACCACATAGCCGAAGCCGAACAGCCCGTAAGCGAGGATCATCTTGGTCAGCGACCTGTCCCTCGGCAGCGCCGGTTCAGGCCCGTCGACGCCGTTGGCGGGTGTGGCGGAGCCCGCGAGCAGCGCGACAAAGAGCAGGCCGACGGCGGAAATCGCTCCGGACCACAGCCAGCCGGCGGCCCATCCGGCATGGGAGGTGACGAGAATGGCCAGCAGCGCCGAGGATGCCGCGATGCCGAGACCGACGCCGCCGAAATGCAGCGCCTGCAGGTCGCCGCGGCCGGCCTCGGCGAGATGGCTGAAGACGATCGACGACATGAACACCATGACGAAGGCGCTGGCCAGGCCGGCGAGGAAACGAATGACGAGGAAAGCGGCCATCGTTTCGTTCAGCCCCATCAGCCCCGCGAGGACGGCGCTGGCGGCAAGGCTCGCGAACATCAGCAGGCGCTCGCGGCCATGCGCCCAGCCGCCGGCGGCGGCGAGCGCGCCGATGAGATAGCCGAGATAGTTGGCGGAAGCGATCCAGCCGGCATCGGCCGGCGTCAGGTGCAACTCCTCCATCATGCCGGGCAGGATCGGCGTGTAGACGAAACGGCCGATGCCCATGGCGACGGCAAGCGCCGTCATGCCGGCAATGGCGAGGCGCAAGGGAGATGGCGAGGCGGCGTTCATTGCAGCGCAACATAAGTGTGCGCGCCGGCGAAACAATGCGCTTGTGTTGGGCCAGTTCGGTCAAGCCGCCTTCAGCGGCAGGTCGTCTCGTAAGCCGTGCGATGCGCCGTCAGCCGGAACGGTATGTCGCCGAGCTCGCGCTCCGACATGGTGTCGAGCACCGGATGCGACAGCGGATCGACGACCCAGCGGGCGATCTCGCCGTCATCGTGCCGGCGCTTTACCGGTGCCGCGACGGAAAGCCCCTTCAGCAAAGATAAAATCTTCATCGGATTGCCTCCAATGTCTGGCTCACCTCGCTAAAATCCGTGTTCCCACCCCAGGTTTCAATTGAGATTTCGGCCCTTCGGGTTTAGAAAATCTGAATGGCTATGCTGAACCGTGTCCATCTCAACGGCCTGCGCGCCGTCGAAACCGTTGCACGGCTGGGCTCGCTCGCGGCTGCGGCCGCCGAGCTCAACGTTTCGGTCAGCGCCGTCAGCCAGCAGGTCAAGCGCACGGAAAGACAGCTTGCCCAGGCGCTGTTCGAGCGGACGCCGGCAGGGCTTGTGCCGACGGAATTCGGCACCGTCTTCGCGGCCCGGCTCAGCGCCGGCTTCCGCGAGCTCGCGCAAGCGGTGGCGCTGGCCGACGAGGCGAGCGAATGCACGCTGGTGGTGTCGGTGGCGCCGGCCTTCGCCTCGAAATGGCTGCTGCCCCGGCTGTCGCGGCATTTCACCCGGCACCCGAACGTTCTGCTGCGGATCGACGCTTCCGCCCGGATCGCCGACCTCGACCGGTCCGACATCGACATCGCCATCCGGCTGGGCGACGGCAAATGGCCGGGCGGCCGGGCGGAGCTGCTTTTGGCGCAAGAGGTGTTTCCGGTCTGCGCGCCGTCGATCGCGGCCAGACTGAAGTCGATCGAGGACCTGGCGCAGACCTGCGCCATCACCGACGAGCGATCGATGATCAGCTGGGACAGCTGGTTCGAGGCCGCGGGCGTCGAACCGGTCACTTTCCTGAAAGGGGCGCGCTTCACCGATCCGATGCTCTGCCTGGAATCGACGATTGCCGGCCATGGCGTGATGCTTGCCTGGCAATTGCTCACCGCCGATGCGCTGGCCGACGGAAGGCTGGTAGCGCCCTTCGGCGTGCGCGCCGAGAGCGGGCTCGGCTACTGGATGGTCACCTCGGCCACCAAGAGCGAAAGCCGCAAGGTGCGCGACTTCAAGATCTGGATCCGCGAGGAGATCGCGGCCACCATGGCGCAGTTCCGCGCGCTCGACAGCGCGGCTTAAGCTCGTTTGAGCGTGAACAGGACCAGTCGATCGCGGTGGAAAGGCCAACCGCAGCGGTCTATGTAAGGACCAGACCACACAATCACGGCAGGCAGGATCATGACCACACATTCGCGCGGCGTTTCGGCAACGATCGACCCGGTGAAGCTCGACAGGCTGGCCGAGGTCGCCGTCAAGGTCGGGCTGCAGCTGCAGCCTGGGCAGGACCTGGTGCTGACCTCGTCGATCGCGGCGCTGCCGCTGACGCGGCGCATCGTCGAACATGCCTACAAGGCCGGCGCCGGGCTGGTGACGCCGATCTTCAATGATGACGAGATCACGCTGGCGCGCTTCCGCTACGGCGCCGATTCCGGTTTCGACCGCGCCGCCGGCTGGCTTTATGAAGGCATGGCCAAGGCCTTCTCCAACAATGCCGCGCGGCTCGCCGTGCGCGGCGAGGACCCGGCGCTGCTGTCGGCGCAAGACCCGGCCAAGGTGGCGCGCGCCAACAAGGCGAACTCGATGGCCTACCGGCCGGCGCTGGAGAAGATCACCGGCTTCGACATCAACTGGAACATCGTGGCCTATCCCGACCTTGCCTGGGCAAAGCAGGTGTTTCCGGGCGAGCCCGACGACGTCGCGGTGGCCAAGCTCGCCGACGCCATCTTCTCGGCCTCGCGGGTGGATGTCGAGGATCCGATCGGCAACTGGAAGGCGCACAACGCGGCGTTGGCCGAGCGCACCAAATGGCTGAACGAGCACAATTTCCATTCTCTGCATTTCACCGGCCCCGGCACCGACCTGACCGTTGGACTGGCGGAAGGCCATGAATGGATGGGCGGCGCCTCGACCGCGAAGAACGGCATTACCTGCAACCCGAACATCCCGACCGAGGAGGTCTTCACCACGCCGCATGCCTGGCGGGTCGAAGGGCACGTGTCATCGACCAAGCCGCTTTCCTACCAGGGCACGCTGATCGACGAGATTTCGGTGCGCTTCGAGGGCGGGCGGATCGTCGAGGCCAAGGCCGCGAAGGGCGAGGACGTGTTGAAGAAGGTGCTCGACACCGACGAGGGCGCGCGCCGCCTCGGCGAGGTGGCGCTGGTGCCGCATTCCTCGCCGATCGCCAAGAGCGGGCTGTTGTTCTTCAACACGCTGTTCGACGAGAATGCCGCCTGCCACATCGCGCTCGGACAATGCTATTCGAAGTGCTTCGTCAACGGCGCGTCGCTCAGCCAGGACGAGATCGCTCAGCGCGGCGGCAACAAGAGTTTTATCCATATCGACTGGATGATCGGCTCGGACAAGATCGACATCGATGGTGTGGCCAAGGACGGCAGCCGCGTGCCGGTCATGCGCAAGGGCGAGTGGGCCTGACACGACTTTTTTTGCGCAATTCCGGACGGAAAACCGCTTGCACACTTTTCCTGGAATTGCTTGACCAAGGAGGCGTAGTGGCCTTCGACATTGCGGTGAAGCGCGTCTACGAGGCGCCGGCGAAAGCCGACGGCCGGCGGGTGCTGGTCGACCGCATCTGGCCGCGAGGCGTCGCCAGGAAGGATGCAGCGCTGACGCTCTGGCTGAAGGACATCGCGCCGAGCGACGAATTGCGCAAATGGTTCGGGCACGAGCCCGGGCGCTGGGCGGAGTTCCAGAGGCGCTACAGAGCCGAACTTGACGCGAATGGCGACGCGGTGGCCCAGTTGCATGGCCTGGTGGGTGAAGGCAAGGTGACGCTGCTCTATGGCGCGCGTGACGAGGCACACAACAACGCGGTGGCGCTGGCGGGATATTTGCGGGAGATGTGAGGAACTCTGCGCAACCCATCATGATTGGCGAAGACCGACGCGACATCTGATCTCCCCCCTTGCGGGGGAGACTGGCAGCTTCCCGCCGCGCAACCCTACCTCACTGCCTCTTGATAAATGTCCGGCCTGAACCCGACCAAGATACGCTCGCCGACTTCCAGCACCGGGCGCTTGATCATGGTCGGCTTGGCGAGCATCAGCTTCTTCGCCTTCTTCTCGTCGAGCGCTTCCTTGGCCTTCTCCGGCAGCTCGCGAAAAGTGGTGCTGCCCTTGTTAAGCAGCTTTTCCCAGCCGACCTCGCCGACCCAGCCGTCCAGCCTCTCCGCCTCGATGCCCTCGGCCCGGTAGTCATGGAAGCGGTACGGAATGTCGTGGCTATCCAGCCAGGCGCGCGCCTTCCTGATCGTGTCGCAGGTGGTGATGCCGTACATGGTGATCGTCAATTCAGACCTCGGGCGGATGGGTTGCGAATCTGACGGGAACCTAGGCCTGCCCTGCCCGCTTTGCCAGCGTGACCATGTGAAGACCATTCGACGCGCCGCATGGCGGCGGCCGGAATATCATTCCGGTCGCCATCCTCATTTTCAATCGTGCAGAGCAAAATGCGAAAGGCCAAGAGCAGGCCGGCCTCAATAATAGAAGCGCTCTTCGCTGATCTTACCGTTCTTGACCGTGTAGAGGCCAACCTCGTCCATTTTGACGCGTTCGCCGGTAGATTTGGGCGTCACGTCAAAGCTGAAGCGCAAGGCGAACTGGTCGCCATTGACATAGGGGCCCTCGACCGAGCCGCCGTGAACCTCATGGTTGGCTTCCCACCATGCGCCCTTCTGCTTCACGGCTTCCTTGCCGTTGCAGACGGCCATCGGCCCTTCCATGGCCTCATAGCTGACGATGTCGTCAGCATTGTATTTCGCGGCAGCGCCGTGGCTGTCGCCCTGCTTGAGGAGTTCGGTGAAATCCTTGGCTATTTCGGCGGTGGTCATGATTTCCTCCCGGTTTGGACCAGACATGAAGTAGGGATCGATTCTTCGCCCGCCACCGTCAGGTCACCTCGCAGGTGACAATTCGTGTCAGGATGGCGGCCTCAGCGGCGAAGATATTCACGCTTCGAAGGATAGGGCGATTATGTACTTTACAAACAGACCGACTCGGAGCACGCTCAAACCCTTGGGAAGCGCGGGGGTTAGCCATGTCGTCCGACCAGATCACTTTCAAGTGCAACGATTGCGGACACGCCGTCTCGATTGACGAGAGCAATCCGCCCAAGGACGACGACATCCTGAAGTGCTTCGGATGCGGTCGCGAGTTCGGCCGATATGCCCAAGTCAAGGAAGCACTTATCGAACTTGCCAAGGCCGAAATCGACAAGATGGTCGAGAACACATTCGGTACTGGCGTGAAGCCGACTTGGACAAAGGGCTGAAAGGCCACTGACGGTAACAGCGAGCTTTTGCATCTCTGTAGCTTTCGCAGGATTTCAATATGTCAAACGATCATGCCGCCATTGTCGGTATCTTGAATGGCGTGAATATAATCTTCTCGGCTCTCATTCGAGAATTGGACAGCAATAAGCTGGTGGATAAGCAGAGGTTCGCCGACCAATTAGAAGCTGGTGCCAAGGAAGCCGCCGCAACCGCTACGGGCAAGGCTGCGCAAGTCCAGCGACTTGATCTTCTGATGATGGAGAACTTGGCGAAACTTTTACGCGACCCATCGGCACCGCCGACTTGGATACCGACCGTGATAGAAGGCGGTTTATCTGACGAGCCAAATCAAGATGGTTCGAGTTAATTACGCTCGCCCAATTACGCCGTCTTGTGGGTTTCATTTCTTTCGCTTCGGCTTTACAGCCGGCTTGTGTTTCGGGTCTGGCGGCGTTTTCGCCAGCTTGCCCATTAGAGCGTCGGCGGCGGACTTTTCATTATCCGCGCCAATCTCTTTCGCCACTCGAATGAATTCGGCGGACTGATCAGCTTGCTTCGTCTTGGGCTTCATTAAACATTCTCATCTGGTCGGCTGCGGCGGCCTTCTCACGCTTCGCCTTGCGGGCTTCTCGCTTGGGCTCTCCGTCCGCGATTTGCTGCTGCATTTTAACCAGCTTCGCGTCTTCCGTCGAAATCTCGCGTAGCGCACCCTTGCCTTCGTCCGGCCAAGCACACGGGACCACAAAGAAGCCCGGACTGGCTGTCCGAACATGCGCCAGGATCGTCGGCCACCAATGCAGCAACAAAGCGGCCTTACGGCAGAAGAGCCAATTGTCCCAGCGCTCTTTATGGAAAAGCTTGAAGACCCGCACCATGGCGGCTGGCATATTTTCATCAAAGGCGACCTTCAAGCCGCCTGCCGCAAGTCAGCCTCGAAGCGTACGGCTTCTCTAACTTGCTTTTCAGATATTTCGAACTGGTCCGCCACCACAACACAGCTTCCCTCCACCTTTACGGCATGGGCCAGCCTCTCTGTCGGTATATGGCTTTCCTGCAGAATTGGTCTTCCAAAAGAGAAGCGCGGATGAACGATAACGTTCGGGGCTGTTTCCTTTCGCGGATACCAAGCGACCATATTGCCGGCCGGGTCGAAAATAACATCCTCTTTCAGAGAAGGCATAACGATGATCGGCATCTCAAAGTTCTTGGTTTTCAGATCCTCATAAACGAGTTCGACGCCGTGCTTTCTGGAAATCGCCGCTACGATTTTCCTGCCATCAGTTTGGAACACAATACGCGTCGCAAAAGGATGCGGGTGAGCGAGGGTAGCTTTCGCCTCCTGCAAGATGGAGCGGATTTCGTTCAGACGTACTCCCTCGTTGGCAAACCTCGCAACGAAACGAAGCTCCATGAGATTGGTGAAATTGACCGCAACCTTTCCATTCACCAACCCAAGCTGGTTATCAATGACCGGCTGCTGGCGTCCCTTCTTGCCGTTCACCCAAACCCGCACAGACGCCTGGGGCGCTTCAACTAGCTCTGCGGTTTCAGGAACGGTGAATATTCCGCCGCCTAGCAAGTCGGGTTTTCGAGGATCGAACGTCACAGGACGCCTACCGACGAGTCCCGATATTTCAGACGCTTTCCAACGATGCCAGCCATAGCCTTGACCGTCCGGTTGTTGTCATCGACGCCAAGCGCGACGCGGTTACTGTAGCGGAAATCGAACTCCGCAAGATAGCGGTGAAGATGCTGCTCACCGCAATGTTGGTAAACACCCTTCATGCCGCGCTTGAAGATGCTGTAATAGCCTTCAACCGTGTTCGTATGGACATGGCCACGGCCATACTCTTGGTTCTTGTGGGTCACAAAATCATGAGAAGCGAATTCCGCTCCGACGCGCGGATACAGATTGCTCTCGTCGGTCATCAAAGCCGTTTCCTTGGCAATGTTGGCGCGCACGATCGGCACGACGCGAGCAACGGTAGCGCCATCCACATGAAAGGAACGCGCGATGCCGCCGCGTTCCACTAGCGTCAAAACAACGTTCTTGTGGCCGCCACCGCCGAAGCGCTTAGGCTGGCCCTTCAGCCGGCCAATGTAGGTTTCATCAACCTCGACCTGCTTCCCTTCACCGCCGATGGGAGAAAAGCCGCCGTCGCGCATCGCTTCGCGCAGACGATGGAACATGAACCAAGCGGTCTTGTACTGGACCTGTAGCGTGCGGTGCAGCTGATGGGCGCTGATGCCCTTCTTGCTGGACGCCAGAAGGTGCGCCGCCTGCCACCACTTATGCAGCGGAACGTGGCTGCTTTCGAACACCGTTCCGACCTTCACCGTGAACTGCTTCTTGCACTCCAAGCAGCGACGAAGGCCAGTGCGGGCAGTCGCGCCGGTCACGCGGGTAATGCGGTTCTGTTCGCAATTGCCGCACTTCGGGCAAACCGGACCCTCCGGCCACACAATCGCTTCCAACCGCTCGAAAGCGGCTTCTTCGTTGTGAAAGTGCGGTTCGGAAAGGACGCTCATAACCCGGATTCCTAGTGTGAAATCAAGGTATCAGCGTTTCCCGTGTTTGTAAAGTACATAATCGCCAAGGATAGTCTAGAACAAAACAGGAACATTCTACAAGGAAGAATAACATCCACGTTCGATCGCCAGGCGCCGCACCAGCGCCAGAACGCTGTCGATGGCCGGCGTCGGCTGGCCGGTCAGGCGGCCGAGTTCCTGCACGGCGCTCACCAACGCATCAATCTCCATCGGGCGGCCGCGCTCGAGATCCTGCAGCATCGAGGTCTTGTGCTCGCCGACATCGCCGGCGCCCTTGATGCGCCGGTCGACGGAAACGGGAAAACGCACGCCGAGGCTCTCGCCAATGGCCTGAGCCTCCAGCATCATGGCGTGGGCAAGCGCGCGCGTGCCTTGATCAGCGACGATGGCGGCGAGCGTGCTGCCGGTCAGCGCCGAGATCGGGTTGAAGGAGAGATTGCCCCAGAGCTTCACCCAGATCTCCGAGCGTATGTCCTCGCGGACCGGCGCCTGCAGCCCGGCCTTGACCAGTTCGCGCGCGAGTGCTGCGACACGCTCGCTCTTTTCGCCGGAAGGCTCGCCGAGCGAAAAGCGCGTGCCCTCGACATGACGGATCAGGCCGGGCGCATCGACCTCGACCGCCGGATAGACGACCGAGCCGATGACGCGCTTGGGCCCGATGCGCTGCCAGATCGTCCCGCCGGGATCGACCGCGTTCAGCCGCGTGCCTTCGAGCGCGCCGCGTGCCCTGTAGAAATACCACCAGGGCACGCCGTTCTGCATGGTGACGACGGCGGTCCCCTCGCCCAGCAGCGGCGCGATCTGGCCGAGCGCCGGCGCCAGCGAGTGCGCCTTCAACGCCAGCACGACATAGTCCTGCGCGCCGAGCTCTTCTGCCCGGGCCGCGGCCCTCACCCGTGTCGCTTGCTCCTTGCCGTCCTCGATCAGGCGAAGGCCGTTGGCCTCGATCGCTTCGAGATGCGCGCCGCGCGCCACGATCGACAGATCGACGTTGCCGGCGATCGCCAGCTTGGCGGCGAGATAGCCCCCGATGGCACCGGCGCCAAAGACTGTGATGCGCATCAGCCGAGACCGAGCTTTGCCGCAAGGCCGATGCGCTGCAACTTGCCGGTCGCGCCCTTCGGAATCTCGTCCAGGATCACCACCTTGCGCGGCACCTTGAAATCGGCGAGCCGCGTCGCGGCGAAGCCGCGAATATCGGCCTCGCTGGCGCTCTGGCCTTCGCGCAGCACGATCGCCGCCGCGACCTCTTCGCCGAGCTTGTCATGCGGCATGGCGAACGTGACGACCTGCGCCACCGCCGGATGGTCCATCAGCACGCCGTCGACCTCGAGCGGCGAGATCTTTTCGCCGCCGCGATTGATGATCTCCTTCAGCCGGCCGGTGACGCGCAGATAACCGTCCTCGTCGAGCACGCCCTGGTCGCCGGTGTGGAACCACCCATGCGCGAAGGCGCCGGCGTTGGCGTCGGGGTTCTTCTCGTAGCCGGCGGTCACGTTCGGCCCGCGAATAACGATCTCGCCGATCTCGCCGGCTGCGAGCAGCCGCCCGTCCGGCGCCATCACCGCCACTTCCGGCCCGGCCGACGCGCCGACGCTGCCCGGCTTGCGCAGGCCGGGCGGCAGGCGGTTGGAGGCCATCTGGTGCGCGGCTTCCGTCATACCGTAGGACTCAACCACCGGGCAGCCGAAGGTGGATTCCAGCTCGGCCATCACCTGCGCCGGGAGCGACGCCGACGACGAGCGGATGAAGCGCAGCTTCGCCTGGGCCAGTTGCTCGGGATTGCGCGCGGCGCGCGGCAGGATCGCCTGATGCATGGTCGGCACCGCCGTGTACCAGCTCGGCTTCGCCTCGCTCAGCCACTGGAAGAAGCGCAGCGCGTTGAAGCCCGGCGTGCAGAACACGCTGCCGCCGGCGGCAAGCGAGGACAGCACCGCCGCAATCAGCCCGTGGATGTGAAACAAGGGCATGATGTTGAGGCAGCGGTCGGCAGCGCTGAGGCCGAGCGTTGCGCCGATATGCGCGGCCGAAGCGGCAAGATTGGCGTGGCTGAGCGGCACCAGTTTCGGACGCGACGTCGTGCCGGAAGTATGGAGCAGCAGCGCGACATCGCCGTCCTTGGCCAATCCGGACACGACAGGTGCTCCCGCCGAGTCGCCCTCGATCGTGAAGACGCCTGCCGGCGCGCCGTCCGGCACGACCAGCCGCAGCACGGAGATGCCTAGACGCCCGGCAACCTCGACCGCCGGCCCCGTCTCGTCCTTGCCGACGAGGATCGCCTTGACGCCGATGTCGCTCAGATAGAAATCGAGCTCGTCGGCGCGGTAGGCGGGATTGAGCGGCGCCGTGGAGGCGGCGGCGGCGATCGCGATGAAAGCCGTCGCCATCTCCGGGCCGTTCGGCAAAACAATAGCGACGCGGTCGCCGCGGCCGATGCCGAGCGCGTTGAGCCGAGCCACTGTCTCCTGGATCAGCCGGCGCAGCCTGCCATGCGAGAGAGCCGCCCGTTCGGGCGCAGCAATGGCCGGCGCGTCTTCGGCACCGGGCGCGAGACGATGGGCGAGGTCGATGGATTTTTCGCTTCTTGTCATGGTTCCAGACTATGTTTCGAACGGTCGGCCGATGTCCAGCAAAGGGCTGCTCAATATCCGAGCGCCAGGCCGTCCTTGCGCGGATCGGAGGCGCCGGTCAGGGTGCCTTTTTCCCAATCGATGAGCACTGCCCTGTCCGCCGCCAAGGGGATGGTCGGGCTCGACAACGCGGTGGCCACGGCGACGCAGGCCCTCGGTGGCGTCGGGACGCACGCTGCGCTCGGCCTCGACGACATCGTGGTTGTAGAAGACGCGCGCTGCGTCCAGCGCCTGCTGCGGGTCCATGCCGAAATCGATCATATTGGTCAAAAGATGCACGTGGCCGAAGGGCTGGTAGCCGCCGCCCATGACGCCGAACGGCATCACGGCGCGGCCGTTCCTGGTCATCATGCCCGGCATGATCGTGTGCATCGGCCGTTTGCCGGGCGCTATCGCGTTCGGGTGCTTCGCATCGAGGCGGAAGCTCGAGCCGCGGTTCTGCAGCACGACGCCCGTCTTCGGCCCGACGACGCCGCTGCCGAAGGAATAATAGGTCGAGTTGATGAAGCTCACCGCATTCAAGTCGCTATCGACGACGGTGATATAGACCGTGTCGCTGCCCGGCAGATCAAGACGCGGCAGATGCGTCATCGCGCGCTCGGGATCGATCGCAGCGCGCAGCCGGTCGGCATAGGCGCCGGAGAGCAGCGCGTTCACCGGAACGTCGACATGGTCCTGGTCGGCGAAAAATGCATCCCGGTCCTGGTAGGCCAGCCGTCCCGCCTCGATCTCCAGATGCAGGCGCTCGGCGCCATTCGGGTCGAGCGCGGCAAGGTCGAAGCCGGACAGCACATTGAGCATCAAGAGCGCGGTGAGCCCCTGATTGTTCGGTGGCATCTGGTGGATGTCATAGCCGCGATAGGAGGTGCCGATCGCAGTCCTGTAGTCGCCCCTCGTCGCGGCGAAGTCGTCCAGCGTATGCAGCCCGCCAAGCTGGCGAAGCCGTGCGACAATATCCTCGGCCACCGCGCCTTCATAGAAGCCGGCGCGACCTTTCCTGGCGATGATGCGCAGCGTCTCAGCCAGTTCCGGCTGGCGATGGACGTCGCCGGCCTTGGGAGGCTTGCCGCCCGGCAGGAAGATGCGCGTTGCCACCTCGTCGGCCGACAGATCGGTTTCCGGATCAGCCCAGTCGAAGGCGACCCGGTCGTGCACGACATAGCCTTCTTCGGCATAGCGGATGGCCGGCGCCAAAGCGTCGGCGATGCCCTTGCGGCCATGATCCTCCAGCAGCCGGCACCAGGCGTCGACGGCGCCGGGAACGGTGACCGCATGCGGGCCCTGCTTGGGAAGCTCGCTGAAACCGTTCTCGCGATACCAGTCGACCGTCGCGGCCTGGGGCGCGCGGCCCGAGCCGTTGAAAGCGATCACGTTGCCGTCGCCCTTCGGGCAATAGAGGACAAAACAGTCGCCGCCGATGCCGGTCGATTGCGGCTCGACCACGGCCTGCACCGCCGCGGCGCAGACGGCAGCGTCCATGGCGTTGCCGCCGGAGCGCAGAATGTCGATGGCGGCAAGTGTGGCGAGCGGATGCGAGGTCGCGGCCATGGCTTCGGTGGCGCGGACCGGCGAGCGGCCGGGAAACTGGAAATCACGCATGCGGTTCAGATTATCCCTGTATTCAACGTCCGCGGCCGAAAAGCTGGGCGGCGGACAACAAGACGATCGATAGCACGATCAGGCAAGTCGAAATGGCGGCAATCGTCGGGTCGATCTGATCGCGCAACGCATTGAACATGCGGCGCGTCAGCGTCGTCGTCTCGCCGCCCGAGATGAAGAGCGAGACCACCACCTCGTCGAAGGAAGTGATGAAGGCGAACAGCGCGCCCGAGACGATCGAGAAGCGCAGCTGCGGCAGGGTCACCTGGAAGAAGGCGGCGAAGCGTCCGGCGCCAAGGCTGCGCGCCACCATTTCCTGGCTCATGTCGTAGGAACGCAAGCCGGAAAGCACGGTGAGCACCACCAACGGCAGCGCCTGGACGGTGTGGGCGATGACGAGGCCGGTCAGCGTGTTGTTGAGGCCGATGCGCGCATAGAGGAAGAAGGTGCCGATGCCGATCAGGATGACCGGGATGATCAGCGATGCCGTCAGCAGCGCATTGATGGCGCCGGTCAGCCGCAGCGTGCCGGCATTGATGGCATAGGCCGCGGCGGTGCCGAGCGGCGTCGCCACGATCGCCGTATCACCGCTACCTTGACCGAGACGACGGTGGCGTCGCGCCATTCGACGGAGCCGAAGTAGGCCTCATACCAGCGCAACGACCATTGCTCGGGCGGGAACTGCAGCAGCGTCGAGCCGGAGAAGGACATGATGACGATGATCACCGAGGGGGCGATTAAAAACAGCATGACGAGGCCGCCCAGCAGATAGAGCCAGAGACGTTGCCAGTGCGACATGGGCAGGCTGTTTTGTGCGCTCATCGCCTGCTCCATACGCCGGTGGCGCGCGCGCCGAGCAGCCGCTGGAACAGGCCGAGCAGCGCCAGCGTGACGGCAAGCAGCACGACGCCGAGCGCCGCGCCCGCTCCCCAGTTGGAATAGAGGCTGGTCGCCTGCTCCATGCGCATGGCCCACATGATGACCTTGCCGCCGCCCATCAGCGCCGGCGTGACGAAGAAGCCGAGGCAAAGCACGAAGACGATGACCACGCCCGAGGCGAGGCCCGGCAGCGACAGCGGGAAGAAGATCTGGCGGAAGGTGGCCGCCGGGCTGGCGCCGAGATTCATGCCGGCACGCAGGCAGTCGACGTCGATCGTCTTCATCGAAGCGTAAAGCGGCAGCACCAGGAACGGCAGCATGATGTGCGTCATGCCGATGACAACGCCGGCGAAATTGTTGGCGAGCGGCAGCGGCTGGCCGATGATGCCGAGGTCGATCAGCCAGTTGTTGATCAGGCCCTTGCGCTGCAGGATGACCAGCCAGGCATAGGTGCGCACCAAGACCGAGGTCCAGAACGGCAGGATGACGAAAATCAGGCAGATCGAGGCCGCGCGGCGCGGCAGCTGCGACAGCATATAGGCCAGCGGATAGCCGAACAGCACGCAGGCGCCGGTGACGACGAAGGCCACTTTGAAGGTGGTGGCAAAGGTCTTGATGTAGGACGCCTGCTCGAAGAAGCGCGCATAGTTGGCGGCGCTGAGCTGACCGGTCTCGTCGAACAGCGACAGCCAGAACAGCCAGCCGATCGGCACGATGATGACGGCGAAGACCAGAAACAGCCCGGGCGACAGCAGCGCCAGCAGCCCCAGTGCCTGCCGCCGCGCATCGGCGCGCAGCGCGTCAGCGTTCAGCATGCCATCAGACTTGCCGGCATGGCCGAGGCTCGCGGATCCGACGCTCATTGGTCCGCCACCAGCACGACATCCTGCGCATCGATGCCGAGCGTGATCGGCTCGCCCGGCGCCGGCAGCTTCGCCAGCACGTCGGAGCGGCAATAGTCGCGCAGCGTCACCTGCCGGCCGTCGCGCAGCGTCGCGTAGCAGATGAAGCTGTCGCCCTGGTAGATGACATCGCCAACGGTCGCCGGCAGCATGTTGAGGCCCGACTGGTCCGTGTCGGCGATCAGCCGCAGCTTTTCCGGCCGCACCACCATCAGATGCGGACCGGCGGCCGGCGGCGGATCGTTCATGCGCAGCTTGCGGTCCTCATACCAGACGCTGCCGTTGCGGCATTCGACGGGGATGAAGTTGGATTCGCCGATGAAGCCGGCGACGAACTTCGTCTTCGGCTTGGCATAGAGCGCCTCGGGCTGGTCGATCTGCTCGATGCGGCCGGCATTCATGACCGCGATGCGGTCCGACATGGTGATCGCCTCGCGCTGGTCGTGGGTGACGTAGACGGTCGTCATGCCGAGCCGGCGGTGCAGGTTGCGCAGCTCGATCTGCATGTGCTCGCGCAGCCCCTTGTCGAGCGCCGAGAGCGGCTCGTCCATCAAGACGATGCGCGGCTCGAAGACGATGGCGCGCGCCAGCGCCACGCGCTGGCGCTGGCCGCCGGAAAGCTGGTCGACGCGGCGCTCGCCCAGCCCCTGCAGGCGCACGAGATCAAGCGCCTTCTCCACGCGCTCCCTGGTGTCGGCCACGGAGGCCCGCCGCTGCTTCAGCGGAAAGGCGACATTGTGGAAGACGTTCATGTGCGGGAACAGCGCATAATTCTGGAACACCATGCCGATGTTGCGCCTGTGCGGCGGCATGGTGATGATCTCCTCGCCACCGACCTTGATTGAGCCGGCATTGGCGCGAACAAAACCCGCCAGGATCATCAGCAGCGTCGTCTTTCCCGATCCCGAGGGACCGAGCAGCGTCAGGAATTCACCCGCGGCGACATCGAGGCTGAGATCGCTCAGGATGGAGAGCGAGCCGAAGCGCTTCTCGATACCGTGAATGCCGATGGGAAGCGCTGACGGCGCAAGAGACAAGAGCATCTCCTTCAACTCCGGAACATTGTCTGGAACGGAGCGACGCTTCGGCGCGCCGCTCCGGCAGTCTGTTGTTACCCAATTCCGGACGGAAAACCGCTGCGCACTTTTCCTGGAATTGCTTAGCCTATTGCTGGATCAGGTTGTTGAACTTCTCGGTCGCCTCGACGAGGGTGTCGCGCCAGAATTCGGGATCCTGCAGCACCTGCTTCTTGACGTTCTCGGGCGAGGAGTTGATGTCCTTGATCCGCTCCTGCGGGATCTTGCCGGTCTCGAAGGCCTTCTCGTTGGCCGGACCGTTGTCGACATAGAGCGGCAGGTTGGCCTGGAGATCCGGGCTGACGAACCTGGCCAGCGCCTTCATCGCAAGGTCCTTGTTCTTCGAACCCTTCGGGATGACCATGCAGTCGGCGGCGAGCACGCCCTGGTCGAAGGAGAAGCTTACCGGCGCGCCTTCCTTCTTCAAGGTGCCGGCGCGGCCGTTCCAGATGCTTGCCATATCGACCTCGCCATCCTTGACGAGTTGCATGGCCTGCGCGCCGGACGTCCACCAGGCGTCGATATGGCCCCGGACCTTGTCGACGGATTGCAGCGCGCCATCGATGTCGACCGGATAGACCTTGTCGATCGGAAGCCCCTTGGCGAGTGCCGCGACGCTCAGCGTTTCGGTCGCCTGGCTGCCGGAGAGGGCGCGGCGGCCCGGAAACTTCTCGACATCCCAGAAATCGGCCCAGGTCTTCGGTCCCTTGTCACCGAAAACATCGGTCCGGTAGATCAGCACCACGGAGGTGTAGGAGATGCCGACCCAGTCGTCATGGACAAGCTTCGGGTTGATGCCGCTCTTGTCGATGAGGTTGTAATCGAGCTTCTCGAACAGGCCTTCCTTGGAGCCGCGCGCGCATTCGTCGGCGCCAAGCTCGGTGATGTCCCATTTGACGGCGTTGCCGGTGACCTGCAGGCGCACGTCGTCCAGGCCGTTGGTGGTGTCCTGCTTGATGGTGATGCCAAGCTCCTTGGCCGTCGGATCGAAGAAGGCCTTGGTCTGCGCCTCCTGATAGGTGCCGCCCCATGAGGCGACGGTGATGGTGTCGGCGGCCGACGCCGGAACGGCGAACGAGGCCAGCAGGCCAGCGGCGGCCAGACCATAGATATGTGTCTTCATCATTATCGCTTCTCCAACCGGTGTTCCCATTATCATTGATTTGGTATGCGAGTTTGTATACAATTTTGAGTGTAATTCACCGGAAGCCGATGTCAACACGGGCTATGCGTTTTTTGGCAAAGATGAACGAAGGCGTCGGTTCGGAGCTTGGCCCTTGTCGGAAACCGTCCTGTTTCAAGCAGGAGCCAAAAGGCACTACAACTGCGAATCCATGACAGACCGTTGGAGGCGGGACGCTTGAGCAAGGAGAGAAAGAACACGCTGCGCGACTCGGTGTTCGAGAAGCTGAAGGCGATGATCATCACCGGTCAGATCCCGCCGGGCGGCCGCGTGACGGAAAACGAGATCGCCGAGCGCCTGAAGGTAAGCCGCACGCCGGTGCGCGAGGCCTTCAACCGGCTCGAACGCGACGGCTTGGTCATCGGCCGGCCGCGCCAGGGCTATATCGTTGCCGAGTTCAACCTGAACATGTTCCGCGAAGCCTTCGATATCCGCGAGCTGCTCGACGGGCGCGCGACCGAGCTGGCGGCGGCCAACGCCACCAGCGCCGACAAGGCAAGGCTGCGCGAGATGCTCGCCGAATGCGAGCGCCTGGCGGCGATCCCCGACCGCAGCACACGTGAGAAATTCGAGGAATTGCAGGTCGGCATCGACCTGCACCGGGTGATCGCCGAACTCAGCGGCAACGAGATGCTCCACGGCATGCTCTGCGGCATCCTCGACAAATGCCAGCAATATGTCTGGACGGAGCTTCTGTGGCTGGACGAATGGAAGATCACCCGCGAGGAGCATACCGGCATCGTCGACGCGATCTGCGCCGGCGATGTCGCTTTAGCCGGCGAGCGCGCTCGCGCGCATGTTCGCGGCTCGCGCGAGAACATCCTGCGCCTGCTGCAGGCCAAATCCGACTACCAGGGATTCTTCGCCAGGGCGTCCTGACCGGTCTTTAGAGCAATTCCAGGAAAAGTGTGTAACGGTTTTCCGTCGGGAATTTCGTAAAAACAAATACTTAGGGCGGTTCGGCGATTCTATGAATCGCTGAAACGCTCTAGACTAGCGGTCAGCTCGAAAGCACAGGGCAGTTGGCGCCACGCCGCAGGCTGATATGGGCCACGTCGCCGACGCTGAATTGAAAACCGTCGGCGCGGCGCGGCGCGTCGATGACGATCGAAGTCCCCTGCCCGAGCTCAGCATGGAGGCGCAGCGTGCGGCCGTGAAAGACGACGCCGCTCACCCTGGCCGGCGCGGTGCCGTCGGCGGCCACGGTGGCTGCCAGCAGATCCTCCGGCCGCACGCCGATCGTGCGCGTGTCGCCGGCGGCCGGCATCTCTCCGGTGTTGGAGACCGCCTCCAGCGGCAGCTCGCCGGCGGCGAAGCGCAGCCGCTCGCCGTCGCGTCCGAGAAAGCGCGACTGCAAGAGGTTCATCGTGCCGATGAAGGAGGCGACGAAGCGCGTCGCCGGCCGGTCGTACAGCGTTGCCGGCGGCGCGATCTGCTCGATGCGGCCCTTGTTCATGACGACGATGCGGTCGGAGATCGACAGCGCCTCGGTCTGGTCATGGGTGACCATCACGAAGGTGGTGCCGAGCCGCGATTGCAGCCGCTTCAGCTCGACCTGCATCTGCTCGCGCAGATGCGCATCGAGCGCCGACAGCGGCTCGTCGAGCAGAAGCACGCGCGGCTCGCAGACGATGGCGCGCGCGAGCGCGACGCGCTGGCGCTGGCCGCCGGAGAGCTCGGAGACGCGGGCGCCGAGCTTGTCGGCGAGGCCGACCATGTCGAGCGCCTCGCCGACACGCCTGGCCTGATCGGCGCCGGACAATTTGCGCAGCGAGAGGCCGAAGCCGACATTGGCGGCGACGTCCATATGCGGGAACAGCGCATAGTCCTGGAAGACGGTGTTCACCGGGCGGTCGAAGGGCCTCAAGCCGGTGATGTCGCGGCCCTCCAGCAGCACATTGCCGCTTGTCGGGCTCTCGAAGCCGGCGATGACGCGCAGGCTCGTCGTCTTGCCGCAGCCGGAGGGACCGAGCAGGGTCAGGAACTCGCCCGGCGCAATGTCGAGATCGACGGCTTCGAGACCGACAATGCCGCCTGGAAAAATCTTCGAGACTTTCTGCAGTCGAACGAGCGCATCAAGCGCCATCGCGCACCTCGGAGGGCTTGGTGGTGTTGACCCAAAGGATTTGGCAGCGTTCGGCGCAGGGGTTGCGGAAGGCATGCAGCAGCGTGCTCTTGAAAGCGAAGCTGTCGCCTGCCTTCAGCAGATAGGTCGTGGCATCCACCACCAGTTCGACCTCGCCCGTCAGCACGAAGCCGAACTCGTGGCCGGCATGGGCGTAGGCTTCCGCCGTGCCGCCGCCGGCCTCGACCGTCACCAGCATGCCGGTGAGCGCGGCAGCCGGCGGCGACAGCAGCGCCTTGGCGATACCCTCGGATTTCACCGGAATCTGTCGCCGCTTGTCGGCGCGCACGCAATAGAGGTCGTTGACGGCATCATTGCCGTCGGCGATCAGCGCCGAGGGCTCGATGTCGAGGGCGGCGGCGAGCGGCCAGATCACCTTGACGCGGAGCGAGGACATGCCGCGCTCGATCTGGCTGAGCGCGCCGATGGAAATGCCGGCCTTGGCGGCAAGCTCGGCCAGCGACAGCTTGCGCTCCAACCTCAGCGCCCGCACGCGCCGGCCGACGCGGACGTCGGCATCGTCCTTCGGTTTCTCCGCGGCTTCGTCAAAAACGTCCATGCAGCAGTCCTCGCTAGTCTTCGTCGGCGCGGCGCAGCCCCGCCAGGCTCCCCTTCTCCCCTTGTGGGAGAAGGTGTCGCCGAAGGCGACGGATGAGGGGTGCTCCAGCTTGGCAGGGACGGCGATCCGTCCAACACCCCTCATCCGTCTCGGCGCTGCGCGCCGATCCACCTTCTCCCACAAGGGGAGAAGGGGAGTCCGCTACGCTCACCCGCCGGCCTTCACCTTCTCGAACATCTTCGCCACATCGTCATTCTGCTTCATCGGGCCGGTGAAGATGGTGCTCTTCAGCATCACGTCCGGATCGGCCGGCAATTGCAGCTTTTCCAGCTCGTCCTTCGACACGCCGGCGAAGGCGGTCGCGAGCGAGCTGCCATAGCCATACGACTGGATCAGGTATTTGCCGGAGTCGGCATCGAGCCGGCTGTTGATGAAGTCATAGGCGAGGTCGACGTTCTTGGCGTCCTTCAGCATAACGAAGCCGCAGGCCCAGGTCAGCATGCCTTCCTTCGGCTTCATGAATTCGACCGGCACGCCCTGTTTCTTGAGCGAGGTGGCCGACGCGTTCCAGGTCATTGCGGCGACCAGCTGGCCACTGGCCAAGGCCTGCTCGACCGAGGTCATGTCGGTGGTGTAGCTCGACAGCAGCGGCCGCTGCTCGCGCAGTTTCGCGGCGACCTTCTCCATCTGCTCCGGCGTCATGTCGAACGGGTTCACGCCCGCCAGCAGCGCGGCGACGATCGGCGTGTCATGCACGGCGTCGATGGTCGCCATGCGGCCGGCATATTGCTTGTCCCACAGAAGGTTCCAACTCGCCTCGGGGTCCTTGACCAGGTCGGTGCGGTAGAGGATCGAGGTGTTGCCCCAGTCCCACGGCACCATCCACACCTTGCCGTCGCCGGCCTGCAGGTCGGGCAGGTTCTTGAACACCGGGAAGATCGAATCCCAGTTCTTGATGCGCTTGGTGTCGATCGGCTGCAGCAGGCCTTCCTTGTTCCAGCGCGCCACCTTGTCGTAGCAGGGATGCGCGATGTCGGGCCGGAAGCCGGCCTTGACCTTGGTGAAGGCGTCGTCATCGTCGCCGAAGATCGTCGCCTCGACGCCGTCCGGATGCGCGGCGAGGAAGCTCTTGTTGAAGTCCGGCAACTCGTAGCCCGACCAGGTGAAGTATTGCAGCTTGTCGGCGGCAACAGCGACCGTCGACGACAGCGCCAAGGCCAAGGCGGCAAGGCCGGCGCGGGCCTTCAGTCCAGTGATCGATTTCAGGTGGAATGTCATTTTCGTTCTCCTCTCTCTCTTGTTGTGGTTCAGGCTGGATTGCGACGCGCCGCGCCGAGGCCGCGGTGGCGCAGGAGCTCGGCGAGCGCGGCGATGATGAAGGACACGGTGAGGATCACCGTGCCCAGCGCCATCACGGTCGGCAGCGAGCGCGGGAAGCGCAGCTGGCTCCAGATGTAGAGCGGCAGCGTCGGCTCGGTGCCGGCGAGGAAGAAGACGACGATGAACTCGTCGAAGGAGGTGAGGAAAGCGAGCATGAAGGCCGACAGCACGGCCGGCGCACTCAGCGGCAGCATGACGCGCCTGAATGTCGTCCAGTCGGAGGCGCCAAGATCGAGCGCCGCCTCGCGGATGGTCTTCGGGATGGCGGCGAAGCGGCTGCGCATCACCACCACCGTCGTCGGCAGCGCCACCAGGATATGGCCGAGCACGATGGCGATGCGCGACGGCCCCAGCCCGATGAGGTTGACCAGGATCAAGAGCGAAATGCCGACGATGACGCCGGGGATCAGGATCGGCAGCCGGGCTACGGCGCTGATGGTGGCGGCAAGCGGCGAGCGGCCGTAGAGGTCCATGTAGGAGACGGTGATGCCGCAGAGCGTTGCGCCCGATGCGGCGATGACGCCGATGATCAGGCTGTTCGCCAAGGCGCCGGAGAGCGCCGGATTGCCGTAGAGCGTCTCATACCAGCCGAGCGTGAAACCCTGCAGCGGAAATGCCGCCTGGATGGAATCGTTGAAGGAAAACAGCGGGATCAAAAGGATCGGCAGATAGAGGAAGACGAGATAGGCAAGCACATAGAGGCCGAGCCAGCGGCCGCCTGCATTTGCCCCTTTGCGCGCGCTGCTCATGTACGGCTGCCAAACCTGCGGTCGGTGCCGCGCACGACCAGCACCACGCACAGGATGACCAGCATGACGCAGACCGAGAGCGCGGCGCCGAAGGGCCAGTCATTGGCCTTGCCGAACTGCGACTGGATGAGCGTGCCGATCATGGTGCTGGCCGGGCCGCCGACCATGGCCGGCGTGACATAGTCGCCGACGGTCGGCACGAAGACGACCAGCGCCGCCGCCAGCACGCCCGGCATCGAGTTGGGCAGCACGACGCGGCGGAAGCTGGTGAAGGGTCGCGCGCCGAGATCGGAGGCGGCTTCGAGCAGCGATTTCGGGATGGTGTCCAGCGCCACGTAGATCGGCAGGATGGCGAAGGGCGCGTAGGCGTGCGCCAGCGTCACCACGACCGCTGCCGGCGTGTTGAGGAAGGCCAGCGTCGGTTCCGACCAGAGGCCGCTTTCGATGAAGGCCGAATTCAGCACGCCGTTATAGGCAAGCACGATCTTCCAGGCGAAGACGCGGAGCAGATAGCTGGTCCAGAACGGCAGCGTGACCAGGAAGAGCAGCAGATTGCGCCGACGCCCGGCATGGAAGGCGAGGTAGTAGGCGACGGGATAGGCGGTCACAACGGTCGCAAGCGTGACAAGGCCGGCGATCACCAGCGAGCGCAGCGTCACCGTCCAGTAGAGCGGATCGGTGGCCACGGTGACGAAATTCTCCGCCGTCAGGCCGGCGCCGAGCAGGGAGCCGTCATTGCTCCTGAAGGCGAGCAAGAGCACCAGGCCGAGCGCGAACAGGATCAGGAAGAAGGTGACCAGCCCGCCGGGCACCAGCATGGCGAAGCGGAAGACCGGCGAGATGCGGGTTTCCGGCGATGGCCGCGCTGCAACGATGGTCGACATTTTATTGCCTACTGGGCAGCTGCCCATCGATTTTTGAAATCAGCTAATTCTTTTTCATATTTGTGAAACCGTCAAGCTGAATCGCTTGTGCGCCGCACGCGGTCGCCATCAGGGCTCGAATGCGTCGAGCATCCGGTACCAGGTGATCGTGGCGGCGACGCCGATCTGGCGGAAGGCGTGGAACGGGATCGGTCGGACCGGCGACAACGGGAATGGCAATTCCCCGACATCGCCATTCGCCAGGTAGTTCGCCATGCGCTTGCCAAGCGCGCTCATCAGCCCGACGCCCCTGCCCTGGCAGCCGACGACGGCAAGCAGGCCCTTTTCCGGCTCATGCAGGTGCGGAAGATGGTCCGGCGTTATCGCCACGCGGCCGAACCAGCGCTTGTCGATGGCGATGCCGGCAAGCACCGGATAGAGGCGAGTGAGCGCGCGCTCGAGATGCGCCCAGTCCGCGGCGCTGGACGGCAGCGCCATGCGCCCGCGGCCGCCGAGCACCAGCCGGCCGTCCGCGCTCTTGCGGTAGTAGACGAGAATGCGACGGGAGTCCGAGACGGCCTGGCCGCCGGGCAGGATCGTGGAAGCAAGCCCGGCCGGCAGCGGCGCGGTGGCGATCTGGAAAGAGTGCAGCGGCACGATGGTCCGGGCGAGGCCGGGAAGCAGGCCATCCGTATAGGCATTGGTGGCAAGCACGACCGACTTGGCGCGCAATTCGGCACCGCCTTGCACCGATACCCGCCAGATGCCTGCTTCCCTGCTGAGCTTCACCACCTTCTGCCCCTCGGCGATCCTGGCACCGGCCGCCGAGGCGATGCGCGCCAGCTCCAGCGTGTAGGACAGTGGATCGATGACGCCGGCGCGACGGTCGAGCCAGCCGCCGAGATAGCCCTTGGCGCCGGTCATGGCAGCGATCTCGACCCGGTCGAGCAGCTTGACGTCGGCGCCGCGCCCCCGCCATTGCCGGTCGCGATTGGCGGCAGCCTTCAACGCGGTCTCGGTGTGCGCCGCCTGGATCCAGCCGTTGCGCGTGAACGGCACCGCGAGCTGCTCGTCGCGGATGAGGTCGAACACGGCATCGGCCGTCGAGGCGGCGAAGTCGACCAGGGCCCCGCCGCGCTCCGTACCGAAATGCCCGATCAGCCATTCCGGATCATATTTGAGGCCGGGAATGACCTGGCCGCCATTGAGGCCGGAAGCGCCCTGCCCGATCGCGCCAGCATCCAGCACCTGCACCGAAAGACCGGCACGGGCCGCATGCAAGGCGGTCGACAGGCCCATGATGCCGCCGCCGACGATGACCGCGTCGAGCGTGCCGCCGCCTGATAGCCCGGGCTGGAACGCCGGGGCCATTTTGGGCTTCTGCCAGATCGGATCGGAAAAGGCTGCGGGCAAGCGTTCACCTGAGGCGCTGGAGCTTCGTGAAAATCCTATTGCTGATTTCACAAACTTGAAAGAGCGCTCGATAGGCCAGTCCACCCTTGGCTATGTGACAGCATGCCTGTAGCCCATAACCTTGCCATAGACGGGATAGACGTTTCGGCGAAATCGGGGAAAAGTGCCGCGCGCGAAAAATCAAGAGGACCGACACCATGACCGACCCGACCCGTCTCCCGGCCGATGGCCTTTTCGTCGGCCGCGCCAGAACCAGCGATGCCTCCCATCCGCTGGTGGTCACGGTGCGCGGCGGCCAGGTGATCGACATCACCTCGAGCGCGGCGCCCACGGTGCGCGACGTCTGCGAGCTGAAGGACCCGGCGGGCCACGTGCGCTCGGCCAAGGGCAAGGCGATCGGCGCGCTGGAAGACATCGCGGCGAACAGCTTCGAGGCCGGGCGCGATGCAAAGAAGCCGATCCTGCTTTCGCCCGTCGACCTGCAAGCGGTGAAGGCTTCAGGCGTCACCTTCGTCGTCAGCCTGCTCGAGCGCGTCATCGAGGAGCAGGCGCGCGGCTCGGCCGAGAAGGCCGACGCCATCCGCGCCGACATTGCCGGGCTGATCGGCCATGACCTCTCGAAGCTGAAGCCCGGCTCGCCCGAGGCGATGGAGATCAAGGCCAAGCTCATCCAGCGCGGGGCCTGGTCGCAATATCTGGAAGTGGGCATCGGCCCCGACGCCGAGATCTTCACCAAGTGCCAGCCCATGGCCTCCGTCGGCTTCGGCGCCGATGTCGGCCTGCATCCGGTCTCCACCTGGAACAATCCGGAGCCGGAGATCGCCATGATCGCCGACAGCTCGGGCCGCATCGTGGGCGCCACGCTCGGCAACGACGTCAACCTGCGCGACGTCGAGGGCCGGTCGGCGCTGCTGCTCGGCAAGGCCAAGGACAACAATGCTTCCGCATCGCTCGGCCCCTTCATCCGGCTCTTCGACGAGACCTTTTCTATCGCCGACGTGAAGCGCGCGACGGTGCGGCTCGGCGTCGAGGGCGAGGATGGATTTTCGCTGGAGGGCGCAAGCTCGATGGCCGAAATCAGCCGCTCGCCGGAAGAGCTGGTCAAGGCCGCGATGGGGCCGCATCACCAGTATCCGGACGGGCTGGCGCTCTATCTCGGCACCATGTTCGTGCCGTCGAAGGATCGCGGCGAGAAGGGCAAGGGCTTTACCCACAAGGTCGGCGATTTGGTCACCATCTCGTCCGAAAAACTCGGTGCCCTGGTCAATCGCGTGCGGCTGTCGCCGGACTGCCCGCACTGGACCTACGGCGCCAGCCATCTGATGCGCGATCTCGCCCGGGCCGATCTCATCTAGCGGATCAAAGCGGCAACACGCTTGTGCCCATCACGACAGGCTGATGGGGCGCAACGGCGAGGGTTTGCCCGCAAAATATCACCGCAACTGATGCAATCTGATGGGTTCGCTGATGGCGTGCGCGGCCGTGCCAACATCCATTGGCGGCGGAGGCTTGCCATCGGCCGAAAAAGGGAATGCTCTTAACGTTTCCGGTCGGCGCTGGCGGGGGATGCGGTTCCCGGACTGCATCGCGCTTGATGTAGAGGAGAGATTTCAACATGGGAGGAAATCGAATGCTTTCGAGGCTGAGACTGCTCGTGCTTGGCTTGATCGCAGCGCTCGCCATTCCGGCGATGGCTGAGGCCAAGACGTTCTACTGGATTTCGCATGGCGGCCCGGCCGATCCGGTCTGGACCTATTTCCTGGCCGGCGCCAAGCAATGGGCAAGCGACACCGGCAGCAAGGTAAACACCTCGTTCCACAATGGCGACGTCGCATCGCAGCAGGAGGCTGTGCGCGCCGCCATCTCGGCCAAGGCCGACGGCATCGTCACCACCAGCCCCGATCCGGGGAGCTTGGTTGAAATCGTCAAGGAGGCCCGCGCGGCCAACATCCCGATCATCAACTTCAACACGCCCGATCCGAAGGCGAACTTCAATGCCTATGTCGGCGGCGACAACGTCACCTTCGGCAAGCACTGGGCGCAGTACCTGGTCGACAAGGGCCTGGTGAAGAAGGGCGACTTCGTTTGGATGCCGGTCGAGGTGCCCGGCGCCACTTACGGCGTGCAGGAAGAGGAAGGCATCAAGAGCGTGTTCGAGCCGCTCGGCATCACCTATGAGGTGACCGAGGCGACGCTCGACCAGGCCGAGGTGATCAACCGCATGGTCGACTATCTCACCGCGCACAAGGGCAAGGTCAAGGCGATCATCGGCCTCGGCGACCTCGTCACCGGCTCGATCAAGCGCGTGTTCGACCAGGTCGGCGTCAAGCCGGGCGAAATCCCGGTCGTCGGTTGGGGCAACTCGCTCGACACCACCCAGGAAGTGCTGAACGGCTATGTCAACGCCGCGCAGTGGCAGGACCCGCAGGCCACAAGCTATGTGGCGCTGTCGCTTGCCGCGATGGCGTCGGCCGGCATTCCTCCGGGCTTCAACGTGATCACCGGCGCGCTCTACGAAAAGGACACCGCCGGCGTCTACGACAAGATCCTGTCCGGCAAGTAATCCGCGACCGAATGGCGTGGCCGCCTCGGCCACGCCATTCCTTTCGCCGGCCTGCCCACGCGCGGGCCTAAAGCATGTCTCCCGAAAGTGGGAACCGGTTTCGGGACAAAGACATGCGTAAAATCAAGAATCTAAAGCGCGTGGCGCGAATCCGAAAGATCGCGACGCGCTTTTAGCCAAGTTCATCCACGTCGCGGGCTCAATGGAAAACCGTTCCTTCATCCAGAGTTTCATCGCGCGGCCGGAATTCGGCCCGCTGGTGCTGCTCGTCGTCGAACTCGTCGTCTTCTGGGCCATCAATCCGGATTTTCTATCGCCGCAGAACATCTCCAACATCCTCGCCTTCACCGTAGAGCTCGGCCTGATCGCGCTGGCGATGACCTTGCTGATGACATCGGGCGAATTCGACCTTTCGGTCGGCTCGCTGTTCGGTTTCTCGCCGGTGCTGATGTGGACGCTTTTCAACGGCGACGTCACCTCGCTGGAGATGGGCTTCGTCATCGCGCTAATGGTCGCGGCCTTGATCGGGCTGGTCAACGGCTGCTTCGTCACCCAACTCAAGATCCCATCCTTCCTGGTCACGCTCGGCATGCTGCTCGTCGTGCGCGGCACCGCGCTGTTCGTCACCGACGGCTTTCCGCAGCGCACCTGGAGCGCCGAAGGCAGCTGGCTTGCCGACATCCTGGTCGGCGACTTCTATATCGGCCCATTCCGCGTCTACGCCTCGCTGTTCTGGTTCATCGGCGCTGCGATCGTGCTCGGCTACGTGCTGACGCAAAGCCGCACCGGCAACTGGATCCAGGCGGCCGGCGGCAACCCCAATGCGGCGCGTGCGCGCGGCGTCAACGTCAGCCGCGTCAAGGTCGGCCTGTTCATCCTGTCGGCGGTGATGGCCTCGCTTGCCGGCGTGATCTCGTCGCTGCGCACCTCTGCGGCCAATCCCAACAGCGGCACCGGCTACGAGCTCGAGGTCATCGCCATGGTGGTGATCGGCGGCACGGCGCTGACCGGCGGACGCGGCACCATCATCGGCACCGTGCTCGGCATCCTGATCCTGCGCGTCATGCGCAACGGCATCGTGCTGATCGGCGTGCCGGGGCTCGCCTACAACATCTTCATCGGCGCGATCATCCTCGGCATGATGGCGCTGCACTCATGGCTCGAACGCCGGCACCAGGCAGGGACGTGAACCATGGCCGAACCGCTCATCCGCATGACGAACATCCGCAAGTCCTACGGACGCGTGCAGGCGCTTGTGGATGCCAACTTCCACGTCAACGAAAGAGAGATCGTCGGCCTGCTCGGCGACAACGGCGCCGGCAAGTCGACGCTGATCAAAGTGCTGTCGGGCGCGGTGCCGCTGGCCAGCGGCGACATCTTCGTGCGCGGCAAGAAGGTGGATTTCCGCAGCACAAGCGACGCCATAGCGCATGGCATCGAGACCATCTACCAGGACTCGGCACTGGTCACGCAGCTGTCGATCGCGCGCAACCTGTTTCTCGGCCGCGAGCCGATCAAGCCGCCGCGCTTTCTGAACCGCATGGACCAGGAGGCGATGAACAGGGTGGCGCGCGACCTGCTCAAGCAGGTGGGCATCTCGAAGAACATCCCGCCGACGACGCCGATCGGCTCGCTGTCGGGCGGCGAGCGGCAGGCGGTGGCGATCGCGCGCGCCATGCATTTCGACAGCGACCTGATCATCCTCGACGAGCCGACCAACAATCTCGGCGTCGCCGAGACGCAAGGGGTCTTGAGCTTCGTGCGCAGCGCGCGCGACTCAGGCCATTCCTGCATCTTCATCGCCCACAACATCCACCACGTCTTCCAGGTGGTCGACCGCATCGTGGTGATGCGCCGCGGCAAGGTGGTGGCCGACGACATCGATCCGAAAAAGACCACCGTCGCCGAGGTCGAGCGGATCATCACCGGCATGTCGGACAAGGAGATCCGCGATGCGATTTCCGACGGCCCGCAGCCGCATGGCTGATTTGCCCGACGTTGATTCGGCCCGACGTTTGATTTGGCCTGACATCTGATTTGGCCTGACAGGGACTCGCATCCCATCCTATGACTGGACCCATGAAAGCCACCGTAGCCGACATCGCCAGGAGCTGCGGCCTGTCGACCGCGACCGTCGACCGGGTGCTGAACAATCGGCCGGGGGCGAGCGCGGCCAACCGGCAGCGGGTGATGGAAGCGGCGAAGCAGCTCGGCTACCTGCCGACCCTCGACCAGGTCGTGCTGCCGTCGAAGCCGGCGCATCTGGAGTTTTTCCTGCCGATCGGCAGCAACGCCTTCATGGCCGATCTCGCCCATCACATCGAGGACTATGCCCAGCGCCTGCCGCTGGTCGCCTCCTGCCGCATCCACAACCTTGCCGGCATCTCACCCGGCGCGCTGCAGGGCGCGGTCGAAAACCTGTCGTTGAAAGCCAATGGGGTGGGCGTCATCGCCGTCGACCACCCGCGCACGCGCAACATCCTGCGCGAGCTGGTCGAGGCCGGCATCCGGCTGGTGACGCTGGTCTCCGACGTGCCGGCAGCACCCCGCTCGGCCTATGTCGGCATCGACAACCGGGTCGCCGGACGCACCGCCGCGCTGCTGATGGGCCGCTTCCTCGGCGGCCGGACCGGGCATCTGGCGATGGTCGTCGGCTCGCGCTCCTATCGCGGCCATGAGGAGCGCGAGATGGGTTTCCGCTCGGTGCTGAGCGAGGAGTTTCCCAGCCTCACCGTCTCCAGCGCCGTCGAGATCAACGACGAGCCCGACGCCAGCTACAGCGCGACGATGAAGGCGCTGCACAACGAGCCTGAGCTGCTCGGCATCTATTGCGTCGGCGCGGGACGCTCGGGCGTGGCGAGGGCCTTGCTGGAAGCCAGGCCGCGCCGGAAGCCGGTGTTCATCTGCCATGACCTGACCAAGGAGACGCGCCGCTATCTCGTCGACGATCTCGCCGACGTCGTCATCGACCAGAATGCGCGGCTGATTGCCGAACAAGCGGTGATCCGCCTGCTCGGCTCGATCGCGTCATCGGCGCCGTACCTGACGAAGAAATTTATCGAGCCGCGGCTGATCTTCAAGGAAAACGTGCCGGTTCAATGAGTTAGCACGCCGAGGCGAAGCGTCTTTGTCCGGATTTGTCGGATGATTGGCGGGCGGTGCGGCAAAACTGCACACCAGCTATGCAAGTTTTATGGTTGCCGAATCGTTGAGCAAATCGTAATTGTTGCGGTGTCGGATGTCTTCCTCCTCCCAGACACCGACGGTGAATACGGTACACCTCCTCCCGTGCCGTATTCGAAATCGAGCCCGCTGCCTCCTCCTCCCGGCAGCGGGCTTTTCTTTTGCCCGCGTGGAAAATCGGAATGGCTACGCAGCGCCCTGCGCCCTAAACGACGCGATAAGCCCTTCCGCCATGCGCACGAACTGCGCGCTCGGGCCTTCGGCGCCGACGCTCTGCATCGAGACGCGCGCGCCTTCGAGCAGCAACGACAGCGTGTCGGCGAGCAACTCCGCCTGGCCGACGCCGGCGTCGCGGCAGAGCGCCACGAGCTTTTCGCGCTGGGCTTCCTTGAGTTCCTTGATGACGCGCCTGGCCGGGTGATCGGTCTCGCTGAGCTCGACGGCGGCATTGGCCATGTCGCAACCGCGGCTGTCGGCGCTGAGCATTTGCGACACCTTGCGGACCCAGGCATGCAGTTGCGCGAGCTTGTCGCCGGGATGCTGGGCCTCGAACTCGTCCCATATCCTCGAAGCCTTCGCCGCAGTGGCGCGCAGGCATTCGATGATCAGATCGTCCTTGGATTCGAAGTGACGATAGAGCGTCATCTTGTTGGTGCCGGCGGCCTCGGTGATGGCGTCGACGCCCACGCCCTTGATACCGTGCTTGTGGAACATGTCCTGCGCCGTCTCCAGGATCCGATCCCGGGGGCGAGTGCGCTCCACGACGCCGTCTGTCATCATGCTCTCCTTTCGTTTCCAAAAAACCCTCGGCCACCTCTTGACTAGGGTGTTACCGGTCTGTAACTTTTAAATGTTACTTACTGGTAACACCTATATCGCTCGCCGTCAAACGACAAGGCCCACAGATAGCCTGCCAGAGTGAGATAGGACGCAAAACCTGCCTGTCATGCGGCTTCGGCCGGTGAATTCGAGAAAAAAGCGGCCCGTGATCAACCGATGCGGGACGAGCAAGGAGCCACTCCTATGCAAAAGCGCAAAGACCTGACGATCGACGAAGCCATCCGGGATCCGATGATCCGGCTGGTGATGAAGGCGGACGGGGTCGACCCCAAAGCCTTCGAACGGATGTTGCGCTCGCGCGCGGCGCAACAGGCGCCGGGCGATGAGATCCTGCCATCCTTCCTGGAGGACTCCGGCTCCGGTCGCGCCCGGCGCCTGCGCCACTTCGCAAAACCCTTCGGCGAGGCATCCGCATCATGGTAAGATTCTTCATCCACCGTCCGATCTTCGCATCGGCGATCGCCATCATCATGGTGCTCGCCGGCGCGATCGCTTATTTTCTGCTGCCGGTCTCGCAATTCCCCGACATCACGCCCCCACAGGTCGTGGTCAGCGCCCACTATCCCGGCGCCAGCGCGCAGGTGGTGGCCGATACGGTCACCACGCCGCTCGAGCAGCAGATCAACGGCGTGCAGGGCATGACCTACATGTCGTCGACGAGCTCGAATGACGGCTCCTCGACCATCACCATCACCTTCGACGTCGGCTATCCACTGAGCACAGCGGCGGTCGACGTGCAGAACCGCGTCTCGCAGGCCGCATCCTCCCTTCCGGCCATCGTCAACCAAGGCGGCGTCACGATCAAAAAGCAGAACCCGAATTTCGTTCTGATCGTCGACCTCACTTCGCCGGACGGCTCGGTCGATCCGGTGGCGCTGAGCAACCTCGCCTATCTGCAGGTTGTCGATCCGCTGAAGCGATTGCCCGGCGTCGGCGACGTGCAGATCTTCGGCGAGCGCCGCTATTCGATGCGCATCTGGCTCGATCCGGACAAGCTGGCCAATCTCGGCATCACCGCCGTCGACGTGCAGAACGCCATCGCCGAGCAGAACGTGCAGGTGGCGGCCGGCAAGATCGGCCAGTCGCCGGCGCCGGCCGGCACCGCCTTCGAGATGCAGGTCAACGCGGTCGGCCGCTTGAGCGATCCGAAGGAATTCGGCGACATCGTCGTGCGCGCCAATTCGCAGAACGGCTCGCTCGTCAGGCTGCGCGACGTCGCCCGCATCGAGCTCGGCGCGCTGCAATATTCCTCGTCGGCCTTCTTCGGCAAGGATCCGACCGTGGTGCTCGCCGTCTACCAGATGCCCGGCTCCAACGCGCTCGACCTGCAGCAGCGGGTCAAGGATAAGATGCAGGAGCTGTCGCAGCGCTTCCCGAAGGGCGTCCACTACGCCATGCATTACGACACGACGCGCTTCGTGTCGGCCTCGATGCATGACGTGCTGATCACGCTCGGCGAAGCGCTGGTGCTGGTCGTGGCGGTGGTCTTCATCTTCCTGCAGAGCTGGCGCACCACCATCATCCCGACCATCGCCATCCCCGTGTCGCTGATCGCGACGCTGGCGGTGATGTATATGCTGGGCTTCTCACTCAACATGCTCTCCCTGCTCGGCATGGTGCTGGCGATCGGCCTCGTCGTCGACGATGCGATCGTGGTGGTCGAGAATGTCGAACGACAGCTCGAGGCCGGCCTTGCGCCGCTCGCCGCGACGCGCGCGGCGATGGCCGAAGTGACCGGACCGATCATCGCCACCACGGCGGTGCTGGCGGCAGTGTTCATCCCTGTCGCCTTCATCCCCGGCGTGTCGGGACGGCTCTACAACCAGTTCGCGCTGACCGTGGCGATCTCGGTCGGCATCTCGGCCTTCAACTCGCTGACGCTGAGCCCGGCGCTGAGCGCGGCGTTCCTGCGCCATCGCGGCGAGACGCAGTTCGTGCTGTTCCGCTGGTTCAATGCCGGCTTCGACTGGCTGTCGCATGCCTACGCCCATGGCGTGCGCATCCTGATCAAGTTGCGCTGGGCCATGCTCGGCCTGTTCGCGGCCGGTCTGGTCGCGACCTATTTCGTCTGGCAGAAGCTGCCCTCGACCTTCCTTCCCGTGGAGGACCAGGGCTATTTCTTCGTCGTCATCCAACTGCCCGACGGCGCTTCGCTGGAGCGCACCGACGCGGTTGCCCAGAAGGCGCGCGACATCCTGCAGAACACGCCCGGCGTCGACATCGTCGGCTCGATCAGCGGCCTGAACTTCCTCACCAGCGCCGCGCAGTCGAATTCGGCTGTCGAGTTCGCCATCCTGAAGCCGTGGGACGAACGCGGGCCTGACCAGAACGCCTCGAAGCTGGTCGCCGAGGTACGCAACAAGCTCCTACAGATGCCGGAAGCCTTCGCGCTTTCCTTCGATCCGCCTTCGATCCCGGGCCTCGGCACCACCGGCGGCTTCGAATTCCAGGTGGAGGATCTTTCGGGACGCGGCAGCGCCGCACTCAACGAGGTCACGCAGGCGCTGATCGCCGAGGCGCGCAAGCAGCCGGAGCTCAACCCGCAGCAGCTGTTCTCGTCCTTCTCGACCTCGACGCCGCAGTTCAACTACGACCTCGACCGCAGCAAGGCGAAGCTTCTCGGCCTCAACCTGCCCGACGTGTTCAACACGCTGCAGATCTACCTCGGCTCGCTCTACGTCAACGACTTCAACCTGTTCGGCCGCACCTTCCGTGTGACCATCCAGGCCGACAAGGACGCGCGCGGAAATGCGACCGACATCTCGCGGCTCTATGTGCGCAACGCGTCGGGCGGCATGGTGCCGCTGAGCACGCTGGGCAAGCTGGTGCCGGTCGTCGGACCCGAGACCGTGCCGCACTACAACAACAATGCGTCCGCCCTCATCAATGGCGGCGCCGCGCCGGGCTTCTCGTCCGGCCAGGCGGTGGCGGCGATGGAGCGGGCGGCGGCGAACGTGCTGCCGCGCGACTTCGGCTACGAGTGGACCGGCATCACCTTTCAGGAGCTCAAGGCAGGGTCGATCGCCTCGGTCGTGTTCGGCCTGGCAATCGTCTTCGTCTTCCTGATCCTGGCGGCGCAGTATGAAAGCTTCGCGATGCCCTTCATGGTGCTGCTCGCCGTGCCGCTGGCCTTGTTCGGCGCCTTCGTCGTGCTGTTGCTGCGCGGCATGCAGATCGACGTCTACTCGCAGATCGGCTTCGTGATGCTGATCGGCCTGGCGGCGAAGAACGCGATCCTGATCGTCGAGTTCGCAAGGCGACGGCGCGAGGAAGGCCTCACCATCGTCGAGGCGGCGATGGAAGCCGCGCGGCTCAGGCTGCGGCCGATCCTGATGACGGCCTTCGCCTTCATCCTCGGTGTGCTGCCGCTGATGTTCGCGACGGGTGCGGGCGCTGCCAGCCGGCAGTCGATCGGCACCACCGTCTTCGGCGGCATGGTGGCGGCGACTGTCCTGTCGCTGGTCTTCGTGCCCGTCTTCTACGCGGTCATCGAGAAGCTGCGCGAGCGCGGCGGCGAGAACGAACCTGCCGCGGGGCATCACTATGCCCCGCATCAACAAGAGATTGAACCGACCGCCGAGCCTATCCGGCTCGCCGATGCGGCCGAGTAGGATTGGAGAGATTTCATGCGTAAATGGAAAATCGCTTTAGGAACGGCCGTCGCGCTGGGCGCGATTTCGGTGGCAAGCGTCCACCTGCTCGACATGGGCAATCTGAGCCTCAACGCCAGCACGGCGGGCGCGGCTCCAGCGCCCAAGGCCTTCGTCATGCCGGTGCCGGTGGTGAACGTCGTGAAGAAGACGCTGCCGATCTATCTCGACTACGCCGCGCGCGTCGAGTCGATCCGCAGCATCACGCTGCAGGCGCGCGTGCCGGGCTACCTGCAGGAGCAGACCGCGGCCGACGGCAGCGACGTCAAGCAAGGCGACCTGCTCTACAGGATCGCGCCGGAGGACTACCAGGCGGCCCTCGACCAGGCCAAGGCGCAGGTCGAGCGCGACACCGCGACGCTCGACTACGCGCGCTCGAATCTCGGCCGCGGCAGCGAGCTCGCCAAGAGCGGCTATCTTGCCAAGGACAGCTTCGACCAGCGCACCAGCACCTTGCGCGGGGCCGAAGCGGCGCTGCTGCTCGACAAGGCGGCGGTACGGACGGCCGAGCTCAATCTCGGCTATGCCGAAATCAAGGCGCCGTTCCCGGGACGCATCGGCCGCAACCAGGCTTCGGTCGGCACGCTGGTCAGTGTCGCCGGCACCGTCCTCAACACGCTGGTGCAGCTCGACCCGATCTACGTCACCTTCAATCCGAGCGAGACCGACCTCGTGCAGATCGAACAAGCGAGGGCCGCCGGTCCGATCGCGGTCGACGTGCTGCTGCCGGGCGAGACCGAGCCGAGCCAGAAAGGCCAGCTCACCTTCATCGACAACACGATCGACCATTCGACCGGCACGATCACCGCACGCGCCACGATTGGCAACGCCAAGTTCATGCTGCTGCCCGGGCAATATGTGCGCGTGCGGCTGCATGTGAAAGAGCAGCCCAACACGCTGATGGTGCCGCAGGTCGCGTTGGGTTCCAGCCAGCTCGGCAAATACCTTTACGTTCTCGGCAAGGACAACACCGTCGATCAGAAGCTGGTCTCGCTCGGACCGACCGACGGCGACCTCATCTCCGTCACCTCCGGCATCTCCGAGGGCGACCAGGTGGTCACGGGCAATTTGCAGAAGATCGGACCCGGAATGCCGGTTTCTCCCTTGCCGCAACCGAAACCGGCCAGCTGATAACCCCCATCAGTTCCGGTCCGACGGCGCCTTCGGCTCCCACGCCGAGGGCGCCGTTTTCTTTCCGCGGCGCAATCCGAAAAAATCGGATCGCCGCCCCTTGTTAGATTGTCGACAATCTGCTTGTCTTGCGGCCGGTTCATCCGGAGCGGGACGCATGGCGAAACTGGATTTCAGTCCGATCGCGGATACGACGCGCAGGGCCGAGATCGTCGCCCTGCTCAGGCGCGCCATCCTGACCGGCCAGCTGGAGCCCGGGCAGAAACTCAACGAGCTCAGGATTTCCGAACAGATGCGGGTGAGCCGCGCGCCGCTGCGCGAGGCGATGCGCGAGCTGGTGCAGGAAGGCATACTGACCGGCATCCCCTATGCCGGGACCTTCGTCATCGACGTCACCGCCAAGGACATCATCGACGCCTATTCGTTGAACAAGGTGCTCGACGAATTCGCCATCGAGCTCGCCTGGCCGCAGCGCGACCAGCGCTTCTTCGACGAGCTCGACCGCCGCCACGAAGCGGTGAAGCAGGCAACGCGGGCGCTCGACACCACGCGCCAGATCGAGACGGCGCTGCAGCTGCACGGGCTGATCTACGAATGGGCCGACAATTCGGTGCTGCTCGAGACCTGGCAGCGGCTGACCAGCCGGCTGCAGATGTATTTCGCCCTGCATCAGCGGGCCCGCAACGAGCCGGTGCCGGCAGAAGACGTGCACGAAACCTATGTGGCGCTGCTCAAGGGCACGGACATGCGCGCCGCCCAGCGCCATGCGCGCGAGCATATCGACCTCGATTTCGAGGAGCTTCTTGCCTATGCGCGCGGCCTCGAAAAGCGCGCATCGAAGAACTGACAGACGGACAGCAAAGTGAAGATCAAGAGCATAAAGGCCTACCATGTCGTCCAGCCCTTCGTGGGCGGGCCTTACCGCATGTCCAAGGGACGCGTCGCCGACTGTTTCGATGCGGTGATCGTCGCCATCACCTCCGACAGCGGCGTTACCGGCTGGGGCGAGATGGCGCCGCTCGGCAATTTCTACTCGGCCGCCTTCCCGGCGGGAGCACGCGCGGGCGTGCCGGAAATCGCGCCGCATCTCATCGGCCAGGATCCGCGCGGTCTGGCCGGCATCGGCCGGCTGATGGACACGGTGTTCAAGGGCCACCCTTATATCAAGTCGGCGCTCGACATGGCGTGCTGGGATCTCGCCGCACGCGCGGCTGACGTGCCGCTGGTTACAATGCTCGGCGGCCGCGAGAGCGACATGGCGGAGACCTATCGGGTCGTCACCCACGGCACGCTCGACCAGATGGCCGCGCTTGCCAAGCGGATCATCGCCGAAGGCTGCCGGCGCCTGCAGGTCAAGGTCGGCGGCAATGTGCATGACGACATCGAGCGCGTGACGACGGTTGCCGCGGCTGTGCCGAAAGGCACGGTGATCTTCTGCGACGCCAATGCCGGCTGGACGCCCTACCAGGCGCGCCAGTTCGCGGATGCCACGCGCGGCATCGACTACACCTTCGAGCAGCCCTGCACGACGATCGAGGAAAACATGTCGGTGCGCCGGATGCTCGACAAGCCGATGGTGCTGGATGAATCCGTCACCTCGCTGGGCGAGATGCTGGAAATCCATCGCCGCGGCGCGGCCGACGGGCTGACGCTGAAGATCTCGCGGCTGGGCGGCGTGACGCAGACCCGGCTGATCCGCGACGTCGCCGTCGATCTCGGCTTCATGATCACCGTTGAAGACACCGGCGGCGCCGAGATCGACACCGCCGCCATGGCGCATCTGTCGCTGTCGACGCCGGAGGAGCGCCGGCTGCATGCGATCGCCTTCCACGAATGGGTGACGGTGCGCACCGCCTCCAACAAGCCGCCGGTGACGGGCAGCCGCATGGGCATCCCGGACGGACCCGGCCTCGGCATCGATGTCGTGCCGGAGCTGCTCGGCAAACCCTTCTTCGAGATCGGCTGAAATGAAGATCCGGCGCGTCAGGGCAACGCCGATCAACTACAGGCTCGAAGCGCCCTATGTCTGGGTATTTGGCGAGCTCGACGGCTTCTCGCCGACCATCGTCGAGGTTGAGACCGAGGACGGGCTCGTCGGTCTCGGCGAAGCGCCGACGCCGGCAGCGGCGGCGATCATCAACGACGTGCTGGCGCCCCGGCTCGCCGGCCGTGATGGCTTCGACATCGCCGGCGCCGAAGAGGTGTGCCTGCCCTATTGGAGCGGCGTGCAGTCGATCAACGATCGTGCCCGCATCATGGCCTTCGGCGCCATCGAGATGGCGCTGTGGGATCTGCGCGGCAAGGCCTGGAAGCAGCCGCTCTACCAGTTGCTCGGCGGCGCGGTGCGCAAACAGATCCCCTTCACCGACTATTTCTCGCTGCGCGGCGATGGAGCGACGGTGAAGGGCGAAAAGACGCCGGAAGCGGTCGCGGACTACTGCGTCGAACTGCACGAGCGGCACGGCACGACCTTCTTCGAAGGCAAGTTTTCGACGCAGGATCCGAAGCTTTCGCTCCGGATGGTCGAGCTGATCCGCAAGAAGCTCGGCGACGATGCGATGATCCGCATCGATTCCAACCAGGCCTATTCGCTGGCCACCGCGAGGCAACTGGCGCGGCCGCTGGAAGAGCTTGGCGTGCGCAACTGGGAAGACCCGGTGGCAACGATCGAGGAGATGCGGGAACTGCGCCGCCACACCTCGATCCCGTTCTCCACCCACAACATCGACATCGCGCGCGCCATGGAGCTGAAGGTGCCGGACGCCTTCGTCGGCAATCCGACCGCGCATGGCGGCATCGCCCGCATGCTGCGCTTCGTCGGCGCCTGCGAGCATACCGGCATCGACTACTGGTGCTATAGCGGCGACACCGGCATCGGCAGCGCCTGCTACCTGCATCTTTGCTCGGCGCTCGGCTGGATCCGGGAGCCCAACCAGTCGCTGTTTCGCATGCAGCCGATGGACGTCATCGAGGAAGGGCCGTTCGCGCCGAAGAACAATGTGGTGCGGGTGCCGGAAGGCCATGGCCTCGGCGTCACCCTTTCGCGCGACAGGCTCGCCGCCTGCCATCGCGACTTCGTCGAGAACGGGCCCTGCAACAAGTACCACGACCCGGAAAAGCCCGGCACCTATCGCCGGCTGCCGCTGAACTAGAGCACCTCAGCACCTCAAGGGAAAGGAGGCGACAGACGGAGAGAAGAAGCGGCCGCGATTTCGATCCGGCCGCAGAAACGGACAAGGCATGCATCAAGAAAATCTGACCTTCCCGCATCCAAGAGCGGATGGACCGGACCAGACTGCATGCTAAAGTTCGTTCGACTGAAATTCATGACGATGTCCGGGACCGGAGAACTCCACGGTATTTCGTCAACAGGAATGCACCACCCGCCAACCACAAGAACTGGGGAAAGGGTCTAGACCCATGAGCAAGAACTATCGCATTCTCGATCTCATCCGGCGCAACCGCACGCCGCTCGAAAACCACCTTATCGACGGCCTGATCGACGGGCGCGTCAGCCGCCGCGACTTCGTGCGCCATGGCAGCCTGCTCGGCCTGTCGCTGCCGCTTCTCGGCCGCATCGCCATGGCCGCCGGCTTTGGCGCCGCGCCGTCGCTTGCCCGCGCCCAGGGCGCGCCCGGCGCCACCATCCGCGTCGGCAGCAATGTGCCGTCCGCCGCCATCGACCCGGTCACCATCGCAGACGCCGGCGGCCTTCTCGTCCTGCAGCAGGTCGCTGAATTCCTCTGCATCGACGGACCGGACCTGGTGCTGAAGCCGGCGCTGGCGGAAAGCTGGAAGCCGAACGCCGACGGCACGGTGTGGACCTTCACGCTGCGCAAGGGCGTCAAGTTCCACAGCGGCGGCGAGATGAAGGCCGACGACGTGGTGGCCAGCATCGACCGTCTCGCCGACCCGGCCAACTCGTCCAACGCGCTGTCGGTGTTCAACGGCATCCTGCAGAAGGGCGCGACCAAGAAGGTCGACGACTACACGGTCGAGTTCCACCTCGACGCGCCGAACGGCAACTTCCCCTACATGGTCTCGTCCGACAACTACAACGCCGTCATCATCCCGGCGAGCTACAAGGGCGGCTACGAACAGAGCTTCGACGGCACCGGTCCGTTCAAGCTCGAAAAATACACGGCCAAGGTCGGCGCCTCCTTCGTGCGCAACGAGGACTATTGGGGCGAGAAGGCCTTGCCGGAACGCACCGAGTTCACCTTCTTCTCCGACATGCAGGCCCAGATCCTTGCCCTGCAGGGCGGCCAGATCGACATCATCAACCAGATGCCGGTGCTGGCCGGCGTCGGCCTGCTCAATGATCCGAACGTCTCCATCATCAGCCTGAAGTCGGTGGCGCATCAGCAGCTGCACATGCAATGCGATGCCGACCCGTTCAAGGATCCGCGCGTGCGTCGCGCCATCGCGCTCAGCATCGACCGCAAGAAGCTGGTCGCCGGCCTGATGAAGGGCCGCGCCCAGGAAGGCAACGACAGCCCGTTCGCGTCCGCCTATCCGTCAACCGACACCAGCGTGCCGCAGCGCGAGCAGGACATCGCGCAGGCCAAGCAGCTGATGGAGGCGGCCGGCGCCGGCAAGGGCTTCAAGGTGACGCTCACCACTGAGCGCTATCTGGAAATCCCGGAATACGCGCAGCTCATCCAGAACTGGGTCAAGGAGATCGGCATCGAGCTCGAGCTCAACATCCTCGACCAGGGCGCCTATTACGGCGATGCCGTGTTCGGCAAGTCGAACTGGCTGGATTCGGTGATGGGCATCACCGACTACGGTCACCGCGGCGTGCCGAACGTCTATCTTGCGGCACCGCTGAAGAGCGACGGCACCTGGAACGCGGCGCATTTCAAGAACAAGGACTACGACCAGCTGGCGACGAGCTATATCGCGGCCCTCGACCTCGAGGCGCAGAAGGCCACAGCCGGCAAGATCCAGAAGCTGCTGCTCGAGGAAACGCCGGTCATCTTCGGCTACTTCTACGACTACCTGACGGCGACGGCGAAAGGCGTGGCGGGCGTGCAGCCCACCGCCATGTCGCAGCTGTTCCTCGAGAAGGCTTCAAAGGCCTGACGCGAGCGAACCAGCTTATCCCTGAAAGCCGGCTCTCCGCAGAGAGCCGGCTCCAATAGGAGTATTCGCCATCCTCGCTTTCCTCGTCCGGCGCCTGGCACTGTCGCTCGTCACGTTGTTCCTGCTCAGCCTCATGGTGTTCCTCGGCGGCCAGGTGCTGCCCGGCAATGTCGGGCGCGCCATATTGGGGCCGTTTGCCGATCAGCGCGCGGTTGACGCGCTCAACCATTCGCTTGGCGTCGACCGTCCGCTGCTCGTCCAATACGGAAGCTGGATCTGGAACTTCCTGCATGGCGACATGGGCACGTCCTACATTTTCCGCGCGCCGGTCGCGCCCTTCGTGGTCGACGCGCTCGGCAATTCGATGAAGCTGGCGCTGGTCGCCTTCGTGCTGGTGGTGCCGATCGGCATCCTCGGCGGCGTCATCGCCGCGCTCAACCTCAACCGGCCACTCGACCGCATCATCAGCCTCGGCGGACTGTCGGTGACGGTGCTGCCCGAATTCGTCACCGGCATCATCCTGATCCTGATCTTCGGCGTCTGGCTGCGCTGGCTGCCGATCGCGGCCGCCTGGCCGAAGGGCGCCGGCTTCTTCACCCAGCTCTATTATCTCATCCTGCCGTCGCTGCCGCTGTTCCTGGTGCTGTTCGGCTACATCGCGCGCATGGCGCGGTCCGGCATGATCGAGGCGCTCGATTCCGACTACACGCGCACCGCCGTGCTCAAGGGCCTGCCGTGGCGCATTGTGATCTGGCGGCACGTGCTGCGCAACGCGCTGTTGCCGACCATCACCGTCATCGCCACGCAGACCGGCTACCTGATCGGCGGCCTGGTCGTGATCGAGACACTGTTCCGCTACCAGGGCATCGGCTCGCTGATCTTCACCGCCGCGCGCGACAAGGATTTCCCGATGCTCGAGGCCGGCATCCTCACGATCGGCATCGTCTATGCGGTGGCCACATTGATCGCCGACTTCCTCTATTCGGTGCTCAATCCGCGCATCCGGCTTGGAGCAGAGCAATGAGCGCGACAGACACGCCCGCGAACCTGCCAGCGCCCCATACCGCGCCGCGGCGCGGCCCATGGGGCGACGTGCTGCATTCGCTGCTCAGATCAGGAACCTTCCTGACGGGGCTCGGCATCGTCCTGTTCTGGGTCATCTGCGCGCTGTTCGGCGAGCATTTCGTGCCCTACGACCCGCTCGCCGACGACATCATCAACGCGCTTGCGCCGCCGTCGGCCGAGCACTGGTTCGGCACCGACCAGATCGGCCGCGATGTCTTCTCGCGCGTCATCGTCGGCTCACGCGACATCCTGACGGTAGCGCCCTTGGCCACGTTGCTCGCGACCGTCGCCGGCACAGCGCTCGGCCTGCTCATCGGTTATTTCCGCGGCATCGTCGACGACGTGGTCAGCCGTGTGCTTGAAGCCTTCATGGCGATCCCGGTGGTGATCATCGCGCTGCTCGCCATCGTCGCGCTCGGCACTTCGAAGATCACCGTCATCGTCGTCATCGGCCTGAGCTTCGCGCCGATCATCGCCCGTACCGTGCGCTCGGCGGTGCTGGCCGAGCGCGAGCTCGACTATGTCGCGGCGGCCAAGCTGCGCCACGAAGGCGCGCTGCACACGATGTTCGTCGAGATCCTGCCCAACGTCATCCCGCCGATCCTGGTCGAGACGACGGTGCGGCTGGGTTACGCGATCTTCGCGGTTGCGACACTCTCGTTCATGGGCTTCGGCATCCAGCCGCCCTCGCCCGACTGGGGCCTCTCGATCTCCAGCAACTACGGCATGATCGGCGGCGGCTTCTGGTGGACGGTGCTGTTCGACGCCCTGGCCATCGCCTCGCTGGTGATCGGCGTCAACCTGGTGGCGGACGGCGTCCATGGAGCGTTCAATGACTGAGAAGAACGCGCTCGAGCTCAACGATCTCTCCGTCGCCTACCGCGTTGGCGGCCGCAACCGGGCGGTGCTGCGCAATGTCAGCCTTACCATCGGCCGGGGCGAGGCCTACGGACTGGTCGGCGAATCCGGCTGCGGCAAATCCACCGCGGCGCTGTCTGTGGTGCGCTACCTGCCGCGCAACGGCTCGATCACCGGCGGCTCGATCGCGCTCGACGGCCAGGACGTGATGAAGCTCGATGCCGAAGCGCTGCGGCGGGCGCGTGCGGAAAGCGTGTCGATGGTCTATCAGGACCCCGGCAAGGCGCTGAACCCGTCGCTGCGCATCGGCCGCCAGCTCACCGAGATTTTCGAGCTGGCCGGCATCTCGGGACAGGCGGCGAGCAACAAGGCGATCGCCATGCTGAACCGGGTGCGGATATCCGATCCGGTGAGCGTCATGCAGCGCTATCCGCATCAGCTTTCCGGCGGCATGCAGCAGCGCGTGGCGATCGCCATGGCGCTGGCCAACGACCCATCGATGCTGATCCTCGACGAGCCGACGACCGGCCTCGACGCCACGGTCGAAGCCGAAGTGCTCGACCTGATCGCCCAGTTGAGAAGAGAACTGTCGGCATCGATCCTGTTCATCAGCCACAATCTCGCCGTCGTCTCCAACATGTGCGACCGGGTCGGCGTGCTCTATGCCGGCATGCTGGTCGAGGAAGGCTCGACGAAGGACGTCTTCAACGATCCGCGCCATCCATACACGGTGGCGCTGCTGCGCTGCCTGCCGCGCGGCGGCCAGCGCAAGGACCAGGGCCGCCTTGACACCATTCCCGGCTTCCTGCCCGGCATCGGCGCCAATATCGTCGGTTGCGCCTTCGCCGACCGCTGCGCGCTGGCGACGGAGCGCTGCCGCAGCGAGCCGCCGCCGCTCTACGAGCTCGAAGGCGGCCGCCTGTCGCGCTGCCACTACCACGACAAGGCGCAGACGCTGCCGCGCGCCACGCCCGCGGAGATTCCCGCCGTCGCGCCGAAGCAGGCGCCGCCGGTGCTGCAGGTCGAAGGCCTGAACAAGACCTATGCCAGCCACGGCCGCCCGCTAAGAGCGGTGAAGGATGTTTCGGTCAGCCTGAGGCCCGGCGAGACGCTCGGGCTGGTCGGCGAATCCGGCAGCGGCAAGACCACTTTCGCGAGGCTTCTGCTCGGCCTCGTGCCGCCGGACGAAGGCGGCAGCATCGAGCTCGAGGGCCAGCAATTGGCGCCGCGGCTGGCAAGCCGCTCGGAGGACCAGGTCAAGGCGGTGCAGATCGTCTTCCAGAACCCGGATTCGGCGCTCAACCGCTCACATTCGATCCGGCACATCCTCAGCCGTGCCTTGAAGCGGCTAGGCGGACTCACCGGCAAGACACTGGACACACGCCTCGAAGAGCTCGTCCGCTCGGTGCGGCTCACCGACCGGCATCTCGCGGTCAAGCCGCGCCAGCTCTCGGGCGGGTTGAAGCAGCGCGTGGCGATCGCCCGCGCCTTCGCCGGTGATCCGCGCATCGTCGTCTGCGACGAGCCGACCTCGGCGCTCGACGTGTCGGTGCAGGCGGCGATCCTCAACCTCTTAGCCGACCTGCAGTCGAAGCAGGATGTCAGCTACATCTTCATCTCGCACGACCTCGGCGTGGTGCGCTATCTCTCCGACAAGATCGCCGTGCTCTATCTCGGCCGCATCATGGAGTTCGGGCCGTCGGAAGCAGTGTTTTCCGGGCCACATCATCCCTATACCGAGGCGCTGTTGTCGGCCGTGCCGAAACTCGACCGGACCGAAAGCTCACGCATCCGCCTCGACGGCGAAATCCCGAGCGCGGCCAATCCGCCGACAGGCTGCGTCTTCCACACGCGCTGCCCGCGCAAGATCGGCGCCATCTGCGAGACGCAGGAGCCGGAACTGACCGAGGCCGAGCCGGGGCATACGATCCGCTGCCATATTCCTTTTGCGGAGTTGGCCAGACTGCAGAAGCCGAAGGCCGTGGAGCCGGCGTGATCGCCGTCAGAATGCCACCGCGCGTCGCGATCTTTCGGATCGCTCCATTCGCTTAGGTTTTGATTTTACGCATGTCTTTATCCCGAAACCGGTCCCGACTTTCAGGAGACATGCTTCAACATGCTGAAGGCGCGGTCGCTCTCCGCGAAAGCCTGCTCGTTGGACAGGTTCCTGGCAAGCGTGCGCAGGCCGGTCAGGGCGATATCGAGAGCATCGGAAGATGCCGGGTTCTCCGGGTAGGCTAGATAAATCGGCCGCTGGAACACCGGCGTATCCTCGACGCGCCGCAATTCGCCGCGCTCGATGTGAGGGCTGACCGCGCTCAGCGGCAGATAGGCGGCCGCCTTTTGCGACAGCACATGCTGCAGGCCAATGAACACCAGCCCGGCCGAGATCGCCGGCTTCACCTTGCCGGCAAAGGCGCGGTCATGCTCGACGCGGAACTCCAGCCCCCAATCCATCAGGATGTAGTTGTCCGTCCACGGCCCGACCTGCTCCGCGTGCTGGACGAGAACCACCTGATCGACGGCAAGAGTCTCATAGACGATGCCGGGATGCGGCCTGGGCAGATAGAGGATGCAGATGTCGAGCAGGCCTTCAGCCATCTGGTCGATCGCCAGATCCGGGAAGCTGCCTTCCAGCCGAAGCGCTACATTCGGCCGCTTCGCCCGTATCCAGTCGATCCAGGGCGAGGTGATGCTGTCCCAGAGATAGGCCGGCGCGGTGAGCCTCAGCAGCGTCTCGTAGCCATCGGGAACGGCAATGTCCTGGCGCGATTGCTCCCAGGTGCGGGTGATCGTCGAGGCATGCGGCAGGAACTGCCGGCCGGCCGGCGTCAGCGTGACGCCATCGCTGTCGCGGACGAACAGCTTGCGCCCCAATTGTTGCTCCAGGCCGCGGATGCGCGCGCTGACGGTGGACTGGGCGAGGTTCAGCCGATGGGCGGCGACCGTGAAGCTGCCATGCTCGGCGACCTCCAGGAAACTGCGCAGATTCTCGGTATCCATCGCTTTCGCTTTCGGCTCAGAGGTAATCGAAAATTCCGATGGCCCTCATCATAAAATATCGCTTTTCGGTAGTGATCAACAGTGAACTAGATGGCAAGCCCCCACGCCAACCAAGGAATGCAGCCATGCCGAAGCATTTCAGGACGACCGACGCCGCCCGCAAAAACCTCAGCGCAATCGAAAATTCCGCTATCGACGAATTGCTCGCAGGCCGGATCGGCCGGCGTGAATTCCTGCGCCATGGCAGCGTGCTCGGCCTGTCGCTGCCCTTCCTCGGCGGCATCGCCTCGGCGGTCGGCCTTGGCGCACCGCAGGCACGCGCCGAAGGCAAGCCGGGCGGTACGGTGCGCGCCGGTATCGCCGTGCCCGGCGGCGCCATCGACCCGGTGACCTTCTACGACAGCGGCAGCTATCAGCTCGTCTTCCAGACGGCCGAATTCCTGTGCGTGACGCAGCCGGACCTGACGCTGAAGCCGGTTCTGGCGGAAAGCTGGTCGCCCAACGCCGATGGCAGCGTCTGGACCTTCAAGCTGCGCAAAGGCGTGAAATTCCACAATGGCGAGGATTTCAAGGCCGACGACGTCGTGGCGACCTTCGATCGCCTCTCCGACCCGAAGGGCAGCTCCAACGCGTTGTCGGTGTTCAAGGGCCTGCTGTCGAAAGGCGGCACGCGCAAGGTCGACGACCATACCGTCGAGTTCCATCTCGACGCGCCGAACGGCAGCTTCCCCTATTCGGTGTCGATCGACAATTACAACGCCGTCATCCTGCCGGCGAGCTACAAGGGCGACTACGAGAAGACTTTCGAGGGCACCGGCCCGTTCCGGCTGGAAAGCTACACGCCGAAGGTCGGCGCCAGCTTCGTGCGCAATCCCGACTACTGGGGCGAGAAGGCGCTGCCTGACCGCCTCGAATTCAAGTTCTATGGCGACGTGCAGCCGCGCATCCTGGCGCTGCAGGCGGGCGAGGTCGACGTGCTCGACGCCATCCCGCTCGACGTCAGCCAGGTGGTGCTCGGCAATCCCGACATCACGGTGCTGCGCGTGGCGTCCACCGCGCATCGCCAACTCCACATGCGCTGCGACATGGCGCCCTTCACCGACAAGCGCGTGCGCCAGGCCCTCGCCCTCTCGATCGACCGCTCCAAGCTGGTCGACGGGCTCTGCCGCGGCATGGCGGCGACCGGCAATGACAGCCCGTTCGCGCCGGCCTTCCCGGCTACCGACAAATCGGTGCCGCAGCGCGCGCAGGACATCGCCAAGGCCAAGCAGTTGATGGAGGCCGCCGGCCTTGCCAGCGGCTTCGACATGACGCTGACCACGCTGCGCTATTCCGACATTCCCGGCTACGCGCAGCTCTTCCAGAACTTCGCCAAGGAGATCGGCACGCGCATCTCGCTCAACATCGAGGACCAGGACAAATATTACGGCAAGGCGGTGTTCGGCCAGTCCGACTGGCTGGACAGCCCGCTCGGCATCACCGACTACGCGCATCGCAGCGTGCCGAACGTCTTTCTGAAGAGTCCCCTGGTGAGCGACGGTCCGTGGAACGCGGCGCATTTCAAGAACACGGCCTATGACGGGCTGGTGGCCGGCTACCTCAAGGCGCTCGACCTCGACGCGCAGCGCAAGGCTGCCTCCGACATCCAAAAACTGCTGCTCGACGAGACGCCGGTGATCTTCAGCTATTTCCCGGACCTCCTGGTGCCGGTGCGCAAGAATGTCAGCGGCCTGCCGCCGATCGCCGCCGGCCTGCTGCTCGATCGTGTCTCGGTGGGTTGATCATGGTCGCGCGCAGCAACCTGGCGGCCAACGACGAGAAAAGGACGACGACCATTCGCAAGCCTCATCTGCGCGGCCGCGGGCCGCATTTCCCGCTGCTCGACACTATCGTGCAATACGAGTTCGAGCCGGGCTACGTCGCCTTCACCATGCCCTCGCCCAAGCGGCTGCGCGTCCAGGTCGGGCCGATGATCGTCGCCGACACCACCAGGGCGCTAGTGCTTTATGAGAGCGACCACCTGCCGGTCTACTACTTCCCGATGAGCGACGTGCGCGAGGAGTTCCTGCTGCCGAGCAGGACCACGACGGAGGATCCGTTCAAGGGCACCGCCACGCACTACTCGCTGAACACCGGCATCACGCTCGTCGAGGACGGCGCCTGGCGCTATCTCGATCCGGTCAAGGGCTGCCCGCCGATCGCGGACTACATCTCCTTCTACTGGCCGAAGATGACGCATTGGTGGGAGGAGGACGAGGAGATCTTCGTCCATGCCCGCGACCCGTTCCGTCGCGTCGACTGCCTGCCTTCATCGCGGCGCGTGCAGGTGATCCTCGACGGCGAGCAGGTCGCCGATTCCCGGCGTGGCGTGTTCCTGTTCGAGACCGGCCATCCGGTTCGGCATTATCTGCCGATCTCGGACACGCGGCTCGATATGTTCACGCCCAGCCGCTACATCTCGCGCTGCCCCTACAAGGGCATCTCCAACTACTACCACGTGACGACGCCCAAGGAGCGGCACGAGAACCTGGTCTGGTACTATCCCGAGCCCGTGCACGAGGCCGAGCGCATCAAGGGACTGGTGTGCTTCCACCACGAACTGGTCGACAAGATCCTGGTCGACGGGGTTGAGATTCCCAAGGAAGCGACAGCGGCGTCCGACGGCTATTTTTGAGCGAACTCCCAGCCTCTTCCTGAAGCGAAGCAACGAAGCGGCGCAGATTGGCAGCCGTGGCGTTCCTTCGCGCCCCCCTCTGCCCTGCCGGCCTTGAATTGATCCCTCAGGGCAATGCCCAAATCCCGGTTGAAATATTTTTCAAATAGAAATAGGAATGTTCAAACGATTGCGGCGCGGCGGCGCGCCAAGGACCGGAGGAAGCAATATGTCCCATCCGCAATTCGCAGCGGAACTCCTGCAGCGCGCTGAGAAGCAGGGACCGATCACCATCGGGCTCGCCGGCGCCGGGCAGATGGGGACGGACATCGTCGTCCAGGTGGCGCTCATGCCGGGCATGCGCATCGGCGCCATTTCGGAAGTCAGGCCGCAGGCGGCGATCGATGCCGCGCTGCTTGCCGGCCACGACCGCTCCGATATCGTGCAGGCGCCCAATGCGGCGGCCATCGACCGCGCCATCGAGGCCGGCAAGATCGCCGTCACCGAGGATCTTCACGCGCTCGCCGCCGCCGGCCGCATCGACGTCATCATCGACGCCACCGGCAATCCCAATATCGGCACGCTGTTCGCGCTCGAAGTGATGAAGAACGGCAAGCATATCGTCATGCTCAATGTCGAGGCCGACATCACCATCGGCCGCTTCCTCAAGGAGGAAGCACGAAAGGCCGGCGTGGTCTACACCGGCGCGGCCGGCGACGAGCCCGCCTGCACGCTGGAGATCATCGGCTTCGCCAAAAGCCTCGGCTTCACCATAGTTGCCGCCGGCAAAGGCAAGAACAATCCGCTCAAGTTCGATGCGGTGCCCGCCGATTACGAGAAGGAGGCGGCCGAGCGCAACATGAATGCGCGCATGCTTGTCGAGTTCGTCGACGGCTCGAAGACGGCGATCGAGATGGTGGCGATCGCCAATGCCACCGGCCTGGTGCCGGACGTGCCCGGCATGCACGGCCCGACGGCAACGCTGGAGGAACTGGCAAGCGTGCTCTGCCCGCGCGAGGACGGCGGCGTGCTGCACCGCAAGGGCGTGGTCGACTATTCGATCGGCAAGGGCGTCGCGCCCGGCGTGTTCTGCATCATCGAGACGAAGCATCCGCGCGTGCTTGAGCGCATGATCGACCTCAAGGTCGGCAAGGGTCCGTATTTCACGATCTTCCGCCCCTATCACCTGACCAGTCTCGAAGTGCCGCTCTCGGCGGCGCGCGCGGTGGTCTACAAGCGCGCCGACATGGAGCCGCTCGACCATCCGGTGGCCGAGGCGGTGGCGGTGGCCAAGACCAATCTCGGCACCGGACAGTCGCTCGGCATGATCGGCGAGAACGATTATCGCGGCTTTGCCATGACCTGGGAGGACGCGCGCGCCAAGGGCGCGCTGCCGCTCGGCCTTGCCGAGCGCGCCAAGGTGGTGAAGCCGGTGAAGGCCGGCGACTTCCTGACCTATGAAAATTGTGTACCCGACGATTCGATGGTGATAACCCAGATCCGCCGTCGTCTCGACCAGTCGGACGGGCGGTTCGTACCCAACGCGGCCTAAAGCGCGTCGCGCTGAAACGAATCCAGGCGACGCGATTTAGGTCCTTGTTTTTATGCATGTCGTTTTCGCAAAACCGCTGCACACTTTTGCGCGACATCCACTAACCCTGCGGATCGCCGCCTGATGGACGATGTCGTAATCGGGATCGACGCCTCGACGACGGCCGTGAAGGCGATCGCTTTCGCGCGTGACGGCACGGAGCTCTTCCAGGCACGCGAGACCTACCCGCTTTCCAATCCGGCGCCCGGCCATTTCGAGCAGGATGCCGAGCATTGGTGGACGGCGTTGCTGACGGCGCTGGGGAAGGTCGCCGACAAGATCGGCGCGGGGCGCGTGAAGGCGATCTCCATCGCCCATCAACGCGAGACCTTCACGCTGATCGACGACGCCGGCAAGCCGCTCATCCCCGCCATCCTGTGGCTCGACGAGCGCGCCCGCCGCCAGGTGGCGCGGCTTTCGCAAGAGCTTGGCCGCGAGGCGATCCGCGACTGGAGCGGCAAGCCGCCGGACCCGACGCCGGCGCTCTACGCCTTGGCCTGGCTGGTGGAGCATAAGCCGCCGGCGCTGACGGAAGCGGCAGCGCTGGTCGACGTGCATGCCTTCTTCGTCCACCGGCTCACCGGTCGGCTGATGACCAGCACGGCGAGCGCCGATCCGCTCGGCCTGCTCGACATCGCCAACTGTACCTGGCATCCGCGGCTGGTCGAAGCGGCAGGCCTGCAAACTGGACAATTGCCGGAGTTGGCCGCCCCCGGCGCGGTCTGCGGCACGCTTTCGGAAGGGATCGCCGCGGCGACCGGTCTGAAGGCCGGCACGCCGGTCGTGGCCGGCGCCGGCGACGGCCAGGCCATGGGCCTCGGCATGGGCGTCTACGGCCCCGGCAAGAGCTATCTCTCGCTGGGCTCGGGCGTCGTCAGCGGCAACTATTCCGGCACGGTCACGACATCGGATGCGTTCCGCACGCTGGTCTCGCCGACCGGCTCCGGCTTCATGCTGGAAACCGTGCTGCGCTCCGGCATGCAACTGGTCGACTGGATCGTGCGCACCACCGGCTCGCCTTCGGCCGCCGTACTGGAAAGGGCGGCGATGACGGTCGCCGCGGGCAGCGACGGCCTGCTCGTCTTGCCCTATTGGGCCGGTGTCATGAGCCCCTACTGGGACGGCGCGGCGCGCGGCGCGATCGTCGGCCTGTCGCTCGATCACGAGTCGAAACATCTCTTCCGCGCGGTGCTGGAAGGCATTGCCCTGGAGCAGGCGATTGCCACCGACGCGATGGAGGAACAGACCGGCAAGGCCGGCGCGATGATCGCGGCAGGCGGCGGCACCAATTCGACGCTGCTGATGCAGATCATGGCGAGCGTGCTCGAGCGGCCGCTCTTGGTCTCGCCGGTCAACGAGGCGGCGGCGCTGGGTGCTGCCATGCTAGCGGCCTCGGCCATCGGCTGGTTCGCATCGCCGGAGGACGCGGCAAAGGCGATGGCCGCCCCGCCAGCGAGACAAGTCGATCCGGTCGAAGCGCTGGTGCCGATCTACCGCGCCCGCAAGGAAATCTACCGCGACCTCTATCACGCGACGCGAGACATCCACGCGCGGCTGGGTGCGGCCTGAAACCTGTGTGAAGCAACGCATTTTGCGTCTTGCCCTGCTGATGCTACGCTTCCGGCACGCGGCGGACGATTGCTCATGACCACAGCCCTTCATCATGCGGCCCTCTTTTGGCTTGTCGCCTCGACGGCTATGCCTGTGCCGGCGCTTGCCGGCGACAAGCCGGCGTTCGAGCTTGCGCTCGACGTCGACCAGGACGGCACGATGGACCGCGCCGTGGTGATGCAGGACGATGGTCCGGCCGACCTCTACATCTATCTGGGGACGGGAGCGGAAAAGCCCGGTCCTTCGCGAAAACCCGACTTCGCCAGGAATGCGCTGACCGAGGACCGGGTCGTCGATCTCGAAGCCAAGGGCAAGGGATCGCTGGCGATCACGTCCTGCTTCGGCTGCGGTGCCAACAAATCGACGGAGGACACGCTGACCGTCGTCTATCGCAACGGCAGCTTCCTGGTCGGCGGCTACAGCCGCAGCTGGGACTGGGGCAACCGGAAGTCCGATGACACCGTAGAGACGATGCTCGGCGACTGCGACATCAACTACCTCACCGGCAAGGCCACGGCGTCCACGGATCTGGAAGAGGGCAAACCGGTCAAGGGCCGGTTCAAGCCCGTGTTGCTAAAAGACTGGTCCTACGAGAAGCGTCCCAAAATCTGCAGCTTCTGATCCGGCGAACCTCAGCGGCTGAGCAGGCCCTTGGCCGCGTCCTCGTCGGTGATCAGCACAGAAACCTTGGTGTTGGCAAGCGCGGCGCGCATGACGGCGATCTTCTCCTGCCCGCCCGAAACCAAGATGGTGGTCGGGATGTCGGAGAGGTCCTGCAGCGGATAGGCGCAGACACGGCGATTGACCTCATGGTCGACCGTGCGGCCCTCGGCATCGATGAAATGGCAAAGGATGTCGCCGACCGCGCCGGCCGCCTGCAATTCCTCCAATTCGCTTGGCTTGATGAAGCCGTAGTTGGCGATCGGGCTGTCGTTGGAGAAGGAGCCGACGCTGAGCACGGCGATGTTGGCGCGCCTCGCCCTAAAGACGACGTCCTGGACACTGCGCTGGCTCATGAAGGCATCGCGCTGCTCCGGCCTGTCGGCATAGACTGGTACCGGCAAAAGGTAGCATTCGGCGCCGATCTTCTCGGCGAATTCCCAGGCGCTCTCAGTCGGGTTGAGCGGCTGCGCGTGGGTCAGGCCGCCGAGCATCGAGACCACCGTGGTCCTGGCGATCGGCCGCCTGGGCAGTTCGTTGATGGCGAATTTCAACGTCCTGCCCCAGCCCAGCGCAATGACGTCGCCGGGATTGACATTGTCGGCAAGATAAGCGGCGGCGGCATGGCCGATCATCAGCGGCGCGTTGCTCCTGTCGGCTGCCGACGGCACGACCACGGCGTGGCCAAGGCCGAAGCGCTGCTTCAGGCTTTCCTCCAATTGCACGCATTCGACGACGCTGTCGCGAATGCGGAACTGGACAACACCCTCCTCGCGCGCGGCCGAGAGAATCCGGTGCACCTTGATGCGGCCGATACCGAGGATCTCGGAGATCCGCTCCTGCGTCAGGCCTTCGACATAATAGTGCCAGGCGGCACGGGCCTTGAGCTCGGCATCCGGGAAGCGCGAGGCCTTCTCGTTCTCGATCACCGCCATCCTTTTGCCTCCCGCATGCGTTCGACTTTCCCTATGGCAAACCGTCGGTTGGCGCAAACCGCCGCCGAAAGCGTCAGCGGCACTTGACAATTTTCTGATGAACGTTTTAGCTGAACAAAATTGCATATCAAAGATAAATTGTTCACAAGGGAGGATGCCTGGTGAACAGGAGCGGACGGCGAGGCGCGCCGGCTGGCTGACGGAGGAGACGACGTGGCCGTGAGCAACGAGACGAGCGAGTTGAAGGCCGGCGCCGGTGCCGCGCGCGGCGCTTCCGGCGCAAAGCTTTCGGCCCTGTTTGCCGGAACGATGGGACCGCTGATCGGCCTGGCGCTTCTGTGCCTGGCGCTGGCGCTGACCACCGACACCTTCCTGACGGTCCGCAACATCCTCAACGTGCTCGACCAGGTCACCGTGCTCGGCATCATGGCGATCGGCATGACGCTGGTCATCCTGATCGGCGGCATCGACCTTTCGGTCGGCTCGGTGCTGGCGCTGGCCTCGATGGTGATGGGCTACGTCGCCTACCCCGACTATCTCAATCTCGGCGTGCCCGTGGGCATTGCCGCGGCGCTCGTTGTCGCCGCCCTCTGCGGCCTGGTCTCGGGGCTGCTGGTGACGGTGACCAAGCTGCCGCCCTTCATCGCGACGCTCGCCATGATGTCGGTGGCGCGCGGCCTCGCCAACATGATCACCGATGGCTCACAGATCGTGGGCTTCCCTGACTGGTTCACCAACCTGTCGATCGTACGCCATTTCGGCTTCCTGTCGGTCACCGTCGGGCTGATGATCGTGCTGGCGATCGTCTTCGCCATCTTCCTCAACTATCGCGCCACCGGGCGCAGCCTTTACGCGATCGGCGGCAGCGCCGAGGTCGCCCGCCTCTCCGGCATTCCGGTGAAGTCGCTGACCAACTGGGTCTACGCGATTTGCGCTCTGCTGGCGGGACTGGCCGGCATCGTGCTCGCCGCCAGGCTCGATTCGGTGCAGCCGAGCTCGGGCGTCGGCTACGAGCTCGACACCATTGCCGCGGTGGTGATCGGCGGCGCCAGCCTTTCGGGCGGCATCGGCTCGATCGGCGGCACGGCGATCGGTGTGCTGATCATCGGCGTGCTGCGCAACGGGCTCAACCTGCTCGGCGTCTCGCCCTTCATCCAGCAGGTGGTGATCGGCGTGGTGATCGCGCTCGCGGTCGCCACCGACACCTGGCGGCGCCGCAGGCAATAGGGATTCGCCCGGATGTGCGGGCGAAACGGATCGGTCGATCCGAGACTGGACTGTCCGGCCGGGGGCGCCGCGATGCGCAGGCTGGACGGGATTGAACACCAACGGAGGAAAAACATGCTGACCAAACGTTCACTGCTGCTTGCGGCCGCAGCCATCGTCCCGCTACTCGGCCTGTCCGACGCCGCTTCGGCCAAGGACGCCAAGAAGCTCGGGCTTGCCGTCGCCAACCTGCAGGCGGACTTCTTCAACCAGATCAAGCAGTCGGTGGAAGCCTATGCCAAGGAGAAGGGCATCGAGGTCATCACCGTCGACGCCAAGGGCGACTCGGCAACGCAGGTCAGCCAGGTGCAGGACCTCGTCACCCAGAACATCGACGCGCTGATCTACATCCCGGCCGGCGCCACCGCCGCGACCGTTCCGACCAAGACCGCCAAGGCTGCCAGCATCCCGGTGGTCAATGTCGACCGCAACGCCGACGGCGCGCCCGGCGACACCTTCATCGCCACCGACAGCGTCAATTCGGCCAAGGGCGTGTGCGACTACATCGCCAAGCAGGCCGGCGGCAAGGGCGAGATGGTGATCATCCATGGCCAGAAGGGCACGACACCGGAAGTCGACCGCTCCAAGGGCTGCGGCGAAGCGCTGAAGGCTTATCCGGACATCAAGGTGGTCGGCGAGCTGTGGAGCGACCAGTGGCACCAGGACGAGGGCTTCAAGCTGGCGCAGGACCTGCTGCAGGCCCACCCGAACGTCTCGATCATCTTCGGCCAGGCCGACGCCCTGGCGCTGGGCGCCGCGCAGGCGGTCAAGGTCGCCAATCCCGACCACAAGATCTGGATCGCCGGCTTCGATGGCGACGTGGCCGCGCTGAAGGCGCTGAAGGACGGCGTGTTCGACGTGACAGCGACGCAGCAGACGCAGGGCATGGGCCGGCTCGCCGTCGACTCGGCGGTCAAGCTGGTGGCCGGCGACAAGCTGCCCGCCGATCAGTTGCAGGACGCGACGCTGACCACCAAGGACAATGTCGCGCAGTTCATCGAGAAGCACCCCTGAGGGCAAGCCAGCCGAGACCTGAAGAGCGCCACGATGTCCCCTGATCCTCACACCGGCGGGAGCCCGCATAACGGGCTCTTCGTCAACGGGCTGAGCAAGAGCTACGGACCTGTGCAGGTCCTGGCCGATGCGAGCTTCGAGGTGCGGCCGGGCGAGGTCGTGGCGCTGCTCGGCGAAAACGGCGCTGGCAAGTCGACCGTCTCGAACATCATCGCCGGCTCGACCAAGCCCGACGCCGGTACCATCATCTGGCGGGGGAAGCCCTACTCCCCCGCCAACCCCGCCGCGGCCATCGAGGCCGGGGTCGGCATGATCCATCAGGAATTGAAGCTGCTGCCGGACCTGTCGGTGGCGGAGAACGTCTATGTCGGGCGCCTGCCGATGCGCGGCGGCCGCATCGACCGCGTGACCATGAACGCGAAAGCCTCGGCGCAGTTGAAGCGCCTCGGCCTCGACGTCTCGCCGGAACGCAAGGTGCGCACGCTGCGCGTCGCGGCCCAGCAGCAGGTCGAGATCGCCAAGGCGCTGACACTGAACGCCGAGCTTTTGATCCTCGACGAGCCGACAGCGGCGCTTGGCGGCGAGGAGACGGAGCTGCTCTTCCAGCAGATCCGCAAGCTCAAGGCCGAAGGCATGTCCTTCATCTATATCAGCCACCGCCTCGACGAGATCGCGCAGATCGCCGATCGCGTGGTGGTGATGCGCGACGGCCGCATCGTCGCCCGGCACGAGCGCGCCGATATCCCGGTGCGCACCGTGGTCGAGCAGATGGTCGGCCGCAGCGTCGAGCGCATGTTCCCGAGGCTGTCGGCGCCGGGCGTGGAAACGGTGCTCGAGGTCGAGAACCTGTCCTCGCCGGAGCGCAGCTTCAACAACGTTTCCTTCTCGGTGAAATCGGGCGAGATCCTCGGCATCGCCGGGCTGATCGGCGCCGGCCGCACCGAGCTGGTGCGGGCGATCGCCGGCGCCGATCCGATCTCGTCCGGCGCGGTGCGCGTCGCCGGCCAGGCAGTCCGCCTCAGCGGCCCGGCGGCGGCAATCAGGGCCGGCGTCGTGCTGGTGCCGGAAGACCGCAAGGAACAGGGTGTGGTGCTGGAACAGACGATCGGCGAGAACCTCGCGATCGGCAATTTCGACCATGTCGCGCCGAAGGGTTGGGTGTTTCCCAGAGCGGTGCAGAGATTTGCCGAGGCCGGGATCAGTCGGCTCGGCGTCAAGGGACGGCCGAATCAGGCCGTCGGCAAGCTGTCGGGCGGCAACCAGCAGAAGGTGATCATCGCCAAATGGGTGTCGCGGCCGCCCAGGGTGTTCATCCTCGACGAGCCGACGCGAGGCATCGATGTCGGCGCGCGCGCGGCGATCTACGACGTGATCGCCGACCTTGCCCGCTCTGGCATGGCGGTGGTGGTGGTGAGCTCGGATCTGGAGGAAGTGCTGGGGCTTTCGCACCGCGTGCTGGTGCTGAGCCGCGGTCGCCAGCGCGGCATCCTCGATCGCGATGAGGCAAGCAATATCGCCGTCATGGAACTCGCCACGAGCTGAGACACGGCGGATGGGAACAAAGCGCAGCAGGTGATACCCTCCCAGGCACCGGACCGCGCGGGGCGCCAGCAGGACTGGCGCCCCTTCATCTGAGGAGAGGGAAAAAGATGAAACTGTTCGATCTTCACGGCGACGTAGCCTTGGTGACCGGCGCCGGCAGCGGCATCGGCCAGTCGATCGCCATCGGGCTGGCGGAAGCCGGGGCCGACGTCGCCTGCTTCGGCCACAGCTCGAAAGGCGGGCTGGACGAGACGGCCGGCAAGATCAAGGCGCTCGGCCGCAAGGCGCTGGTGCTGACCGGCACGGTGACGTCGGAGAGCGATCTCACGGCGGCGATCGAGCGCACGGAAAAGGAGCTCGGCGCGCTGACGATCGCCGTCAACAATGCCGGCATCGCCGGCGCCGAACCCGCCGAGACGCTACCGCTGGAGAAATGGCAGAAGCTCTACGACGTCAATGTCGGCGGCGTGTTTTTGTCCTGCCAGGCCGAGGCGCGCGTCATGCTGCCGCGCCGCAAGGGCTCGATCATCAACATCGCCTCGATGTCCGGCTCGATCGTCAACCGCGGCCTGACGCAGGCGCACTACAATTCGTCGAAGGCGGCGGTGATCCATATGTCGAAGAGCCTCGCCATGGAGTGGGCCGATCGCGGCCTGCGCGTCAACGTCGTCAGCCCGGGCTATACGCTGACGCCGATGAACAAGCGGCCGGAGGTGGCCGAGCAGATAAAAATCTTCAAGCGCGACACGCCGATGGGCCGCATGGCGACGCCGGAAGAAATGGTCGGGCCGACCGTGTTCCTGGCGAGCCGCGCCGCGAGTTTCGTCACCGGCGTCGACCTCATCGTCGATGGCGGCTTCGTCTGCTGGTAGGGAGAGAAGATGCAGAAGCGTTTTGAGGGAAAGACAGCGGTCGTCACGGGCGCCAGCGGCGGCATCGGCGCCGCCATGGCAAAACGCTTCGCGACGGAGGGTGCGGCGGTCGTGGTCAGCGCCATCGATCCGCGCGTCGACGAGGTCGCCGCCGACCTGAAGGCCGCGGGTGCGAAGGTCGCCTCGATGCGCATGGACGTGACGAAGAAGGACGAGGTCGCAGCCCTTTACGATCTCGCCGAAAAGGAATTCGGCCGCGTCGACATTTCCATTCAGAACGCCGGCGTCATCACCATCGCCAGGATCGAAGCGATGACGGAAGCCGAGTGGGACAAGGTGATGGCGGTGAACACCAAGGGCGTGTTCCTGTGCTGCCAGGAAGCGATCCTGCGCATGCGCAGGCATGGTGAAGGCGGCCGGCTGATCAACACCGCGTCGGGCCAGGCGCGGCAGGGTTTCATCTACACGCCGCATTACGCGGCCTCGAAGTTCGGCGTCGTCGGCATCACCCAGAGCCTCGCCAAGGAAGTGGCCAAGGAGAAGATCACCGTCAACGCCATATGCCCCGGCATCATCGACACCGACATGTGGGCCTATAACGACACCGCCTGGGGCAAGCTGCTCGGCGACTACAAGCCGGGCGAGCTGATGGCTGAATGGGTAAAGACCATCCCGATGGGCCGAGCCGGCAGCGGCGAGGACGTTTCGGGCCTCGTCAGCTTCCTCGCCAGCGACGACGCGGCCTACATCACCGGACAGACCATCAATGTCGACGGCGGCCTGATCATGTCGTGAGTCAGCCGACAATGCCTTGAGGCGCAGGCGGCGCCAGCCTCCCTTCCATCGCGCATCCCGAGGACCTCGGGTGACGGCTGATTTCCGCACGCCGTCACCCTGATACATATCATCCGCCACCAGCTTTCGCCGATGGCGGATGATGCGAGGTTGCCACCTTTTATTCCGCGGCCAGCGCCAGCTGCGGCCTTTCGATGCCTTCGATCTGTTCCGGCTCCGGCGCCTGCGCGTCGGTCTTGGCTTTCTTCGGCTCGCGGCCGAAGAACAAGGCATAGCCCGCCGGCAGCACCAGGATGGTGAGCACGGTGGCGACCAGGATGCCGCCCATCATGGCGTAGGCCAGCGGGCCCCAGAAGACGGCGCGCGAGATCGGGATCAGCGCCAGCACCGCGGTCAGCGCCGTCAGCATGATCGGCCGGAAGCGGCGCACTGCAGCGCCGACAATCGCTTCCGATCGCTCCATGCCCGCCGCGATATCCTGGTCGATCTGGTCGACGAGGATGATCGAATTGCGCATGATGATGCCGAGCAGCGCGATGACGCCGAGGATGGCGACGAAGCCGAACGGCGCGCCGCTGATCAGCAGCGCTGCCGCGGCGCCGATGATGCCCAGCGGACCGGTGGCCAGCACCAGCATCGACTTGCCGAAGTGCTGCAGCTGGACCATCAGCAATATGACGATGATGGCCAGCATGATCGGCGCCTTGGCCGCGATCGAGGCCTGGCTTTCGGCCGAGTCTTCCGCACCGCCCTGGATCTCGATCTTGTAGCCGGGAGCAAGGCCGGCACGCAGGTCCTTCATGTCGTTGTACATCTTGGTGACGACATCGTTCGATTGCACGCCGTCCGGCAGCGTGCCGCGCACCGAGATGGTCGGCAGGCGGTCACGCCGCCATTCGATGCCTTGTTCCATGACGGGCACGACCTTGGCCACCTGCGACAACGGGACAGAGCCGCCGAAGTCGGTCGGGATGTAGACGGAGTCGACAGAGGAGAGCAGATGACGTGTCGCTTCCGGCTCGCGGGCGACGATCGAGACCGTCTCCTCGCCGTCGCGGAAATCGTCGAGCGGCGCGCCGGACATGGTCGCCTGCAGCATCTGGCGGATGCGCTGCGAGGTGACGCCGAGCGCCCGGGCGCGATCCTGATCGATGACCAGCTTCATCGCCGGCACCTGCTCCAGCCAGTCGTCATGAACGGCGCCAAGCAGCGGGTTCGCCTGGAACCTCGCCTTCACCTCGTCGGCGATGCGGCGCACCTCCTGGCGATCCGGACCCATGATGCGCATCTGCACCGGCCAGCCGGTCGGCGGGCCGAGGAAGAGACGATCGACCTTGGCGCGGATCGAGGGGAAGTCCTTGGCCAGGATCGAACGCAGCTTGACGATCAGCCGCTCGCGCGTCGCCTCGTCCTTGGCCATCACCAGGAGCTGGGCGAAGTTCGGATTCCTGAGCTGCTGGTCGAGCGGCAGGAAGAAGCGCGGCGCGCCCTCGCCGATATAGGTGGCGATGAAGCGCTTGTCCTGGTCGTCCATCATCTTGGCTTCCAGCGCCTTGGCCTGCGTCTCGACCTCCTTGATCGAGGTGCCCTCGGGCAGCCAGAGATCGACCAGGATTTCCGGACGCGAGGACTGCGGGAAGAAGTTCTGCGGAATGAACTGGAAGGCCCACAGGCTGGTGCCGAAAGTGACCAGCGTCATCACCAGCACGATGATGCGATGGCGCACGGCCCAAGTGACCGTCGAGCGCAGCCGCCGGTAGAAGCGCGTGTCGAAGACATCGTGATGGGTGCCCGCGTGCTTGCGCTGCTTCAGGATCATGTAGCCGAGCCAGGGCGTGAAATAGACCGCGACGAACCACGACACGACGAGCGCGATGCCGACGACGTAGAACAGCGTGCGCACATATTCGCCGGCGGTGGAGGCTGCGAAGCCCACCGGGATGAAGCCGGCGGTGGTGATCAGCGTGCCGGTGAGCATCGGGAAGGCGGTCGAGGAATAGGCGAAGCTCGCCGCCTCGATCTTGACCAGCCCCTCCTCCAGCTTTCGCTCCATCATCTCGACGACGATCATGGCGTCGTCGACCAAAAGACCGAGCGCGATGATCAGAGCGCCGAGCGAGATGCGCTGCAGGTCGATGCCGATCTCGTACATGATCGCGAAGGTGGCGGCCAAGACCAGCGGGATGGCGATCGCGATCACCAGGCCGGAGCGCCAGCCGATCGACAGGAACGAGACGACGAGCACGATGAGCAGCGCTTCGCCGAGCGCCTCCATGAACTCGTTGACGGCGTCCTTGACGACCTCGGGCTGGTCGGAGATCTGATCGACCGCGACGCCGTAAGGCAGGCCTTCCTCGAAGCGCTGGTAGGTCGCCTCGACATCCTTGCCGACGTCCCTGACGTTGAAGCCCTTGGCCATGACGACGCCGACCTGGACGCTCTCGCGGCCATTGAAGCGGTACTTGCGCTGATAGGGATCCTCGAGACCCGAGGTGACGGTGGCGATGTCGCCGAGGCGCGTCACCTGGTTGCCGGCGCGCAGCCTCAGCTCGCGGATGTCGGCGGCTCTGGTGACGTCGCCCTCGACCGAGATGCGGACCGAGCGCAGGCCGGTGTCCACCGAGCCGGCCGGATCGACGGCGTTCTGCCCTTTCACGGCGTTCTGCAGATCGACGATGGTCAGGCCGCGCTCGGCGAGCGCCTTGGACGAGACGTCGATATAGATCTTCTCCGGCTGGTCGCCGATGATGACGGCCTTCTCGACTCCCGGCGTCGTCAACAGCATGTCGCGTGCCTGGATGGCGAACTTCTTGAGCTCCGGATAGGTGAAGCCGTCGCCGCTGATCGAATGCAGCGTGATGAAGGTGTCACCGAACTCGTCGTTGAAATACGGCCCGAGCAGGCCCTGCGGCAGCTCATTGGCAATGTCGCCGACCTTCTTGCGCACCTGGTAGAAGGCGTCCTTGACCTGTTCAGGGTTGGTGTCGCCCTTGACCTGCAGGGTGATGATGGCGCTGCCGGCGCGCGTGTAGGAACGGACGAAATCGAGATGCGGCGTTTCCTGCAGCTTGCGCTCGATCTTGTTGACGACCTGGTCCTCCATGTCCTGGATCGAGGCGCCCGGCCAGACCGCCTGCACCACCATGACGCGGAAGGTGAAGTCGGGGTCTTCCTTCTGGCCCATGCGCATCAGGCCGAGCGCGCCGGCCAGGATGATCAGGCCGAACAGGAAGCGCGCGATGCTCGGATGTCCGATCGCCCAGCGCGAGAGGTTGAAAGGTCGCTTTTCAGTGCTGCTGTCCGTGGTCATGGCGCAAGTCCAGTCCAATTGGCCGGCAAGGCACGCTTGCCATTACTCATGAATTGCTCGGGTGGCTTCCGGGCGGCGAGCACCTCAAGCGGAGAGACTCGCAATCGCGCTGGACGCGGCCGCGGTGCGGGGGATACCAGCAGCCGGCGTCTCGTCGATCGGGGGCGTTCGCCGCCCGGAACCCATGCCCTCCCCGGCTCGCGGCTCGCGCCAGCGAGGGCGGGAAAGGCGTTTTTTCGCCTGACTTCAAGTCTTAAGCATCAGTGCAGGCTGCTGGTGGTGGCGACGTTGTCCTCCGCCGAAGCGGATTGCTGGGCGATGTCGCCGGAAAGCTTGACCTTCAGGTTCTCGGTCATGAATTGCGTGCCGGCGGCAACCACCACGTCACCCTGCTTCAAGCCATCGGCAACGGCGACACCGTCGGCGGTGAAGTTCGCCACCTTGATCGGGCGCGGATGCACGGTGTCGGAGGCGCGGTCGACGGTCCAGACGATGTGCTTGCCGTCCTTCTCGGTCATGGCGGTCAGCGGGATCGAAACCAGTTGCGCCTTGCTGCCGACGGTCGCCTCGACGTTGGCGGTCATGCCGAGCAGCACGCGCGGATCGTTGGGCAACGACACCCGGACCGCGAAGGTGCGCGACTGCGGGTCGGCGCTGCCGGCAACCTCGCGGACCTTGCCGTCGAGGGTCAGCGCGTCGTCGGACCAGAAGCTCGCTTTGACCTCCTTGCCCGGGCGGAAGCCGGCGATATCCATTTCGGGCACCGCGATCAGCACTTCCTTCTCGCCGTCGACGGCAACCGTCATCACCGGCGTGCCGGCGCCGACCACCTGGCCGATATCGGCCGAGATGGCGGTGACGATGCCAGCCTTGCTGGCCTTGAGATCGGTGTAGTGGACCTGGTTCTGCGCCTGGGCGAGCGTCGAACGGGCGGCATCGCGCGTCGCCACCGCCTGGTCGTAGCTCAGCGCCGCCTGGTCGAGCTGCGACTTCGGCGCGAAGTTCTTGGCATAGAGCTGCTCGGCGCGCTTCCTGGCGAGATCGACCGTCTCGACCTGGCGTTCGGCGGCATCGAGGCTCGCCTCGGCGCTCTTCACCGACAGCTCGTAGTCGGACGGGTCGACGCGGGCGAGGACGTCGCCCTCGTTCACATGCTGGCCGATATCGACAAGACGCTCGGTGACCTTGCCGGCGATGCGAAAGCCGAGATTCATCTCGGTGCGGGCGCGCACCGAGCCGGAATAGTCGAGCTGGCGGGTTGTCTGCGCCTCGCCGATCTCGACGACCTTCACCGGACGGACGGCTTCCTCGACGACCGCCGCCTTCTCCTGGCTGCAGCCGGCAAGGCCGAGCGCCGCAACGACGAGGCCAGCGGCCGGCAACCCGCGGAGGATGGAACTGGACAAAAACACTTTAGCACTCCCGAACTGGAGATGAACGTCGACCGGCACCCGGCGGGCGGCGGCTATTGCAAGGCTCTGATTGCGTAATCGATGAGATCGTCGGGCATCGCCCTGTTGGTCTTGGCAAGGCACTGCGCGACCATCTGCGGATGGCAGAGGATGACGGTGGAGGCGCCGAAGCAGCGCGAGGCGATGACCGGATCCTGCTTCCTGAACTCGCCGGCCTCGATACCCTGGCGGATCACCTCGGCGAACAGGTCGTGGATGCGGTCGACATGCTTGTCGATGACGCCCCAATCGCGCTCGAGCGCGACGATGACCATCTCGTGCACCTTCTGGTCGTCGAGCATGACCTCCAGCGTCATCTTGTACTGGGCGTGAACGTAACGGCGCAGCCGCTCCTCGGCGCTGATCGGCAGGCGCATGATCTCGTAGGCCATCGCGTAGCTGGCGCCGAGCATACGGCCGCAGACGGCCTGGTGGATCTCAACCTTGGAAGCGAAGAAGCGGTAGATATTGGCCGGCGACATGCCGAGCTCGCGGGCGATGTCGGCGACGTTGGTCTTGCCGTAGCCGTAATGCCGGAACAGGCGCTCGGCGCAGTCGAGAATGCGCGTCACATTCTCCTGTCTGGCGGGGTCGGCCACGATGTTGGCGGCTTCTGACATTGGTGCTTTCGTTTGACGAGTGACGAATTTCAATTTTCGTCAGTCGTAAATCGAAAACAGCGAAGAGTCAACGCGGAATCGACGTACGCGTATAATTGGTGACAAATGGTGACAGCGAGGAAGCGTGAAACCGACGAATGAGTTCGTCATCCTAGGGCGAAGCAAGGAGCGAAGCGACGCAGCGCAGACCCTAGGATCCATGCCGTGACGTCGGCCAAAGAATAAAGTCGGATCAAGCAGTTAGCTTGCCAGCGCCGCCATTCGTGCAGGCTATTCTCGACCGCCGGAGCACGGCCGCAAGGTCACGGCATGGATCCCAGGGTTTCCGCGACGTCGCTCCGCGACTGCTCCACCCTGGGATGACGAACTCAGAGGCCCTTCGCCATTTCCCGCAGCCGGAACTTCTGGATCTTCCCTGTCGAGGTCTTCGGAATCTCGGCGAACACCACCGCCTTCGGCACCTTGAAGCGGGCAAGCAGTGAGCGGCAGTGCTCGATGATCTCGGCCTCGGTCGCGGCCTTGCCGGGCTTCAGCTCGACATAGGCGACCGGCACCTCGCCCCATTTGTCGTCGGCACGGGCGACGACGCCGCAGGAGGCGACGGAAGGGTGCTTGTAGAGCGCGTCCTCGACCTCGATCGACGAAATGTTCTCGCCGCCCGAGATGATGATGTCCTTGGAGCGGTCCTTGAGCTGGATGTAACCATCCGGATGCATGACGCCGAGATCGCCGGAGTGGAACCAGCCGCCGGCGAAGGCCTCGTCGGTCGCCTTGCGGTTCTTCAGATAGCCCTTCATGACGATGTTGCCGCGGAACATGACCTCGCCGATGGTCTCGCCGTCGGCCGGCGTTTCCGTCATCGTCTCGGGTTTCATCACCGTCAGCTCCTCGAGCGCCGCATAGCGCACGCCCTGGCGCGCCTTCTTCGCCGTCCTCGGCCCCTTCTCCAGGGCATCCCAGTCATTGTGCCATTCGTTGACGACGGCCGGCCCGTAGGTCTCGGTGAGGCCGTAGAGATGTGTGACGGCGAAGCCGGCATCGGCCATGCCGGAAAGCACCGCCTCCGGCGGCGGCGCGGCGGCCGTGTTGAAGGTCACGGTCTGCGCGAACTGGCGCTTGTCCTCGTCCTTCGCGTTGATCAGAACCGACATGACGATCGGCGCGCCGCAGAGATGGGTGACGCCATGGTCGGCGATGGCGTCATACATCGGCTTTGCCCGCACCCAGCGCAGGCAGACATGGGTGCCGGCCTGCACGGCTAAAGTCCAGGGAAAGCACCAGCCGTTGCAGTGGAACATCGGCAGCGTCCAAAGATAGACCGCGTGCTTGGCCATGCCGGCATGGATGGTGTTGGTGTAGGCCATCAGCGCCGCGCCGCGGTGGTGGTAGACGACGCCCTTCGGATTGCCTGTGGTGCCGGAGGTGTAGTTGAGCGAGATGGCGTCCCACTCGTCATCCGGCATCGACCAGGCGAAGGCCTCGTCGCCGCCGGCGACGAAATCCTCATAGTCGAGCGTGCCGATCCGCTCGCCCTTCGGATAGGGCGCGTCGGCGGCGTAGTCGGGATCGTCATAGTCGATGACCAGCGGCTTGACCTTGGCCAATGCCAGCGCCTCCCTGACCACGCCCGAGAATTCGCGGTCGACGATCAGCACCTTGGTGTCGGCATGGTCGAGCTGGAAGGCAATGACGGCGGCGTCCAGTCGGGTGTTGAGCGAATGCAGCACCGCCTTGGTCATCGGCACGCCGAAATGCGCCTCCAGCATCGGCGGCGTGTTGGATAGCATCACCGTCACCGTGTCGCCCTTGCTGATGCGGTGTTTCGCAAGCGCCGAGGCGAGCTTCAGCGAGCGGCGCCAGAAATCGCGATAGGTGATGCGCTGGCCGCCATGGATGATGGCGATGTGGTCGGGATAGGTCTTGGCGGCGCGCTCCAGATAGGTCAGCGGCGTCAGCGGCTGATGGTTGGCGGCGTTCCTGTCGAGATCCTGTTCATAGGGATTGGCCATCCCATCCTCCCCAAAGTCCTTTTCGAGCTTTCTACCCACTGGGCGGCGATCATGCCATCCCCCTGAACGACCGGGAAATGCTATCATATGAGCGCCCGGTAGAATGGCTGTTCCGATCTGGCCGCCCCGGAAGGCGATTACACCCAGCTGCCCAGATTTGACTTTTGTCGAGAGCCGTGACTAATGTCAGCCGAGGAGGCGGCATGGCGATCAGACCGGCAGAACAGCTCATCCATAAGGCCGCCTGGCTCTACTATGCGCATGGTCTGCGCCAGGACGAGGTGGCGAACCAGCTGAAGATCTCGCGCGCGTCGGTCGCGATGTATCTGCGCAAGGCGCGCGAGACCGGCATCGTCAACATCTCGACCTCGACGCAGCTTTTCACCGACGACGTCATGGCGCGCCGGCTGGAGGATGCCTTCAAGCTCGACGCCGTCTGGATTGCGCCGGAAAACGCTTATGTCGCCGACCCCTCGACCGACATCGCGGTGCTGGCGGCGAGCGTCTTCCTAGAGCTCGTGAAGAAGGGCGACCGCATCGGCGTCGCCTGGGGCCGCACCGTCTACACCATCGCCGACATCATGTCCTATGCCGATCTGCAGGACGTCACCGTGGTGCAGCTCTGCGGCAATCTCGGCGCGCCGTACTCCTACCGGCCCGACCAGTGCACGATGGAGATCGCCCGGCGGCTGAACGCCAAGGGCCTCAATTTCTACGCGCCGCTGGTGCTGTCGACCGAAGAACTGGCGCAGGGCCTGCGCGCCGAGCCGGTGATCCGCGACCAGCTTGCCGGCATCAGCGATTGCGATCTGGCGCTCTATTCGGTCGGCGCCGTCGATGCCGACAGCCATCTGGTGAAATGCGGCGCGCTGTCGCCGGCCGAAATGTCGGCGCTGCGCGGACAAGGTGCGGCCGGCGTCATCGCCGGGCAGGTCATCGACGCCGATGGCGAGGTGCTCGACTGCGACTACAACCGACGGGTCATCTCCGCCGAGCTCGCCTCGCTGCGCGCCATCGAAAAGCGGCTTATGGTGGTGCAGGAGGACAGCAAGTTCGAGCCGCTGCTGGCGGCGATCGCCGGCGGGCTGTGCACGCATCTGGTGGTCGGCGCGCACATGGCCGAGCGCCTCCTCGCGCACGCGGGCGCGGCGAGCAAAAAGGCTTCGTAGAAAAACCACCCCCGCCGCTTCTGTCATCAAGACGTCGCGGCTTTCTGTTCATGAGCAAAAAGACGAGTATCGGACGGAGCGAGATGAAGAACCTTTGGAATGACGCTGACGCGGAAAAGATGGTTGCCGACTATGCGAAGAAGGGCGTCGGCCGCGACCTTGCGCTGCGCGTCTACACGACCCGTCTGCTCGGCGGCGAGCCGCGGCTGGTGCTGCATGGCGGCGGCAACACCTCCTGCAAGACCAGGGCCACCGATCTCGTCGGCGACGAATGGGACGTGCTCTGCGTCAAGGGCAGCGGCTGGGACATGGCGGTCATCGAGCCGCAAGGCCTGCCGGCGGTGAAGATGGGCGCGCTGCTCAAGGCTCGCGGGCTGGAAAGTCTCTCCGACGAGGACATGGTGGCGCTGCAGCGCTCCAACCTCATCGATCCCGCCTCCCCCAACCCGTCGGTCGAGACGCTGCTGCACGCCTTCCTGCCGCACAAATTCGTCGACCACACCCATTCGACCGCCATCCTTGCCATCGTCGACCAGGAAGACAGTAAGGCGCTGGTGGCAAAGGTGTTCGGCAGCAAAATGGGTTACGTGCCCTACATCAAGCCGGGCTTCCATCTCGCGAAGGTCGCGGCGGAGGTTTTCGACGCCGACCGAGGCGTCGAGGGCCTGATCCTCGACAAGCACGGCATCTTCACCTTCGGCGACGATGCCAGGCAGGCCTATGACCGGATGATCCACTATGTGACCGTCGCCGAGGATTTTGTGGCCAAGAACGGCAAGCCACAAACGGCCAAGGCGGCGCTGCCGGCGAAGCTGGCAAAGCCCAGCGACATCGCGCCGACGCTGCGCGGCGCGGTGGCGGTGGCGCACGGCGAAGGCCGCTTCGACCGCATGATCAGCGACTTCCGCACCTCGGACGCCATCGTCGATTTCATCAATTCGGCAAAGATCGCCGACCTGGCCGGCCAAGGCGTCTCGACGCCGGACCTGTCGATCCGCATCAAGACCGGGCCGATGGCGGTGCCGGCGCCAGACGCCGACAAGCTCGGCGACTACAAGGCGGTCATCCGCGGCCATGTCGAGGCGTTCTCGAAAGACTACCGCGCCTATTTCGAGACCAATGACGCGCTGGACGACGTCAAGCGCATCATGCTCGACCCGATGCCGCGGCTGACCCTGGTGCCGGGCCTCGGCATGTTCGGCCATGGCCGCACGCTGAAGGACGCCAAGATCGCCTCCGACGTCGGCGAGATGTGGATCGAGGCGGTGCGCGGCGCCGAAGCCATCGGCAACTTCCAGCCGCTTTCCAAGGCGGATCTGTTCCCGCTCGAATACTGGTCGCTGGAACAGGCCAAGCTCGCCTCCAACAAGCCGAAGCCGCTGACCGGCCAGGTGGTGCTCGTCACCGGCGGCGCCGGCGCGATCGGGGCAGCGACGGCAAGGCTGTTCGCCGCCAACGGCGCGCATGCCGTCATCGTCGACCTCGACCCGGCCAAGGCCGCGGAAGCGGCAAAGGCTGCCGGCAACAATTCGATCGGCGTCGGCGCCGACATCACCAATCCGGCCGAGATGCGCGCCGCCTTCGACAAGGCGGTCGCCGTCTATGGCGGCGTCGATATCCTGGTCTCGAATGCCGGGGCCGCCTGGGAAGGACGGATCGGCGAGATCGACGATGCGCTGCTGCGCAGGAGCTTCGAGCTCAACTTCTTCGCCCACCAATCGGCGGCGCAGAACGCGGTGCGCATCATGCTGGAACAGGGCACGGGCGGCGTACTGCTCTTCAACACCTCCAAGCAGGCGGTCAATCCCGGGCCGAAATTCGGCGCCTACGGTCTGCCCAAGGCGGCGACGCTGTTTTTGTCGAGGCAGTATGCGCTGGATTACGGCGCGCACGGCATCCGCTCCAACGCGGTGAACGCCGACCGCATCCGCTCTGGCCTTCTGACCGACGCCATGATCGCCAGCCGCTCCGGCGCGCGCGGCGTGTCGGAGAAGGAATACATGTCCGGCAATCTGCTTGGACAGGAAGTGACGGCCGACGATGTGGCGCAGGCTTTCCTGCACCAGGCGCTCGCCGAGCGCACCACCGCCGATGTGACGACTGTGGACGGCGGCAACATCGCCGCGGCACTGCGCTGACGACGTAAGGCCATCCCGGAGCGGTTCATCGTTTGACGAAAACGACGAACCGCTCGTTTCCCCACTTCTGCTGGAAAACTGCTCCAGCCGGTCAAAATCCGCTCAAATCCTTCGCTTATTGCTCGAACAGCTTTAAGGGGGTGCCTTGCCCTCCAATGCGAGATGTTGGGCTGGAGCCGGTATGCAATCCAGGGAAGTGCCTTATTTCAGCCAGTGGGAATCGCCCGGCATGACTTTGCCGCTCCTGGCGCAGGGACCATCGGTCCTGCATCGCGATCCGTTGTGGCGCAACTCCGGCGCCGAGACCGTCGAGGACTATGCGCGCTGGGCGGTCAATGTCTGCGGCATGGCCTGCCTGAAGATGATCCTTGCCGCGCGCGGTGAAATCCATCCGACGCTCGAGCTCGCCCGCGCCTGCACGGCCTATGGCGGCTATATCGTCAATGAAGTGGACGGTTCGATCAAGGGGCTGATCTACGAGCCCTTCGTCAGATTCGTCCGCGATCATTTCGGCCTCCCCGCCGAGACGATGACAAATGTCGATATGGCGATGGTGCCCGGGCTTTTTTCAAGGTGGCGCTACTTCATCGCCTCGGTGCATCCCGGAATCCGCTGGCCCGGGCGCGAGCCGCCGTCGAAGGGCGGGCACCTGGTGCTGGTGACGGCGGCCTCACCAGGCGAAATCCGCTTCCACAACCCGTCCGGCCACGACCGGCGGAGCCAGGCGAACGTCACGCTGCCGCTGGCCAGCTTCGACCGCTTTTTTGCCCGGCGCGGCATCGCGGTCGGTTTCCAACCCTGATCTTCGGTGGAGATGTCGATGGCCACGAAACGACTGCGCATCGGTGTGCTCTTCGGCGGACGTTCCGCCGAGCATGAGGTTTCGCTGCTTTCGGCGACTAATGTCATGCGCGCGCTCGACCCCAAGAAATACGATACCATCCCCATCTTCGTCACCCGCCAGGGGCAATGGCTGCTGAGCAGCTTCCAGCACGGCGCATTGGCGACACCTTCAGCCGGCATGGAGATCTGCCTGGTGCCGGGTGGGCATGGACGAATGCTGGCAGTCCCGGCCGATCGACCGCCGCACGAACTGCCGGCCATCGACATCCTGTTTCCCGTCCTGCACGGCCTGCATGGCGAGGACGGCGCCGTGCAGGGCCTGACCGAGGTGGCTCAAGTGCCGCTTGCCGGCTGCGGCATTCTTGGTTCCGCCACGGCGCTGGACAAGGATATCGCCAAGCGGCTGCTAAAGGCGGCGGGGCTGCCGGTGGCGCGCTCGGTGACGATCGACGAGGGCGCGGTGCCTTCCCTCGCCGTTCTGGAAGATCAGCTTGGCCTGCCGCTGTTCATCAAGCCGGCGCGGCAAGGCTCGTCGGTCGGCGTCGCAAAGGTCAACGCCAGCCAGGAATACGATCGGGCGCTTGCGGAGGCCTTCCGGTACGACCGCAAGCTGCTGGCGGAGGAGTTCGTTCGTGGCCGCGAGATCGAATACAGCGTGCTGGAGGATCCCACGGGCGAACTCTTCGTCTCGCGACCGGGCGAGATCGTGCCCGCGGAAAGTCACGGCTTCTACGACTACAATGCCAAGTACATCGACGAGAACGGCGCAGCACTAATCGTGCCGGCCGAACTGCCGCCGGAGGTCGAGCAGGGCATGCGCGACACGGCCGCAAAGGCCTTCAGAGCCATCGGTTGCGACGGAATGGCGCGTGTCGACTTCTTCCTGATGCCGGATATGACGTTCCTCATCAACGAGCTCAACACCATCCCCGGCTTCACCGACATCAGCATGTACGCCAAGGCGATGGCGGCGAGCGGCGTCAGCTATCCAGAGGTCATCGACCGGCTGGTGGCGCACGGGCTGGCGCGAGCGGCGCGCTCCGTCTGAAAGGCGCAACAAAAAGAGCGGCCCGAGAGCCGCTCTTTTCCTTGGCCATGACGCCCGAGCTTACTTGGCGTTCGGGTTCGGCATCCAGGCCGGCATCGCGACATCGGCATGGGCGAACTGCGGCAGCTTGGCCGACAGGTCCTCCATGTTCTTGATGTCCTTGTCGACGAGCTCTTTCTGGGTGATCAGCGTCGGCGGCACGATGACGTTGTGGCCGGGATCCTCGCCGGCAAGCAGCTGCGCCAGCGCGCGCACCGAGACCTGGCCGACGACGGCCGGGTTGGTGGCGGCGGTGGCGGCCCAGGCGCTGTCCGGCTCGCGCATCGCGGCGATGTCCGAGGTCGAGATATCGGCCGAGTAGATCTTGATGCCCTTGTTCAGCCCGGCCTCGTCGACGGCGATCTTCACGCCCTTGGCGAATTCGTCATAGGGCGCGAACATCACCTTGATGTCGGGATGCGCCTGCAGCACCGAGCGCGCCTGGTTGGCGACGGAGTTGGCGATTGGGTTGTCGAGCGTGCCGAACATGGCGACCTCGCTGATGCCCGAATATTTCTTCTTCACGTCGACCCACGTCTCGTTGCGGCGGTCGAGCGGCGCGATACCGGCGACATAGACGTAGCCGGCGTTCCAGGCCTCGCCATTGTCCTTCACCGCCTGCTCGAGCGCGAGCTTTGCGAGGTCGCGGTCGGATTGCTCGATCTGCGGGATCTTCGGGTTCTCGACATTGACGTCGAAGGCGACGACCTTGATGCCGGCATCGACCGCGCGCTGGGCCGCGTCCTTCATCGATTCCGTCAGGCCGTGCTGGATGATGATGCCCTGCACGCCGAGCGCGATCGCCTGGTCGACCATATCGGCCTGGAGTGCTGCGTCCTGGCGGCTGTCGAGCACGCGCAGGTCGACGCCGAGCGCCTTGGCCTGCGCCTCGACGCCGGAGAGATAGGCCTGAAAGAAGTCGCCGGTCGAAAGGTACCGAACCAGCGCGATCTTGACGCCCGGCTTGTCGAACGGCGCCGGCCGGTCCGCCGCCAATGCCGTGCCCTGCATCAGCAGCGCCGCGCCCGCGAGGCCGAGTGTGGCCTTCCCCAAAAGTCTTCTTGTGATGCTCACGTCGTTTTCCTCCGTTGTTTGCCCCGGTCGAAACTATCTCTTGCCCCTGCCGGAAAGGGCGAAGGTGAAGACAAGGGCGACGACGAGCACCGCGCCCTTGACGAAATCCTGCGTGTAGTAAGGGGCGTTCATCATCGTCAGGCCTTGCAACAGGACGCCGACGAACACCGCGCCGACGGCGGTGCCGAAGGCGTTGGGCTTGGCGGCGCCGAGCACCGCGTAACCGATGAGCGCCGCAGCTACCGCGTCGAGCAAGAGATTATTACCCGAGGCGATGTCGCCGCGTCCAAGCCGGGCGGCGAGCAAAATCCCGCCGATCGAGGCAAATACTCCCGAAATGACATAGGCCCAGATCTTGTATGCCTTGACAGGCGCGCCGGCGAGTTCGGCGGCGCGCTCGTTGCTGCCGACCGCATACATCATGCGGCCGAAGCGGGTGTATTCGAGGAAGAACCAGATCAGCACCGCAAGCACGACCAGCACCACCACCGAGACCGGGATCAGGCTCGGGATGAAGAAGTCGATGCGGTGGCGGCCGAGCGCCAGGAAGGTTTCTGAGAACTTGCCGTTGGCGACGGAACCGTCGGGCATGGTCATGCCGGTGGCGATCGAGCGGCCCTCGGTCGGAATGCGCTGCAGGCCGAGCAGCAGGAACATCATGCCGAGCGTCGCCAGAAGATCCGGCACGCGCATGTAGACGATCAGCCAGCCGTTGATCAGGCCGACGACCACGCCGATCGCCAGGCAGGCGATGACGGCGACGATGGCGTTCTGCTCCAGCACCACCATGGCATAGGAGGCCGCCATCATGGCGCTGGTGGCGACCGAACCGATCGAGAGATCAAAACCGCCGACGACCAGCGTCGCGGTGACGCCGAGCGCCAGCACGCCGGTGATCGCAACCGACTGAAAGATGAAGACGGCACTTTGCGGCGAGACGAACCCGTCGGCGGCGACCGCGAAATAGGCGATCAGCCCGACCAGAAGGACGATGAAGCCATAGCGGATGGCAAGGTCACGCAATGTCATCGAACGCTCCCGCGCTGTCGCCCTCTCCGTCAAACTGGAACTCATGCCTGCACTCCAAGTCTCGTCATCGGTACGATCTCACACCGTGCCATGCAGCGGCCCGCCGGCCACTTGCGCCAGCAGCCGATCGAGATCGATGCCATCGTTCCGGTGCTCGCCGACGATCGCCTGCTCCGACATCACCAGGATGCGGTCGGCGGTCTCCAGCGCCTCGTCTAGCTCGGTGACGAAGACGAGTGTGGCGCGGCCGTCGGCGCTTGCCCTCAGCTTGGCGGCGATGTCGCGCCTGGCCGAGATGTCGACGCCCTGGAACGGCTCGTCGAGGATGAACAGGCGCGAGGCCTGCGACATCCAGCGCGCCACCATCACCTTCTGCTGGTTGCCGCCCGAGAGCGCGTACAGCTCGTCCTTCTCGGAGCGGCAGACGATGCCGAGCTCGTCGATCTGGCGGCGCGCGGCAGCGCGTTCCGCGCGCTTCTTCATGACGCCGAAGCCGGACATGCGCTTGAGGAAAGGCAGGCTGATGTTGCGCTCGATGTTGAAGCCGCCGACGATGCCGCTCATCGCGCGGTCCTTGGCAACGAGGAAGACGCCGGCGGCGATCGCCTCGCGCGCCGATCCCGGCGCATAAGGTTTGCCGTCCATATGCATGGTGCCGGCCAGCGGCCTGCGCACGCCGAACAGCGTCTCGGCCAGCGCCGTCTTGCCGACGCCGACGAGGCCTGTGATCGCCACCACCTCGCCGGCGCCGAGCGCCATCGAGATCGGCTTGGCGCCATGCGCCAGCTGCAGGCCTTCGGCGGTGAAGACCACGCGCGCCGAGTTTCTGGCGACGACCCGGTCGAGCTGGATCTTGCGCCCGAGCATGGCGTTGACGGCGCCCTCATAGTCGAGCGGCTTCCGGTCGAAGGTGCCGGAGATGACGCCGTCGCGCATCGAGACGATGCGGTCGGCGAGCCGCCTGATGTCCGACATGCGGTGCGAGATGTAGAGGATGGCGACGCCCTGCCCGCGCAGCCGGTCGATCAGCGAAAACAGTCGGTCGGCCTCGGCGCTCGACAGCGATGAGGTCGGCTCGTCGAGGATCAGCACCTTCGGCCGGTGCGCCATGGCCCGCGCGATCGCCACCATCTGCCGGTCGGCGAGCGAGAGGTCGGCGACACGCGCCCTGAGGTCGATGATAAGCCCCATGCGATCGGCGACGGCCCTGGCTTCGGCGCGGACATTGGCAGGCTTGAACAGCAGCGATGCGCCCTTGCCGCTCAGCCGGTCCAGCGTCAGGTTGGTGGCGACGTCGAGATCGGCCACCACGCCGTCATTGATGTTCTGGTGCACGGTGACGACCCCGGCGCGGATGGCTTCTGCGGGTGTCTGCGGGTCGAAGGCCTGGCCGGCAAGCCGCATGGATCCACTGCCGCCCGAATAGACCCCGCTGACGATCTTGACCAGGGTGGACTTGCCGGCACCGTTGGCGCCCATCAGCACGGTCACCTCGCCGGCAAACAAGTCGACCGAGATGCCGCCAAGCACCTCGTTCTGGCCAAAGGATTTCCTCAGGCCTTCCACACGGAACACGGCATCTGCGCCCATTCGTTCCTCCCTGATCCGTGACGCTATGGGCTCACTCGGCAATTGTCAACACGATTGACAATTGCTAGAGCGCTCCCTAGCTTGGCCTCGCCGCCGTGGCTCCGCTATCGTCGGAGACCACGCGCAGGAGGGGAGAGGATGACCGAGACGTTCGAAGCATTGTCGGTGGAAACGCTGCCGAAGCGCCTTGGCGCCAACGAGGCGCTGACAGAGCGCATCGGCAAGGACGCCAGCCAGTGGAAAGTACGCGAGGTCGGCGACGGCAATTTGAACCTCGTCTTCATCGTCGAGGGTGATCACGGGGCCGCGGTGGTCAAGCAGGCGCTGCCCTATGTGCGGCTGGTCGGCGACAGCTGGCCGCTACCGCTCAAGCGCTCGTTCTTCGAATTTCATGCGCTGACCAGGCAGGAGCGCCGGGCGCCCGGCTCGGTGCCGGCGATCTACCATTTCGACGAGACCCAGGCGCTCATCGTCATGGAGTATCTGGCGCCGCCGCACATCATCCTGCGGCGCGCGCTGATCGACGGCCGCGAGCTGCCGAAGATCGCGCGCGACATCGGCCTGTTCATGGCCCGGACGCTGTTCCGCGGCTCCGACCTGTCGATGGTGACCAGAGAGCGCAAGGCCGATCTCGCGCTGTTCGCCGACAATGTCGAGCTCTGCGACATCACCGAGAACCTGGTGTTTTCAGATCCCTATTTCGACGCCGAGATGAACCGGCACACCAGCCCGCAGCTCGACGGCCTGGTGGCCGAACTGCGCGCCGACCGCGACCTCAAGGTCGAGGCGCAGCGGCTGAAGCATCTCTTCGCCGCCAATGCCGAGACGCTGCTGCATGGCGACCTGCATTCGGGCTCGATCATGGTGACCGACAGCGAGACCCGGATGATCGATCCGGAATTCGCCTTCTACGGCCCGATCGCCTTCGACGTCGGCATGCTGCTCGCCAATTTCTGGATGGCTTTCTTCTCGCAACGCGGCCATGAGGAGAAGGGCCGCCGGGACTCGATGCGTGCGTACCTGCTCAAGGTCACGGCCGAAACCTGGGCCGTCTTTCGCGCCGAGTTCTCGCATCTGTGGCGGACCGAGCGCACCGGCATGCTCTACCAGAAGAGCCTGTTCGAGGACCAAGGCGACAGGCTGGGCGCCGAGCAGGCGCTCGACCACACGCTCTCCGGCATCTGGACTGACCTGCTTGGCTTCGCCGGCATCGAGGTGCACAGGCGCATCCTCGGCCTCGCCCACAATGCCGATTTCGAGACCATTGCCGATGCCGACCTGCGCGCCAGATGTGAGGCCAAGGCGCTGCGCTTCGGCCGGCACATCGCCGTCAACCGGCGCCAGATCCACAGCATCGACGAGGTCAACACCCTGGCCGCGCTGATCGAACAGGAGAATTGAATTTGAACGTCGGCGAACGCCACTACCGCACCATCTGGCTCAGCGACGACAAGCGTTCGGTCGAGATCATCGACCAGCGCTGGCTGCCGCACGAGTTCCGCGTCGAGAGGATCGGAACCGTCGCCGGCATCGCCACCGCGATCCGCGACATGTGGGTGCGCGGCGCGCCGCTGATCGGCGTCACCGCAGCCTATGGCGTCGCCATCCAGATGACCGACGATGCCTCGGACGAAGCACTCGACGCGGTTTGGGAGACGCTCAACAAGACGCGGCCGACGGCGATCAACCTGCGCTGGGCGCTGGACGGGATGCGCCGCTTCCTGAAGCCGCTCGCGCCGCAACAGCGAGCCGAGGCGGCTTACAAGCGGGCCGTGGAGATCGCCGACGAGGATGTCGGGCTGAACCGTGCCATCGGCGAGAACGGGCTTGCCATCATCAGGGAGATCGCGGCGCGCAAGAAGCCTGGCGAGACCGTCAACATCCTGACCCACTGCAACGCCGGCTGGCTGGCGACGGTCGACTACGGCACCGCCACCGCGCCGATCTACCTGGCGACCGAGGCCGGCATTCCGGTCCATGTCTATGTCGACGAGACCAGGCCGCGCAACCAGGGCGCCCAGCTGACGGCCTGGGAGATGGCCGGCCATGGCGTGCCGCACACGCTGATCGTCGACAATGCCGGCGGCCACCTGATGCAGCATGGCGACATCGACATGGTGATCGTCGGCACCGACCGCACCACCGCCAATGGCGACGTCTGCAACAAGATCGGCACCTATCTCAAGGCGCTTGCCGCCGCCGACAATGACGTGCCCTTCTATGTCGCGCTCCCCTCGCCCACCATCGACTGGACGGTCGCCGACGGACTTGCCGAGATCCCGATCGAGGAACGCTCCGGCGACGAGGTCTCGCTGGTCTGGGGCAAGACGGCCGACGGCAAGGTCGCGCAGGTGCGCGTCTCGCCCGACGCCACGCCGGCGGCGAACCCGGCCTTCGACGTGACGCCGGCGCGGCTGGTGACAGGGCTGATCACGGAGCGCGGTGTGGCAAAAGCCTCGCGCGAGGGATTGAGGGCGATGTTTCCGGAGCGGGGTGACTGAGTGATCCCCCCTCATGGGTCCCTCGTGGGTGAGATTGGCAGCACCGGCGATGGCGACAATTGACAGCGCCGCCCTCCTCTCCCATACAGACCGCGTTAATGTTCTCAGGGCGGGGTGAAAGTCCCCTCCGGCGGTAAGAGCACTTTGGTGCCTCAAGCCCGCGAGCGCCTCCTGGCAACGGGAGGGTCAGCAGATCCGGTGCGATTCCGGAGCCGACGGTTACAGTCCGGATGGAAGAGAACGTACGCAGGACGGCCCGCTCGCGCGGGCCGGATTTTGCGTCGTGCGTCCTGATTCTGGTTCGAAACGGAAGGAAGGACCCATGAATCAGCATTTCCCCAAAGACAAAGAAACCCGCCGCGTCGCCGTCATCCGGGCGCGCTGGCATGCCGACATCGTCGACCAGTGCGTGACGGCCTTCGAGGCGGAGCTTGCCGCGCTCGGCGGCTTTGCCGTCGATATCTTCGATGTGCCTGGCGCTTACGAGATCCCGCTGCACGCCAAGACACTCGCCGAGACCGGCCGCTATGCCGCCATCCTCGGCACCGCCTTCGTCGTCAATGGCGGCATCTACCGGCACGATTTCGTGGCGAGCGCCGTCATCGACGGCATGATGAACGTGCAGCTCGCGACCGGCGTGCCGGTGCTGTCGGCCGTGCTGACGCCGCACAACTACCATGAGAGCGCCGAGCACCGCCGCTTCTTCCACGAGCATTTTCTGGTGAAGGGCAAGGAAGCGGCAAAAGCCTGCGTCGAGATCCTTGCCGCGCGCGCACGCATCGCCGCCTGAGCAGCAGGTGCACCAGACCTAAACCGATTTGGATTTCAGGACCGCAACGAGAGTGGTTGCGGTCCATCGGAAATCCGGCCAGAAGCAACTGGCCGCCCGCCTGGGCGGCCTTTTCAAACACGGCTCGAACCAGATACGGGAGACTATTCGTTGGCTCGCATCACACTGAGACAATTGCTCGACCATGCCGCCGAACACGGCTATGGCGTGCCTGCCTTCAACATGAACAATATGGAACAGGGGCTCGCCATCATGGAGGCGGCGGAGGAGACCAAGTCGCCGGTCATCCTGCAGGCGAGCCGCGGCGCTCGCGCCTATGCCAATGACGTGGTGCTGGCCAAGCTGATCGACGCGTTGGTCGAGATCCACCCCGACATCCCGGTCTGCATGCATCTCGACCACGGCAACAACGAAGCGACCTGCGTCACCGCGATCCAGTACGGCTTCACCTCGGTGATGATGGACGGCTCGCTGAAGGAGGACGGCAAGTCGCCGGCCGACTACGCCTACAATTCCGGCATCACGCGCCGCGTCGTCGACATGGCGCATTGGGGCGGCGTCTCGGTCGAAGGCGAGATCGGCGTGCTCGGCTCGCTGGAGAGCGGCGGCGGCGAGCAGGAAGACGGCCACGGCGTCGAAGGCGCGATCAGCCACGACCAGTTGCTCACCGACCCGGTGCAGGCCGAGCAGTTCGTGCGCGACACCCATGTCGACGCGCTGGCGGTGGCCATGGGCACCAGCCACGGCGCCTACAAATTCTCGCGCAAGCCTGACGGCGCGGTGCTGGCGATGAACGTGATCGAGGAGATCCACCGCCGCCTGCCCAACATGCATCTGGTCATGCACGGCTCGTCCTCGGTGCCGGAGGAGCTGCAGGAGATCATCAACAAATATGGCGGCCAGATGAAACCGACCTGGGGCGTGCCGGTGGAAGAAATCCAGCGCGGCATCAAGCACGGCGTGCGCAAGATCAACATCGACACCGACAACCGCATGGCGCTGACCGGCGCGATCCGCAAGGTGCTGACCGAGAATCCATCCGAGTTCGATCCGCGCAAATATCTGACGCCGGCGATGGCAGCGATGAAGAAGCTCTGCAAAGAGCGCTTCGAGCAGTTCGGCACCGCCGGCAACGCGCCCAAGATCAAGCCGATCCCCTTGTCGGACATGGCCAAACGCTACAAGTCGGGCAGCCTCGACCCGAAGTTCGGCTAGTTGTTTTGACGCAATTCCGGACGGAAAGCCGTTTCGCGTTTTCCCGGAATTGCCTCAACCCGCCCTGTCCCGCGACCGGCTGAATACCCGGTCGCGGGAGCTTGCTTGTCCGTCCGCGAAATCGGCGGAACCTTCACGCCGGCAAATCGGTTCCTGTCCTGACACCTCCCGTGCAGGGAAGGAGCAGATCATGAGCGAGGATCGAGACAAGGAACGACCGGTCTTTTCCGGCCGGGACGCCAGGCAGGGCGAAATCATCCTGCACACGCGCGCCCAGCGCATTATCTTCATCGCCGGGCTGGCCGGCGCTGTCGTGCTGGCGCTGGTGCTCAGTCTCGCCATCCACTGAAACGGATGCAGCGGCGACGTCGGCTAGAGCGGTTCACCGTTTCATGGAAATGCCGAACCGCTCTGCGAAGTCGCCGGGCCTGACCGTTTCACGCTTTTCCTGGAATTGCTCCGAGGAACCATCCGCGGCCGAGTTTAGTTGAACGTCCAACGCAATCGAGGACAAGGCACCGATCCTGCCCTGATCGAGGATGTTTGAGCCGCTTTGCTGCGACATGCCGCTTCATCCGACCTGGCCGGATCTCGTCCTGCGGCTGTTATTGACGCTGCTCGCAGGCTTCCTCATCGGCTTGAATCGCGAGGCGCGCGGCCACTCCGCCGGGCTGCGCACGACGATACTGGTCGGCCTGGCGGCCTGCGTCGCCATGGTTCAGGCCAACATGCTGCTCGACGTGTCCGGCAAGGGACCCGACTCCTTCGTGCGCATGGATGTGATGCGCTTCGCGCTCGGCGTGCTCACCGGCGTCGGCTTCATCGGCGGCGGCACTATCCTGAGGCGCGGCGATCTCGTCACCGGCGTCACCACCGCCGCCACGATGTGGATCATGACGATGATCGGGCTGGCCTTCGGCGGCGGCCAGTTCGGCCTCGGCGCGATCGCGACGGTGCTGACGCTGGGGACGCTGCAGGCGCTGAAATGGGTCGACCTCAAGATTGCTCGCGACCACAAGGCGATCCTGTCGGTGTCATGGCCGAAGAGTTCGCCGCCCGACATTGCGGACATGATACGCCCGCTCGGCTACGGCGCGCGCTTCGTCGGCATGGAGCACGATGCCGAGCGCGACCGCTTCGTGTTTTCCTTCAATGTCCAATGGAAGCAGCCCGACGCGGTCGAGCCCTCGACGGACGTGCTGGCGGTGGTCGCCGCGCACTGCGCGGTCGAGCGCTTCGAAGTGATCAGCGAGAAGACGTTCTGAGCTCGAGCGGCAACGCTTACTCGGCGGCGTTTGGCGTTTCGGCGTCGGCGCGAATGAGCTTGATGTCCGCTCCGGCGGCCCAGGCGCCGATGTCCTCGCGACGCAGTGCCGCCGCCATCATGTCGGGAAAATGATCCGGCGTGCAGGCAAAGACCGGAATGCCCAGCGCTGCAACGGAGCCGGCCATGGACGGGTCGTAGCCGGGACGGCCCTGGTCGGTCAGCGCCAGGAGCACGACGACGTTGACGCCTGACCGGACAAGCGCTGCCAGCCTTTGGAGAAGCTCCTTGCCGTTGCCACCTTCGTAAAGGTCGGTGATCAACACGAAATGCGCCTTGGTCGGCCGCTCGATGCGCTCGGCGCAGTAGGCGACCGCCTGGTTGATGTCGGTGCCGCCGCCAAGCTGGACGCCGAACAGCACCTCGACCGGATCGCTGAGCTCTTCCGTCAGGTCGACGATCGCGGTGTCGAAGCAGACGAGCTTGGTGCGCACGACCGGCAGCGACGCCATCACCGCCGCGAAGATCGAGGCATAGATCACCGAGCTCGCCATCGAGCCGGACTGGTCGACGCAGAGCGTCACCTCGTCGAGGTCGACCAGGCGACGCTGGCGGCGCATGAAACCGACCAGCTTTTCCGGCACCACGGTCTTGTGTTCCGGCTGATAATGGCGAAGGTTCGCCGCGATCGTGCGCGGCCAGTCGATATCGCGCTGCCTTGGCCGGTTGGTGCGCCGCGACTTGTCGAGTGCGCCTCGGATCGCCTCGGCGGTCTTCTGCTCGAGACGCTGCATCAGCTTGGCGACGATGTCGGAAATGATCGAGCGCGCGATGTCCTTGGTCTTGTCCGGCATCGCCGAGCGCAGCGAGACCAGATCGGCGACGAGATTGACGTCTGCCTCTATCGCCTTGAGGAATTCCGGCTCCATCAGCATCTGCTTCAGGTTCAGCCGCTCGAAGGCGTCCTTCTGCACGATTTGGACGACCTGTTCGGGGAAGAACGAGCGGATCTCGCCCATCCATTGCGCGACGCGCGGCGCCGAGCGGCCGAGCCCGCCGCGCCGCTTGCGCTGGTCGGTGCCGGGATCACCGCTGCCATCGCCATAGAGTGCGTCGAGCGCCGCCGAAAGCCGGCGATCTTCCGCCGAGAGCGCCGAGGAGACCTCGTCGTCGGCGCCGATCGCCAGGCGCCAGCGGCGCTCTCGCGCTCCTTCCTTCGGATCGAGGTCCGGCCCAATGGTTTCATCATCCATGGCTGGACTCCCCTGCAAGCAGCTTGCCGAGGACACCAAAATGCCTGCGCCAGGCCGCACCGCCATCCGGCGCCGGCGTCAGCCCGGCGGGCAGGCTTGCCCGGCGGCCGAGCACCGCCTCGATCAGGCGCCGGCGCTCCATGCTGTCGAGATTGGAAAAGACGCGGCGCAGCAGCGGCAGATGCGCAACGAAGGCCTCCTCGTCGAGCGATGCCAGCCAGGCATCGACGGCGCCACGCAGCCCTTCGTCGTAGATCAGCCGCTGGCCGGCGCCGCTGAAGAAGCCTTCGAAGAAGGCGGCGGCATCGGCGACCGGCGTTCCCGGCGACAGGCGTCTCGCCAAGAGGTCGGCCGTGGCTTCGGCGGACAGGTGCCCGGCCTCATAGAGAAGATGCGCGGCGCAGCCGGCAACCAGCGCGGTCGAGCGCGAGGAATCGAGCACTGCCGCGAGGCCACCCCGCCAGGCCTCCAGAACATGCTCGTCCGACTCCACCAGCTTGATCGCCTCGTCGGCCTTGCGCAGCGCGCCCATCAGTGCGGCCGCAGCCTGGGCGTCGAGGTCGCGCGCGGCGTAGGGCAGCGCGATCGCGCCTTCGATGGTCAGCCGTTCCAAGAGGCCGGCAAGGCGCACCGTCTCGGTCTTGCGCGCTTCGCCGTAGCGGATGATGTCGGCAAGCGGCGGCACCGAAGCGAGAAGTTCCAGGCACTCGCTGCTGTGCGCCGCCTTCTCTTCAAGTGCGGCCAGGCCGGCTGCTGATGCCTCGTTCAGTGCCGCCGTGATGGCGCTCTGGACCAGCGTGGCCAGAGCGTCGAGCGTCGTGGCGGCGCCGATCATCTGGACGAGGCTGCCATTGGCGGCCTTCTCGATGGTTGGTCCGTAGATCAGGTTCTCGACCAGGCGAACGGCATATTCCGGCTGCCAGGCCAGCAACCAGCGCTCGCGAAACGTGCCGCGGCTGCGGCCGACATCCGTCAGCCTGCCCCAGCTCACGCCGAGCACGTTCAGCCGATGCAGCAGCGTCGACCGGAAGAGCCCGCTCTCGCTGCGCAGATCAATGGAAAGCTCCCGCTCCAGAGCTTCGGGCTTCAGGCGGGCGGCTTTCTGGTTGCGCTGCAGGTCGTCGATCAGCGGCGCGAGCGGCGTGTCGGGCGGGATCTCGCCGACATCGGCGCCGAGCAGCAGCTCGGCTTCGACCATCTTCCACAGCAGGGCCTCGCCGTTGAAGAGCGCCGCGATCGAGGCATCGCGCAATTCCTCGAAGCCGGGCTTCGGCCGCTCGCGGATCGCGGCGAGCGCCCGCGCCAGGCGTTCCGCCTCGATCAGCGAGGCGGTGGAAATCATGTGGCCCTTCGCCCGGAGCACTGCGGCGATCCTGGCGAGCCACAGGACCGAGGCGTCATGCTGTCCGCGCGTTTGCCACAGATGCTTGCACCAGCCTGGCGCGACGACGCCGGCGCCGTAGCCATAGCCCAGCGCCAGGCGCGGCGCCGTCCATGGCGCAAACGTCATCGTGGTCTTGCGCCCGCCGATGCCCTTCAGCAGCGCCTGGTCGCTCTTTTGCGTATGCGCTGCCTGTAATGCCGGAACATGCCAGGCGCCGCAGACGACGGCCAGCGGCCCATCGAATTCTTTCCGCGCGGCGGCGATCTCGAGGCGCATATGCGCCTCGCGCATGGCCTCGAACTTGACGATCGCGCCCTCGCCGTCGCGCAGCGTCGTCATGGCGTCGGCTATGGCCGCGAAGATCGGCCCGGGCTCGGGATTCTGCTCGATGATGTCCGACCACCAGCTTTCGCCGTCCTCGTAACCGGCGGCGCGCGCCAAGGTGCCGATCGGATCGCGGATACGGGTGGCGTCTTCGCCCTGACCTTCGGAGGTCTCCGCTTCGGTGGCCCCTGCTTCGGTGGCCCCTGCTTCGGTGGCATCGGCGTCGGTCGAACCTTCAGCCGCCGTCCCGGCAAGTCGCGCCGCGGACGGCAGGTCGATGAAGCGCAGCGCCGCCTTGTTGGCGACGGCCCACAGCGCCGCCTGATATTCCGGAGAGAATTCGGCGAAGGGCCAGAAGCTCGTCGCTGCCGGATCGTCCTCCGGATAGCAAAGCAGCGCCACCGGCGGCTTCATGTCGGGGCTGGCGAGCAGCGGCAGCAGCGGCGAGGCATCCGTCGGCCCCTCGATAAGCACGGCCACCGGCTGCACTTCCTGCAACGCCTTGACCAGGCTCGCGGCGGAACCAGGCCCGTGATGGCGAATGCCGAAATAGCTGATGCCGGGCTGCGTCATGGTTCAGATGGCCGCATTGAGCGCCGCGCAATAGCCGGCATAGTCCGGCCGTTTCTTCAGCACCGTCTCCAGATATTCCTCCAGCACGACCTTGTCCTGGACCGGATCCTTGACGATGGCCCCGACCAGGCTGGGCGCCAGACCTTCGGCATGCAGCTTGCCGTCGTCGAACCACGCCGCCTGGCTGAGGCCGCTGACCATGGTGGCGATCGCCTCGGCGGTCGACAGCGAGCCCGACGGCGTCTTCAGCGTTACCTTGCCGTCGGCCGTGGCGCCGGAGCGCAGCTCGCGGAAGATGGTGAGCACGCGGGCGATCTCCTCGCCGACATTTTTCGGCACCGGCAGGTCCAGCCCGCCGGCCATCTCGCCGACGCGCCGGGAGACGATCGAGACCTCTTCCGCCATATCTTCCGGCAGCGGCAGCACTACGACATTGAAGCGCCGCTTCAATGCCGAGGAGAGCTCGTTGACGCCCTTGTCGCGATTGTTGGCGGTGGCGATGATATTGAAGCCGCGCTGGGCGTAGATCGAGGTGTTCAGCTCCGGCACCGGCATCATCTTTTCCGACAGCACGGTGATCAGCGTGTCCTGCACGTCCGAGCCCATGCGTGTCAGCTCTTCCAGGCGGCAGAGCTTGCCTTCCTGCATGGCGCGGTAGAGCGGCGTCGGCACCAGCGCCTCCTGGCTCGGGCCTTTCGCCAGCAGCTGGGCATAGTTCCAGCCATAGCGGATCTGGTTCTCGTCGGTGCCGGCGGTGCATTGCACGATCAGCGTCGAGTTTCCCATGATGGCGCCGGCGAGATGCTCCGAAACCCAGGATTTCGCCGTTCCGGGAACACCCAGCAGAAGCAGCGCCCGGTCGGTCGCGAGCGTCGCCACCGCCGTTTCCATCAATTGCCGGCGGCCGACATATTTCGGCGAAATCACCGTGCCGTCGCTCGCCTTGCCGCCCATCAGATAGGTGAGCACGGCCTTCGGCGACAAGCTCCAGCCGACCGGCTTCTGGCGGTCGTCGCCGCGTGCCAGCGCCTGCAGTTCGGTGGCATAGACCTGTTCGGCCGGAAGGCGGATGGCTGCGTTCATGCGATCTTCTCCGGATTGATCATCTGTCGGATTGGGAAGGATTTCCGGCCAGCGCCGCGTTGAGGCGCAGCAGGCCGAGCGATGGGGAAGCGGGCGGCAGGCCGGCGGCGACGACCTCGCCGATCAATTTTTCCGCCGTCACAGGATTGGCCAGAAAGCCTATGGCTTCGAGATATTGCTCGGCGTTTCGTTTCATGACGTCGTTGTCACCACAGACGGCGGAACGCAGCGCCGAAAGCGTTCTGCCGTTTGCAAGGTCGGCCCATTCCAGCCAGCCTGCTTCCGCGCCTTCGACCAGGTTGAGCGCGGCCAGATTTTGCGCGTCATTCAGGATCTGCCTGATCAGGACACGCTTCCTGCCGCTGTCCAAACGCAACATGAGCTGGAGGACGAGAAGCGCCAGCTTGCCGCCAGCGGCGACAAGCAAATCCGCCGAACAGGCCACCGCAGCATCGCCGCCGGACACCGAGACCATTCGAACGAGAAAGAGATCGGCACCGTCATCGATGCCGAACTGCCATGCGCCGATGAAATCGGACTCCGTCTTGCCGAAGCGGGCGACGAGATCGCCGAAGTAACAGGATGCAAACAAGTCGGCGCGACGTGCTTGTTGCGCAGGCGATTTGAGTTTTATCGGCGCGTAGGTAGCGCGGCGGCGAATGAAGCCGGATTTGCCTTCCTCGATGAAGGCGGCGAGCTCAGCAGTCGGATCATCCGACCCGCCATCCGTCGAATCGGCACGCTCCCCTAATCTCGCCAGCAGCCGGCCGGCCATTTCGCGCACCTTGCCTGAGCGATCGGCGGACAGGCTCTTCAGGAACGGCACGTCATCGGCCCCTAAGCCGAAGCGCAAGAGTTCGATGAGCGCCAGCCTGACCTCCGCAGGCTCGCTTGCCCCTTTTGTCTCGATAAGGGTCCGCGCCAAGGCAGGCATGGTGCGCCGTAAATCGACCAGCGCGGTACGACGCGCGGCGGGATAGAAATCATCCCAGCTTTCCGCCGTCAGATGCTCGCGTCGGGACCGTTTTTCGCTGTCCGCGCCTGCCTGCCAGTCGACCCAGGGAGCATAGACGTCCGGACTTTCCTGATATGACGTTGCGGGCATCCAATCCATCGGATGCAGCACGAAGCCGCGGCTGGCGACGAGCGTGGCCACACGGGTCTTGAGCCTCGCATCGGTTGCATATTTCAACGCTGCCCGCAGCAACGGCCGCAGCCGGTCGGGAAGCATCGGCAGCGCAAGCACCGGCAGCGGCGGGCGCCGCTTCAGGGTTTTCGGCGCCGCCGGCCGCAGCGCGACGTCCAGCGCCTGCGCGGCGATCGCGAGCAGCCGCCGCTCCTGCTCATCCGGGCTTGAAGCAGTCGCAACTTCCTTCCATTCGATAGGGGCAAGATCGAAAACGGCGCCGCCGGAAATCCAGCCGTCGCGCAGTCTCGCCAGCCCTGACTGCTCGAGCTCGTTCATGAGAGATCGACCCTCCCGATGCTGCTCTGCGATGCCAGAAGCTCGAGCCTGGCGCCATTCCAGAGCGCCGCCGTCGCCGCGAGGTCGAGGCCGAGCAAAGTCTGGCTGACCGAGCCCGCGACAGGCAGCGCGATGGCATGCGGATCATTCGCCGCCTGCCACCAGGCGCCGTCCCTGTCGTCCAGCGCGATCGCGCCGGCTGGCAGGAGGACCGGGCAATCGGCCAGCCATGGCGCGCCATCCTGGAACGTGGCGTAAGCGGCCAGCGGATCGGCCGCATCCGGGGCGAAATCTGGCCAGCTGCCCGGCGCCGCCTCGCCCAGACGTTCCGCGACCAGCGCCCGCAGCGGATTGCGCGACGGATAGAACACCAGCCTCGCCTTGAAGCGGTCTCCCGGCGCGAAGGCGCCGGATCGCCGCCCGGCCGAGGCCGGGAAGAAATCGAGCAGGAGGGCAAAGCGCGGGATTGAGCTCCTCAGGTCGAGCAGCCATGTGGCGTGACTGACGAGGCCGTCGCGGCGGGTCTCGATCTTCTCTCCGAGCACCTCCCAATCGCTCTCGACCTGGACGGCGTCCGGATTGGCGAGGATCTGGTCGCGTGTTTCCGACGTCGAAACCAGGCGCTTCAGCTCGGCATCCTCGGGCGCCGCGCGCCAGGCCTTGGCGAGAAGCACCAGCTTGCCGAGCTCGCGGATCGCCGCGTCCGGCCGTTCTTCGCTGCGCAGTGCCATCAGCCGCGCCGGCAGCTCGTCGATGCGGCCGGCAAGCGCGGTGGCCTTGAGGTCGACAAGCCTGGCTGCGATGCGGCGGCAGCGCTCGCTGCACGCATCGACAAAGCCGGCAAGGCCGAGCCGAAGCTGATCCGCGATCCATTGATCGAGTTCATCGAGCGCCGCCGAGACGGCGCTTCGGGTATCCTCGGCGCGCTTTCGTTGCGCCGCCTCGCGGCGCTCGACGGTTACCGCATCTTCGACCGGGGCGACCTGCTCCGACCGCGTTGCCTCGTCGATGCTTTTGCCTTCCGACCGGGTTGCGGTCGGCGCAGATGGTTGACCCGGCTTGCGGCGCCGGCCGAGCCAGTCGTTCACCCAGTCGGGCGTCTGGTCGACGCGCGCGAAACTGGTCGGCGCCGTGGCGCAGATCCACGCCAATGCCAGGATGTGTTTGCATGGAAACTTGCGCGATGGGCAGGTGCATTTGTAGCCATGGTCGCCGGTATCGAACATGACCCGGTAGGGATTCGACCCGGAGCCCTGGCATTCGCCCCAAATGAGCCCCAGCTGATCATTCGTCTCGAGGCGAGGCCAGTTCGAGCGCTTGGTCAGCTTGGCGGCGGCGCCAAGCGAGGCCTGGTCGGGGGCTAAAGCCTCGATTGTCTTCAAATCCAGCTGCAAGCCGCCCGCCCCTCATGACCCGAAGCACGATGTCGCGACGATTGATAGCCGTTTGCGGCGCGCTGGTGTAGCTCCAGCCGCCGCAAAGTTTATGCGCTCGATGAACGCACTCTTACATTCCGCGCAAAAACTCGATGACCATCGCCGCTGTCCAGGTGAAGCGGCCGCCGCCGAGCGGTTCACCGATGAGCGGGTCGTAATATTCGGCGAATCCGCTTTCGGTGATCAGGTCGAGGCTGGAGCGGGTGATACGCCCGGCGACCTCGGTGTGGCCGGCGGCGAGAAGGCCGTCGGCGATCATGTAGTTGACCACCAGCCAGACCGGGCCGCGCCAGTAGCGCTTGGCATCGAAGCGCGGATCGCCGGGATCGTGCGATGGCACGATGTGGCGCGCCTTGCCGGCGAGCCGCTCGACGCTTGCGGCGATCGCGGCGGCGCGCGCCTCAGGAACGGCGGCGAAGGCCGGCAGGATGCCGCCAACGGAGGCACTGTCGAGGAGCTTGCCGGTGACGCGGTCGAGGCAGAGATACTGGCCATGCGCCTCGCTCCACAGGCGCTCCATCGCAGCGATGCCCTTTTCGGCGCGGGCGCGGTTGGCGGCGGCGATCCCGGTCTCGCCCAGCGCCTCGGCAAGATCGGCAAGATCGGCTGCGGCACGGATCAGGATTGCATTGAAGCCCGGATCGACGACCTGGAACGGCGAGGCGTCGTGCAGCCTGGCATTGTCCCAGCCGAGCCCGCGAAAATGCTGCACCAGCCAGAGATAGCGGTCGTACTGCGCTTGGGTCGGACGATGCGCCGGGTCGGCGTGCAGGATGTCGCGGCGGGTGTAGGGTTCGACACCTTCGGTCGGCACGCGCTCGAGCGCTTCGTCCCAATCGATGGAATTGTCGCGGCCGGATTCCCAGGGGTGGATGATCGCGACCAGCCCCTCGCCTTTCGGGTCACGGTTTTCGTAGAACCAGCGGTGCCAGGCGTCGATCTTGGGCAGTAGGCCGCGAGCCCGCTCTGCCGCCAGCTTCCTGTCGCTCGCGCGGTCGAACAGGCGGCGCACGGCAAAGCCGGCGACGGCCGGCTGGGTGATGCCGGAGGTCGCGGTCGGACGGCCGGTGCGCCAGATTTCCGGTCCAGGAAAATAGCCGTCGTTCCAGACATGGAAGACGATGTGCGGCACCATGCCGTCGGGCCATTGATGCGCGAATAGCGTCTCGATCTCGGTCCAGGCGCGCGCCTCGTCATAGTGGGCGAGACCGAGCGCCGTCAGGCAGGAATCCCAATTCCACTGGAACGGGTAGAGCCCCTTCGTCGGGATGGTGTAGTCGCCGTGGTCGTTTTCCTTCAGCACCTCGACGGCGCGGGCGATGATGTCTTGGGCGGCAGAGGCGGTCATGGCGGATCGAGGTCTTTCAGAGGGCATTGGTGGTTTCGGGATCGAACCAGCGGATGCGGTCAGGCTTGGGGGCTAGCCGCAGGCTGTCGCCGACGGCAACAGTGGCGGCGGAGTCCAGCACGGCGCGGAACAAGCCGCCTTCGACATCGCAGGTGACCAGCGTGTGCGGCCCGAGCGGCTCGATGACGCGAACTGTGGCCTGCAATCCATTGTCGCCGGCGTCGACGTCCTCGGGGCGGATGGCGAATTCGATTTTTTGCCTGTCCGATTTCGGGCCGGGCAGCGTCAGGCCGGCCACGCTCCAGCTGCCGTTCGCGGCTTTGGACGCCGGCAGGAAATTCATCGGCGGGTTGCCGATGAAGGAGCCGACGAAGCGCGCGGCCGGATTGCGGTAGACCTCGACCGGCGAGGCCGCCTGGACAATGCGGCCCTGATGCATGACGGCGATACGGTCGGCGAGGCTCATCGCCTCGACCTGGTCATGGGTGACATAGATAGTCGTCGTCTTCGACGCCGCGAGCACGCCTTTGAGCTCGGCCCGCATCTCCAGCCTGAGCAGCGCGTCGAGGTTGGACAGCGGCTCGTCCATCAGGATGACGTCCGGCTCCATGGCGAGCGCGCGGGCGACGGCGACGCGCTGGCGCTGGCCACCGGATAGCTGGCCGGAATAGCGCTTCAAAAGCTGCTCGATATGCATCAGCTCGGCGGTGCGGTTGACGCGCCGCTCGACGTCGGCGTGCGGCAGCTTCTTCATGCGCAGGCCGAAGGCGATGTTCTCGAACACGGTCAGATGCGGGAAGACGGCGTAGTTCTGGAACACCATGGCGATACCGCGGTCGCGCGGCGGCAGATGGTCGACGCGGCGGCCGCCGATCCAGACCTCGCCCTGGCTCGGCGTCTCCAGCCCGGCGACGATCCTGAGCAGCGTGGTCTTGCCGCAGCCGGAGGCGCCGAGCAGCACCATGAATTCCTGGTCGGCGATGCTGAGGTCGACCTGATGCAGCGCGGTGAAGCCGCCGAAGCGCTTGGCCACGCCCTTGATCGCGATTTCAGCCATAAGCATTCTCCGTCGCGCAGGTCATCGGTTGGCGATCCCCCACATGGCGAACAGATATTTCCTGACTGCGAAGATGAAGATCAGCGCCGGCACGACCAGCGCCGCGCCGCCGGCGAATTTGAGGTAGAGCGGCGACTCGCCGAGGCTCTGCAGCAGGAAGGCCGTCAGCGTGCGGTTCTCTATGGTAAGCACGGCGGCCGCGAACACTTCGTTCCAGGAAATGGTGAAGGCGAACACCGCCGAGGCAGCGATGCCAGGCAAGGCCAGCGGGAGGATCACCTTGCGAAAGGCCTGCCAGCGGGTGCAGCCAAGCGTCCAGGCCGCCTCCTCCAGCTCGACCGGAATGCCCGAGAACAGCGAGAAGGTGATCAGCACGGCAAAGGGCAGCGCCAGTGTGGTGTGCACCAGCGCCAGGCCAATCGCGGTGTCGTCGAGGCCGGTACGGATGAACATCACCGCCAGCGGCAGCGCCAAGAGCGGCAACGGGAAGGCGCGGGTCATCAGCACCAGGAAGCGGAACGTGCCCTTGCCGGCGAAATCGAAGCGCGACAGCGCGTAGCCAGCCGGCGCGCCAAAGCCAATGGACAGGATCATCGTCAGGGTAGCGACGAGCACCGAGTTCCACAGCGCCCTGGCGACGCCGGCGAAGTTGATGAAGAAAGACAGGCTGCCAAGATCGAAGGACGGGAAGAAGCGCTTGGGAAAGCCGGTCACGTCCTGCGGCGACGAAAGCGCGTTGACGATCAGGAGATAGATCGGCAGCAGCACCCAGACGCAGAGCAGGATAGCGGTGGCAACGAGCAGCCAGTCTCCGGCCTTGCGGGCATCGGCGGTCGCGGCGACCGGCGCCTCGGCGACGGCGCTCATATGCGCACCTCCTTCATATCCGTGCCTCCTTCATATCCGCGCCTCTTTGGGCACGCGCAGCACTCTCAGGAAGAACAGCGTGAAGCCGATCGAGATGGCGAGGATGAGCAGCGCCGAGGCGGCGGCGACGTTGCGATCCTGCAGCGTGAATTGCCAGTTGTAGGTTTCGCCCATCAGCACCGGCAGATTGGTTCCGCCAAGGGCCGCGACGACGGCGAACACCTCGAAGGCAAGAATGACGCGCAGGATGATCGCCGTCTGCAGCGAGGGGCGGAGCAGCGGCAGGGTGATGCGCACGAAGCGCTTCCACGGGCCGGCGCCGAAGACCTCAGCGGCCTCGTGATACTCCCTGGGGATCAGCCCCATGCCGGCGACGAGAATGACCATCATGATCGCCGTGGCACGCCAGATCTCGGCCAGGACGACGGCGATGAAGATGGTGAGCTTGCTCTGGTAGCCGAGGAACATGACCGGCCGGTCGACGATGCCAAGGCTGGAGAGCAGCGTGTTGAGGAAGCCGGACTGGTCGAAGATGGCGAGCCAGATAAGGCCGGCGGCAAGGTCTGAAATGCCGAGCGGAATGGCGAAGATGTAGAGCGCGGCACTACGCCCGGCTTCCAGCCGCGAGACGATGCTTGCCATCAGCAGCGCCATGGCGAGCTGGATCGGCACGACGATGGCAGCAAGCAGCAGCGTGTTGCGGACGGTGGCCGGAAACTTCCAGCTGCCGGCCATGGCGCGGAAATTGTCGAGGGTGAAGGCGCCGTCGCGGGTCACCGCTTCGAAAGCGACAAGCACAAAAGGATAGAGGAAGAAGACGCACAGGAACAGCGTCGCCGGCATCAGCAGCAGATAGGGCAGAGCCTTGCCGTTCATCTTAGCGTCCTTGTTTGCTGCGGTCTGGGCGCCCGGAGCGCAACAAACTCCGGGCGCCCCCTCGGGAGGATCCTATTCGACCGGGCAGGCGCCCTTAGACGGCTTGTCGGGCGCCCAGCACGGCGCCTTGGCCTGGTCGATGATCGCCTTGAGCGCCGCCGCCTGCTGTTCGAGGACGCCATGCACGTCCTCACCGCCGAGCACGATGCGCTCGAAGCTGTCGGTGTAGACCTGGTTGAACTTGCCGCCGAGATCGCCGAGCCCCATCGGCGGCAGCGCCGGCAGCGCATCGGGCGCGCTTGTCATGGCGGCGATCACCGGGCCAAACTTCTTCACGGAGGCCGGCACGTCGTCGGGCAGCTTGACGTCGACGACGGGGAAGAAATTGGTCGCCTTCAGCGTCGCGATCTGCGTTTCCGGCTTCAGCATATAGGCGACAAGCGCCTTGGCCTTGTCGACATCGGGCGAAGTCTTGGGGATGGCGACGCCGGCCACCACCGGCATGAAGCCGCGGCCGGCGGGACCGGCCGGCGCCGGGAAGGCGACAAAGTCGTCGGGCTTCTGGTTGAAGGCGTCGGCGAGGCGCGCGACATGGTCGAACGCCACCCACACCTCGCCCGACAGCAGCGGCTCCTGCATGAAGGCGTAATTGGTCGAGTTCGGATTGGTGTACTGCCACAGCTCCTTGAACTTGTTCCAGGCGGTCTCGGCCTCCGGTGAACGGAACTTGGTCACCATCGAGCCGGTGTAGGACGGATAGAGAAAACCTTCGAAGAAGCGGTGCTTCAGTCCCTTCGGGCCGGCCGGAAAGCCGAATTTCGGCGAGCCGGTCTTTTCGGCGATGTTTTTCGACCATTCGATGAGCTGGTCGTAGGTGATGGTGTTGAGATCGACACCCGGCGGCAGATATTGCAGCGCCTGCTTGTTGGCCGCCATCAGATAGGTGGCCTGCATCCATGGCATGTATTTCTGTTCGCCGGTGCCGAGCATGCCGAGCTTCTTGTAGGCCTCGTTGACCTTGACCCCTCCGACATCGACGGCGGAGAGATCGACAAGGCTGGCGCCGACCGTGGAGAAGTCGCCATGCAGGCCGCCAAGCAGGCCGATGGCGCCGGAGCCGGCCTGCAATTCGGCCTGCAGGCGGGTGAGCCAGGGGCCGTCCTCGGCGACCTGATAATCGACCGGGCCGTCGAAGCCCTTCAGGACCTGGTCGCGCATCTTCTGCGTCTCCTCGACCGGGCGCGCCTGCGTCGACCAGAACAGCACCTGCTCGGCGTGGGCGCCCGCAGTGGCCAGCGACAGCGCCAGCGCCGCGCCCGCCAGTTTCCTCAATGCGTTGATCATGCTCTTTCCTCCCTGGATATGCGCCGTCACGCCGGCGTCAGTTTCTTGCCTGCGGCGCGGGTCCATGGCTCGCCCTCGGCACCAGCGTCGGCCGGATCAGCCGGGTCAGCGGCTCCGCCCGCTTGTCGGCGATGACGGTGAGCAGCATGTCGGCGATCTCGCGCGCGCATTGGCGGATCGAGGCATCGAAGGTGGTGAGGCCCGGCGGCGCATAGGCCGATGCGACGACATTGTCGAAGCCGATGATAGAAAGGTCGCGCGGCACCGTGAGCCCGGCGCGTGACGCCTCCTCCATGACCGTCAGCGCCAGTTCGTCGAACAGGGCGATGATCGCGGTCGGCCGATCGGGCGCCTGCAGCATGCGGTTGACGGCCTGGATGCGGGCGCCGCGATCGAAGCGGGGCGCGGTTGCCACGTCGAGCCGCACCGAAGGATCGCCGCGGCGGGCGATCGCCGCGGCGAGACCGTCCTGCCTGAGATGTCGAAACGTCATCGGCTCGGAAATCGTCAGCAGGCCGAAATGGCGGTGGCCGAGATCGTAGAGCATGTCGAAGGCTTCGCCGAAGGCATGGGCGCCGTCGGTGTCGAGCCAGTTGTAGGCAAAATCGCTGTCGAGCAGCCGGCCATGCGCGACGAACGGAAAACCGCGGTTGCGTAGATAGGCGAGGCGTTCGTCCACTTCGGCGATACGGGTGACGACGACGCCGTCGGCCCGGCCGGATTCGACGACATGGCGCAATACCGCCAGTTCGGCCTGGTCCTGCGCCGCCGTGGCGAGGATGAGGTCGGCGCCATGCGCCACCAGCCCCTCGCCGAGCCCGGTGACGAACTCGCCGAGGAAGGAATCGACCAGATTGGGGCCGCGGATCGGCAGCACCAGGCCGACGAAGCCGCTGCGGCCGGAAACCAGCGTGCGCGCCGCGGTGTTGGGCACATAGCCGGCCTGGCGCGCCGCCTGGGTGACACGCTCGCGCGTCTTCAGCGCGATCTGCTGATGGCCGGCAAGCGCCCGCGACACCGTCGTGATCGACAGGCCCAGGCTGGCGGCAAGCTCTTTCAGCGTGGTGACACGGGCCGGCAATCGTTCCTCCCGAACGCGATGTTGAAACGTTTGTAATCGCCTTTCGCAGAATTGCAAACGTTTTAAATTTTGTGGGAGATGAGACGTCAAATGGCACAGGACTGCTTCGGGTTGCTTTTCCGAAATGTCCGGAGACCAGGCGCCGATGGATTCAGCGCGCGGTTGGCCATGAGAGCGGAAGCGCCCGACCGGGAGAAGCGCGTGAGGATGCCATGCCGATGCCGCGCCCGCGGCGGGTCACCACCCTGCCCGTGCGGGCGAACGGGTTCGCCATTGCTTCAGACGATGCCCGCGTCGCGAACCAGATCGACGAAGCGAGCGAAGACTTCGGTGTGGCGATCGACAACGGCCGCCGAAGTTGCCGGGCACATCAGGAACATGGTGTGGAACGGCGTCACCAGTATGCCTTCGTTCATGTAGAAGGCATGCAGCAGCGTCTCGAGGTCGCCGCGCCGGCCGGCAATGACGTCGGCGCCGTCGCGCGGCGGCTTGGGCATGAACATGATCTCGGCGCGGGCGCCGACCTGCGTCACATGCCAGGGCAGTTTGCTGCCGCCGATGACGCCGCGCGCGGCCTCGGCCAGCCGCGTGGCGTTGGCGATCATGAGTTCGAAATTGGCCGGCGTCAGCACCTCCTCCAGCACCGCGCGCATGGTGGCGACGGTAAGCGCGTTGCCGGCGAGCGTGCCGCCGATGCCGAGATGCGCGGACTGGCGCACGCGCGGATTGACCATCGGCACGATTTTCCAGAGCCGTTCGGCGATTTCCCGCGAGACGCCGAAGACACCGGCCGGAATGCCGCCGGCGATCGCCTTGCCGGCCACCAGCATGTCCGGCTCCAGCCCGTGCAGCGCGGTATAGCCGCCGGGACCGCTGGAGATGGTGTGGGTCTCGTCGATGATCAGCACCGTGCCGGTGCGGCGTGTGATTTCGCGCAGGGCCGCGTGAAAGCCTTCGGCGACCGGGATCATGCCAAAATTGGTCATCAGCGGCTCGGTCAGCACGCAGGCGACGTCGCGATGCGACAGCGCGTCCTCCAATGCCGCCACGTCGTTGAACTCGACCACCCTGGAGACGGCGGAATGATCGACGCCGTTCGGATGGATCATGTTGCGCATGCCGACGCGGCCGTCGCGGATCTCGACATGCGCTTCCTCGACGCCGCCGTCATAGCAGCCGGAAAAGACCAGCACCTTGTCGCGTCCCGTGATCATGCGCGCGATGCGGATGGCGCCGCGATTGGCGTCGGTGGCCGAGGTGGTCAGCGTCCAGTAAGGCAGGCCGAAGCGGCGCGTGAGTTCTTCGCCGACCCGGAGGCTGTCCTCGGTGGGCAGCATCATGGTGCTGCCGTTCTGCAACTGGTGGAGCGCAGCGCGCGTCACCGCTTCGGGCGCGTGGCCGCACATGCCGCCGGTGTCGCCGAGCGCGAAGTCGACATAGTCATGGCCGTCGATGTCCTGGATATGCGCGCCGCGCGCCGAGGCGGCGTAGACCGGGAAGCCGCCGGCCCAGCGCCGCATCCAGTGCGACGGCCCGCCATAGAGGAAGTGCTCTTGCCCTCTTCCCAGGCCGCCGCCGAGCGCGGATGCGCGTCGAGGAACCGCGCCTGCTGGCGGTCGAGCAGGTGTTCAATCGTCGCGGGTTGCAAATCGTTTCTGCTGGCAGCCATCACGGCGCTGAGTTCTCCCTGGCGCGCAAAATTTTGCGGCGCATTGCCGTTCCGACGTCGGTCCGAACCGCTGTTTGCATGTCACGGATACACTGCAAGCTGGGCGGGCAGCTGTCAAGATAGTTCACATGCGAAGTATCTCGGAGACAACAGCATAAGCACGATGGCAGGCAGCGCGCGGCTGGTCAGCGCGGCAGATTTGCCTTCGGCCGTGAACAACAGCAGACCCCGTCGGATGATGCTTTGGTAGACCAGGAAGACCCACCCCCGACAGCCTCATCCGCCCGTCGATGCGGCGGCGGCAACCGCCAACTGGGCATCGAAAGCGCGCTTGAACGCAGGCCGCGCTTCGCCGCGGGCGACGTAGGCGGCGAGGTTCGGGAATTCGTCCAGCAGTCCCGACAGGTTCAATCTGCGCAGCACCGTCACCATCATAAGATCCCCGGCGCTGAAGGCGCCGTCGAGCCAGTCGGCATCACCCAGGCAGCGGGAGAGCTCGGTCAGCCGCTTGCGGATCCGGTCGTTCACCAAGGGCAGGCGCTCAGCGCGCCACGGCGCGTCGCGTTCTAGGATCACGACGGTTACGAGTTCCAGGATCGGAGGCTCCGCCGTGCTGAGGGCGGCGAACATCCAGGTGATGGCGCGCGCCCGGGCATTGGCGTCGTCCGGCAGCAGGCCTGCATGGCGTTCCGCGATGTGGAGCACGATCGATCCGGACTCGAACAGGCAGAGATCGCCTTCCTCATAGGTCGGAATCTGGCCGAAAGGATTGACCGCAAGATGCGCGGATTGCTTCATCGCGCTGAACGAGAGCAGGCGAACGTCGTAAGGCTGGCCGACTTCCTCGAGCGCCCAGCGCACGCGCATGTCGCGTGCCTGCCCCCTGCCGCCATCGGGCGACCGTTCGAAGGCGGTGATGGTAGGGGTCATTGGCAGGCTCCTCTTGATCGCGCTTTGCAGCCAGAGGACGAACGACCGACGCGGGCACCCGACAATCTGCCTCGTTTTCTTTGGGGCCTCAAACCGTGACGACGACCTTGCCGAACTGTTCGCCCGATTCGAGGAAGCGGTGCGCCTCGACGATCCTGTCGAACGGAAAGGTCCTGGCGATCACCGGCTTCAGCGCGCCCGACGCGAGGCCGTCGAGAATGAAGGCCTTGGCGGCTTCCAGTCGCACCGGATCGCCGGTGATTTCGTGGACAAGGTAGCCGCGCAGCGTCAGCGTCTTCGCCAGCACCGCGAGCAGCGGGAACGGCGTCGGCTCGGGGCTCAGGCCGCCATATTCGAGGAGGATGCCGCCGCGCGACATCGCGGCCGTCAGCGGCGCGAAGATCGGACCGCCGACCGCGTCGAGGACGACGCGCACGCCCCGCGGCGCGATTTCCTTCAGCCGCGCTTCGAGATCCTCTTCCTGCGAGGTCACGACATAAGCGGCGCCGGCATCGAGAAGAGCACTCTTCTTGGCCGATGTCCGTGTCACTGCGATCGGAACGGCGCCGATCATCCCGGCGATCTGGATCGCGGCCAGACCGACGCTGCTCGAGGCGGCGGTGATGACGACGGGCTCGCCGCGGCCGAGACGGGCGATATCGACCAGCGCGCCATAGGCGGTGAGATATTGCATCCATGTCGCGGCGGCGGCTTCGAAGCCGAGCGACGGCGGATGCTTCACGACAAGCTCGGCCGGAAAGGTGACGAGCTCGCCATACGCCGGCCAGCGCCCCATCGAATGCGGCGGGATGATGCTGACGACATCGCCTGGCGCAAAATCATCGACGCCCTCGCCGACCGCCTCGACGATGCCTGCCGCCTCGAGGCCAAGACCTGACGGCAGCGCCGGCGTCTCGATATAGCTGCCCTTGCGCAGCGAGGCTTCGGCGCGGTTCAAGCCCAGCGCCTTGACGCGGATCCGCACCTCGCCCGGACCGGGCGGCGGGACCTCGACGTCCTCGATGCGCAGCACCTCCGGACCGCCGCGAGCGTGAAAGCGAACAACCCTTGCCATCATGCGACTCCAAATCCAATTGACGGAATGGACTATGCAGGCGCGCAGCGGAGGGATAAATCCGACCTCACGCAGAACAGTCGAAACCAGTGGTTTGTAATATGGACCGCCTCGAAAGCATGGAAGTGTTCGTCAAAGCTGTCGACCTCGGCTCGTTCGCGGCCGCCGCGGCGGCACTCGACCTGTCAGGCCCGATGGTCGGCAAGCATGTCCGCTTGCTCGAGGAGCGGCTGGGCGTGCGCCTCATCAACCGCACGACGCGCCGGCAGAGCCTGACCGATTTCGGGCGCGCCTATTACGAGCGCTGCCGGATCGTGCTGGCGGAAGCGGAAGCCGCGGATGCGCTGGCTGCCGACCAATTGCACGAGCCGCGCGGAAAATTGCGCGTGACGATGCCGGCGCATTTCGGCCGCCACTGCGTCACGCCGGTCCTGCTCGAGCTTGCCCGGCGTTATCCGACGCTGGAGCTCGACCTGTCGCTCAGCGACCGCTTCGCCGATCTCGTCGAGGACGGTTTTGACCTCGCGATCCGCACCGGAACGCTGGATGACAGGGCCGGCATAATCGCGCGCCGCGTCGCGCGCCAGCGCATGATCGTCTGCGCTTCGCCCATCCACGTCGAAAGGTTCGGCCGGCCGCGTCGGCTCGAAGATATCGCCGGCCATCAGGCGATCATCTACCGGCGGCTCGGCCAGGCGCTGCAGCCGTGGCTGTTCCCGCGCGACGACGGTTCGGTCACGGAGATCGCGCCGACCGGGCGGCTGCGGCTCGACGATCTCGACGCCATCGCGGATGCCGCAACCGACGGCATGGGTCTCGCCTGGCTGCCCTACTGGCTGGTGCGCGGGCGCGTCGAAGCCGGCACGCTGCTCCGTCTGCTGCCCGACCAGCCGGACTATCTCTACGACTGCCACGCGCTCTGGCTGCAGACGCCGCACCTGCCGCTGAAAGTGCGGCTGGCCGTCGATGCGCTGGCGGCAGGGCTGCCGAAGATGATGTCCTAGTCCGCATCGGGCCGACCCGCTGCGAAGGGTCAAGCGAGACTGATCCACGCTGTCTTCAGGTCGGTGTATTTCTCGATCGCGTGCAGCGACTTGTCGCGGCCGAAGCCGGACTGCTTGAAGCCGCCGAGCGGCACGGTGATGTCGGCGCCGCCATAGGTGTTGACGTGGACGACGCCGGCATTGATGGCACGCACCATGCGATGCGCGGTCGACAAGTTCGCCGTCCACACGGCCGAGGCCAGACCGTAGACGGTGGAATTGGCAAGCCTCACAGCCTCTTCCTCGGTCTCGAAGCGCATGACGCCGAGCACAGGTCCGAACACTTCCTCGCGGGCAAGCTGCATCTGTTCGGTCACATTCTCGAAGATGGTCGGCGCCATGTAGCTGCCGCCTGTCTCGGCCAGGATGCGCTCGCCGCCGGTGACGAGGCGGGCGCCCTCCTCCGCGGCTTTGGCGACGAAGCCGAGATTCTTGGTCAGCTGCTCGGCGCTCGACACCGCGCCGATGTCGTTACCGAGGTCGAGCGGATCGCCCACCTTCAGCTTCGTGGTCGCCTTGAGGAGCTCGTCCATGAAACGGTCGTAGATCGAGGCCTGGACCAGAAGGCGCGAGCCGGCGACGCAGACTTGGCCGGAATTGCGGAAGATACCGTTGGCCGAGACGACCGCCGCCTGCTTCAGGTCCGGCGCATCGGCAAAGACGATGTTGGGCGACTTGCCGCCAAGCTCGAGGAAGACGCGTTTCAAATTGGAGCGCGCGGAATAGTCGAGCAGGCGGCGACCGACCGGCCCGGAGCCGGTGAAGGCGATCGCATCGACATCCATATGCAGGCCGAGGGCCTCGCCGGCGACCGAGCCGCGGCCGGTGACGACGTTGAAGACGCCCCCCGGCAGCCCGGCCTCGGCGGCGAGTTCCGCCAGACGCAGCAGCGTGAGCGAAGCGATCTCCGGCGGCTTGACGACGATCGCGTTGCCGGCGGCCAGAGCCGGCGCGATCTTCCAGGCGCCGATCATCAGCGGGAAATTCCACGGCACGATGATGCCGACGACGCCGAGCGGCTCCTTGTGGATGAGGCCCAGCACATTGTCGGCCGTCGGCGCGATCTCGCCATAGACCTTGTCGATGGCCTCGGCGTAGTAGCGGATGGTGCCGGCGGCCGAGAGCGGCTCGGCCTTGTAGGCCATGTTGATCTCGGTGCCGTTGTCGCGCACGCCAAGCACGGCGAGCTCGTCGACATTTTTCTCGATCAGTTCTGCAAGCTTCGTCAGCACCTTCTTGCGAAAGGCGGGCGCCGCGCGCGACCAGGAGCCTTTTTCGAACGCCTTGCGCGCTGACTTGACCGCACGGTCGATATCGGCGGCGCCGCCATCGGCGATGCTGGCGAAGGGGCGGCCGTCGATCGGCGAAATCACCGGCAGGCCGGCGCCGCTCTCCGCATCCACCTGGGCGCCATCGATGAACAGACGCCTCGCGCCGACCTCCACCTTGCGCAGCATGTCGATGGTGTCCTGGCTGATCATCGTCAATTGGCTCCAAGAGCTACATGAAGTGTCGCCGGCGCGCGGAACTCCCAGCCGCGGAAGACCGGCTCCTTGCCCGGCACCAGCCGCAGATCCGGAAAGCGCTCCAGCAACAGGCGTACCGCCATGCACATCTGCTCACGCGCGAAGAAGCGGCCCGAGCAGAAATGATGGCCGAAGCCGAAGGCGGCGTGGTTGCCTTCGTCGCGGTTGATGTCGAAACGATCGGGATCGGAAAAGCGGCTTTCGTCGCGGCTGGCGGATGAGACAAGTGCTGCGACCGGCGCGCCGGCGGGGATCGTGGCGCCGCCGAGTTCGATGGGCCGTGTCGTCTGGCGCGTCTGCGTGCCGATCGGCGCCACCCAGCGCAGCCCCTCGTCGACGGCCTTCGGCACGAAGGTGTCGGGATCGTCGAGCACCTGCCGAAGCTGTTCGGTGTTGGTGAGCAGGCCGACAAGGATGGAGCCGGCGCCGTGGCCGGGCTCCTGCATGCCGCCGAGCAGGATGACCTTGATGGTCGGCATCAGGAAATCGATGGGCCGCGTCGAGCGCTCCGGCATGCCGTCATGCAACATGTGCGACAAGCCTGAGTCGTCGGGCTCGCGGGCGAGCCTCTCCAGCGTCGGCCGGACGGCGGCGCCAACCTCGGCGCTGATCGCGTCGGCGATCTCCTGCCGCTTCGGATCGTTTTCGAAATTGATGGCGCCTTGGGCGAGGCCGTAGAACCAGCGCCGCAAGGTCGGCATGTCGACGTCGGCAAGGCCGAGCGAGCGCGCCAGGCTCAGCGTCGACACCGGCTCGAAATAGTCGGCCATCAGCTCGGCCGAACCCTGCGCCGCGATCTTGTCGAGATAGGGTTCGGCGATCGAGCGCACGAGATCGCCTGCGTAGGAGGCCACGGTGCGCGGCCGGTATTTCGGATCGACGCCCAGGCGAAGCTCTCTGTGGACGTCGCCGTCGGTGGTCAGGATGGTCGGCTTGCCGAAGGAGCGCTCGACGGGCGAGGTGCCGACGACCGCGGAAAAAATCTCGGGCGATTTCGCCACGCTCTCGACATCCTTCCAGCGGGTGACGAACCAGAGATTGACCGCCGGTACGAAGGCGACCGGGGCGCCGCGCCTCAGTTGCGCATAGATCGGATAGGGATCGGCTTCCAGCGCCTCGACCGTGATGCTCTCGGCAAAGCTCATGCCGCTGCTCCCGTAGCGTTGAGAAGGGGCGGCGCGGGCGCCGCCCCTTTTGTCGATCAATCGTTCAGCGGCCTGCCAAGGTTTTCGAAGGCGGCCGGATCGCGGCGCCTCAAGGCGCTTGCCAGCAGCAGGCCGACCACTGCCGCGATCAGAACCAGCGCCGGCAGGAAGACGCCCAGGAAGCCGGCGGCCCCCGACAGGCTGCCGAAATTGATGACGATCAGATAGATGATGACGACGAAGGCGATGAAGGTCAGCCCCGGCAGGATCGCGGTCTTCAGCGCGTTTTCCTGGCTCGACGGATTGGCGCGGAAGTACATCACGACGGCGAGCGAAGCCACCGCCATCATCACGATGACGCCGAGCGTGGCGACGTTGGTGAGCCACGAAAACAGCGCCAGCACAGGATCGAGGCCGAGCATCGCGAAGAGCCCGACGACGACCGCCGCAAGCACGGTCTGGATGACCGAGGCGACATGCGGGCTCTGATGCTCCGAATGCGTGACGCCGATCGTCTGCGGCAACAGCTTCTCGCGGCCGGCGACGTAGATGTAGCGGGCGACCGCATTGTGGAAGGCCAGCACGCCGGCAAACAGGCTGGAGACGAAGAGGATGCTCATGGCGTGGGTAAGCAGCGTCCCTGAATAGCGGTCGGACAGGCCGAACAGAAACGTGGTCGGATCCTGCAGGCCCTGCAGCGACGGCAACAGCTTGTCGACGCCGGCGCCGACCGCCATCAGCCAGGCGGTGACCATGTAGAAGAGACCGATCAGGATGACCGAGAAATAGGTGGCGCGCGGAATGGTGACTTTCGGATCGCGCGCCTCCTCGGCGTAGATCGTCGTCGCTTCGAAGCCGATGAAGGCGGCGAAGCAGAACAGGATGGCGATGGCTGGCGCGCCGCTGGTGATCTGGCTCCAGCTGAAGGGCGCGACCGACAGGCCGCTGTCGCCGCCGGTCTTGAGGATGGCGAGGTCGAGGATCAGCACCACGACATATTCGGCGAGCACCAGCACCGTCAGGATCTTGGCCGACAGATCGACCTGGCGGTAGCCGAGCACGGCGACGATGGCAATGGCGACGAAGCTCCACGCCCACCAGGGCAGCGTGATGCCCCAGCCGGCGAAAAGCCCGGCGGTGGCGGCGCCAAGCAGGCCCATGACGCCGATCTGCATGGCATTGTAGGACAGGATCGCGATCAGCGCGGTGGCGCCGCCGGCGAGACCGCCGAGGCCACGCGCGGCATAGGCGTAGAAGGCGCCGGCATTGCCGATGTGGCGCGACATGGCGACGTAGCCAACCGCGAACAGCAGCAGCAAAAGCGTCACGATGAGATAGGTGCCGGCAAAGCCGGCGCCGTTGCCCATCAGCATGCCGAGCGGCGTGCCGCCGGCGACAGCCGTGAGCGGCGCGGCGGCCGAGATCACCATGAAGGTGATGGCGCCGACGCCAAGGCTGTTCTTCCTCAGCCGGTTCACTTCGCCGGCTTCAAGTGTCGTCATTTTTCCCTCCATTCCGCGCCGCGGAAACCAAGTGTCCCTGAGATGCCGAGGGCCTTCTGACGGGGCCTATGTGCATTTCACTATTTGCAACGGCATTTCGATATTAGACTTGCAAAGGAATCGACTTGCTGTCAAGTTAATTCGCACGTTAAGTATTTGATGGAGGATCGGAGACGGCAATGAGCACGGTGGCCAAAGCCATTTCGCTGCTGGAAATGCTGGGCAGCGGCGCGCCCGAGACGGCGCTTGCCGACCTCGCCAAACGCGCCAATTTCGACAAGGCGACGACCCGCCGGCTGCTGGTTTCCCTCATTGCGCAAGGGCTCGTCGAGCAGGACGAGACCACGCGCCTCTACCGGCTGGGCGCCGGCATCGCCCGGCTGGCGCTGATGCGCGAGGCGCAGTTTCCGTTCCTGCGCATGGCGGCGCCGGTGATAGAGGCGCTGGCGGCGGAGACGGGTGAGACCGTGCATCTCTCGGAATATTCGAAGCGCGGCCTGATCACTGTCCAGGTCATCGAGTCCGACAAGGCCAACCGTGTCAGCGTGCAGCTCGGCGAGGTGCTGCCGATGCATGCGACGGCCTCCGGCATCGCCTTCCTGGCCTTCACCGAAGAGCGCATCCGCGAAGGCATTCTCGGCGGGCCGCTGCCGGCCTTCACGCCCTATACGATCGGCGACGTGGATACACTCGCCGAGCATGTTGCGGCTGCCCGCGCCCGCGGCCATTCGACCGGCTCGCAGGGCTATGAGGAAGGCGTGCTCAGCGTCGCAGCCCCCATACTCGGCGCAGACGGTTTCGCCATCGGCACCATCGCCATCGCCGCGCCCAGGGTGCGCATCCACAAAGGCGACATCGAGCGCCACGGCGCGAGCGTCGCGGCGGCGGCGCGCGAGATCGGCGAGCGGCTGTTCGGGCGGCAGCCCGGCCAGAAGCGGGCATCATAACCAACAAGAGACTGCAGGGAGACTGATTGTGGAGGAGACACGCCGAATCCTGGTTATCGGTACCGGCGACACCAAGGCCGACGAGCTGCTGTTCATGCGCGAGCGCATCGAGGCGGTCGGCGGCCTCGCCGTGATGATGGACGTCAGCGTGCTCGGCGATCCGCCTTACAAGCCGGAGCATGACAGGCATGCCGTGGCCCGGGCCGCCGACACGACGATCGAAGCGATCATCGCCAGCGGCGATGAGAATACCGCGATGACGCTGATGGCGCTCGGAGCCTCGCGGCTTGCCCGCTCGCTCCATGACAAGGGCGCGATCGACGGCGTCATCGCGCTCGGCGGCTCTATGGGCACCGACCTCGCGCTCGACGTTGCGCTTGCGCTGCCGCTCAGCGTGCCGAAATTCGTCGTCTCGACGATCGCCTATTCGCATCTGGTGCCGCCGGAACGGATCGCCACCGACCTGATGATGATCCTGTGGGCCGGCGGTCTCTACGGTCTCAACAGCGCCTGCAAGGCGGTACTGTCGCAGGCCTGCGGCGCGGTGGTCGGCGCCGCGCGCGCCGTCGTCAAACCGGACGAGGCAAAACCTCGGATCGGCATGAGCTCGCTCGGCAAAAGCTGCCTGCAATATATGGTGACGCTGAAGCCGGAGCTGGAAAAGCGCGGCTATGAGGTCATCGTCTTCCACACCACCGGCATGGGCGGACGCGCGCTTGAGGCGATCGCCGCGCAGAAAGGTTTCGTCGCCGTGCTCGATTTCAGCCTGCAGGAGCTCGCCAACCAGTTCACCGGCTCGGTGGTGAATTCGGGCGCCGACCGGCTGGAAAATGCCGGGCGGCAAGGCATCCCGCAGATCGTCGCACCCGGCGCCGTCGACATGGTCGATTTTCCGACCTGGCAAGCGGTGCCGGCCCGTTTCTTCGAAAGGCCGTACCATGCGCACAACCGCCTGCTCGCCTCGGTGACCTCGGACGGCGCGACGCGCGAGGAGATCGCCCGCGCCATCGGCGAGAAGCTAAGCACGGCGACCGGCCCGACCGCCTTCATCCTGCCGGCCGGTGGCATCCAGCAATGGGACCGGGAGGGCGAGCCGCTCCACGAGCCGGAGGCGCTCGTGGCCTTTGTCGAGGCGATGCGCGCGTCCGTGCCGGATAACGCCGAGCTGCATGAAATCGCGGGCCACATCAACGACGCCGCATTCTGCGCCAAGGCGCTGGAGATCTTCGACCGCTGGGTGGCCGAAGGCATCGTTCCGCCCGGCAGGCAAGCCGCATGAGCGGAATGTCGCCACAGGCGCTGGTGCTCGATTTCGGCGGCGTCGTCACGCGCACGCTGTTCGAGACGCATGCGCTGACCGAGCAGGCGCTTGGGCTCAAGCCCGGCACGCTTGGCTGGCGCGGGCCGTTCGACCCAGCTTCCGATGCGCTATGGCGCTCGATGCAGGCCGACGAGATCAGCGAGCGCGACTATTGGAAAACGCGCACGCGCGAGGTCGGCCGGCTGGTCGGCGAAGACTGGCAGGACATGTCGACCTTCGTGCAGCGGGCGCGCGGCGCCGATCCGCAAGCCGTGGTGCGGCCCGAGGCCGAGCAGGCGATCCGGATTGCACATGGGGCCGGCGTTCGGCTTGCCATCCTCTCCAACGAGCTCGACCTGTTCTACGGCAAATCCTTCCGCGAGCGGCTGCCGCTCCTGTCGCTGTTCGAGACGATTGTCGACGCGACCTATACCAAGGTCCTTAAGCCCGACCGCCGCGCCTATGCGATGGTCAGCGAGGCGCTGAAACTGCCGCTCTCGGCTTGCGTCTTCGTCGACGACCAGAAGCGCAATGTCGACGGCGCGGTTGCCGCCGGCATGCTCACCGTGCATTTCGACGTCGCACAGCCTGCGCGAAGCTATGCCGAGGCGCTCGGCCATTTCGGCCTTGCCGTCTCCCAATCGGAAACCGGAGTCTCCACCGATGCGTGACATCAATTTTCTCACCGAGAACAACGCCAAGCCGATCTGGCATCCGATGGCGCATCCGGCCGAAATGCGGGCGACGCCGCCGAAGATCATCATGAAGGGCGAAGGCGTCTCGGTGACCGACGCCGAAGGCCGCACGGTGCTCGATGCCGTCGGCGGCCTGTGGAACGTCAACCTTGGCTACAGCTGCGATCCGGTCAAGAAGGCGATGGCTGCCCAGCTCGACGCCCTGCCCTATTATTCCGGCTTTCGCGGCACCTCGACCGGGCCGTCGATCGAGCTTGCCTACGAGCTCACCGAATGGTTCGCGCCGGAGGGCATGGTGCGCGCCTTCTTCACCTCGGGCGGATCGGATTCGGTCGAGACGGCGCTGCGGCTGGCTCGGCAGTACTGGAAGATCCGCGGCCAGGGCGACCGGACGAAATTCCTGGCGCTGAAGAAGGGTTATCACGGCACGCATTTCGGCGGCGCCTCGGTCAACGGCAACGCCAATTTCCGCCGCAACTACGAGCCGCTCTTGCCCGGCGTCTTCCACACGCCAGCGCCGTGGACCTACCGCAATCCGTTCGACGAGACCGACCCGGCGAAGCTGGCCAAACTCTGCGCGCGGGCGATCGAGGACGAGATCGCCTTCCAGGGCGCCGACACGATCGCCGCCTTCATCATGGAGCCGGTGCTCGGCGCCGGCGGCGTCATCGTCCCGCATGAGACATTCATGCCGCTGGTGCGGGCGATCTGCGACCGCCACGACATCCTGCTGATCGCGGACGAGGTGGTGACAGGGTTCGGCCGCACAGGCGCCTGGGCGGGCTCGCGGCTCACCGGCGTGAAGCCGGATTTCATGGCCATCGCCAAGGCGATCACCTCCGGCTATTTCCCGCTCGGTGCGACGCTGATCGGCGCCAAGGTCGCCGACGTTTTCGAGGCCGACAAGACGAGCTTCGGCTCAATCGGCCACGGCTACACCTATTCCGGCCACCCCGTCGGCTGCGCGGCGGGACTCGCGGCGCTCGCCGAAACCAGGCGGCTTGCCGTCAACGAGAACGCCGCCGCGCGCGGCATCGAGCTCGGCAGGGCGCTGGAAGCACTGAAAACCAAGCACCAGTTGGTTGGCGACGTCCGTTACCAGGGCCTGATGGCGGCGCTGGAGCTGGTCTCCGACCGAGGCGCCAAGAAACCGGTCGACAAGAAGACGATGGCCGCTGTTGCCGACGCCGCCTACAGCGCGGGCGTCATGCTGCGCGTCTCCGGCAACAACATCATCCTGTCGCCGCCGCTGATCATCACCGCCGCAGATGTGGCGAAGATTGCCGAGGGGCTGGATGCGGGTTTGGCGGCCGCCGCGGCAGCCTAGCGAATTGGGAATAGCGAGTAGCGAATAGGGATCGAACTTGCTATTCGCTACTCACTACTCGCTTTTTCCGCCACGCAACCGGCGCCATTCCAACGGCCTGGCGGAAGAAGCGCGAAAAATAGGCCGGGTCGTTGAAGCCGCTCTCGTAGGCGATGTCCTCGACCGTGCGGATGGTGAAGAGCAGCAGGCGCTTGGCCTCGACCAGGCGCCTTTCGCCGATCGCCCGGCGCACGCCCGAGCCCAGCACCTGATGCGAGGCCTTGTCGAGCAGATGGCGCGTGGTGCCGAGTTCCTCGACATAGCGCTCGACCGGCCAGTCGTCGCGAAAATGCCGGTCGATCAGCCGCCTGAGCCGCCCGCCGAGCGCCACCGCGGCCGGCACCGTCACCGCATGCGATTGCGCGTCGAGCCGGGCAATGCCCGACAGCGCGACGGCGACAAGCGGCGGCAGGATTTTTTCCACGCCAGGTAGCGCCTCGGCATATTCGGCCTGGATCATCGTAATCGCGGCATTGAGCCTTTCCCAAAGCGCCGCTTCGCCCCGCGCGGTGACGAAGACGGGCTGGTCGAGCGACAGTGCGGAATGTTCCGCGATCGCCGCCAGCGCCGCATCGGCGACCGAGACGACGATGGCGTCGGTGCCCGGCTCGATCTCGAACCCATGCACGACGCCGCTCGGCATGAAGCTCACCGTCGGAGCCGAAAAACTCCAGGTCCTGTCCTCGATCCGGTAGACGCCGCTGCCGCTCGTCCAGAAGGTGATCTGCGCCATCTGCGGGTGCTTGTGCGCCAGAACCCGGCCGCGATGCACGGAAGCGCGGGCCTGAACAGTCTCGACATGCAGGAATCCTACATCGAGCGCACGCGCGGGCTCGCCGTAGACGAAGAATTCCGGAATGGCGGTCTGGCTCATGGGCTGCCGCAAAAAGTCCAAGCGATATCGCGCTTTCGTCTATAAACCTTTGTCACGAGCCGCGCTATCGTTAACGCGTTAAGGGAGGATCATGATGCGATCGGAAGATTTCCGGACCGACAGCAAACGGCCGTTCACGGGCGCCGAATATCTGGCAAGCCTGCGCGACGGGCGCGAGGTCTATATCAACGGCGAGCGGGTAGCCGACGTCACCAGCCATCCGGCGATGCGCAATTCGGTTCGCTCGCTGGCGCGCCTCTACGACGCGCTGCACGATCCGGCCCAGCAAGCGATGCTCACCTCTCCCACCGACACCGGCTCGGGCGGCTACACGCACAAATATTTCCGCGTCGCACATTCCCCCGCCGACCTTGCCGCGCAGCAGGGCGCGATCGCGCATTGGGCGCGCATGACCTATGGCTGGATGGGGCGCACCGCCGACTATAAAGCGGCACTGATGAACACGCTCGGCGCCAACGCCGAATGGTACGGGCCGTTCAAGGACAATGCGCGCGCCTGGCACAAACGCGCGCAGGAAGCCGTCCTGTTCATGAACCATGCCATCGTCAATCCGCCGATCGACCGCCACAAGCCGGCCGAGCAGGTGAAGGACGTGTTCGTGCACATCACCAAGGAGAACGACGCCGGCATCTGGGTGTCGGGCGCCAAGGTGGTGGCGACATCGTCGGCGCTCACCCATTACAATTTCCTGGCGCAGAGCTCGGCGACCGTCACCGAAGACCCGTCGCTGTCGGTGATGTTCATCGTGCCGATGAACGCGCCGGGGATAAAGATGTTCTGCCGGGTCTCCTACGAGCAGACGGCGAACAGCGTCGGCCATCCCTTCGACTATCCGCTGTCTTCGCGTTTCGACGAGAACGACGCGATCCTGGTGCTCGACAATGTGTTCGTCCCCTGGGAGGACGTACTGGTGCTGCGCGACGCCCAGAAGATCCTGTCCTTCCATCCGGCGTCGGGCTTCATGCATGGCTACTGCTTCCAGGGCTGCACGCGCTTTGCGGTGAAACTCGACTTCCTCGCCGGTCTGCTCGCCAAGGCGCTGCGCGCCACCGGCGGCGACGCCTTCCGCGGCAACCAGGCGGCGCTCGGCGAGGTGATTGCGCTGCGCCACATGTTCTGGAGCTTTTCCAACGCGATGGCGCACAACCCCATCCCGTGGGCGAACGGCGCGGTGCTGCCCAATCTCGAAGCGGCGCTCGCCTACCGCACCTTCATGTCGGAGGCCTATCCGCGCGTCATCGATACGGTGCGCCGGGTGATCGCTTCGGGACTGATCTACCTCCCCTCCTCGGCGCGCGACTTCGACAATCCGGAGATCGACCGCTACCTCGCGCAATATGTGCGCGGTTCGAACGACATGGGCCATGTCGAGCGCATCAAGATCATGAAGCTGTTGTGGGACGCGACCGGCACCGAATTCGGCGGCCGCCATGCGCTCTACGAGCTCAACTATGCCGGCGCGCCGGAAGAAGTGCGGCTGCAGGTGCTGAAGGGCGCCGAGCGCGGCGGCCGGCTGAAGCAGATGGAGGAGCTCGTCGACCAGTGCATGGCCGACTACGACGAAAAGGGCTGGACAGGCGATACTTGGCTGCCGCCGCTTGCGGCCCAGCCCAACTGACGGAGGCTTGCGATGGAAGCGGCCATGACAGCACAAGTCGCGAGGCTGGAATTCCGCGAGGCCATGGCGCGGGTCTGCGCGCCGGTCAACATCGTCACCACGGACGGCCCGGCGGGGCGAGGCGGCTTCACCGCGACCGCCATGTGCAGCGTCTCCGACGATCCGCCGACGCTGCTCGTGTGCATGAACGACCGCTCGGCGCAGACGGGCCTGTTCCTCGCCAACCAGCGCTTCTGCGTCAACGTGCTCACGCAGTCGCACATGCATCTGGCGGCAAAATTCGCCGGCGCGATCCGCGACATGGCCGAGCGCTACAACGCCGCGCGCTGGCAGACCATGCCGTCCGGCATGCCGGCGCTGCTCGACGCCATCGTCAGCTTCGATTGCGAGATCGGCGCGGTGAACAAGGTCGGCACGCACAATGTGATGTTCGGCCGCGTCGTCGACATCCGCCACGGCAGCGAGGAGGCGGCGCTGCTCTATGTCGGCCGCAACTACATGCAGCCGAGCGCGCTGGGGAGTTTTGGGGGGTAGGCGCCTGTACCTTCCCCCCTTGTGGGAGAAGGTGTCGCCGAAGGCGACGGATGAGGGGTGCTCCAGCGGAGTGATACGCTGGCGTTCCCTGGAACACCCCTCATCCGTCTCGGCGCTGCGCGCCGATCCACCTTCTCCCACAAGGGGAGAAGGGGACAGCGCTTACTCCTCCGCCGACTCCGACTGGATCAGGCTCTCCAGCATGTCGAGCAGGCGCTCGTGCTCCTCGGCGCCGTAGCGCTTTTCGATCGCTTCGTAGATGGCGACGCGCTCCGGCGAAAGCTCCTCGATCAGCGCCAGGCCGGCCGGGCTGATGGCGAGCAGCGCGCGGCGGCCGTCGTCCTTGACCTTGTTGCGGGTGATGAAGCCCCGCTCCTCCATCGCCTTGATGATGCGGGTGAGGCTTGGCGGCAGGATCGAGGCGCGATTGGCGAGCTCGGTCGCTTCCAGCGGACCGGTTTCGGCAAGGACGCGAAGCACGCGCCATTGCTGCTCAGTGATATCGTGACGGGCAAGCATCGGCCGGAAATGCGCCATGATCACTTCGCGGGCGCGAAGCAGAGCCATGGGCAAGGAGCGGCGGGTGCTGGGCGGTAGCAAAATCAGGTCTCCGGAAATTCAGTCCGATACGACTCGCGACAAATATTGAGGCTTGGATCGAAGCTATATCCGCGATTTTGCCGGGAGCGGCAATCCCACTGCAAGCGGCTGCGGCGATACAGCGAACGACGCTTGACATTCGGTCGTCAAGATGTAATTCACATGTTAACTACAGGTGGGAGGGAACCTTGCCCCACATGGCGATCGAATATTCGGCGAATCTCGACGCGAAGGTCGACATGGGCAAACTCTGCGCGCTGGTCTCACGCACCATCCTCGATACCGGCCTGTTCGAGCCGGGCGCGGTGCGCGTGCGCGCCTTCCGCGCCGAGGCCTACGCGATTGGCGACGGGCTGCCTGAGAACGGCTTCATCGACATGAATTTCCGCATCGGCAAAGGCCGCAGCGCCGAGGAGAAGATGCGCGCCGGCGAGGCGATCTTCGCGGCGGTCACGGATCATCTCGCACCGCTGTTTGCCACACCGCATTTCGCGCTGTCGCTGGAGATCCGCGAGATCGATGCCGAGCTCAGCTGGAAGAAGAACGCCATCCATCCGCGTCTGCGCGGCAAGTGATCTAGAACGGGAAAGAAATCATGGCGGCTTTGGACGACAATCTGAGGAAGGCCGAAGCCTATCTCGAACGCTTCCGAAAAGATGGCGTGCTCAACCAGATCGGCGGCGAGGCCGTGCCCGCCGCCGACGGTTCGGCATACGAGACCATCTCGCCGATCGATCTGAAGCCGATCGCGACGGTGGCGCGCGGCAAGGCGGCCGATATCGACCGCGCCGCCAAGGCGGCGAAGGCCGCCTTCAAGGATTGGGCGGCGATCTCCGGCGATGCGCGCAAGAAGGTGCTGCACAAAATCGCCGACGCCATCGTCGCGCGGGCCGAGGAGATCGCCTTCGTCGAGTGCATGGACACCGGCCAGTCGCTGAAGTTCATGGCCAAGGCGGCGCTGCGCGGCGCCGAGAATTTCCGCTTCTACGCCGACCGCGCGCCGGAAGCGCGCGACGGCCGCTCGCTCAGGGCCCCGAACCAAGTCAACATGACGACACGCGTGCCGATTGGCCCGGTCGGCGTGATCACGCCGTGGAACACGCCGTTCATGCTGTCGACCTGGAAGATCGCGCCGGCTCTAGCCGCCGGCTGCACGATCGTTCACAAGCCGGCGGAGTTGTCGCCGCTGAGCGCGCGACTACTGGTCGAGATCGCCGAGGAAGCGGGGCTGCCTAAGGGCGTGTGGAATCTCGTCAACGGTTTCGGCGAGGACGCCGGCCGCGCGCTGACCGAGCATCCCGACATCAAGGCCATTGGCTTCGTCGGCGAAAGTCGCACCGGCTCGATGATCATGCGCCAAGGCGCTGAAACGCTGAAGCGCGTGCATTTCGAGCTCGGCGGCAAGAACCCGGTCATCGTCTTCGCCGACGCCGACCTCGAGCGCGCCGCGGACGCCGCCGTTTTCATGATCTATTCGCTGAATGGCGAGCGCTGCACCTCGTCTTCACGCTTGCTGGTCGAGGCCTCCGTCCATGACAAGTTCACCGACCTTGTGGCGGGGAAGGCCAGGCGCATCAAGATCGGCCATCCGCTCGATCCCGAAACCGTGGTCGGGCCGCTGATTCATCCGGTGCATGAGGACAAGGTGCTCTCCTATATCGAGATCGGCAAATCGGAAGGCGCGGTGGTTGTTGCCGGCGGCGGCAAGTTCGCGGGTCCGGGCGGCGGCTGTTATGTCAGCCCGACACTGTTCGTCGGCGCCACCAACAAGATGCGCATCGCCCAGGAGGAGATTTTCGGGCCGGTGCTGACCGCGATCCCGTTCAAGGACGAGGCCGAGGCGCTGGCCTTGGCCAACGACACGCAATACGGCCTCACCGGCTATCTGTGGACCTCGGACGTCACCCGCGCCCTGCGCTTCACCGATGCGCTCGACGCCGGCATGATCTGGGTGAACTCAGAGAACGTGCGGCATTTGCCGACGCCGTTCGGCGGCGTCAAGAACTCAGGCATCGGCCGCGATGGCGGCGACTGGTCGTTCGACTTCTACATGGAAACCAAGAACATCGCGTTCGCCACGGCGCCGCATTCGATCCAGAAGCTCGGCGGCTGACCGGAGATACATAAATGGCCCTACCCCAACCCAACCTCTACCCCGCCTTCAACATCGTACGGCTTTCCCATGTCGAGCTTGCCGTCACCGATCTTGTCAAGTCCCGCGCCTTCTATGTCGACACGCTCGGCCTGCAGGTGACCGATGAGACGAGCGGAGCCATCTACCTGCGCGCCATGGAGGAGCGCGGCCATCACTGCATCGTGCTGCGCAAGGCAACGACGCCGGAAGCGCGCGACCTCGGCTTCAAGGTTTTTTCCGACGAGGATCTCGACAAGGCTGAGCATTTTTTCAAGGCCAAGGACCTGCCGGTGGAATGGGTCGAGCGGCCCTACCAGTCGCGCACCTTCCGCACCCGCGATCCGCACGGCATTCCGCTTGAGTTCTATTCCAGGATGGAGCGGCTGCCGCCGATCCACCAGAAATACGCCCTCTACAAAGGCGTGAAGCCGCTGCGCATCGACCACTTCAACTGCTTCTCGCCGAATGTCGATGAATCGGTGGCCTTCTACAACGAGCTCGGCTTCCGCGTGACCGAGTACACCGAGGATGAGAACAGCGGGAAGCTGTGGGCGGCCTGGACGCACCGCAAGGGCGGCGTCCACGACATTGCCTTCACCAACGGCTTCGGCCCGCGGCTGCACCATGTCGCCTTCTGGGTACCGACGCCGCTCAATATCATCGACCTGCTCGACCTGATGGCGACCACCGGCTATGTCGGCAACATCGAGCGCGGCCCCGGACGGCACGGCATCTCCAATGCCTTCTTCCTCTACATCCGCGATCCCGACAACCACCGCATCGAGATCTATTGCTCGGACTACCAGACGGTCGATCCGGACCTGGAGCCGATCAAGTGGGACCTGAAGGACCCGCAGCGGCAGACGCTGTGGGGCGCGCCGGCGCCGCGAAGCTGGTTCGAGGAAGGCAGCCTGTTTGCCGGGGTGGAGCCGCGCAAGTCCGACTTGGCGGCCTCGCCGATCATCGCACCTTAAGACCGCGGAGCATCAGCATGAGCACCGGACGCCTCGCCACCTTCACCGTCGGCGGCAAGACGCGCTACGGCGCGATCACCGGAAAAGGCGTGGTCGACCTCTCGGCGCGACACGGCCAATGGCCGACGCTGCGCGAGGTGATCGAGGCCGGCGCCCTGCGACGCCTTGCCGAGGAAGCAGACGCCTTCGCTGCCGATTTCCGGGTCGAGGACATCGCCTACGAGATTCCCATCCCGTCCGCGGAAAAGATCATCTGCGTCGGCGTCAACTATCCGGATCGCAACGAGGAATACAAGGACGGGCAGGCCGCACCTTCGAATCCATCGCTGTTCATCCGCTTCCCGCGCTCCTTCGTCGGCCACGGCGCGCCGCTGGTGCGGCCGCCGGAATCGCCGCAGCTCGACTATGAAGGCGAGATCGTCATCGTCATCGGCAAGGGCGGGCGGCGGATCGCCGAGGCCGATGCGCTCGATCATATCGCGGCGCTCTCGCTATGCAACGAAGGCACGATCCGCGACTGGGTGCGCCACGCCAAGTTCAACGTCACGCAAGGCAAGAATTTCGACCGTTCCGGCTCGATCGGGCCCTGGCTGGTGCCGTTCACCGACGAGGCACAGATCGCCGACATCTCGCTCATCACGCGCGTCAATGGCGAGCTGCGCCAGCAGGACCGCACCGGCCGCATGATCTTTTCCTTCGCCAAGATCATCAACTACATCTCGACCTTCACCACGCTGGTGCCGGGCGACGTCATCGTCACCGGCACGCCGACCGGCGCCGGCGCGCGCTTCGAGCCGCCGATCTGGCTGAAGCCGGGCGACGTGATCGAGGTCGAGGCCGAAGGCATTGGCTTGCTGCGCAACGGCGTCGTCGACGAAGGGACCGGCCGATGATGACGGAAGAGCAAGTCGAGGACGCTGCCCGCAGGCTGTTCGAGGCCGAGCGCGACCGCAGCCAGATCAGGCTGCTCAGCCTCGACTTTCCGCAAGCGACGATGGACGACGCCTACCGGGTGCAGGCGACGCTGGTGAAGCGGAAGGCGGCATCGGGCCTCACCATCAAGGGCTGGAAGATCGGCCTGACCTCGAAGGCGATGCAGTCGGCGCTCAGCATCGACATTCCGGATTCCGGGATCCTGTTCGACGACATGTTCTTCGAGGACGGCGGCACGGTGCCGGCCGACCGCTTCATCCAGCCGCGCATCGAGGCCGAGATCGCCTTCGTCATGAAGGCGCCGCTCGCCGGGCCGGACGTGTCGATTGACGACGTGCTGGACGCCACCGATTACATTACGCCCGCCCTGGAGATCCTAGACACCCGCATCGAGCGGATGAACAAGGAGACCGGCAAGATCAGGACCTTTTTCGACACGATCTCGGATAATGCCGCCAATGCCGGCATTGTCGTCGGCGGCCGCGCGGCCGGACCGCGCGAGGCGGACCTGCGCTGGATCGGGGCGATCGTGTCGCGCAATAGCGAGGTGGAGGAGACAGGCTTAGGCGCCGGCGTGCTCGATCATCCGGCCAAGGGCATCGTCTGGCTCGCCAACCGGCTGCATCAATACGGCATGCAGATCGAGGCCGGACAGATCGTGCTTTCAGGCTCCTTCATCCGGCCGGTCGAATGCCGGCATGGCGACCGGATCGTCTCGGATTTCGGACCGTTTGGTGCGATCCGCATCGCCTTCGCCTGAGCGGCAATCCCGCTTTCGTTTGCACAATTCGTGGCGGCAAACGGCTGCGCAACGTCCCTGTCCCCGAAAGAAAAAGGCCGGGCGCGAAAGCGGCCCGGCCAAAAATGAAGGTCATAACCTTCAGAGGGGAACATCGCCCGGCGCAATGGGAGGAAAACACCGGACGACACCCGTTATTTGGGCCTTGGCCGGCCGGTTTGCGACGAACTGAATTCCAAAAACTGAGCGAAACGCGAAAAAATATCGCTCGGACAGCACAAAATTTCAGCCTGTGGCCGCTGCCTTTTCCAGGAGATCGGCGTAATGCCGACGCGCCACGTCGGGATGCGATCTCAGCCGGCTCTTCAGCACGTTGGTTCCGACGTTGCGGAACAGCGGATTGTCGGGATCGCTGGCCGGGCCCCGCGCCTCGGCCGCCAGTTCCTCCGGCAGGTCGAGCAGCGGAATCGTCGCATCGAGCCGGGCGCTGAAGAAGAAGGGAACCGAAATCCGCTCGATGCCGGCCGGCGGCGTGACGACGCGGTGCACGGTTGCCCTGAGATAGCCGTTCGAGGCCAGTTCCAGCAGCTCGCCTATATTGACCACCAGCGTTCGCGGAATCGGGTCCACATCCACCCAGCTGCCGTCATATTCGACCTGCAGCCCCTTGTTCTCGTCCTGCAGCAAAAGGGTGAGGAAGCCGCCATCCTTGTGCGCGCCGACGCCCTGGTCATCGCCGGTGGCATCGCGGCCGGGATAGCGCACGATCTTCATGCGGTGGTTGGACTCGCCGCGATAGATCGGATCGAAGGCGTCTTCCGGCTGGTCGAGCGACAGCGCGAAAGCCTTGAGCAGGCGGATCGCAACCTCGGTAGCCTTGCCCTGCCAGGCAAGCAGCGCCGGCTTCAGCTCGGGCAGCGCGGCCGGCCACTGGTTCGGGCCCTGCAGCCGCGTCCAGGCAGGCACGCCCGGCCCTTGCGAAATGGTCGCGCGCTCGACGCCGACGTCGAGCTGCTCGCGCCAGTCGGCCTTGCCCCTGGTGAGCTCCCCACCGGCGCGCGTATAGCCGCGGAACTGCGGCGACTTCACCATCTCGATGCCGAGCTTGTCGGCTTCCGGCAACGCGAAGAACCGCCGCGCGGCATCGAGCACGGCGTCGATGTCCGGCTGTGTTATGCCGTGGCCGCTGAGATAGAAGAAGCCGACATCGCGGGCGGCGGTGCGCAGATCAAACAGGAAAGTCCGCAGTTCCGACTCGCCCTGCTCAAGGCGATCGAGATCGAGCACCGGAATTATTCTGGCCATGGACAGGCTCCTCTCACGGCAACGATGACATGCGCGTCATTGCAGGTGAAGAAACGCGCCGACCAATCTCACTGCAAACGGAGCAAGCCGCCGCTCAATTCCGACCTTTTGCGGCAAATTGCGTTCATTGCGACCATCGCCTGCCGCGCGTCGTTCATGCGCGATGATCCAGCCGCGCGACCAGCCGGTCGCCGAACCACTGGATGCCGCAGACCAGCACGATCAGGACGACGACCACGGCGATCATGACGCTGGTCTCGAACCGCTGGTAGCCATAGCGGATGGCAAGATCGCCGAGACCGCCGGCGCCGATGGCGCCGGCCATGGCCGAGGCGCCGACCAGCGTCACCAGCGTCACCGTGAAGCCGGCGACGATGCCCGGCAGCGCTTCCGGCACCAGCACCTCGCGGATGATCGTCCAGCGGTTGCCGCCCATGGCGCGCGCCGCCTCGATCAGGCCGTGGTCCACCTCGCGCAGCGAGACTTCGGCGATGCGGGCATAGTAGGGCGTGGCCGCGATCGACAGCGGAACGATCGCCGCCCAGGTGCCGATCGAGGTGCCGACGATCAGCCGCGTCACCGGGATCAGCGCCACCAAAAGGATGATGAAGGGCACCGAGCGGAAGCCGTTGATCAAAGCGCCTAGGATACGGTTCACCCAGAGGCTTTCGGCAATGCCGCCGCGATCGGTGGCGACCAGCGCCAGTCCAAGCGGCAGGCCGAAGACCAGCGAGATGAGGCCGGAAGCGCCGGTCATCAGCACGGTCTCCCAGATCGAGCGGAGCAGGAGTTCAAACAGCACCGGCGACATGGCCAAGCACCTCCACCCGCGCGCCGCGGTCTTTCAGGAATGTCGTTGTTCGCGCGAGATGCGCATTGTCGGCTCCGGAAACGGCCAGGAACAGCGTGCCGACAGGCTGCCGCTGGACATGGTCGACGCCGCCATGCACGAGGCGGAACGGGCCGGGCACCGTCGCGGCGAGATCCGACAGCAATGCGCCGCGGGCGGCCTCGCCCGCCACATCGATCCTGAGGATCGTTTCGGTGCCCTCGCCCGCCGCGAGCCGGCTGGCGATCTCGGGCGGCAGTTGCGGCCGTATGCCGCCGAGCAGGCTTCTGGTGATCTCGGATTTTGGATCGGCGAAGACCTGCCAGACGGCGCGTTCCTCGACGATCCGCCCGGCATCAATCACCGCGACGCGGTCGGCGATCGAACGGATCACCTCCATTTCGTGGGTAATGAGCAGGATGGTGAGGCCGAGCCTGGAATTGATGACCTTGTCGAACTCGGCCTTCACCGTCTCGTTCTGGTAGGAGGCGACCAGCGTCTTCACCCAGGGCTCGTTCTCAGCTCCGGCCTTGACCGCGATGAAGTTGCGGTAGGGATTGTCGGCCACCGGCTCCTGCGCGATGCGGTTTTCCGGCGTCAGGCCGCTCTTCAGCGCCCAGTCGGTGTTGACGACGGCGGCGTCGAGATCGTCGACCGAGCGGCCGACAATGCCGGCATCGAGCTCCTTGATCTCGAGCTTCTTCGGGTTCTCGGCAATGTCGGCGGTGGTCGCCAGGATGCCGGTGCCGTCCTTCAGCTTGATCAGGCCTTCATGCTCCAGCACATGCAGCGCGCGGCCTTCGTTGGAGGGATCGTTGGGCAGGCCGATGACGGCGCCTTCCGGCAGGTCGGCGACCTTGGCGTGCTTCTTCGAATAGAGGCCGATCGGCCAGACGCCGGTATAGCCCACGGGCACGATGTGATAGCCTTGCGTCTTGATCTGGTTGTCGAGATAGGGCTTGTGCTGGAAGGCGTTGGCGTCGATCTCGTCGCGCTCCAGCGCTTCGTTGGGCTGGGTATAGTCGTTGAAGACGACGGTCTCGATCGTCAGCCCTTTCTTGGCCGCCTCGGCGACAACGACGCGCCAGACATCCTCGTCCTCGCCGCTGATGATGCCGACCTTGATCGCCTTCTTGTCCTCGGCGAAGGACGGCGAGGGCGCCGTGAGGCCGATGACGGCGAATGTCGCGGCAAGCGCGGCAAGTCCGGCGCGCCTGGTGATTGACGTGACGAGAGGTTTTGAAGCGTTGCTGAGGTCGGACATGATGCGTTCCTTGCGATCCTGAATTCATTTCGGCCTGGCGGAGCGCGAAGCCTTGATGTCAGCATCACCAATGCTGCCCGGCTGGGCAAAGAAGCGCTTTTCCTATCGAACGGAAGGTGGAAAATATTCTCTCAAAGATTTTATGACTTGGAGAACGCTGGCCGCCGTCGGGCAGACGTTCGGCGCGGCGAAAGGTCGAAGCGGCGCCTATGAAGCCCGTTGCGCCGCGGACCAGGGCAATCGATCGTGTTCCCGCAGCCGCGACATGGTCGGCAGTCCTCTGGCTTCCTGCGTGGCAAAGCCCAATCGCGTCAGACAAGCCCGCGCCAAGGCCGCATTGCTGTCGATGACGTTCAATTCGTCCGTGTCGTTGAGGCTGGCGGCCACCACCGAGAGTTCGGTGCAGCCGAGCAGGGCGGCATCGGCGCCGGCCAGTTGCGCGAGATGAAGCGCGCGCTCGGTCTCGGTCGCCGCATCGGCGATGGAGCCGGCCTTGACGAGGGCGATCGCGCTATCGACCCGCTCCTGAAACTCCGTGCTTTCGGGAATGCAGTGCTCGAATCCGGCCGCCGAAATCCGCTCCTGATAGAAGCCGGAGACCAGCGTGCCCCGGGTTGCGAGGTTCGCGACCCGGCCCCTGTCCAGGCTGCGGCTGATTTCCGCCACCGCCGCGTCGCCGATGTGGATGATCTCGGCGCGCGATTCCGCGGCCAGCTGGTCGAACCAATGATGGGCGGTGTTGCACGGCATCGCGATGCAGGCGACACCGAGCGCATTGAGGGTCGAGACCGCGGCCCGCAGCGGCGCCAGCGGCCCGTCATGGTTGCCTAGGATCGCCTCGGTCCGGTCCGGCAGCTGCGGCACGCTAAGGATGACGGCCGGCACATGTTCATTGTCGCGAAGCGCATCAGTCATCCGGGTGAGCTTGAAGTAGAAGTCGGCCGATGCAAGCGGCCCGAGACCGCCTACGATGCCGAGCTGGGGACGGATGCTGTGGTCTATCATCGGACCGGCTCGGCTTCGGGCACTTCCGAGAAGGTTTCGACGGGCTGCGCCGCCTCCCTGTGGCTGGGCGCGATCATCGCCGTGCTCGCCGCGACGGTGCTGACGCTCGCCAGCGTCATAAATGTATCCACCGCCGCATCGACCGCGACGAACAGGGCGAACGCCGCTTCGAAGGGAAGCTTCAGGTAGCCGCAAACGATGGACATCTGCGACAGGATGAGCAGGCTGCCCATGCCGCCGGTCGTGAGCGCCAGAAGCGCCGAGACGATGCCGACGAGCAGGAGGTCGGGCACGCCAAGCGGATGGCCGTAGAGCTGGGCGATGAACAGGGTGCCGGAAGTGTACAGAAGTGCCGGGCCCGTCCGCAGCAAGGCCGCTTGCAGCGGCACGAGCAGCTCGACGACCACGAGGCTGAACCTCAGCCGTTCGCTCAACAGGTTGATGACCCAGGGAAGCGAGGCGACCGTGGAGCGCGTGGTGATCGCCACCATGAGCAGCGGCTGAAGGGTCTTGATCGTGGTCCAGTAGCTGCGTCGCGACCGGACGGCGATAATCGCAAATGCGACGGCGAGGAATGTGAAGCAGGAAAGGCCCATCACCAGCAAGTAACCGCCCATCAGCGTGAGCGGCCTGGTTCCTGTCGAGGCGGTCTGGTCGGCGATCAGGATGAAGGTTGCGAAGGGCAATCCCCAGACGAACCAGTTGGTCAGCACTGTGCAGGCCCGGTAGACCGCATTGAGCGCCTGCGACAGGCTCATCGACGAGGGCTGGGGGACCTTGCCCATCGCCAGCCCGAACAGCAGGCAGAACAGAAGCACCTGGATGGTCTGGCCCGAGGCCAGCGCGTTGAAGACGTTGTTCGGCACCAGGTCGAGCAGGATCGAATGCTCGCCGGTAGCGCCTCCATTGGACGGCGGCGGCTGGAACGGGAATGCGAGATCGGTGGATACGCTGCCTTGCGAATTGATGAATTCGCCGAGCTCGATGCGCGACTGCGGGTTCTCGATCTGGCCCGGCTGCAAGACCAGCGAATATGTGCCGCTCACCAGCACGGCCAGAAACGACACGACCAGCACCGCGACGCCCACCTTGCCGAGGTAACGGACCGATTTAGGGTCCTGCACCATCGCCGTGATGGAGAAGATGACCGACGACACCAGATAGGGCAGGACGACCATCTTGAGGAAATTCAAATAGACCTGCGCGACAGGGCTGATCGCGTGCGCAAACCCTGGATGGTAGAGACCGCACAGGATGCCTGCCGCGATCATCGCCAGTGTCGTGGCAGGCGAGCGCAATATGCGTTTCGCCGCCAGGCGCCAATCGAAAGGCAAGGGTGCGGCTAGTTCGGAGACGGCCATCGTCAGGCTTTGCTCCCCAGGCGATAGCGCGCGATGATCTCGTCGGTGTTGAGAACCTGCTGGCCGCGGGCGAGATCGAGATAAAGGTCGACGAAGGCCGCGAGATGCGGATTGTCCGGCCGGACACCGACCGCGATGGTGTCGACCTTGTCCGTCAGCGTGATCGAGCGCGCCACGACCGTCATCGACGGATCGTCGACCATCAGCTTCTTGATCTCGAAATCGTCGCGGTAAGCCATGTCGATCGTGCCGTTCCGGATCGCGTCGACAACCGTGTTCCAGCCTGCGAAGCGACGGATCTGCGCGCGCGGGAAGGTCGTGGCCGCGTAGGTGGCGAATGAAGAGCCCTCGATCACGCCGAGATCGCCGGAGAAATCGCGGATGATCTGCTCGGGCGGCTTGCCTTGCGTAATGCGCGCCAGGTTGAGGCGGTTGGCGAGCAGCCCCTGATGCAGCATGGCATAGGGCCTGGAATAGAGGATCGAGCGGCCCCGCTGTAGGGTGCGGCTGAGCTTGCCGATCGCCATGTCCGGCCGGACATCAGTTGCTGCACAATGCCGTCGAACGTTACGGCGGATCGGTCGAACACCGGCTCGACGCCAAGCTCCGCGGCTATACCGCGGGCCAGTTCCATGTCTATGCCCTTGTCCCCCGCCCCATCGGCCGGGAAGAACGGATCGGACGCGAAGGCCGGCATGGCGATGCGCAGTCTGTTGTCGCTCACGACTGGCTGTGGGGTGTTTTCCGCCTGCTGTGCCGGCTGGGTCGCCGCCTGGGCTTGCGCGATCAGCAACCCGCCGCTTCCGGCCGTAAGCAGCGTGCGACGTGTAAGCGACATGCGCATTCTCAATTCGAGCAGGAAAGCCGGACAAACAGATCTGAACAACTCGCAGTATGCACGGCGAGGTTAAACAAGTGTGTCTTTTAAACCTTTAAATATTACTAGTCATAGTATGACGTTACCTTGTTAAACATTCAATCTGTCTAATATATCGAGAGCCGCGCAAGGAACGATTAACTATCCGCTGCGGAATCGGCGCGGATGGTCAGAACGTTTCGACCCATGGCCTGAGTTCGACTTCGAAGCTCCAGGCGCTGCGATGCTGGCGATGGACCGCGAGATAGGTCTCGGCGATCGCGTCGGGCGACAGGCGGCGATCCGGCCGGTCCGGCTCGGCCGCCTGTCCGGGCGGCTCGATCTGGCCGTCGATGATGAAATGCGCAACATGGATGTTCTTCGGGCTGAGCTCGCGCGCCATCGATTGCGCCAGTCCACGCAGCCCGAATTTCGGCATGGCGAAACCGGCCGACCCTGAGAAGCCCTTGAGGCTTGCGGTGGCGCCGGTGAACAGGATCGAGCCGGAGCCGCGCGCAACAAGCCGGCGCGCAGCCTGCTGGCCGACAAGGAAGCCGCCATAAGCGGCGACGAGCAGGGCCTGCTTGACCGCCTCGGGATCGAGCTCGGCGATCGGGCCGCGCGTGCGGCCGCTGGCGTTGAAGACGGCAATTTCGAGCGGGCCCGCCTTGTCGGCCACCTCGAACAGCCGTGCGACGGAAGCGGCATCCGAGACGTCCGTCTCAACCGCCCGCGCGCCGGTCTCCTGAACCAGCGCGGCGAGCTTGTCGACGTTGCGGGCGGCAAGGACGACGCGAAAACCCTCCTTGCCGAGGAGCCGCGCCAGCGAGCCGCTGAGGCCCTGCCCTGCACCTGCAATCACTGCGACATTGGCCGCCATCTCATTCCTCCTTGCGATGTCCTTCGATGTTCGGCCGACGCCGACGTGTCGCACAAGCTTGCGCCTTCGGCCGCAAGAGGCAAGAACGGTATTGCTCCATTTTCGCAGCCTGACGCAAAAAGCCGTGAAGGGATGCGAGACTTCGCTGACTACGCGAAGGACTTGCCTGCCGGCCCGATCCGTCCGACACGTGGTCAACGGCGATTCGAGGAGCGACCATGGAACCAATCTGGGCCGTCGGCCTGATGACCGGCACGGTGCTCGACGGCAACATCGACGTGGCGCTGATCAGGACCGACGGCGAGCGCATCGCCGACTTCGGCACCTATACTCTGGCTCCCTACCCGCAATCGATCCGGGCGCTTCTCGAAGAGACGCTGCGCCAGGCGCGCGCCTGGAATTTCGAAGGGCCGGAGCCGGCGATCTTCCGCGAGGCCGAGGAAGCGCTGACGCGCGCGCAGGCGGCCGCGGTCAGGGATCTCGTCGAAAGCCAGGGCATGACCATGGCCGATATCGGCGTCGTCGGCTTCCACGGCCAGACCGTGCTGCATCGCGCGCCGCAGCCCGGGCGGATCGGGAGGACGCGTCAGCTCGGCGACGGCGAATTGACGGCGGCGCTGCTCGGCACCAAGGTGGCCTACGACTTCCGCTCGGCCGATGTCGCCGCAGGCGGACAAGGCGCACCTTTGGCCGCCGCCTACCATGCGGCGCTGCTCAAGGAGGCGGACGCCAGCGGCGACACCGCCGTGCTCAATCTCGGTGGCGTCGGCAACATCACCTGGTGGGACGGCAAGGACGCAATCGTCGCCTTCGACACCGGACCGGCCAATGCGCCGGTCAACGATTTCGTCAAGGCGAAGGGTCTCGGCGAGATGGACCGCGACGGCAGACTGGCGGCCGCGGGCACGGTCGACGAGGCGCGGCTCGAGCGGCTGCTGCAGCATCCCTATCTGACGAAACCTTATCCGAAGTCGCTCGACCGCTTCGACTTCACCGCGGCGATGGCCGACGGGCTCGGCGTCGAGGATGGCGCGGCGACGCTGACGGCGTTCACCGTCTCCGCCGTCGGCAAGGCGCTCGACCTGTTGCCGCGCCGGCCGAAACGATTGGCGGTCAGCGGGGGCGGCCGCCGCAACCCGACGATGATGGCGATGCTCGAGAGCCGCGCTCGCGTCGAAGTGGTGCAGGCCGAGGCGCTCGGCTGGAAGGGCGACGCGGTGGAAGCGGAGTGCTTCGCCTTCTTGGCCGTGCGCGTGCTGCGCGGCCTGCCGATCAGCTTTCCGAGCACCACCGGGGTGCCGCAGCCGATGCGCGGCGGAAGGCTGGCGGGTTAAGACAACTTCTTCTGCAGGAAGATGCGGTTGCGGCCGAGCGGGAAGTCGGCAAGCGTGCCGAACGGCTGGTAGCCCTGGCGCTGATAGACCTTGGCGGCGGTTGGATTGAAGGTGTCGATCCAGGCGGCCTGGCAGCCGCGCGCCAGCGCTTCCCGTTCGGCGGCCTCCAGCATACCGGCGGCGATGCGCCGGCCGCGCAACTTTTCGTCGACCCAGAGCCATTGCACGTAGAGCCAGCCCCAGGCGGTGTACCCCGATATGCCGGCGACGATCGCGCCGGCGTCGTCGCGGACGAAGACGGCCAGCGTCTTGCGGCCCGACGCGCCGACATCGCCGTCATTGAAAGCGGTAAGGCTCTCGCCAACAAAGGCAAGGTCCCGCGGCAAGGGCTCGGCCGTGACTTCAAGGGTCGTCTTCATCGCGCTTCCGATCCGGCCGTTTCACTTCCAGGGCATATCGAAGGACCCGAGGCATCGGCAAGCCAACCCTGGTCTTCAAAAAAATTGCCGCGCCACGTATCCCGGAGCGCATCCCGAACGTCCTAGCAGCACCGGCCCTTCAACAGGGGAATTTGTGATGAGGAAATTGATAATCGGCAGCTTCGTCTCGCTCGACGGCGTGATCGAGGCGCCGATGAACTGGGCATCGCCCTTCTTTGTCGGAGATGCGCTGGAACATTCCTATGCCAAGGCCGGCGAGGCGGAGTATTTCCTGCTCGGGCGTGTGACCTACGAGCTGTTTTCCAGCCGATGGCCGCAGATCCAGGGCAAGTATATGGACCGCATGAACGGGCTGAAGAAGCTGGTCGCGTCACGAACCCTGAAAGATGTCGGCTGGAACGCTTCCCTGATCGAAGGCGACGTTGTCGCGGGCCTCGCTGCGATCAAGGCTGAGGGCGGCGGCGACATATTGAAATACGGGATCAGCCAGCTCGATCAGACCCTGCTCGCCGGCAAGCTGGTCGATGAATATCAGCTGTCGATCCTGCCGACGCGGGTCGGCTCCGGAAAGCGCGCTTTCCAGGATGTCGATCCTTCGCTGGTCAGGCTGGAGCTAACGGACACCCGCCGGTTCGAAAGCGGCGTCGTGACGCTGACCTATCGCGTGCTGAAATGACGGCGGCGCGCAATGAACTCGACCATGCCAGATGCCTGCCGCGAGAACCCGTCTCACGCCACGTATCCTTTTATCGCCGGCATACGTCTTGGAGGCAGGCCGGCGCGTGCCGGTCGGCGAGCGCTGAGATTATCGGGATATGCTGAAGACCTACGCAGGAAGCTGCCATTGCGGCAAAGTTCGATTCGAGGCCGATATCGACCTCAGCCGGGGAACCGTCAAATGCAATTGCTCGACATGCACCAAGACTCGCTCCTGGGTGGGGTTCGTCGGTCCTCAGCACTTTCGCCTCACGTCTGGGGCCGAAGCGCAGGCCGAATATCAGTGGATCCCGCCCGGCAGGGAAGCGCCCAGCATCCAGTATCACTTCTGCGCGACCTGCGGCGTGCGCATGCCGGCGCGCGGCGACATCCCGATGCTTGGCGGTATCGTCTTCGCCATTCCGATTGCGGCTCTCGACGGGATCGATCCGGATGAACTGGCGGCCGCGCCGGTGATGCATGTCGATGGCAGGCACGATCGCTTCGATCGGACTCCCGATGACATCAGGACGATGTAAGGTGGGCGGGCCTTGCACCGGTAAGACATGCAGAACGGTATTCGTGTTGTCATGACGATTCAGCCAAGATTTGAGCCCACCGGGCTCTTCGACATTCGTTACGCCGCATTCCTGGAAACGGTCGCGCATTTGCGGCAACGGCTGCACCGCTATTGCTCGCGTATGACCGGCTCGGCGCTCGACGGCGAGGACGTGATGCAGGAAACGCTGTTCGAGATCTATCGCAAGATCGAGATGATCGACGATCCGGGCGCTCTTCGTTCATGGCTGTTTCGCACCGCGCACAACCGCTGCATCGATTTCCTGCGCAACCAGCAAACACGCCGACGCGCCGAAGCCAATTTCGCGGTCGACGAGATCGTTCTGCCGGTCGAACCCGCCGGCCAGGGCGCCGATCGTGCCATCGAACGGCTGGTGATCCACCTGCCTCCGAAAGAACGGGCCTGCATTCTGCTGAAAGACGTCTTCGATCATTCGCTGGAAGAGATTGCCGATCTCGTCGGATCGACGATCGGTGGCGTCAAGGCCGCATTGAGCCGTGGCCGCGCCAAGCTGGCCGCGCTGCCGGAGCAGCCGGCCGTGCGCCATGAGCCTTCGCCAGACCCTGGGCTGTCGAAACTGCTCAACCGCTATATCGAACTCTTCAACCGCCGTGATTGGGACGGTGTGCGGGCATTGACCAGCGCCGACGCGCAACTGCGGGTCTCGGACTGCTTCAGGGGACACTTGTCGGAATCGATCTACTTCGTCGAATATGAAAGGGGCAAGGCGAACTGGCAGATGACGATTGGCGCGGTCGATGACGAGATCGTGCTGCTCGTGCTCCACCGGGACGAAGCCGGCTGGAAACCGGCCTATCCGGTTCGGATCGAAGCCACCAACGGGATCATCAATCGGATCAGCGACTATTATGCATGCCCATGGCTGCTAAGGGCGGCGCGCACGGTCGTTGTTGCGAGCCCGAACTGACTGCGTGGACAGTCAGCCCCGACCGCCACGCCGCGGCCTGCCGCCCAGCATCAATCCGGCGGCGATCAGGCGCAGTTGGCGAAGCCGAGACCTGTGTAGAGCGGGCCGAAGCCGGCGGTGCGATGGTGACCGCAAGATAGGTGACCGCGCTGTTCAGGCCATGATGGGCGCGGCGCGCGGGATCGAGCGCGGTCAGCCGCATCACCAGCACGTTGAGCCCGAATGATTGGCCAGGCCAGGCAGCTGTCGTGCATAAGCAGGCCGAAGACGCCGCTAGCCAAGGCCATAGCGACATAGACCGCGGCGACCAGGAGATAGGCGAAAGGCATGACGCGGCGGGCGCCGAGGCGATCGATGACGCCGTCGAGAAGCGCGGCAGCACCGAAGCCGAGGCCATAGGCGATCGCCGCAAGGCCGTTGGCGCTGACGGGTTCGCCGAGATCCTTATGCAGATGATCGCCGAGATAGCCGTAGACGCGTAGAAGGCGGCATGAAGGCGCCGCAAGCGATCAGCAGCGGCAGGATGCGGCACCGCCAGCGCGCCGGGCGAGGCGCCGGACCGCTTTTCTGGCGTCACGCAGCGAGTTCATCGTCAGGCCGGCGACGGCGGTGCCGGCCAGAAGCGCCACGGCAAAGAAGACGGCGCGCCAATGGATGAGATCGCAAGCACGGCCGACATCGACACGCCGGCGACCATGGACAGCGTCCAGCCGGTCAGCACGACGCCGATGGTGCCGCTTTCGCGGCGGGGCGCGATCGCCGCCGCGCTGGCATAGATCGCCGCATGGCGACGCCGGCGGCGATGCCGGCGACGAACTGGCAGCGACCAGCGCCGCCCCGTCGGCGCCAGGGCGCTGGCGATCAGCGCCAGCGCGAGCAGCAGCAAAGCGCCCTGCAGCATGCGGCGCGCGCCGATCCTGTCGATGTAGCGGGCGAGGAAGAGCGCGCTGGCCGAGGTGCCGAGGCCGAAAGCGGCGGCAGCCGTCATCACCGCCGGCACGCTCGCCCCGAACGATGCCGCGACGGCGGGCGCGATCGGCCCGAGAACCAGCGAGTTGGAGCCGATGACGGCGATGCAGCCGGTGAGCAGGTAGGCCGCCGCCGGAATCGGCATGCGGGGCGCGGCGGTCAGAATTGCTGATTGATCACTGTTCGACATATCTCCATAATGGCCGAATTAAATTCAGCATCAATGGAGAATTTCCATATGGACGCAGAAACAGATGACATTCAGCGGAACAGGCAACCTGCCCGCGAGGTCGACCCGATCGACCGAAAAATATTAGGCGTGCTCGTCGACGATGCGACCATCAGCTATGCCGAGCTTGGCGAGCGTGTTGGCCTCTCGCCGCCGGCCGCGCATGAGCGGGTGAAGCGGCTGCGCCGCAGCGGCGCCATCCGCGCCACTTCGGCGATCATCGATCCGAAGGCGGTGAAGAAGCCGCTGCTCGCCTTCGTGCATATCGACACAAGAGGCTGGGGCAAGACGCCGGAGCTGATGGCGATCTCCGAATGTCCGGAAGTGGAGGAGATCCATTCCGTCGCCGGCGACACCTGCATGCTGCTCAAAGTGCGCACCGAGGACACGCGGGCGCTGGAAGGCCTGCTGTCGCGGATCTACGAGACGCCGGGCGTGGTCTCGACTCGCAGCTATGTCGTGTTGTCGACCTATCTCGAACGGCCGGTGCAGCCGGACATCACGGCCGAATGGCCGACGCCGCGGCACATGGCGACGCCGGTGTACTAGGCTGCATCGAGGCCGATCGGCCATCATTTCATCCGTTCGCCCGCCGAACAGGGCGGGCTCAGACCTCCTTATTGTCGAAAAGGAACATCTGAACACCCGAGTCGTCAGGTGCGTAAATCCGGCGATCCGCCCCGGCCGCTCGTCCCTCCGGGCTTGCGAACGCCTTTTCAAGCGTCGCAAGGTCGTCGAAATACAGCGCTCCGATCCGATGAATGCCGGAGGCTCCCACGGGCGTCGCGATCGGGCCGTCGCTGACCTCGTATTTCCTGAGACCCGGAAGCTTCTTGGCGAGAGGCACGTGGATATCGAAGTAGTGTCGATCAAACGCCTGAACGTCCTTCGGCGTCGGGTAAATAACGACCATAAGGGCCATTGCGGTGCTCCTTTGTTTCGGACACAGCAAGGACGATCCGAAGGATGCGAACGGAACGCGAGGCAGGAAACGCTGATGACCGAGATCATCGAGCGGATGAAGGAGAGCGGAGGGAGTTGAGGCCGCCTGTTTCCTGGTCGCCGGTGGCCGTCGCGGGCTTGGGCTGTGGGCGAGCCAGCAGATAGAAGGCGGCGACATGCGTGACCATCAGCAGGGGCACATAGATGATCGGGATCGCGTAGGTCGCACCCAACTGCCCGGCCTGGGATGGAAGGTCGAGCACGGTGCCGTGATAGTAGTCGACGACAATGTCGACGATTCCGACGACATTGAAGGCGACGACGAGCGGCCAGAAGATCGAAGGCCTCCTCGCCGCCAGCAGCGCCAGCATGGCCAGAAGTCCGGTCGCGAAGTCACCATAGGCGGCAAAGACGGCGAAGCCTGCGGGCAGGTTCGGACCGACGACGCCCGGAAGCAGGAAGACCAGCCCGAAGAAGCGGAAGCTGTGCAGCGTGGCGATGGCGCGCTGCGCCTCGACATGGTCCATGAGCTTGAGCTTTGGCCATATGTAAGTGCCGAAGCAAAGCAGCCAGGGCACATAGCCCAGGACGAGATGGATGTTGAAGATCGTCGCTGGCGACATTTTTCGTCTCCTCTCAGCTCTTGATCGGAACGGCTTCGAACACGGCACTCATGACACCCAGCCGGCCTTCCATCAGATTGCGCCCGAGATTGGCTGCGAAATCCGCGAAACCCGGCCCCATGACGACGCCGAGATTAAGCGAAGGCGGCGGCCCGGACGCCCGCAGCGCCGCGAACCAGGTCTTGGCTTCCGCGGTATCGTCCTGATGGACAAGCGTGCGGAACCCCGCGGCCTCGATCGCCTCGCAGGTCGCGGCGGCGGAGAGCAGGAAGCTTTCCGCCGGCGTCTTCGCCCAGGGCACCGGGTAGTGCGGGTCGCCGCCGTTCAGCACGACGTCGAAGGTGGCGAATTTTCCGCCCGGCTTCAGCATGCGCCGGATCTCGCCATAAAGCAGCGGGCGGTGTTCATCGCCACATGCTGCAGCAACACGACGTCGAAGCCACCGTCGTCGAAGGGAAGCGCCAGAGCGCTGCCGGCCTTGAACGAAACGGTTCCACCCTGCCCCGTCCGTGCAGTCAGATATTGCGCGGCTTCGACGAACGCCTCGCTGAGGTCGATGCCGGTCACCTCGCAGTCGTAGGTCGTGGCGAGAAACCGGGCCGGCCCGCCCACCCCCGATCCGACGTCGAGCACCGACATGCCGGCCGTTATGCCGGCCAATTTGGCGAGCTCGGCCGTCGCGGCGAGCCCGCGGGTGTGGAACTGGTCGAGGGTGGCAAGTTGCTCAGGCTTGAGCCGCTGTCCGTCCGGGCCCAATACGGCCAGCGCCATCTTCAGGCGCTCGGCCAGGCCGGTCGCGCGGTAGTGATCGCGCACGCGATCGAAATCGTCTGTCATTTGCCACTTCCTTCAGGCTTCCAATCCACAACAGAGATACGACCGCTTTGTGCCGGCAACTATCCGCGATAATATCGATGGGTCATGAAGCAGAACTTCACAGTCAGGCATGGCGCGCTTGACGGCGTCGAGGCGTTCCTGAGCGTCGCCAGGTATCGCAATTTCCGCAAGGCGGCGGCGGAGCTTGGCGTCACCCCGTCGGCGATCAGCCAGGCCATACGGACGCTCGAGGCGCGCATCGGCGCCGCGCTCTTCGTCCGCACGACCCGCAGCGTCGGACTGACCGAGGCGGGCGAGCGCTTCTTCGCGCGCGCCCGGCCCGCGTTCGAGGAATTGATCGCCGCCAGCGAGATCGCGCGCGGGATAGGGCAGCGGCCGGCGGGCCTTTTGCGCCTCTCGGTACCGCCCGCGGTGGTGCCGACACTGCTGGAGCCGATGATAGCGTCCTTCTGCCAGGCCTATCCCGAGATCGAGCTGGAGATCGTCGCAAGCGGCGAACTGACCGACCTTGCAGCCGAGGGGTTCGACGCCGGCATCCGCATGGGCGATTTGATCGCGCCCGATATGGTTGCCGTCCGACTGTCGCCGTCCTTCCCGATGATGGTGGTCGGCAGTCCCGATTACCTTCGTTCCCGAACGGTGCCGGAGCGCATCGAGGATCTGCGCCACCACGCCTGCCTGCGCCTGCGTCGATCGAACGGCATAGTCGCGCCGTGGCGCTTTGCCCAAGGCAACAAGGCGATCGAGGCAATCGTCAGCGGACCACTCATCGCGCACGACTACCCCACGCTTCTCGGAGCCGCGATCCAGGGCGCCGGACTTGCCCAGGTGCCCGGCCCGATTGCCAGTTCGCCAATCGCGGACGGACGCCTGAAGACGCTGCTGACGGCATTTGCCGTCAGCTCGCCGGGTGTCTTTCTGTACTACCCGGAAAGGCATCAGGTCCTGCCGAAGCTGCGCGCATTCATCGATCATATCCGCTCGCAAGGCGGCACCGGCGTGCGATCATAAGCCTCTCAAACCCGCGCGCGAGGCGTGGCTCCGTTCGCCCTCATTGCGGCGTCCGCGGATATTCGAGCTGCATGGCGACGAAGTCGGTCGTGCGCGCGCCGTAGCGGGCCGAGATGTCCCGAAGCGCCTGGTCGAGCGCCTTTGCCGGACGCATGTCGGCCGTCGCCGGGACGAGCTGCTCCACCGGCCAGTCTGCCGCGACCTGGTCGGGCAGGATGCGGATGCCGTCGCGGCTGACGATGGCGCCGTCCCTGGCGGCAAAGGTGACCGCGCCCGAGCGATAGGTCCGCGACCACGCGTCGGCGACCAGCGCCAGCGAAACTTCGTCCAGGCCGGGCTCAAGCCGAATACCCAGCTGCTCGTGATTGTAGAAGGCCAGGGTATTGCCGATCGCGGTCGGCGCGAACGGCCGCGTGAATTTGAAGGCGCCGCTGTCGTGCCGCGCATCCCAATGGTCGAGGCCGAGATCGCGGGCGACGGCTTCGGCCTTGTCGCGGCCGGCGATCGCCTCGATCAAGATCAACATCATCGGCATCGACGCCGTAATGCCGGTCGTGGTCGCGACACTGCGGTCGACGACGTAGCGCCGGTCGGGAACGTAGCGAACCGTCGGATGCTTTTTGCGCAGCTCGCTCAGCGAATACCAGTGCGTGGTCGCATGCCTGCCGTCGAGCAGCCCGCTCGCGCCAACCACCTTGGCGCCGGCGCAGACGCCGACCACCATCGCGCCCTTGGCGGATTGGCTTCTCAGCCATTCCATCACCTCGGGGTCGTCATCCCGCATCATGGCGGGGACGATGACATAGTCGGCGCCTTCCGGATGCTCCCCGTCGAACGCCGCTGTCGTCGCGTCGGGCTCCACCTGCAAGGCCGGATGCAGCTTCATAGGCCCCGGCTGCGTCGCCAACGCGACGACATCTGCGACACCGGCGCGGCGCAGGATGCCATAGGGCATCAGGTAATCGGTGGTCTCGGTGCCGTCGTTGATGCCGACGATGGCGATCAGCGGGCGCTCGCGCCTTTGCGGCTTCAATGCCGCGAGCGTGGCTTCGGCCTCCTTGGCGTCGATCGCCGGCTGCATGGCGGCCAGCGACGCCGAGGGCAGCGACAGCAGCCAAGCGGCGCCGGTCGCGGCGAGGATCAGGATGACGCCGAGGGCGCTCCACAGCACGACACGCAGGCTCATGGCTTGCTCCTTCTGATCTAAATGCTTGACGATCAGCCTAGCTCCGATAGGTCTTGTCCGAAATGACATATATCGGGCAAAAACTGCTATGCGCCGAATGATAGGCATCATCATCCATCCAGGCTTCCAGCTGCTGGATGCCGCAGGGCCGGCGGCGGCCTTCGAGCTGGCTGAGCATTTTTGTCCGGGCAGCTACGACCTGAAGATGCTGGCGCCTGGCGGCGGCGAGATCGAGAGCTCGTCCGGGATGCGGCTTGCGGCGCGGCCCCTGTCCGTCGACGTGGCACTCGACACCGCCATCATCTCCGGCGGCGAGATCATCCGCTCGATAACGGCAGCGCAGGAAATCGTTGCGTGGTTGCGGCAGGCCGGCATGCGCAGGACGGCGAGCGTGTGCACCGGCGCCTACCTGCTCGCGGAGGCAGGTCTTCTCGACGGCCGGTCCGCCACCACGCATTGGTGGAGCACGGACGACTTCGCCCGCCGCTATCCGAAGGTGAAGCTCGATGCCGAGCGCATTTTCATCCAGGACGGCGGCGTGTGGACCTCGGCCGGCATTTCGGCGGGCATCGACCTGGCGCTGGCGCTGATCGAGGACGACCTTGGGCCGGCCATCGCGCGGCGCACCGCCCAGCAGCTCGTCGTCCATCAGCGCCGACCCGGCGGCCAGTCGCAATTCTCAGGCCTCATCGAGCTCGGCGGACGCTCAGGCCGCTTCGTGGAATTGATCGAATGGATGCGGACCAATCTCGACCAGCCGCTGACCGTCGAGCGCCTTGCCGACCGCGCGGCCATGAGCCCCAGAAATTTCGCCCGCGTCTTCGCGGCGGAAACCGGCGCCACGCCGGCCAAGGCCGTCGAACGCCTGCGCCTCGAAGCCGCGCGGATGGCGGTGGAAAGCAGCAACGCGGCGCTCGACCGCATCGCCGAGCAGAGCGGCTTCGGCGACGCCGGACGCATGCGCCGCGCCTTCATGAGAAGCTTCGGCCAACCGCCGCAGGCGATCCGGCGCGCGGCGGTCCGAAGCCGACGGATGCGCCGTTAGGTGGAGCGCGACGCGATCAGCGATTGGATGCGTTCGGCGTCCGAGGCGTTTACGGGGTTGTAGACCACCATGCCGAGCTCAGGACGGCCGTCGACCGCGAAAACCGAGAATTCCAGCTCGATCAGGCCGATCTCGGGGTGCCGGAGACGCTTCACCCCTTCGCCGTGAGCGGCAACGAGGTCGTTGTCCCGCCACAGCGCCTCGAATTCCGGACTGGTCCGCGAAAGTTCGTCGACCAGTTCGGCGATTTCCGCGCCGGCGCCGGCGCGCGCGGCATCGGCCCGGAATGACCCGACCACGAAGCGGGCGACACTGAGCCAATCATCCTGCGCGGCGCGCACGCGCGGGTTGCCGAACATCAGGCGCAGGATGTTGCGCTGCTCGCGGGGAATCTTGGAATAGTCGGTCAGCAGCGCGGCGGCGGCGCGGTTCCATGCAACGACGTCCCACGTCGCAGTCTTGATGATTGCCGGACTGGTCTCGAGGGCGTCCAGCACGCGTTGCAGGCGTGGCGTCACGCTGTCCACGTTTCTGTAGCGGACCTCCGGCGGACGCCCGAGGCCCAGCATGAACAGGTGCTCGCGTTCGGACTCGGTCAGCATCAGGCCGGTGGCGATGCGGTTGAGCACGTCCGCCGACGGCGCGCCGCCCCTGCCCTGCTCCAGCCAGGTATACCAGGTCGGGCTGATGTTGGCGCGCTACGCCACCTCTTCGCGGCGTAATCCTTGCGTGCGCCGGCGCCCGGTGGCGAAGCCGAAGGCGACCGGATCGAGGCGCATGCGTCGATCCCGCAGGAAATTGCCGAGCTTGTTGACGGTCTCCGCAGGCATGGCGATCCTGTTGATGATTATACCATGATAAAGTCACTACTTTAACAGGATGATTTATAACGCGAAAAGGACCTCCGAACAACCTAGGAGATCTCCCATGCGTGTATTCCTTACCGGCGCGACCGGCTTCATTGGTTCCAGAATCGTGCCCGAACTTCTTGCCGCCGGGCATCAGGTGCTTGGCCTGACCCGCTCCGATGCCGGTGCGCGGTCGCTTGCGGCCGCCGGCGCCGAGGCGCATCGCGGCGACCTCGAAGACCTCGATAGCCTTCGCGATGGCGCCGCAAAATCGGACGCGGTGATCCACACCGCCTTCGACCACATTTTTTCGAATTTCGTCGCGAATTGCGAGAAGGACAAGCGCGTGATCGAGGCGCTCGGCGCCGCGCTCGCCGGCTCGGACCGGCTGCTCATCATCACGTCAGGTGTGGGCATGGGCTCTGCCGAACACGGGCAGCCGGCGAAGGAAGACGTGTTCAACACCGACCATCCCAATCCGCGCATCCTGTCGGAGCTTGCCGGCACGGCGATGGCTGAGAAGGGTGTCAAAGTATCGGTGGTGCGCCTGCCGCAGGTGCATGACACGGTGAAGCAGGGCCTGATCACGCCGCTCATCGACCTGACGCGCGCCAAGGGCGTCTCGGCCTTTGTCGGCGAAGGCCGCAACCGGTGGTCGGCGGGGCATGTGCTCGATGTCGCGAAGCTCTACCGTCTGGCGCTGGACAAGCAGGAAGCCGGCGTGCGCTACAACGCCGTCGCCGAGGAAGGCATTTCCGTGCGCGAGATCGCGCAAGTGATCGGCGCCGGCCTCAACGTGCCGGTGGTCTCGCTCTCACAGGAAGAAGCGGCGAATCATTTCGGATGGCTTTCGATATTCGCGGGCCTCGATATGCCAGCTTCGAGCGAATGGACGCGTGCGCATCTCGGCTGGCAGCCAACCGGCCCCGGCCTTATCGCCGACCTCGAGCGGATGGATTATTCGCACGCGGCGGCGGCCTAGCCGGCTTGCCGGGCGGTTCGGCGCTCAAGCCGAACCGCTTCAGGTGTCTGCTGCTTCAGAAGCGCAGCAGATCCGAGAGGCTGTCCGACTTCTCCACCTTGTCGGTGAGGTCGAGCCCCGACAGCAGATCGACCAGGTGGCTGTTCATCAGGGCGGCGGCATTGGCGCTGTCGCCGGCTTCGATCGCGTCGACCAGCGCGTGATGGGCGTGCTTCTCGCAGGTCGCGTCGCGGCGCTTCCAATAGAGCGCGATGATCAGCGAGGAATGCGAGACGAGGTCGCGCACGAAGTTGGTGAACACCGAGTGCGCGGCGATCTCGGCGATGCCGACATGAAAGCGCGCCGACAGCATGATGGCGTCACTGTCACGGCCGTCATGCAGCGCCTGATGCTCCTTCTCCAGATGCGCGCGCAGCTGCGCGATATCCGATGGCACCGCCGCCTTGGCGGCAAGTGCCGCCACCTTGGGCTCGATCAGCGCCCTCGCCTCGAACACCTCGCGCGCCTCGATCTTCGAGGGCTGCGCGACGAAGGCGCCGCGATTGGGCTCCAGCCGCGCCAGCCGGTCATGCGCCAGGGCCTGCAGGGCGGCGCGGACGACGGTGCGGCTCACCGAATAGATCGATGCCAGCTCGTCTTCCGGCAGCTTGGTGCCCGGTGCGAGACGATGGCTGACGATGGCGTCCCTCAGCCCATAGTAGATCGGCGACCAGCGCGCTGCCGGCCTGTCATCGCGATCGTCTTCCTTAAGTACCGTCAACATGCTTTCAATGCGCAGACCCGATCCGGCCTGATCTGCCCCCAAATCGCCAGCAGCCGATTCAATCTAATATCGCTCGCGCCCCGGTCAATCCCGCCGAATTCGTCGTGCTAACCTTGCGAACCGGCGCCTGCCGGCGACGCCGAGGCAAAGATACCGGCGAAACGCTTGCTGCGCGGCGCGGCATAGCCGCCGACCTTCGATGTCTTCAGACCGACCTTGAGCAAGCTCTCGGCCAGCGTCACCGCGCAGACGACGCCGTCGAGGACGGGAACGCCATGCTGCTGCGAAAGCTCGTGGGCGAGGTCGGCCATGCCGGCGCAGCCAAGCACGATCGCCTCGGCGTGATCCTCGCGGACGGCGCGCGCGATCTCGTCCGATATCTTGTGCCTGGCATTGGAGCCGGGCTGTTCGAGGTCGAGCACTGCCACTTCGGAGGAGCGCACCTTGGCGCAGCGCGAGGCAAGCCCGTATTTCGCCAGATTGTGCTCGATGGCGGGGACCGAGCGGGCAAGCGTGGTGACGACGCTGAACTTGCCGGCGACGAGGCTGGCGAGATGGAAGGCCGCCTCGCCGATGCCGATGACCGGAGCTTCCGTCGCGCAGCGCGCGGCATCGAGCCCGGTGTCGTCGAAGCAGGCGATCACATAGGCGTCGGCCGCAGGTGCCTTGCCCATCTCGGCGATGATGCCCGGCACGGCGAAGACCTCGTCGAAATAGCCCTCGATGCTCGGCGGACCGTCGGCCGGATTGACGGCGACGATCTCGGTTCCCGTGGAGGCAACGCTTGCCGCCGCCTTGCCGATCTTGGCGGTCATCGACGCGGTCGTGTTGGGGTTGATAACGAGTATGCGCATGCGAACCTCAGATCTCGCCGCCGAGATAAAGACGCTTGACCCGGTCGTCGGTCAGCAATTCGGCGGAGTTGCCGCTCAGCGCGACGCTTCCGGTGGTCAGCGCATAGGCGCGCTGCGAGATGCGAAGCGCCATGCGAGAATTCTGTTCGACCAGCAAAACGCTGACCTTCTCGTCGCGGTTGATGGCGACGATCGAGCGGGCGATGTCCTGGACGAGCTTCGGCGCGACGCCGAGCGACGGCTCGTCGAGCAGCAAAAGCTTCGGTTTCGCCATCAGCGCGCGGCCGATGACCAGCATCTGCTGCTCGCCGCCGCTCATCGTGCCGGCGGCCTGCGAGAAGCGCTCCTTGAGCCGGGGAAAACGGCCCAGCACCATCTCCATCGACGCGGCGATCTCGGCTTTGCTCGAGCGCGTGAAGGCGCCCATCAGGAGGTTGTCCCTGACCGTCATATAGGGGAAGACCCGCCTGCCCTCCGGCACCATGGCGATGCCCATCTTGACGATCTCGTCGGGGGCGGCGCCGTCGATGCGCCGGCCGTTGTAGTGGATCTCGCCGGACCTGATCCTGTTGAGGCCGGTGATGGCGCGAAGGATCGACGACTTGCCGGCGCCGTTGGCGCCGATCAGGGCGACGGTCTCACCCTCGTTGACCTCGAGCGAGACGCCCTTCAGCGCGTAGACGTGATCGTAATAGAGCTTGACGCCGGCGAAGTTCAGGATCTGGTTCATAGGCCGATCGCCTCGTCTTCGCTGCCGAGATAGGCCTCTATCACCTTCTCGTCGGCCTGGATTTCGGACGGCGTTCCCTCGGCGATCTTCTGCCCGAAATTGAGGACCACGATGCGGTCCGAGATCTTCATCACGGCCGGCATGTCGTGCTCGACGAGCAGGATGGTGAGGCCGAGATCACGCAAGCGCCGCACCATCGCCACCATGCGCATCGTCTCTTCGTGGTTCATGCCGGCGAAGGGCTCGTCGAGCAGCAGGATGGAAGGGTTGGTGGCAAGGCCGACGGCAATGCCCAGCGCCCGCAGATGGCCATGCGGCAGGTTGCGGGCGGTCTCATCGGCAAGCGAAGCCAGGCCGAGCAGCGCCAGGATCTCGTCGGCCGATGCGCCGAAAGCTGCCTCGTCGGCGCGCGCGGTGCCGGTGCCGAGGAAGAAGCCGAAGAGGTTCGCCTTCGAGCGCAGATGGTGCGCGATGATCACGTTGTCGCGCACGCTCATGTTCTTGAAGATCGTTGTCTCCTGGAACGTGCGGACGACGCCCTTGCGGGCGGCGATATGCGGCGCCATGCCGGAGATGCGCTCGCCTCTCAGGCGCACCTCGCCCGATGTCGGCCTGAGGAACGACGAGATCAGCTTGAACAGCGTCGACTTGCCGGCGCCGTTCGGGCCGATGACCGACAGGATCTCCTTCTCGCGCACCGAGAAGGAGACGTTGTTGACCGCGACCAGGCCGCCGAAGCGTTTGCTGAGACCGGAGACTTCGAGCATTTCGGCCATGGCTCAAGCCTTCTTGCCGGTTGAAGTCGTGAGGCTGAGCAGGCCGTTGGGCAGCACCAGCATCAGGACGATCATCAGGCCGGAATAGATCAGGAGCTGGAACTCGCCGGTCTGGAACAACAGGTCCCAGCCGAAATAGAGCACCAGCGTGCCCAGCATCGGCCCGAACACGTAGCCAAGGCCGCCAAGGAAGCAGTTCAGCATGAAGTTGACGGAATCGGTGACCGTGAAGCTCGACGGATAGATCGATTGCGAAATGGCGGCAAAGATGGCGCCGGCGACACCGCCGAAGAAGGAGGAGACGGCATAGGCGATGACGCGCAGATAGGCGATGTTGACGCCGATCGAGGAGGCAAGCTCCTCGTTCTGCTGCAGCGACTGACAAAGCTTGCCGATGCGCGAATGGACCAGCCGATACATCACGCCGAAGCACACCACCATCAGCGTGACCGCCAGCAAATAGAAGGCGAGCCGCGAATTCTGCAGCGTGGCGAAATCAGGGATGATCGTCAGGCCGAACACCGACAGCGCGCCGGGCAGCGGGATGCTGACGATGCCCTTGGCGCCGTTGGTGATCGGCAGCGCCAGCGCGAGCAGGCGCGCGACCTCGGTCAGCGTCAGCGTCACCATTGCGAAATAGACGCCGCGCAGGCGCAGGATCGGCAGGCCGATCAGCACGCTCGCGGCGGCGCAGAAGAGACCGGCGACGGGCAGCGTCAGCCAGAACGACCAGCCGTGGTTCGTCACCAGTATGGCCGAGACATAGCCGCCCATCAGCGCATAGGCGCCCTGGCCGATGTTGATGCGGCCGATGTAGAAGGTGAGCCAGACGCCGGCGCTGGCGATGCTGAGCAATGCCACGGAGGTCAGGGTGTAATAGAGGTCGGTGCGGCCGCTTGCCGAGATCGCGACCGGCACGGCGACGAAGACGATCGCCAGGAAGGCTGCGACCGAAGCGATCTTCATGTTGCGATTGCGGGTCATGGCGCGGTCAACCCCACGGCTTGCCCATCAGCCCGTTGGGGCGGATCGACAGGAACACCATCAGGGCGGCGAAGATGACGAGATAGGTGACGTCGCCATATTCGCGCAACGCGGTCAGGCCGACCGACTCCATCATGCCGAGGATGAAGCCGCCGGCGATCGCCCCGCCGACAACGCCGGCTCCGCCGATCATCACCATCAGGAAGGCCTTGATCGAAATCGGTCCGCCGATACCTGAATTGACGCCGGTGATGGTGACAAGCAGGCCGCCGACAACGCCGGCGAGCATCGCCCCCATGGCGAAGCCGATCATCGAATAGCGGTCGACCCGCACCCCCATCAGCTGGGCGGCGACACGGTCCTGGGCGAGCGCGCGCATGGCGCGGCCGACGCGGCTGTATTGCATGTAAAGCACGAAGGCAGCGATGAAGACGATGGCCAGAGCGCCGACGACCAGCCGGTCGTAAGGCAGGATGATACCGGCCTCGTTGAAGACGCCCTTGACTATCTTGGGGACGCCGCGCTGCTTCTCGCCGAAGATGAGCAGGATGATGGCGTCGAAGAAGAAGGCCGTCGCGGCGGCAAGCAGCATCGTGCTCTCCTCGCGATGGCTGCGCCGGATGACGGTTCGGAAGAGGAACTTCTCCATCAGCGCGCCGATGACGGCGAGCGTGATGCCGGACGCTAGCAGCGCCACCACGAAGGGCAGGCCGAGCTGGCCGTAGACGGTATAGGTGATGAACCCGCCCAGAACATACATCTGCCCATGGGCAAAGTTCAGCACGTTCATCAGGGCGAAGATCAGGGTGAGACCCAGCGCGATCAGCGCATACTGGGCACCGAGATATAATCCGTTGGCGATGACCTGTTCCATGGACACCTTCGATCTTCCACGGGGCCCGGAACACCGTCCGGACCCCGGCATGCGGGAGGAAGCAACCTAGGAACCCGTCTCTAGATCAGGATGATGTTTCATTGAATCGCCATCCTGATCCAACCCTTGCTGGAGCATGATCTTCTCCGAAAACCGGTTCCCACTTTTCGGGATCATGCTCTAGTCGACGGAGCCGACGAACAGGGTCTGGAATGCGCCGTCCTTGTATTCGTTGACCACCATTGGCACGGCGAGCTGGCGCTTCTGGCCGAACGAGGTTGCGCCGACATAGCTCAGCTTGGCGTCGCCCTTCAGGAAGGGGTTGGGCGCAGAGAAAGTGTCCATGGTCTTCTTGAATTCGGCGACGTCGTTGATGGCTACCGGATTGGCCTTGAGCGTGTCGAGGATATACTCCAGCGCGTAGACCTTGGTGTTGGACTCGTCGTTATACTCGCCGAACATCTTGGTGTAGCGGGTGACGAACTCCTTCATCTCATCCGAAGCAATCTCCGGCGTGGAGGCGCCGCCGACGGAGATGAAGCCATTGGCATACTCGCCGGCGCCCTCCTCCAGAACCTTGGCGTCCTGCGCCGTCTCGGTCGAGATCAGGCCCTCATAGCCGAGCTCGCGGGCGGCGCGGATGAGGAGCGGCGCGTTGGCCGGCGCCACACCCGACAGCACCAGCAGATCGGGCTTCAGCGCCACGATCGGCGTCAGCACCGGCGTGAAGTCACGAGTGTCGTTCTGGTAGGTGTCGTTCTGCGCGACGACATCGAGCCCGAGCGCCTTGGCCGCCTCGACACCGCTGTCACGCTGGCTGAGCGGGTCGGATTCGTTCGCGGCGACAAAGGCGATCGTCTTCACGCCCTTGTTTTCCTTGAGATATTTGTAGATCGCCGGACCCGATTGGTAGTTGGCGATCATGCCAAGCACGGCGTTCGAGGCCGGCTTCTGGTAGAGCGCCTTGGGGAAGGCGTAGGGGAAATAGATGATGCCGTTTGCCTCGGCGACGGGGCGCACCGCGGCGGCGCCGTCATCGACATTCGGTCCGACCACATAATGGATGCCCTCCTGCGCCATCTTTTCCATGCCGGCGATGGCGCGCTTGGGGTCCTTCTGGTCGTCGAAGGTGACGATGTTGATGTTGTAGGTGTCCTCGCCGATCTTGACGCCGCCTTTTTCGTTGAGCCAGGCGGCGCGCGTCTGCATCGAGCGCACATTGGAGGTGCCCCAGGCGGCGGCAGGGCCGCTGGTGACGCCAACGAAGCCGATTTTCAGTTCCTTGTTTTCGGCCTGCGCGGAAGGAATGCCAACGGCGGCAATCGCCAGGGCCGAGACGGCGCCAAGCACCATCGATTTCAGAGTCGAGCGTCGGTTCATCATTTTGCAGTTCCCCTTGGTTATCGCGCTTTGTGTTTTGCTCGTAGGCTACGCGGATACCTAAAGGGAAACTCACTGCGAAAGATTGTCAACATCTTTCTTGGTTATTGTATACAATTTTTGGAAAGAATGTGTGCGATGCGCGATCGCCCACGGCGAGGCAGTGCTCAAGGGGATGACCGCCGAACGGCAGCCATCCTCGGTGAACCCGATCAGCGTTCGCGGAAGAGGAACAGAAAGGCTTGTCGACGACTGGCGCGCGCGATGAACGCGCGTCGCGGGCGGCAGCTATTTTCCGCAGTGATGGTCGTTGATCTTGTTCAACGCATTCGCGTCCGGCCCCGTCCGGTGATAGGAGCAGGCACCCGCCGCCGTGGTGACCAGCATGGCGTCATAATAGCGTGGCCCGCCGAACAGGACGTCGATGAGGTCGCCTTCGGCCGGAACATAGCGTTCTTGCTCGACAGAACGCTTGTGGTGCCGGTCGCCGGCGAACGCCGGGCCGGACACGCCAATGGCCGCAGCCAGAACGAGAGCGGAGATCGCAAGGCTTTTCGTCGTCATCGTCAGCAACCCTTCTGGCCGTCCGTACCCAAACATATAGCCAAAATCGCCAGCGCAACAAAGGTTCCGTCAGCGGCCTTGCAGGTGGAGCTAATGCAGGTGCTTCAGCTTGTCGGGGTTGCGCATCACATAGATCGCCGTGATCTTGCCGTCCTCGATGTCCAGCGCGGTCGTCTGCAGCTCGCCATCGGCCTCGAGCGTGACGAAGCCGGGCAACCCGTTGATGAAGCCAAAGCGGACAAGCTGCGAGCGATTGTCCTGAAGCCAGGCGACGACGGTCTCGTATTGCTTCATGACGGCGGCATGGCCGAAGACCGGCGCGACAGCCGCCGGGCGCTTGCCGCCGCCATCGGCATGGGCGCTGACATCGGCGCTCAGCATCGTGCCGAGCGCCTTCATGTCGCCGCTGCGCGAGGCGTTGAAGAAGGCTTCCGCAAGCTCAAGGCCGCGCTCTCCTTCTCGACCTTGAAGCGCGGCCGCGCCTCGCGGACATGGCTGCGGGCGCGGGCGGCGAGTTGGCGGCAGGCGGCCGGATCGCGCTCGATCTCCTCGGCGACCTCCTCGAACTGCAGCCCGAACACGTCGTGCAGCAGGAAGGCCGCCCGCTCGAGCGGCGACAGGCGCTCCAGCGCCAGCATCAGCGGCAGGCTGACGTCATCGACCTCGTCGTCCTCGACGACCGGCTCGGGAAGCCAGGAGCCGACATAGGTCTCGCGCTGGTGGCGGGCGGATTTGAGCTGGTCCAGGCAGAGGCGCGTGACGGTGCGGCGCAGGAAGGCCTCGGGCTCGCGCACGTCGGCGCGGTCGGCCCTCATCCAGCGGATGAAGGCCTCCTGCACCATGTCCTCGGCGTCGGCCACGGAGCCCAGCATGCGGTAGGCGACCCGCATGAGCTTCGGGCGCAGCGGTTCGAACACCGCCGCCGCGTCTGCGGATGACGCCGGTTCCGCCATCAAGCGGCGGCCGCCTTGCTGGCAGCCTTCGCATTGGCGGCCTTCACGGCCGCCGGGTCGACGAAGCCGCCGAAGCCGACCGCGATGCGGTTCCAGCCGTTGATGATGTTGATCATCAAGGTGATCTTCACCCGCTCCTCCTCGGTGAAATGGTCCTTCAGCGCTTCATACGCAGCCTCATGCGTATGGCCTTCGCTGATCCGCGTCAGAGCCTCGGTCCAGCCAAGCGCGGCGCGCTCGCGGTCGGTATAGCACGGCGCCTCGCGCCAGGCCGCCAGCAGATAGACGCGCTGCTCGGTCTCCCCGCGTTCACGGGCATAGGTCGTGTGCATGTTGATGCAGTTGGCGCAGCCATTGATCTGGGAGGAGCGTATCTCGATGAGCTCTGCGAGCGCCGGATCGAGGCTGGAAGCGATGGCCAAAGAGGCGCGATGCCACTCCTTCATCAGCGACGGAGCGGCGGCGAGAGGGTCAAGTCTGGCAGGCATGGTCGGTTCCTTTCGTTGGTTCCGACCTCAAGACGAGTGAGGACCCGCCCAATGTGACACGGCGCGGATTTTTTTGCGCCCCAAGCCCACTACTCGCCCGAGCCCCTACTCGCCCAAGCCCTACTCGCCCCAAGCCCCTACTCGCCCCAAGCCCTTACTCGCCCCAAGCCCTTACTCGCCCCAAGCCCCTACTCGAAGGAGTAGGTGAAGCCCTCCTTGGACGCGCCGACGGTGACCTTCGTCATCTTGGCGCCCTCCAGCGCGCGGTTGAGCACGCCGCGGCTGAGCTCCGGCAGTAGCGTGTTGGTGAGGATGGCATCGATCATGCGGCCGCCGGATTCGATCTCGGTGCAGCGCGCCTTGACCAGGTCCATGACGCCGTCGCCGATCACCAGTTCGGCATCGTTGGTTGCCTTGAGGCGCTTGGCGATCTTGCCGAACTGGTGCCGGGCGATCGCCTCGATCATCGAATCCGAGAGCGGATAATAGGGTATTGTGACGACCCGGCCGAGGAAAGCCGCCGGAAACACTTTCAGCAGCGGCGCGCGCAGGGCCGCGTCGAGATCGTCGATGCCGGTCCGCACGGTGCCGTTCTTGGTGCGGCCCATGATGACGTCCGAGCCGACATTCGAGGTGAGCAGGATCAGCGTGTTCTTGAAGTCGATCCGCCGGCCTTCGCTGTCATCCATCATGCCCTTGTCGAAGACCTGGAAGAAAATCTCGTGCACGTCCGGATGCGCCTTCTCGACCTCGTCGAGCAGGATCACCGAATAGGGCTTTCTGCGCACCGCCTCCGTCAGGATGCCGCCCTTGCCGTAACCGACATAGCCGGGCGGCGCGCCCTTCAGCGTCGAGACGGTGTGCGCCTCCTGGAATTCGGACATGTTGATGGAAATCAGGTTCTGCTCGCCGCCATAGAGCGTCTCGGCGAGCGCCAGCGCGGTTTCGGTCTTGCCGACCCCGGACGGGCCGCAAAGCAGGAACACGCCGACCGGCTTTTCCGGAGCGCCGAGGCCGGCGCGGCTGGTCTGCACGCGTTTGGCGATCATCTCCATCGCGTGGTCCTGGCCGACCACGCGCTCGGACAGGGTCGCGGCAAGCCTCAGCGCCTTTTCGGTCTGACTGGACAGCATCCGTCCGGTCGGGATGCCGGTCCAGTCCTGCACCACGGCGGCGACCGCATTGCGGTCGACCGAGGGCAGGATCAGCGGCGTCTCGCCTTGCGCCGCGGCAAGTTCCGCCATCAATTCACGCAGCCGCGCGAGGTCGGGGGCCGGAGCCGCCGGTTCCTCGGCAATTGTCTGGGCAACGGCCGCCTCGGCCTTGGCCGCTTTGCCCTTGGCTGCCTTGCCTTTCGAACCCTTGGATTTGACGGGGTTGGCTTCAGCCGCCCTGTTTTCAGGCGCCTTCGCCTCGGACGCTTCGGACGCAGCCGGCTCAGCCGCAGCGCTTTCCCCGCCGGCCTCCTCGGCCGCCGCATCGAGCGGCACGCCCTCGCCGCGCAATTTGGCGCGCAGGTCGAGGATCTCGCTCACCAGCGCTTTTTCCCGATCCCAGCGCGCCTGGGCGGCGGCCAACGTCGTCTCGGTTTCCGCCAGCCCGGCGTCGACCCTGGCCTGCCGGCCGGCGACATCGATGCCGATCGCCGCCTCGCGGCCGATGATGCCGCTCTCGACCTCCAGCGCCTGGCGGCGGCGAAGAATGTCCTCGACCTCGGCCGGCGTCGCGTGCTGCGAGATAGCGACACGTGCGCAGGCGGTATCGAGCAGGCTGACGGCCTTGTCCGGCAGCTGCCTGGCCGGGATGTAGCGGTGCGAAAGCGCGACCGCCGCCTCGATCGCCTCGTCCAGGATCTGGACCTTGTGGTGCTGCTCCAGAACGCCGGCGACACCGCGCAGCATCAGCACGGCCACCGCTTCCGACGGCTCGTCGATCTTGACCACCTGGAAACGGCGCGTCAGCGCCGGGTCCTTCTCGATGTGCTGCTTGTATTCGGCCCAGGTCGTGGCGGCGATGGTGCGCAGCTCGCCGCGCGCCAGCGCCGGTTTCAAGAGATTGGCGGCGTCGCCTGTGCCCGCCGCACCACCGGCGCCGATCAGCGTGTGCGCCTCGTCGATGAACAGGATGATCGGCACCTCGGAGGCCTGGACCTCGTCGATGACGGCCTTGAGCCGCTTCTCGAACTCGCCCTTGACGCTGGCGCCCGCCTGCATCAGCCCGACATCGAGCATGCGCAGGCTGACGTTCTCAAGCGTCGGCGGCACGTCGCCCTGGGCGATGCGCAGCGCAAAACCCTCGACCACCGCCGTCTTGCCGACGCCGGCTTCGCCCGTCAGGATGGGGTTGTTTTGCCGGCGTCGCATCAGGATGTCGACGATCTGCCGGATCTCCGGATCGCGGCCGATCACCGGATCGATCTTGCCGTCGCGGGCGCGCTGGGTGAGGTCGGTGGCATATTTCGCCAGCGCCGAATCCCCGCCGGGTCCGCGCTTCATCGGCGTCTCGGCGGCGGCAGCAGCAGGTGGTGAGCCGGCTTCGAGCGAGCCTTCGGTAACATCGGCGAAGCGGGAGATGACGCCGTCGGCGTCGATCTTGTCGAACTCGGCGCTGATCTTCGACACCAAGCCTTCCAGCACCGGCGTCTTCAGGCAGGCAAGCAGGATGTGGGCGCTGCGCACCTCCTCCACGCCGAATTCCAGCGTCGCCAGATTCCAGCCTTCCTGGATGGCGTGGAAGATGTGGTCAGAGAACTCCTCGATCGAAGTAGCGCCGTAGGGCAGCTTGTCGATCGCGCGGGTCATGTCTGCCGAGAGTCGACTTAAATCCACTCCGGCGTCGGCGAGGATCAGCAGGACGTCCGAGCGATCGGAGAGCACCAGCTGTTCTATGAAGTGGACGAGCTCGACATAGGGATTGCCGCGCAGCTTGGCCGTGTCGGCCGCAGCCTTGAAGGCGCGCACCCCCGTGGCATTGAGCTTGGCGACCAGTTCCTTACGCTTGAAGCTCTGCGATGACCGGCGCTGTTCCATCGAACCTGCTCCCGCAATCTGCCGACCGTACCCTGCCATATAAGAGGCAGCTTGACAAAGCCGTGTGACGGGCCGTGTGACGGACAAGGCGTTTGGACCCGTCCGGGCGGCACCGCCCGGTTACACAAGCTCTGCAATCTTGTGCAACAAACACCGGATCGCGGCCCGGGCTATGCGAGCCATTTCACATACCCGGCCCGACAATCGCGCAATGGGTTTCGCCGAAAGAGAACGGTCGCGTTTAGCTTCCGTTAGTTTTTGAGCGGCTGCTCAATTGTGGTAGAGTGAGACCGTGTGATAACGTCGCGTCACATAGGGGTCTCAGGGCCGCTGGCTGGGGGTTAGTGTGATTGATCTCGCACTCTGGCTGAATCCTCTGGACGGTGAGAACCCGTCGGGAGAGGACTTGCGCAACGACCCGGCCTTTCATGAGCTGGAGCGTCTGACCGAGCCTCAAGTCAAGGTCGTCCACGACGGCAGCAACAAGCCCACTTCGCAATCCAGCCCGGTCGACTGGGCGGGTGTCCTCGACAAGGCAGAGGAGCTTCGGTCCCGCGGCCGGGATCTGCGCCTTCTGGTCATCGTCGCGCGCGCTCTAGCCAACGAGGAAGGGCTGGCCGGCCTCGCCCAGGGCCTGACGCTGATCGCGAGGACCTTCGACCAGTACTGGGACACGATGCATCCGGCATTGCGGCCGAACGCGACGCCGCGCGACGCCGCCTTGCGCCGCATCAACGCGCTGCTGGATCTCCAGAACGGCCAGGAAGGCCTGCTGGCGAACCTGCGCGAAACGATCTTCCTTTCGCCGCGCCAGGTCGGATCGATCAGCGGACGCGACCTGGAACAGGGCGCGCTCGACGAGCGCGTCATGCTGCAGGAAGCGGCTTCGGGGCTGGGCGCTTCCGAAAAAGCGGCGCTGGCGACCGCTCACAGCCAGCTCTTGAACCGGGTGCGCAGCGGTTGCGCGGCACAGATCGACCAGGCCGGCGACGCGATGACCTCGCTGCTTGCCGACGCCCGCGCGGTGATCGCAGCCCTCGACGAGGTCGACGCCGCTCTCAACAAGCGCATCGATGGCAACGGCCCGACCATCCCGGAATTGAAACGGTTCCTGCAGCGTTTGCTGACGACGCTGGAGCGGAATTCGGCTGCCGGCACTGCTGGGAACGGGGCCGCGAAGCCCGCCCAGCAGCAGGCGGAAGCGGCAACGCCGGTCCGAAACGGTCATCGACCGGAAGGGACGGGCACCGAAGCGATGGGAGCCGAAACGATGGCAAGCGGCTATGCGGAACCGAGCGTCGGGCTGCCCGACCGGATCACCTCGCGCGACGACGTCGTCAAATGCCTCGACCTGGTCGTCGCCTTCTATGACCGCACCGAGCCGTCGAGCCCGATCCCGCATCTCGCCCGCCGCGTGCGCCGCATGGTGCACATGGATTTCGTGGAACTGATGGAAGATCTCGCCCCGTCGGGGCTGAAGGAATTCCGGCTGCTTGCCGGTGTCCCCGATCCCAAGAAGCCGGCCCAGAAGGATGAAAGGTAACAGGCATGCCAGCAGAGAGCAAAGCGAAGGTCATCGAAAGAAACCGCGCGCCGCGCGTGCAGATCGCCTACGACGTTGAAACCTACGGCAGCCCGACGACGATCGAACTGCCGTTCGTCATGGCCGTGATGGCCGATCTTTCCGGCGCTTCACAGACCAAGGAAGCGGTGAAGTCGGTGCTCGACCGCAACTTCGTCGAAACCGACGCCAACCGCTTCCCGAAATTCATGGAGGCCATGGGGCCGAGGGTAAAGGCGCGGGTGAAGAACACGCTGCCGCAAGCCGAGGGCGCCGAACGCGACGAGGAGCTCGCGGTCGATCTCACCTTCTCGAAGATTGGCGACTTCGCGCCGGACAAGGTCGCCGAGCAGGTGCCGCAACTGGCCGAGATCCTCAAGATGCGCCGTCAGCTCGAAGAGCTGCTCGGCTTCATGGACGGCCGCGTCGACGCCGAAAAGCGCATCGCGCAGCTTCTCAACAACGAGCCGCTGCTGAGCAAGATCGCCAGCCAGGCGCTGTCTGACGGCAAGGGCGAGGAGTAAGTCATGGCTGAACAGCAAAAGACCGCAGCCGCCACCGCCGAGGCGGAAGCGATAGACCTCGGTGAATTCAGCGGACTCCTGGAAAAGGATTTCAAGGTCAAGAAGGACGACAGCGAGAAGCTGCAGCAGCTGGTGCGCAACCTGGCTTTGGCCGCACAGTCGCGCTCCGAGACAACCACCATCTCTTCCAACGCGATCAAGTCGATCAAGTCGCTGATCGCCGGCATCGACAAGATGCTGACGACGCAGGTCAACGAGATCCTGCATGCTCCGGAAGTGCGGGAGATGGAAGGCACCTGGCGCGGCCTCTGGTATCTCGTCAACAACACCGAGACGGATACCAAGCTCAAGATCCGGGTGATGAACATCTCCAAGGAGCAGCTGGCCGACACGCTCGAAGACTACGAAGGCCAGATGTGGGACCAGAGCCCGATCTTCAAGAAGGTCTACACGGACGAGTATTCGATGCTGGGCGGCGAGCCGATCGGCTGCATCATCGGCGCCTACGAATTCTCGAACCACCCGCGCGACGTCGGCCTGCTGCGCAACATTTCGGGCGTCTGCGCCTCGGCGCACACGCCCTTCATCGCCGCCGCCTCGCCGCGCCTGTTCCGCATGGACAGCTGGCAGGAACTGCCCAATCCGCAGGACCTGCAGATGATCGTCAACAACCCGGCCTACGCCTCGTGGCAGTCGCTGCGCGAGAGCGAGGACGCCCGCTATATCGGCCTCACCATGCCGCGCGTGCTGGCACGGCTGCCGTACGGCTCGGAGACCGTTCCGGTGAAGGGCTTCACCTTCGAGGAGGAGGTGGGCGGCGACCACAACAAATATGTCTGGATGAACGCCGCCTTCCCGATGGGCGTGAACATCAACCGCAGCCACAAGCTCTTTGGCTGGGGCACGCAGATCCGCGGCGTCGAGAACGGCGGCACTGTGCTCAACCTGCCGGTGCACGCCTTCCCGACCGACGACGGATCGATCGCGATGAAATGCCCGACCGAGGTCGCCATCGACGACCGGCGCGAGGCGGAACTGGCCAAGCTCGGCCTGATGCCGATCCTGCATCGCAAGAACACCGACCTCGCGGCCTTCATCGGCGCCCATTCGCTGCAGGACGACGAAACCCGCGCCGGCCGCCTGGTCGATCCCGACGCGCAGTCGAACGAGCGGCTCAGCGCCAACCTGCCCTATCTTTTCCCGGTCTCGCGCTTCGCACACTACCTGAAGGCGATCGCGCGCGACAAGATCGGCTCGTTCAAGGAACGCACCGACATGGAGATCTGGTTGACCGAGTGGATCAACCGGTACGTGCTGGCCAATCCAGCCTTTGCCGACGACAAGGCGCGCGCCAAGCGCCCGCTTGCCGCGGCCGAGGTCCAAGTCGACAGCGTCGAAGGCCGGCCCGGTTACTACAATGCCCGTTTCTACCTGCGTCCGCACTACCAGCTGGAAGGCATCAACGCCTCCCTCCGGCTGGTGTCGGAACTGCCGTCAGTGAAGGGCTGAAATCGCAAGCAGAGTCATCTTGTTTCGTTTGAAAGCGGTGGAGAAAGACAATGCCGACAAGAACCGATGGGCCTTCGACGAAGATCGATGGTTTTTTGAAAGTCCCGGACATCAAGGGCCCGAGCAAGCGCGACGGCCATGAAGACGAGATCGAGATCCATGGCGTCGACTACAAGATGGTCGCGCCCTACGACCCCAATTCGCTGTCGCGCCGCGGTCGTGTGTCGATGGGAATGATCAAATTCATCAAGCACTACGACAAGTCGTCTCCCTACCTGAAGAAGGCGCTTTTCGAGAACAAGGCGCTCGACGAGGTGGTGTTTTCGGCACGCCGCACCATCGACGGCGAGACCAGCGACTATCTGGTGGTGACGCTCACCGACGCCTCGATCATGGAGTACGACATGCGACAGGCCGCCGACGAGGCCGACCTGATCGAGGAAGAAGTCAGCTTCGCCTACAAGAAGATCAAGTTCGTCTATGACAAGGACGACGAGATCGAAATGGATGTCTATGTCGGCAAGTGAGGCCAAGCGGCCCGGCGCGAAGGCGCAGCTTGCCGGCAGTTCCCGGGCAAAGCGCGAGGCGGTCCAACCCTCCCTCTGGGACCGCCTCATCAACGACTTGCCCGGCCTGACCTCGGAGATCGAGGGGCTGCGCCGGCTGCTGGAAGAAGAACTCGGCGCCGAGCGCGTCGAGGCCCTTCTTGCCGGCAGCGCGCGAGCCATCGATGCCGACGCGGAATTGACGCCCGACCAGAAGCGGCGTCTGCACCGTCTGGTCTTCCAGACCGAACATCGCGCCGAGATCGAAAGCCGCGGCGTGGTGGTGTCGGCGCGGGTGCTCAAGGAAGCCGTCCGGCGCGACATCGAAGCCCTCTTCAACACCGAGCGTTTTGAATCCGTTCCGATGCTTTCCGATGCCGAGCACGAGCAGCCATTGGACGAACTGCCGTCGCTCGCCGATTTCCCGGAAGTGCGGCGCAGCGTCGTCAACTATGGCGTGCCGTCCTTCTCCGGCCGCTCCTCACGGGACTTCGACCGCGATACGCTGGCGCGCGAGATCCGCGCGGTGCTCGCCACGTTCGAGCCGCGCCTCAAGGAGAGCGCCACGACGGTCAATGTCACTCTGGGCGACAAGAGCGTCGGCCTGAAGATCGAGATCGACGCCGTGCTGATCATGACGCCGACGCCGGAACGCATGCGGCTGCGCACGACGATCAATCTCGACAACGGCCTGGCGCGAACCGAATTCCGGGAGACCTGAGATGGATCGGGTCTTCGTGGAGTATTACGAAGAGGAACTGACCCATATCCGGGCGCTGGCCGCGGAATTCGCCGACATGCATCCGGCGGTCGCCCGCAATCTTTCCCTCGATACCGTCCCCTGCCCCGACCCCTATGTCGAACGGCTGCTCGACGGCGTGGCCTTTCTTGCCGCGCGCACGCGGCTGAAGGTCGACGCGGAGCGCTCGCGCTTCTCGCGCGCCGTGCTCGATGTGCTCTATCCCGACCTGGTCACGCCGGCGCCGGCAACGGCGATGGCGGTGCTGAAGCCTGGCCAGCAGGTGCAGTCGATGATCGGCGGCCATGCCGTCGCGCGCGGCACGCGACTGGTCTCCAGCCTGCATCCGGGGCTGTCGACGCGCTCGACCTTCACCACCGCGCAGGAGATCACGCTGTGGCCGATCGCGATCACCTCGGTCAGCTATTTCCAGGACCGCAGCGGGCTTGCCGCCGCGGGCATCGGCCCGATCGGCGGCGTGCGCGGCGAGGCAGGGCTGCGCATCGCGCTTGCGCGGACCGGAAAGGGCAAGCTCAGCGAACTGTCGCTCGACCGGCTCGACCTCTATTTCGCCGGTCGCAACAAGGCGCCGCTCATTTTCGACGCCATCTTCGGCGCCTGCTCGGCCCTCGGCTCGCGGACGGAAGGCAAGACCAATCCGCTCACGGCCCTGCCCGAGCCCGAAATGGTCGGCATCCGCGACGACGAGGCCCTGATGCCGCGGACCCGCCCGACCTTCGAGGGCTACCGGCTGCTGCGCGAATATTTCATGATCCCGGAGCGCTTCCACTATGTGCGGGTCTCAGGCCTGCAGCCGGTTGTGCGCAAGTGCGAGGCGGGAATAGAGATCATCTTCCTGTTCCGGCGCCCTGTGCCCGAGCTTGCCGACGTGACGCCGTCCGATTTCGAGCTCTTCGTGACGCCGCTCATCAATCTCTTCGAGCGCGAATGCAACGTCATCGAAATCGATCCGCGCAGGACGCGGCAGGTGCTGCATGCCGACCGCACCCGAGCGCGGGACTTCGAGATTTTTCGCGTCACCCGGGTGGAAGACGCCGATGCGGAAGGCAGCGAGGCCGAGATCCCCGAGCTTTTCAGCCTGGGGCAGAACCGCGGCAGCGGCTGGGTCTATTCGACCGAGCGGCGCCCGCGCCGGGCCACCGAAGACGAGCGCCGCGACGGCCTGACCCGCACCTCCTATACGGGCGACGACGTGTTCCTGGCGATCTCGCGCCCGGCGGGGAGCCCGGCGAACCGGCCGCTCAAGCGTCTCGACATCATGGCGCTCTGCACCAACCGCGACCTGCCGATCCTGGACGACACGCCGACACTGACGCTGGAGACGGCCGATCCGGTCGAAATGGTCCGGCTGCTTGGCGCGCTGCGGCCGCCGCAGCCGGCGATCCCTGCCTCGCTGCCGGCCGGCGCCGAAGGCGAATCCCGCGCCGACAATCTCGCCTGGCGGCTGGTGGCGCAGCTCTCGCTCAACTTCCTGAGCCTGGCGAAGGAAGGCCGCGGCGTCGATCCGCTGCATGCGTTGCTCGACCTCTATGCCGATCGCGGCGATCCGAGCCTTGCCCGCAACGTGCATTCGATCACCCGCATCGACTCGCGCCCGGTGATCGAGCGGCTCAAGATCGACGGTCCGATGTGCTTCGGACGGGGTACGGAAGTGACGCTGCATGTCGACCAGTCGGTGCTGGCGGGGCAAAGCACGCTTTTGCTTTCGGCCCTGCTTTCGCGGCTGTTTGCCCGCCACGCCGGAATAAACGGCTTCGTGCGGACGCGCACGCGGCTGCTGCAGAAGCAGGAGGATGTGCCATGGCCGATGACGCCCGGCAATCGCTACCTGATCTAGCGCGGCCCGCCCCCAGCGAGACCATTCCAGCAGGAATCGGGGCGCTGTCGGAGGGCTTCGACTTCTTCGAGCTGCTGCGCCGGCTGGAGCAGAGAGGCGGGCTGTTCGGCTATTCCGGCCAGGCCAATCGCGAACCGGCGCGGCTCGGCCAGCAGGTGCGGCTGAGCTTTTCGGCCAGGGACGTGGTCAAGTTCCAGGAGGCGGGCGAAAAGGCGCCGGCGCGGGTTACCGTCGCCAATCTGGGGCTGCTGGGACCCGAGGGACCGATGCCGCTGCATCTGACGCGCTGGGTGCTCGACCGGCTGTCGCAGCGCTGGTTCACCGGCGCAGACGCGGAGCAGACCAGCGACACGACCTTCGTCGACTTCGTCAACATCCTGCAGCACCGGATGATAGCCCTCTATTACCGCGCCTGGGCCGACGCGCATCCGGCGGTGCAGATCGAGCGCTCGGTCGGCGGGCGTGTGCGCGCCATGCTGGAAGCGATGTCCGGGATCGGTCTTCCCGGCACCCAGGACCCCGAGCTCGACGCGGTGCGGCTGCGCCAGGCCGGATCGCTGGCCAACCAGGTCGATGGCGCCGAGCGCCTGACGCTGTTGCTTGCCACGGCTTTCAAGGTACCGGTCGAGATCAAGGAGTTCGTCGCGTCCTGGATCACCATACCGGCGGCGCTGCAGAGTCGCATCGGCAAGGCCTATGCGGCGCTCGGGCGCGGGGCCACGATCGGGCCACGCGTCTTCAGCCGCCAGAGCCGGATCGAATTGCGCATCGGCCCGCTCGGCCTCGACGACTTCAAGTCGTTCCTGCCCGGCGAAAGGCGCCTCGCCCTTTTCAAGAAAGCAGTGCGCGACATGATCGGCGAAACGCTCGATGTCGATCTGCGCATCGTGCTTGCGCGCGAGGCCGTGCCGCCGCCGAAGATCGGAACCGTCCAGCTCGGCCGGACCTCCTGGCTTGCGCGCCCCGCCGAGAAGGGAGACGCCGACGATCTCAAGCTGCGCACGATCGTCGGCTGGCGGCCTGAAATGGCGGAGGCTGCCTGATGAGCCTGCTGCTGACGCTCGAACAAGGTCCGCGCTCCCAGGTGGTCAGGCAGACCCGGCTGGACGAGGGCGAGCTGGTGATCGGGCGCAGCGCCGATGCCGGCTGGCAGATCGACGATCCGGATATGTTCGTGTCGCGCGCGCATTGCAAGATCAACGGCGGCCGCGACGGCTACTTCGTCACCGACACCTCGAGCAGCGGGCTGTTCATCGACGATTCCGACAGCCCACTCGGCGCCGGCAGGTCGACACGGCTGCAAAGCGGCATGCGGCTGAGGTTGGGCGACTACGTTCTCTATGTCGAGGTCCAGCCAAGCGCGAGCCAGACATCGGTTGGCCAGGCGGCCAACCATTCCGCCCCTGCATGGTCGCAGCCGCAGCCGCGGTCTTCGCCCAGCATCGGGGGCGACGACTTCTTTTCGGCCAGGGTCGAGGAAGAGCCGCGGCGGCCACGGCCGGCCGATCTGCCGGACCCGTTCGAGCAGCCCGTGCCCGGCGCCTATGACCGCGCCTCCAACCAGCGCAGCTCGCCAGCCTTCGACGACCCATTCAGCCTCGACCCGGTCGCGACGCCTCAATCGAACGACGATGCCGCAATCGGCCGCTCGGATCCGTTCGGCTTCGGCGACATGCCGTCGCGCGGCGATACGGCGGAGCCGGCGCCGAAAGCCGCCGGCTTCGATGACGATTTCAGCTTTGGACCGGCTGCGGTGCCTGCCTCTGCCAAAAGCGCCCAACCGGCCGGTCATGGCGAACAGGCGGCGGCCGAAAAGCCGCAGGCCGCTCATCCGTGGGATGTGCCGGCACGCGCGGCCGAGCCCCCTCCTCCGCGCCCCACTTCCGCGTCCAAGCCGTCGCGCGCCGCTCAACCCGCGCCGGACGACATGGCGCTGCGCACCGCCTTCCTGCGCGGCATGGGTGTCGAGGAGGCCGATTTTCCCGGGCGCGATCCGATCGCGGAAATGGAGAAATTCGGGCGCGAATACAGGCTGATGCTGGACGGCCTGATGCAGCTCCTGCGAAAGCGCGCCGAGGAAAAGGGCAGCGCGCGCGTCGCCCAGACGATGGTCGGCGCATCGGAGGTCAACCCGCTCAAATTCCTGCCGACGGTCGAGGACGTCATCGTCACCATCATCTCTGAACGCAGCCCGGGGTTTCTCTCGGGCGACGCTGCGATCTCCGATGCGGTGAAGGATCTCGCGCAGCACCACGTGCGCGCCTGGCGCGGCGTTCAGGCGGCGCTGCGGCGCATGATCGACCGCTTCGATCCGGCGGCGATCGAGGAAGAGCTCAAATCCAATTCCGCGCTCGGCAACCTGCTTTCGGGCGGGCGCAACGCCAAGCTGTGGGAGCTTTACCAGAAACGCCATCGCGACATCGCCCAAAGCGCGGAATCGAGCTTCCTGGGCGAGATCGGCGCGGACTTCAGGGATGCTTACGAAGAGGAGTAGGACATGATCGATCGACGCGAATTCATCGTTGCCCTCGGCGCGACGGGGCTGCTTGCGGCTTGTCAGAGCGGCCCGCCGAAACCATCGGTCATCTCGGTCAACGTGACCGGTGGCGCCGGCATGAATCCTGGACCGGGCGGCGGTGACAGGCCGGTGACCGTGCTGGTGATGCGGCTTGCCAGCACGGGCAAGTTCAATTCGGCCGACTATTTCGCGCTGCAGGGCGATGCGGGCTCGGCGCTCGGCGCCGACCTCATCGGATCCGACGCGATCTCCGTCGCGCCAGGCAAGACGGCGGCCAAGACTATCACGGTCGAGCCTAACGCGACGGCGCTCGGCTTCGTCGCCCTGATCCGCGAACCTGGCGGCAGGAACTGGCGCACGACCAAGTCTGTGTCGCCGGGATCGAAATTCACCATCAACGTCAGCCTCGGCAGCGGCGGTATTTCCGCCTGACGAAGCGGCAACATTTGGCAGTGCAGAGAGCAGCGGCATGAGCGACGCAAACAGGGTGCTGTGGTCCGAGGGTCTCTTCTTGAGGACCCAGCACTTTCAGCAGCAGGACCGTTTCTTCGAGGCGATGGTGCGCGGCGCGTTGCAGGCGGGCCAGCTCCACACGTTCGGTTTCCAGCAGCTGACGCTCGACCAATCGCTGCTCGATGTCGGCCAGGTCTCAATCGTGTCGGCGCGGGGCATCTTCCCGGACGGCACGCCCTTTGCCATTCCGGAGACCATGGATGCGCCGAAGCCGTTGCCGGTCACGGCCGACACAGGCGCCGGCCCGGTGCTGGTCGCCCTGCCGCTCGAGCCGCCCGGCGGCGTCGGTTTCGACCCGGCGCATGCCGCCTCGACCGGCGCGCGCTATCACGGCAAGATCGTCCCGGTGCGCGATGCCGTGCAGGGCGGCGCCGATCCGGAAGAGATCGAGATCGCCCGGCCGCAGGCGGTGCTGCTTGCGCCCGGCAAATCGGTCGGCGGCTACACGGCGCTGCCGATCGCCGACATCAAGGGCATTCGCGCCGACGGCGGCGTCTCGCTCGACGAGACCTTCCTGCCGCCGACGCTGATCACCGGCGCCGTCGCCTGGTACCGGCAATTGCTGCAGGAGGTCGTCACCGGTCTCGACCAGATCGCCGAGGCGCACGGCAAGATGGTGATGGGCGGCCCTGGCCGCAGCGTCGAGGACCTGTTGACGCTTCATCTCGCCAACGCGGCGCGGCCGCGGCTTGCGCATATGCTGGCGCAGGACGTCTTCCATCCGGCCGAGCTTTATCTCGAGCTTGCCGGTCTTGCCGGCGAAATGGCGACCTATGGCTCCAGCTCGCGCCGGCTCGGCGAGCTGCCGGCCTATGACCACATGGCGCCCGGCCCGGCCTATATGGCGCTTGCCGACGCCTTGCGCTCGCTGATCCTCAGCCTGCGCTACATCGAGCCGAAATCGCGCGCGCTGCCGGTCATGCGGCACGCGACCAATGTCTGGAAGGTGCGCATCGACAATCCGAAGCTTCTGGTCGCCAGCCGCATCGTCATCCGCGTCGGCTCCGAGCTGTCGGAAGACGCGCTGCGCAAGATCTTCGTCAACCAGGCGACGGTCGGCTCGGCGGACCAGTTCGAAGGCCTGTGGAAATCGCGCCTGCCCGGCATCCCCCTGAAGCCGCTCCATTCGCAACCGCGCGAGATTCCCTACGACGGCGACCGGCTGTGCCTGGAGCTGGACCAGAAGAGCGAGCATTGGGCCTCGCTGCTCGACGCCCCCGGTTTCGTCATCGGCGTTTCCGGTGTGCTACCGAGCGAGCCGCAGGTCGACTGCTATTCGGTGAACAGGTGAGGCCATGAGCCGGGATGATCCTTTCGGACTGTCGGAGGATCGCGAACGCACGCGCATCAGGCTGACGGGCGCCGCGCCCCGGCCGATGGCGCCGCTGGCGCCGGGCGCACCGGTGAAGCGGGCGCGCGCCCATCCCAACACGCTGATCAACACCTTCGCGCCGCTGCTCGAATTCGCGCCGGAGCTCGAAAGCGCGCTTGCGCCAGAGAATCCGGAAGCGATGCGCACGCGCCTGCTCGACGAGCTGGTGCGGGCGCGCGACGCCGCTGTTGGCGCTGGCTCCTCGCTGGAGCGCGCCGACCAGGCGGCCTGGGCGGTGGCGGCCTTGCTCGACGACCTCGCGCTCAACACGCCCTGGGGCGGCGCCAGCGCCTGGCCGCGCCAGCCGCTGGTGGTCATGCTGCGCGGCGACGTCGATGCCGGCACGCAGTTCTTCTCGCGTCTCGACGAGCTGGAGCGGCACCCGAACCGCGACCGCGAAATGCTCGAGCTGCAATATTACTGCCTGGCGCTCGGCTTCCGCGGCAAGTATCGCGTGCCCGGCCGCGCCGGCGACCGCTCGCTCAATGCGGTTCGGGTGGCTGCGGCCCGCTTCCTGCGCAATGCCGACGCCGAAGACGCGCCGCTGTCGCCGAACTGGAAAGGCGTGATCGCCTCCGACGAGCCGCAGCGCTTCATCGTGCCGATCTGGGTGATGGCGCTGGCGGCCGTGGTGATCGCCGCCGCCGCTTATGCCGGTCTGTCGATGGGGTTGAGCAGCCAGGCGGTCGAGCTCTCCGCGCTGGTCCGCACCCTGCCGCCGCCCGCGCGCGGCGACGTTACGCGCGCCGCACCCAAACCGGATGCTCCCGAACCCGAACCGCCGCAGCCGGTCGATTTCGCGCTGCTGCCGGAATTCAAGGCGGAGGCGCCGGACAACCTCAAGGGCGCGCTGAGCGGCACCGAGAGCGTGTCGCTGGCCAAGCTCGTCGTCCAGTCTTCCAACCCCGAACTGTTCCAGTCGTCGCGCGCGACGCTTACCCCGGGCTACGAGCCGCTGGTCGAGTCGATCGCCAAGGTGATCCTCGCCAATCAGGAGCTGATCGGAAACATCACCGTCGTCGGCCATACCGACAATGTGCGCCTGCAAAAATCCAATCCGCTGTCGAGCAACCAGCGGCTTTCGGAAGCGCGCGCCGAAACCATAGCCGACCTTCTGGTGAAAGCCGGCGTGCCGCAGGAGCGCATCCATTCCGAAGGCCGCGCCGAGACCGATCCGGCGGCCGACAACTCCACGCGCGAGGGCCGCGCGCTCAACCGCCGCGTCGAGGTCCTGGTCGAGAAGAGGCTCTGATGTTCATCCTGCGCTTCCTCTGGGCGGTTCTCACCTCGCGCTTCCTGTGGACGCTGATCGGCATCGCGCTGCTTTCGCTGCTGATCTGGGTGTTTGGCCCGATCGTCCAGGTCGGGCCCTATGCGCCGTTCGATTCCGACAATGTGCGCATCGCCATCATCGCCGGGCTGATCATCCTGTGGCTGATCTGGCTGATCATTGCGCAGCGCCGCGCGATCCGCGCCAACCGCATGTTCGTGGCCGAGATCGCCGCGCCTGTCCAGGAAAAGCAGCTCACGCCCGGCGAGGAAAGCGTCGCGGCGGTCGGCGCCAAGTTCGGCGAGGTGATGGCCGAGCTCAAGCGGCGCAAGCTCGGCGGCAGAAAATTCCTGCGCGAGATGCCGTGGTATGTGATCGTCGGCCCGCCGGCCACCGGCAAGACGACGGCGCTGCGGCAATCCGGTCTCAACTTCCCGATCGACCTCACCGACGACCTGCAGGGGGTCGGGGGCACGCGCAACTGCGACTGGTTCTTTTCGGAGAACGCGGTGCTGATCGACACCGCCGGCCGCTACGTCCAGCAGGAGAGCCAGCCGGATGTCGATGCAACGGAATGGCTTGGCTTCCTCGATCTTTTGAAGAAGCACCGGGGCCGGCGAGCACTCAACGGCGTGATCGTTGCGCTGTCGATCGACGCGCTGTCGGAGGGCGACGAGGCGATCAAGGCGCACGGCCGAAAAATCCGCCGCCGGCTGGCCGAGCTGAACGACCGCCTCGAAATCCGCCTTCCCGTCTACCTGATGCTGACCAAGGCCGACCTGATCAAGGGGTTCGAAGCCTTCTTCGGCGGCCTGTCGACCACAGCGCGCGAGCAGGTGTGGGGAACGACCTTTCCGCTCGACGCCCGCGTCGATGCCAAGACCATCGAGAAGGAAATCGCCACGCTCGCCGCTGAACTGGAACGGCGGCTGGTGCCGCGGCTGGAGGACGAGGACAAGCTTGGTTCGCGCGCGGAAATCTTCCGCTTCCCGGCCCAACTCGCCAGCCTTTCCGAGCCGATCCAGGTGCTGATCGAGGCGATGTTCGGCGAGAGCCGCTATGAAGAGGCGGCCTGGCTGCGCGGCCTCTATCTGACGTCGGCGACGCAGGAAGGCGCGCCCATCGACCGGCTGACGGCGGCGCTGTCTTCCTCCTTCGGACTGCCGCCGCGCCGCGCGATGCTGGCGCCGCGCGTCGAGAAGCGCAGCTTCTTCCTCAGGAATCTCCTGACCGAGGTCATCTTCAAGGAAGCGGGCCTCGGCACGTTCGACCCGCTGGCGCAGCGCCGCCGCGCCTGGATCTGGCGCGGCGCGGCCGCAGCTTGCACTCTGGCCGCCCTGCTCGCCGGTGGGCTGTTCACCTGGTCCTATCTCGACAACCGCAATGCGATCACCGAGCAGGCCGGCCAGTTCGAGGCGCTGCAGGCGCCGCTGACCGATGTTGCCGCCATGCCGGCCGCGGTCGAGCAACCGACCATGGATGGCGCGCTGGCGGCGATGGACGCGGTGGCGACGGCGCGCACGCCGCCGCCGGATGCCGTCCACAATTTGCTCGGCCCGACGGCCTCGGCGGAACTCGTGCGGGCGCAGACCGACACCTACGACCACGCGCTGCGCAACGTGCTCGAGCCGCATATGGTGGCGCTGCTCGAAGCGACGATGTGGCGGCAGATCCGCGATCCGGATTTCATGCTCGGTGCGCTGAAGACCTATCGCATGATGACCGGCCTGTCGCAGATGGACACCGACTTCGCGCAGAACTGGTGGGTGAACAGCCTGCCGGAATTCGCCCCCGCCCCGCCCTTCCCGACCGCCGATGCCGAAGAGCACCAGCTTGCCGCGATCCGCCGCATGGCGGTCGACGACAGCTACATCGCCCCGGACAAGGAGCTGGTCGCAGAGGCGCTGAAGACAGTGTGCACGATCTCGCTACCGGAGCGCGCCTACAAGCAGTTGCTCGCCGACCCGGAAGTCGCGGCAGTCAAGGAATGGGTGCCCGCCAATTTCGCCGGCCCGAACGGCGCCAAGGTGTTCGCGCGCCGCTCCGACAAGACGCTGCGCGTCGGCGTTTCCGGCGCCTTCACCTATGCCGGTTTCCATGACGCGGTTCTCGACCGGGTCGAGGATGTGGCGGCGCAGGCTGCGCTCGACCGGGCGGTGTTCGCCGGCGGCTGCTCGGAGAACTCGGAGACCTCGGTGTCGGCGCTGTCCGAAGACATTCTGAAGCTCTACTACGACGACTACATCGCGCAGTGGGACAGCTTCCTGCGCGACATGCGGCTGGCGCCGCTGAGCGACCTCAATGTCGCCAGCGAAAACCTCAAGGACCTTTCGAGCGCCGATTCCGCGCTGAAGCGGTTGCTGAAGGCGGTGGTGCAGGAGACGGACCTGACCCGGTCCGACGAGGCGCCGGCCGACGACAAGGGCGGCGCCGCGAAGACCGGCTCGAAGCTGCTCTCCAAGCTCGGCAAATTGGGCAAGGTGGTGAAGACCGGGGCAAAGCTCCTGCCGCGCGCGGGCTCGGCCGATCAGGTCGACATGACCGGCAGCCTGGTGGCCGAGCATTTCAAGCCGCTGAAGGGCACGATCGCCGAGGTCGACGGCCAGCCGCCGGCGCTCGACGCCGCCGTGGTGGCGCTGACGGCGCTGTCCAACGTCTTGCAGACGGTGACGGCCAATCCCGACCCGCAGGACGCCATCAAGAAGCAGGGCGGCCTCGCCGAGCTGACGGGCGCGGTGGCCCGCCAGGCGCAGATCCTGCCCTCGCCGATCAACGACTGGCTTGGCGGCATCGCCGGCGACACCAGCGGCCTGTCGCAGAAGGCCGTCACCAACGAGCTCAACGCCATCTGGCGCGCCGACATCCTGCCCTTCTGCCAGGCGGCGCTCAACAACCGCTATCCGTTCAGCCCAGAGAGCGCGGTGGACGTCAACGTGCGCGACTTCCAGCGCCTGTTCGGGCCCGCCGGGCTGATCGACGCCTTCATCAACGACCATCTGATCAACTATGTCGACACTGCCAGCCAGCCGTGGAAATGGCGCGCCGACTTCGGCCTCGATGCCGCAGCGCTGGCGGCGTTCGAGCAGGCAAGGCACATCCGCGACGACCTCTTTCCCGGCGGCACCGGCCCGGTGATGAACTTCACGCTGGAGCCCAAGGACCTGTCGCCCAACGTGGCGCGCGTGACGCTCAACCTCGATGGCCAGAATCTCGTCTACTACAACAACGCGACCCGGCCGCAGCCGATGACATGGCCGGGCAAGGACGGGACAGGCGTCATCTCGCTCGCCTTCCAGCCGGTCGACGGCTCGCCCGAGGTGATGCTCAACGAAACCGGCAGCTGGGCGTGGCTGAGGATGCTGCGCGGCGGCAAGTTCAACGGAACCAAGCTTTCCGACGTCTACAGCCTGCGGCTCGGCACGAAAGGCATGTATGCCGACTTCGAGCTCAAGGCAGCCAGCGTCGAGAACCCCTACACGCTCGAGATGTTCAAGAAGTTCACATGTCCACCGCAGATCTGAACGTGCCCGGCTTCTACGGAAAGATGCCCGCCGCCGGCGATTTCGTGACGCGGCGTCTGGCAGGAGATTTCGTGCGCGTCTGGGACCGCTGGCTGGCGCAGCATATCGTGCCGCTGTTCGGGCTCGAAGCCTGGCCAACGGATACCGCCTTGCGCTTCGTGGCCGGCCCGGCCTCCTTCGGCGCCTCTGCGGGTATCGTCGTGCAGAGCGCCGACCGGGTGGGGCGGCAGTTCCCGCTGAGCATCGTGGCGCGGCTTGCCGAAGCGCCCCTGAAGCTTGCTTATGCCGATGTCTGGTTCGAAGGCATCGAAAACGCCGCCTTCGGCGCGCAGCGGGGTGAGCTGACCCCCGACGAACTGGATGCCGCCCTGACGGCCCTGCCCTTGCCGGCCGCCAAACAGGACAGCGACATCATCGACGACCTCGTCATGTGGACCGCGCGCACGGATATTTTCGACGTCGATCCGCAGGCGCCGCAAAAAACGGTCGAGCAAATCTTCGTGGCAAGCTGGGAGACCAGCTGATGCAGAGATCATTTGACGACGCTCAATCTGCCACGCGGACGGAGGGCTCACGACCAGAAGCTCTTATCGTTGCGCCCCCTTACTTGGCCATCGCCTAGGGAGGCAAAGGTACGAATGTGGATTCTGTCCAACGACACGCCGTTCGCCGCCCAGGAAAGCTGGACGCGTGACGAGCACGGGCATGAGGTCTGGCTAGTCGCGATCAAGGCATCCTTCGAGATCGATCCCAATGGGAAACAGCGGCTTTTGAAGGAGCAGTCGCCGGTGAACCTCGCGCCCGTATATGGCGCGGATCCAAACGAGCTTCTCGACGAGACAGATCTCAATCTTGAGAAAAGGCATACCGACATTCTGGTCGAAGGACATGTCTATGCGCCTGGTGGCCGCCCGAATGTCGAGAGCGCCGCGCGCATAAAGGTCGGCGATCTGGACAAGACCCTCAACGTGGTGGGTGATCGCGTGTTCATGCCTGGGCCTGTGTCGGTGCGGATGAGCCGGGCAGAGCCATTCACCAAAATACCGATCAGTTGGCGCCGAACGTATGGTGGCACGGATGCAGACGCATCCAAGCCGGACTGGGACCAGCGTAATCCTGTCGGCACCGGATTTGCCGTCGATCCGCACCGGTTGATTGGCAGGACCGGGCCCAATTTCGAGTATCCTGATGCTCCCTATCGCGATCACAGAAGCGGCAAGCCCGCCGGCTTCGGCCCGGTAGCACGGCATTGGCTGCCGCGCATGAAATATGCAGGCACATACGGCGAGGAGTGGGAGAAAACCCGCGATCCCCTTCTGCCTCTCGATTTCAGCCGTAGATACTTCCAATGTGCCCCGGAGGATCAGCAAACCAAAACTCCGCTGATTGGTTACGAGGCCGTCCGACTGGGCAACTTCACGGAGGACGGTTTCTGGCAATTCCTGCTGCCGCGCATCACCTTTGACATGAACACGGAGTTCTACAACCGCCCGGATCGCAAGAACGGCGAAGCCGTCATTCACACGCTTCGCATCAAGCCCGATCTCAGGCAGTTCTCGATCACATGGATGTCGGCACTGCCGGTGCCGTTCGACGAGGAGCGCCTGAAGCAGACGACACTCAGCATTCGCGAGCGCACCGGGATTTCTCCAACTGTTGCAGCGACTGGCGTGTGGCTGGCAGACGAAGACGAATGATGGCCAAAGGAAACACGATTGTCGTTGTCGGCGTGGGAGCGCGTACCCCGCTTGGCTTTGACGCAGCCTCAAGTGCCGCCGCGGTCCGTGCCGGTATCTCTGCCATACAGGACCATCCCTATATGATCGACCGGTTTGGCGAGCGAATGAAGGTGACGCGTGATACCGGTATCGCGGTGACCGTTACTGGCCCTGCCCGCGCGGTGGAAATCGCGGTCTCACCTGCCTTCGACGCGTTGCGGCCCTTGCTAGCTGTGCGGCAGGCAGCATCGGTTTCGCTGATCCTCTCGACCGGTGAGGCTCGGCCAGGACAGCCGGAGGGTTTCGCTGCGCAGGTTAACGCCAAGTTACGCAGTCAATTGGCGCAGCACGCTATCCTCGAAGGTGGTGGGTCGACCGCGCGCGGCCACGCGGGAGGACTTCTGGCAATTTACCACGCCTGCAAAACACTGCGAGATGACAAAGTCGAGTTTTGTTTGGCAGGCGGGGTCGATACCTATCTGGAGCCGGAAACGTTGGAGTGGCTTGACGAAAACGAGCAGCTCCATTCCGAGGGCAATATCTACGGCTTCTGCCCCGGGGAGGCGGCAGGATTCTGTTTGCTGACGACGTTGACCACAGCACAGAGGTATGGGCTGCGGCCTCTCCTTGAGGTCGTCGGGGCCTCTACAGCAAACGAAGAAAACAGGATCAAGACCGAGACAGTCGTGCTCGGCGAAGGACTAGGCGCGGCTTTCCGCTTTCTATTCGAAAATGCACCTATCGATCCGGTTGGTCGAATCATTTGCGACATGAACGGCGAACGCTATCGCGGCAATGAATACGGCTTCGCTGTGATCCGCAATCCGGGTCGCTTCGAGAATGCGGCGGACTTCGAAACGCCAGCCGATTGTTGGGGCGATGTCGGCGCAGCATCCGGCCCTTTGTTTGTCAGTCTGGTTACCGAGGCGGAAGCGCGCAACTATCAGAACGCGTCTCTTTCCCTGATCTGGGCAGGGTCGGAAAATGGCTCCCGTGCGGCTGTGTTGCTGGGCGGACCGAGGAGAGCCTGATGCCCACGCACATTGTCGTCAACAGCCTCGGTCTGACCTACAAGGGAACGATAGGCATTTCGATCGCGACGATACCCGACGTCTGCAAGACGCCAACCCCTGGCGGTCCGGTGCCGATGCCGTATCCCAATTTCGCAAACCAAGGGACCCTGCAGGACGGAACGACGACCGTTTTTGCCAAGGGCGGCAAGATGATCGCCATCAAGGGCTCGCAGTACGGCATGAGCACCGGCGACGAACCCGGCACCGTCGGCGGCGTGAAGTCTAACGTCTTCAAAAAGGCAACGGACTGGATCACCTATTCGTTCGATGTGAAGATGGATGGCAAGAATGCCTGCCGCCATACCGACAAGAAGTTCCACAACGACAAGAATACAGTGAATTTGGCGGGAGACCTCGACCCGGCTGTCGCTGCGCGCGGAATCCAAAAACTGAAAGACATCCTTTGTGAATGCAACCGTCAGGTGGACGCCAAACAGGCACAGCTCAAGGCGTCAAACCAGAAGATGATGAATTGCAAGGCACTCGGAGATGCCAAACACAAATGCTGTGACGACGCCGTAAAAAAGGTAGGTGGAGAACCGAAGTTTGACCCGGAGAAGGGGTATGATGAGAAGACCGGGAAGCATGACCCAAGCGCGTCTCGCGAATGGCCGCCTGGGATGGAAGCGAAGGACTATTTCGCGGGCATCTCGGGGAAGATTTTTCCTGATGCCGCCATGCTTAATCCCGACGGGTCGACCAACAGGTTTATAGAATACAAGTTCAGGTGCCCCGCAGGAACGCCCACTGGAAAGACCAAGGGTGGAAAGAGGAAGAAACCATCGCAGGGGACAGCCGACACTAGCTGGACGCCTGCGAAAAAGAATAAGAAAGGCAAGATTATCAAACAAGATCAAAGGACTCGGACGATCAAACTTGGAGCAAAGCAGAATCCGAAGGTAAAGAATCCTCCAGAACTTTTGACAAACAAGCGCTGTAAGAAGTAGGCTGAACCAATGAAGAATAGCGACCTCACATTTACCATAGATACGGCAGATGGTGATTACACGATCGTACGTCCTGGTTTGTCAATTTGCCTGATATACGCTGATACCGCTGACGTGATCGGTCCTGATGTGGCCAAAATTCTTGAGGAGTATATCAAATTTATCCCCGATGGCGCCTTGCAAACTTACCTGGCTGACAGCGGCATCTGGAAGAAAGCGACTCAACGTACTTTCAACTCTGTATTTTCCAACTTGCTGGACGTTGGGGAAGGAAATTATTCAGAGTTTCATTTTGGCCAGGAGCCCGCAGGCAATGTCGGCGACTATGGCGCACACTTTAAAGCGGGCCCCCTAGACGATGATTTTTTCGACAGGGAAGCGAATATCCTTCATCTGGAGTTTCCGATGGAGTTTGCGGAGCCACCAGCTGCAGAGCGGCTTGCCGATTTCTTTGCACGACTTGTCAGCATCCGGGCCCCGGATTCCGGCTATTGCGGTTATGCATTCAAGCACCTGTTCATGACATTTACGAACGAGGCACTGGAATTCATCGCACGCAGAGCAATGAGATATACCGGGTTTGACGTCCCTGAGGATGCGATAAGGATCTGGGCTCGAGGTCGCGTCTACAATGTTTCGTGGTTGACTGTCCTGGGCCCAGACATCCTCGCAGAGTTGGGTGGAAAGGATCAGGTACGGCAACAGAGAACTAGTGAACTCGCGGTGTTCGATGTAGGGGAGGCTCTGGTCATACGTGCCGCGGACCTGCCGATTGTCGGCGACGTCAACCGCGGCGCCACCGACGTGGAGGGCCTGAAAAAGCTAGCCGAAATCACCAAACCTGTGCGGATCGAACTGGAGATGCTCGGACCAGGCGAACTCGATTTGGCAACACGCTGGCCAAATCGCTTTGATAGGCCAGGGCATTGAACGGAATGCCGATGAAAAGGCCTTTTGCGTTATCGGCTATGCCGAACAGTCACCGAAGCGAGTTGGTGGTCAATCTGGTACTGGCGCGCTCGCCTGACAATCAGGCGCTCACGGGAATTGCGGATATCTGGAGGGCATTTCAGGGCTTGGCGGAATGTGGAGGATTGTCAGGGGCTATGCACGATCCAGGCTTGGCTCGGGCGCTTGTATGTACGACTGATCTGAAGGAGACAACGGTACGCGCAAGCTTTCGGGACTTAGTCGTTGATCCGGCCGGCTTGTTCGTGCTGGCAAATATGCTGCATTGGCTTCACGAAAAGATAATCCCGTTGCAGCGTGCAACCATTCTGTGGCCCGCCAATGAAAGGGTGGTCCGCACCGACGAACCGCAATTTCCCGATCCATGGCCACACTATTCCTTCGAACTTGAGATTGGTGATCTGATCGACGACATAGATCTGGAAATTGAACTGATGGCACCACAGCCCAAAGCGATAACGGACCGGGTTGTGGACACGCTTTCTGACTGGCTGCTCGCGACCCATCGGGGAGGATTCGCCAATGAGATGTTCAAGCCCGCAGAATCCATTGTCTTTCTTGGGCCAGACCTCATGAATATAGAGGCCGATTACGTGGCCTGGTTCATCGAAGCAATTCGCGCCGACGAGAGCGCGCTCGACAGCCTCTTGAATGTGTTGGAATGGATCCATCAAAATGTGGCGCCAATTCGATCCGTCAGCCTTGGGCCGTAGCGGCTCTATCAACCAGCCTAGTCAGACAACAACTTTGAAACAGCGCCCCAATCCTTCACTTTGTCCGCGAATGGTACTTTCGCAACATCGTCGCCAAAGTGATCCTGGAAGGCTCTGCCAACCTGACTTGGTTCGCTGGTAAACAAATCTGCTCCGCGTGCCTCCGGGAAGAGTTCCAGAAATGCCGCACCGGCCGCAGGCGCCAGCGCCGGATTGCGCATCTGGTGGATCAGCCAGTGAAGGAGGGTCCGATCGCCCAGCATGCCGGCACCGCGCACCGCCAAAGGTGCGGTTTTAGGTGATTTTAGCAATCGACCCATCCATGAGCGCACGTCCTCGCCAGGCGCGGCCTTGACCGCCGCGCGCAGCGCTGTCATGGCATCGGGGCCGCCCCCGACCGCCACCTTTCGCAATTCGGGGCTGGCAAGGTCGCCCGAACCGAGTTCAACCAACGCCCACGCGGCCCACAATCGCGGCTGCTCTTCGGCATCCTCCAGAGCAGTCTGCAATTCCTTGCCAAGGTCGGCTCGTTTCATTTTGCCGGCAAGGTGCAAGCTGATGGCGCGCACGCGCGCATCCTGATCGCGGACAAGTCGCGCCAGCAGTTGCTTCGGGTCGACGCCGTGTCTGAGGCAGGCCGACACGCCGAGGAACCGCTTGAACGCGTCTTGCGCACCAATCCAGCCCCGCACCAGCGGGGCGATCGATTCCGGCTTGTGCCATTCAAGCGCGCCGACCAGCCCACGTGCTTCGTCCTTGCTTTGTCGACCCAGTTCCACCGCCTCGACTACACGATGGCCGTCGCCTTGCTCGATCGCCATCCACGCATAGATGAACAGTTCCCCCTTTTCTGGGAAATCCTCATGTAAAGCGACGACGAACGGCCAGGCGGCCGGACCTGCGATGCGCAAACCATCTAGGTTGGCCTCCAAACGTCGGTCGACGCCGGCAACGACATGAACGTCTGGCGGATCGTCCAGCATTAGCGTATCGCGCTGCGCCCAGAAGAACGCGGCTTGCTCTGCGTGCTGCCTGACGACGTCCGGAACGATTGACCTCCCCAGAGCGCTTCCCGATTTTTGTTTCTGGGTTGCGGCCGACATCAGTTGAGATCGATCGAGCCACCACGGATGCGATTGGCTGCGCTCGCCTGGCTGGTCACATAGGTGCCACGAATGGTAATTCGACCATCCTTTTCCATAAGGATCGTCGCCAGGCCACAACGCAGTTCGATCCGCTCTTCGCCTATGATGCGAACGCGCTCTCCGTCACGAATGATCTCCGGCGCGGTGATCTTGCGAACTGGGTCGACAATGCGTCCGACAATCAGTGGTCTCATGGGATCGCCCTCCTGAAACAACAAAGCTACCTCTGAGCCGACCATATCGGATGTCAATTCGGTCAAGCTGCGTGCCGGCAAAGCGGTCGCTTCCGGATTGCCGGGAAAGACCACAAGCGGCGAAGCGGCGTCATCGAAACCGAGAAAGATGCCAATCACCACACCGTCAATGCGTTCGCGAACGTCGCTCATGGCTGCACCTCAATTCTCGCTGATCTTCGAGCCCTTCATCGTGATGTCGCTGGAAGCCTTAATGTTGATCTTGCCCGATCCATTCACTGAAATGTCCTTGCCCTCAATACCGATCGTGCCATCTTTCTTCATCATGATTTTGGCCGAACCGCACTTAATCAGGATCTCGTCGCCTACATCAATCACCAGTTGCTTGGTTACCGAAATCGCACTGTTCTTGTCGACGTTGATTGAACTGTCTTTGGCAACACTTAGCGAATGAGCACCTCCGACAGTCGTGGAATCGTCCGCCGCGATACTTGCGCTGCGCGCCGCGCCAACGTTGAAACTCTGGGCACTGCCGACCGTCACGCTCTGATCCGCGCCAACATTGACGGTTTGCGCCGCCCCGATGTTCCAGCTATCTGCCGCCCCGATATCATGGCTCTGATTGGTGCCCACGCTGACCGATCGGGTTATACCGATGGTGTTCGTCTGCGAAGCGCCTACCGTTCGCGCTTCAGCCGCCCCCACCGTATCGACGCGCGCGACACCGACCGTAACCGTCTGGTTGAGCCCAACCGTCTGCGAATGGTTGGCGTCGATATTCTCCGTCGAATTCGCCACGACGTGGATGGTCTCGTTGGCCATCACCGTCAGCGAACGGTCCGCGCCCACCGTCTCGGTATCGTTGCTGCCGATATTCGTCGTCTGGTCGACACCCACCTTGACCGTCTTGTTGTTGCCGACGTCCTCGTCGAGGTTGTGGCCCACCGAATGCTTGGCGTCGTGGTCGATGCGGTCGGACTGGTCGTGCTGCACGGTCTTGTTGCGGTCGTGCTTGATCAGCAGGTGGTGGTCCTTCTGGGCCTGGAAATTGACCAGCTCGGAGCCGGCCTTGTCCTCGAACATCAGCTCGTTGTAACCGCCGCCGCCCTTCGAGGAATTTGACTTCCAGCCGGATTGCGTGGCGTTGCCCGGCAGCCCGTAGGGCGGCATCTCGGCGGCGTTGTAAACGCGGCCGGTGATGATCGGCAGGTCGGGGTCGCCCTCGATGAAATCGACGATGACCTCCTGGCCGATGCGCGGGATCTGGATGAAGCCCCAGCCGCTGCCGGCCCAGGTCTGCGACACGCGCACGAAGCAGGAAGAATTCTGGTCCTTCTTGCCCAGGCGGTCCCAATGGAACTGCACCTTCACCCGCGCATATTTGTCGGTGAAGATCTCTTCGCCGGAAGGACCGACCACCGTCGCTGTCTGCGGCCCGCGCATGATCGGCCGCGGCGTCATGCGCGGCGGCCGATAGGGCAATTTGGTGGGTGCCACGCCGAGCACCACCTTGAAGTTCTCGCTGTGGGCCTCGTTCTGGGTCCGGTAGCCGGGGTCGAACAGCCGGTATTCTGCGCTGACCACCAGATAGTCCTGGTTCTGGTCGTCGCGCGGAAAACTTTCCAGCTTGAACTTGCAGCCGGAGAAGAGCCCGCGCACGGTGCCCACCGCGGTGCTGCGCTGATGCACCGCCTGAAGCTCCTCGCGGCGGATCCCGGCAATCGTGTCGCCGCGCCCGACATCGAGATGCGCTCCGGGCTGGCGGTAATTCTCGCCGGAGGCTTCCTTATGGCTAAACGGCTGGGCCGACTTCGCCATCAGGTCGGCGCCGGGCTTCTCGAAATCATAGTCGGTGTGGGCATAGGCGCCCGGCCGCACCGAACTGCCTGGAATCCATTCGGTGATGTATTCGACGTCGCGCCGCGAGCCCTGCCCCTCGAAATTGTAAAGCACCTTCTCGTAGCCAGGTGCTGCCTTCAGCTTGCTCATCGCGTCGCAGAGGACCAGCGTATGCTTGCCCTCGTCATGCTCGAAGAAATAGAAAATGCCCTCGTGCTCCATCAGCCGCTGCACGAAGTCCAGATCGCTCTCGTCATACTGCACGCAATATTCGCGCTGAGGATAAGACCCCTGCAGCCGCTTTTCGAATTTCGCGATGCCGTATTTCGAGAAGATTTTCTCGACGATCTCGACCGCCGTCATGTTCTGGAAGATGCGGCAATCGGTGGTGTTGCCGAGGAACCAGAGCCACGGCCTGACGACGGCCTCGTAAAAGGCCAGCCGGTCCTCGATGCGGGTCAGCTTGAAATCCGACACGAGGCCGCTGAACCAGCGTTTCGGATCGGATTCACCCTCGACCGAGACGACGCCACCCAGCATCTTCAGCGGATCGACGTCATGGCTCTTCGAGACGAAGCCGACGGTATAGGCGAAACAACGGCTGATCTCATCGCGGCCGATGAGATGGGTGAAGGTCAGCACATCGCCGCCAACCGGCGTCTGCACAACCGTGGCACGTTCGTTCGGCATGGGTCGTGCCCCTCCTGGACGCGGCCGCCAGTGTGATGGATCGAAGCCCCCGCTCTGTAAACTGCATCACGTTCGGGACGTTTTCGAATTCACCGCACCGGACGATCCAGCCTAGCACATGTTTGGTGCCCGCCAAACAACAGCGACGGCTAAACCGCGCCCGTGCGCCGGTGTGAAACGCTCCTCTCCCGCCGCTCCCGCAAGCTGCTAGAATGCTGGAGCAATTCCCAGGAAAGGCGCATTGCGGTTCTCTGCCCGGAATTGCGTGAAAACAAGTATCTGTTTACCAAGTTCGGCGACACTTGCGGATGTTCATCTCTCTCCAGGTCAGCAATGTCGACAGGCTGCCCGCCGGCAGCGCGACGAGCTACGCCGCGCGCGACCGCAGCTTCGAGATCGGCCGCGAGAATTGCGACTGGACGCTCGCCGATCCGCAAAAATTCATCTCGGGGCGGCACTGCGAGGTCCGCTACCATGCGGGCGCCTTCTGGCTCTACGACGTCTCGCGCAACGGAACCTTCGTCAACGGCTCCAGCCAGCGCATGGCCGGTCCGCACCGGCTGGCGCAGGGCGACCGCGTGCTGATCGGCCGCTATGTCATTGCGGTGTCGATCGACGAAGAACGACCAGCGACCGGCCATCCGCAAACCCGGGCCGGGTCGACGCAACGCGAGTTGCCGCCGTCGACCGGCAGGCCTCTCGAATTGGGCAACGAGCCGTTTTTCAGTCCGACGGAGCAGCGTGCCGGACAGGGGCCGCCGGTCTCGACGTCCTCGGCGCTGCAGCAGCCGGCCGCGGCCGCGTCGGCCGGCCGAGCCGCGGACGCCGACACGCTGTTGCGGGATCTCGCGAAGGCGGCCGGCATGTCGCCTGAGCTGCTTCAATCGCGCGATCCGCATGACGTGGCCGCCGAGATCGGCATTGTGCTCAGAACCACGATCGAGCAATTGTCACTGCTGCTCAAGGCGCGCGCCGCGGCCAAGGTGCTGGCCAAAAGCGCGAACCGCACGATGATCGGCGCCGAAAACAACAACCCGTTGAAATTCGTTCCGGGCACCGACGACATACTGGAGATCATGTTCGCGAAACGCCGAGCCGGCTATCTCGACGCCGCACATAGCGTCGAGGACGCTTTCCGGGATCTCAAGACGCACGAACTGGCCACTTACGCGGCCATGCAGACCGCGCTCTCCAGGCTGCTCGACGACCTGTCGCCCGAGGCCGTCGCCAGGAAACTGCCGCCGGCCTCCTTCTCATCCAAGAAGAGCCAGGCGTGGGATGCCCTCGTCGCCACCTGGCGGACGATGGAGGAGAAGCACGAAAACGGCATGCTCGACGTCTTCCTGGCCTATTTCAGCGAAGCCTACGCCAAGGCCAGCAAGCAGAAATAGCCAACCAGGCCAGCCGAGCACGGCGCTATGTGACGGGTCTCACAGAAGAACCCGACGCTTTGATCATCCTTCTTCCGTTTTCAATCAGCTGCCGATTTTATTTATGTGCTTGGCCGATTAGGATGCGCATGGAAGCTTGCCTGGCGGGCAAAGCGGCGTGGCTTGGGGCGTGTGCAGCAATGTCATGTTTCGGCAAGATGAGCCTTTCCATCCGGCCCGCCGCCCGATCCTGGCATGAAAAGCGCGAACCCGCTCCCCGCCGCTGCGTCTCGACGGTGGGCCGCCGATGAGCTCGAAGGACGATTCCTCCCGACCGGCGGACAAGACCGTCATCCGGGCGCCACGGCCAAGACAACGCTCGCCCGCGACTCCCGAGACCCCGAGCGGCGTTGCGCCCGCTCCGCCGGCCGCCCGGGAATCGACGGTGTTCGACGCCGGCATCGGCCGGCAGATGCCGACCGGCTGGTCGACCGGGACCGTGGTCGTTCAAGGCGTGGCTCCCGCTGCGCCGGCCGCCGCTTCGACGCCCGCGCTGCAGCAGGAAATCCTGCTCCATGCCACGGATGGCGTGAGATACGCCGCGGCAAATCCAATTCTCGCAGCTGCAGCACCCCTGCTGATGCTGTTCGGCCAGTTGCGGCTGATGCCGGTCGAACGGCAAGCTGTGCCTTTGGCGGAGCATGTCGCAGAAGCGATCGAGACATTCGACCGGGAGATGGCGAAAGCCGGCATCGCCGAAGAGGACGGCAGAATCGCGAAATTCGCGCTTTGCGAGACCGCCGACGATCTCGTCGGCAACCTGCCCTGGCCGAAGGACGACGGCTGGAGCGGGCACAGCCTGGTGGCGAGGTTCTTCCACGCCAGGCCCACCGGCGCCGGTTTCTACGAGGCGCTGAACAAGATCCTCGGCCGCCCGGAGGGTCATCACGACCTGCTCGAGTTGATGCATGCCTGCCTGTCGCTCGGGTTCGAGGGCCAGTATCGCGGGCGGGCCGGCGAACGGGACAATCTCGAACGCGTCCGGCGCGACGTCTACGACACGATCCGCTATTTCAGGCCGCGCCCCGAGGACGACATCTCGCCCCACTGGCAAGGCATGGCGGCGACGCTGTCGAAGCCCAGCGCGCGGCTGCCGCTATGGGCGGTCGCCGCCGCCGCGGCGACGCTGGTGACGGCAACCTTCTTCGGGCTGCGGGTCCTCATCACCGACGAGGGCGACGCGACCGCCAGCGAATTGCTGGCGCTCAACCCGTCGACGCCGGTCAGCATCGAGCGCGCCAGCGTTGCGGCGCCCGCAGAACCCGCGGAAGCCGCTCCGCCGCCCCCTGCCGTCCCCACCACCACCCAGATCGACCGCATCAGCGCAGCTTTGGCCAAGGAGATCGCCGGCGGCGGACTGACGGTCGGCACGAAGGGCAACTTCATCGTGGTGGAAGTCAACAACCAGCTGCTCTTCGCCCCCGGGCAGGCGGAGCTGAAACCGGAATTCCAGCCCGTGGCGGCAGACATCGCCACGGCTCTGGATACCGAGCCCGGACCGATCCGGATCGTCGGCCACACCGACAATGTGAAGCCGAAGAAGTCGAGCCAGTTCAAATCCAACTTCGATCTTTCCGTCGCCCGCGCCAAAGCCGTCCAGGCAATGATGGCCGCGCAATTGAAGGACCCGTTGCGGATGACGGTCGACGGCAAGGGCGAGGACGAGCCGATCGCCGACAATGCGACGGCGGACGGCCGCGCCAAGAACCGCCGCGTCGACGTGATGATTCCGAAGGAGGAGACGCTGTGAGCGAGGCCGGCGGGGAGCGGCACTGATGCGCTGGGTGCTCAGGATATTCAGCCTGCTGGCGCTCGCCGGTTTCTCGGCGGCGGTCTGGTATGCCGGACCGCTGATCCGCTTTGCCGATACAAGGCCCCTCGGGCCTGCCTGGCTCAGGGCGACGATCATCGGCGTCGCGGTCGCGCTGCTCGCGCTCGTTTACGGCATCCGCCTCTGGCAGGCGCGCAAGGCGCAGAAGGCGCTCGAGAAAGCGATCGCACGCGGCGATGAGCGCAACGACGATTCGCAGGTGCTCGAGGCGCGCATGAGCGAGGCCATCGCGACGCTGAAGCAGTCGAGCGGCAGGCGCAACTTCCTCTATGAGATACCCTGGTACGTCATCATCGGACCGCCTGGAGCCGGCAAGACGACGGCGCTGGTCAATTCGGGGCTGAAGTTTCCGCTTGCGGGTTCCGGCAACGCCCAGCCGGTGGCAGGCGTCGGCGGGACGCGGTCCTGCGACTGGTGGTTCACCGACGATGCGGTGCTGATCGACACGGCCGGCCGCTACACGACGCAGGAGTCGGACCGCGAGCGCGACAAGGCGAGCTGGCTCGCCTTCCTCGGACTGTTGAAGAAGTACCGCACCAGGCAGCCGATCAACGGCGTGATCCTGGCGATCAGCCTTGCCGATCTCATCGGCCTCGACGACCAGCAGCTCGACGCGCATGTCACCGAGATAAGGAGCCGCCTGCGGGAATTGCACGAGACACTGAAGATCCAGTTCCCGGTCTACCTGCTCTTCACCAAGGCCGACCTCGTCTCAGGCTTCATGGACTATTTCGGCGATCTCGACGAGGCCCGGCGGCGCAAGGTGTGGGGGACGACCTTCCAGACCACCGACCGCAACAGGAACATGATCGGCGAGGCTCCCGCCGAATTCGACGCGCTGGCCAGGCAGCTGGCAGAGGAGCTCGCCGACCGCCTTCAGGACGAGGCCGACCCGGTGGCGCGCATCGCGATCTTCGGCTTCCCGATCCAGTTCGGCGCGCTGCGCACCCGCGTCGTGCGTTTCGTCACCAGCCTGTTCGACCCGTCCCGCAGCCAGGTCAAGGTCAGCCTGCGCGGGTTCTATTTCTCCTCGGGCACGCAGGAAGGAACGCCCATCGACCAGGTTCTGGGGGCGATCGGCCGCAGTTTCGGCGGCGCTTCCCAGGCGCATCTTTCCGGCACCGGCAAGAGCTTCTTCCTGCATGATCTTCTGGCGAAGGTGATCTTCCCGGAGGCAGGCTGGGTCTCGTTCGACAGGGCCGCGGAGCGGCGCGACAGGCTTGCCAGATTTGGCGGCCTCGCCGCGATCGCGCTGGCGGCCTTGGCGGCGCTCGGCGTTCTCGGCCTCAGCTTCTTCGCCAACAAGTCGCTGATCGCCTCGACGAGGCAGGCGATGGCGCAGTATCGCGACAGCGCGGATTCGCTGCTCAAGAGCACGACGGTGACCGATGTCGATCTCGAGAACGTCATCGGCTCGGTCGACCAGCTGCGCAACCTGCCGGCGGGATATGAAACCGCCGCCCAAACGAAGCCGGTCGAGGAGAGTTTCGGGCTCAGTCAACGGGAGAGACTTCTGTCGGCCTCCAAGACGGCCTACCGGCAGGCGCTGGAGCGGAGCTTCCGCTCCCGTCTCCTCGTTCAGGCGGAGCGGACGATCCAGGCCAAGATGGGCGATCCGATCGCGCTTTACGAGCCGTTGAAGATCTATCTGATGCTGGGCGGCAAGGCGCCGAAGGTCGACGACGAGTTGATCGTCTCCTGGATGAAGCAGGACTGGGAAGAAAACCGCTATCCAGGCGAGAACAACCGCGAAGGCCGCGCGCAGCTCGAAAAGCATCTGCGCGCCATGCTGGCGCTCGACGATGCCTACGACCCGGTCTTCGAGCTCAACCAGCCGCTGGTCGAGGCGGCGCAACGCTCGCTCGGACGCATGAGCCTGGCCGACCGTGCGTCGGCGCTGATCAGGTCGGCGGTCTACGCTGCAAGGCTCCAGGACTTTTCCGTTGCCGCGAAAGCCGGTCCGGAAGCGCAGCTCCTGTTCGAACGCATGGACGGCAGCGAGCTCTCCGAGCTTGACGTTCCCGGCCTCTACACCCGGGCTGGCTTCAACGGTTTCTATCTGCCGCAGCTCTCGCGCATCGCGCAGATGCTGGTCGACGACCAGTGGGTCCTCGGCGGCGGCGGCGAGCAGGGCGGCATCGACCAGGACCTGCCCAGGCTCGGCCCCGAGCTCATCGACCGCTACGGCAAGGAATTCGCTTCCGCCTGGAGCGGCGCGCTCGACCAGTTGAAATTCAAGGCGATGCTGAAGGACAAGCCGCAATATATCGCGCTCTCAGCCGCCGCGTCGCCGGACTCGCCGCTCGACCGACTGTTCACCGCGATCGCCGATGAAACTGCGTTGACGAAGGACAACACCGTGTCCGATGGCGGGGCCAGCGCGGCGCAGCAGGATCCGGCTGTTATGGCCAAGGGCCTGGCCCGGATCGGTCTGCAGATCGCCGGCGGCAAGTCGCAAAGCCGCGCCGGGGCAAGCTCGTCCACCGCGCAGAACGCCGGCGCCACAGTGGAAGCGCAGTTTAGGCCGTTCCAGGCGCTGGTGAGCGGCTCCGCCGGACGCCGCCCGCTCGATGCGCTGACGCAGAACTTCCACGACCTCTACCAGAGTATGAAGCTGGCAGCGGATGTCCCCGCGCAGACGGAGCGCGTCAACGCGAACCTGAAGCTGCAGATTTCGACTATGCGCGCCAATGCCTCGCGCCTGCCGAAGCAGCTGGCGCGCATGGTCGACGCGGCAGCGGACGAGTTCGAGGGCAATGTCGCCGCGACCTCCGTGGCCAACCTCAACCAGACGCTCGACGAGACGGTCACGCGCCCCTGCGAGGAAGCCGTCAACGGCCACTATCCCTTCGCCAGCGACAGCAGCGAGGAAATCTCTTTTGCCGATTTCGCCAGGCTGTTCGCCCCGGGCGGCCTGATGGACCGGTTCTTCGCGCAGAATCTTGCACCGCTGATCGACATGACGGGCCAGGACTGGACGTGGAAACAGAATGCCCGTTCCGGCCGCGATCTCGCCAAGTCGACCTTGAAGGCGTTCCAGTCGGCGGCGGAAATCCGGAGCGCCTTCTTCCCGTCCGGCGGTTCGGCGCCATCGGTCGCGATCACCTTCACGCCCACCTCGCTGAACAGCGAGGCCGACAGCGCGGTGCTCAATGTCGACGGGCAGACGGTGCAGAGCGCTCAGGCCGGCAACGCGCCCAGCACCGTGACCTGGCCGAGCGGCGCCGCGTCCGGATCCGCGAGCCTCAGCCTGACGCCGGAAATGCCGGGCCGCGAGTCCGCCCTCAAATTCGAAGGGCCATGGGCCTTGAAGCGCCTGCTGGACAAGGCGACGGTCACCGGCGATGCCGGCAACACCGAGGCGCGCTTCGTGATCGGCGGACGCGATGTCGCCTACAAGATGGAGACCGGCTCGGCCGCAAATCCCCTGGTCCTCCCGGCGCTGTCCGCCTTCAGCTGTCCGAAGGCGTTTTGACATGCCAGCGCTCCTGAGCGTCGCCGGCGCCAGCCTTCATTTCGGTACTCTAACGTATGCGCTTGTGGCAAACTGGCCTGGGCACGCGGCCCATGGTTCGTCACAGAGGACGCTCGCGAAGCGCTTGGTGGCAAATTGAGCACTGTCGCCCTTCCCATCGAGAGCTTCGGCGTGAGCCACAAGGGCTGTGTGCGCGACCATAACGAGGACAACTACCTCGTCGAGCCGCGCACCGGCCTTTGGGTGGTGGCGGACGGGATGGGCGGCCATGAGGCCGGTGAAGTCGCTTCGGCCAGCATCGTCGACCACCTGGCTACGATCGGCATCGCCAGCTCGGCGCCGGACCTTCGCGCGCGCTTCGAGGATCGGCTGAGCCGCGCCAATGCCGAGATCCGCAACATATCGCGATCGCGCGGCATCACCATCGGCTCCACCTTCGCTGCCTTGCTGGCGATGGACGGGCGGTTCGCGGGCCTATGGGCCGGCGACAGCCGCATCTATCTGGTGCGAGGCGGCGCGATCTCGCAGATTTCGAGGGACCATACCGAAGTCCAGGAGCTTCTCGACCGCGGCATGATCAGCGCGGAGGAAGCGCTCACCTGGCCGCGCCGCAACGTGATCACCCATGCCGTCGGGGTCAGCGACGAACTCGAGATCGATTTCCAGCAAGGCGAGCTTATGCCGGGCGATGTCTTCGTGCTCAGCACCGACGGGCTCACCGCCCATGTCAGCGACGCCGAGATCGAAGCCGCGGTCAAATCAGGGCCGCCGCAGGTGGCGTGCGAGAAGCTCTTGGAGACCGTGCTGGCGCGCGGCGGAACGGACAATGTCACCATCGTGATGGTGAGCGTCGGCGACCGTCGCAACGGGCCGCTGCAATCGGCTCAGTCCGGAACGGGGGCTGCGTGAGATGAGCGACGACGACAAGACGCGGATCTCGCCGAGCCTCGCCTATACCGGTGTCGGCACGCAGCTCAGCGGCATCTACGAACTCGACGAGCGCATCGCGTCCGGCGGCATGGGCGAGGTCTATCGCGGCCATAACATCCAGACCGGCGATCATGTGGCGATCAAGATCGTGCTGCCCGAATTCGCGCGCGACCAGACGATCCTGTCGCTGTTCCGGAAGGAGGCGTCGATCCTCAACCATCTGTCGCATGACGCCGTCGTGCGATACCACGTCTTCACCATCGATCCGGGCATCGGCCGTCCCTATCTGGCCATGGAGTTCGTGGACGGACAGTCGCTCTTCGACGTCATGCGGCAGGGCCCGATGTCGCCGCCGGATGTGCGCAGGCTCTGCCATCGCCTCACCTCCGGCTTGAGCGCCGTGCATCAGGCCGGCGCGGTCCATCGCGATCTCTCGCCCGACAACATCATCCTGCCGGGAGGCCGGGTCGAGCGCGCCAAGATCATCGACTTCGGCATCGCCCGCTCTGCCAATGTCGGCGGCGAGACGCTGATCGGCGGAAAGTTTGCCGGCAAATACAACTACGTCTCTCCCGAGCAGCTGGGCCTCTATGGCGGCGAGGTCAGCGAGCAATCCGACATCTACAGCCTCGGACTGGTGCTGGCCGCAGCCCTGCGCGGCAAGCCGCTCGATATGAGCGGCTCGCAATATGAGGTGATCGAGAAGCGCCGCACCGTGCCGGACCTGTCGGACATCGACCCCGATTTCCGGTCTCTCATCGAGGCGATGCTGCAGCCGGATCCGCAAGACCGCCCGGCAAGCATGGCCGAGATCGCCAGGGCAACACGAGACGACGATTACGACGCGACCTTGCCGCCGCCGGCGTCTTTCGCCCCGCGCGAACGCTCAGGGCTGCCGCGCGCCGCATGGACGGCGCCGCCGGACGCCGGGTCCCCGCCGTCGACCGTCCCCGGCGAGCCACGCTTCGTTCCGCATGTGCGGCCGGCGCATCTGTCGGAGCCGCGGCCTTCCTCGGCAGCAGCTGCGCCACGAGCCGCGGCGCCTGCGCCTTCCGCGCGGCCAAAGCGCTCGCGATTCCCGGCAATCGCAGGTGGCGTGGTGGCGCTGGCCGTGGTGGCGGGCGCCGGCCTCTATTTCGCCGGCGTCATGTCGCCTCGGCCGCCGGCGGTCGAGAAGCCGATGCCTCTCGCGCCCAAGCCTGCCCAGGAGCCGGTGACGGAGACGCCCAAGCCGCAGCCGGAGACGTCGAGGCCCCTGCCCTCGAACAACGCCGCCGGCAATGAGCCGGCAAAACCTGTTTCGCCCGCGCCGTCCCAAGCGGAAGCCAGGACCGGCCCCGAGGGGAAGCCGGCAGATGCAGGGGCCGCGCAGAACCCGGCGCAGCCCGCCGAAACGCCCGCACCCAAGCCTCGACCGCCGGCGGAGATCCAGAGAACGCCGGCGGCCCAGCCGGAGAGCGATGCCAAAAATCGGGCCGAAACCCCGCAGCCGACCGAGATCGAACCCGCGAAACCGTCAACCGGGACACCGACGCCGGCTCCAAAGGTTGCGCAAAGCCAGAAGCCGGCTCAACCAACCAACGAGGCGCCGCCGGCCAAGGCGTCAGGACCGAGCCAGACGGAAGCAGAAAACTCTCCGGCGCCGGAAGCAAAGCCGCCGGCGACCAGGCCCAGCGCATCGGACCTCGTCGAGGCTCTGTCCAAGTTGCCCAAGCCGAAGACTGCTCCGCCTGCCGAAAGCCAGGCACCGGCGTCGCCTCCCAGCCAGCCGACCGCGCCCGAAGCGGCTGGCCAGCCGGCAACTCCGAGCGCGTCGACGCAACCGGCACCGCTGCCGCAAACGCCGCCTGCAGCCAAGCAACCGCAGAATACGGACGTCGTCATCAACCTGCCCAAGCCGCAGGTTCCGCCGCCGGCAAAAGAGCTCGACGAGCTGACGCAGCGCGCCTCCTGGGTGCGCGACTTCAGCGGCGGTGACTGCTTCTATGCGAGCCTGACATCGGCGACGGACGGCGCCGCCGCGATCGAAGGTTTTGGAACAACGGTGCAGCCCTTCGAACAACTGCTCAATGATTTCCAGTCGAGATTCCACCTCGAGCCGGATATCAGCGTGCGCCTCATCGACCAGCCACAATGCGAGGTGACCAACTTCCTGCGCTTCCTCGACCGCAGCGGAACGGAGCGGCCGCAACTCGTTCTCGACCGGACGTCCGTGCCGGACGGCGCGCCGATCAGCGGCACGATCGTGACGCGCGGCGGGCTGATTTCCAACGTGATGCTGATCGACCACAAGGGCATCGCCTTCAACCTCGACGAGCGCATGGTGGCGCAGCCGGGCAAGGCGGCGTTCAGCATCCCGATCGGTCTCAGCGACGCCGACAGGGCGGCCGGCAAGGCGCTGCCGCAGATCATGCTGGTGATCACCGGACCCCGGGATATCCGGGCCGCGATGTTCTCGCGGCCGACGCCGGCCTCGGAGCTGTTGCCCAGGATCCTCGAGGAGATCCAGGCCGACGGTTCCCAATTCTCCGCCACGGCCAAGTACTTCCGACTTGGCGGATAGACATGGACGCCGATGGAACTCCGCTACCCGCGTCCTTCCTCTCCGTCACTGCCATGCAAGAAGCGTGGCCGGCTTCGAATTCGGGCTGATACGACCGGCCGCATGAAGCTTGCCGCACTGCTCGGCGGGGTGCTGCTCTCGATCCTCACCACCGGTAGAGCCCATGCCGAATTCACGGTCTGCAACCAGACGCTCGACGTCGTCAACCTTGCCGTCGGACAGAAGGTCGACGATGCCGACCAGACCGACGGCTGGTGGACGATCGGCGCCAACCAGTGTGTCAACGTCATCCGCGAGGAGCTCACCAACCGCTATATCTACATCTACGCCACGGACGTGTTCGGCCATGCGATCCTGAACGGATCGACCGAGATGTGCATCGACCGCCGCCGCTTCTCGATCCGCGGCATCGACGAGTGCTGGCAGCGCGGCCATATCGCCGCGCGCTTCGTCGAGGTCGACACGCTGGAGCAGGTGCGCTGGACTTATTTCCTGACCGGAAGCAGCCCGTGACGCACAGCATCGACACGAGCTTCAAGTTGAAGAAGCAGGCGCGCCTGGCCGAGCGCCGGCGCAAGCTCTGGCGCTGGGTTCTTTCCGGTGTCGCCGGGCTCGCCGTCGTTTCGATCGCCACGGGGTTCTACCTCACCAAGGACTACTGGTCGTTCGGCGACGAGGACGAGGAACTGCATCCGGTCGAAGGCATGGAGGATGTACCGCCCGATGCCTCGGTCTATGTGCCGGCCATCATCGACCTCGCCGGCGACCCGATGTGGATCACGCTGGCGCCCGACGCCGACACCGCAACGAAGGGCAAGACCGTCGCGCGTCCGGCCGAGCTCGACAGTTCCGGCGCCTCGCCGCAGATCGAGATCCTCTCCGACGTGATGCTGAGCGCCAGCGAGAAATTTATGACGACGATCCCGTCGACACAGGAGGATTTCGCCTTCTTCCAGGCGCAGCGGCAGACCGCGCCAAAAGTCTCGGCGACGGCGCCCGACCAGCAAGCCGCCCCGCCCGCCCCGGCTGCAGCCGACGATCAGCAAGGCGATCTGGCGAACGACCTTCAGGCGGCGCCGGACGAGAGCGAACCGCCTGAGGCTTCTGCGCCCAAGGCGGATGCGGACGATCCCGAGGCGGGCTGGGGCGAGACCGTCGATCAGGGCGAAGCTGCCCTTCCCGCCTTCAAGAAGACCGAGATCGAGAACAACACGACCGTCGCCACCGTCACCAGCGAGTACCAGCGCTTCGAGGCGACGGGGGACACGTTCGTAAAAATCCTCAACGACCGCAGCCTGGACAGCGTCGTCGCCGACGCGCACTTCTCTGCCGACGACGCGAAACTGGCGGGCGAAGCGCTGAAGGCATTGTTCAACTGCGATGGCCTGCAATCTGGCTATGTGGTGGCCATGCGCGGGTTCAGGCCGAACCGCGAGACGACGACCATGTTGCTCATGCAGGTTTCGATCTACGCCAGGAACGTCTATGTCGGCACGCTGACGCGCAATGCGGCCGGCGCCTTCGTCTCGGGCGTCGATCCGTGGGTGCGCGAGGACCTGTTCAACTATTCCGGCGCATCCGACGAGGGCGGGCCGAAGCGGCAGTACCGCCTGCTCGACGCGATCTATTCGACGGCGGCGCGCAACAAGGTTCCGACCAGCGTGATCGGCGAGGCGATCATGTATATGTCGCGCGGACAGGACCTCGACGCTTTCGCCAGCGAGGACCAGCGCCTGGTGCTGATCTATTCGCAGACGCCGCGCGGCCAGGGCGAGATCTCCGGAAGGGTCCTCTATGTCGGCGTCCAGGGCACTGAGAAGAGCCTCGACTGTTTCGTCTTCCAGCAGAGCGACGGGCAGTACGCGTGCGTCACGGGCAATGACGAGGTCCGTTCGCTGACCGTCACCAATGGCATGGTCACGCCGGTCAGCGGGGTTATGACCTCGACCTTCGGCCCGCGCAAGCATCCGATCCTGGGCACAGTTCGCATCCACAAAGGCGTCGACTGGGCCGCTCCGGTCGGCACGCCGATCATGGCCGCCTTCGACGGCGAGATCTCCTTCCAGGGCGATGGCGGCAGCTATGGCAACCTGGTCAAGATCGCGCACGCCAACGGGCGCGAGACGCGCTATGCGCATATGCAGAAATTCGCCATCGCAAGCGGCGTCGGCACCAAGGTGAAGGCCGGCGACGTCATCGGCTATATCGGGACAACGGGGCTTTCGACGGGCCCGCATCTGCATTTCGAGCTCTACCAGAGCGGCGAGGCGATCGATCCGCTGGGGACGGTCACCACGGTCGCCACCTATGCTGCAGCCAGTTCCGGCGGCTCCGGCGACGCTGCCGTCGAGACGCTGACCGACCGGATCGTGCATGTCGAAAGCGGCGGCAGCGCACGGGCCAAGAACCCGCTGTCCTCGGCGACCGGCGCCGGCCAGTTCATCACCAAGACCTGGATCCGGATGATGAACACCTACCGGCCCGATCTCGCCCGCTCGCTGTCGACCGCCGACCTGCTGGCGCTTCGCTACGACGCCACGCTGTCGCGCGAGATGGTGCGCAACCTGGCGCGCGAGGGCGAAGCCTATCTTCGCGCCCGCGGCCACCAGATCACCGCCGGGCGGCTCTATCTCTGCCACTTCCTCGGCATGGAGGGTGCTGCCCAGGTGCTGGCGGCGCCGGGCTCGGCGCAACTGAGCGCGGTCCTCGGGGCCGCTGTGATCCAGGCCAATCCGTTCCTCACCGGCAAGACCACCAGCTACGTCGTCGACTGGGCCGAACGGAAGATGGGCCAGAAGGTGATCCGCGTGGCATCCGATCAGAACCAGCAGACGACCACGACGCAGATCCGGCAGACATCGCCGGAGTTCGAAAAATACAAGCAGGCGATGACGGCGCTGGTCAATTCGATTCAAAGCACGCTGGAGCCTGGTTAACCCCGGGTTTCAGTCGCCCGCGGATCGCGCCCCGGCAGCCAAGCCGTTTGGTTTTGATGCTTGCGAATGGTATATTGACGCGTGGTTGCAAAGTTTTTTTGTGAACCAAAACTGTGGCCGGGATCACATACGTCCAGAAGCCATTTTTGGCAGAAGCGACTTTGTCGCGAGCGGAAATTAGCATGCGCAGAAACCGATAACGCGCCCCCTCGGGGCGGAGGGCAGATCCATGAAAGCGTTCGCCGTCCTTTTGAGCGGAATTCTTCTGTTCGTCCTTGCCGCGTTCGGCGCCGAGGCCGCCACGCCAGATGCCGCCAAACGCGTCGCGCTGGTCATCGGCAACAGCAAATATGTCAACGCCGTGCCGTTGCCCAACCCGGCCAACGACGCGCAGCTCATCGCATCGACGCTGCGCAATGCCGGCTTCGAGGTGATCGAAGGCGTCGACCAGGACAATCAAGGCATGCACAGCCTGATCAGCCGGTTTACGGAAGAATCCTATAACGCCGACCTCGCCGTCATCTTCTATGCCGGCCACGGCATGCAGGTCGACGGCAAGAACTACCTGATCCCGGTCGATGCCGAGCTGACCTCGCCGGCCTATCTCAAGACCCGCACCGTGCAGATCGACGAGTTCATGGCCGCGTTACCGCCCGACCCGGCCGTCGGCGTCATCATCCTCGACGCCTGCCGTGACAATCCGCTGGCAAGGACGCTGGCCGCCTCGCTGCCGAAGAGCCGCTCGCTCGGCGCCGGCCTGGCGCCGGTGGAAGCGAAGGCCGACGGCGTCGGCACGGGCGGCGTGCTTATCGCCTATGCAACCGACCCCGGCGCCATCGCCTTCGACGGCAACGGCGTCGACAGCCCCTATTCGCTGGCCCTGGCCAAGCACCTGACCGAGCCCGGGATCGAGATCCAGAGCGCCCTGACGCGGGTGCGCGGCGAGGTGACGGAAGCCACGCAAGGCCGGCAGCGGCCCTGGCACAATGCTTCGCTCGGACGCGAGGTCTTCCTCGGCAAGCCCGCGGCGGAAGCCGCGCCCGTCGCGGCGCCCGTGGCCGATGCGGCCAAGACGACGGCGGCCGCCCCTGCGGCAGCCAGCGAACCGCCCTCCTGGGAGGTCGAGCAGCGTCTTTGGGACGAGGCTTCGAAGAAGAACGCCATCCCGTTCTACGAAGCCTATCTCGAACAATTCCCGAACGGCCGCTTCGCGACGGTGGCCAAGCTAAACATCGATCAGTTGAAGGACCCGAACGCACAAAACAAGCAGGTCGCGGCCCTCGATGCCAATGGGACTGACGCCAATGCCGGTTCGGCCGTGCGCACCTCGGTCGGCATCAGCGACGAGATGAAGCGGACGCCGGGCACCGAACTGACGGAAGACGCCATCGGGCTCGATCGCGACGGCCGCATCGACCTGCAGCTGCGCATCGAGGCGCTGGGCAACGAGCTTGGCCAGGCCGACGGCAATATCGGCCCGAGGACGCGCCAGGCGATCGGCGTCTGGCAGAGCAAGAACGGCCTGCCGCAGACGACCTATCTGACGGGCGAGCAGCTGGCGTTCCTGGTGATCCAGACCGACCCGATGATGGATGCGGTACGTGCCAAGAATGCCGCCGACCAGGCGCGCGCGGCGGCGCCCAAGAAGCCTGTGGTGCAGAAGACCCGCACGCTGAAGCCGGTAGCCCAGAAACCACGCAAGAGACAGCAGCAGGTCGTCCAGCGGAGGCGGGACCGCGAGACCGTGGTTCGCGAGGAAGGCCCGCCGCCGAACGACAACAACGACTTCCTGACCAAGGCGCTGATCTTCGGCACCGGTGTCGCGGTGGGCGGCGTGCTCAACAAGCCCTGATTGTCTTCGCGCAATTCCGGACGGAAAACCGCTACGCACTTTTCCTGGAATTGCTCTTAACAGAAACGGGAGTCCGGCGGTCTGGCCGGGCTCCCGTTGATTGCCGTATGCGGCGCGCGGATGACTTTGTGCCCGCGGCTTATTCCGTCCTGATCCGCATCTCCACCCGGCGGTTGACCGGATCGTAAGGATTGGCGACGCGCGGGTGCGATTTGCCGAGGCCGATCGCCTCGAGCCGGGCGGCCTGAACGCCGCTCGCGGTCAGGAAGGCGGCCACCGACTGTGCCCGTCTTTGCGACAGGTCCTGGTTATAGCGCGTCGAGCCGGAAGCATCGGTATGGCCTTCGACGACGAAGGTGAACGTGCTCAGCCGGTTGTCCTTCAGCGCCTTGGCGAACTCGTCGAGTTCGGCGCGCGCGGTCGGATCGAGCTGGGCGGAATCCAGGCCGAAATTGATCATCATATCGAGCCCGGTCTTGGTGGGGGCCGCGTTCTTGTCGTTCTTGCTCTTGCACTCTTCCTCGGTGCCGACGCAGATCCCGCGCGACGCACCGAGTTTGCCCTGGCCGGTGAAGAACTTCACGATGTCCTCGGATTTCTGAAGCGGATCAGCGGAAACGTGCGTCGAAAAAAGCACGGCCGCCAATGCAAAGGCTGAGCTGGCCAACCGCATGACCGTTACTCCTTGTTTGAGCGGATCTCGCTGCGGCGGAAAATAGCAAATTTCGCGACGGTTGTCTGTGAACAAACACACGCCCGGAGCGGCCGCTGTTTGTTAAGCTAGGCTTGACCAATGCCCCCGCCGGGGTTTCAGTACCTCTATTCCTAGTGGGGGCGGGCAGCCATGGCCAACGGGCTCCGGTTCAGGACGGCGCGGGATCTCTTCAGCGCTTGCCCTGCCGTCGCCCACGATATGAAAGCGGCCCCCACCGACCAGTCTTCGATCGAGTTCTGCCGCGCGCTGCTGGCCGGGCGCGTGCCCGAAGAGGCAATCACCTTTTGCGCCTATCTGCTGCCCGAGCGGGCCGCGGTCTGGTGGGCGCATGAGTGCCTGGGCAATCTTGCGGAGCTGCTCGGCGACAGGGATCTCGAATTGCTGGCGCTCGTCGGCGACTGGGTCGGCCAACCCGGCAATCCCGACCACCGCGCAGCGGTTTCCCAGGCAGTGGAGGTGCCGCCGACGACACCCGTCTCGTGGCTGGCCCTGGCCGCGGGCTGGCGCGACAGCGGCTCGGCCGTCGACCAGGCAGCGGTCGGATTTCCGACCGCCCACGCCGTCGGCGCGGGGATCCTGGCGGGGCTTGCGCGGGTGTCGCTCGCGGACCGTTTTGCCGTGCTTTCGGCCTTCGTCGAAATGGGCATCCAGATGGCGGAGATGGAAGCGCAGCAGCAATCGGCCGACGCCTATTAGCTCCGCTCGCGCTCGTGATCGGCAACCCACGATAGCGGCATGAGGTGCTGCTCACCAAGCCAGTGCAATCGCAAAGTTGCAGTTAGCAGGCCTCATCACCACCCGCCACCGCCACCGCCACTTCCACCCAAGGGCGCAATGATGGGCGCAGTCTGAACAGGTTGGACCGGGTTCTGGGCAGTGACCTTTTTGCGCTTGACGACTTTTGGCGCGGTCGTGGTCCGGACGACTTTCGCCTGAGGTTTCGCTGCCACCGGCGCCGGCTCCGGTTTGGGCGGCATTAAGGACGTACAGCCCATGAGCGCCGCCAAAACGGCGGAGAGAGTTGTTCCGACGACTGCCTGTTTCAGTGCCCTGCCCACCATAGCCTCCCTGTTGATCAGAACAAGTCTCGACGCGGATTGGCTTGCTCCCAAACGGCCCTGGCTGTCTTGACCAGTTGGTCGTCGAGTGAACCACCCGTCTGGATTTTCGATTTAAGCTCGGACCGCAGCTGTTTCAGTGCTGCTGTCTTGGCCTTTGCGGGGAATTGCTCCAACGTGGACTGGGCGCTCGGCAATTCGTTTCGAAGATCGAGCCCGACCGCAAATGCGAGATAGCGGGCGGCCACGATCTGGTCCGCTTTCCCGCCTTTCTGCATCTCAAGCGCCGCGCGATCATAGGCGCCGGAATAATCGCCGCGGGTGGCTGCCATCTCGAACAGCCTTTGCGCTTCATCGAGGTCCGGCGTCACGCCGAGACCGTCCCGATACATACGCCCAAGGCTGGCAGGAGCATAAGGCTGGCCGAGATCCATGGCCTTCTGGAAAAGCGCCTGCGCCTGCTTCGGATCCTTTTCGACGCCGCGACCGCTGAGATAACTACGGCCGAGAATGTTCATTGAATACATATCCTGCCGCTCAACGCCGGCCTTCAGAAAGGCCACGGCGCGAGCAGGATCTGCGGGCACGCCGCTGCGGCCCTCGGTGAAGATCGCGGCGAGATCGTTCATCGCATAGGTGTGACCCATAGCAGCCGCTTTCAGCAGCAGGTCCAGCCCCTTGGCGGTATCGCGCTGGACCCCCAGCCCGTTGAACAAGGCCCGACCCCAGGCGGTCATTCCGTAGGGATCGCCTTTGTCTGATGCTTTTACATAGAAGCCGTTCGCTTTCGTAGGATCGACAGCCGTCCCTATCCCGGATGAGGCGATATAGCCGAGCTCGAACACCGCGCGGACGTGCCCCTTGTCGGCAGCCTCCTGGATCGCCTTTTTCGCGTCCTCGACCTTGCCGACAACAAGCAGCGCACGCCCGAGCTCGTAGCGGAAGCGGGCGACGTCCGGATAGGCTTTCACCGCCGCCCGGCAGACGTCCACGGCGTTGCTGCTGATCTCGTTCGGCAACAGGCCGGGGACGACGCCCTGCAGGTCGAGGGGCTCGCCGGCCTCCCTGTCGCAGGGATCGACGCTGGGCGACAGCTTCATCGTCGCCTGCTTCGACGAGGTATTATCAGCGCGGATCTCGACGCCGACTATGAGTGGTTTGACTTCACCTATCTGGGGTTCGTAGCGCAAATGGTCGACTTCATCGGCCATCAGGCTGGAATCCGGAGACAGGGTCCGATCCGGCAGCGACAGCGTTCCCGTCGCCGGGTAGCTCGCCAGCTTCAGGCTGACGGCGGGATCCTTGGTCGGGAAATCGAGCTTCAGCGGCACCGGGCCGACACCGACCGGTACGCTGATGTCGCTCTTTTCGATCGCCTCGGCCGCGCCGGCGATGTGGATGCCGCGCTCCAGCACCTGCTGCTTCTGCTCGGCCTCGAGCGAGGCCATGAGCTGCTGCCCTTCGGCGGCGTTCCCGTTCTTGACCCTGAACACGAGGATGCCCTGGGATTCGCCGCCCCAGTTGTCGCGCGTGGCATATGCCAGCATGTCGACCTCTTCCTGCGCGCCGGAACCCTTCGGCACGTCCATTTGAAGGCGCGGCAGGTCCTTGCCGGCGATCGGCTCGCCGGTCGCGACAGGCTTGCCGTCCAGCATCAGGCGTCCGAGCGCCGGCGGCCTCTCGATGCTGACGGTGACCGCGCCGCCGTCGACGTCAACCGGCTCCGGCAGGTCCAGAGCGACGGGCCCGACGCCCGACGGCACGACTTTCTCCAGCACCGGCGGCAGCGCAGGGCGGCTGGCGCGGCGCATCAACACCACCTCGTCGATCAGCGATGAGTTTTCCCAGGGAACCTGCTTGCCGTCGGTCGCCTTGACAACGTCGCGGCGGACTGCCGCCATCACCGTGCGGATCTCCTGGTTCGGCGCCAAGGCGCGGCGGGAGAACGCGGACGAGAACGGGCTCAAGTCACCCGTCCCGTCATAGGCGACCGCTCCCGGTTCGGTGGCGAAGGCAATCAGCGTGTTCAGCGAGCTTTTCACCTGCGCAAGGCCGGCGCCGCCGGCGGCGATCAGCTGGTCGCGCAGCCAATAGTCCTTGCGCGGAAACGGATTGTTGCGGCAGGCGTCCAGGATGATCACCTGGATCTTCGACTTCGAGCGCATCTGCTCCAGCACGTCGTCGAGTTTGATCGCCTGGACCTCGATGTCGGCCGCGGCCTTCAGCGAGGCGTCGACCGGAATGAGGAAATTCTCGCCGCCGATCTGAAAGCCATGGCCGGAATAATAGACGACTGCGAGATCGGCGCCGTCCGCCGCGGCGAGATAGTTGCGGAACTGCTCCTCGAACTGCAGCTTGGTGAGATCCCTGGCGACGAACACATCGAAGCCGGCCATGCGGAAGGTGTTCGACACATCCTCGGCATCCTTGTCCGGATTCTTGAGCGCCGGGATGGCGCGGTATTCGGAATTGCCGATGACAAAGGCAACCCTTCGATCGGCATGAGCTTCGAACGCCGTGAAGCCCACGAGGACCAAGGCTGCAAGGAAGGCGCAGCATCGCAGCATGGCAAATCCTTAACTGCTATGACCTGTCGGCCGCAGCAATGCAGCTTGCGGCGCATGGGTCTGTTAAAGAGTTCACAATCTGCCGAGACCGGAGCAGAACGCATGCATAACGACTGCGGGCATGCGTCTCATCCAATCGGATTCTAAAATACTCCAGAGGCACGGGCGCCGCAATGACGCTGCGCCGCGTCCAAGGGGCGGCGTGGCACATTTGCGCGGCGCCGATCATGAGATAGATGAAAGGGCATGACAGCCAGAGTGATCGTCCTCGACGCCAGGCCGCTCGGCGCGACGGATGTCGCCGAGATCGCGCGGCGCAATGCCCGCCTCGTGCTTGGCGAGGAGGCCATGCGCCGCATCCGCGCCGGCCGCGCGCTCATCGAGCGCCTCACCCAGCTCGGCAAGCCGCTTTATGGCGTCACCACCGGCCTCGGCGCCTGTGTCGACACGCCGCTTGCCGAGGCCGATCTGATCGCCTTCCAGCACAGCGTGCCGCTCAGCCACTCGATGGGCGCCGGGCCGGCCCTGCCGACCGAGGCGGTGCGGGCGCTGTTGACGGCGCGCATCTGTGGCATGGCCGCCGGTGGCACCGGCGCCTCCGAGCGGGTCATCATGGGACTGCTTGCCGCGCTCAACGCCGGCGTCCATCCGGTGATCCCTAGCTGGGGTTCGATCGGCGCGGCCGACCTTGCCCCTCTCGGCCACATGGCAAGGGCGCTCGGCGGCGACGGCGAGGCCGAGTTCCAGGGCAGGGTCATGCCGGCCGCCGAGGCGCTGAAGCTTGCCGGGCTGGAGCCGCTCGACCTGCGCGAGAAGGACGGCCACGCCATCATCGTCGCGAACAGCCTTTCGACCGGAACGGCGTGCCTCGCCCTCGAGGATGTCGCCTGCCTCATCGACTGGTCGCTGGCGGCCGTGGCACTCAACCATGAGGCGTTCCGCTCGTCCCTCAAGGCCATCGACGAGGACGCGCTGGCGGCGCGGCCGGCATTCGGGCAATGCGAGATCGGCGCGCGGCTCCGGGCGGAGCTGGCCGGAAGCGGGCTGTGGGATGAAAATGCCGCGCGGCGCCTCCAGGACCCGCTGAGCTTCCGCTGCGTGCCGCAGGTGTGGGGCGGCCTGCTCAACGCGTTCGAGCAGGCCAGGCTGGCGACGGAGATCGAGCTTGGCCATTCGGGCGACAATCCGGTGATCCTGCCGGCGGCCGAACGCGTCGTCTCGAACGGCAATTTCGACCTCACGGCCTTCACGCTGGCCTGGGAACAGCTCGGCCAGGCGCTTGCGCATTGCGCGGTCGCCACCGCCAACCGCTCGATGAAGCTGATGTCGCCGACGGTGGCCGAACTGCCGCGCTTCCTGTCGGCCAGGGGCGGCAGCCGCCAGGGCTACGCCGAGTTGCAGAAGCCGGTCGCGGCGCTCGAGGCCGAGATCCGGCATCTCGCCAACCCGATGTCGCTCAGCCCGCTGGCCGTCTCGGACGGCATCGAGGACCAGTCGTCGATGGCGCCGCGGGTAGTGGCCAAGACCGCCGGCATCATCGAGCGCCTGCGCTACCTCGTCGCCATGGAGTTGATCTTCGCGGCGACTGGCGTCGAGTTGCGCGGCGTGGTCGACAGCATGGGCGAAGGCCCGCAACGCAGTTATGCCGCCGTGCGCGCGCTCGTGGCCCCCCTCGACGACGACCGCGAGATGAGCGCGGACATGGCGCGGGTCGCGCGGATGGTGGCGGGGCCGCGTCTCTGATCCGAACTTGCCGCCCCGTTTCCTCTACCTCGCCAGCCGCGCGGCGTGCCACTTGGAAGTCACCGTGCTGGAGTCACCTGCTCATCTGCGCCGCAGAAAGCGCCCTAGGCTCGGCATCGCCTTGATCGACCTCGAGGCCTGATGCCGGCGGCGTCGATGCCCGTGAGGGATCGTCGTATAACGATCAGTTCCAGGCCGAGAGAACCGTCTCCATCTCGACCGTCTCGACCTGTTGCGCGAAGCGCTGATGATAGACGGTCATCAGCGCGTCATGCGTGGCATCCGAGGAGCTGCAAAGCGCATCGGTGACCAGCACGACGCGATAGCCGATATCGATCGCTCCGAGGACGGTTGCAAGCACGCAGACGTCGGTCTCGCCGCCGGTGATCACCAGCGTATCGATCCGGCGTGCGGCAAGCATGGCCTGCAGCTTGCCCTCCGGCCAAGGTGAATAGACGTGTTTGTCGATCGCCCGCGCCGGCGGGCAGAACGACGACAGCGGCGGCAGCAATTCGATCATCTCCGGGCCGACATTCTCGATGGTCATCGAGGCCCAGCGCTCATAGTAGCGCCTCCAGGTACCAACGCCCCTCCCAGGCCTTTCGGCCGGCAAGAAGCGTGTGAAAATCGTCCGCTCGGCTTTCCTCTCGACGAGGCTCACGATCCTGGGAAGGACACGGGTAATCCAGGGCGTTGCCCATTCCGAAGGTTCAGCGAACAATCTCTGCATGTCGACACAGACATGCGTGCAACGATCGCCGAGAGGACCATAACTCAAGCCGGAAACCGACATCAGGATTCCTGACGGTAGTTCATGTTGATGTGATGGAGCAAAGCGGCCGGACTGGATGGCCGAAGTTTCGTTCCTGTTTTGTGGTGAAGCAACGCCCCGCCGTGCGACTCGTTCCTGTTGGCCGGAAACCACAGCTTTGGTCGAACGTTCAAGCGAGATGGAGACTTCCCGGATTTCCGCCCAAACTGCGTCGAACAACGAGTTTCCCCTTCCCCTGGACACGCAGCCGATGGAAGCGCGCGCCGCCGAGGCGCTGCCCGAGGATCGCGGTGCCTGGGCATACGAGCCGAAATGGGATGGCTTTCGTTGTCTCGCCTTCAAGGGCCATGATCCCGTCGACCTCAGGGCGAAGTCCGGCAAGCCGCTCGGCCGTTACTTCCCCGAGCTTAGAGCCATGCTGCGCGGTATCGATGCAAAGGATTTCGTCGTCGACGGCGAGATCGTAATCGAGATCGAGGGCCGCGCCTCCTTCGACGCGCTGCAGATGCGGCTGCACCCAGCCGAGAGCCGCATCCAAAAACTGAGCGTGAAGATGCCGGCGCAATTGATCCTGTTCGACATGCTCGTCGCGCCAGGCGGCAAGCTTTTGCTCGAAAACGCCCTGCAAGAGCGGCGGGCGGCAGTCGAGAATTTCGTGGCGAAAGCCAATACGGCTTCCTTGCGGCTCTCGCCATCCACCACCAGCCTCGCCACAGCCAGGCAGTGGCTGCAAGGCGCAGGTCAGGGCTCGACCGACGGGGTTGTCGCCAAGGCGCTGGGCGGATCCTACCGGCCGGGCGAGCGCGCGATGATCAAGGTCAAGCGGCTGCGCACAGCCGATTGCGTGGTCGGTGGATTCCGCTACTTGAACGGCAAGCCTCAGGTCGGGTCGTTACTGCTCGGGCTTTATAACGGCCAGGGCCAACTCGACCATGTCGGCTTCACCTCGACCATCGGCAATCAGGAGCGGGCGGGGCTCACCAAGAAGCTCGAGAACTTGCGCGGCGGGCTCGGCTTCACCGGCAAAGCGCCGGGCGGCCCGAGCCGCTGGAGCACCGAGCGCAGCGGAGAATGGGAGCCGATACAGCCGGAATTGGTCGTAGAGGTTCGTTTCGACCACGTCACCGGTGGCCGCTTCCGTCATGGAACAAAATTGGTGCGCTGGCGACCCGACAAGGCCCCGCGTCAATGCACATTCGAGCAGATCGAGCGTTGAGCCGCGTGCCGCGCCGGCAACCGCGGAACAACCGGTCACCCCAGCGGTTCTTCAATGGAGCGAACCGGACGCCGGTAAAAGGTTCACAAAATTGGAGAGCGATATGGACCCCCGCAACAAGCAGCGATCCAAACAGCAAGACGAGGCCGAGGCCCCGGCCATCGAGCAGCAGGACTGGGAGTCCTTTGAGGGCGACAGGGTGCTTCCCGACAGCGTGGTCGTGGAAGAAGGCATTCCCGACGCCAGGGAGACGGAAGGAACGCCCTCCGAAGAGGACGACGACAATCCCAGCCAGAACAGCGACGAGGCCTTGCCCGACGACGAGGAGGAGGAGGTTTTGTCGAAGGACCCCTCCAAGGAAGGCAGCCGGTTCGACGAGGTCTAGCCGATCACGCGCCTGCAGTCGGCTGGTTCAAGGTGCCGAGATTGCCGCGCGCCCGATGTTCATCGGCGCAGGACCTTCCCTTACAGACTGCGGCCGGCTGATTGCGGCTTCCCCCTTGCATGCCGCCAATCCGTGCGTTAAATACTGAACCACATGGTTCAGTATTTAACGGCCCGCCTCGACGCCTCGTTCGCCGCGCTCTCAGACGCCACCCGACGCGGCGTTCTGGAGCAGCTCGGGCGTGCAGACGCTTCGATCACGGAGCTTGCCGAGAAGTTCCACATGACCCTCACGGGCATGAAGAAGCACGTCGGGGTCCTGGAGCAGGCGGGGTTCGTCACCACGGAGAAGGTCGGGCGCGTGCGAACATGCAAGCTCGGCTTACGCGGATTGGAGGAAGAGGCGGCGTGGATCGAGGGGTACCGCCGGCTCTGGGACGCGCGGTTCGACGAATTGGACAAGGTTGTCGAGGAATTGAAACGGAAGGAGAAGGTCGATGGACGAAAGAAGAGATCGTGAGCCCACCCGCATGAACAATCGCACGACGGTCGTACGGAAGTCCGAGCGTGAGCTGATCATCACGCGGACCTTCAACGGCCCGGCGCGCGTCGTGTTCGCGGCGTGGACCAAGCCCGAGCTGTTCATACGGTGGTGGGCACCGAAGTCGACAGGCGTGCCCATGCTTTCCTGCGAAATGGATGTTCGGGTCGGAGGCAGGTACCGGGTCGAGTTTGGCCACGATGCTTCTGAACCTATGGCATTCGTGGGTAAGTACCTCGAGGTGATACCGAACTCGCGCCTCGTCTGGACAAATGAGGAAAGTGAGGACGGCGCCGTGACCACGGTGACCTTCGAGGAAAAAGGCGACAAAACGTTGCTGGTCCTGCACGAACTCTATCCCTCGAAGGAAGCTCTCGACGAAGCCATCGCCGGGATGGAAGGTGGGATGCCCGAGCAGTTCGAGCAGTTGGACGAGCTTCTCTTCATCCTGGGCGAAAGCGCGGGAGGGTCATGAAGCGCGTCAGATATCGAGAGGGGACGTTTCAAAACGGCGGCGAAAATTGCCGCCGCCGTGTGCCCCCTACTCCCAAATGATGGCAGCCTCCAGGATATGTCCGCCTAGAGCGTTTCAGCGATTCATAGAATCGCCGAACCGCTCTAAGTATTTGTTTTTACGCAATTCCGGACGGAAAACCGGTACACACTTTTCCTGGAATTGCTCTAAGGCTGGATGCCGGAGCTAGCAGACCTTGAAAGCTCCCGCGTCCGCTCGAGCATTCACGTCAGTGATCAACATATGCCCTGGCGATACCGAGATCGAGATCGCGAGTTCGGCACGGGCAAGCGCATCCTGAGCGGTCAGGCTGCTGGCCCAGAAGACGGGGACCTCGCCTTCCATGATTTCTACCGCTTCGCCCCAATCGGGCGCCATCAAATCTTCTATTCCGATGATCGCGGGGTCTCCGACATGGATTGGAGAGCCGTGGGCGTCCGGGAAGCGTGCCGTGAGGGCGCGTACCTTGTCGACATCGCAACATCTTATCGGGCGCATCGAAACGACCATTTCGCCACCAAAGGGACCGGCGCGACAAGTCTCGATTCCGGTTCGAAACTTGGGCAACGCCTTGCCGCTGGCAACGCTGCGGAGCGCTACGCCTTTTTCGACCATTGCCGCTTCGACGGTAAGCAAGCTGCCGAGCGCAAATGCCGCAAAGTCATCCCGCCACAGGTCGATGATATCCGTCCTGCGACCGGTGAGCTCACCATGACGATAGATGTTGTACTGGGGGCATCGGTACGGATGTCGATGTTGCCCAAAGTCGGGATCAGCGGGCTGCCGGCACGGCTTACCCCCACCAATGGACAGGCTTTAGGATTGCGCACGCAAAACTGATGGAAATCGCCAGCAAAGCGGCTGGGCACAATCACGACATTGGCTTGAAGCTTGCCGCTCGCAAGCCCTCCCGTATACCCTTCATAGGCGCCCATCCTAACCAGCCTGCGCAGCTTATCTGCATCGACCAGTCGCAAATTGTCATAGAACAATGAAGTGGTCAGGCGAGGCATGGCGTCCGAGAGTATGCACGTTTCACAGACACGTCGAAAGAGCGTAAGATCATCGGCGGGCCAGCCGGTTGTCAAATCGTCAGAATCTTTCCTCTTCGATAAATTGTATTTATTGGTTAGCCAGCGAATGCTCTACTATTAGCATTTTTGCATAAACATACTGACTCTCACTGACAGCTTAGGCAGCCGATCGCTTGTATCTGACGGCCTGCCTCGCGCAGGAAGCCGAGGTCGCGGTTCATGTACGAGAGGAGAAAAGCCGCGTAGAGGACAAAGACCAGGCTGAAGACCAGTGTCTTGACGACCAGCGAAAGCGCAAAAACATTGAGGTGCGGCGACGCCCGCGCCAGGAAGGCCAGCACAATATCGGACAAGAGCATGCTGATGACGAGCGGGAACACGAGGGTCAGCGCCATCACCAGAATGCGGTTCAGCAGGCCGAGGAAGATCCCGGCCGCGTCCTGGCTGAACAGGGGCAGAAGTCGGTCGATCGGCCAAAGGCCGTAGCTGTCGTAGAGGCTGGTCAGGGAAAGTTGCAGGCCACCGGCCGCGAGGTAGATCGTGACCATGATGACGGCGAGGAAGGTGCCGGTGGCACCGGTCTCATGGGTCATCATCGGATCGATCAGCGTCCCCATCGTGGAACCGCGCTGCAAATCCAGGATATCGCCCGCGGCCTCCGCCGCCCAGAACGGTATTCCCATCGCCAGGCCGAGCGTTACCCCGACCACGACCTCCTTGAGCATGTAGAGCACGACCATCGTCGTCTGGAGATCGGTGCTCGTCAGCTTGTGGACGATCATCGGTAAGATTGGAACCGCCAGCGCCAGCGCCACGCCGCTGCGCAGGAGGCCTGACAGCGGCACGCGCGAAAAGAGCGGCATCAGGAGCATGAACCCGGTCATTCGGGCGAGCGCGAAAGCGCCTGCCAGGAGATAGAACTGGAGCTCCTTGACCGAGGTGAAGAGCGGCTCAACCGGCATCCGCGTGCCTCAACGCGTGACGACGGGGAACTCGTCCAACGCCGTCGAGGCCTGCTGCGCGATCTGCTGGCCAAGCAGCGGACCGAACACCATGATGACCAACAGGATCACCACGAGCTTGATGGTCTGCGGCAGCGACTGGTCTTGGATCTGAGTCAGCGCCTGGGCAAGACCGACGAGGATGCCGACGGCCAGCGCCGCGATGATCGCCGGGCTCGATGCCAGCAACACCGTCAGAAGCGCGCCTTGGACCTTCGCCAGGATGAAGTCATTGCTCATGCAAAACCCCCAGCGGCGTCAGCCATAGCTCAGGATGAGGCCATGCATCAGCCGCGACCAGCCGTCTATGGCGACGAAGAGGAACAGTTTCAGCGGGATCGAAATAAGGACCGGCGAAACCATGATCATGCCGAGCGTCATGAGGACGTTCGCAACAACGATATCGATGATGAGGAATGGCAAATAAAGCAGGAAGCCGATTTCGAAGGCCCGGGTAAGTTCGGATGCGACGAAGGCAGGGACAAGGATCGACAGATCGTCGTCCTTGAGATTTTGCCGGGCCTGTTCCGGCCACAGGCGGTTCGTCCCGTCGAGAAAGAACTGCCGCTCCTGCGGCTGGGTGAATTTCATGAGGTGGCGCTGCAAGGGTTCCCTGACCAGTTGCGCCGCCCTGGCAAGGTCATCCGTCGTCTGGAACTGGACCTGCCCTTCCTGAAGCCGGCCCGACATTTCGCTCAGCAATGGCGTGGTGACATAGACCGTCAGCACGAGCGCAATGCCATAGAGCACCAGATTTGGCGGCATCTGCTGAACGCCGAGCGCATTGCGGATGAGAAACAGCACCACCGAAATCTTCAGGAAGCCTGTCATCGTGACGACCGCGAGCGGCAGCAACCCGACCACACCGACGGCGATCAGAATTCCAAGCAGGTTGGGCGAGTTATCAAACATTGTCGAACATACGGACGATCCGCACGCCCAGGCTTTCTCCGATCCGCACGATCTCGCCGCGACCGACACGCCTGCCGTTGGCGAGGATGTCGACCGTCGCCTCGGCTACATCGGCGAGCGCAACAATGGCGCCAGGCGCAAGCTGCCTCACCTCTCCAAGCGGCATCGCGGTGCGGCCGACCTCGAAGGCAAGCGCGACCGGCAGCTCGTCCAAAGTCGATTCTTCCAAGGTCTGCCCGGCTGGCGGCTGCGTGTTCTGGTTCATGGTCCACTCCCAATTCGATCCAGCGATGGCGGTCGGCGCGGCGAGCAATTGCGGGCCATCGGCTGTCAGGGCCACCGGCGCATAAAGGCGCTCGGCAATGACGAGCGCCGCCACGCGCCCCTCCTCCGCATCGCCGAAAAGCACCACATCGTCGACCTGCAGGCTTTGAAGCTCGCCAAGGGTGATCGCAAGCGGTCCGCGCCGTAGGCAGACCGGCAGCGGAAATTCAGCCGGGATCGGCGGTCTGGTCTTGTCCAGATCGTCGAGAAGGCGGCCGATCCGTACGGCAAGACCGACGTCATTCGCGGTCAAGACGCAGTCTATCGTCGCATCCACGCCGGTCAGGACAAAAGCGAAAGGAGTCTCGCCTGAGACGGCATTTCCCAGCGCGACCGAGGTGATCTCGATCCTCTCGTCCAGCTTGCCCTCGATCCATTCGAGATCGTCTTCGAATGCAGTCTCCAGCAGCAGTGCGGCATGCGCGGGCGCCAGCCGTTTCATATCGATCGTTCCGTCGATCCCGGCGAGACCTCGCTCGACAACTGAAAGCGGCAGGCGCAATTGCCCGACCGTATCGCCGGCGGTGAACCCAATCGCGCACTGCGGCTGGTCCGCAGAGTTGGGCGCCGGCCAGATGGCTGCGATCGCCACCGTTTTCCCTGCAATCGTGACCTGTGCGGCAGCGCGGCGACGGTAGAAGGCGTTCACCGCTCCGACATCCGCGGGCGCCACAGTTTGCAACGTCAGGCGTGCTCCTCCGCCCGAGCCTGCGGCGGCCCGTTTCGCCGGTTTCAGCCGCGCTTTCCTTTTCGCCGGAGCGAAGTCTTGAGGCATCACATCCATGTCGATCACGAATTGGGCTATTGTTCCGCGGGCGGGCGCGGTTGGCCGCGCTCCTCTTCCTCGGAAAGCTCGGCGAGGGCCAAGCGACGACGCGCGTTGCGCTTGGCCAGTTGCTCCGACAGCCTGTCCACCTTGGTCACCGCCTTCATGCTCGCGCGGTGATCATTGCGGGCCATCGACAGTTCCGCCTGGCGTTGCTGCTCGGCGAGCGCTGCCATCTTCGCGGTTTCCCGCAACTGCTCGGTTTTTCTCGCAGCGCCCTCGAACCGCCCCTGAAGCCGGCGGAGCCTGGCGGCCTTTACCGGCTGTCCAACGAGCGCCCCGAAGGCGGTATCTTCGGCGTCGACCGTGCGCTCGAGATGATCCGTCACCGCGACGGCGGCTTCCTGGCCTTGCCATGCCGCCCGTTGCGCAGCCGCGTGCCTTCTGACCACATCTTCCCTGGCGCGCTCTTCACGGCGACTTCTGAGGTCGCGCAACCGGGCGATCATGTCACGCTCCTTCATCGACGATCTCCCGCATCAATTGCCGAGTCCTCTCGATGCTTTCGTGCGTGGCGGACGGCTGACGCAGGAAGGCGGTGATGGCGTCGATCTTGGCCATCGCCTCGTCCGCCACGGCATCGCTACCTTTTTCGTACTCGCCGACACGCAAGAGAAGTTCGATGTCGGCGTAGCGGGCGAGCAATTCGCGCAGGTGGCCGGCGTCGGTCCGATGTGTCGACGGCACGACGGCATCCATCAGGCGGCTCCTGCTGCGCAGGACGTCGATGGCAGGAAAATGGTTGCGTTGCGCAAGTTCGCTCGACAGGAAGACATGGCCATCGAGCAGCGCCTGGATTTCCTCGGCGACCGGATCCAGCGTTCCGTCGCCTTCCAGAAGGACGCTGTAGAGGCTTGTGATGGACCCGATGCGGCCGGGCCCCGAGCGCTCGAGCAGGCGCGGCAGGACCGCGAACAGCGAAGACGGAAAACCTCTTCGCGTCGGCGGCTCACCCGAGGCCAGGCCAATTTCACGCTGCGCTCGGGCGAACCGCGTTATGTTGTCCATCGCAAGCAACACATGCTTGCCCTGGTCGCGAAAAAATTCAGCGATGCTGGTCGCCACATAAGCGGCCTTGACGCGCTCGATGGCGGGCCGGTCCGACGTCGCGACGACGACGACCGCCCGCTCCCGACCTTCCGGTCCAAGCTGGTGTTCGACGAATTCGCGCACCTCGCGCCCGCGTTCGCCGACGAGGGCGACTACCGCAACATCGGCGTCGGTGCCGCTGACGATATCGGAGAGCAGGATCGACTTGCCGACGCCGGGTTCGCCGAATATGCCGACGCGCTGCCCGCGCGCGCAGGTGAGCAGCCCGTCGAGGGCGCGGATGCCAAGCTGGATCGGCTCGGAAATCAAACTGCGCTCCAGCGGAGACGGCGGATAGGCATTGACCGGATAGCTGCCGACAATGCCGTCCGGCGAAAGCGGCCTGCCATCCAAAGGCTCGCCGAACGCGCTGATCACGCGGCCCAGAAGGCCGGGTCCGACGGCTACCAGCTGATCCTTTCCGGTCGCGACGACCTCAGTCAGGCTTGAAAGGCCGGTCAGATCGCCCAACGGAACAAGGATCGCCATCTCATCCATGAGCCCGACGACTTCCGCCTTGGTCGTCCTGCCGGCCTTGGGGTCGACCAGCTCACATATCTCCCCGATCCGGGCTTCTTCCACGGTCGCATGAATGACCGTGCCGACCACCCGCCGCACGCGGCCTTTCCGGGGGCGGCTGGCATCGTCGCGCAGGCCGGAACGGAGGTTCGGAATGATGGCCGCCAGACGACCTTCGATATCGATGGCTGGACCTGTCATGCCGGCGCCTCGCCCTTTGACGAGATTGCCGCGGCGATGGCATCGAGCTGGGCGTCGATGCTGGCGTCAATGACGGCGACATCCGTCGAAAGGATGCAAGCGGCCGGCGCCAGCGCATCGTCCGTGTCGATTTCGACCGTCATGCCCAGATCGCTCTTGCGCAACACCGCGTCCAGCTCTTCGCGAGCCCTTTCCACGGAAGCGGGATGGACCCGGATCTTCAGATATTTGGCTCGGCGAATTTCGGTCACGGCCTGTCTTGCGGCCCTTGCCACAAGCGTGCCGACGTCGAATTCCCCCAGAATTCGCCTGACGACCTCGAGGGCGAGACTGGTGACTTCGGCTTCCAGCCCACCGAGATAGCGATCGACCTTGACAGCTGTTTCGCTTAGCAGCCGGCTGGCATCCGCATCGCCTTGCGCCTTGCCGTCCTCGTAACCCTGCGCATATTCGGCAGCATAGGCATGCCGGGCGGCGTCGCGCATCTGCTGGGCATCACGCCGTGCGCCATCGAGAAATGCATAGCCATCCTGCCAGGCGCGCGCCTCGGCGGCGCGCAGGATGCGGGCGTAGGGCCGCCTTGGCGTATCGGTGGTCGCGGGGCCGGGTTCGACCATCACGCCAGCTCCATCGCGCGCCGGACGATCGCCGGACCGCACTCTACGAAAGGCTTGGCCGTCCGGTCGATGAGTTCGTGCGGCATGAGCTTGAGGCGAACGCGCGTGCCGGTTTCGCCAGACATCGCCTGGCACCACCCGCCAAGGCAGCTCACGCCGTCGGCATAGATGCGACTGCGGATATCTTCCAAGGGCTCCAACGGCCGCACTGGACCGGCCAGGTCGCGGTTGGCGACGGCGAAGGTACAGAGATCGGCGCCGAGCGCCGCCTGCAGCGCATCGGCCTCGCGTCCGTCAATGACGGCGGCAAGACTGCCCGCCCAGTAGATTGCTCCCGAGCGAAGAGCGAGCTCCTCCAGCTCCTCGCCCGACGACAGGGCGATCGCCCGATCCACTTCGTCGGACGGTTCATCGGCTGCATATGAGAGCCGGTAGTGCTCCAGCAGAAGCTTCGACAACCGCTCATGCAGGCGTTGCGACTGCAGCATGCGTTGGCAAGCAGCCTCGCTGATCATGCCGTCAAAACACTCCGCCAGCCGAGCCGCGTCCGCATAGGATGCGGGCCCGGACATGAATGCCTGCCACTGCGGGCTGGCGGCTTGCTCCGAGCGGGCCCGGGTCATGTCTTCTTCACAGGTATTGCGGAAGCGTCGAGGGCGTAGACACCGGGCCGTCGGTACCACTGCAGGTACGCCAACCGGGCGGCCAGCGCGAGTATCGCCGCCGCCATGCCGTAGAACAGCCACATCGCGGCCGCCACGCTGTCAGGATGCAGCCAGAGACCGAGGAAGGTCGTGAAGCCGGCCTCGGAGTCCGGTTCCGGGGCTGTCGCGGCAACCGGAATGAGCGTGACCGAGACGTTGTCGTAGGTCAGTCCGGCGATGCCCTTGGCCACCAGCATCTTGACCTGCGGGATCAGGTCATTCATCGGCACGGATGCGCGATGCCGGATGAACACGGAGGCGGACGACGGCACCAGTTGCTGTCTCAGCGGGTCGTTCTCGGGCAGGACAAGATGAACGCGCGCCGAAAGCACGCCGTCGATCTCCGAGATTGTCTGCGAAAGCTCCTGGCTCAGGCCATAGATCATCGTTGCCCGTTCTTCCACCGGCGAAGACACAAGCCCGTCCCTCTTGAACACCTCACCCAGCGTCTGGAATTCCTGTTTGGGCAAGCCGCTTTCGTCGAGAATGGCCATGGCTTCGGCGAAACGGCCCTTCTGCACCGAAACCGTCATCTTGCCGTCCTTGCCGGCTTCGCGTTGTGCCGGAATCCCGTGACGCATCAGAGTAGCCACGATCTCGTTGGCCTGCCGCTGATTGAGGTTGGAATAGAGCTCCACCGAACAGGCCTGGAGCAAAAGCATGGCCACGAGAACAAGCGCGACGCGGCACCCCGCGACACATCGACTGAACAGCGCCGACCGCCGCGGCAGGACCAATTCGGGCACGAGCACTTCGCAGCGCCTATTGTTGCTTGATCAGCGTGCTGGTGGACGACGTCACGGCCTTCACGCTGCTCGTCACGAGCTCGAGATTGGCTGCCGCCCACATCACCGAAATGGATCGTTCGAGCAGCTGCTCGGCATTCTTTGCCGGTGCATTTTCCGCTTCCTTGCTTGACGGCGCGGCATCCTGCGTGGCGGCCGTTTCGGCGTTTGCCGGCGTATTCGCCTTGCCGAGGGCCTTTTGGACCTGCTGCATGGTTCCTTCCAGCGATTGGACGACAGACCCCAACAGGGCCGAGGGATTCGTGACCGCTCCTCCTCCAGCCTTCTCCACCTCGGCCAGATAGTCGAAGAGTTGGCGTTCGACGATCGGCCCGGCCCTTTCCGACTTGGAAGACTGTCCGGCCATTGCCGGATTGGCTCCGGACGACGCCTGCGCCACCTGCTGGCCCGCGCGTGCAGCGACATCGCCGCGCTCTGGCGCGTTGAGCTGCGCGGCATCGTGCTTTTCCTGCTTGGTGCCTACCATCCGGTTGCCCGGTTGCGCCGCCGCGCCGGCGTTGATCTGCTGTTGCGAGCCTACGCCGGTGGTCAAGCTTGCCAGCGTCGCCTCCAAGGCTCCAATCGGCGCGATCTGCATGAACCTGCCTCCTGTTTCAGTTCGGTTTGACGGGCACATTCTGTATCTCCGCCGGCTTGCTGCCGCGGAAAACGCGGATCGAAACGACCTTGCCGGGCTCCTGCTTCGTGCTCGATGCGGGAACGCCAAGTGTCTTCCGGACGAGTTCCACATAGGACGGCGGCCCCGATACCGAGACGACGTCGTCCTCTTTGGAAACCTTGACCGGAAACTTCGGATCGATGACGCCCAGCCGCGAAAGCCGATCTTGCGCGCCGGCGGCCGTGTTGGCATCGAGCGGGATCAGCGCGGTCTGGACCTCCGTTTCGGTGGCGACGTTCATGACGATACCGTCGAAATGCCAGACCAGGCCGTATCGATTGCAAATCTCTTCCAGAAACTCGCGCGCCGTGCCAACCGGCATGCCGGCGCTCAAACGTCCCTTTACGAGCTTGCTGACACGCATCGGCACCCGCATGTTGCGGCCGAGCTCGACCAGCGCATCCGTCACCGACTGATCGATGGTGATGTATTTGTAAGGACCCGCGGGCCAGCGCGGCTCGGCGGCATCCGCCCGCGACGCAGCAAGGCCGAACATCAGCATGACCGCGAGGCCGCCGGCCACGAAGGCAGCGCTGGCTTTCGACAACCGGTGCGCTTGGCAGATACCGCGTGCCGTCAACATTGGTCCTATCGCTGGGGAGCGGAGCGATAGCCCGCGTCGCCCGTCTCCTGGTTTACCCGCCGCGTTCATCCTATCGCGCGCGTTGCCAAATTGGAAGTCCAATTGGACTGCCAAGGCATACTTGGTTCCAAATGTTGCGAATGGCGAGCAAAGCGATATGGTGCGCATGGAATCAGGCAGAAGCGGTTGGTGGTTGCCGGTTTCCTGCTCGAATTTGAAAGGGATCGGCCCCTGTGGCAGCACGCAAGAACCTGCTCTCGAGCTTGAAAGCTCCTGCGGGCAGTCAAGGGCGCTGGATCCTGATCGACCCGCGTCTCGTCAGGGGCTTGGGTGAGTCGGTTCTGGTTGCCGCCACGTTGACCGCCGCCATGTCGCCGGCGCAGGGTCAGTCGAACAGCGGCTACGACCCGCGAAGCTGGAGCTACGATCAAGCCCGAAATGTGCTGATCTCGCCATCCGCTCCCGACAAGGCCGCTGGTGGAGAAACGCGGCCGGCATGGTCGGCAATCCCCAGGGAGGTCGTCGATTTCGGCGAGGTTCACCCGAAGGGATCAATCGTGATCAACACCACGGAGCGACGCCTCTATTACATATTGGGGAACGGCAAGGCGCTGCGATATGCGGTGGGCGTCGGCAAGGAGGGACTCGAGTGGTCGGGTCGCGACACGATTTCGAGCAAGAAGGACTGGCCGGAGTGGCGGCCGCCGGCCGAAATGCGATCCAGGGAAGCATCGAAAGGCCGCTTCCTGCCCGTTCGGGTCGCGGGCGGCCCCAACAACCCGTTGGGCGCGCGCGCCCTGTACATCGGCAATACGCTTTATCGCGTCCACGGCACCAATCAGCCATGGACCGTCGGACAGGCCAACTCCTCCGGTTGCATTCGAATGACCAACGAAGACGTTATCGACCTATATGACCGAGTGAAGATCGGCGCCCAGATTATTGTCCGGCATTGAATCGTGATCCCTTTCAACATCAAGCAGCTCGAAACCTTCCTCCTGGTGGCGACTTTCGGAAGCTTCCGAAAGGCGGCTGAACGCCTGAACACGACACAGCCCGCTGTCTCGACCCGAATCGCCGGTCTGGAAGAAGCGCTTGGCGCCAAGCTGTTCGAGAGGCAGCGCAGCATCGTAAGGCTGACCGCCGAGGGACAAAGGCTGCTGCCGCCGGCGCAACGCGTCCTGCGCGTGGCCGAACGGCTGCAGTTGATGGCAAACTCTCTTTCGGAAACGGCAGGGGTGCTGAGACTCGGGATCGCCGAGACCATCGTGCACACATGGCTTCCTGATTTCCTCAAGGAATTGCAGGCGAACTATCCGCTTGTCGATGCCGACATCGTCGTCGACACGACGACGACCCTTCGCAATGAGCTCATGTCCCACCGGCTCGATCTTGCCGTGCTGATGGGCCCTATCCTGGAATACAATATCGAGAACGTGGAGCTGCCATCGTTTCCGCTCGTGTGGGTCTGCTCGCCCGCTTTGAACCTGCCCAACCGAGGCAAGCTGACGCTGAACGACCTGATGCAATTCCCAATCATCAGTTATGCGCGCACGACGAGACCCTACAGCGAGCTTTACCGCAAGCTGACGGGCGAGCTCGAAGCGACGCCGCGTATCTTTCCGGCCAATTCGCTGGCCGCTTCCATCAGGATGACGCTGAACGGCATCGGGATCGCCTCTCTCCCCAGGGAAGTCGTCCAGGATCATACCGCCAGCGGCGCCCTGCGCATCGTCGACTGCGAATGGCATCCCTCCGACCTTCGGTTCACCGCCTCCTACTCCTCCGACCCATCGAATCCGACAGCGGAGCGCGCGGCAAAGCTGGCGGGTTGCATCGCACATGCATATGCCGCGCGCATCGGCAAGGGGCAGCCTGCCGATGACTCTCGAGTCGAGCCCGCGCCGTCTCAGCCCACCGACGCAAGCGGCAGGTAGATGCGGTCGCCGGAGAAAATCATATCCGGCCTCAGAATATGATCCATGTTCAGCACCACCGTATCGGCGACATCGGCCGAATGCGCATTGGCGATCAGGCGAATGCTGTCGCCATTCTTGACCTCGACCCACCGATAGCCGCCTTTCTCCAGCGTCGGATTGGTGCGGCCCTCGGAGCTGCTGCTGCCGGCGGGATGAACCTCGACATAGTCCGCGGAAACCCAGCCGCTGTGCATTTCGCCGTCCGGTCCGAAACCTTCGACGGGCATCCAGGCCTCTCCTGACGGATCGGTCGAGGGTTTCGCCGTCTGCTCGACAAACGTGCCGGGTTGCAGAACCGTCACCACGGCGGAATCGCCGTCGGGCTTGCTCCGCAAATTCAGGCCGTCATCCGCCGACACCACGAGCTGCGGGAAGCTTTCGGGCGGGGTCTTCGGCTTACCTGGAACATCCGAATGATCGTCGGGCTGCTGGGACGAGGAATCGTCATCCGACTTTTTTGGATCGGGCGGAGGGGTCGTTTTCGGGTCCCAGGGCTGCGCGAGCAGGGAGTCCAGAGAGAAGAGAAGCATTCCGATGCCAAAGGTGATGCCCAGCGTCCATCGATCCGCTGTGGCCCATCGTTTGTCGGACTTTGCCGCCGCCGCGATATCGGCATCGGTTCGGGGCACCGAACGACGATTCATCCGGTCCGTCCTTATGGCCGACGCCCAGAACTCCGCGCAGCCGAACGTGAACATGGTGCCGGCGACTGTGGCGATCGGAGCCGGCCAGGAGTGCAGCGTATAGACGGCGCAGCCAAGCACGTAGCCGGGCCCGGCCAGATGCTCGGCCAGGTTACGGATCACCGGCCTGCCGGTGAACGACTGCAGCATCGACTTCGTGCCATAGACGACGTTGCCGAGCGAGAAGGTGCTGTTGACGACAAGATCCTTGCCCTGGATCATCCCGGTCGCGGCACCCGGCGCCGCGGCAATGAATGTGGCTCCGCCAAGCGCGTTGAGGAATCGCCCGAACGGCTTGTTGTTTGCGGTTGCGTTGGGGAAGATCGCCTGCGTGCCGAAAACGAAGCCTCGCACGCCAAATGCCACCGCTCCGGCCGTTGCGCTCCAGGTCGGGGGCAGCGAACTCCACAATACATAGGAAGTGGTCGACATGCCGCCAAAGGTGGCGAGCGCCTGAGCGTTTTCGCGCATCCTGGCATGGCGCAGCGCCAGATCGACGCTGGCAGCCTGATCCGGCGTCATCGTCTTCTTGTGGGTGGCCCGAAAGGTCGTCACCTGCAGCACGGAGAGGCCGTTCGTCTGCTCCCCGCTCATCCACTCGAACTGCTCGGGCGTGAACTTGCGGAACTGGCCGGGGCTCATTTCCTCGAACTGCTTTGGTGTCACCGCTTCGATCTGCGGCTGGGTCAGCGCTTCGATGTGGTGGATGGTGAAAGCGCCCCACTGATCGCGGGTCAGCGCCGGGATCTGCCTCCCGGTCAGCCACGGCACCTGCCTGGCATCGAACTTCGCCACGTCCACCGAACCGATCATGGTCTCGGGGATCGCCCGGACCTGGTGCTCGACCAAGTTCTTCTGCAATCCGGCCTCGCCGAGGTCCTTGAATTGCGGTGACGTGAACTTCGCGACCTGGCCCCCCTTGAACCACGGAACCTGGCGCCCATCCAACTTGGATACGTCAACGAACCCGACCTTGTCTCCTTTGATCGCCTGTACCTGCGGTCTCGTCAGGAGACGGGTAAAACCGGCCTTGCCGAGATCACCGAACTGCGGGTCGGTCAGATTGCGGATGTGGCCCTCGGTGAGCCAGGGGACCTGTTTTCCGTCGAGGCCCGCTATGTTGATATAGCCTGTCTTCGCCTTCGGAATACCGCGCAATTGGGTCTTGGTCAGATAGGGCAGCAAGCCCGCCTGGTCCATGACGCGGAACTGCTGCTCCGTCAGTTCGGCCACCTGCTCGCGCTTGAGCCATGGAACCTGGTTCGGCTGGAAATCGCCGATGGGGAGACCCGGCACCTGGTCAAGCGGGGTGGCTCTGACGCCATCGCGGGTGAGCGGTCCATTGTTCGGAGCCTTGTTTGCCGGCGCAGGACGGCCAGTTTCGCCGGTGAAACCAGAACCAGAAGAGGTATATTCGTTATATACGCCATCGGCGTACCGGCTGTAGAAATCCACGTAGGTTCCGTCCGCAGTGCTTGGCTCCTTATCCCCGAAGAGCGCCGCCATCTCGTCAACGGCCTGTGTTCGATCAATCTCGCCAGCCTGGTAGCGGGCGAAGACATCGGCTTGAGCGGAATTCCAGTCGGCACCGAGGATAGCTGCCGGCTTGCCGCCGTTAGTCGCAAGCTCGTCGGCAACAGCGTATTGAACAAATCCCGCCTCGCCCTCGACGTTCAGATAGGCGGAGACCACCGCATCCCTATAGGCCTGCCGATCTGAAAAATCGGCAGGATGGAGATCGATTGGAGCGTCCCCAACATGCGACAACTCGTGGCCGAGCATGTCGACGAACTCCGCAACCACGGTGTCGCCATCCGTGTCGTCAGCGCGGAATGTCTCGGCGTCGACAAAGACGACCTCCACGTCGCCGATATATTGTGACCCGGTCGCGGTCAGGTCGTCGCCTGACTGGGCGTCGGAAATCCTGAGATCGTTCCGCGCCGGGTTTACGATGCGCACGTCTTTCGCGTGAGCGTCGCGCAAGAGCTTCATCAAGGTCGGGGACCGGCTGATCTGGTCGATGAGATTGGTTTTGGTGACCTCCGGCATGCCGAGGCTCTGAGGGAGCATGTCATCGAGCAGGCTTGCCGCCTCTTGGCGGTTGGCGGCGATTTCGTCGGGTGTAAGCGGCTTGGCGGATGATGGGCCTTTTGACCCGTCCGGCGCAAATCCCTGTCCTCTAGGCGCTGGCCTGGGCGCAGGTCGGATGCCGTCCCCACCGGCCTCGGGCGGCCTCGCTTGCGAGGAAAGGAATGTCAGCACGCCATCGGCGACGTTCTGGCGCATGAATCCACCGTCGACGATCGACGGGCCGAAATCGCTTTTGAACTGCTCGATTGCGGCAAGCTGGTCGGGCTCTGCCCTTTGCTCAAGTCCGCTCAGGAACTTGTCGAAGGACGCCTTGCCGCCCTTCGGGATGCCGGTCGCGGCACCGTCGCGCCCGGATTCCACTGCGTGCGCAAGCCAGGCCGGGACCGTCAGCGTTTCGCTTTGCCCATTGGCCCGATCGAAGGCCAGTGTCGCGTTTTCGCCCTTGGCGATCGAAGGAGCGGTCTTGGCCGCCTTCGTCTTGTACTGGAATCTCACTTCGGCACTGTAAGCCACCGCACCTGCCGGCAGCGGTGGCGTGGAGAACGAAACCGTGTAGCGTGTCGCCGGAGTGCCGTCGGAACCGTAAAGGTTTTTGTAAATGTTGCCGGCGCTTGGCATGTAGCGGGACTGTGGCGCCCCATCGGATTGGAAACGCGCCGGAAGCCAGGACTGTAGCGTCGATTTCACCTTGTAGGTCGCGGATGTGACCATCCGGTCCGGATTGAAACCCAGCGGGCCCGGCAGCCTGTTGCTGTCGTTGAAGATAACGTCGACGAGCATCGCTTCGGGGTTGACGACGCGAGCCTTATCGCCGGTCAGCAAGACTACATCTGCCGTGGGCGCCTTGCCCGGTATGGCCGAGAGCCTGAACCCGCTTAGCGTCGGCTCGTCGACGAGGGAGACCGTATTCGATGGATCGATCTGACCAGACTTGACGAGATCGTGGATCGAGCGGATGCCGTCTCCCTGCCCTATTGCTGCGACGAGCTCTGATGCCTTGGCGGGGTCCTTGACCGCGAACTGGATCTTCAGGGTCGTCGAGCCAAGGGCCGATTGGATCTGGTCGTACACCTGCTTCGAGACGATGTCGCCAGGCTGGAGCGTGTCCTTGACCGGCTGTTCCGGGCGCTTCTCGAAACCGATGCGCGGCATCTGGTCAACCGCCGTCACATGGTTGGCCACGATCGGCAGGCGTATGCCGGCCTTGGTCTCGGTCATGACGCGATCGAATGGAAGCGTGCCCTGCAGCGCGACATGGCCGGCGCTGTTTTCGGCCGGCACGCCGAAGAAATCATGCTGGCCTGATGCGAGCGCGGCCTCCTCGCCTTTGAGCGAGGGCGTGTAGGTCATCTCGACCACCGTGCCTTCACCGTCTGGCGTCATCCCGACAATGGCAGCATCCAGCGGGGTGGCGCCGTAGCCGGTCGCATCGCCAAACACCGCCTTGCCGGCCGCCGCCGAAAGATCGCTGCTGCGCACCGGCAAGGCTGTCTGGTTGGAAACCGGCCAGACGCCGGCCTGAAGGGCCGTGATGTTCCTGTATTCGCGGGCCCGGTATGAGACGACGCCCTGGGTGCCGAGCGCGTCCTTGAACGGTGTCAGGCTGCGCTGGCTGACGCTGTCGACGATCGACCATCCGATCATGCCGAAATCGGTCTTGGTACCAACGCCGAAGCCGACGGCAGCAACGGTCGGCGAACCGATCCCGAACGCCTGGCCCGTGTTCAGCCGGGCCCGGAATGTGACGCCGACGCGGAAGTCCGGCAGGGTCTCGCGAAGCGGCGTGCGCGGTATCTGGACTCCGTCCGGGCCGTAGCGTTCGGCCAACTCGCGGTTGGAGTAATAGCTCTTCTCCTGTTCATAGCGGCTCACAAGCTGCTCGGCGGTCAAGCCGTCGAGATAGGCCGAGGGGGTCTTCGGATCCTTGCCGCTGGTGTAGACGTAGCCGCTCGTGTCGCGCTCGGGCATGCCGGTAAAGCTGCGTGTCTCCGGATTCCAGACAAGGCGTACCGACCCGTCCTTTCCTGTTGGCTTACCCGGCACGACGATGGGGTCGCCGTCGGCGGGGTGCGGTGTGCTGGAGGCAGTCGAGCCGTCAGGATCGCGGCCCGGCTGTGCCGTCGAGCCATTGCCGCTGCCGTCATCGGTCTTGATCACCTCTCCTGGGATCACCGGGTGGCTGGGGTCGTGGAAGACCTGCTTTCCTGTTGGCCGATAAACGCCGTCGGCGCCGATTTCGTACACATCCATCGGACGACCCGAAGGGCCGGGTTCCAGCGCCAGTTGCGACGGTCCTTTGCCGCCGGGCGGCGGCTGGAACGGTCCGTCGCCGCCGGGCGGCGGATTGGCATCAGCACCGGGAGCGTCGGGGTCCTGCGTGCCCGTTCCTGGCCGCATCGTCCGCAGACCATGGATGCCGAGCCCCGTGCCGGTAATGCCGGTGCCGAGACCCGTAAGCGCGTTGGCAAACTGGAGACCGTTCATCTGGTCTCCGTTGGCGGCGAGATCGTAGGCGGATGTTGCCAGTAACGGTGAGCCGACAATCACCGAACCGACATCCATCCCCCACGCCGCCTTGTTCAGTCCGGCGCTCGACTGCATGTATGTGCGGGTTTCGGCTGCCAACGCCCAGTTCGACCGTGTTGCGCCGATGCTGCCGGCGAAGGCGCGGGGACTGGCGACAACGCCTGCCAAGAATGACTCACTCTTCGCCGCCATGCCGATCGTGCGAAGGCCGCTGGAAGCCATGGGCAGAACCGTGGTCGCCGCACTGGCGATGTTCATCATTGACTCGGTGTCGTCCCACTCGCCGCCATGGTCGAGGTGGTTCACCTCGTTTATGACGGCCCTCGTTCCAAGGTAGGCCGCGCCCGCATAGGCCAGCGGTGCGGCGACCGGCGCGGCCGGCGTGAACGACAGGATGGTTGCAATGCCGGTGCCGATGCCGACCACCGGATCGACAACCTTGTCCCAGACCGAGACGTTGCGCGCTTTCACCACTTCGAGCGCGATCTTGCCGTCGGCGCCCGCCTTCATTTCCAGGCCTTTGGGAACGACAAGCTTGCCGTTCTCGCTAAACTGGCTGTTGTTGTCCTGGAAATCGCCGAGATCGTCGAACTTCTTGCCGGTCGCGTCGACGTAGCGCGTGTTGCCGTCCCCGTCGCGCACCGCAAACAGCGCCACCTGCTGCGTTCCGACCTGGTCGTCGACATAGAAGATCGGCACGCGACGCACATACGGGTTGTCGCCGCCGATATCGCGGATCTCGCCCGTCACATTCTCGATCGCCTCGCGGCCGTCATCGGTCGAACTGTCCAGGCCGAGCGTTTTGGCTACCGTGGTATCCAGATCCTTGCCGAACTGTTGGTGGAACTCCTTGTCGTAGCCTCTGTCGAGCAGTTGCTGGAACCGCGGCTGATAGATGGCGTCGAGCGTCTGCTGCTCGTGCTCGTCCAGGTAGGTTTTGTCGACAGTGGTGTTGTCATCGGCCAGCAGAGACGGCTCGCTGAGCCGAAGCTCGTGATAGTCGTTGAAGCCCTGCAACTGCCTGCGCAGATCCTGGATTTGACTTATCTGAAGCCTTGTCGCCTCCAGCCTCAGCTTGGCGACCGCCAGTTCGGGATCGACCCAGCGGCCATTGGGGTCGTCATCCTTGGTATCAAGGTCGATCCAGATCGCCTTCCCGCCCTGGGTCAGCGCATCGATCCCATGCTCGTTGTAGTTCCGGGCAACCTCCGGCGCCACCTTGATCGTCTGTCCGCCGACATTGATCTCGACCGGCTGCACGCCGTCGGGCAACGTGCCTTCGGGAGCATCGACCGATCCCGGCTTGTGATGCGTCAGCGCGTTGTCGAAATTGGTCTGCAGCGTCGGCAGCTTGGCGTTTAGATCGGCGAGGCTGTCGCCGAGCTGCCGGTACAGCTCGTCGTTGAGGCTCTTTGCCGCCTGCTCCTCGCTGGACCTCACCGATTGCAGGCCATTTGCCGTGCACATTTTTGCGTTGGAGTCGTAGCCGGCCAGCAGCGCCTGCCAGTCCTTGTTGAGCTGGCGATCGCGATATTCGCCCCTGACATGCTTGTCGTTCAGGCCGTAGGTCAGCTGCTGTTCAGTGGTTCCCTCGTCGAAGTGGTTGACCACCCAGAGCTGGCCGTCACGAATCTCGAGCGTCGAGTTCTGGTAGTGCCCGAGGTAGTCGCCATTGATGCGATTGTACTTCTCGTCAAAGTTAAAGTTCTGCTTACTGAGATATTCGTTAGCCAGCTTCTGCTCGAGGTCCGTCTGCCGCGCGTTGACCTGTGCGGCATCGGCATGGGCGTCGAAATAGTCCTGGTAGGCCTGAGCCAGTTCGAGCTGGTTGCCTGCCGTCGTCTGCAGGGCTTTGAGGTCCTTGTAATCCTTGGAGTCCGCGGGGACGCCGGCGAGCTCGGCCTGCCCAACCAGGTAGTCGATGGTCAGCTTGTCGCCCTTGCTCAGATGCAGGCCGACCTCGGAAAACAGCTTGTCGACGGCGCTATGGTCGGCGACGCCCTGGTCGTATTTCGGATCAAGGTCGGGAGTGCCCCGCGCCCTGGCCGACGGCGCATTCGGATCGCCCAGAGGAGTGAGCCTGCCTTGCCCGGCAATGGCATCCTTGAGGACGCGCCCGGCATTCTCATACTCGCCCCGGGCATCCTGTGCGTTCTGCAGAAGGGTGTTGGCTTTGGTCAGCCGCGCCTGCGCATCGGCAAGGCTGCCCTTGGGTTTCTGCGGCGTCCATTGCAGGCCGTGCGGCGCCAGTGCCTTGTTTATGATGGTTTGCGCGCCGTCGACGGCATCCTTATAGGCAGGATCGAGCAGATCGACGTTGAACTGCTCCTGCCGCTGGCCTGCCAGAGCCCGCGTCTCGGTGATGCGCGACAGTGCGACGTTCTCGTTGATGATGGCCTGGGCGACCTGGGGATCGACCCACCTCCAGACGCCATCTATCTTCATCGGCATCCATTTTCCCCCGGAGGGGGCGTTGCCCTGGGGTGGATCGCCGAATGGATCGACAACCCTGTTCTGCCCGTTAAGCTTGGGCTTGGCAGGCGTACCCAGGTCGTATTTGTCGATCAGGTCCTGTTTGTCCTGTCCGGCCTTTTCCGCGGCGTCGATCAGGCTGGGCAGGGTCTCCCCTGCCAACAGCCCCTCGACGAAGGTCTTCACGACCTCGCCCTCTTTTGCCGCCTTGGGGTCGCTGCTGTTGGGGTTCACCGCCAGCAGCGTCCTGGCCAGGGCTTCTTGCGTGCTTCCCGCCTCGATTTTCAGGTCGGTGCCGGTGGTGTTGTTGTGCAGCGTTATGCTGCCATCGGGCTTGGTGGTCAGCGTATAGCCGTTGAATGTGACCTCGACCGTCGTGCGGGTGCCGTTGTCGATAGTAATTTTTTCACCCGTATGGATTGTGCTCGGGTCGCGCGACGAGCTGAAAAGCCCCGGATTCGTCCGCCTGAGATCATCCAGCGTCACGCCATAGTGCTGCGCGATAAGGGTCAGGTTGTCGTTCGGCTTGACCTCGTACTCGACAGGCTCGCCGCCATTGATCTTCTCGGTGGTGGTCTTCGTCACCCGGCCGTCCTGGTCGGTGACGGTCTTGGTTTCGGTTCCCTTGCCATCGACGGATACCGACGTTTTCTTGCCGTCGGCCGTGGTCGTGACGGTGCGTACGTCGTGCTGATAGTCGTAAGAGTAGACGGTCTTGTCGCCGCTGCGGGGGTCGACGAGCTCGACAGACTGCGCGTCGCTGCTGCTGGCGGTCGTGACCTTGTAGCCCGCGGCTTGCAGTTCGGCGATTACCTGCTGGCTGGTGAGGTCGTTTTCCTTCGCGATCTGGTCGATGCTTTTTCCGTCGGCAAGACCGTTCTTGATGTTCTGCGTGCTGGCGCCACCTGGATCCTGGGAGGGCTTCAGAATGGTTTTGCTGCCGTCTGGACCGGTGACGGTGGTCACGGGAAGCGAAGGTCCGGCGCCCGGCGTCACCGTTTCCACCGACGCGCCGTTGGGCAGCGACGTCCGCTCGGTGACGGTGCCGGTGCCGAGATCGTCTTCATACCGCGTCGTGATGGCGCCGGTATCGGGATTGTAGCTGTTGGTCTCCTTGCGCCCGAGCCCGTCGCGGACCGGCGTGGTGGTTGCCGCGCCGTTGGGTTGTGCCTGGACGCTCGTATAGTAGCTGTCGTGCTGGTAATCGTAATATTGCGTGACGGTGCGACCGTCGGCATCCGTGATCTTCGTCGTCTGCACGTCGCCGTTGCCGCTCGTCGGGTCGGCGGTCGACACGGTCATTCCGCCGGATCTGAGCGCGCCGATGACCTGCTCGCGCGTCATGTGACGGGCAGAGGCAATCTGGTCGATGCTCTTGCCGCCGGTAACGTCGTTGACGATATTGCGAGCGGTGGCCGCGGCAGCAGGATCATTCTTGGGCGGACTGCCATCGAAGTCCACCAGCGTCACGGGCGTCGACGCGAGATCGCTGGGCACATAGAGGGCCGGCGCCACCGTGGGGCCATTGCCGGATGTGCCATTACCGGCGTTCACGACGCCCGGCGTCGCCGGAGCCGTTGCCGGGTTCGGCTGAAGCGAGCTTAGTTGCGTGTTTACCTGAGCCAGTTCTTGGCGGGCCTGCGTCGCCCAATCGCGCTCGCCCATTCTATTGGCAAGCCTGATCTGTTCCCGCAGTTCGGCTGCCTGCGCCTCCAGCCGCGCAATCTGTGCCGCGTTTGCCTTGGGATCGACCTTTTGCGACTGGAGCGGCGGCTTGGTGAGCGTTATCGGGCGAACCATCTGGACGACCTCCGGAAATCACTGTCACCGGCAGCCCGGCCGCCGTCACGCCCGCCCCGATCGCTTCCGCTGTTATCGAGGGGGCTTCCAATAGATGCCGAAAGCAGCAAGCTGCTCTTCCGACTGCTTCACTTGTTCCGCAGCATCCGTTCCGGACCGCGCCGCCGTCAGCGCAGCCAGGATTTCGACGGCGGCGAACGCCGGCGACATGCTTCGGAAGAACGATTGCGAGTTTGAGGTCACGATGATTGTTTCCCGCGCGATCCGGGCCAGCGGCGACACGCTGCTGTCGGTGATCGCCACCACGCTGACCCCCTGCCGGGCCGACTGGCGCGCCACCTCCATCGTCATGCGTTCATAGGGCGACATGCCCACAGCAAGGAGCACGTCGCCGCGCCCCGCATGCTGAAGCGCATTGAGACCCTGTCCGGCAATCTCGCCGACAAGCGTCACCTTGCGCTCACCGCCAGCCGCAAACGACATGATGTGAACGAAATGGCTCGCAATCGCGTAAGCCGCGCCTGAGCCGAGACCGAATAGATTGCGCGCTCCCGCAAGCAACTCGGCGGCGGCGACGAACTGCATGGCGTTGCCGTACTCGCCAAGGCTTGAAATCTGGGCTGCGAGAGAGTCCGCAACGACGCCGGCCGTCGAATATCCCGGATCGCCATGCCGTTCGACACCCTGTCGGGCCGGTTCTCCGGCTGTCGTCTCACGCAGCGCGCGCGCATAAAGGCTGCGCATGTCCTCATAGCCTTCAAGGCCGAGCCACCGCGCCAGCCGCATCATCGTGCTGTGCGAAACGCCGGCCTGCTGCGCCTGCTCGCGCATCGACATCAGCGCCACGTCCTTGGGATGATCCAACACGAAACGCGCCGCCACCCGCAGTTGCGGCGGCATGTTTTCAAACCGTTCGACCAACAGCTCCGCCAAAGGACCTTTTTCCATTCCCGTTACCCCATCCAACCCCGTCGGTCAGGCTACTCCGTGAACGCCCGAAACGCAACAGTTGGAACAAACTAGCCTCAAATATTCCAAGTGGACTTTCATTTCCGATCGTCCTGCCCTAAGTTGTTATAGCAAAGTCTCGGGCCGCCTGGGCCCGGGCTTGCAAACTGAATAGCCCCTCAAGGAGACAATGATGGCTGCCACCCCTCCCATTACGTCCGGCTCTGCAGGGTCGCCGGAACAGAACCTGGACAAGATGATCAAGCAGCAGGAGCGCATGTTCAGCCTGGAGATCACCAAGGAGATGGCGAAATCCCAGCACGACATGCTGATGAGCACCGCCAAGACGCTCGGCGAGTCGGCCGAGAAGGCCTGACGCAGGAGATGCTCGAACCCATGCGCCGCCGCGAGCAATCGGCGGCGTACTTCATGGCGGATATTTTCGACCGCCATCGTCCGGCTGCATTGGAAATCCTCACCGGCGGGGAGATGAAGTGGCATGACCGCTAGTCCTATCGGCAGATATCTGGATGCCGCGCCGGCGCGGTGGCTCCCGTCGATTCTCGCTCCGTCGCCGGCAACCGCAAAATCGGTTGCGCTGAGCGTAACCCACGGGTTTCATGCCGGTGCCGAACTCAGTCTGGTCGAGCCCCTGTATACGATCGGCTCCAGCACCGAATCGGACGTTGTCCTGAGAGATGCCGGCATCGCTCCGATCCACGCCAGGCTGCGGCGCAAGGGCGGCCAGTTTGAAGTCGAAGCCGTCGGCGGCGATGTCGCGCTCGCCACGGGCGAGATCATCCGTCAAGGTCAAGGCAGCCGCTGCAGGTTGCCGATCATCTTGGGCATCGGCGATGCCCGCATCCGGCTGGTCAATCCGGAACGCCCCCCGAACCAGTGGTCGATCGGCAACCGACCGATGCTGGTTGCGGACCGACCGATGCTGGTTGCGGGCAGCGTTCTCTTTGCCGTTTTCGCCGTTTCCGTCGCCGCCAACGGGTTCTCTCTCGCCAAGTCCGACATTGGCGCGCAGACATCTTCTTCCCAGGACGGCCATGTCAAAATGGCTTTTGCCGGCGAGCAAGGCCAGGGCGTGCTGGACGATTCATCGCCCGCGCAAATTCAGACTGTCGCCGAAGCGGAAAGCCAGCTCAAACTGCGTCTCGATCAGTCCGGCATAAACACGGTGACGGTCCAGCGATCGCCCGGCCGCCTGGTGGTTTCGGGCATGATCCCGAGTGACAAGAGCGGCGTCTGGACGGAAACGCAATCCTGGTTCGACGAGGCGTTCGGCACCCGTGTCCCGCTGGTGTCCAACGTCATGGTCGGCAACGCACCGCAGGCGCCGCGCCTGACGCTGCAGGCGATCTGGTATGGCGAGCGGCCTTACGTCATCGCAGCCGACGGCGCGCGCTATCACGAAGGCGCGTTCACGGATGACGGCTGGACCATCAAGCACATCGGCGAGACGGAACTTCTGCTGACCAAGGGCGGCGCTACGGTCGCGCTGAAATATCCGTGAACCGCCGGCTCGAAGGGCCGCGTTTCGATTCGGCGAGGATGGATACTGCCGGCCGTGACGTCCATCAGGCGGAAGGCGTGCGCAACCAAACCATCAGCCGGCGACGGATGAATGGCGTCGACCAGGCCGCAAAGCGCGCCCAGGGGACGAAAGCGGCTGCTGCCGCAGAAAGGCCTGAGACGGCGGAGTTCCAGGCCTCTCGAGAAGCGGCGGGCGAATCGCTGGACGAGATCCTGATCAACTTCGTCATGCCCGCCATTCCGGAGCCAGCCATCCTGCGTCGCTCCGTGCCAATTCTCCAGCATTTCATAACGAACCTGGTCCCTGAGCTCGAGGGCGGCGAGCAGCTCAAGACGCTCGCCAGGGCACTGATCGAGGGCGAGATCGAGCGTCATCGCGATCTGCTCGGTCGCATGCAGGAAGGAATCGAAATCTGACCGACCCGCATGACACGGTCCATCTGCTGCATGTCCTGGGCTATCTCTACGGATGTCATGGGCAGGCCAAGCGGGGTGCGACGTACCTGCTCATCGCCGCGCAGCTGGCGCCGGAAAATGCCGGTCTCCTGAGGACATTGGCGCACCTGCTCATACTTGATGGCGAAGCGGAGAAGGCGCTGGCCACGATTGCCAGGCTGGAGACCTTGGAAGGAATGGCCCACCCGGCGCTTGCATTGCTGAAGAGCCGCGCCCTGCTCGTGGCCGGGCGCAAGACGGAGGCTCACAGCGCCTTGCTGCGCTTCCTGTCGCAACGAGGCGTTGAACAACCATGACCGTACCGGAGCGGCTTCTGCAATTCCTTGCCAGGCTGTCGCGGCGAAGCGATCTGGTCATTGCCGTCCTGATGCTCGTCGCCGTGGTGATGATGCTCATCCCGTTGCCGACGTTTCTCGTCGACATCCTCATCACCGCGAATATCGCCATCAGCGTGCTCATCCTGCTGGCTTCGTTCTACGTTTCCCATCCGCTGCAATTCTCGTCGCTGCCGTCGGTCATCCTCATCGCCACCTTGTTCCGGCTGGCGATCACGATCACGACCACGCGGCTGATCCTGCTGCAGGCCGACGCCGGCGAAATCATTACCGCCTTCGGCACCTTCGTCGTCGGCGGCAGCATTGCCGTCGGCCTCGTCATCTTCCTGATCATCACCGTCGCGCAGTTCATCGTGGTTGCGCGGGGCGCCGAACGCGTCGCCGAGGTGGCCGCGCGCTTCACGCTCGATGCGCTGCCGGGCAAGCAAATGAGCATCGATGCCGAGCTGCGCAACGGCGATATCGATCAAGCGGAAGCACGCCGCCTGCGCCAGCAGTTGGAGCGCGAGAGCCAGCTGTTCGGCGCGATGGACGGCGCCATGAAATTCGTCAAGGGCGACGTCATCGCCGGGATCGTGATCATCCTGGTCAACCTTATCGGCGGCTTCGCCGTCGGCACGCTGCAGCACGACATGTCGCTGGGCGATGCGGCAGCGACCTACTCGCTGCTCACCGTGGGCGACGGGCTGGTGGCGCAGATACCGGCTCTGCTCGTCGCCGTCGCCGCCGGCACGATGGTGACGCGCGTCGGCAGCGCTGACGGAACCGGCGACCTTGGCCGGCAGATAACGAGCCAGCTTCTGCGCGACTCGCGTGCGCTTGCCCTCGCAGCCGTGATCATGGTTGGCCTCGCCATGGTGCCAGGCTTTCCTTCCATCGTGTTCCTGGTCCTTGGCGCCTGCTTCGGCGCAGGCGCCTATGCCATCGGCCGCCACAACGCCCAGGACTCCGAACCCAAGGATATCGGTCAGATAGCGGTCGAGGACCAACGGGGCAGTTCCGCCTCGCTCGCCGCAATTTCCACGGGAACGCTGCCTGCTACATATCGCGTGGTCGTACGCCTCGGCTCCGAACTCGCGGACTCGATTCCGGAGCCCGAATTCAGCGCACTCGCCGACGGCGTTCGCCGCGAACTCTTCGGCGATCTCGGTGTCGATGTTCCGGCCATCGGCCTGCAGACCGACGAGATGCTCTCACCACGAAGCATCCGCATCGACCTGGAAGGCGCGCCCATCCTGGACGCCGAAATTCCCGCCGCCCGCGTTCTCGTCGAAGCGGACCTGACTCACCTCGATCTGCTGGAGGTGACTTACGAAAAAGCTGCTTCGATCGCCGGCCAGCGCAAATTCGTATGGGTCGATGACCGCCACGTCCCGGCGCTGCAAGAAGCCGGATTCGTATTCTCCACGCCGGCGGAAACGGCCGCCAAATGGACCGGAAATGCGCTTCGGCTCTATGCCGGGCACTTCGTCGGCATCCAGGAGACACGCAGGCTGCTGTCGGACATGGAGACGGAATATGCGGATCTGGTCAGGCAGGCTCAGGAGATCGTGCCCCTGCAGAAGATCGCGGAAGTGTTTCGCCGCCTTGTCGGCGAAAACGTGCCGATCCGCAATCTGCGCCTTATCCTCGAAGCGTTGATCGAATGGGGCCAACGCGAACAGGACGTCGTCCTGCTGACGGAATATGTCCGCACTTCCCTGAAGCGCCAGATCAGCTTCCGTTCCGCCGGCCGCAACAACATCATCGCGGCTTATGTGCTGCAGCGGTCGGCGGAGGATGTTCTGCGCAACGCTGTGCAAAGCACATCGACCGGGACATTCCTGAACCTTTCGGATGATGACGCGCAGGCCCTGGTCGGCGAAGTCGAGCGAGCACTGGCGCACAGCGCCAGCGACGTCTCGCCGGTCGTCCTCGCCGCGATGGACGTGCGCCGTCACATGCGCAGCCTGCTGACGCACAATGCGATCGAGCTTCCTGTCCTTTCCTTCCAGGAACTTGCGCAGGAATTCAACGTCCAGCCGCTGGCCACAATCACCGGCCGCAGCGCAAGAGCCGGCGCACGCGCCCAGGCGCTGCCGTCGGCTCAAGCGAAAGCCGCGCAGGAGGCAGCCTCATGACGGCAGCCGGACGAATGGGGACATCCGGGGAATCAGGAGAGGAACAGCATGACAATCCACGATACCGCAGCAGGCGTTCGATCCGCCGCTTCCGCCTGGCGGACGGACATGCGCCGGCTCGCTATCGCGACGGTTGGCGTTTTGGTGGCCTTGTTGTTTACGATTGCCGATGCAACGGCGCAGAACGTATCGCCGCTGCCGAGCAAGCCAACGCTCGACCTGCCGGTCGGGCAAGGCCGATTGCTGCGGTTCAATGAGCCGGTCGAATCCGTCCTGGTCGCCGACACTACGATCGCAGACCTCCAGGTCGTGTCGCCAAGCATGGTCTATGTCTTCGGCCTCAAACCCGGCCTGACCAACCTTATTGCGGTCACCGCCGACGAGCGGATCGAGGCGACGGCTCAATTCCGCGTCACACCCGATGTCACGCCCGCCTCCGAAGCCAAGCATGCCATGCAGCCGAATTCGGCGACAAACCTCCACATTTTCGGAACCCGCATCGTCATCACGGGCGAGGCAAGAGGCGTCGATGAAGCAAAGGATCTGGACAATGTCGCACGCACGTTCTCGCCGCCGGAACAGCCGCCGTTGAACAACATGACCGTGCAGGGTTCGCAGCAGGTCAACATCCGGGTCCGCTTCGCCGAAGTCTCGCGCACGGAACTGCAGTCTTATGGCGTCGACTGGTCCGTCGGTTACAAGAGCGGCGGTTTCGAATTCAACATGTTCCAGGACAACGGCGTGCCTTCGGGCGGCGGCGGGAATTTCGGTCTGAGCCTCGACCAGGCGCACGGCCTCAATTTCGACGTCCTCATCGAAGCCCTGCAACGCAACGGCGTCGTCAAGATACTGGCCGAGCCGAACCTGACCGCTGTGACCGGACAGACGGCGAACTTCCTGGCCGGCGGGGAAATTCCGGTGCCCATCGCGCAGGGATCCGACGTCACGACCGTTCAATACAAACCTTTCGGCGTATCCCTCGGCTTCACCCCGACGCTCATCGGCCGCAATCGCATCGCGCTCCATGTCCAGCCGGAAGTCAGCTCCCTGTCGGATGCCGGCTCGGTCACCGCCAACGGCTTTGCCATGCCGAGCTTCGTGGTGCGAAGAGCGGACACGACGGTGGAAGTGGCCAGCGGCCAGACCTTTGCGATCGCGGGCCTGTTCCAGCAGCGGACCTCGCGCAATCTGGAAAAATTTCCAGTGCTCGGCGATGTGCCCGTGCTTGGCCCGCTCTTTCAATCGCAGCGCTTCCAGCACGAAGAGACCGAACTGGTGATCCTGATCACGCCGTATCTGGTGGCGCCGGTGCGGGACAGTCTCGCCACCCCACTCGATCGCCCGGCTGCCAAGCGGGTCAGTCGCAAGCACGCCAAGGACGCGTCGGCGACCGGTCTGATCATCAAATAGCGGGAATTGACCATGACATTGCGCACCACCTTCTGCTTCGTGCTTCCCGCGCTGTTTCTTGCCGGCTGCGTGAACAGCCCTCAACAGCGGCAGGAGTATTCGCCCGGCTACAGCTATGTCTCGACCGATCCCGGCGGCTCCGAGAAAGGCGTCAGCGGCTCGATCCTTGCTCCCAATGCATGTCTGGCGGAACCGGCCGACGACGACAGCCCCGCCGCCAGGACCGACCTGACCATCGTCTCCGGCGTCGGCTCCCATCTGCCGGCGGGCTGCGCCAATGCGTACAATCTTCAGCGCATGGCCGAAAGCCAGCCCGACCTCGTCGAGGGCCGCCGCATGGGGCCGGCGGCCGCCGCGCCGACCGCGCGCGCTGCCCGTCGTTATCTCGATGGCGAGGAGGCTCCGATCGGCGGCGCCAACAGCGCGCCGGCAGCGCCGCAGACGACGCTTCCGGTCGAGTGAGCCGGCGCGATCATCGCCCGTTCAGGGTGGTTCAGCGATCCGTACAATCGCTGAACTGCTCTAACTATTTGTTTTTATGCAATTCCCGACGGAAAACCGTTACACACTTTCCCTGGAATTGCTCTGGCACCTGTTTGCGCGGCGGGCTTTGCATAAGAACACCTCAGGCGCTAGCCGAGGATGGAGCCGAGCGCCTTGGCTTTGGCCTGCGTGGTGCCCTTCGACCGGATGGTTCTGGCACGCGCAAGCAAGGTGGTCACCTCCTTGGTCGTCAATCCGATAGGCGGCGAAGCCTTGACCTGATCGGCCTGGCCGAGAAGCCCATAGACCATCACGAGATTGCGCTTGTGGTGCAATTGCGCGTTGGGTGCGGCGGCAACCTTCTGCACCAGCGGCAGTGCGGTGGCCGAGTTGTCCTCGAGGGCTGCCGCCAACGCCATGTTGGTCTCGACGTCCAGATCGCCGGGCGCAAGTTTCAATGCCTGGGCGAAGGTCGCCTGCGCTTCGGCAGTCTGGCCGGCAAATGTCTGCGCCACGCCCAATCGGTTATAGGCGGCGCTGCTGTTGACCAAAGGCGCTGCCTGTGCGAGCGCGCGCATGCCGGCCTCGATATCGCCGGCCTCAATCATCGCCGAGCCAAGCCCGAGCATCGCTTCGCCGTCGTTGGGCGCTTTTGCGAGCGCTGCCTGGTACGCTTTGGCGGCATCGGCCGGATATCCGGCCCGCATATAGGCGTCACCCGCCTTGACGAACACACCCGGCTTGGCGTCCGGCATCGCCGCCGCACGCTGGTAGAGCGCTATCGCGGTATCACTGTCCCCGCGCGCATTGATATCGTCGGCAAGCTTGATCAGTCGATCCGACTGCGAGGCCGGGGGTTGGTCCTTCGCGCTGACCGAGCCGGTTTTGGCCGTCTGGCAACCGGACAGCGCCAACGCTATGACGACAGGCAAGAATACGACATGCAACCGCATATCCACCTCTCCGTATTCAAGCCCGTCCTCACCTTACACAGACCATCGACGGACTGGAACCAGGCCAGTGCGATAAGATTGCAACATGGCCGAAGAAGCTGAGGAAAAGAAACTACCCGCTTCCGACAAGAAGCTTCGCGACGCCCGCCGCAAAGGCAAGGTTCCGCAGAGCCGCGACCTCACCTCCGGCTTCACTTTCCTTGCAGCGCTCGCCTATCTCTATTTTTTCTGGCCGACGCTTTTCGAACGTCTCTCCGAACTCGTGCAGACCGTAACCGTGCCTGGCGGCTCGTTCGGGGATGTCAGCCTGCGCGCCATCCGTCATTCGTTGTCGCTGCTGATGCTTGCCACGCTGCCGCTGGTTGGCATCGTTGTCGTTTTGACCGCCGTCTTCGGCATGCTGGGGACGTTCGGACCGGTCTTCTCGTTCGAGCCGCTCAAGCCGCAGCTCGACCACATAAATCCGGCCAAGGGCCTAGAGAAGATCCTGTCGCTCCGCAACGTCATCGAGTTCGCCAAAGGCGTGATCAAGCTGGTGCTGCTGGCGTGCCTGTTCGCGTTCGTGCTGATCACATGGCTGCAGCCGCTTTTCGATGCGCCGGGTTGCGGTCCGTCATGCCTGGGCCCGATGATCAAGGCGGTCCTGACGCCTCTCGGAATCGCCGCCGGCCTGGCCTTCGTCGCCATCGGCGTGATTGATGTTCCGGTTCAACGTTGGCTGTTCCTGCGCGACATGCGCATGACGACAACCGAATACAAGCGCGAGCACAAGGATCTCGAAGGCGATCCGTTGATCCGCCATGAACAGCAGCGGCAGAGGCGCGAGGCGGTGTTGCAACCCGCAAAGCTCGGCGTGAAGAATGCAGTCATAGTCTTCGTATCCGGCGACCTGGCCGTGGCGTTGCGCTACGTCAAGGGCGAAACGCCGGTGCCGGCGGTGGTCGGCAAGGGCCAGGGGCGCATTGCCCACGAGATAATGGCGCAAGCGCGCCAGTCAGGTATCCCAGTGGTGGTGGATGCGGCCGTCGCCGGGTCGCTTTTCGAGCGTGCGAATACCGGAACTTACATCGGCGAGGAGTTGTTTTCTCCAGTCGTTCGCCATCTGGTACGACATGGCCTAACTTGAGCAAGGACCGTCGGCAGGACCTCCTGATGGTATGAGATCTGGCCCTTCGCGCGATGCCTCAACATCCCGTCACAATTGTCGTCAAATTCCTCACTGCCTTGCCGGCGGTGATTACGCAGGTCTTAACCTACTCCAACTCGATTGTTCACGACCCAGCGGGGCGGATGTTCTGGTTATGGTGGAAGGTGTTGTCGGGGTCGTACGCAGTCTTCACCGCCACCAGTCGGTCGTAGACGGCTTCGCCGTATGCCTCGCGGACCCGGGCGGGATCTTCGTCGCCGCCGAGGAAGTTGACGTAGACGCCCTCGCGGAAGCGGCCGAGGGCGCCGAAGAACCCCTTTGCCCAGGCAGTGTCCCGGTCGCCGAAGCCCTCGCCGGGCCGCCACACCGCATCGAGGGTGATTGCGTGCGACGCCTGCCGATTGCCGAACGCTGTCCCGCCCTCGGCTACTCGGCTCACCGCCCCCTTGAGATGGAATATAGCCGCGTATGACCGCGGCGATGAAGAAGAGAACGCGTGCTCGATGATCACGTCGATGAGATCGTCGCGGAGCTCGGGGAGGTGGGTGGACTTCCAATAGTAGTTCCAACCATGGGGAACGGTCGAGTCGAGCGCGCTCTGGAATCCCACATACGGTGTGGCCCCAACCAGGTCGACGACAGGGGTCCGGAAAGTGCGAAGCGGGCGCAGCGCCTGCTCACCGTCTCCGATCGGCCCGGCATAGCAGGTACCGACCATCATCACCGGGCGCCAGTGCAGATCCGCGGGTATGACCGGTAGGGGTGGCGCGGCGCCGAACCTCACGACCGTGCCGAGCTCGTCGGGAGCGTCGCGGACGAAGTCGCGATAGAAGCGGAGAACGTCTCCGGCGTCTGTTGCGTCCCAGATGATGGGCCCCGCCAGGACGTTGGGCCCGACGGGATGGAGGCGGAATTCGAACGAGGTGACCACGCCGAAGTTGCCGCCACCGCCTCGCAGTGCCCAGAACAGGTCGGGGTGCTCTTGCTCGGATGCCCGCAGCAGCTCGCCGTCGGCCGTCACGATGTCGACAGCAAGGAGGTTGTCGGCCGTGAGGCCGTGCTTGCGCATCAGCCAGCCAACGCCACCGCCCAGGGTGAGTCCGGCTACTCCGGTGTGGCTCACGATACCGCCGGTGGTGGCCAGACCGTAAGCCTGCGTCTCATGATCGACGTCGCCCCACAGCGCGCCACCCTGCACCCAGGCCCTGCGGTTGGTGGGGTCGACTCGCACGCCCCTGATGGCCGAGAGGTCAATGACGATTCCATCGTCGCAAACGGCGGTGCCCGCTACGTTGTGGCCTCCACCGCGTATGGCGATCTCCAGATCGTGGTCGCGGGCGAAACGCACTGCCGCGACCGTGTCGGCGGTGCCGGTGCATCGGGCAACCAGCCGCGGGCGCCGGTCTATGGCACCGTTCCAGACTGCGCGGGCGAGGTCGTAATCGGCGTGCTCGGCACTGATCAACCGGCCTCGGAACCCATCGATTTCCACGGCGGCTGACTTCGTGCTTGCGCGATCGATCTCCGCGGTTATCGGCGTCGTCATCGTTTCCTCCTCCTGTTGAGAGGCAACATCGGACCACGGCGCAAGGCGGCCGGATAGTCAAAAATCTGGACTTCACAAGCGGAGGCGGGCGCGCAACAGTGGTGTCATGAGGACATACGGCCAGTATTGCCCGATCGCTCGCGGCGCCGAGATCTTCGCCGAACGCTGGACACCGCTGATCATCCGCAACCTGCACCTGGGCTGCGGAAACTTCAGCGAAATCCTGGAGGGCGCGCCGGGACTCTCCCATACCCTCCTTTCACAGCGGCTCAAGCAGCTGGAACGACTCGGTGTCATCGAGTCAGCACCCAAGTCCGACGGGCGTGGGCACCATTACGAGCTCACCTCGGCGGGTCACGCCCTGTTCGGGGTCTGCCAGTCGCTCGGCGAGTGGGGTGCGCGTTGGCTCGAGATCGCCCCCGAGCATCTCGACCCCTTTGTGGCACTTTGGTCCATGTGCAACGCGCTCCGCCGAGACCGGCTCCCGAATCGACGCGTCGTCATACGTTTCGACTTCACCGGCCGGCCGCATCGAGAGCGCTACTGGCTGCTCATCGAATTCGGAGACACCGAAATCTGCAAGAGATACCCCGGTTTCGAGGAGGACCTCTACATCACGGCGGAAGCCGAAGCCTTCGTCAAATGGCACACCGGCCAGCTTAGCTGGACCCAGGCCATTGGCGGCGGCCGGATCCAGCTCGACGGACCGCCGTCGCTGGTAAGAGCCTTCCCTACCTGGAACGGCCGCAGCATGTTCGCGCATATCAGGCCGGTCTCCCGCGCCGCCACGAGCCCCGCCTGACATCTTGACAGCGCTGCAGCAGGTTTCCGCCAGTTCGACTGGCGAGTTCTGGCCTGACAAGCCCATATCCAGACGTTCAGATCGCAACGCTTGAGGGCTGCGTCCAGTTGAAGATGCGCAGGGAACAACTTAGAAATGGTTGAAAGTTGGCCGGCTCTTCGACGAACAGCAACGCCAACCTACCCGAGGGTTTGGCTCGCAAGGGCATAGGTCTTCGGCATAGCCGAGCCGCCGGCGGCAAAATCGGCAAGGCGTTTGCCAAGCGACATGGTCAGCACCGTGTCGAAGACCGGCATTCCGGCGTGCGAGAGAAAGGCGGCGAACTCGCCATTGTCCACATGGGTGTCGACTCGGAGGAAAGACCCCGAATGATCGACGACATGCGGCCGCACGGTCGCCACGGCGTCGGCATCGCTTTCGGCGACGACCGGCCCTACGACATGGCCCCGCCCGAATGGCCTGCAGAGCGCGAAAGCGGTCAGTTTGTTCCCCCTGAAAAGCCCATAGCCGGCCGAATGCGCGAAGAGCTTTTCAATGAGCGCTGACCGCCTTACGCCGAATCCCGCCGCGTCGAGCGCGATCCCTGCCGGAACATCGCGTGCGTCCAAAGTCCGGATATCGCCGCGCGTCTCCGCCGGACCGCCCGCTGTCGGCACGCGGGCGATGCCCTGGCATTGATAGACGGTCTTCTCCGGCTGAAAGTCGAGCGAGAGATAAAGCCGCCGCGCTGCACGGGTCGCGTTGAGACGCAGATCGCGTCCGGCGACATTCTCGAAGACCCGCTTCATCAACCATTGCCCCGCCCCCAGCGTCTGCAGTCGCGGTGAGGTGATGACCATTCCGACCGTCGCGAAATCGGCGCCATGCGGGAACCACATGGCCGAGCCGAGAACGCGGCCGATTTCATCGAGCGCCACGAACCCCTGTCCCGATTCGCGCAGGAATTGCCAGTCCTCGGCCCGATGCGGCCATCCCACAGAGAGCGAGAGGGTGTGCAACCGATCCAGTTCGACCTTTTCGATGTCGCCGATGCGCATCGAAAAGGTATCGATTTTCAAGCTTCCGGACGGCTTCAATTTTATGCCTCTGAAAGATTGCTGCAATAAAGGGCGACACGCCGAAGTCCGCCCGTTGCCTCTGCCAACGCTAACTAAGCAGGCCGGTACGATTTGCTTGAAAGGCGCGCGCCAACGTTAGATTCAACTGAAACACTTCCGCTTTCGGCACGCAATCGCGAAAGGACGCGCGCACCCTCTGCGGAAATCGAGCAGCTTACGGTCAACTGCACCGATCCCTGCGAACCAACGCCTTGAGGGCTGGAATGGACGTCTTCGACATCCTCGACCATCTCGTCGCCTTTCCGTCGGTCGCAGGCAGGGCGAACGGTGACATCGCCGGCTGGATCGAAGCCTATCTCGCCGAACACGGTGCACGGGTCGCCCTGCTGCCAGGGCCAGAAGCAGATCGTTCCAATCTTTTCGCGACGATCGGTCCCGCCGATGTCCCCGGCTACATCCTGTCGGGCCACATGGACGTTGTTCCCGCTGCCGAGCCTCAATGGAGCTCATCTCCCTTCGCGCTGCGCCGCGAAGGCGAGCGGCTCTACGGGCGCGGCACTACGGACATGAAGGGGTTCCTTGCCGCAGCGCTCGCGGCTGTGCCGCACCTGGCGGGAATACGCCTGGCCAGACCGATCCACCTTGCCTTCTCTTACGATGAGGAAGTCGGATGCCGCGGCGTGCCGCACCTGATTGCCCGCCTGGCCGAACTCTGCGCCATGCCGCTCGGCGTCATCGTCGGCGAGCCGAGCGGCATGCGCGCGGTGCGCGGCCACAAGGGCAAGGCGGCCGCCCGCGTGACCATCCGGGGACGCACCGGCCATTCCTCGCGCCCCGATCTCGGGCTCAACGCCATCCATGCCATGGCCGAGACGCTGAGCGCGGTCGTGAGCGAAGCCGAGCAGCTGACGCATGGTCCGTTCGACCCGGCCTTCGCGCCGCCCTGCTCCTCGCTGCAGGCGGGTGTGATCGCGGGCGGACAATCGGTCAACATCATTCCCGACTATTGCACGCTGGAACTCGAGGCCCGCGCTATACCCGGCGTCGACCCGGCCAGCCTGCTCGCGCCGGTAAGGGCGCGGGCGGAGGCCTGTGAGGCCAACGGTTTTCGCGTCGAGTGGACGCCGCTAAGCGCCTATCCGGCGCTGTCGCTGCCGCAGGACGCGCCGCTGGCAACGCTGCTCAGCGAACTGACCGGCGAAGCGCCGCTCGCCGCCGTCAGCTACGGCACGGAAGCCGGGCTCTACCAGGCCGCCGGGCTGGACGCGATCATCTGCGGCCCCGGCGACATCGGTCGCGCCCACAAGCCGGACGAATACATCCTCGCCAGCGAACTCGCCGCCTGCCAGCGGATGATCGAAGCGCTGGCCGCGCACTGCTCGGCCTGAAGGAGCAACCAGGATGACGTTCCTGTTCAACTCCGATGCGCGGCGCGGCGCGATCTTCGCCGAAGTCTTTGCCCGGGAAATGCCGGACGTCGCCTTCACCATGGACGCTGCGACGGTCAATCCCGACGTGGTGCGCTATCTCATCACCTGGACGGTGCCGGAAAACCTGGCCCGCTACCGCAATTTGGAAATCCTGTTTTCAATCGGTGCCGGCGTCGATCAGTTCCGCTTCGATGCGGTGCCTGCGCATGTGAAGATCGTGCGCATGGTCGAGGAAGGCATCGTGCGCATGATGCAGGAATATGTCGCGCTGGCCGTGCTCGCATTGCACCGCAACCTACCGGCCTATCTGGCGCAGCAACGCGCCGGCGAATGGCGCGACATCCCGCAGCTCCAGGCAGGGTTGCGCCGGATCGGCGTGCTCGGCCTCGGACAGCTCGGGCAGGCTGTCCTCGACCGGCTGAAACCTTTCGGCTTTCCGCTTGCCGGTTGGAGCCGTTCGCCGCGGCGGATCGAGGGCGTGACCTGCTATCATGGCGAGCCCGGACTGGAGAATATCCTTATGGCCAGCGACGTGCTGGTCTGCCTGCTGCCGCTCACCCAGGACACGCGCGGTTTCCTCAATGCCGAGCTGTTCGCGAAACTGCCGGAGGGCGCAGCACTAATCCACACCGGCCGGGGGCCGCAACTCGACCACGCGGCCCTCGTCGCGGCGCTCGACGGCGGTCACCTTTGTGCGGCGATGATCGACGTGACCGATCCTGAACCGCTCCCCGGCGACCACCCGTTCTGGTCGCATCCGAAGATCATTCTCACCCCGCATGTCGCCAGCGTCACCCAGCCCAAGACCGCCGCGCGCGCCGTCATCGACAACATCAAGCGCCATCGCGCCGGTCTCGACCCGATCGGGCTCGTCGACCGATCGCGCGGTTATTGAATCTCCAACCTGAAAGGCCGTTCCATGTCCCTGCTCAAGACCGTCGATACCGACCCGTCCTTCCCGCCACGCCAGGCCAAGGCCCTACCCGAACGGCTGATCGCCGGCGACCCCGCCTTCAAGACCTGGGCGCAGGATGCCGCCAAGGAAGACCTCGTCCATACCGGCGTCTGGGAGGCGACGCCGGGCGAGACACGCTCGATCAAGGGGGAGACCTTCGAGTTCTGCCACATCCTCTCCGGCGTGGTCGAAATCTCCCCGGATGGCGGCCAGCCGGTGACCTACCGTGCCGGCGACAGCTTCGTGATGAAGCCGGGCTTCACCGGCGTTTGGAAGACGATCGAAACCGTGCGCAAGATCTATGTGACGGTCGGGTAACCGATGCGCCTGGCGTTCCGCCACCGCGACAGATTTTGCCGTCCCGCGCGGGCTGCACGCAACAATCGTCCGCCGCGCTTCGCCGAACGACGCATGCTGCTTGCCCGCCCGCGCTAGGCTGCGGCCAACGCTGCTGAGTGGTTGCCCATGAGCCTGAGTTTCGATCCGGACACGGTTCCCCTGCCCGCCGGCCATTTCATCGGCGGCGAACTGATCGCGGCCGAGGGCGCGATCGAAATGCATCGCCCGTCGGACGGCAAGGCATACGCCGCCTGCCCCGTGGCCGGCGTGGACATGATCGACCGTGCGGTGGAAAGCGCCAAGGCCGCGCTGAAGGCGAGCAACTGGGGCGGCGTTCGCCCGCGCGAGCGCACCAGGGCGCTCCAAGCCTGGGCCGACCTGATCGAGGCGGAAGCCGAAACGCTCGCCCGGATCGAGGCGCTGTGCTCGACCCGGCCCATTGGTCAGGTGGTTGCCGGGGACATCGCCGTTACCGCCGAGCAGATCCGCTTCTTCGCCGAGTTCGCCGACAAGGAAGGCAGCGAACTGGTGCCGACAGACGACGCCAGTCTCGGCATGATCGTGAGCGAACCCTATGGCGTGGTCGGCGCCATCACACCCTGGAACTTTCCGATCTCGATGGCGGGATGGAAGCTCGGCCCGGCGCTGGCCGCGGGCAACGCCGTCGTGCTGAAGCCGTCGGAAATGACGCCCTTCTCGGCTATCCATATGGCAGAGCTCGCGGTCAGGGCCGGCCTGCCGGCAGGGCTGATCAATGTGGTCCTGGGCGACGGTCCGACGACCGGCACGGCGCTGACCGGCCATGCCGAGATCGCCAAGATCAGCTTCACCGGCTCGACCCGCGCCGGCTCGGCGATCATGGAGAATGTCGCCCGCACCGGCGTCAAGCCGATGACGCTGGAGCTTGGCGGCAAGAGCCCGCAGATCGTCTTCGCCGATGCCGATCTGGGCAAAGCGGCGACGGCGATCGCAGGCAGCGTCACCTACAACGCCGGCCAGGCCTGCGTGGCCGGCACACGACTGATCGTCGAGAAGAGCGTCGCCGACCGGCTGACGGCGGCGATCCTGGAGAAGATGAAGGCAGCCCGGCCCGGCCCGACCTGGGACGAGGCTACCCAGTATTCGCCGATCATCTCGGAGCGGCAGCGTGCGCGCGTCGACGGCATTGTGCGGGCCGCGGTCGAGGCCGGCGGCGAATGCCTGGCGGGCGGCGTCGCCATGGACAGCACCGGCTATTTCTACCAGCCGACACTGATTGCCAATGTCGATCAGAACAATCCGGCGATCGTCGAGGAGATCTTCGGCCCGGTCCTGACCGTCCAGAGCTTCGAGACCGAGGAAGAGGCGCTGACGCTGTCCAGCCATCCGACCTATGGACTGGCTTCCGGCCTGTTCACCTCCGACCTGTCGCGCACGATGCGTTTCGCGCGTAAGCTCGAAGCGGGCACCGTCTGGGTCAACCGCTACAGCCGCTCGCGCGACCACATCATGCCGACCGGCGGCTACAAGCGCTCCGGCATCGGCAAGGACCTTGGCCGCGAAGCCTATCTCGCCAATCGCAGGACCAAGAGCGTCCTGATCAGCCTGTGAAGAGACGCCGATGAAAACCTATTCGATCGCCCTTATCCCTGGTGACGGCATCGGCCGTGATGTCACCTCCGCCGCCTGGACGGTGCTGGAAACGGCAGCCAAACATTCCGGCTTTGGTTTGACGGGAACCGAATTCCCCTGGTCCTGCCGCTTCTTCAAGGAGACCGGCCGCATGATGCCGCAGGACGGTATCGAGACCTTGCGGGGCTTTGACGCCATCCTTCTTGGCGCCGTCGGCTGGCCGGCGGAGGTGCCGGATGCCGTCTCGCTCCACGGTCTGCTGCTGCCGATCCGCAAGGCGTTCGTGCAATACGCCAATATCCGCCCGCACCGCCTGCTGCCGGGCGTGACGAGCCCCCTCAGGGCCGAAAGCTTTGACATCCTTTGCATCCGGGAGAACACCGAAGGCGAGTATTCGGGCGCCGGCGGCCGCGTGCATCAAGGCACTGCGGACGAGGTCGCGGTCGAGACCTCAATCTTCACCCGCGCCGGCGTCGAGCGCATCCTGCGCTTCGGTTTCGAGCAGGCGCGGACGCGGCGAGGCAAGCTTGCCTCCGTCACCAAATCCAACGCGCAGAAATACTCGATGGTGTTCTGGGACGAGGTCACGCGCAAGCTGGCAGCGGAGTACTCTGACGTCACCGTGACCAGCTATCATGTCGACGCGCTCGCCGCCCGCATGATCATGGCGCCGGAGAGCCTCGACGTGGTCGTCGCCTCCAATCTGTTCGGCGACATCCTGACCGACATCGGCGCAGCGATTCAGGGCGGGCTCGGCTACGCCGCCTCCGCCAACATCAATCCCGATCGCTCGGCGCCGTCGATGTTCGAGCCGGTGCACGGCTCCGCGCCCGACATCGCCCATCTCGGCATCGCCAATCCGATCGCCGCCATCTGGTCCGGCGCGATGATGCTCGAGCACTTGGGCGAAAAAGACGCCGCCGGCCGCGTCATGGAAGCGATCGAGGCGACAACCGCTCGGGGCCTTGGAACCATTGCCGGCAAGGACAGCACGGACGCCATCACCGCCGCCGTCATCGCGGCGCTCAAATGATTGCAAGGTCGTTTTCGATGAAAGACTTGATAGACAAAACTCTCTTCCGCGAGGCCGGCTTGATCGGCGGCAAATGGGTCGCCGCCGCCTCCGGCGGGACGGTCGATGTTATTGATCCGGCGACCCAGGCCGCGATCGGCACGGTGCCAGACATGGCGGGACCGGAGACACGCGCGGCCATAGACGCCGCGGCTTCCGCCTATCGGGATTGGCGGAAGAAGACCCATGCCGAACGCGCTGCCCTGCTGGAGGCCTGGCATGGCCTGATGCTTGCGCATCTGGATGATCTCGCGCTGATCCTGACGACGGAACAAGGCAAGCCGCTGGACGAAGCCAAGGGCGAGATCCGCTACGGCGCTTCCTTCGTCAAATGGTTCGCGGAAGAGGCGCGTCGCATCAACGGCCACACCATTCCCTCGCCGGCGTCAGACCGTCGCATCATCGTGCTGAAGGAGCCGGTCGGTGTGTGCGGCATCATCACGCCGTGGAATTTTCCGAACGCGATGATCACCCGCAAGGTCGCGCCTGCGCTCGCGGCCGGTTGCACAGTGGTCGTCAAGCCGTCCGAGTTCACGCCCTATTCGGCGCTGGCGCTCGGCGTGCTCGCCGAACGGGCGGGCATTCCCGCCGGCGTCATCAACATCGTCACCGGCATGCCGGCCGGGATCGGCCACGAGATCATGGCGAACGAGACCGTGCGCAAGATCTCCTTCACCGGCTCGACGCGCGTCGGTTCGCTGCTGATGCGCGGCGCGGCCGATAGCGTGAAGCGGCTCAGCCTCGAGCTCGGCGGCAACGCGCCCTTCATCGTTTTCGACGACGCCGATCTCGACCTCGCCGTCGAGGGCGCGCTCGCCTCGAAATTCCGCAACGGCGGCCAGACCTGCGTCTGCGCCAACCGCATCCTCGTCCAGTCCGGCATCTATGGCGCTTTCGCCGCGAAGCTCACCGCCCGCGTTAACGCCTTGACGGTGGGGCCCGGCACTCAAGCCGGCGTCGCCATCGGACCGATGATCAACATGGCCGCGGTTGAGAAGATCAACCGCCACGTAGACGATGCGCTTGCCAAAGGTGCTGAGATAGTCACGCAGAGGCCGGCTCTGCCGGAAGGGCCGCAATATGTTGCCCCGCTGGTGCTGACTGGCGCGACAAACGACATGCAGCTCGCCGGCGAGGAAACCTTCGGTCCGGTCGCACCGCTTTTCCGCTTCGAAACGGAAGAGGAGGCGATCGCGCTGGCCAACGGCACGCCTTACGGGCTTGCTTCCTACTTCTACACCGAGAACCTGAAACGCGCCTGGCGCGTCGGCGAGGCACTGGAGTTCGGCATGGTGGGGCTGAACACCGGCTCGGTCTCGATGGAGGTGGCTCCCTTCGGCGGCGTCAAGCAGTCCGGGCTCGGGCGCGAGGGCGCCCAGGCCGGCATCGAGGAATATCTCGAGATGAAGAGCTTTCATATGGGGATAGGGGAGTAAGGCAGTACGGCAGCAGGGAAGACAGCACCTACTGCGCTACTGCGCTACTGCGCTACTGCGCTACTGCGCTACTGCGCTACTGCGCTACTGCCCAACTGCGCTACTGGACCCGGTCGAGCATCTTGTAATAGAGACCGACCACAGGCAGGAACCAGGGTTTGCCGGAGTAGCCGGGAATGGCAGGCCACTCGACGCCTTTCATCGGATTGCGATCCTCGCGGCCGAGCATGGCATCGGCCATGATCATGCCGAGATGGGTGGATAGCTGCGCGCCGTGGCCGGAATAGCCCATCGCGTACCAGACCCCGTCATGGTAGCCGGCGCGCGGAAAACGGTCCTTGGTCATATCGACGAGCCCGCCCCAGCAATAGTCGATCTCGACCTTGGCGAGCTGCGGGAAAATCGCCGCAAGGCTCGCCCGCAATATCTCTCCGCTTTTGGCGTCGGAACGCTGGTCGGAGGTCGCCGAGAAGCGCGCCCGGCCGCCGAAGATCAGGCGGTTGTCGGGCGAAAGCCGGAAGTAGTTGCCGATGTTCATCGAGGTCACGCATGTCCGGTTGCCCGGCATGGTCGCGGCGATCTCTGTGTCGCTCAACGGGCGCGTGGCGATGATGAAACTGCCGACGGAGATGATCCTGCGGCGGAAATAGCCGAAATTCGGCGTGGTGTAGGCGCCGGTCGCCACCAGCACGTTGTCGGCGCTGATCCGGCCGCTTGATGTGACCAGCTCATGCCTTTTGCCGGTCTGCTTGTGATCCGTCACCGCCGCGTTCTCGTGGATGACGGCGCCGTGACGAACGGCCGCCATGGCCAGGCCTGCCGCATAGCGGCCCATATGCATCATGGCGCTTTTCTTCGACAGCATCGCGCCATGGAAGGGCGAGCCGACCTCGGAGGTGAGATCGTTCGCCGACAGCAGCGCCGTATCCGGATCGACCTCGGCATGGACGGCTTCGAAGTTGCGGGCGATCGCCTCGAAATGCTGCGGCTTGGAGGCGAGCTTCAGCTTGCCGGCGCGGCGGAAATTGCAGTCGATGCCTTCCTCGGCGACCAGCGCCTCGATGGCGTCGACGGATGAGTCCAGCGCACGGTAGAGCGCGATCGCGCGTTCCTTGCCGAGTTCCGCCTTGGCCGAAAGGTAGCTGTGGGCGAGGCCGTTGTTCAGATGCCCGCCATTGCGCCCGGATGCACCCCAGCCCACGCGCTCCGCCTCCAGCACGACCACCTTGGCGCCGGCCTTCGCCAATTGGCGTGCGGCGGCGAGGCCGGTGAAGCCGCCGCCGATGATGGCGGCATCGTAATGCCCCTCGAGCGGGCCTTTCATCCCGCCGGAAAAGACGGGGGCCGTGTCGTGCCAATAGGAGACGAATTTCATCGGCAGCCCGCCTGTCTCAAAGCCCGACCACGCCCGGAAGACCAGAAATATTGGCGATCTCGACATAGCCGTAATAGGGGTTGGCCGGTTCGTGGCCGCGATTGACCCACACCTTGTTCTTGATGCCGAGATCGTGCGCCGACATCAGGTCGTAGCGGAACGACGACGAGCAGTGAAGGATATCTTCCGGGCCGCAGCCCAGCCTGTCGAGCATGTACTCGAACGCCTTGAAGCGAGGCTTGTAGGCCTGCGCCTGCTCGGCCGTGTAGACGGCATGGAACGGTGCGCCGAGCTTCTCGACATTGGACATGATCTGCGCGTTCATCGCATTGGAGAGGATGACCAGCGGAATTTCCTTGGCGACCTTCGCCAGGCCGGCCGGGACGTCCGCATGCGGCCCCCAGGTCGGGACGCGCTCATATACCATCCTGGCGTCGTCAGGGCTGAAGGCGACGCCGTTGCGCTTGCAGGCGCGCTCGAGCGCGTTATGGATGACGTCGGCATAAGGCTTCCAGTCGCCCAGGATCTCGTCGAGCCGGTAGGCCGCGAAGTTCTTGATGAATTCCAGCATGCGCGGCTGATCCAGCCGGCTGCCGTAGAGGTCGCGCGCTGCTTCCGCCATCTGGAAATTGGTCAACGTGCCGTAGCAGTCGAAGGTGATGTATTTGGGCCTGAAAGAAGCCATGTCCGTCGATCTCCGGTGGAAGCACATCCGCGTTGGATGTATTTCATCATAGGCCGGCCGGCGGCGGGCCACCTGACCGAAATGGGCTATTCGAAAGCAGAAAGTTCTGTATCCGTGGCCCGGTTTGGCACGCGATAGCATCTTGCCTGTCGATGGCAGTGCCGCCTCACGCCGTGAAACGCATCCGCCGGCGGTAGTGCAGCACAAGATGCGGCGCGCGCCCCGAGCAACGGCGAATGATACCGCCGAAGCCGAAACCTTCAGACGATCTGCGGCGCGCCGATGCCCGAGACTTGGGCGCAGACGGAAGGATGCCTCATGCAGCAGGGCGAAATCGCAATCCGGGCTTTCGGGCCGGACCACATAGAGGGCGCGGTCGCGCTTTCTCGCCAGGAGAATTGGCCGCACCGTCCGCAGGACTGGCAGATGGCGCTGCAGCTCTCCAGCGGCGCGGTCGCGCTCGACGACCAGGGCCGCGTCACCGGAACCATCCTGGTAACGCCCTACGGCACGGATTGCGCCATGATCAACATGGTGATCGTCGACAGGAACGCGCGCGGCAAGGGGCTCGGGCGCAAGCTGATGGAACAGGCCTTCAGCCTCGCGGGAAACCGTCCGCTGCGGCTCGTCGCGACAACGGACGGCATGCCTCTCTATGAGAAGCTGGGCTTCGTGCCGTCGGGCACCATCCTGCAACATCAGGGTAACGTCACGGCGCTTGGCATGCCCGATGGCGTGCAGGCCGCAGACACCGGCGATCTGCCGGAAATCAAGGCGATGGACCGCGACGCTTACGGCGCCAACCGTGAAGCCCTGATCGATGCGCTGGCCGAGCGCGGCGAATTCGCCGTCATCCGACGCAACGGCGCCATTGAGGCCTATGCCGCGGTCCGACCGTTCGGACGCGGCGAAGTAATCGGTCCGGTCATCGCCGGAGATGCTGATGCAGCGAAGGCTCTGATCGGCTTCTTCGCCGCGCCGCGCGCCGGCGCCTTCCTGCGCGTAGACACCGACAGCAGGACCGGCATCGCCGGCTGGCTCGGAGAAATCGGCCTCGCCCATGTCGGTGGCGGCATTGCCATGGATCGTCCGCCCAAGACGGGTTCGAAACACGCCAGGCCAAAGGTCTATGCCCTCGCCAACCAGGCGCTCGGCTAGTTCGGAGAAAAACAATGCTCGCCAATTCCCTGATCGAACTCGACCGCGCCCATCTCATCCATCCGGTCTCCTCATATCGCGGCCACGAGGCGCTCGGGGTGCGGGTGCTGAAATCGGCCAAGGGAGCAACCGTGACCGACGCGTCAGGCCGGCAACTCGTCGACGGCTTCGCGGGGCTCTGGTGCGTCAACGCCGGCTATGGCCACGACAGCATCGTCGAGGCGGCGGCCCGGCAGATGCGCGAGCTTCCCTACGCCACCGCCTATTTCGACCTCGGTTCTGAACCGGCCATCAGTCTCGCCTCCGAGCTGGCCGAGCGCGCGCCCGGTGATCTCAATCACGTCTACTTCACGCTCGGAGGCTCCGACGCGGTCGACAGCACGATCCGTTTTGTCCGCTACTACTGGAATGCCAGGGGCGAGCCGAAACGCGACCAGTTCATCTCCATCGAGCAGGGCTATCACGGATCCTCGGTGGTCGGCGCGGGCCTCACCGCCCTGCCCGCCTTCCACGCCGGTTTCGGCATTCCCTTCGAATGGCAGCACAAGATCCCCTCGCCCTATCCGTATCGCAACCCGGTGGGCGAGGACGGCAACGCGATCATCGCCGCATCGCTCGCCGCGCTGAAGGCCAAGATCGAGGAGATCGGGCCGGAGCGGGTCGCAGCCTTCTATGCCGAGCCGATCCAGGGCTCGGGCGGCGTCATCGTCCCGCCGAAGGGCTGGATCAAGGCGATACGCGAACTCTGCCGGGAATACGGCATCCTGTTCATCGCCGACGAGGTGATCACCGGCTTCGGTCGCACGGGACCGCTGTTCGCCTGCACGGAGGAGGACATCGTCCCCGATTTCATGACGACCGCGAAGGGGCTGACGTCCGGCTATGTTCCGATGGGCGCCGTCTTCATGGCCGATCACGTCTACAATGTCATCGCCGACGCTGCGGGCAACGCGGCGGTCGGCCATGGCTACACCTATTCCGCCCACCCGGTCAGCGCCGCCGTCGCGCTTGAGGTGTTGAAGCTTTATGAAGACGGACTTCTGGAGAACGGTGTCAAGGCCGGCGCCCGCCTGATGGCGGGGTTGGAAAGCCTGGAGGACCACCCGCTGGTCGGCAATGTGCGTGGCCGCGGCATGCTCGCCGCAATTGAGCTGGTGGTCGACAAGGAAAAGAAGACGCCGCTTCCCGCCTCGGCCATGCCGGCCCGGCGCGTCTTCGACAGGGCGTGGGACAACGGCCTCATCATCCGCGCGTTCGCCCATGGAGTTCTCGGCTATGCGCCCCCGCTCTGCTGCACGGACAGCGACGTCGATGCGATCGTCGAGCGCACGCGCCGGACGCTGGACCAGACGCTGGACGATCCCGATGTCCGCAAGGCACTGGCATGACCGGCGCCCGATTTTTCGCATCTCGAAATATCGCCGGGGCAGACGATTTCGCAATTTTGTGCCGCGGCCCCGCGCCAATTCGGCGAATCCAGCGCGGGGGAAGTGCCAGACTGCTTTTACGACAAGGCCAGAGAGCCCAGGTTTCCGGGCTTTTGAAACAGGCCGACGCCCCGGACAGCACGGAATTTTGTTCTGTTCATCGCATGCAATTCGACCGCGCGCAGAGGAGAGCCAGTCTTGGCCAGGGGCTTTAGCGAATTCAAATATATGACCTTCGATGTTGTCGGCACGCTGATCGACTTCGAAGGCGGCATCACGACCTGCCTGGCCGGCATTGCCGCCGAGGCCGGTGTTTCCATCGACGGCGAGGAAGCGTTGAGCCTTTACCGACAGGCTCGCTACATGCCCGATGCAGGCCTCTTCCCGGACGATCTCGTACGCGTTTACATGGTCATTGCGCCGCGGCTCGGCCTGCCGGCCGATGACAAATACGGCGTCCGCCTGCGCGATTCCGTGAGCTCGTGGAAAGGCTTCCCCGACAGCGCGGCTGCATTGGCTGACCTTGCGAAGACGCACAAGCTGATTGCCATGACCAATGCCCAGCGCTGGGCGCTCGATCATTTCGAGAAGCAACTCGGATCACCCTTCTTCGCCACCTTCACAGCCGACGATACCGGCACGGAGAAGCCCGACCCGGCCTTCTTCCATAAGGTCTTCGATTTCGTGTCGTCCCGCGGCGACAGCAAGGACGACATCCTGCACGTCGCGCAAAGCCAGCATCACGACATCGGCATCTCCCGGGCGCTTGGCATGACCAATTGCTGGATCGAGCGCCGTCATGCCCAGAAGGGCTATGGCGGCACGATCGAGCCCGAGCGCTTCACCGTGCCCGACTACCACTTCACCTCAATGGCCGCCTTCGCGGCAGCCGTGCGGGAAAGCCTGAAGGAACGAACCTGAGCCCAAGCCCGGAAAGCCGCATCAAGACGCGCATCCCGACGAAACAACCGAAAGGGGAATGAACATGACCGACAAGATCACGAACTGGACCAGCGCAGACGATGCCATGGTCGAAAACGCCATCCGGCGGGGCGCAAGCCGCCGCGAACTCCTCAAGATGCTGCTGGCCGGCGGCGCCGCGGTTGCCGCGGGCAGCGTGGTGCTCGGCCGTGCCACCAATGCTCTCGCCGCGACGCCGGTCTCCGGCGGAAACTTCAAGGCGGCCGGCTGGTCGTCGTCGACCGCCGACACGCTCGATCCGGCGAAGGCGTCGCTCTCCACCGACTATGTCCGCTGCTGCTCGCTCTACAACCGCCTGACTTTCCTCGACAAGGACGGCAAGACGCAGATGGAGCTGGCCGAAAGCTTCGACAGCAAGGACGCCAAGACCTGGACCGTGAAGCTGCGCAAGGGCGTCACCTTCCACGACGGCAAGGACCTCACCGCCGACGACGTCGTCTTCTCGCTGAAGCGCCACCTCGACAAAGCGGTCGGTTCCAAGGTCGCCAAGATCGCCGCGCAGATGACCGGCTTCAAGGCGGTTGACAAGTCGACGGTTGAAATCACGCTCGCCGATCCGAATGCCGACCTGCCGACCATCCTGGCCCTGCACCACTTCATGATCGTCCAGGACGGCACCTCCGACTTCTCCAAGGGCAACGGCACCGGCGCCTTCGTGCTGCAGACGTTCGAGCCGGGCGTCCGTTCGGTGGTCACCAAGAACAAGAACTACTGGAAGTCGGGCAAGCCCTATCTCGACTCCTTCGAGTTCATCGCCATCACCGACGACAGCGCCCGCGTCAACGCCCTGATTTCCGGCGACATCAATTTTGCGGCCTCGATCAATCCGCGCTCGATGAAGCTGCTGCAGAGCCAGCAGGGCTTCGAACTGTCGAAGACGACATCGGGCAACTACACCGACCTCAACATCCGGCTCGACATGGATCCGGGCAGCAAGGCCGACTTCGTGGCCGGCATGAAGTATCTCGTCAACCGCGAGCAGATCGTCAAATCGGCATTGCGCGGCCTCGGTGAAATCGGCAACGACCAGCCCGTCTCGCCGGCGAACATCTTCCACAATGCCGACCTCAAGCCGAAGGCTTTCGATCCGGACAAGGCGAAGTTCCACTTCCAGAAGGCGGGCGTCCTCGGCCAGTCCATCCCGGTGGTCGCGTCCGACGCGGCAACCTCGTCGATCGACATGGCGGTGATCATCCAGGCGGCCGGCGCGGATATCGGCATGAAGCTCGACGTCCAGCGCGTTCCGTCCGACGGCTACTGGGACAATTACTGGCTCAAGGCGCCGGTTCACTTCGGCAATATCAACCCTCGCCCGACGCCGGACATCCTGTTCTCGCTGCTTTACGCCTCCAACGCGCCATGGAACGAGAGCCAGTACAAGTCCGAGAAGTTCGATAAGTTGCTCGTCGAGGCGCGCGGTTCTCTCGACCAGGCCAAGCGCAAGGAAATCTACAACCAGATGCAGGTCATGGTCGCCGAGGAGGCCGGCACCATCATCCCGGCTTACATTTCCAACGTCGACGCCCTATCCAGCAAGGTGAAGGGTTTGGAAGCGAACCCGCTCGGTGGCATGATGGGCTACGCAATGGCCGAATACCTCTGGCTCGAAGCCTGAGAGGCGCCTGCCGGGGCCCGGTCAACCGGTCCCCGGCACTGCATTGCGCAAGATTGCTTGACTGAACGCAACCGCAGGGAGCTTCCATGAAGTCTGGGGTTCTAAACCTCGTGCTGAAGCGGCTGGCGGTCGCGCTCGTCACCCTTCTGATCGTCCTGTTCGCCGTGTTTTTCGCCACCAGCATGCTGCCTGGCGACACAGCGTCGATCCTTCTCGGCCAGGCTGCGACGCCGGAAGCGGTCGCCGGCCTGCGCGAGGCCATGCATCTCAATGATCCGGCGATCCTGCGTTTCCTGCGCTGGCTTCTCGGCCTCCTCCACGGCGATCTCGGCACCTCCTATGCCAACGAGATGCCGGTCGCGGCGCTGATCGGCGGGCGCTTCGTCAACACCATGAAGCTTGGCGGCATCACCACGCTGATCTCGGTTCCGCTGGCGCTGACGCTCGGCATAACCGCCGCAATGCTGCGCGGCTCCGTCTACGACCGCGCCGTCACCATCCTTTCGATCGGGGTCATCTCCGTGCCGGAGTTCATGGTCGCGACGCTGGCGGTCCTGCTCTTCGCCGTCTATCTCAGATGGCTTCCGGCGCTGTCCTCGGTCAACGAGGCGCATTCGCTGACCGACATTGTGCGCATCTATGCGATGCCCGTGATCACGCTCACCTTCGTCATCTCCGCCCAGATGATCCGCATGACCCGCGCCGCGGTGATCGAAACGCTGTCCACGCCTTATGTCGAGATGGCGCTTCTCAAGGGCGCTTCGCGCAGCCGCATGGTGTTGAGGCATGCGCTTCCCAACGCTCTGGGCCCGATCGTCAACGCGGTCGCGCTCTCGCTGTCCTATCTGGTCGGCGGCGTCATAATCGTGGAAACGATCTTCAACTATCCCGGCATCGCCAAGCTGATGGTCGATGCGGTCGCGACCCGCGACCTGCCGTTGATCCAGAGCTGCGCGATGATCTTCTGCCTCGGCTATCTCCTGCTCATCACCGCGGCCGACATCGTCGCCATCATGTCCAACCCGAGGCTCAGATGACGATGGCGCGCGCGGCATCCCCCCGACGGTCCTTCCTGGGCCACAGCTACAACCTTGTCGGCGTCGTCGCTTCGCTGGTCATCCTGGCATGGACGCTGGTCGCGATCTTCGCGCCCTACATCATTCCGCATCCGATCGGCGACATCGTCGACGACGACTATTTCGGACCGATGCGCCAGGGACTGTGGCTGGGTTCGGACTATCTGGGGCGCGACATGCTCTCGCGGGTTCTGATGGGCGCGCGCTACACCGTCGGCATATCGCTCGCCGCTGTCTCCATCGCCTGCTGTTCGGGCGTCGTGCTGGGGATGATCGCGGCTGTCACCGGCGGCTGGCTCGACACTTGCCTCAGCCGCTTCCTGGACGCCATGAACTCCATTCCCAGCAAGCTGTTCGGCCTTGTCGTCGTCGCCGCGGTCGGATCGTCGATCCCGGTACTGATCCTGACGCTCGCCGTCATCTACATCCCAGGCGCCTATCGCTTCGCGCGGGCGCTCGCCGTCAACATCAACACCATGGACTTCATGACCGTCGCCCGCGTCCGTGGCGAGAGCACCGTCTATCTCATCGGCTCCGAGATCCTGCCCAACATCATCCGTCCGGTGCTCGCCGACTTCGGCCTGCGTTTCGTCTTCATCGTGCTCTTGCTCTCGGGCTTGTCTTTCCTTGGGCTTGGCCTGCAGCCGCCTCTAGCCGACTGGGGGGCGCTGGTGCGCGAGAATATCGGCGGCCTGCCTTTCGCGGCCCCCGCCGTCATCGTGCCTTCGCTGGCGATCGCCAGCCTCACCATCAGCGTCAACCTGCTGATCGACAACCTGCCGCAGAAGATCAGGGACAGGGACGCTTGAGCATGACCAATCTCGTCGAGGTCAAAAACCTGCGGATCGAGGCGACGACCGATGCCGGCCGGGTGGTCGAGATCATCAAGGGCGTCAGCCTCGACATCGCGGAGGGCGAGATCATCGCCCTGATCGGCGAGAGCGGCTCCGGCAAGACCACGGTGGCGCTTTCGCTCATGGGTCACGCAAGACCCGGCTGCAGGATCACCGGCGGCGAGATCAATCTCAACGGCAAGAACATGGCTGCAATTTCCGAAAAGGAACGCGCCAGGTTGCGCGGCACCGACATCGCCTATGTTCCGCAAAGCGCCGCCGCCGCCTTCAATCCCTCATCGACGATCATGGAGCAGGTGATCGAGGTCACGCGCATCCACAAGCTGATGCCGCCCGAACAGGCGCGCCGGCGCGCGGTCGAGCTGTTCAGGGCCCTGTCGCTGCCGGATCCGGAAGGAATCGGCGCCCGCTATCCGCACCAGGTTTCGGGTGGGCAACTGCAGCGGCTGGCCGCGGCCATGGCGCTTATCGGCGATCCCAAGCTGGTTATCTTCGACGAGCCGACGACGGCGCTCGACGTGACGACGCAGATCGACGTGCTGAAGGCGTTCAAGTCGGTCATGCGGGCGGGTGGCATCGCCGGTGTCTACGTCTCCCACGATCTCGCGGTCGTTGCCCAGATCGCCGACCGCATCGTGGTGCTGAAGGGCGGCGAAGTGCAGGAGACCGCCGCGACCGCTGAAATCCTTTCGGCGGCCCAGCACCCCTACACGCGTGAATTGCTGGCCGCCTTCGAACCAAAGCCGCGGCAAGCGCAGGCCGACGCGGATGCCGGAAAGAAAGAGCTCTTGCGTATCGACAATCTGACGGCCGGCTACGGCCCGGTACGAGATGACGGACTGCCGCTTATCCGGGCCGTCGATTCCGTCAGTCTGGTCGTGGAAAAGGGGCGCAATCTCGGCGTCATCGGCGAATCCGGCTGCGGAAAATCCACACTGGCGCGGGTTATCGCCGGCATCCACCCGGCGGCCGCCGGCGAGATCGTGTACGACGGCAAGGAACTGGAGCGCGCGGCCAGGAGACGCAGCCAGGACCAGCTGCGCGAGATGCAGATCGTGTTCCAATATGCCGATACCGCGCTCAATCCGGCCAAGCCGGTGGAGGACATCATCTCGCGACCGCTGGCTTTCTATCACGGGCTCGACAGGCGGGCGCGCTCGAAGCGCGTGGATGAACTGCTCGACATGGTGCGCCTGCCAAGGGCGCTGCGCTACCGTCATCCATCGGAGCTCTCGGGCGGCCAGAAGCAGCGCGTGAACTTCGCGCGCGCCCTGGCGGCCGGCCCGAAGCTCATCATCTGCGACGAGATCACCTCGGCGCTCGATACGGTGGTGGCATCCGCCGTGATCGAGCTGCTCAAGGAGCTGCAGCGCGAGCTGGGACTGTCCTACATCTTCATCAGCCATGATCTCTCGGTCGTCGAGGCCATCTGCGACGAGATCATGGTCATGTACAATGGGGAGCGCGTGGAGCAGATCACGCCCGACAAGGTGAAGACGCCCACCCACCCCTACTCCAAGCTTCTGTTCTCCTCGGTGCCGAAGCTCGATCCGACCTGGCTCGACGGCCTCGTCCGCGACCCCGAGCTCGTCAGCCAGTATGGTCACCGCTGACTACATCGGAATAGGCCGGAAGACTGGGAGTGACGGCAAGTTTTTCAGCCACGATTGTGTCACCAGATCAACGCGCAGGCAGGCAGAATGAAGCTTGATCGACTGGACTCTCGCTTGCTTAATATTCTGCAGACCAACAATCGCCACGGCACGGAAGAGCTTGGCCAAATGGTCGGCCTGTCGGCAACGGCGGTCCAGCGTCGTATCAAACGGCTTCGGGAAGGGGGAGCAATCGAAGCTGACGTTTCGATCGTGAAACCCAAGACTGTCGGCCGGCCTATTGCGATGCTCGTGCTGGTTTCGCTCGAGCGCGAACGAGCTGACATCGTCGACCGCTTCAAACAATCGATCCGCCAGACGCCGGAAGTGATGAACGGCTACTACGTTACGGGAGAAGCAGATTTCGTTCTCATTGTCACATCCCGAAGCATGGAAGATTATGAAGCTTTTACCCGGAGATTTTTCTACGAGAATCACGACATCAAGGGGTTCAAGACAATGGTTGTCATGGATCGAGTGAAGGTTGGGTTTTCCATGCCAATCGATTTCGAGCATTGTCTTGATTGATGATGCGTTTAGGCCTGTCAACGGCGTGGTGCAGGCAGCCCGTGATCTGAATCTCTGCAAGAACGTGCCGCAAAAATGGTCGCGAGGTGAGCGCCGATCCGAAGACCTGGTTTACCCTGCCGCGGTCCGACTCCGACGCGTTCGGAGCGTTTCCTCTTACAAACCTACGATTGGCAGGAATTCTGCGGAAATTCAATGGACTAAGACGAAATTGCGTGCCCCGACGGACATAAGCTGAGGTTACGTTTTGTAGTCCTCGAGGGTGGAATCCAGATGGAAGCAGTCAGCCTTGAACAGGAGGGCGCGCAACAGCATCCGTCGCCGAATTTCGTTGAACTGAAATTCGTCTGTTTCTGCGATTTGACCCCCCTAGGGATCCGAGAATGACGACCAGCGAAGATCTCGCCGAAATGGACCGTCGATCGGTTCTACATCTCTTCACCACGGCACGGACAGGAGGCGCCTGGGCATGGCTCCTGTTCTGAAAGTTCGCGAACTTCGCAAGGCGTTCGGCACGGCCCGCGTTCTCAACGGGCTGAGCTTCCAGATGCGGCAAGGCGAGGTCATTTCACTCGTTGGTTCTTCCGGCTCGGGAAAGAGCACCGCGCTACGCTGCATTAACTTTCTTGAGACCCCGAGCTCCGGTGAGATCGAGGTGATGGGCGATGCGATTTCCGCCTTTGAGAACGAAAGCCGCGAAACGAAAATCGTCAACGCAGCCAACATCAGGATTTTTCGTCGCCGCATCGCCATGGTGTTTCAGAGCTTCAACCTGTGGCCCCATCGAACCGTGCTCGGGAATGTGACCGAAGCACTGATCTACGTACTGCGGAAGGGCAAGCGGGAGGCGAATGAGGCAGCGCTTGGCGCTTTATCCAAAGTGGGCATGGCCGACTTTGGCCACCGGTATCCAAGCCAGCTTTCGGGTGGGCAGCAGCAGCGCGTGGCAATCGCGCGCGTTTTGGCGATGGAGCCCAAGCTGATGCTTTTTGATGAACCAACTTCCGCGCTTGATCCCGAACTTGTCGGCGAGGTCTTGAAGGTCATCCGAACGCTTGCCGGCGACGGAGCGACCATTCTCCTCGTCACGCATGAAATGAGGTTCGCACGAGAGGTGTCGAACCGAATGATATTCCTGCACAACGGTATCGTTGAGCAGGATGCCGTGCCGGAAGAACTGTTTCGAAATCCCGCATCCGAGGCGGTGAACCGGTTCCTATCCAGCGTTATTTCAACTGCCGCCTGATGGCGGCCATCAAACAGAAAGCAAAGAGGGGTAACTCAAAATGCTCGTAAAGAACACACTTCGCTCAATCTGCCTATCCGGCCTGATGGCGGCGGCGGCAATAGGCGTCGCATGGGCCGAGGACGGCGTCTTACGCGTGGGCACCGAAGGCGATGCCCCGCAGTTCAGCATGGCCGACGCCAACGGCAACGTTACCGGCTTCGACGCCGATATCGCCAACGGCATTTGCGCCGAGCTTAAGGTCAAATGCAAATTCGTGGTCCAGACGTTCAGTTCCTTGGTTCCGTCGATGGACAGCGATCGCTTTGATGTCATCATCTCGGGTCTCGGCATCACCAACGAAAGAATGAAGAAGATCGACTACTCCGTCCCCTATGCAACCACACCCCAGTATTTCGTGGTTCCGAAGGATTCTTCGCTCATGGGACTAAAGAGTCTTGCGGAAATCGAGAAGGGGCTGGCCGGCAAGACCATAGGTGTCGTGAATGGCACCACATACGCGCAGTTCATCAAGAAACATATTCCGACCGCGGACCTGAAGACCTACGACGCCACGACCCAACAGAATTCCGATCTGGCGGCAGGCCGGCTTGACGCTGCATTCGGCGATTCCCCGACCTGGGTCGACTTCCTCGGCTCACCGGACGGCGCCAACTTTGCCCGCATCGACGTCAAGGTCACCGGAGCGGACGATCACGAAGCGCTGGGCTATGGCATGGGTGTTGGCCTGCGCAAGGGCAATACCGAACTCAAGGCCAAGCTCGACGGCGCGCTCTGCAACATGATCGACAGCGGCAAGGTGAAGGCTGCCTCGGAAAACTGGTTCAAGGACGACTACACCATCGCGTGCAACAAGTAATCACCCGACAGGCAACAGACCGTCGCGGCAATGTCGCGACGGTCTGATGGAATGTTTTCATGTTGCACGATATCTGGGTGCTGATGGTCGAGAAGGGCTGGCTCCTCGCGCTGCTGCGCGGGGCCGGTATCACGCTTCTCATCGGCTTTGTTGGCGTGGTTGTAGGATTGGCGGCGGCGATACCGCTTGCCATCCTTCGTTGGCGTCAGGTTCCTGTTCTGTCACAGCTTGTTGATGCCTACAGCATCATCATCCGCGGCGTTCCGGGACTACTGGTCATTTATCTCCTGTTCTTCGGCTCCGTCGACTGGGTGCAAAGCATTGCCTCGGCGTTCGGCTACGCGGATAGCGCCGAAAACGCCTATCCATTCCTTATCGGCATTGTCGCGATCGCCGCCATCTCATGCGCGTACTCGATAGAAGTCATACGAGGCGCGCTGCAGGCAGTTCCCATTGGCCTCCTGGAGGCGGCTCGATCGCTTTCTTTGTCGCCACGCGTGACCTTTTTTCGCGTGACGCTACCGCTCGCCCTCAGACTGGCTCTGGGTGGGATCAACAACGTGTGGCAGATGACGATCAAGGATACCTCGCTCGTATCAGTGGTCGGTATGCAGGAACTGATGCGAGCGGCAGCGGTCGCCGCAGGAATCACGCGCTCGCCGCTTCTATTCTATTGCATGGCGGCCGCGATGTTCTTCGCCATGACCGCCGTGAGCCAGGTTCTGTTCAACCGCGCCGAGAAATATTTCAACCGCGGCTTTAGTAGAGGTTAGGATGGATTCCAGCATCGTTACATATGCGGTTCCATTTCTCCTCACCGGCGCGAAGACGACCCTGCTCATTGCAGCTTTCGGCGTCGGTCTTGGATTACCATTCGGCATCCTGCTGGCAACAGCCCGCATTTCCCAGACCGGCACGGTTCGCAAATGCGCCGATTTCTACTGCGCGGTCTTCAGGGGCACACCGATGCTCGTACAGATCTTTGTGATCTATTACGGCCTCGCGCAGATAGGTTTCATACGCCACAACGCGGTTTTATGGTGGCTGATCGGCGACAGTCTTCACGCTGCCATCCTTGCCGTCATTCTCAACACCGGTGCCTATACGGCGGAGATCTTCCGTACTGCCCTGCTCTCGCTGCCGCGCGGACTGATCGAGGCGGCAGAGGCCTGCGGCATGTCCGGATGGGTGGTCTTCCACCGTATCAAGTTTCCCCTGGCGCTGCGTCAGGCCGTGCCTTCCTACAGCACCGAAGTCGCCGTTATCGTCAAGGAATCGAGCCTTGCCTCCACCATAACGGTGCTTGAAATCACCGGCTACGCGAAACGGCTGATGAGCGAGACATTCGCCATCTTGGAAATCTTCGTCGTCACCGCTGCCTTCTATCTTGCAATCAACGTCGTCTGTTTGACTGCCCTGCATGCCATCGAAAGGCGTCTGTCTTTCGAACGGCATTCCGCACGCTGAAAGGGTGCCCTATGTCCAAGCTTACCTTTTTCGATCAGAACAATCTCCCCGAACCCAGGAGAGGCGAACCGCTGCCGGAACGGCGCGTGGAAGGTGATCCCCGGTTTCTAACTTGGGATATCGCGCAGACCGCTGATGGCCAAGTACAGGCTGGCGTATGGGAGGCCACGCCTGGCGCTTATCGTTCCATCAAAGGCGGGACCTTCGAATTTTGCTACATCCTTTCGGGGGTTTCGGAACTCATCGAGGATGGGTTCGAGCCGCGCCGAATTGCAGCGGGCGATGCCTTCGTCATGCACCCAGGATTCACGGGGGTCTGGCGGGTGATCGAGCCCACCCGGAAGCTCTGGGTCTCGCGCGATTGAGCGCGTGGATTGAACCAGAGATGCACGCCATGGATCCCATCTCCGCGCGTCCGTTTAAGTCCACGCCGTACTGGTGGGACGACTGCGCGTTTTCTGCTCTGCCGGTGTGGCCGGTGATCCCCAGATGCGACGTCGCCATCGTCGGCGGTGGCTATGCGGGCCTGTCGGCTGCCATCGAGGTCGCGAGGGCCGGACGCAGCGTTCAGCTTTTCGACCGGCAACCGATAGGGCAAGCCGCGTCCAGCCGAAACGGCGGTATGGCGAGCGGCAGCATAAGGCCAAGCCGCAAACAATTGATCCGTAGGTTTGGTGAAGCCCGCGCCAATGGCATCTTGATGGAAGGAAAGGCTGCGCGAGATGATCTCTGGGCCTTTCTCGAAGGGGAGCAGGTGGAGTGCGACTTTTTCCTTTCTGGCCTTTTCGACGGAGCGATAAATGAACGCGAATGCGAAGAGTTGAGCCGATACGCCGAGTTGTTGCAACGTTTCCTAGGGATTGAGGCATTTTCAGTTTCCCGTGCAGAAGTATCGCGATACATCGGCACGGAGGTCTACGCGGGTGGCTTCGCGCGCATGGACATTGGTGGTCTTCATCCCGCCAAGCTGCTGGCCGGCATATTGCGGGTCGCCCGGGCAACCGATGCGGTCATTCACGAGGATACGGCGGTGCTGGGGATGGTCGCCGAGGCCGGCGGCGTGCGTGTCGCCACATCGCGTGGCGAGGTCTTCGCCAAGAAGGTGCTGGTGTGCACCAATGCCTATACTGACGACTTCGATCCCTGGCTTCGCCGTCGTCTCGTGCCGGTGCGGAGCCGTATCGTCGCCACCGAGCCTCTAGGCAACGGCGTCATGGAACGCCTGATGCCGAAGCGCATGATGTACGGCGACACGAGGCAGCTCAGCTACTACTATCGTCCGTCGCCAGACGGCTCGCGCATTCTATTTGGCGGGCGCGACGGCACGACGGAAGGAGATCCGCTTTCGCCCACCACACACCTGGGCTTCGAACTCGGCCGCATATTTCCCGAACTGGCTGGTGTTGGCCTCACGCATAGCTGGTTCGGCCAAGTCGCCATGAACCGCGATATGATTCCGCGAATGTTTACCGTAGGGAATACGGTCTATGCTACCGGGTTCTGCGGATCCGGCGTGGTTTGGGCGCGCTGGCTCGGCAAGAAGGCTGCCTTCAAACTTCTTGGCCAGACAGAGAAGGCCCTGTCGGCCTTCGACTTCGACCCGCCGAAGGCAGTGCCATTCTTCCAGGGCAAACCATGGTTTATCCCGTTCGTCTATTCGCTCTACGCGTGGAGGGATAAGCGTGCAATGCGCCGCAAGAATGAGCGCGAGAAACGGTGATGATCTTTTTCAGCGGTCGCGCGCATGGTTTTGCGATGCCTTCGCGGTGCGCAAGACCCTAGTTCGGCGCGGCCACTGCTGACTACATCGGGAACAGGCTTGGCAGAGGCATGTGCGCCTTGACGATGGGAGACTTCAGCACCACGAAACTGAAATACTTGTCGATGCCGATGTCCATGTCGGTCAGCCGCTCCATGATGGTCTGATACTCGCCGATGCCGGCGGTCACAAATTTCATCAAATAGTCGTAGCCGCCCGAGACGAGGTGGCATTCGATGACCTGGTCGATCTTCTCGACGACGGCGAGAAAGCGGGCGAAGTCGACCTGGCGATGGTTCTTCAAGGTGATCTCGGTGAAGACGGTCAGCGTCTGACCGAGCTTGCCGAGATTGACCTGCGCGGAATAGCCTTCGATGTAGCCTTCCGACTGGAGTTTCTTGACCCGCATCAAGCATGGGCTGGGCGACAGGTGCACCAGCTCGGCTAGTTCCACATTGGTGATGCGGCCGTTCTTCTGCAGTTCGTGCAAAATCTTGATGTCGATCCGATCGAGCTTCATGGCAGTCTCCACGGAAAGCGTGCCACAGCACAAAATGCTGTCATGTAAGATCCATCGAGACTATCACAGCCCGCCGGCCTGTCCATCCGAAGGAATACCGCTTGAAGCGCAAGGACTCCCGATTTCAGCGCGGTCGCCGAAATAAAATTCTGCTTCAGCCTCAACTGCAGCAGCGACTGCCTGCCAAGCACGCTAGACTGAGGCTTCAAGGCAGAGAGGACCATGCGCGCGCCGCTGCAGCAAATCGAGACATCTGGCCAACTGCCGCAGTCCGCGGACGCGGTGGTGATCGGCGGCGGCATCGTCGGCGTCTTCGCGGCTTATTACCTGGCGCGGCGCGGCATGAAGGTGGCGCTTATCGAAAAGGGACGCATCGGCGCCGAGCAGTCTTCGCGGAACTGGGGCTGGTGCCGCCAGCAGAACCGCGACTCCCGCGAGCTGCCGATGGCGACCCACAGCCTTGATCTGTGGGAGCGCTTTGCAGCGGAGACCGGCGAGGACACCGGCTTCCGCCGCTGCGGCCTGCTTTATCTCAGCAATGACGAAGCGGAACTGGCCGGCTGGGCGCGCTGGCGCGACTTCGCCAGGACGGCCGGCGTCATCACGCACATGCTCGACAGCGCCGAGGCCGGCGCGCGCGGCCGCGCCACGGGCCGGACTTGGAAAGGCGGCGTCTTCTCGCCGACCGACGGCACCGCCGACCCGTCGCAGGCCGCGCCGGCGGTCGCCCGCGCCATCCTGAAGCTCGGAAGCACTGTGCACCAGAATTGCGCGGCGCGCGGCATCGAGACCGAGGGCGGGCGCCTGAGCGGCGTGGTCACCGAACGCGGAACGATCCGGACGAAGGTGGCGATCATGGCCGGCGGTGCCTGGGCGTCCTCCTTCTGCCGGCAGTTCGGCTTCCGCTTTCCGCAGGCCTCGATCCGCTCCTCGATCCTGTCCGTCTCGCCAGGCGCCGAGGGCCTGCCGGACGCGCTGCACACGGCGCGCATCTCCGCGACGCGTCGCGGCGACGGCGGCTACACGCTCGCCATCAGCGGGCGCGGCCGTGTCGACGTCACGCCGCAACAGCTGCGCTTCTCCTCGCAGTTCGTTCCCATGTTCCTGAAGCGGTGGCGCAGCCTCGCGCCCGGTGGGCTGGAGGGCATGCGCTCGGGCCACGAGACGCTGCAACGCTGGCGGCTCGACCACCCGACGCCGATGGAGCGCATGCGCATCCTCGATCCAGTCCCTGACCAGGCGACGATCCGCCTCACCCACGCCCGCGCGCTCGAACTGCTGCCCGATCTCAGAAGGACCAAGATCAGCGCGGCCTGGGCCGGCTACATCGACAGCACACCGGACGGCGTGCCTGCGATCGGCGAGATCCAGACGGTTCCAGGTTTCTTCCTGGCGGCCGGATTTTCGGGACATGGCTTCGGCATCGGGCCCGGCGCGGGGCACCTCGTCGCCGACCTGGTCACGGGGTCGGAGCCGATCGTCGACCCGACATCCTACGATCCACGGCGCTTCGATGCTCCGGCCTGGGGGAAGGTCGCCGATTTCTAGAGCCCGTGACCTCTGGAACTGCATCAGCGTTCCCGGATAATGGCGCCGACAGGTGCCGGCCGGACAGGAGCTTGCCCACGGAACCTGCCGACAGCACCGGCGGTGCAGCCGGCCCGCCCTGCGACGAGTTCGGCGGCGGCCAGTTGGCAATAGCGTCCCTGGCAGCGACCCATGCCGACGCGCGACTGCGATTTCACCCTGTTGGCCTCGCCGCCACCGCGTTCCACGCTCTCGCGTACGGCTCCGGCCGTCACGTTCTCGCAGCGGCAGACGATAGCCTCGTCGGGAAGTGCCCGTGCCATCGCCTCCGGCCACGGAAAGGCGGTCGCCAGGCCGCGGGCAAAGCGCTCGAGCCGCGCGAGCTTGCGCAGGTCGCCGCTGGCCGAGGGCGCCGGATGTCCGAGATCGGACAGGCACGCCGCCGCGGCGAGCCTGCCCGCGATCTCCGCGCCGTCTGCCCCGAGAAGGCGGACTCCGTCGCCCGCAACGTAGACGCCGTTGCCGGCCCGACCCATCTCGTCGGTCTTCGGCAGCCATTGTCGCCACTGCTCGTCATAGGTGAAGGCGCAACCCGCCAGATCAGCCAGATGCGTCTCGGCGCGCAGATGCCAGCCCATGCCGATCATATCGCACGGGGTGAGGTGCTCCCGGCCACCGGCATCGCGCCATCGCAAGGCCGCGACACCGGACGCGTCAGCCTCGATCCACTCGAGCGTCACGCCCGCATGATAGCGTCCGCCGAGTCTCGCCCGCAGGACAAGGCCGCGCAGCGCGACGATCGGACGGGCGGCGAGGTCCCAGAACCCACGCATCTGCTGGCGCCAGGGAGAGGTGTCGAGCACCGCCGCCACGTTAGCTCCAGCCTTGAGGAGTTGAGCGCCGACCAGCGTCAGCAAGGGCCCTGATCCAATCAGGACGATGCGCCGCCCGAGGGCCACGCCCTGCGCCTTGAGAGCGATCTGCGCAGCACCCAGACTGTAGACGCCGGCGTTCTGCCAGCCCGGGATTGGAGCGACGCGGTCGGACGCGCCGGTGGCAAGGATCAGGCGGTCATAGCCGATCACCTCCATGCCGCCCTCGCCCAGCAAGTGCAGCCGCCCCTCGTGCATGGCGATGACGGAGCTCAGCGCGCAATGGGTGAGCCGCCCCTCTTCGGCCAGCCGGTCGAACAGCGCATGCAGCGCGCGCGCCTTCGTCGCCTCCGACGCATAGAGCTGCTCCGGCGTGCGGACGAACCCGGCAGGCGGGCGACGATAGATCTGCCCGCCCGCGCGATTCCCTTCGTCGATCACCATTGGGTGGAGCCCGGCCTCGACCAGCGTCGCCGCGGCCCTGATGCCGGCGGGGCCAGCGCCCACGATCACGATCCTCGGCGACGGGGTCTCGCTCACGGCCAGCTCTCCGGCGGCGTCGTGCGCAAGCGTATGCCTTCTGTGACAGGGGTTGTGCATGCGCGCAGACGCGATCCGTCGTCCTGCCATACCCAGCAATCCTGGCAGGCTCCCATCAGGCAGAAGCCGGCGCGCAGCTCGGGGCCGAACTCGGACTTTCGCAGAGCGTGGCCCGACGCCAGCATGGCGGTCAGCACCGTGTCGCCCGCCAGCGCGCCGCGCATTTCACCGTCAAGAAGGAACTGCACCTTTGCCCGGTCGCGCTCGGCCAACCGGACGATGCGGCCGGGCGTGATCATTCCGCGGCCTCTGGCATCCGGTGAGGACGCGGCAGTTCCGGGAAGCGTTCGCAAACCGCGTCGAAGGCCGCCTGGACGCCGTCCGGCCCGGAGCGCCCCTTCATGCGGCGGAAGATCTCGGTCTTGGCGAAGAACCGCCAATGGATGGGTAAGACGTCCAGCAGGGCGTGGAGCCGGTCATAGGCCGCCGGCGTCCACTGCGCTTCGTAGCCTTCGCGCTCCGGGCCGAAATGGAAATGGCTGGCGGACGGCTTGTGCCGCGCGCGCAACAGTTCCGTCGCCTGCTGGTCGACCGCGCCGTCGCAGAGGACGACGCCATAGTCGCGCTCGGCCACGGCTGGCGAGACATAGCCGCGCCGCACGTCCTGCGCGACCCGCCAGGGCTCGCGTTCAAGCGGATCGCCGCGCCCGCCACCCCCGGCGGAGCGGATCTCGAGCACGTCGCCGGGCTGCAGGACCGCGGTGTCGATATTGCCCAGCCGCCGCTCGTGCGTGGCCCCCGGATTGACGACCATGTCCGACAGGCCGGCAGCCTTGCCGCCCAGCACGCCCCACGGACGAAAGAAGCTGCGGTCGCGGTTGCGGGCCGTGATCCTGGAGTCGGGGGCAAAGACGCGGAAAGCCATTTCGGTCGCCAGCCCGCCGCGCCAGCGGCCCGCGCCGCCGCTGTCCTTGGCGAGCCCGTATTTCACGAATTCGACCGGTGTCTCGGTCTCGGTGATCTCGATCGGCGTGTTCTTGAGATAAGCGGCATCCGCGCCCGATCCGTTGGTGCCGTCGCGATGCGGCATCGCCCCGCCGCCGCCCACCACGGGGTTCACCGCCGCGATGACGCTCCGGCTGGTCCGCTCATCGACCGTCATGACGTTGACGATGCAGTTGTTGCCGGCCGGAGCTGCCGGCAGGCGATCCGGCACGGCTTGTGAGAAGGCGCCGAAGATGACCGAACGCAGCCGGGCGCAGGTGAGCGAGCGCATGCCGACGGCTGCGGGATGAACCGGGTTCAGCACCGAACCTTGAGGCGTGATGCAGGTGAAGGGCCGGGTGAGGCCGGTGTTGAGCAGGATTTTCGGGTTGAGCGTGTAGAGCACGTAATAGACGCCGACCAAAAGCACGGTGTGGCGCGGGTCGCCGCCCGAAGGCACGTTGAGCGAGGAGCCGAGCTGCGGGTCGGAGCCGGTGAAATCGAGCACCGCCTCGTCGCTTTTGATTGTCAGCCTGAGCTTCAGCCGGCAGGGATTGGCTTCGACCGAATCCTCGTCGGCATAGTCGGCGAATTCCCAGGTGCCGTCGGGCATGGAGCGCAACACGTCGCGCGCCTGCGCCTCAGCATGGTCGAGAAGCGCGGCAACGCCTTCGATGAAGCCGGCCTTGCCGAACTTTCTCACCATCGCCTGGATCTTGCGCTCGCCGGTGTTGAGCGCACCGACCAGCGCCTTGATGTCGCCGATGTTGAGGTCGGGCTTGCGCACATTGGTGCTCATGATCCTGAGGATTGTGTCGTCGAAGACGCCTTCCCTCACCAGTTTCATCGGCGGAAAGCGGATACCTTCCTGATGGATTTCGGTCAGCGCCCGGCTGAGCGAGGCCGGCACCGCTCCGCCCATGTCGGTGTTGTGGATGTGCCCTCCGGTCCAGGCGACGATCTCACCGTCGACGAAGACCGGCTTCCATAGATGCGTGTCGGGCGCGTGCGTGGCGACGTGGCCGGAATAAGGATCGTTGGTGAAGGCGACGTCACCCGGCCGGTAGTCTCCCACCATCGCGATCGCACGGTGATAGGAAAGCCCCGGATACCAGGTGGCGCCAAGTTCCATCGGCACGGCGAAGGTCGCCCCAGAACGGTCCATCAGCATTACCGTGAAGTCCTGCGTCTCCTTGACGAAGGCAGAATGCGCGGTGCGGTGCAGCGTGTGGGCCATGTTCTCGGCTGCCGCGCGGGCATGGTTCGCCAGAACCTGCAAATTTGTCCGGTCAAACATGGCGTCACTCCGCGAAGGTCAGCAGAAGGTTGAGATGGCGGTCGACCCGTGCCTGCGTTCCCGGGGGAATGGCAAAGGTGGTGTCTTCCTGGACGACGACGGCGGGGCCTCGGAAGGTGCTGCCCGGCACCAGGGTCTGGCGGTCGTGGAGGTCCACGACTTCGAGGCTCGCGCCCGTGTAGACCGGAAGGCGGCGCGCCGGAATGGCGGCGGCGCCGATCTCGTCTGTCTCCGGGAAGGAGAGCGCCGGCCCCGCGCCGATGGCGGACAGCCGCACGTTCACAAGCTCGATCTCGCCCTGCGGGTCGTGAAAATCGTAGAGCTGCTCATGAGTGCGGTGGAAGGCCTCCTCGATTGCCTCCGAGTTGGCGTCCGCCAGCCATTGCGGTGAAAGGACGACCTCGATCTCGTAGCTCTGGCCGAGATAGCGCATGTCGCAGGAGAGAGTGAGCTCAGCCGCCGCGTCGTACCCCTGCGCCGCGAGCCAGCCGCGCCCCTCTTGCGCGAGAGCATCGAAGGCCTCGCGAATCTCGGGGAGCGACGCAGCCGTCAGCGGGCTGAAGATGGTGCGGATGAAATCCCCGCGCAGGTCCGCCACCAGCCCGCCCAGCGCCGACACCACGCCGGGGCGGCGCGGCGCCATGACACGCTTCATGCCGAGTTCGCGGGCAAGGAAGGCGCCGAGCATCGGGCCGCCGCCGCCGAAAGGCATCAGCGTGAAATCGCGCAGGTCCACGCCGGCGCGCGAGGCGAGCTTCTCGACCTCGACGAACATTTCCGACACCGCGATGTCGAGGATCGCCTGCGCGGTCTGCTCGACCGGGCGGCCGAGCCGCGCGGCCAGTTCGCCGACCGCGCGATGCGCCAGTCCGGTATCGATCCTGAGCTGGCCGTAGGCCATCTCGCTGTGGCCGAGCCATCCGCACACCACCATGGCGTCCGTCACCGTCGCCCGCTCGCCGCCGCGCCCGTAGCATGCCGGTCCCGGCGTCGAGCCGGCCGACTCCGGTCCGACCCGCAGCACGCCTTGCGCGTCGACACTGGCGATCGAACCGCCGCCGACGCCGATCGAGCTGACCGATACGGATGGGATGTGAAGCGGAAACTCGCCGATCAGCTCGCCGGTGCCGAACTGCGCCTCGCCGCCGATGATGAGCGCGAAGTCGGCCGAGGTCCCGCCGATGTCGAGGGTAAGGACCTTGTCCTCGCCTGCCTGACGCGCCAGCCACGACGCGCCGATGACCCCGGAGGCCGTTCCCGACAAAAGCATGCTCACGCAGGCACGCTTGCCTTCGGCGGCGTTCATCAGCCCGCCATTCGATTTCGTCAGCATCGGTCGCGCCGGCACGCCGCGAGCCTTCAGCCGCTCTTCCAACGCCGTCAGATAGCCGGACACGCGCGGGTGGACATAGCCGTTGAGGATGGCGGTCGAACTGCGCTCATATTCGCGGATCACCGGCCACACCTCTGCCGAGGAGAAGACGAAGAGGTCCGGCGCAAGACGCGCGATCGCAGCCTTGACGGAGGCCTCCTGCGCAGCGTTGCGCCAGGCATGGAGGAAGGACACGATGATCCCCTGCGCCCCGTTCGCCTTCGCCGCCGCGACAGCCCTCTCGACGGCCGCCATGTCCGGCGCCTGGGATTCGCTGCCATCGGCACGCATGCGGGCCGGAATGCCGAACACCATGTCGCGCAAGATCAGCGGATCCGGCCGCGCGCAGAACAGCGAGTACATGTCCGGCATGCGAAGCCGCGCCAGTTCGATCACGTCCTCGAAGCCGGCATTGGTGAACAGCGCGAGCTGCGCGCCTTTGCGCTGGATGACGGTGTTGATGCCGACGGTCGTGCCGTGCACGAAGCGCGTCATACGGGTGGGATCGAAGCCCTCGCGCTCGGCCAGGAGCGTGAGACCCGTCATCAGCTCGGCGCCCGGATCGTCCGGCGTCGTCAGCACCTTCAGCGAGGCGACGTGGCCGGAGCGGGCTTCGAGCGCGCAGAAATCGATGAATGTCCCGCCGATATCGACGCCGACCTTCCAGTCGGCTCCGTTTTGCGGCTCATCCGCCGCGCGAGCGATGGCACCATCCATGACGCATCCCTTCCTGTCTGCCTGCCAAAAGCTGGCACGACCGGAGGGTCCTGGTCTAAGATGGATGACGGGTAAGCATATAAGTCCTGCTTATGCCTTTGCTTTGTCGCCGGACAGGACAGCGGAACAGGCGGTACGGATGTGGTCGCGCATCATCTCATCGGCCCGCGCAAGCGCGCGTGTACGCGAGGTGAGCAGCGCGATCGGGAATTCCGGTCCCGCCGCCAGCGGCCTGACGGCAAGCCCGGCAAATTGGCGCCAAGGCAGCAGCGCGTCGACCAGCGCGATGCCCAAACCGGCCTTGACGAAGCCGACGGCGGAGATCGACACGTCGATCTCGAGCGATGGTGAAAGGGCCACACCTTGCGCGCGGCCCGCGTGGGCCAGTTCGTCGGCAGGGCGGGTATTTCCGCGATAGGATATCAGCTCCTCGCCGGCGAGATCGGCGAGCGTCAATTCGGTCCTCATGGCCAACGCATGCCCGGCGGGCAGAAGACATGCGAAGCCGACGCTGCCGATCACTTCCGCCTCGATATCGGGAGGAACGCGGTCGTCCATGGCGATGCCAAGGCTGGCATCTCCCGCACGCAACATGTCGACGATCGCGGCGATTGGCGCCATATGGGAACGCAGCAATATGTCGGGATGCTGCGCCCGGAAGCTGGTGAACGCGCGCGGCAATATCGCCATGGCCGGCGGCGGCGAGGCCGCCACCCGAACCAGTCCAGTACGGCCGAGACGCAGGTCGGTGGTCTTGCGGCGAAGGCCCTCCAGCCCCGCCGACAGCCGCTCGGCATCGGCGAAGATATCGAGCGCCTCGGGCGTCGGCCGCAGCCGGCCCTTGACGCGCTCGAACAAGGTGAAGCCGAGCTCGTCCTCGGTGTGCAGCAGCACCTGGCTGAGCGCGGGCTGCGAGATGTTCAGCATCCGCGCCGCGGCGGTCACGGTGCCTGCGCGCATGACGGCGATGAACACTTCGAGCTGCCGGGCCCGCATTGCCCACTCCATAGGTAAAGCTTATGGCTGTCGTTCAAACCCATCTTTGACGCAATGCCGCGGCGGCGACAAGATCGATCAAACTTCGGGTGCTGTTCGCAAGGAGCCGCCATGGATGTGATCGTATTGGGCGGCGGCCTGATGGGGACGGCTTCGGCCTATTTCCTCGCCAGGCGCGGCGCGCGCGTGACGCTGATCGAGCGCCACCGGGTCGGCAGTGGGGCGACCGTCGCCTCCTTCGGCAACATCCGGCGCACCGGGCGGCATATCTCCCAGCTTCCGCTTGCCCATCGCTCGCTCAGCCTGTGGGGCGAGGCGGAAAAAATGCTTGGCCGCGACGTGGAATTCCGCGCCACCGGCCACATCCGGCTGATCTTCGATGAGGGGGCCTCGCCGACATGCGGGCCTATGCTCAAGCCGCGCGGCCTTGGGGGCTTGAGCTGGAGGAACTCACCCCGCGCGAGATCCATGCCTGCTTTCCCGGCCTCGGCCCGGATGCGATTGCCGCGTCTTTCTCGCCGCATGACGGCAGCGGCAATCCGCGGCTGATCGCGCCGGCCTTCGCCGAAGCCGCCCGCAAGCTCGGCGCGGAAATCATCGAGGATGCCGAGGTCGAGAGGATCAGCCACACGGGTGGCGGCTTTCTTGTCGCCAGCTCAAAAGGCGCGTTCGCCGCCGAGTGCCTGCTCAACACCGCCGGCGCCTGGGGCGCGCGCATCGCGGCGCAGTTCGGAGAGGCGGTTCCGCTTGACGCCCGCGGCCCGCAGATGGGCGTCACCGAGCCGCTGCCGCATCGGATCCTGCCGGTGGTCGGCATCTGGACGCGCGACAAGGACTATGGCGCCTATCTGCGTCAGGTCGAGCGGGGCAACATCGTCTTCGGCGGCGCAGCCGAAAGAGTGTCGGTGGACCTGGATCCGGGCCATGCGAAGGCCGATCCCGCGCGCCTTCCGGTGCAATTGCGCGCCGTCGCGCGGCTCCTGCCGGCAATCGCGCAGGCCGCGGTCATCCGCACCTGGTCAGGCTGCGAGGGCTATGTGCGGGATATGCTGCCGGTGATCGGGCAATCGGCAACGACGCCAGGCCTGTTTCATGCCTTCGGCTTCTGCGGGCACGGCTTCCAGCTCGGACCGGGCGTGGGTGACGCCATGGCCGAACTCATCACGACCGGCCATTGCGAAACGCCGCTCGATGATTTCAGTATCGATCGCTTCAGCCGAGAAGCCTAACGAAACGAATCGATCGCGATTGGCCTCCTCGAGGTCACTAGCAATGACCGTTTTAGGAAACGCCAGAGCTTACTGCAGCGGCCGAGATTGAGCGCAAAGCCGACACGCCTTTGTGCACGTACGCCGCAGCCCTCGCGCCATTCGGGGCATCTCGCAATCTCGTCGCTCAAGCGAGACGGCTTTGATGCCCCCCGCCTGCCGCGGCCGTCGCCAGGACCCGAGCCCGACGATAGGCATCTGGGATCGACAGTGCCCACACGAACAACCCGAACGCATGTCGCCCGATGAACGATTGATCCGGGGTTGTCGTCATATAGCTGATCACTGAAAAGAAAAGCACGAAGAAAGCGAACGCCAGCCCGCGCCTTGGATCGCGTACGGCAAAATGACCGCCCCCGGGGCAGAGGATCGCCATGGCGAGGACCAGGTAAGGATTTATTGGTTTAGCCATCGGCGACCTCAGGCGGCTTCTTGGGTAGCGGTGATGGCGCCGCCCGCGGCCAGCGCCTCGCTCAGGGACTGCGCCTCCGCGACTGCCTTGCTGACGAGATCGGCGGAAATCGTGGTGACCGCAAAGCGGATCTGCCGCAGCAATAGGTGTGCGCCGCGCTCACCCTGGGCGGCCTGGCGGATGACCCGGGTACCGCGCGGCGAAATGACGGCTTCCTTAACGGCGGAATCGGCAAAGAGGTTACGGAAGATCGCTACCGCGCGCTCAACCTGGCAGGCAGTGGCGCGACCATCGCCGCGCATCAACACTGATGCGTCCATCTCTGGTGGCGCCATCCATTCAGGCAAGTCATGGACAAGCGAATAGTATTCAGCACCGGTCGGGCGGGCGAGCACGCCAATCGCTGGCCGGTTGCGTTCGTTGACTTCGCTGAGTGTCACCCGGAGCCAGAGCTGCGGCAGTCGACGTGTGACCATTGTGTCGGCAAGGAGTTCGATCCGCACCTGCCTGCCGTCCTCAAGGCGGCTGACAAGAATGGGAAAGTGATCGGGGGCGAAGCTGATCCGCGCATCGGGGAAAGACCTCGCCGCCTCGTCAAGAAGCCCCCTGCGTTTCGCGAGGGAGGCACGATGGTCGCTGATCGCGCGCTTGCCTATCCAGGCGCCAGCAGCAGCGATGAAAGCGGAAAGAGTGATGGTGATGATCATCGAGATCGCCTTGATGAGGACGTGGCGGCGGAAGAGCGCGCCGCCACGTCTGACAGGTTCAGTAACCGCGCGGCTTCGGCCAGGGCATGGTGAACTGGTCGCCCCGACGCACGAACCGATAGCGCCGGAAATGGAACCAGAGCGATGCCACAATGTAGAAGCACATCATCGCGCTGAGCTGCGTGCCGTAGCCAAGGAACACAGCGAAGTACGCGGCGGCGCACAGCGTCAGCAGGACGATCGTCGGCAGCGGGTGGAGCGGATGCACATAGCCGCGCTTGATCGTTTCGAGCGGCCATTTGCGCCGGAACATGACCATATTGAAGGTCATGAAGGTGTAGCCGAGCAAGCCCGAGAGGATCGAGAAGGTCACGACCTGGTCGAGCGGCGCGCCAAGCGCGAAAATGAGCGCGATGGGAACCAGGAACACGATCGATCGGTATGGCGTGCGATAGACTGGGTGCACCGCGCCGAACCAACTCGGCAGGTAGCGGTCGCGGCCCATCGAGAACCAGGCGCGCGAGGCGTCGTTGATGCATCCGTTCGCCGAGGCGAGCGTCGAAAACATCGTGCCTACGAAGAGAAGGACCATCAAGCCGACGTTGCCCGTGACGCGCGCGGCGTCAAAGAGCGGCGTGCCGGCCTGGCCGAGATATTCCCAAGGCAGGAGGCCGGAACAGACATACCAGGTCATGGTCGCGGCGATTAGCAGCGTCATGATGCCGGCCATGGTCCCGTAGGGCAGCGAACGCGCTGGCGATCGCACTTCTTCGGCGGCCTGGCAGGTTCCTTCGATGCCGAGATAGTACCACAAGCCGAAGTGCAACGCCGCGACGATGCCGATCCAGCCGTAGGGCAGCGGGGCCGAGGTGATCGCCGAAAAGTCCATCGCCACGGCTGAGGCGCCCAGTTGCACCGATACGAACAGCGCAATGATTGCCAGGAAGGCAATGGCGGTGATCACCAGATTGAAGGTCAGTGTGGCCAAGACACCGCGGAAGTTGAGCCATGCCAGGAACATGATGGAAAGGATGATGAACGGCTTCTGGTTGAGGCCGGTATGGCCCATCATCCCCGCGACCGTGTCGAGCAGGTAGCCGACGGTGATCGCGTTGGCGGCCTCGAGCATGGTGTAGGCCATGACAAGGAACAGGCCGACATTGAAGGCCATCAACGGCCCGACGATGTGCTTGGCTTGAGCGTACTGGCCGCCAGCGGCGGCAATGGTAGACGTCACTTCGGAATCGATCATCGCCACGCATGTGTAGAGCAGGCCTGCCACCCAGCAGGCGGCAAGTCCTGCGATCATGCCGCCTTTGCCGACAGAGAAGTTCCAGCCCATATATTCGCCGACCAGCACGATGCCGACGCCGAGAGCCCAGATATGGGCGGGGCCGAGCACGCGCAGGAGCTGAAGGCGCTCGGTTGCGGGTGCGGTTGCAGTCACGTTTGCCATTTCCGTCCCCTCAGATTTGGTGGCGCTCGGCCGTCACCTCGATCTCGCCTTCGCGGGATGAGGTCAGCAACTCGTTGTCGTAGGTGGTGTCGATGCGAATGAGGTTGATGAGCATCAGCGCACCGAACATGGCTGACAGGGCCCAGGCGACGTATTCGAGAATGTTCCAGATATCCATGATTGGCTCCCTATCGCCGCTTTGGATCGAAGCGTTCTTCGATCACTTCGCGATATTCCCTGTCGGAAAGCCGCACGACCAAAACAAAATAGCCAATGACCAGCACCGCCATGACGATCAGCGGGAGCCAGTTGAAGCTGTAATCGAAGCGCGCGGTGATGATGTCGTTCGCGGCAGCCGGGTCGGTAATTCCAATCGCCGCCCATTGCTTGGCCTCGGTCGGATTCTGACCGAGCGCTTCCCAGGTCGGGTTGGCGATCGGGTTGGGCGTTTTGGCTGCCCCGGCAAAGCCCAGGTAAAGCGGCAAATAGAGAGCGCCCACGGTCAGCACGAGCAGGGTAATGACGTCGAAGACCTGACCGGCGAGGCCCTGTTTGGGAGGTTGATATGCCATTTGCTAGCTCCTTAGCCCCGACGCCTGCGCATCTCGTCGAGATGCTTGATGTCAAGTCCGTAGATGAAGTGTTTGTCTTCGGCGTAGTGGCGCAGCATGGCGACTATGGCCGCCGTGTTGAAAACCAGCACCAACGCGCATGCGACCGACAGGATAACGCGCATGGCGGGGATTGAAATGAATGGCCAGACGCTGAACAGCGCGAACAAAAGTGTGCCCCATAGAACGACAACGAACGCCAACAGGCCTGCGCGGTCGCGAGCGTGCATTTTGTCGATGCGCTGATTGAGGCTGAATTCGCCAGCTCGACTATTGATTGTTGCTTCCATTGTTCTCCTCCGGACGGCCATTTTCGGCTTCGTTGCGCTTTTTCGTATGGGAAAATTAATTTCCCAACAGGAATATCCGGCAAAGTTAATTTCCTGTCAAGTGACGCGGTGCAGATAGTGGATGGCGTCGGTAAGGCAGAGATGTTCCTGAACAGATCTAACCCGGATATGGGGTTTGCATCCGCGCGCACGCGTTCGCGACACCTCAAACCAGATCGCGGGGCGAACGCATTTTTCGATCGCGGAACGCGACCGCCGGAAGCCTTGCCACTCGGGTTGCCTGGGTGGAAATTCAAGCCGTCGTCACGATCGACGATCGCTCGCTAGAGCAATTCCAGGAAAAGTGTGTAGCGGCTTTCCGTCCGGAATTGCTTGGGAAGCAATTTCTTTACCACCAGTTCTATCAAGCTGAATCGTTCCACGAATCAGTCGTAGATCGGGAATTGGCTGACCAGGTCGTGCACTTCCTCGCGCACGGCCGCCTCGATTGCGGCGTTGCCGGCCTCGCCATTGGCAGCCAACCCATCGATCACGCTCATCGTCAGGCGTCCGACCTGACGGAATTCTTCCGCGAGCAAGCCGCGTGTGGTGCATGCCGGGCTGCCTAGGCGGATGCCCGACGTCACCATCGGGCCCTGCGGGTCGAATGGGATGCCATTCTTGTTGCAGGTGATGTGAGCGCGACCGAGTGCGGCCTCAACAGACTTGCCAGTCAATCGTTTGCGCCGCAAGTCGACCAACATCAAATGCGTGTCGGTACCGCCCGAGACGATATCAACGCCCCCCTGAGCGAGGGTCTCGGAAAGGACCTTGGCATTGGCCACAACGTTTGCCGCATAGACCTTGAATTCGGGCGCCAGCGCCTCGCCGAAAGCGACTGCTTTTGCGGCGATTACGTGCATTAGCGGTCCCCCTTGGAGGCCGGGGAACACCGTCGAGTTGATCTTCTTGCCGATCTCGTCATCGTTGGATAGCACCATGCCGCCACGCGGGCCGCGTAGGGTCTTATGGGTGGTTGTGGTCACCACGTGGGCGTGCTCAAGAGGGTTGGGGTGGACGCCGCCAGCAACCAGGCCTGCAAAATGCGCCATGTCCACGAACAGCTTGGCGTCGACTTTGTCGGCGATCTCGCGAAAGGCACCGAAATCGATAATGCGCGGATAGGCGGAGCCGCCCGCAAGGATCACCTTGGGCCGATGCTTGCGTGCCAGATCGCGCACCTCATCGAGGTCGATGCGATGAGTATCGGGGCGAACCCCGTAGGAAACGACATTGAACCACTTGCCGGATTGGTTGACCGGCGCGCCGTGGGTGAGATGTCCGCCGGCGGCGAGGTTGAGACCCAGAAAGGTATCACCAGGCTGCATCAGCGCCATGAAAACCGATTGGTTGGCCTGGCTGCCAGAGTTCGGCTGGACGTTGGCGAACGAGCAGCCAAACAATGTCTTGGCGCGCTCGCGCGCCAGATCCTCGACCTCGTCCACGAATTGGCAGCCGCCATAGTACCGGCGGCCCGGATAGCCCTCTGCATATTTGTTGGTCAGCACCGAACCTTGTGCCTCGAGCACCGCCTTGGAGACGATATTTTCGGAAGCGATCAGCTCGATCTCGTCGCGCTGGCGTGTGAGTTCGCGCTTCATGGAGTCGCTGACGGCATGGTCTGTAGTGGCCACGCCGGCGCGGAAGAAACGGCCTGAGGCACCGGTGCCAAGCTTGGTCGATATGTTCATAAGCTCCTCCCTTGCGACGCGACGCTTGCGTCAAGATTGCTACTCACCCAGTCCAGCCAAGGCCGGTTGAAATGCAGTTGATCGAAAGCAAAAGCGCGTTGACCGCACGCTTTGGTTTTGCGGTGGAGCCGTCCTGTGCGCGGACCTCGCGCAAGAGCTGCACCTGCAATCGGTGTATGCCGTCCATCTGCGGCCTGATGCGATCGAAATGCTGCTTGAAGGCAGGGAAGCGCTGCGAGACCTTCAGACCGCCATGGACCTCGGCGATCATCTTTCGGGTCAGCAGATATTCGGTGGCGATCTTGCGGTAGATCCGTTCACCCACCTCGCGATCTTGGACCAGACCGGCATAGAGCCGGCCGATTTCCATGTCGGTCTGGTAAATTCCCTTGTCGACCTCATCGACGATGAGACGGAAGAAGCGCGAGCGCTCGAACATCTGTCTGAGCAGCTCCAATCCGGCGCTGCCGCGAACGTTGAGGAAGGAATTGAGCGCGCTGCCGATGCCGTACCAATTGGTCAGCAGATGCCGGTTTTGGCTCCACGCGAAAACCCAGGGGATGGCGCGCAGGTCGGAAATGTCGCGGGCCCCGAAGCGGCGGGCCGGACGCGATCCGATCTTGAGCAGCGACAGTTCCTCCACAGGACTCGCCTGATGGAAATAGTCGATAAAACCCGGCTCGTTGATAAGGCTCCAATAGGACGCCTGCGACATGCCGGTCAACGCCTCCAGAGCCTCGTTGAACTCGGGGATGTCCCTGAGCTCGGGTTCGTTGGCCGATTTGACGCTGTGGGCAAAAACGCTCGCGGCGAAGATTTCGAGCTGGTAACGCCCCGTGCCACGATTGGCGAATTTCGACGACACCACCTCGCCCTGCTCCGTCACGCGCATGGCTCCGCCGACCGTGCCGGCGGGCTGGGCGGCGATCGCGCGGCCCGTCGGCGCACCGCCCCGGCTGACCGAACCGCCACGGCCATGGAAAAAGCTGATCTTGATCTTCCGCTTCTGACCGAGGGCGTGGATACGTCTCTGCGTCTTGTTCAACTCCCAGTTCGAAGCGAGGAACCCGCCATCCTTGTTCGAGTCGGAATATCCCAGCATGACTTCCTGTCGGTTGGAGAAGTCGCTCAACGAACGGCGCACGATCGAGACGGCCAGCAGCCGGTCTAAAATGTCGGGGGCGGCACGCAGGTCGGCAATGGTCTCGAAAAGTGGCACGACACGCAGTCCGATTGTGCCGCTGCCGTCGAGCACGGTGGCCATGCCGCAAAACTGGCCGAGCAGATAGACCGCAAGCAAGTCATCGCAAGAGCGTGTCATACTCAGGATGAAGGCGCCCACAGCACCGCCGTTCAGTCCAGACGCGGCCCCGCGAATGACGTCGAACAGGTCAAGAAGCTCGCGCGCCTCCGCGGAGAGAGCGCCCCGGTCGATCCCAAGCTTCTCGCCAGTACTGAGGGCATTACGAATGCGCAGGCTCCATTGTGGCGTATCGGGCGCGGGCGCCTGATCCCCATCTGTAAGCCTGAAAAGCTCGGCCAGCACTCGATTGACGACCGTCGAGTTCTGGCGAATGTCCAATGCGACCGTGCGGAAGCCGAAGGTTTCGACCTGCTGGCGCAAGGGGCGGACGAAGCGCCGCGCAACGAGATTGCCACCCAATTTGGCAAGCACCGTTTCGAGGTGGCGCAGGTCGGTCTTGAACAACTCCGGGCGGGCATACGGCTTGGCCGCGGTCTCGCCGAGCATGGCCCGCAAGCGATCCAGCATCGCGGCCGCGAACTGCCGCAGCGGCTCTCCCGGATTGCGCGCCGCAATCTCGCGAGCCGCGCCGCTCCGATGCAGCGCCTGGGCCAGCGCCTTGTTGAAGTCTTCCGGGATGTCGACGACATTGGCGCTGACGCTTAGCACCGTGACCAGTCGGCGAACCTGCTGGATGTACCAGCCGATAATCGCCTGGCGCGATTCCTTGAGCGCGCAAGCGGTAGTGCTCGCAGTCACATTCGGATTGCCGTCACGGTCGCCGCCGATCCACGACGCGTAGCGCATGAAGGATGGCACTTTGAGATCGTATTTCGGGTAATGACAGGCGAGCGCTTCCTCGACGGCATCATAGATCTTCGGGGTCGCCTCGAAGATCACCTCGCGGAAAAAATGCAGGCCCCAAGCAATCTCACTTTCGACCGAGGGGCGTTCAAGCCGCAACTCACCCGACATCCACAGCAGCTCGATCTCGCTCCTGAGATCGTCGATCAATTGTTGATGCTCGCGCGGCGCCCACCGCTGCTGTTCGAGGTCGGTGAGCTTGCGATAGATGCGTCGGTGGATTTCGAGAACTGTGACTCGTTTTGCCTCGGTCGGGTGGGCGGTCATGGTTGGACCGACACTCAGTGTGTCGAGGGCGGTCTGGATCTCCTCGGCCGGGTAACCGGCGGCTTTTATTTCGCCGATGACGTTGGCGAAAGAGCCGATCACTTCGTCCGCGCCGCCCATCTGCTCAAGCTCGCGGCGTGAACGCATTGCCAGCAGTTCGTTCGCGATCGCGACAAGCTGAAACCATATCCCTGTCGCCTGCAGGGCCGGAATGCGCTGAGCGTCGGTGAGGGTGTCGAGGCTTGCACGCCCGGTCAGAACATCCCCCAGCCCGGGTTCCCGTGCGCTGACGACGGTCGTCAGGAGCCTGAAAAGCAGGCTCCTGACGTCCTCGTGACAGCTGAGTGGTCTGCTGTCGTTCAAAACGGCACCCATTCTTCCAAGCGTTGTCCCGAGCTCGCCGAATGAGGCGGATATCTCGGGATTCTCCATCTGGAAGCAGATAGACTTTCCGCCGTCTTGAAAACGCCCGGACGGGTAGATTTGCCGTTCGTTTGGGTGGGTCGGGGCACCGACCGGATGATGATCCGCAGGGCCGACCTGGGCGTCGAACCAGGCATGAATCACGATCTTGCCAACATTGGTCCAGCGCGTTTTGGCTCTGGACGTCAGTTAACTGTTATGCAAACATGTTGCCTTAAAGGAAAAAGCAACACGATTGAGCTGCGGTTCATATCCATAACCGCGCTAGCTCAGCGTGTTTCATAGGGGACCTCGGGAGGACTTGGACATGGATATGCACAAGGTGTTTCCGGATCTCTTTGAAGGGCATGCCCCGATCACCCTGCAGAACGCTTTTCACGAAGCGCTCGAGGCGCTCGAGGAATGGGGCGAGAAAGACGAAGAGCCGCTCGTTCCGATCCATGGCGTTGCCATACCGATCAGCAGCGTTTTCGTCAGAATGAGCGACTGCACCGATCTGATGCCGCTCAGAACACAAGGTGTTCTGGAAGCGATCATCGGCAGGGATCTGGTTCGCGCCTCAGAACGGATGCTTTATGCTGACGCAGCAAGGCTTGCGATGCCCCTATTTGCTGCGCGGGCAGACCCTGGCGCCCTACCCGCTTATCCCTGACACGAACGGACGAACCGCAGCACCCGGACTTTCCGTGGAGAGGGGCCAGCTGTCACGGATTGCTTCAAAGCCGCCCGGACAACTGTGAATAGCGCGAGGACCGAGTAGCCACCAGGCCGTCACGGCTGTCCCGCATAACGGATTGCCAAGGGCAGCAATGCAGGCCATGGCAAAACCCTTACGGCGAGTTCAAACGCGGCCTCGATTTTTCTCGCCGGCGTAGAGCGCCACAGCCATCGCCCGGTTGCGGACGTCAAGTTTGTCGTAGAGGTTCCTCAGGTGGTATTTGACTGTGTTCTCTGAGATTCCGGTCCGGGTGGCGATCTGCAGATTCGTCCAGCCGTCGGCCAGCACCGAAAGCAGTTCGCGTTCCCGTATCGTCAGCCGCGACATCGGCGTGTCGTTGATTTTCGAGACGTCCAGGTAGGGGATGCAAATCCGGCCATTGGCGACCGCGACCAAGGTGTCGAAGAGGACCGCTGGGTCGTCGAACTGGTAGCAGAACCCCTGGACGCCAAGGCGCACGCACTGCTTGAGGATGGCGATGTCGTGATCGTTGGAAAAGATCACGAGGCGCGCATGCAGGCTGCGCCGCTGCATCTCCGTCATGACAGCGCCGGCGTCCATATCCGACAATTTCCACCCGAGCACGGCGAGGTCGAACTGAGGAGTTGAGGCTGACGCCGCCCGGAGAAAAGCCTCACCGGCCTGGACGCTACCAACGAGATCGAAGCGGTCATCCCGCGAGATCATATCCCCAAGGGCAGCGACCACGAGCGGATTGCGCTCTCCAATCAAGATCCTGAATCTGCTCTTTTCGGGCATTGACTCCACCTAAGTCCCGACACATTGGCGCTGATCCTAGACTCGGCGGCATTCATGCGCGTTCCCGGCCTTCGTCGCTTGCGCCCTCTCCCTTGCAATCCCTACGCTGGCCGACCACTTTCCTGCTTCGACCACCTTTCGGCATTGATCCCCTATCGACCAGATCCGCGCCAGGATCTCCATTCATATCATGAATTTTATTTTCCTTCTAGTACAATCGGTCAGTTCGACGCACTGTTGGATTGGGCCTTCGCGAGGGATGAGCCGTGCGCGCGCTGCGGCCGGCACCGTCTCCGGCCCAGACGTCGAGCCCCCGCTCCAGCAATCACCCCCTTGTCGAGCGCGTGGATGTCTCGTCGATCATATCTCCGCGCGCCAGATTGATGAGGAAGGCGTCGGCTGCATGATTGAGAGCCTTGCTCCGTCAATCAGATGCCTGTTTTCGGCTCCGCCTGGACAATGCGGCGAGACGAAGTCGGACTCCGCCAGCACTGCCTCGATGGATGGAAGTTGCCGCGCAGACATCGGCGCGAACAGAGTTGGCTGAGCGGTAGCCTCGCATCGTTCAAGTGATGGCGAAGGCCGGCGCACGCCACCGATCGGAAGCAACGTCCTGCAAGCCTTCGTACCGGTTCTGCCTGGCGAGACGCGCTACAGGGCCGGCCATTTCTAGAGCGTTTCAGCGATTCATAGAATCGCCGAACCGCTCTAAGTATTTGTTTTTGCGCAATTCCGGACGGAAAACCGTTACACACTTTCCTGGAATTGCTCTAAGCATCCATGAGGACAACCAGAAGCCTGGGTGCCTGCGGTCGTCACGCGGCGGCGTGCCTGCTTCGCGACCGGGCAATCACTCTCATGCCCCTGGCGCCGCCAGTGGACACGGCTCGCTCAGTCCGGCCAAATGCCCGGCGACGTCGGAGCGCCGTCGTCATATCGGGACAGCCATTCCACGATCTTGGGGCGATTGGTGACAAAGCCCTTGTAGGTCGCAAGCTCGGTCGGCAGATCGCGGATAACGCGATGGAAGCGCCTGGCCCATTTCGGCACCGTCACCAGTTCGTCGAGCTTGATGAGATAGCAGCGGATGGGAAACACCAGGGCATTCGAGCGAGGGAGACGGAAGAAGGTCTGAAGCTCGACGCGCAAATGCATCATTTGCCCCATGTTCTCCAGCGTCAGGTCTTTCTTCATCACGCCCCATTTGTGATAGTTTTCGGGGCTTGTATCGAGCAGCGGATTGACCGTCATCGTCCAGTTCAGACGGCGCGCCGGCGAGCCCTGCTGCACGTTCAGGAGGAACTTCAAAGCGCGCTGGAAGATCCCCATCTCGTGCGCCTTCGGCACCGGGGCGTGCCATTCGAAGAAGTTCATGCCAATGTCGAAATCAAGGCTCCAGTCGGCCTGTGTCGTCACCATGCCGGCGTCCATCCACAGGTTGTCGTCGCGTTGGTCGAGCACCGCAAAGTCGCCCTGGGTCTGCCGCGTGACGTACTCCATCGGACCACAGGGCAATGTGGTCTCATCAAGGAAAGTGAACTTCTGCTCGATGCCCAGTGGGCAGTTGATCCAGTGCCATTTGGCGCCGTCGCGGCGCAGTTCGAAAAGCTCTGGATACTCTCCCGCCTTCGAGGTCATGATCAGCTCGAGCAGATCCCAGCCGGCCAAGGTCATGTGCGGCAGCGACTGGCAGCGCAACGGGTCTTCGGCAAGGACGCGGGCACGGTCGCGCATCTCCGAGACGTAGTGCTCATCGACGTCGAAAGTCCGCTCGTAGACGCTGCCCGGGCGGTATGATTTATGCGGCTCCAGGTTCACCGAGTACATGTAGCTGTCCTCGGGGAACGGGAAAGGGAAGCGCTTGACCGCCTCCGGCGAGTTGCGGAAGGTGAAATCGTCGTGGAAGGTTTCTTCCTTGAAGATGATAGTCATCGCAGCGTCCTCCTCGCTATCGATCCAACACCAGCGTTTTGCCTTCGAAGCGTGATACGCAAGGCATGATCTTGGTGCCGCTGGCACATTGCGTGGGCGTCAGCCAATGGTCCTTGTGCAGGAACGTTCCCTCATACTGGAGGACATCGGTCTCGCACTGACCGCAGGCTCCCCCGCGGCACAGATATGGCGCCTCGACACCGGCCGCTTCGATCGCTTCGAGCAGGCTTTGATGCTCGCCGACCCGGATCATCTTGTCCGAGCGCGCCAGCATGACCTCGAAGGGCTTGCCTGAGGCCGGCGCAAGGAACTCCTCATGATGGACCGCCTCGCGCGGCCATCCGAGCGCCGCCGCGGTCTTGCGCACCCAGTCGATCATGCCCTTGGGGCCGCAGACATAGACATGGGTGCCGAGCGGCTGCCCGTCGAGCAATGCCGGCAGGTCGATCAGCTCGCGTCGGTCGTCGTGGTAAAGATGAACCCGCGGACGATAGTTGGCCACAAGCTCGTCGGCGTAGGAGCCAAGGGACGCTGTCCGCACGGAGTAGTGCAGTTCGAAGTTGCCGTTCATGGCGCTTAGTTGCCTGATCTGCGCCAGGAACGGCGTGATGCCGATGCCTCCGGCAAGCAACAGGTGCTTTCGCGCCCGCAAATCCAGTGCGAAGAGATTGACCGGATTGGAGATGACCATTTCCATCCCCGGCCTCACCTGCCGATGCATGAACAACGAACCGCCTCTGCCATTGTCGTCGCGACGGATCGAGATCGAATAGCCCTCCCGGTCGGCCGGATCGCTCATGATCGAGTAGGGATTGCGGCGCACGCGATCCTGGTCGTTCATTTCCACGACCGTATGCGCGCCGCCCGAGAACGTAGGCATCAGGCCGCCGTCACGGCGCACGAACCTGAACCGGGTGACGAGCTCGTTGACCGGCGTGACCTCAGCCACCCTCACGGGTATTTTCGCGGCTCCTGCACTCATCTGAACCGCTCCACCGATTCCGGAATATTGCCGGGATCTTCCGCGTCGACGCGCACGCCCTGAAAGGCCGCTATGCGACGCGAATAGTGATCGCGCACGAACAGATGCAGCCCGCAATGGGCGCATTGGAAAGGATCGTGTGTCACGTCTTCGGTGATACCCTTGCAATGCACGCACTGCACACGGCGCGCGGTCGAGCCGCGATGCTCCGTCTGGATGGCGGAATGCGGGATGCCGGCCTCCGTGGCCTCGAACATCGCCTGTCCCACCAGCCCTTCAGTTCCCGCCAGATAGACCTGGAGGCCCATATGCGCCCCGGCCAGCACCCGCCTTAGCCGCGGAAGCGCGGCTTCGTAGCTCGGCCCGACATAGAGTTGGGCAGGGGCAAGTTCCTTCAGCCTTGGGACGAACTTGTCTCCAGATTTCTTGGGGGCATAGATGATATGAGTCGCGCCGAAGAAACCGGGGGGCGCGGCGGCGGCCAAATCGAGAATAGCCTCCGCACCTTCGGCATCGGCGACCATCAGATGCAGCCGCCCTGGCCGCACCTCCAGCACGCCATAGACGGGGCGGCTTGGAATCGAGCCTTCTAACACTGACTTTGACCCTCGGCTCCGTTTTGGTTCGGGCTTGCACCCTGTTTGCGATGTCTCACCGCGACTTATCCCTTGGCGGTGCGACGCTTCTTTTCCGCATCGAAGAACGGCATCGAATGGGCGACGCAGGAAATTTCGCCGGTCGAATTGCGAACGGTCATCTTCACTCCGTCGACCGCGCAATCAACCGGCATGCGGGCAATGCCGATATTGTGCCTGTTGAGACCGGAGTACATGCCGATCGTCACCACGCCGACCTTTTTGCCGTCCTTCAGCAACGGCGCGCCTTCCTCGGCCGGCGTCGTGCCTTCGAGCTTGACGCCATAGATCTTGAAGCGCTCCTTGCCCTTCAGCCGATAATGTTCCTCGGCGCCGCGGAAACCCACCTTGCCGGGAGAGACGGTGAAGTCGAGCCCGAGTTCCCACAGCGTGTCGCCGGGACCCTCGTTCTCGAACGGATATTTTTCCGAATTGTCGTATGGGAAGAACAACAGATAGCTTTCGGCCCGCAGCAGATCGAGCGTTGTGAACCGGCAGGGGATAATGCCCATGCCCGCGCCCTCCTCCAGGATCCGGTCCCAGATCGCGGGAGCGTCCTGGCCACGACAGAAGATCTCGTAGCCGCGCTCGCCCGTGTAGCCGGTGCGCGAAATCGTCACCGGCAGACCGAAGAGCGAGGTGTGCATATGGCTGAAGTAGTTCAGGTTCCGGATGCCTTCCACATGCTTCTGCAGGTAGTCGACGGCAAGCGGGCCCTGCAGCGACAGGTCGTGGAGATTGTCGTCGAAGCGGATGGCGACGTCACGCCCGGTAGCCGCCATCGTGAGCTGCTCATGGGCGCCGCCGGAGCCGTGCACGACCATCCAGCTGTTCGGCCCCATGCGGTAGATGACGCAGTCGTCGATGAACTTGCCGGCGTCGTTCAGCATTGTCGCGTAGACCGAACGGCCGGGCATGATCTTTTCGGCGTTGCGGGTCGTGGCGCGGTCGATGATGTGGCTGGCCGCAGGGCCGTTCAGGTGCACCTTCTTCAAGCCGGAAACGTCCATGAGGCCGGCCTTGGTGCGGATCGCCAGATATTCGCGCTCCGGATCGCCCGCATACTGCCAGGCGGTGCCCATGCCGCTCCAGTCTTCAAGCTTCGAACCAAGCGCGCGATGGCGATCGGCGAGCGTCGAAAATCTCCAGGAATTGGTCATTGCATTCCCCTTTTTTATACCAATTATTGAACCAGTTTGCGAGAACTGGTTCTTGAAATCAATACTCCCGTTAAAATTTTTTACCTGAGAGCAAAAATGACCAATCGAACATCGCGGCCAGGAAGAGCCGAAGGCCAACCGAAATGGAAAGCGAGACACTCGCGCGAAACAGACGGCGAAACGCCAGATTGGCGATCAGAATCAGCCGACCGCCAGAAGGGCGCGGTCATCGGCCGTGGCTTGCGCGGCCACCCAGAACCATCGCAAATGGATGCGAACTTTCGGATGTCGAAAGGAACGTCGCCGATGTCATCGAAACATGAGGCTGCCTTGGCACTAATCGCGGATCATTCAATCACCGCCACGGTTCGTGTCGTGGTGGACACGCTGCTGGCGCGAATAAGCTCTCAGCGATACACCACCGACGAGCGGCTGCCCTCGGAGCGGACATTGGCCAGTGAACTTGGCGTCGCCCGGAACACGGTTCGCGAAGCGCTGGACATACTCGAGAAACATGGCTTCATACGCCGGCGTGCCGGGAGCGGCAGCTTCGTGAAGGGTCAGGCGGCCCCGGATGACGCGACCGGAGGTGTCGCCGCCGAGACGAGCCCGCTCGACCTCCTGGTGATGCGCGGAATAATCGAACCCGACATGATGAGGCTCGCCATCATCAACATGTCGCCGCGCGCCATCGAGGGACTGAGCGAGACCTTGTCCGCCATGGAAGGGGTTCAAACCGAAGCGGCGGAGTTCGCCCGGCTCGAGGATGAATTCCACCGTCAGGTAGCCCGCGGCGCGGGAAATCCGCTGCTGACGTCATGCTACGATCTGTTGCTCCAGGCTCGCCGCCAGAGCTTCCGTGCCGCCCTCAACCGGCGGCATCTGACGCCCAGGCGAATACAGGACTACCAGCGCCGCTACAACACGCTGCTCAACGCGATCATCGCCCGGGATATCGAGAGCGCGGTCGAATTCACCAAGTTGCTATTGATCGAGGAACAGAAGCTGCTTCTGCAGGAAGACTGAGCCTCGGTCAGTCCGATCCGGCAGCGATGCGCAGCTCTCCGGAGGCGCTGGAATGGCGCTGATCCCACATCAGCCCAAGCGCGCGCATTTCGTCGCGCAACCGCGCGCCGTGCCTTTGCAGCCAAGCCGGGACCGACCCAAAGGCTACAATACGCGCCTGGCCATCCGTAATGCGCACGACCGGCCAGTCGCCGATCAGGGCGTTGTCATTCCCGAACAGTTCCGAGCCCGCCCATTGCGCCATCCCGAACGCATGTTCGCCGAGCCCGCCATGCTTCATCGCTGCGAGAACGGAGACAGGCGCTGCCGTTCCAGCTTTCTCGACCGCCGCATGCCAAAGGTCGAGCGTGGCAACGTATTCCCAGGAAACCGCGCTCCAGCTGTCCGGGAAACGCCGGTTGTACTCCGCGAAGAACGCGGCTGGACGATTGAAGAAGAAGGCCTTGTCGCGAAGCTCCGGATCGTCGAAGTCCGGGAACTGGAACAGAAAGCCCTCCATGAAATCCACCGATGTCCGGTCGACCAGCCGCCGATAATAGTCGGCAGTGCAAGAAATGATCTGCCCCCGAAATCCCGCCCGGAAAGCGGCCTCGGTCAGCGCGTGAACCATTGGCTCATAGCTCGTGCACCAACACAAAATGTCGGGATTGCCGACCAGCATTGCGCGCAGAATTTCGTCGGCGTTCGTGGCCTCCGGCGCGTAGCGGACCTCGCCCACCGACGCGATCCCCTCGGCCGCAAAGGCGGCGCGATAGGTAGCCAGCGAAGGCAGACCCAGCGCATCCGTCTGGCTGCACATCGCCACGCGCCTCAGGTCGGGGCGGTTGCGTGCAAGCCATTCGACTGCCGTGACGTTGTAGAGGGGGTGGATCTCGCTGGGCGCGATCAGATACGGCGTGTCGGGCGAAAGATCGCTCGGCAGCAGCGTCGAGGTCAGGATCTTGCGCGACATGAGATAGTCCTGGACCGGACGGAACGTATCGCCTCCGTGCATCATCAGCAGCCCTACCCCGTGATCCTGCACGAGGCGCCGAGCCCCTACCGCTGCCCGATCGGGTTCATAGCCGCAGTCCTCGGCCAGCAGTTGGACGTTGTGCCGCGTCCCGCCGATGAGCATTCCGCCGGTGCGATTGATCCAGTCCACCCAGATGCGGCAGCCGTTCAATCCCGGCAGCCCCCAAGAGCTGACAGGCCCGCTGAGCGGCCCGAGAAAGCCTACTTTAACCACTCGATGTGCGCCGACGCCCAGCCGTTTGACCTGGGCGTTCACTGCAAGTCGTTGCACTAGGCTGGCGGCGTTCATGGCGCGCTCCTCACCGACCGTTCATAGACCGAGGCCAATTCCGGCGCAAATTCATTTTCCTTCCATGAATATTAGTTGACAAGCTTGTCGTTTCGATCATAACTGGTTTGAACCAAAAGAACCAATCTCGCAAAAACCGGTTCAGACCAATGGGAGAATCATGATGAAGAAACGGATTGCCGTCATCGGTGCCGGCCCGTCCGGCTTGGCTCAGTTGCGCGCCTTTGCGTCCGCAGCGCAGAAGGGCGCCGAGATTCCCGAAATCGTCTGCTTCGAAAAGCAGAAGAATTGGGGAGGGTTGTGGAACTACACCTGGCGCACGGGCCTGGACGAATTCGGCGAGCCGGTGCATGGCTCGATGTATCGCTATCTGTGGTCCAACGGCCCGAAGGAAGGTCTCGAGTTCGCCGACTACTCCTTCGAGGAGCACTTCGGCAAGCAGATTGCCTCCTATCCGCCCCGGGCCGTGTTGTTCGACTACATCGAAGGGCGCGTGAATAAGGCCGGCGTTCGCCCGTGGATCCGTTTTTCCACGGTTGTCAGGTATGTGACCTGGAGCGCCGAGACCCGCAAGTTTAGCGTGCGCGTGCACGATCTTCCCCATGACCGATCCTACTCGGAAGAGTTCGACCACGTGATCGTCGCGTCGGGCCATTTCTCGACTCCGAACGTGCCGGAATTCCCCGGCTTCGAGACGTTCAATGGCCGTATCCTCCATGCTCACGACTTCCGCGACGCACGAGAATTCGTCGGTCAGGACATACTGATCATCGGCACCAGCTACTCGGCCGAGGATATCGGTTCCCAGTGCTGGAAGTACGGTTGCAAGTCGGTCACGGTCAGCCACCGCACGGAGGCGATGGGCTTCAAATGGCCGGCTAACTGGAAAGAGGTACCTCTGCTGACCAAGGTCGAGGGTAACGTCGCAACCTTCAAGGATGGTTCGACGGCGACCGTCAACGCGATCATCCTGTGTACCGGCTACAAGCACCATTTCCCGTTCATGTCGGACGACTTGCGGCTACGCACCGCGAACAGGCTGGCCACGGCTGACCTCTACAAGGGTGTCGTCTATGTCCACAATCCGGCGCTGTTCTATCTCGGCATGCAGGACCAGTGGTATACCTTCAACATGTTCGATGCGCAGGCCTGGTGGGCGCGCGACGTTATCCTCGGCAGGATCAAGCTGCCTGCGTCCAAGAACGAGCTGATCGCCGATGTCGAGAAGCGGGTGGCGGCCGAGGATGCCGGCGAGGACAGCTATGACGCGATCCGCTACCAGGGCAGCTACATCAAGGAGCTGATCGCCGAGACCGACTATCCAAGCTTTGATGTCGACGGTGCCGACGAAGCATTCTTCCAATGGAAGAAGCACAAGATCAAGGACATCATGGGCTTCCGCAACAACAGCTACAAATCGGTCATGACCGGCACCATGGCGCCGCAGCATCACACGCCGTGGAAAGACGCGCTGGACGATACAATGCAGAGTTATCTGCGCAACTGAGCTCGCGTTGCCCAGCGACTTTTCCAGAAGCCCTGCGGACCGTTCGCTTCCCTTGCCGCGTTTGGAGCAGTTCCGGGCAGATGACGAGACGGGTCCTGTTCAGCAGCACGCTGAGCAGGGCAAAAACGAGGAGGAGCCAGGATGCTGACTACACAGACCGCGCAAAGGTCGTTCAGTTTCTACCTCTTGCCTGGCTTCTCGCTTCAGGCGTTCTCTTGCGCGGTAGAAGTGCTGCGGTTGGCCAACGAAGCTATCGGGAAAAACATCTACAGCTGGCAAGTCATATCTGAAGACGGGCAACCCGTGATGTCGAGCTGCCGAACGACCGTCGGCATCGACTCCACGTTGAGAGACGAACGCGAAAGAACCCAAAAATCGAACTCGACGTCTGCCGCGGTGATTTGCGGCGGCAGCGCCATCCCCCGCCCTAACAAGCAGCTCGATGCCTGGCTAAGGGAATGCCGCATGCGCCGCATCCCCCTCGTTTGCATCGGCAGCGGCACCCTCGTTGTGGCGCGGGCTGGATTGGCGGACGGGCGCCGGTGCGCCGTTCACTGGGAGCAGCTTCCGTTGTTCTGCGAGCAGTTTCCGGGGATAGAATCCACCCAGACAGCCTTTGAACATGACGGAGATCTGCATACCTGCTCGGGTGGGGACGCGCCTTTCGACATGTTCCTGAACCTGGTGGAACGTGACCATGGCTCGGTCATCGTCAACCGCGTCTGCGAAAAAGCCATCGCCTACCGACTGCGTTCCGCGGGGGAGCGACAGCGCCTGCCCCTCCATTCTCGTGTCAAGCTCAACCACAAGGCAGTGATGAAGGTCATTGGCCTGATGGAGGCAAGCTTGGATGATCCTATGCCGGTCGATGATCTTGTCGCGTTAAGCGGAATATCGCGCCGGCAGATCGAAAGGCTTTTCGACAGAGAGTTGGGGCGCTCCCCGAACCGATACTACATGGAACTGCGTCTGGAGCGGGCGCAGCTGCTTCTTGTGAGCACCAACTTGCCGGTCGTGGAAGTTGCGGTGGCCTGCGGCTTTATCTCGCCGTCGCACTTTTCCAAGGTCTATCGCGAAGCCTACGGGTGCGCTCCGCATCAGACACGACTGGCCGCCCGTGCGGACGGGCACGCCGATCTGATGGACCCGGCGCTGCTGGGACTGAACTGCACCGAAGTATCCCAACACAGGTTGTCGATGACCGCGTAGCCGACGAAGCGGCTGAGCCCCAGCCTCAGCGAGGAGGTAACGATGCTGAACACGATCTACCCTCCCGTCCGCGGTGGACCGCCGCAGGCGAGCCGCATCATCCGTCCCGCAGGATTGACCTTGCCGGCCGGCACCGAGCGCTACAACGTTAGCGGCGCCGGAGCGATGTTGATCGACATTGCGGCAGGCGACAGCATCACCGTAACGAATGATGAGGGCGGCCAGATCTGCGAGGTCGTCGTGGCCGACGCGTCGGGCCGCATCGACGCCGGCATGGTCGACCATGGTCCGAACTCGGATGCTGCGGGTTTGAAGGCGCTGCTGACCAATCAGGACCCTAGCCTGCAGCGGCTGCGCAAGGCGCTGGAGATCCGTGGCATCGACCTCGCCGCGGCGGGCGGAATTCGCTTCTTCGAAGCGACAACGCCACCGAAGACCAAAGTCGAGCTGACCGTCCAGCGCGGCGGCTGGCTCGTCATCGCCGCGCCGGGAACCGACATGACGCCGGACGACCAGAAGACTGCGACGCCGCTGAGCGTCCTTGTGCGGCGCGCGACGGTGGGCTTGCGTGAGACCTCCCGGGATTTGCCAGATCCGCTTGCCGATCCGGTTCTCGACCTTCGCGTGCGCTCGTCGACGGCAGAGGCCTATTTCGTCAAAGCCGGGGACTATATTCAGATCATCGATGTCGACGGACGCCAGTGCACCGATTTCCAGTGCTTCTCGGCGCGCAAATTGGACAACGGAAAGGAGCATGCACTCGACGTCACCGCCACGCGCAGCGCGATGGGGCATGCCTATCCGCTGCCTGGCCTGCATTCGAAGTACTATGATCAGGACTTCCTGCCGCTGGTCGAGGTCGTGCAGGACACTTGCGGTCGCCACGACGCCTTCTCGCTGGCGTGCTATGCGAAATATTACGACGATATCGGCTATCCCGGCCATATCAACTGCACGGAAAACTTCAACAAGGCGCTCGGCTCATACGGCGTCGGTCCGCGCGGCGGCTGGATGGCGGCCAACTTCTTCTTCAACACCGGGGTCGACGCGCATGGCGTCATGTATGCCGACGAGCCGTGGTCGCGGCCGGGCGACTACGTGCTCTTGCGGGCGCTGACCGACCTCGTCTGCGTCAACTCGGCCTGCCCTGACGACACGACGGCGGCCAATGGCTGGAATCCGACCGACATCCATGTGCGCACCTATTCAGGGGCAGAGAAATTCCAACGCGCCGTGGCGATCCGCGCCACTCCCGATTCGGAGCCGAAGATGACCAAGGAAACCGGGTTTCACGACCGCCTGTCCAAGCTGACCCGCAACTTCGTGGAATATCGCGGCTACTGGCTGGCAAACAGCTACGCACAAGCCGGGCCGATCGAGGAGTACTGGGCTTGCCGGCAGAAGTCGGTGCTGATGGACCTTTCCGCCCTGCGCAAGTTCGAGGTGACGGGACCGGATTCGGAAGCGCTGCTCCAGTACACGCTGACGCGTGACGTGAAGAAGCTGGCGGTCGGCCAGATCGTTTACACCGCCATGTGCTACGAGCATGGCGGTATGATTGACGACGGCACGTTGTTCCGTCTCGGCCAGGACAATTTCCGATGGGTCGGCGGCGACGACTATTCGGGCATATGGCTGCGCGAACAGGCGGAAAAGCTCGGCCTCAACGTCCTGGTCCGCAGTTCCACCGACCAATTGCACAACATTGCCGTGCAAGGACCGGAAAGCCGTGAGCTGCTGAAGAAGGTGATCTGGACGCCGCCGCATCAGCCGTCGGTCGCCGAACTCGGCTGGTTCCGTTTCGCCGTTGGCCGCATCGGTGATGACCAGGGCCTACCTGTTGTGCTGTCGCGGACCGGCTACACGGGCGAGCTGGGCTACGAGGTCTGGTGCCACCCCAGGCACGCGGGCGAGGTCTTCGACGCTATCTGGGCCGAGGGGCCGGCACACGGATTGACGCCCATGGGCCTGGCCGCCCTCGATATGGTTCGGATCGAGGCCGGATTGATCTTCGCCGGCTATGACTTCTCTGATCAGACCGACCCGTTCGAGGCGGGCATCGGCTTCACCGTGCCGCTCAAATCCAAGGCCGATGATTTCATCGGGCGCGACGCGCTGATCCGGCGCAAGGAGCATCCATCGCGCAAGATGGTCGGGCTTGACATCGAAGGGGCCGTCGCAGTCGGCCATGGCGACTGCATCCATCTTGGGCGCGCGCAGATCGGCGAGGTCACATCGTCAACGCGTTCGCCGATCCTCGGCAAGAACATTGCGTTGGCGCGCATCGACGTGGCCCATGCCGATGTCGGCGCGCATGTCGAGATCGGCAAGCTCGACGGCCACCAGAAGCGTCTGCCGGCCATGATCGTCCCGCTATCGCACTATGATCCCAAGAAAACTCGTCTGCAGTCCTGACGCATATGGAACCAGTAGCAGCCAAGGAAACTCTTCTTGCGCAGATCGGCGGCGAAACGGTTTTGCGCGGTCTGGTCGACTGCTTCTACGACCTGATCGAGACCGATCCTCGCGGAGAGCCGTTGCTGCGACTGCATTTTCGCGGACACGGCCTCGACCATGCCCGCGAGGAACAGTTCAACTTTCTGTGCGGCTTTCTCGGCGGGCCTCGTCACTATCTGGAAAAGCACGGGCACATGGATGTCCGTCTCATGCACGCGCATGTGCCGATCTCGGCCGGCGACGCCGAGGACTGGCTGGCTCTGATGGATCGAGCCATCGCCGAAATGCGGCTTTCTGGCCCGCAGGTAGACAAGATGCGCCTGGCATTCCGCCGAGTCGCACTGACGCTGGTCAACGATCTAGGGGAATGGGGGTGGGAAGCGCCTGACGATGGTGGATCGTCAACGTCTTTTACTGAAATGAAAAAGAACATGCCTGATAGGAAACAAAATAACCGGCAAAGGAAAGCCGGATCGCAGGAACACTCAACCTCTAACAATGGGAAAAAGCCATGAGCGCTTTATCTGACACTTACGCGGTGGGAGCCGCGGGGCAGTTGCATAGGAGCATTGACTGGCGAGGCGCCTTCTGGGTGGCAAGCGGCGTCCCCGCCCTCGTTCTGTTTTCGATCGGCGGCATTGCTGGAACGACTGGCAAGCTGGCCTTCCTGATTTGGACCGTGTCCATGATCATGGGTTTCCTGCAGTCGTTCACATACGCCGAAATCGCCGGTCTGTTTCCCAACAAGTCCGGCGGCGCCTCGGTCTATGGCGCAACCGCCTGGCTGCGTTATTCGAAATTCATCGCGCCATTGTCGGTGTGGTGCAACTGGTTCGCCTGGTCGCCGGTGCTGTCGCTCGGCTGTTCCATCGCCGCCGCCTACATCCTCAACGCGCTGGCGCCAATTCCGGTCTTCACCGAGACCTCTCCGCAGGTGGTTGCCTACATCGGGACCCATGCCGGCACGAGCGCGGCCGACGCCATCGCGGCGGTGACGGCTGCCGCAACGCCTGCTATCCGCAGTTGGTCTCTCTTCACCCACACGCTTGGGCCTGTCAGTTTCTCATTGAACGCGACATTCTTCATCGGCGCGCTGCTGATGCTGATCATCTTCGCCATCCAGCATCGCGGCATCCTCGGCACCGCCAGTGTGCAGAAATATATCGGCCTGCTCGTCATCATCCCGATGCTGATCGTCGGCGTGGTGCCGATCTTCACCGGCCAGATCGACTGGGCGAATTTCTCGCCTCTGGTCCCGCTGGCCGCCGCCTACGCGCCCGATCCAGGCTCATGGAACATCGCCGGATGGACGCTGGCGCTCGGCGGCATGTTCATCGCCGCCTGGTCGACCTACGGCTTCGAGACCGCGGTCTGCTACACCTCGGAGTTCAAGAACCCCGGCACCGACACCTTCAAGGCGATCTTCTATTCCGGCCTGCTCTGCATGCTTCTGTTCATCCTGGTGCCCTTCACCTTCCAGGGCGTGCTTGGCCTCAACGGCATGCTGGCAACGCCAATCGTGGATGGCTCGGGCGTCGCCGATGCGTTGGCCAGCATGGTCGGCGGCGGTAACCTGATCCACAGCCTGCTGGTGATGCTGATGATCCTGGCGCTGGTGCTCTGCATCATGACAGCGATGGCCGGCTCCTCGCGCACGCTCTACCAGGGCTCCGTCGACGGTTGGCTGCCGCGCTATCTGAGCCACGTCAACGAGCACGGCGCGCCTACCCGGGCGATGTGGACCGACCTTTGCTTCAACCTTATCGTGCTGGCCATCGCCTCGGCCGACGCGACCAGCTTCTTCTTCATCCTCGCGGTGTCGAACTGCGGCTACATCATCTTCAACTTCCTCAACCTCAACGCCGGCTGGATCCACCGGATCGACAACGGCCATATCGAGCGGCCCTGGAAGGCGCCGACCTGGCTACTGGGGATCGGGGCGATCTTCGCCTATGTCAACGCCATCTTCATGGGTGCCGGTGCCAAGGTCTGGAATCCGATGGCGCTGTGGGCCGGCCTGATAACCGCGGCACTGATCCTCCCGGTATTCTGCTTCCGGCACTACATTCAGGACGGCGGTAAGTTCCCCGATCACATGCTGGACGATCTCGGCATGAAATCCACCGATCTCAGAGCCAAGAAAGCCGGACTTCTGCCTTACGCGACGCTGGCGGCTGGCCTTATCGTGGTGCTGATCGCCAACCGGATCTTCGTACTGTGATCGGCGACAGCCTGATCATCTTTGAACCGGGAAACGTCCCCTCCTCCCGGCCGCGTTGAACCGCGGTTGCTTAGTCACCGCCTGCAAGGCCAGGCGGTGACTTTTCTTTGACCCGTGAAAGGCCTGGCGTAGCTGCCCGCCAACTGATCGAGGCAGACGAGGCGAAAGTTTTTTTCTTCATATGAATTTTTCTTTCCTTATAGTTGACTTTCAGCTCAAATAGTTGCAGGGTTTTGCAACTTGATTTTCGACGTTCGACGGCAAAGCGACGCCGTATTTCATTCTCAAGAGCGGAGAGAGGCGATGGCTGAAGTGATCGATGGCAAGGCTGTTGCCGCCGATGTGATCGCAAAGGTCACAAGCGCGAGCAACGACCTGGCTGTTTCGAAGAATGTAACGCCTGGTCTTGCGGTCATCATCGTCGGGGAGGATCCGGCAAGCCAGGTCTATGTGGCTGCGAAGTCGCGTACGGCGAAGGAATGCGGCTTCAATTCGTTGCAACATACGCTGCCCGCGGACACCAGCGAGGCCTACCTGATCGATCTTATCGATATCTTGAATGGCGATCGTACGATCCATGGCATTCTGGTGCAGTTGCCGCTTCCGGATCACATCGATGCGGGCAAGGTCATCCAGGCGATTGCGCCGGGGAAGGACGTCGACGGCTTCCACTTTGTCAATGTCGGCAAGCTTGGCACCGGTGAGCTCGAGACGGCTTTCGTACCCTGCACACCGGCCGGCTCGATGCTGCTGATCGAGCGCGTGCATGGCAAGGATCTTTCCGGTCTCAATGCAGTCGTCGTCGGCCGCTCCAACATCGTTGGCAAGCCGATGGCCAACCTTCTGCTTGCCGCGAACGCCACCGTTACCGTTGCTCATAGCCGGACGAAGAATCTGCCCGAGCTTTGTCGTGGCGCCGACATCCTCGTGGCGGCGGTGGGCCGGCCGGAAATGATCAGGGGTGAGTGGGTGAAGCCAGGCACCACTGTGATCGACGTGGGCATCAACCGCGTCGCCGCGCCGGAGAAGGGCAATGGCAAGAACCGCCTGGTCGGCGACGTTGCCTACGCCGAGGCGGCGGATCGTGCCGGCGCGATCACGCCCGTGCCCGGCGGTGTCGGGCCAATGACGATCGCGCTTCTGATGGCCAACACGCTGACCTCAGCCTACCTCGCCAGCAACCTGCCGAGGCCACAGTTCTAGAAACAGCATTCATTCCCCGCAACCCGATCTCGAGGCAAAGACCCATGGCCGAATTCAAAACCGATATTGAAATAGCGCGCGCAGCCAAGAAGAAACCGATCCAGGAGATCGGCGCCAAGATCGGCATCCCGAACGAGCACCTTTTGCCCTACGGCCACGACAAGGCGAAGGTCTCGGCCGAATTCATCAAGTCGGTGAAGGGCAACAAGGACGGCAAGCTGATCCTCGTCACCGCCATCAACCCGACGCCGGCCGGCGAAGGCAAGACGACCACCACCGTCGGCCTCGGCGACGGTCTGAACCGCATCGGCAAGAAGGCGATCGTGTGCATCCGCGAAGCCTCGCTCGGCCCGAACTTCGGCATGAAGGGCGGCGCCGCCGGCGGCGGCCTGGCCCAGGTGGTGCCGATGGACGACATGAACCTCCATTTCACCGGCGACTTCCACGCCATCACCACGGCCCACAACCTGCTTTCGGCGCTGATCGACAACCACATCTACTGGGGCAACGAGCTCGGCATCGACATCCGCCGCGTCGCCTGGCGCCGCGTCATGGACATGAACGACCGGGCGCTGCGCGACATCCTCTGCTCGCTGGGCGGCGTCGCCAACGGTTTTCCGCGCGAGGCCGGCTTCGACATCACCGTCGCCTCGGAAGTGATGGCGATCCTGTGCCTCGCCACCGACCTCAAGGATCTCGAGAAGCGGCTCGGCGACATCATCGTCGCCTACCGCCGTGACAAGTCGCCGGTCTATGCCCGCGACCTCAAGGCCGACGGCGCCATGGCGGTGCTGTTGAAGGACGCCATCCAGCCCAACCTGGTGCAGACGCTGGAGAACAACCCGGCCTTCGTGCATGGCGGCCCGTTCGCCAACATCGCGCATGGCTGCAACTCGGTCGTCGCCACCACGACGGCGCTCAAGCTTGCCGACTATGTCGTCACCGAAGCCGGCTTCGGCGCCGACCTCGGCGCCGAGAAATTCTTCGACATCAAGTGCCGCAAGGCCGGTCTGAAGCCGGCGGCCGCCGTCATCGTCGCCACCGTGCGCGCCATGAAGATGAATGGCGGCGTCAAGAAGGAAGACCTCGGCAAGGAGAACATCGAGGCGGTCAAGAAGGGCTGCCTCAATCTCGGCCGCCACATCGAGAATGTGCACCAGTTCGGCGTGCCGGTGGTGGTGGCGATCAACCACTTCACCACCGACACCGAGGCCGAGATCAGGGCGCTGAAGGATTTTGTCGCCTCGATGGGGGCGGATGCAATCCTGTGCAAGCACTGGGCGCAAGGCTCCGCCGGCATCGAGGATCTCGCCCACAGGGTGGTCAAGCTTGCCGAATCCGGCGCCTCGCAGTTCTCGCCGCTCTATCCGGACGAGATGCCGCTGTTCGAGAAGGTCAACACCATCGTCAAGCGCATCTATCGCGGCGACGAAGCGATTGCCGACAAGTCGATCCGCGACCAGCTGCATGCCTGGGAGCAGGCCGGCTACGGCAACCTGCCGGTGTGCATGGCCAAGACCCAGTATTCGTTTTCGACCGACCCGAACCTGCGCGGCGCGCCGACCGGGCATACCGTGCCCGTGCGCGAGGTCAGGCTTTCGGCCGGCGCCGGCTTCGTCGTCATCATCTGCGGCGAGATCATGACCATGCCCGGCCTGCCCAAGGCGCCCTCCTCGGAAAAGATCTTCCTCAACGAGCAGGGTCAGATCGAAGGCCTTTTCTAGTGCGTTTCACCGTTTCACGGAAACGGCGGAACGCCCTATCTCCTTGTTTTTACGCAATTCCGGACGGAAAACCGCTCACACTTTTCCTGGAATTGCTCGAGGGAAATCCGCGCTCTCCCCAAGGCGCTAGACCACGACGCGCCCTTCAAGTCTTGGCACATGGTGCCAAGACTTTTTTTTGGAGTGGTTGCCAGGATGTCGGCTAGTGCGTTTCACCGTTTCACGGAAACGGCGAAACGCCCTATCTCCTTGTTTTTACGCATTTCCGGACGGAAAACCGCTTACACTTTTCTTTGCTCTAAGTCAGATCAACACAACAACAGCGAAACCACCGCTGCGCGGTCAATGCGCAACGGCGAACAGCCGCGTCGAAATGGGTTTTGTCTCAGCCGGGGTGCAATCGGCTCAGCAGGACTATGCGGCGTGAGCCGAGGATGCCTGAACCCCATATTCAAGGGAAGAGTCCAGGACCGTGTGCCAAAGGCTGTCGGCGAAGCTGGTGAAGACGAGCATGTTGAAGACGGCGTGTCCGTCCGTGCCATCAGCCCCGCGCCAGATACTCATCGCCGTATGGTCGATCGAGGTTGTCGCCGCGGCGCCCAGCGGAAACGCCTTGTCATCCAGGTCCAACGAGCAGAACTTCGCAAGCGCCTGGCGGGCGTGGGGTCCGCCAATCCGGATGAGGCAGCGTCCGTCCGACTGATCGGAGAGCGACGCGATGCCGGCAAACGCCTTTGACACTTTGACAAATTGTCCGTCTGCCTGTCGTGCAGAGAAGACAATGAACTGGTCCGGGCCCGACCAGATCAGCGTAGCATTCCGGGCCACTGCAGCGCCGGGAGCGCGGGGCGGCTCAATGCCAAATAGCTTCTTGGCGGCCTTTGCGGTCTCGGCCGCTCTGCCGCGCCGCGCCATCACCTGAACCAGGCTGATGTCGCTCACCTCCTCCAGCGTGACGCCTGCCTGCGTGCCGGCCACGCCGTGACGACCGGGGACGAGCGCCTTCTCCAGCGCCGATTGGGTGTTCCAGGAAAAATCAGCCACGCTGACGCACTCCTTCGGGATCGTAGAAGACCGGGCTGCAGATCTCGGCCTCGTAGTCCTCGCTCCGCAGCGGATCATGGATGCGAACGATCTCGCCGATGCGCTCGCGCCCGCGCTCGACCAGACCAAGGCCGATCCACTGTTCAAGCACCGGCGAGAAGCAGACCGAGGTGACATAGCCTTGGTCCGTTTTCGGGCCAGGGGTCTCGCCCCTGGGGACAACGTGCGCGCCGGAACGCAGGCGCCGCGCCTTGTCCGTGGGCTTGAGGCCAACGACCACCTGCCGGTTCGGCGCAACCAGCGCTTCGCGCCCGGCCATGACGCGGCCGATGAAGTCCTTCTTCTTGGACATCATCTTGCCAAGGCCAAGGTCGTCAGCGGTGGTCGTGCCATTGAGCTCGGGCCCGGCAACATGCCCCTTTTCGATACGCATGACGCCGAGCGCTTCAGTGCCGTAAGGCGTTACGCCATAGGGCTTGCCAGCGATCATCAGGTTCTCTGCCATCGCCGCGCCGTAGCGCGCCGGCACCGAAATCTCGAAGGCCATTTCGCCGGAGAACGAGATGCGGAACAGCCGAGCAATCACGCCACCGCGCAGCTTGACTTCACGGGCGCCCATGAATGGGAAGCCCTCGTTGGTGAGATCTTCCGACGGGTCGACCAGATCCTGCAGCAGCTTGCGGGCGTTCGGCCCAGCGATAGAGAACTGCGCCCACTGGTCGGTGGCACTGGTCAGCTGAACATCGAGGTCCGGGAACAATACCTGCCGGCAGAATTCCAGATGCTGCATCACCAGACCGGCCTTGGCAGTGGTGGTGGTGAGAAAATAGTGATCCTCGGCGAGCCGCGAGGTCGTGCCGTCGTCATAGACGATGCCATCTTCACGCAGCATCAGCCCATAGCGCGCCTTGCCCACGGCGAGAGAGGAAAAGGCGTTGATATAGACGCGATCGAGGAAGACACCTGCATCCGCGCCGCGGACGTCGACTTTGCCGAGCGTGGAGACGTCGCAGAAGCCGACGCCGTTGCGCACGGCCAGCACTTCGCGGTTTACCGACTCCAGCCAGTCCTTCTCGCCGGCACGCGGGTACCATTGCGCACGCTTCCACAGCCCGGTGTCGACGAACACCGCGCCTTGCTTGGCGGCCCAATGATGCGACGGTGTCAACCGCCAGGCATGGAAGTTCTCGTCGCGATGATGGCCGGCGAAGGCGCCTATGGCGACGGGTGCGTAGGGCGGCCGGTAGATCGTCGTGCCGGTTTCCGGGATCGTGCGGCCGGTCGCTTCCGCCATGATTGCGAGGCCGTTGATGTTGGACGTCTTGCCCTGGTCGGTCGCCATTCCGAGCGTGGTGTAACGCTTCAAATGCTCGACGCTCTCGAAGCCTTCGCGCTGCGCCAGCGTCACGTCGGATGCGGTAACGTCGTGCTGGAAGTCGACGAATGCCTTGCCCTTGCCTTTGACATGCCAGAGCGGCGCGATTCCGTAGCCCTCTTCGTCGGCTTTCGATGCCTCCCCCGGCTTTCCGGCGGCACCGCATTCGGCGGCCGCCTTGGCACCCGCGCTATGCCCGTCGCGAAGGCAGGCGCCGAGTGAGAGCTCGCCATTGGCAGCACCAGCCGTGGCCATCCCCTTTGGCGCACCGCCCGGCACGAAGGCCGCAATGTCCTCGCGCCAGATCGGCTTGCCGCGATGGAAGCAGGATAAGCCGACATTCGGATTCCAGCCGCCCGAGACGGCAAGGCAATCGGCCTCGATCCGTTGCGTTTGACCGTTCCTGTTGTTGCTCACGACGATGCTGCGGACGCCGTCAACGCCGCTCTTTACATCGGACACGACGCCAGCAAGCACGCGCAGATCGTAAGTATCGGCAAGCCTCTGGTATTGCCTCGGTATCTCACTGCGGGGGTCGATCACCGCCACGATATGGGCGCCAGCCCGCTGGATGGTCTCGGCCGTGCGCCAGCCATCATCATTATTAGTAAACAACGCCACACGCTTGCCTGGCAGAGCCGCGAAGCGATTGACATAGGTCCGAACGGCGGATGCCATCATCACGCCTGGCCGATCATTGCCAGGGAAAACTATCGGCCGTTCAATCGCGCCGGCGGTCACCACCGAACGCTTGGCAACGATGCGCCAGATCCGCTGTCGCACCTGATGACGATCCGGCACCGGGACGTTGTCGCTGACGCGCTCGAGCGCGGCGTAGGTGCCACCGTCATAGACGCCGAACAAGGCCGTCCTGGTCATGATACGGACATTGGGCAAAGAAACGAGTTCGCGGGTCGTGCTACGCAGCCATTCTCTGGCATCCATGCCATCGATCTCGGCGCCATCGCCAAGCAGGCGACCGCCGAGCAGGGAATCTTCTTCAACGAGAATGACGCGCGAGCCGGCGCGGCCAGCGGCAAGCGCCGCTGACAGGCCGGCGGGACCGGCACCGACCACGAGCACGTCGCAATGGGCCCAGGCCTTGTCGTAGTGGTCCGGATCCGGCAATTCGGCACTCTTGCCGAGACCGGCGGCGCGGCGGATCATCGGCTCGTAGATGGACTCCCAGAACTTCGCCGGCCACATGAAGGTCTTGTAGTAGAAGCCGGCGACGAAGATCGGGGCGAACAACTGGTTGATCGACATCAAGTCGCGACGCAGCGACGGCCAGCGGTTCTGGCTGTTCGCGATCAACCCGTCATAGAGTTCCTGCGTGGTCGCCCGCGTGTTCGGCTCGCGCCGGGCGCCGGTGCGCATCTCAACGAGCGCGCTCGGCTCCTCCGAGCCGGCGGTGATGATGCCGCGCGGGCGATGATACTTGAACGAACGCGCCACGAGCTTGACGCCGTTGGCGACGAGTGCCGAAGCCAGCGTGTCGCCGGCAAACCCGGTCATGGCCTTGCCGTCGAATGAAAACTGGAGCGGCGACCGGCGATCGATGATGCCGTCGCTGGGCAACCGGTGTGACTGGCTGGCAGACGTGACAGCCGTGCGGATGTTGGCTTCTACCGGCGCTGTTCTGGCGAGTGGCTCGGATGGCGAATAGCCCGACATGGTCATTCTCCTGCCCGCGCCGCCAAGGCAGCGCCCGCGCCCGGGGCCGCCGTCACGGAAACAAATTCATGGGTGACGGTGTTGCGCTCGGCCACGAGCCAGGAACGGCAGCCGCCGCCGTGGTACCAATATTCGCGCATCACACCCGCCAGATTGTCACGCAGGTAGACGTAATCGTGGAAGGCATCCTCGACACGCTCGGGGCTCTCCCCGCCATCGACGGCGAAGTTGGGCCGCTTGGGCGAGGCATCGCCAAGATAGGTGAACTCGCCGTTCTCGCGCTCGCCGCAGAAAGGACATGCAATACGCATTCCACCGGTCTCTCTTTCAGTGAAGGTTCGGCTGGGCGCCCTGGCCCTTTTCATCGATCATCGCGCCACGGCGGAACCGGTCGAGGCGGAACAGCGCGGCCTCCGAATGCGGTTCGTCGCGCGCCAGAAGATGGGCGAACACGAGTCCCGATGCCGGCGTTGCCTTGAAGCCGCCGTAGCACCAGCCGGCGTTGAGATAGAGGCCGTCGACCGGTGTCTTGTCGATGATCGGCGTGCCGTCCATCGACATATCCATGATGCCGCCCCACTGCCGCAGCATGCGCACGCGGCCGATCATCGGCATGATGGCCATGCCGCCCTCGCAGACATCCTCCATGACCGGCATATTGCCGCGCTGCGCGTAGGAATTGTAGCCGTCGAGGTCGCCGCCGAAGACCAGCCCGCCTTTATCCGACTGGCTGACATAGAAGTGGCCGGCTCCGAAAGTGATCACGCCCGGGATGAGCGGCTTGATAGCCTCGGAGACAAAGGCCTGCAGCACGTGGCTTTCGATCGGCAGCTTCATGCCGGCCATCGCGGCGACCCGCGACGAAGAGCCGGCGACCGCCATGCCGACCTTGCCGGCGCCGATCCTGCCGCGCGAGGTCTCGACGCCGGTCACCTTGCCGTTGGCGTCGCGCACGAAACCGGTGACCTCGCAATTCTGAATGATGTCGACGCCGCCTTCACTGGCGGCGCGCGCATAACCCCACACGACGGCATCATGGCGGGCGGTACCTGCGCGCCGCTGCAAGAGACCGCCCATGATCGGGAAGCGGGCATTGTTGTAGTTCAGGAACGGCAATTCCTTGCGTATCTGCTCGGCGTCGAGCAACTCGGCATCGATGCCGTTGATGCGCATCGTGTTGCCGCGCCGCGCGAAGGCATCGCGCTGGGCGTCGGAGTGATAAAGGTTGATGATGCCGCGCTGGCTGACCATCGTGTTGTAGTTGAGATCCTGCTCCATGCGCTCCCAAAGCTTCATCGACAATTCGTAGAAGCCGGTATTGCCGGGCAGGCCGTAATTGGAGCGGATGATGGTGGTGTTGCGGCCGGCATTGCCGGAGCCGATCCAGCCCTTTTCCAGAACGGCGACATTGCGGATGCCGTATTCGTGGGCGAGGAAGTAGGCCGTCGCCAGGCCGTGGCCGCCGCCGCCGATGATGACCACGTCATAGCGGCTCTTGGGTGCCGGATCGCGCCACGCTCGCGTCCATCCCTTGTGTCCGGACAGTGCTGCCTTGGCGAGCGAAAAGATCGAATATTTCATCGCAGTTGTTCCGGCGAAATGTCAGGTGGTGCGCCCAGCGCCCAATCCGTAGATCGGACGCTGGGCCTGGCAAACAGCTTAGACGTCCAGCGTGTTGTCGCGCTCCCACTGGGTGAAGTGCGAGGCGTAGGCGTTCCACTCCTGGGTCTTGAGCTTGATGTAGGCGGCGGAAAATTCCTCGCCCATAGCAGCCTTCAACTCGGCGTCATCGTCATAGGCGCGAAGCGCGTCGAGCAGATTGAGCGGCAGCTTGGCGCCGTGCGTGACGGTGTGTCCGTCCTTGTACATGTCGATGTCGCTGCGTTGGCCTGGATCAGCCTTGGTGCGGATGCCGCTGAGCCCGGCGGCGATGATAGCCGCCTGCATCAGGTAGGGATTGGCAGCACCGTCAGGAAGGCGCAGTTCGAAGCGGCCGGGTCCGGGCACGCGCACCATGTGGGTGCGGTTGTTGCCGGTCCACGTCACCGTGTTCGGCGCCCAGGTCGCGCCCGAAATGGTGCGCGGCGCGTTGATGCGCTTGTAGGAATTGACCGTCGGGTTGGTGATCGCGGCCAGCGCAGAGGCGTGCTTCATGATGCCGCCCAGGAAGTGTCTGCCCTTTTCCGACAGACCCAACTCCATGTCCTTGTCGGCGAAAGCATTGGTCTTGCCGCTGAGATCCCATACCGAGATATGGGCATGGCAACCACTACCCGTGAGGCCCTGGAAGGGCTTCGGCATGAAGGTCGCTCGCAAGCCGTGCTTTTCGGCAATCGACTTGACCATGAATTTGAAGAAGGAGTGCTTGTCGGCTGTGGCCAGCACATCGTCGAATTGCCAATTCATCTCGAACTGGCCGTTCGCATCCTCATGGTCGTTCTGATAAGGCTGCCAGCCAAGGTCGAGCATGGCGTCGCAGATTTCGGCGATAACGTCATAGCGACGCATCACCGCCTGCTGGTCGTAGCAGGATTTCGAGGCCGTATCGTACTCGTCGCTGATCTGCTTACCGTCGGGCGTGACAAGGAAGAATTCCGGCTCGACGCCAGTCTTCACGCGCATGCCTTCCTTGGCGGCCTCGGCAACGAGCCGCTTCAGGGTATTGCGCGGCGCCTGAGCGACGCCCTTGCCCTCCATCAGGCAGTCCGAAGCGAGCCAGGCGACTTCCGGCTTCCACGGCAACTGTATCACCGATGAGGCATCCGGCACCGCCAGCATGTCGGGGTGCGCTGGCGTCAGGTCAAGCCAGGTGGCGAAGCCGGCGAAGCCGGCGCCCTCCTTCTGCATGTCCCCGATGGCCTGCGCCGGCACCAGCTTCGCGCGCTGGCCGCCGAACAGATCCGTATACGAGACCATGAAATACTTGACGTTGCGAGCCCTTGCGAACTCTTGGAGATCAGCCCCCTCAGGCTGATCGATTTTGGCTTCAAAGGCCTTATTCATTGTCTACTGCTCCCATTCTTCTGGTTTTAGAAGCCACCCTGCCCTGGCACCCAATTCGTCCCCGCGAGCGGCACGCCGGCCATGGCCGCTGCTTCGATCGAAAGCGCGCAGAGATCCTCGGGCTCGAGATTGTGCAGGTGATTTTTGCCGCAGGCGCGGGCAATCGTCTGCGCCTCGAGCGTCATCACCTTCAGATAATTCGCCAGCCTCCGTCCGGCGACGATCGGGTCGACCCGCTTCATCAGCTCGGGGTCCTGCGTGGTGATGCCCGCCGGATCCTTGCCCTCATGCCAGTCGTCGTAGGCGCCGGCGGTCGTGCCAAGTTTTTGGTATTCGTCCTCCCAGTGTGGATCGTTGTCGCCGAGCGCGATCAACGCCGCGGTGCCAATCGAAACGGCATCGGCGCCAAGCGCGAGCGCCTTGGCGACATCGGCCCCGTTGCGGATGCCACCGGAGACGATGAGCTGGACCTTGCGATGCATGCCGAGGTCCTGCAGCGCCTTCACAGCGGGTCTGATGCAGGCGAGCGTCGGCTGGCCGACATGTTCGATGAACACTTCCTGGGTGGCGGCGGTGCCACCCTGCATGCCGTCGAGCACCACGACGTCGGCGCCGGCTTTTACGGCAAGTGCTGTGTCATAGTAAGGCCGGGCGCCGCCGACCTTGACGTAGATCGGCTTTTCCCAGTCGGTGATCTCGCGGATTTCGAGTATCTTGATCTCAAGGTCGTCAGGGCCGGTCCAGTCGGGATGACGGCAGGCTGAGCGCTGGTCAATGCCCTTGGGCAGGGTGCGCATTTCCGCGACGCGATCGGAGATCTTCTGGCCAAGCAGCATGCCGCCACCGCCGGGCTTGGCGCCCTGGCCAACGACGATCTCAATGGCGTCGGCGCGGCGCAGGTCACGCGGGTTCATACCGTAGCGCGACGGCAGGTATTGATAGACCAGTTGCCTGGAATGGCCGCGCTCTTCCTCGGTCATGCCGCCGTCGCCGGTGGTGGTCGAGGTGCCGGCGATGGTTGCGCCGCGGCCGAGCGCTTCCTTGGCCGGACCGGAAAGCGAGCCGAAGCTCATGCCGGCAATAGTGATCGGGATCTTCAGTTCGATCGGCTTCTTGGCGTGGCGCGAGCCCAGCACAACTGAGGTATCGCAGCGCTCGCGATAGCCTTCCAGCGGATAGCGCGAGATCGAGGCGCCGAGGAACAGCAGGTCGTCGAAATGCGGGACCTTGCGCTTGGCGCCGGAGCCACGGATGTCGTAGATGCCGGTTGCCGCGGCGCGGCGGATTTCCGACATCGCGTAATCGTCGAAGGTCGCTGACTTGCGCGGCGTCGTCGGAGGATTGTGGTAGGTCATGTTCGCCCTCAGTATGCGTCAGCGTTGTCGATATTGAAATTATAGAGCGTACGGGCCGAGCCGTAGCGAGTGAACTCTTCCGGCTTGGCGTCCTTGATGCCGGCACGGTCCAGCAAATCCTGAAGGAGCGCGATGTGCTCGGGACGCATCTCCTTTTTGATGCAATCCGCGCCCAGGCTCTTGACCTTGCCACGGACGAACAACCGTGCCTCATAGATCGAGTCGCCGAGCGCATCGCCGGCATCGCCGAGCACCACCAGGTTACCCGACTGGGCCATGAAGGCCGACATATGGCCGATGTTGCCGCGGACGACGATATCGATGCCCTTCATCGAGATGCCGCAGCGCGACGATGCGTTGCCTTCGATGACCAGCAGACCGCCGCGGCCGGTGGCGCCGGCATATTGGCTGGCATCGCCTTTGACCACGATCGAGCCCGACATCATGTTCTCGCCGACGCCCGGGCCGACGGACCCGTGCACGGTGATGGCGCCGCCGGCATTCATGCCGCCGCAATAGTAGCCGACGCTGCCGCGCACATCGATGGTGACAGGCTGGTCGACACCGACGGCGACGGAATGATTGCCTTTCGGATTGAGCACTTCCCAGGAGGTCTCGTTCGAGCCAGAGCCAAGATTGTGCAGCGCCTGATTGAGTTCGCGCAGTGAATTTTCGCCGAGGTCGAAGACACGCCGCGCGAAGTCCATTTCACGCGATGGCGCCGTGGCAACATTCGAAATATTCATGATCCTCAGTGCTCCCAGAAGTATACGGTGGACGGCTCCGGTTCCCAAACCCTCGCATTGTCAATGCCGGGCAAGTTGGCGAGCGCGCGGTATTCGGACCCGAAGGCGACATACTGGTCGGTCTCGGCCATCACGGCGGGCTTGCAGGAGATCGGATCGCGCACCACACCGAAGCCGTTCTTGGTGCCGACCACGAAGGTGAAGAAGCCGTCGAGGTCGTCGAGGCTGCTCTGCAGCGCCTCGCCGAGGTTCTGACCATGAGCGATTTTGGACGAGAGATAGGCGGCGGCGACTTCGGTGTCGTTCTCGGTCTCGAAGCGCATGCCGTCGCGGATCAGCTCACGGCGAAGATTGTTATGGTTCGAAAGCGAGCCGTTGTGCACCAGGCACTGGTCCGGGCCGGTCGAGAAGGGATGCGCGCCCAGTGTGGTCACGGCGGATTCGGTCGCCATGCGCGTGTGGCCGATGCCGTGGCTGCCGGCCATCTTCGTCAAGTCGAACCGCTTGACCACATCGGCCGGCAAGCCGACTTCCTTGTAGATTTCTATCGCCTCGCCGGCACCCATGACACGCACATTCGGGCGCAGTTCGGCGATCGCGGCGCGGGCTTCGTCGAGCTTGCCGGTGGGGATGTCGAGGACGGCGTGGGTCGACTTCACCGTCGACGAAACCGTGGTTCCGATCTTCTTGCCAAGCTCGGCTTCGAGACCCGGGAAATCCGCTGCGGGAGCCGCAGACTGGATGGTGATCTTGGCACGCCCCTTTCCTGCTGCGCCGTCATAAATGGCTATGCCGGCGCTGTCGGGACCGCGGTCGGTCAATGAGACCAGCATTTCCGACAAAAGGGCGCCCAGTCGCGGCTCAAGTGATTTGTCTTTCAGAAAGAGTCCAACAATCCCACACATTCCGGTCACCTCGATTGATTGCTACCTATCGCAATGCCTAGCAGGTTCCCTATTGCAATTCAACTGTCATGAATTTTTTTTTCCTCTAGAAAAACACAGCCTCGTTGAAGCCGGCCAAGATCCGAGACCCTCATGTTGAATGTCACCGGTCCGGCGGAGATGCGCGAAGTCTGCCGCAAGCGCGGTGAAGGCAGTGAGCGGTACCGAGGCGCGTAGTTTGACGCGGACACTGGACGCGCGACGGTGCCTGCGCGGCCCGCGCGTTCATAAATAGCCGGTATTGCAATCAATGGCCGATTGCGTCAGCCGTTTCCGCGCCCGTGGGGATAGGAGATGATTGACAAATATCGTATGGGCAAATGCGTCAATTCTTCAGGACCGTGCGGCGCGTCGGCATCGAAAAACAAACTGTCACCTGGCGTCATCCGGTAAAGATTGTTTCCATGGCGATACACGACCTCGCCTTCCAGCATGAAGAGGAACTCCATGCCGTCGTGCTGGAAGGTCGGGAAGACGTCGGAGTCTTCGGTCAGCGTTATGAGATAGGGTTCGACGACAACACCGCTCGAATCCGAACCGATATGACCTAGCAACGTATACTGGTGCCCGGCACGCGTGCCGCGCCGTTCGACGTCGACGCCCGATCCCGCCTTAACGAAGACGGCCTTCCGCTCTTCTTCAAAGCGGCGAAAAAATGCGGTCACCGGCACGCCTAGCGCGCGCGATAGCGCCTGCAGCGTGGTCAAGGATGGCGAGGTGATGCCATTCTCGATCTTGGACAGCATGCCGATCGAAAGGCCCGTGGTGCTTGCGATATCGGCAACGGTTATGCCTAGTTTCTTGCGAAAGGCGCGAACCTCGTGGCCAATCGCGACCTCGAGCACGTTCTCGCGGGTGTCGCGAACCGCATGGGGGTCCTGACTGAGAGGCTTGCCACGCGGCGGTGGCGGCGGGCTGACGATTGCCGGTCCCACCACTTTGACGGGGGTTAGCACGCTGCCGCCTTTTTTTTCCGCCTTTACCGCCTGCCTTTTACCCGCCCTAGCCGTTGCCATGTTCACTGCCGTTCGCTGATTCATTTTACCAACAGTAAATATTTTCTGCTGGAGATACAACGCAGGATAATTGGAGAGAAGCGACGCCTGAGCGCCTCGAGGCAGAGGCTACTGCATCAGCAGTATCTGCAGGTCAGCGACATTTGTTCCCGTAGCCCCCGTCAGGAGCAAATCGCCTGAAGTCGCCAATGCAGGGTAGGAATCGTTGTTGCCCAGATGGGCTTCCGGCTTGCAGCTACGCCTTGGGCGGAGCCTACACTTTCAGAAACGCCGACGCGCTATCGGATAGGTCAGGCCCTACCCGACCGCCCACGCTTCTCATCGAGCTGGAGGCGCGGCGCCGGCCCTGCGGGCGCGGCGCCAGTTCGCCGATCTTCGCCCGCGCAATCCAGCGGATCGCGCTCCTCGCCGCGGCTTGGTACGGGGCGGTGAGGGCCCTAAGGCAGGGGAGATCGGTTCCAGGCACCACGGTCATAGGCAAGGCATTGTGAAGTTCGCCCCGAGGCTCGATGTCGAAGGCGAACCACCCCTTGAGACTGCGGCAGGCTTGGCTATTCGCGAGACCCCAGCCAGGAAGGCATTCACGTCTGGTCGAGAGCAGCTTCCGGGATACAGATCCGAGGAGACTTCAATCAGCACGGGAGCGGGATTGAGCAGCAGGGACGTGGGGCCGTCGAACCCGTAGTTCCGAGATCGCTCGAGTTGGTCGGGCAAAAGGACAGAATTAGCGCTTGCAGCAATGTCCGCCTCGGTGAAAGCCGTGTCGTTGAGCAGAACGTAGTTACCAGCATCAACCCCACCCAGCGAGAGGCGGGAAATGGTCACGGTCTTGCTCCTACCAACTGTGGCGGTATCGAACGCGCCCTCGGCCGACGCGACCGTAAGCCGATCTCCAGCGATCATGCCAACAAAGCCCGCGCCGGACGTGTCGAGCACCGCGGCGGTCGATCCGTCGTAGATCTTGCTCTCGGCGGCGATCCCGATAACCCCGGTAATGACGGCCCGCCCGATGTCGGCGGTCGTTTTCGCCGTCGCGTCGGCCAGCGTGTAGTTTCGAGCGTCGGCGCTGCCGAGCGTCAGGCCGGTGACATTGACCGTTTTACCCGCCCCGGCGTTTTTGTCGGTGAAGGCGCCGATGGCGGTCGCGACCGTCAGGGTATCGCCGGAGACCATGCCGGTGAAGCCGGCGCCGGACGTGTCAAGCACGGCGGCAGTCGTGCTGTCATAGGTCTTGCTCGCGGCGGTGATACCGGTGACGGACGTGATGATCGCCCTGGCGATATCCACGCTGTACGTGCCGCCGGCAAGCGTATAGTTGGAAGCGAGGCCCGTGCCGTCCCCCAGCGTAAGCGTCCCCAGCGATACGATCTTGTCCGCCCCGGCATTCTTGTCCGACAGGCTGCCTGCGCCGTAAAGCGTCAGCACCTCGCCATTGGCGAGATTGTCGAGGGTGAATGTCGCTGCTGCGACATCCGTTGTTCCATCGTAGGTGCGTCCGCCGGAAAGCGAGATTACACGCTGCACGATCGTGAGCCCGCCGGTGCCGTAATCGACATAATAATCCCCCGCCGAACCCGTCGAATAGGCGAGCGAAATCATGTCGGTGCCCGACCAGCCGTAGGTTCCCACACCGGTCGCGGCGGTGATCGCGCCGCCCCAGTTCAGAGCAACGTTACCGACGCCGATGCCGTCCAGCGCAAGACCGCCAAGGTTTGGATCGGCATCGCCATAGGTGCGGGAAAGATCACCCGTCAGGCGGACATAGTAGTCGTAGAGCGACGTATCGGTGAGCCCGCGCAGGAGCGGAGCGCCGCCGCTGCGGGGGGTCCCCCAAATTTCCGAGAAATTCCAACCCGCGTCGATGAAGGTGAAGGGGTTGTTCATCCCGCCCGCGGTCAGGCCCACGCCCTTGCCTGCGTCGGATTGCCCAGTGCCCGACAGGCTATAGAAACTGGCGGTTACCGTGCCCGCGTTCCGGCCCACCAGACCGCCGGTGTTCGATGTTCCGTCGACGTTGCCTGCCGCATAGCTGGTCGCAATCGTGCCAGAGGACTGGTTGGTCCCCGCCAAGCCACCAATGTCATCGGCGCCGCTGACGCTGCCCGTGGCGAAGCTGTTGCGGACCGTGCCGGTGGTGATGGTCCCCACCAGACCACCTACGCTGGAGTCACCTTGAACACTGGTGCTGGCAAAGCTGTTTTCCAGGGTACCGGAGAGTGTGCCCACCAGCGCTCCCACATGGTGGTTGCCTTTGACGGAGCCGCCTTGAAGCCCCACGTTACGTACCACGCCGCCCTCACCGACCCAGCCGAACAGACCAATGTGATCGTCCGACGTCTGCGCACCCGGCCGGTCGATGACCAGACCGGCAATCGTGTGGCCATCCCCATCGAACGTTCCGACGAAGGTGGACAAGGCCCCGCCGATCGGCACGAAGCCTCTCACGGGAGTGCCGTTGGTCGCCCGCATGGTCGCCCACATGTCGGAGCGCGTGCCATCAGTGAACACCGTCCCGAAATCAATGTCGTTGGCCAGCACATAATCCGCGCCGAGATCCATGGCCATCAGCTGCAATTGATGGGTATTGGTGATGGTAGTGGAATATTCCCATCGCCCGAAGGGGCGAGTGTAGCCATCCACCATGAACCAGTCGGCTGAGAAATCGAAAGCGCCGTAACTGGCCTGTGTCAGCGCCTGCGTCGTGGTCAGGCCGGTGGCGCCGCACGTGTGGGTGCTGCCAGTGCCGCAAGCGCTGAATTGATACGTGGTATCGGTATCCCAGAAGCTGTTTTCGACTGTCGCGTAGTTGCGGCCTACCAATCCGCCCACAACATCCGCGACACTTGCAACAACATTGCCTGTGGCATAGCTGTTTCTGATCGTGCCGCCAAAAATGTTATCGCCCACAAGCCCGCCCACAACCGCGTGGCCTTGCACGTCACCTGTGGCATAGGAATTGGCAATAGTGCTGTTTTCATTCTGGCCAGCCAGTCCGCCGACCCAGTCGTTGCCCGATACTGTGCCTGTCGCGTATGCCTGCTCGATTGCTGCATAAGAATTGACACCTACCAGCCCGCCAACATAGGCACCCCCATTCCCTTCCACATTGCCTGTTGCATAGCTGTTGCGGATGGTGGTCTGAGCGCTGGATCCGACCAATCCGCCGGCAAAGCTGAAGTTGCCGTCCGTATCGGTCACGTTGCCGGAGGCATGGCTTGTCTCGATGGTGGCCTGACTGCTGCTTCCCACCAGGCCGCCCAGTCTTTGGACGCCCGTCACATCGCCCGCGGCATGACTGTTGCGAATGGTACCGCTGTGGCCGCCCACCAGTCCGCCGACATCGGATCTGCCGCTCACCTCGCTGTCGGCGTAGCTGTCCTCGATCAGGGCCGTATTGGAGCCCGCCAGTCCGCCGACACTGAAGGTTCCGCTTACATTGCCGTCAGCATGGCTGCCCTTGATCACGCCAATATTGCTGCCCACCAGTCCGCCGACACGGGGGCCGCCGTTCACATCGGCGGCGGCATAGCTGTTGCTGATCACGCCACCCCAGTTAAGGCCGACCAGGGCTCCGGTTCGCTCGCCCCCGGTGATGGAAGCGCCCGCAAGGCTCGCGTTGCGGATGGCAGCCGACTCTCCCATGACGCCGAACAGGCCGACATACTGAACACCCGGACGATTGATATAGAGGTTGGAGATGGTATGCCCCAGGCCATCGAAGGTACCGCTGAACAGATTGATGAGACCGGCGCCGATCGGCTCGAAGCCCGCGCCGCTGTGCCAGGTGCTGGTGCCGCTGGCGTCGATATCGGCGCCCAACACATAGTTGCCAGAGAGGTTGTTCTTGATGCCTTGCAGGCTGGTCGTGCCGGGTTCTCCTGCCGCGCCCAGGGAGGTGATGATCGTGTAATCGATTGTCGCCCCATCCGATCCCAGCTTGGTGGAGAAGCTGCCAGTGGAGGCGAGGTTGACGGGAGCTTTGACGCTGTAAGTAGCCGTGTTGCCGGAGGCCGCTGCGCCTTGGCCGTATTCGAGAGCGAGCCCGGCCATCCCGGAGGCACGCATGGCGGCGTTGATCTCGATTTTGCGGTCGGCGGAGAGCGTCAGCCTGTTGGCGGACCAGGTTACCGTGTCGTTGACAAAGATGTCGCCATTGGCCGACGTCGCGCCATTGGCGCTTTCTATGGTGATGTTGGTGCCGGCCAGCAGGCTGGAAAGCGCCGCGCCCGTGATGTCGCCGCCGGTCGCGGCAATGGTGTAGTCGTTGGGATCGATTAGCCAGGTGCCGGTGGCGCCGTCGACGGCGTTGGTGGTGATGACCGCCCCTTCCGTGACCGCAACCTTCTTCGCCGAAGTCTCGATGAATCCGCCATCACCGCCTTTCGGCGCCGACGCGTCGAGCTTGCCCGTGACCTTAACCTCGCCGTTCTTCATATCACCAAGCAGCAGGATGCGCCCGTTCTTCCTGGCAAGGGTCTTGGCTTGCACGGTACCGGAATTGTTGACGACGCCTTTCATGGCCTCGCTCGCCCCCTTTGCGGTGAGGAGCGCCGTTCCCCCGTCAGCCTTGATCAGCCCCTTGTTCTCGACCAGCGTCTTCACGGTCGAAGCCTTGACTTCGACGGAGAGAAGTCCGTCACCGTCGAAGTCAAGGAGCACGTCGGTGCCCGCCGCCAGGGCCGTGTCGCCGGTGATCGTGCCAGCATTGGTGACGGTGGGCGAAATCAGCGCGACGACATTGCCGGAGATGCTACCCTGATTGCTGATCGAGCCGCCGGAGCCCTTGAAATTGTAATTCCCCGCCAGAAAATCCGCATTGGAAATGCCTAGCGTCGAGGCGACGAATCCGCCTGTCCGCACCCGGCCCGTCGCACCGATGGCGATGCCATTCGGATTGACGAGGAAGACCTGCCCATTGGCGTTGAGGTTCCCGAGGATCCGGCTGGGGTTCTGGCCGACGACCCGGTTGAGCGCCACGGACGATGCGCCCGGCTGATTGAAGGTGACCGAATTGCCGGCTCCGATGGAGAAGCTCCCCCAATTGGCGATCATCCTCCCCGTGGACTGATTGACCGTCATGGTATTGCCGGACTGGCTGATGGTTCCCGAACCTGAAACGATCCGTCCGCCCGTCGGCAATTCCTGCGCCCAGGCCGACGTCGTCAGCATCGTGGTGGCCGCAAGTGCGGCGGCAAATCGGCGTTTACCGCTTTTCTTCCCCTGCGCACCGCGTGCGCATTCGGGCACGACGATGATGCAGCCAAGCGTCTTCGACCAGATATGCTTGTAGACCCTGTTCATTTCCGAATCCTCAGAAGCGAATTGCGCTGGTCAGCCAGAATTGATTGTTGTTGGAATGCCCGTCGGCATTGTCGCCGGTGGCAGCGTCGCGACCGGGATTGCTGCCGAGCGTGTGTGCCCAAGAGACGGCGAAGTTCAGGTTCTCGCGCGTCCAGCGGGCCGACAGTCCCGCGCCGGCAAGGCCATAGTCGTTGCAGCCGCAGGCGTTGAGCTGCGGGATGCCGTTCTGGTTCTTGTTGACCCAGACATGCCCCGCATCGAGGAAGCCGGCCAGTTGCAGGTTGCCGAATTCGGCGGGGACGGGTGCGTCATAACGCAGCTCAAACGTGCCTAGCAGGCCCAAATCGCCTTGCCCCTCGCTCACGGGATAACCACGCACGCCGTAGGGGCCCCCAAGCGCGAAGTCCTCGGACGAATCGAGGTTCCTGTCCGCCCACTGACCGTAAACCCGACCGAACAGCGAGAAATCACGCGGCAGGTCCTGAAGTCGTGCCAGGCTGACATTGAGACGATGGAAGTTGCCTTGCGTCTGGAGCCCCGCCTGATCGGCGGCCAAGGCCGACGGTTCACGCGACAGATCGAGGTCGCCATAGGTCCACCCCAGGGACCAACTTGTTAGACCTCCGCCGAAAACCACATCGCGCATATCACCGGAAAGCGTCAGGGTCCCCGAGAGCGACCGCTTGTCCTGCAGGTGCCCGGCCAGGCTGTCGTCGACGAGGGCCTTCCAGTTCAGGGCTACCCCGATGAGCACATTCGCGTCGCGCGAACGCATAAGACTATAGTCGAGCCCGCCACTGAGGAAATGAGCATAGCCATCCAGTTCCAGTGCCTTACCGACGTCGTCGATATTGCGATAGTGAAGGTAGCTGTAGGTGGCGTTGGCTGTCAGGCCGCACGCGCAAAGCGGCGCACTTGCAGAGAAGGAGCCGAATTGCTCCCCGTCGGAGAGGTTGCCGGAAAGGCTGGTGAGGTCGCCATAGCCGGTAACGTCTGTCATCGTGGCCTGGGCATTGGCTCGTGCCCGGCCTGTCGAAGAGCTGCCGAAATTGTCGCCCCAGACCGACGCCGAGAAAACCGGCTCCTGTTCAACTCCGACAATCAGGCTGGAGGTGTTCGGAGCTTGACCCGGCGCAAGCCGCGCCCTGGCCGAAACACCGGGAAGATCGTTCATGCGCAGCAGCGCTGCTTCCAGGTCCTGCTTGGTAACCGCATCGGCCCGGATGTGGCGCTGGCCTATGTCTCTCAAGAGTGTTTCCCGGACACGAACGCCATCGCGCCGCTCGAACTCCATCTTCTCGAGCGTTCCTTCCACGATCTTGATGGTGATGATGCCCTCAGTCACGTCCTGCGGTGGCAGGATCGCGCGGGCAAGCAAGCGGCCTTGCGCCTGCAACTGCGCCGTCACCTCATCCGCCAGCGCGTAGGGGCCCCTGATGCCTAGCCGCTTGCCTGTGGCCGATGCTGTCAGCCGTTCGCGTTCGCTTGCCGACAGCAGCTCCACCCTACCGACAAAGCGCAGGTCCTTGACGAGTATGACTTCCCCCCGTTCGGGGGGGTGTGTGGGGGGCTGACGTTGCTGATCCTCGCCCATATCCGGCGGGCGTTCAAGCCGCCGCAACTCCTGTTGCCGCTGCTGCTCGCGCAGCAATGAGCCCGCATCCTGCGCGAGTGCGGGCGGCATCAATACACCGCTCAACAAAACGCCCCAAAAGAGAGATTTGTCCCACGTCACCGTCTCACTCCGGGACCAAAGACCGGGCGACGTTCATGCATTGCCGTGCGATGCGGAACCGGCCGTCCTGCGTCGCATAATCCTCGCAGAAACTGAACGCTAGCCGCCTTACATAAACTCGCCGAATTGCATCCCTGTGGCGCAGATAGCCGGCGCAATTCTATTTTAGATTCTTGGAATATAGTAAAGTTAGAGCAAACCCCAGGCAGTGACTGCCAAATCGACATCACGTTTCTTCCCCGCATCAATACCGCAAATACAGCTACGCGGATTCGTGATGTCAAGAGGGGATTTTTTCGGAAATAGTAACGGCGTCCTTGGTCGAAAGGTTTTTATGTCGATATACGAGGTTATCGCTGAAATTATCCTTTCATCTTGAGTCTTTCGCCCTTAACCGCCTCCAAGCGATAACTTTAGACAATCGTTTTTTAGAAAGAATGCATATCTTGCAGGTGACTCGAATCAGGCAAGCTATCGCTCCGAAGGCACAGGAAACGCCCGCTTGGACTCCTGCCCTCCCAGGATAGGAAATTGGCTAGCGCTGACTAATATTTTCTTGGAGTGAAGATGTACGCATCGCGCTGTCCTAATATGCGAATTCCGTCCTGGGCCCGTCAGGCGGTCCGCCATTGCCAATCTGTGCGCATCGATAGTTGCCGATTGTCCATGAATGGATTTATTTTTGTTTTCAGTTGGTTGCGGCGTATGTTCGCGTAGTTTCGACGGCGTCCAGGTAGGACTGAATCACTCCCACTCAATTGTCTTTATCCCAGCTAGGTAATTGATCTAGCTTGGTTTTTCTTTCTTGCTGCGCCGAAAGCTGACCCCTGGCCCGTCAAAAACCTACGGTACTGATTTTAAAGGGAAATTTTTGGCGAAAAAATTTTTGAGATTTCGTGAACTATCGAGATCAATCGGCCTTTTGACCTTCCCACTGCACCGGAAAGTAGGCACACACTCCCCTCAAAAAGTACCGCCAGGGTGCCAAGCCGGCCACAACCTAACGCGATGCTTGAGCCCTCGCAAACTCGATCATTAGACGGCCGAAAAGGGGCCGGAAGCTGACGGGCTGCTTCGAGGCACGAATTAGCTACAGAGCAGACCTTCAGGCACCCTGCGTGCATCATCTTGAAGTAAGCCGTTGCTGTCGCTGGTTTTCCGGCGCGACGGCTTTTCGGAATAGCGGCAATGGACAGCGCACTGGCAAACGCCGGAATAGGACTCAGCCATCACGCCCCCTCATCGTCCATGAGGTGGTATCGTGATCGGGGTGCTGGTTGTTACTCTCCTTGATCGCCGCGGCCCAGTCGGCTCCGTTGTTTTCGGTCGCACCGGTATTTTCTATGCCCGTTATCGTATTGAACCATGCCACCATGTTCTCGGTGCAGGTATTGGCAAGCGGCGGGAAGGCGTTCGGATCGTCAAGCGAACCAATCATCAGGTTGGTGCGACCGTTTTCGAGGTGGTGGAAGAACAATGGCGTGCCGCAATTGGCGCAGAAGCCGCGCTCGACAAGCTCCGAGCTCTTCCAGACGCTCGGCTTGCCGCGTGTCCAGGTGAGCGCCTCATCGGGCGCGGCGACGAGCGCGGCAAAGATGTTGCCCGAGGCTTTCTGGCACATGCGGCAATGGCAGAGATGCGAGTTGGCGAGCATAGCGCTTGCGTGGTAGCGCACAGCACCGCACTGGCAGCCCCCGCTCATCTCCATCTCGATGCGTTTCATTTTTTCTTCTCCTTCAAGAGGCGGGTTTGGGCCCAATTTCTTTTAGGTATCCGTCTTTGATAGTCCAGCCTCCCAAGAGCGGATCTAATTCTGGTGTTAGTGGGTGTGGTTTGTCAGCCCAAAAGAATGGACCCGATCACGCCTTCCCGACCATCTGGCAATAACTTCCGCTTCAACCGCCGGTTAAGCGGTGGCCGAAGCTCGCAGAGACTGTTCAGTGGGTCCGCAGCCGCGAAGTTCCGGTGCGGGAGCTGGCGAAGTCGTAAACGCTGTGTCGGCACCACCTTCCGGGAATGCCGATGATCTGTGAGCCTGCCGATTCTGCGTCGGAATCGGAGATCGGCTTGTGTCTGGACTTGACCTTACGCTTGACCCTGAGCGGCAGCCTCGTCGCTTCGAGGTGATCAACGGCGCCGGTGGTCGGCGGCGTTGGTCAATTGACGAGAAAGCGCGGATCGTTGCAGAGACCCTGGAGCCGAACGTGGTCATCTCGGAGGTCGCCCGCCGCCACGGGCTGCGACCGCAGCAAGTCTTCACCTGGCGACGGGAGGCTCGCAAGTCCGACGTGCTCACCAGGATCGTCAACCCGCCACCCCAACAGCCAGATCGACGATCTCCTGCCCTGGGTCTACATTCCGCGGTAAGCGCTCACCTGATCGCCTTCTGCACGGCCTGAGCTGGGCGGTGGATCAACGGTCCGCCGATGGCTAGGCACATCGCCTTACTGTAAAGTGCACCCATACTCTGAAGTCTGACTCAAACTGGTCGTTAGCGGTCGAAACTTGACGCGTGCTTGCGAGCTGAAAGACGGCAAGCCGAGCTAACACCCATCCGAGCTTGCAGCGCCCGGCCGCATCAGATTTTGAGAAGAGGTTAGCATGAATCGCATTCTCATCACCGGCGCGGCCGGGAAAATCGGAAGCATCTTGCGTGAGGGCTTGCGCGGACGATACGCGGTGCTGCGCCTTTCCGACATCGCGCCACTCGATCCGGCAAGCGCCGGCGAAGAGATCGTGCGCGCCGATCTCGCCGATCTCGCCGAGGTAGAAGGCGCCATGCGCGACGTCGATTGTGTTGTCCACCTCGGCGCGATCGTGGGCGAGGAAACGTGGGATAAGGTCCTGCCCAACAACGTGGTCGGAACCTGGAATGTGTTCGAGGCGGCGCGGCGACAAGGCGTGCGTCGCGTCATCTATGCAAGCTCGCACCACGCGGTCGGGTTCTATCGACGCGCCCGCTTTATCGACCAGACGGTCGTTCCGCGGCCGGACGGCCTCTATGGGGTGAGCAAGGTGTTCGGCGAGGCCGTCGGACGCCTGTTTGCTGACAAACACGGCATCTCGGTCGCCTGCCTGCGCATCGGCGCCGTTCGCGACAAGCCCGCTGATCGGCGTCTGCTCCATGTCTGGCTTAGCCCGCGCGACGCAGTGCAGTTAGTCGGATGCTGCATCGATGCTCCCGACTATCACTTCATTGTCGTCTACGGCGTCTCCAACAACAGGCGCAACCGCTACCGCAATGCAGGCATCGAGTTCCTCAGCTATCGGCCGCAGGACGACTCGGAGGACCATGCGGCCGACATCTTGCGCACTCCGGACTCTGAGGATCCGATCTCGCGGCAATTCCACGGCGGCCCCTACACGCAGATGGGGTTCGACGGTGACCTTGCGCGGATTGAGTAGCGCGTTCTCGCGTCGCTCGAATTGATAAGAGCGACTGACCGCGCCACCGAGCTCAAGGCCGTGGCCTGAGAACACCGCTTACACGAAGTCCGCTTTTGGAAGTTGATCAACGTGGCTTTGACGTCCGATATTGGGCGCGTTGCTGACTGGCAGTTTCGGGGCCGAATGCTGGCGGTCGGCTTTCGGCATCCGAGCAGGGAAAGCGTCCCTTCCGGTTTACGACCAGTACAGCCAGCCTGCCCGCATCATCTAGTCAGGTTGGCGGCGCGCTGTGACGGCCACGCATCCTGACATGAATGTGCGAATCTTCGTGGTACGGTGCGGTGGTTTCTGCGACACCCGATTTGCCTGCCAGAAATTGAAGAGGAGAGTTCACACGTCCAGGATCAATCGCCGTGCGCTGCTCTTTCACTCCAGCAGCGGTGTTGTCGCCTCGACGGTTGCGGCAGCGGCTCTCGCCACAGAGCTGCCAAGCCGAGACCAAGAGCCATTCCGAACTGCGCGCACTGATTGAGGCGCACATGACAGCATACGCGGAGTTTGGCAAGGCCGTACACGAAAGGGGCGGAAGCATCCGCGACTACGACAGAGCCAGCCGAGCAGAGGAAAAGGCGCTGCTGGCCATCTGCGCGTACTCTGCCGTCAGGGAGGGCGATCGCTGGGCCAAGGCGCGATACCTATTGGAGATCGAGGCGCGCGGCGAACTCGACCTGGCAGAGCATATGCAGGCCCTTCTCCGCTCAACCATGTGGAAGGGATGAGACTGACCCCGGTGCAGCCGGTCAGCCTCATCAGATTACCCGAAGCTCGCCGGCTGCGTCCTTCCGGGAACGGGGTGGAAAGCTGACGTTTGTGAGCCCGACCGCCTTGCGCCAGCTGTCCTTGACCACATCAGGCGGAGCTCATTGAGACTCCGCAAGCTAATGTTTCGGTTTCTGCGGGTACTTGGTTAGCGCCAAGGGTAGCGCTGTAAACCTACTCTGCCGCTAGTTTGACACCTGACCGGTTAGCAAGCAGAACTGCAATTTCGTCAACAGCCTGCGTCGCCCGCATCAGGATCAGTTCGGACCGGAGAACGCCCTCGGTGAAGTCCTTGTCGGTCGCGTATACGGCAGTAGGCAGCGCGAAAGCCTCGAAGAAACCGAACAACGGCCTGAGCTGATGCTCGACATGGAGGACCTGCAGGATCAGCTCGGCAGTCTCAACGATCTCGTCACCGCCCCCGATATGTTGGCGGCGCGGAACTTTCGGACGTGGCTGGTGCGGGGGACCTCTACAGCGCCGAGGACAAGTCCAAACTTCTCAAGGACGCCGCGGAAGCACACGACGCCCTTGTCGACACGAGGCGCTTCTGGCGTTGAGGCATGCAGAAGGTGCGACGAAGCTCCAGCACCGCATGTCCTGCGATCAACGTCTCAGCCGCCATTCACCCTCGGCAAGCATCCTCACGAAAGCGCAGCCGCTCTTACCACCGGCTTTCGCTTCGGCGTCGGCAACGCAACAGGCGTCGACTTCTTTCGGCACCAGGCCGCCACAACAGCCTTTCGAGGCGGCCGAGATCGAAGAGATGGATCTCGTAGTTGTGCAGACCCGGTGGTCTCGGGCGGCGCCAGATGCACCGCATCGGCGGATGCCAGATCACCGGCAATTGCCGCAGCCACCGAGCGCACCTGTTCATAGCCGGTCAACAGCAGAAAGGTTGGCGCCCTGCCAAAGCTCTTGATACCGACGGTATAGAAGTCGGGCTCGGGGTGGCTGAGTTCACGGTGACCGTGCGGCGGAACATCGCCGCAAGAGTGCTCGTTTGGGTCGATAAGCGGCCCCAGCGCCTTGACGCCTTCGAGGCACGGATCAAGGTGAAGCCGAAGTTCTCTCGTAATCGACAGGTCCGGACGCTGACCGGTCGCGGCGACGATCCTGTCGACGGGACCAACCGTTCGCTTGCCATCCCCCGATAAGCCTTCCACCACCAGGCGACCGTCGACTTCGCGAATTGCCGTTGTTGCAAAGCCGGTGATTAGCTGGACGCGGCCGCCCTCAACGAGATCTCTGGCATCCGATCCGAGCTCGCCACGAGCCGGCAAGGCATCAAGGTCGCCGCCACCGTAGATGCGGACAAGGTCGGTGCCACGCGTCAGCCATATCGCCGAAGTCCATGGTTCTGTCTTGGCAAGCTCGGCCAACTCCAGAAGAGCGTTAGCGGCCGAGTGACCGGAACCCGCCACCAGCGTCATGCGGCCTGCATAGAGATGGCGGTCCTTACCCAGAACGTCCGGTATGCCATAGGCAATCCGGCTGCCGAGTTCCGCTTCGCCTTCGGCCGGTATGCCGCCCGCACCGAGGGGGTTTGGTGTTTGCCAGGTGCCTGACGCATCGATCACCGCACGGGCGCTGTTACGGCGTCTACCGTCAGCGGCGTCTACCAGAAGCATGAATGGCTTGTCTTCCCGGCCCTTGCTTAGGACCTTGTCGGCTCCCCATCGCGAGATCGCGACGACGCGCGTTGGTTTCGATAGACGGTGCCAGTTCGGGAAGACTGGCAAGCGGCGCTACATATCGGCCGACGATTTCAACGCCCGTTGGAAATGCCTCTGCTACTGGCATTCGCCATCCATGGCTCTCAAGAAGCTTTCGGGCGGCTGTGTCGACGCAATACCGCCAGGGGGTGAACACCCTGACGTGACCCCAATCGCGAAGGTTCGTCCCGACCTGGGCGCCAGCCTCGTAGAGCTTTACGGGGATTCCGCGGCTGACAAGGTGCGCCGCTGCGGCCAGGCCGACCGGCCCACCGCCTATTACGGCAACCGGAAGATTTCCAAGGTTCGTCATTTTCCACCTTCCATGCCTCCAGAATTATCGAAATAATGGACAGAAGGAGAAGCTAAGCTACACCCTCCGCCTCCGTCGAAGCGCAGACGGCATCCGCGCAGCACTCGTCCGCTAGGAAGCCGATCAGGCCATTGATCACGGGATAGTTGGCGCGACAGATAAGTGTCGTTGCCTGCCGTTCCTGGGTCACCAATCCGGTCAGCACCAGGCGATGCAAATGATGCGAGAGCGTCGAAGCGGCAATACCCAGCGTCTCTTGAAGACTTCCCACCGGCCTACCCGCCTCGCCGGTTCGGACGAGCAAGCGATAGAGCTTGAGCCTCGTCGGATTTCCAAGCGCTTCGAGTTGTTTTGCTGCTTGTTCGAGTTTCATGGAAATAGGCATAGGCATTTACCGGCCAAGCCGTCAAGGCAATTTCGAATATTGTGGAAATATGGGCAGCGAATTCGCCTACAGTCAACGTATGGCAGGTCGAACGTGATATAGATGCTCTGAAGATGGAGGCATGTCGCCGATCCCGGGCATGGGTTCTGGCGGCGAGTGAGCATGGCAAGCGAAGGCGAAACCATTGTCCTGGGCATTCCCATTCCGTCCAGCGATCCGGTGTTTCTCGCTGTCGTGGGCGTCCATGTCCTCTTCGGGCTTGCCGCCGTGATCACCGGGGCTGGCGCGATGCTCGCTCAAAAGGGACGCGGACGGCATTCCACGTTCGGAATCCTCTACTTCTGGTGCCTGTTGGGCGTGTTCGTCACCATGAGCGTCCTATCGCTCATGCGCTGGGCGGAAAGCTCCCACCTGTTCACGTTAGGGAGTATTTCCTTCGTATCCGCCTGTTTCGGACGCACCGCCGCCCGGCGACGCTGGCGTCAGTGGCCCAGGCTGCACCTCACCGGCATGGGTCTGTCCTACATCGTGATGCTCACCGCATTTTACGTCGACAAAGGCAAGAACCTGCCGCTTTGGAAGGAGCTTCCGGCCATTGCATTTTGGATTCTGCCCGCCGCGTTCGGAATGCCGATAATCCTCCGCGCCTTATTTCGACACCCGGTGGTCCTGGACCTCGATCGCTCGCGAGCGGCAACCGACAGATGGGCAAATCCAGATTGAGAGGCGAGCGCCTCCCGCAGGCTTCCAACTGCCTGCCCCCTCACCGGCCCTTACGAGCATACGCGAGAGGCCGAACGGCCGGAACAAGGGCAGCGCCCGCTGACTGCTGCAACAAATAGCCCCTCTGTCCAATCCTGCGTCAAGACCGCTTGCCAGTCCAGCACCGCCTGGGGGCTTGCGGTTGGCCAGCGCAAGGCTGAGGCCCCTGGGGCTGTTGCTGGCCACCGCGCGCTCGATGACGCACGCGACGAAGGCAGATATCACCTCATTCCCGGCTGGTTCCGTACTGTAGCACCTGGACCTTCTCCAGAGTCACCAGACCGCTCGGCATGATGCCCTCCAGTGCCGGCAGAAAGGCGTTGATCTTTTCCTCGCTGTCGACGATCTCGACGACGAGAGGCAAATCCAGCGACAGCCTGAGGATCTTGGCAGTGTGCAGCCGGCTGGAATGGCCGAACCCCAGTCCGCCGCGCAGCACCGTCGCGCCGGCAAGGTGCATCTCGCGAGCCTTGAGAACGATCGACTCATAGAGGGGATGGTCGGGACCTCGGTCGTCTTCACCGATGAAGATGCGGAGAAGCACGGCTTGTCGTGGTATATGCATGGTCATATTCCTCCCAAGCGGGTGTGGCACGCGGCGTCATCGCTTCGGCTTAGTCGTGGTTGACACCGCTGACTTCGTTGCGCGCCGTTCCTTCAAATATTCTATTGTACAGGTCCTGGCCGAAGCTCGTTTGCAGGGGTGCAGACTCTTTCAATTTGAAGGTTCTTTCCCCGTCCTCTCGCCTCTCGGCGCGCAGAAACATCGCGCTCCGCAGACTGCGTTCGTATAGGCCGTGGGCGAACTCGAAGAGATGGGTTACGAAGTATACCTTCATCCCGGTTTCGGTCATGGCCTCGACAATCTGTCTCGCGATCTCGGAGCCCTCGCGCTCGTTTGTTGCTGCAAATGACTCATTGAACAGCACCATGGAACCAGAGCCCAGGTGATCGACAATCTCGCTCATCCGGCCGAGTTCCTCGTCCAGCTTGCCGCTCTTCATCGTGGCGTCTTCCTCGCGCTTGAAGTGCGTGAATACGCCGTGAGCCACGTCCACAGGGAATCTGGCCGCCGCCACGAACATGCCGGCCTGCATCATCAACTGAGCCAGGCCGAGGGCGCGAAGGAAGATTGATTTGCCCCCCTTGTTGGCGCCGGTAATAACGACAAGGTTCTTGCCGTCGGCATGAAGATCGTTGCCGATCACCGGCTGCCCAACATTGAGGGCCAGGCAGACGTCATAGAGCTGCTCGGCAGACTGTCGCTCTCGGCCGATGCCGGACGGGATCGGAAAGCAGACGGGCTCGCTGATTCCGGCCAGGCGCTCATGGAGGTTGAGACATCCGATGTAGAATGCCAGCTCCGTGCGCATCTGGGTGAAGAAGCTCAAAATGTGGTCGTTCGACTGCGCGAGCGCATTGGCGACGAGATTCACACCCGGTCCTGCAGCTCCGACAGCGCCCTTGCGCCCTGCTCGTCACGCGGATGGAGATGATACGCGAGGACCGGCGGTCCCTTCACAAAAAGGCGCCTCCACCAACTCCGGTCGATGTCGAGAGGCTTGCGGAGCACGTAGTTGCCGCCCTTGTTCCCGGCCTGCAGCTCGGCGCTCATCAGCACGCCGTCGTTCAGCTTCAACTGCCGGAGATGATACTGGATTTCGACGAAGTGTCGGCGTCGAGTTCAGTGCAGATCATGGCAAAAAAGCCCTGGAACCCGGCGGATTTGAAGCCGGAAGCCTGCTTCTCGGCGATCGTCCTCAACTTGCGCAGGCGCGACACGAACATTGTCAGCACCTCGACCGAACGGCGCAGGACGGTATCGGGATATCCCATTAGGAGGCCCCAGTGGTTCTTCTTCTCGCTTTCGATCGTCTCCACGGCGAGAGCGTAGAGTTCGAGCGCCAGCTCCGAATGGCTCAGGCAATCCCGCAGGACTTCCTGCCGGAACAGGATCGCCTCCTCGTCCTCCAGGGAGGCTAGAATGACCTTTCGCGCGACATCGAGGAGGAATTCGTCCTGGCCTGCCATCGCCTTGAACAGAGTGTCGAGCTCGAGGTCCTGCACAAGCGGCCCTGCTTGCCAGGGCAGCGCCTCTTCCCGGGCGAAGTCTCTGTCCCTGAAAAGGAGAAAAGGCTTCATGACGCAAGCCTGTGTTTCAGTTCTTCATAGGTGAGGCGATGCTGGCGGGCGATCGCCATGGCGTGGGACAGCCCGTCGGCGGGTCGTCGCACGATCTTGAAGGTTCGCCGGGCTGGAACCTTCGGATCGACAGTGCTGACCATGCTCACCGTCTTCTCGTTGAGCTTGCTCAGTTCGTCGACGAACGTGACGCACACGGCCAGAAGGTCGAGCCCGGAAAGCTCTTCCATGACCTTCCGGCCGAGGAACAATGCATCATGCAGCGTCGTGGAGGTGAATATCTCGTTCATGATGACGATGCTGTCGGGCGTTGCCTGACCGAGTATGTCGTGGATGCGCAGAAGGTCGTCTTCGAGCTTGCCGTGCAGCGACCGGGTGTCCTCTTCCTTTTCGAAATGGCTGAACAGCCGATCGAACAACAAGAGACGGGCGCTTTTGCCAGGCACCGGGCATCCGAGGCTCGCCAGGTAGTGCATTTGGCCGAAGGCGCGAGCAAAGGTCGTCTTGCCACCCTGGTTCGGCCCTGTCACCACGATAATGCGCTCGGGGCCCTTCAGATGAAAATCGTTGGTGATCACGACCGCTTTCTCAGAATGCAGCTTCTGCGCAAGAGCGAGATCGAAGCCGCCGGCGCTGCTGATATCTTTGCCGCCGCTCAGCATCTCAGGATAACAAAAATCGAGCCCATCACGACGTAGCGGTGCGATGTATTCCAGAAAGGCGAGATAGAATTCCACCTGACGATCGAAGGCACTGATCTTCGGGTCGACAAAGGTCCCGCTTGCCTCGCAGAAGGCGTGAAGCGCCTGGAAGACTTCCGGAAAAAGCTGCGCCACCATGCCCAAGCACGGCCGCCTCGATATGGTTCATCTCGAAGAAATCGGAGAATTTGGCGAGATAGCTCTGTACGGCGCCGCGTTTGAATTTGTCGAAGGTCTTTTCGACCTCCGCGCTGTAATCCATTTCCATCTCCGGTTTGCGCACCCTGATGCGGCTGCCTTTGATGTGAAGGCAGTAGCGGATGTTGGAGAGCTCGTCCTTGATCCGCACCGCCTCCCGACGAAGCGACTGGAAATGGTTCGAGTTGGTGTGCTGGGCCACGAAATCCCGGAACGCGATCAACCCGCGTGACCGCAACCGCGTGCGGGAGAAATCGCCTCCGAGATCCGTCACGGCGTCGCAATAGGCCGTAACGGCATCGAGAACCACCCGCTCCTTTTGGTGGAGATAGTGGAGCTTGGCCGCCTTCGCGAGGGTCTCACGCATTTCGCGCATCCGCTGCGCAATCGCCTAACCGCCTGGTTCACGGCGTCGTCTTCAAGGTCGCGGAATACCTCATGCCGGTAGCAAACGGCGCCTACCATGCGCGCCGGAGCATGGAAGAACGGGATCAGATTGTATTCGCTCCGGCCGGCGGTAACGGCGGCGACGATCTGGTCGAGATTGAGATCGACGAAGCAGGCCGGTTCGGCGTCGATTTCCTCTGGCGTGCCGCCGAGGATGCTTTCCGTAAGCCCAGGTTCTGGATGCAGCGCCACCCTTTGCTCGTCCGGCTGCAAGGCGCTCTTCGGACTTGCGCCGTCGGCAGCCGCGTCTCGCTCATACGCTATCACGGAACCTTTGGGCATGGCTCCCTCATTTGACGACCAGCACATGGCAGGGTGCAAGCTCGACCAGGCGGTCCGTCGTGCTGCCGATCAGCCGATTGTAGAGGGCGGAATGGCCCATATAGCCGATCACGAGCAGGTCGAAGCCACCACGTTCGATGAAGTCGATGATGCAGGGAACGGCGTGACCGGCGACGACATGGGTCTCGAGCTTCACCTGCGCGGCCTTGGCCTGAAATTGCGCCTGTGCGATCACCTTCTGGTACCGCTGATCTTCATCGAGCCTGTCCTCGACGACTTCGTCGATCGTCGCCGGCATACGCGGCATCTCCTCTACCGAGATCATGGCAAGCTTGGCCTTGAGCCTGTGAGCCAGCTTCAGGGCGACGGCGAGTGCCTTGGCGGCTCCGTCGGAGCCGTCGTTGGCTATGAGGATGTTGCCGTACATGTCAGGCCTCCTCCTCTGCCGGCCTCGCCGAACGAGCGGCGTTTTCGACCGGCTTGAAGTCCGGCTGGAACCAGCGCTGGGCTATGATTGTCGGCACCAGCGCGCTGCCGATTACGGCCGTCACCAGGATCGTATATTGCTGCTGGTCGATGATGTGATTGGTGAGGCCAAAGAGCGCCGAGATCGTGCCGAAGGTCAGCCCGGTCGACATCAGCAGAGTGGTGTACATGCCTTCCCGCGCTTCGAAACGAAACGCCTTGGTAAGCGGCAGGATGCCGACGAATTTGGTGGCCATCTTGATCGCGAGGAAGACCGCGATCAGGCCGGCGGCCGAAAGAACGGCATGGAAATCGACCAGCGATCCGGCCTTCAGGAAATAGAAAGGCGTCAGGATCGTGAAGGCGATGATGCGCATCCGGTGGGGAAGCTCCGGGTCGGCGAGGAAGGCCGGTGCCAGCGCCATGCCGACGAGATAGGCCGGAAGCACGGCCTCGCTGCCGGCAACCGAAGCGAGGCCGCCGAGGCCGAGTAGGACCAGGGAAATGAACTTCGTTTCCGGTTCGCTGACGCGGTGACCCACCCTTGCAAAAAACCACGGCGCGAAGCGTGGCAGCATCCAGAGCGCCACCGCCGTCACGGCGCCGAACAGCGCCAGCCAATAGTCGAAATGCGCAAAGACGACGCCGAGGGCGAGCACGGTGCCGAGATCGTTTATGAAGCAGGCGGCAAGAATGATCTTGCCCATCTCCGTCTTGTTGAAGCCGGTCTCGACCATGACAGCGTAGACGACGGCAACAGAGGTTGTCGAAAGCGATATCCCGGCGATCTGGGCTTGCGGCCAGGGCCAGCCGATGGCGTAGTGGGCATAGAGCAAGACGCCGATATAGGGCGCCAGAAAACCGACGACGCCGATCGACATGCTCGATTTGAAGTGCTTGCGCACCACGGTGGGGTCGATTTCGGTGCCGGCCAGGAAAGTCAGCAGGATCGCCCCGAACCCGGCCAGAAAGTTCACCCATTCGGTGAGGTGCAGACCGATGGTGTTGCCGGCCACAGCCCCGACGATGATCTCCACAAGGGCGACCGACATCGCCACCCTGATCGAAATAACCGAAGCCAAAAGAGCAAGTCCTAACCAGACCGCAGAGACCAGCCAGACATTCTCCATCGCGCTCTCCTCTTCCAGCCCGGCGGGCCGGCAGCGTTGGTAGCATGGTGGTGACGGGCAACAAAAAAACCCGCCTCGCGGCGGGCCGATCTCCTGACTCGACTCCCACCGCGCGTTTCCACTCGGCAGGAGTCATTAGCCTTTCAAGGCGGTTTTGGGGGACTCCATCCCCTTCCAAACAACATAGGAAGTCGAGCCGGAACTCGGCAAGGGCGACTTCGCGGCTTTCGCATCGGGGCACCTTGCACAATTGAAATGTTACGGCCGTTACAATATGATGATTGACATGGTAACTCGCCCATGGCTACTGCTGACCTACAAGGTCCCGCCCGAGCCCGCCGCCAGGCGCATCGCGCTTTGGCGGCGCCTGAAGGGGATGGGGGCGGTCTATTTGCAGAATGGCGTTTGCCTGCTGCCCAAGAGCGATGACCATGTCCGTCGTCTGAAGATGCTGGAAAACGAGGTCGCCGGGATGGGCGGCGAATCCGTGATCCTGGAGACCGTCGCCCTCGATCGCGCGCAGGAGGAGAAGGTCATTGCCCGTTTCAAGGCCGACCGGGACGAGGCATACCGCGAGTTCATCGACAAATGCGCGGACTTCGAGGGCGAGATCGCAAAAGAGCGGGCGGCCAACCACTTCACCTACGCCGAGTTGGAAGAGAACGACGTCGACTTGAAGAAACTGCAGGGCTGGCTCGAGAAAATCCGCAAGCTGGACTTCTACAATGCGGCGCTGGCCGTGGAGGCCGAAGAGCGCCTTCACGCCTGTGAAGCGCTGCTGGACGCTTATGCCAAACAGGTGTTCGACGCTCATGACGAGAACCGCTGAAGATCAGGCGAAAGAGGCGGCAGCAGCCGGCAATGCCGAGGGGCTCCGTTCGCACTGGCGCGATGTGCCGACCGGCGTGTGGGCCTTGGGCTTTGTCTCGATGCTGATGGACATCTCGTCGGAAATGATTCACGCCCTGCTGCCGGTCTATATGGTGACGGTGCTTGGCACGTCCGCTCTGACCGTCGGCATGATCGAGGGCATCGCCGAGGCGACTGCGTCGGTGACGAAGGTTTTTTCGGGCGCATTGAGTGACTGGCTGGGCAAGCGGAAATGGCTGGCGGCGTTCGGCTATGGCCTTGCGGCATTCACCAAGCCGATCTTCCCGCTCGCGCCGACAGTCGGATGGCTGGTGGCGGCCCGTTTCATTGATCGGGTCGGCAAAGGCATTCGCGGAGCGCCCCGCGACGCCCTGGTTGCCGACATCAGTCCGCCCCACCTCCGTGGCGCCAGCTTTGGCCTGCGGCAGTCGCTAGACACGGTCGGCGCCTTCCTCGGCCCTCTCATCGCAATCGGCCTGATGTGGCTCACGGCCAATCATTTCCGGACGGTGTTCTGGATCGCAGTGCTTCCTGCCTTTCTGTCGTTCGCGCTCATCACCATAGCTGTGCACGAGCCGGAGCGGCCCTCGAATCTTCGGCGCGTGAAGCTGCCGCTGCACCGGAGCGAGCTTGGACGCCTCGGGGCGACATATTGGGGGATCGTGGTCGTCGCCACCGTGTTCACATTGGCCCGCTTCAGCGAAGCGTTCCTTGTGCTGAAAGCACAGGCAATCGGGCTGCCCCTCATGCTGGTGCCTGCCGTGATGGTCGTAATGAACGTCGCCTACGCGCTGTCGGCATACCCTGTCGGGGTACTTTCCGACAGGACTGATCGGGTAACAATCCTGATCGCGGGCTTGCTGCTGCTTGCTGCCGCCGACCTTGCCCTGGTCCTCGCGCCGGGTCTTTTGGGCCTCGGCATCGGGGTGGTGCTGTGGGGCTTACACATGGGTTTCACCCAGGGCTTGCTCGCTACCCTGATTGCTGATGCAGCGCCCGCGGAGCTACGCGGCACGGCCTTCGGAATGTTCAACCTGGCTACAGGTGTCGCACTGCTGGCAGCGAGCATGATCGCCGGAGGCCTGTGGGACGCGGTGGGTCCTGCCGGTACTTTCCTTGCCGGTGCCGGGTTCTCCGCGCTCACGCTGATTGGTCCGTTGGGATTGCGAACACGGCTGGCCTCTTCGGGGCGCTGAGCTGCGCGCAAAGGCGCGGAGCCGGCCGGCGTTAGATCCCTGTGATGTCGGCATCGGAGCAACAACGATCTCCCGTGCGTTCGCGTGCTGCCGACGGTGTCTGCTTTGGGCGACGGCAGAGTTGAACTCTGGGGACGGTACTGGCCCATTCTGGCCAATAGCGATCTGCTTAGTCGATGGCGGCTTTTGACCCTCTCGCGAAGTTTCCGCTGCGCAGCGGATGGCCGACTTGGGTCATCAGTTCCGGTTCCGGAAGGAAATTCTTGCGCCGCCACTTCCAGACATTTCTGGTCCTATTAAGTGGACCTTCAGGCTGAGGCCGAATCGACCCTCCTCGGACCCGTTTTCACGCGTCCATGATGGCTTTTGGTGTATTATTGTACTTTCATACAGGAGGGGGACGTGGACATCGCCACCTGGCTTCGCGGTATCGGCCTGGGACAATACGAGAAGGCCTTTCGCGACAACGATATTAGTGGAGAGGTTCTTGCCCACCTGAGGGCCGAGGATCTGACGGGACTCGGCGTGACCTCCGTCGGTCACCGGCGCAAGCTGCTCGATGCGATTGCCTCACTGGCCCTAGTTTCGAGGTCGGCGCCCATTGGCGCATCCGCATCGCTGAAGACGGCGCTGCCTTTATCTGCCCCTACAGAGGCGGAGCGGCGGCAGCTCACGGTGATGTTCGTCGACCTCGTCGGGTCGACCGAGCTAAGCCGACAGCTCGACCCCGAAGAACTGCGGGCGGTGATGCGGCGTTACCGAAGCGCGGTAACCGAAGAAGTGGACCGTTTCGGAGGGCACGTCGCCAAGTTCTTGGGCGATGGCATTCTTGCATATTTTGGCTGGCCGAAGGCACAGGAGGACGCGGCTGAACGGGCGGTCAAGGCTGCCCTTCGCATTGTGGCAGCAGCCGGTGGAATCAAGACGCAAGAGGTTCCTCACCTTCGTGCACGCATCGGTATTGCCACAGGGTTGGTGGTCATCGGAAGTCTAGGGGAAGGGGAGGCAGAGCGCCCGGACGAGATCGTCGGGGAGACGCCGAACCTCGCAGCACGGCTGCAGCAGGCGGCAGGACCGGACCAGGTTGTGATTTCCGAAACCACCCGGCACCTCGTCGGAGGGATTTTCGACCTGGAGGACCTGGGAAGGCTGCCGATCAAGGGGATAGGCCCCTCGGTAGCCCTCTGGCGGGTCCACGGCATCGGGCGCAGTGAAAGTCGGTTCGAGAGACTTCACGGCACGATGCTCACGCCGTTCGTCGGCCGAGGCCGCGAGATTGATCTGCTGCTCGAGCGCTGGGGGCGGGTCAGGCGAACGATGGGCCAGGTTGTCCTCGTAACCGGGGAACCCGGGATCGGAAAATCGAGACTGGTGCGCTTTTTCGGGGATCGACTGAGAGGGGACCGGCTCCAGGCAATCCATTTCGACGCCTCGCCGTACTACACGAACTCGGCGCTACGGCCCGTCATCTCGGAAATCCGGCGCTCTGCGGAGTTTGCAAACATTGACCCGGACAAAACACCGTTCAGGAAGCTCGAGCTTCTTCTGGGAAGGGCTTTGTCCGATACCACCGGCGCCATCCCTGTCATCGCCGATCTGCTCGGCGCTCGAACCGGCGAGCAGCATTCGTTACGTGATCTGACCCCTCAGCAGAGGAAGACCATAACGTTTGCAGCGCTGCTGAACTGGGTTGAGGAGCTCGCGACGCGGCATCCGCTGCTCATGGTCGTTGAGGACGCACAATGGCTCGACCCGACGACGCTGGAACTGGTCGATCGGATCAACGATCGGATCGCCCAATTGCCCGTGCTGCTGCTCGTCACTTTTCGGCCGGAGTTCAAGCCGACCTGGAGCGGCGCACACGTTGACTGGATCGTGCTCGAACGGCTCGATCCGATTGAGGCGGCCGCAGTAGCCGAGGCCGTTGCGGGCAAGCGTCTTCCGCAGGAAGTCTTGAACGAGATCGTCGCGCACACCGACGGCGTTCCGCTGTTCATCGAGGAATTGACCAAGGCGATGCGCGATCTCAACGTCCTTGTCGACGCAGGAGATCACTTCGACCTTTTGGGATCTCTGCCTGCAGTCACGGTTCCCGTGACACTTCAGGACGCGCTGATGGCTCGGCTCGACAGCCTGCCGCCCTCCGCAAGGCATGCCGCGCAAGTCGGTGCCGTGATTGGGCGGGAGTTCGATCGTGCGCTGCTGGCGAGCGTGAGCGACATGCCTGCCGGTGAATTGGAGACGGCGCTCTCGGAACTGATCGGAGCCGAGCTAATCTTGAGCGGCGGCACCACGGCCAGCCCGGCAAATATCTTCAAGCACGCTCTCATTCAGGACGCCGCCTACGAATCGCTCCTCAAAAGGCGCCGCCGGGAACTGCACGGCGCGATTGCCGACGCGCTGGTCAACAGATTCAAGGACACGGCCACAGCTCATCCCGAACTCGTCGCCGGCCACTACGGCAGGGCCGGGCTCGTCGAACAGGCAGTGCCATATTATCAGGCTGCGGCACGCACGGCGATCATGCGCTCGGCGACAAGAGAAGCGTTGGGCCAGCTCAATACCGGTCTCTCGCTTCTCGAAACGCTGCCGGAAGGCTTGGAGCGCAACCGACTTGAACTCGGGCTCCGCCTTGCGCTCGGCGATGCGCTCCGGGCGGCTAGAGGCACGGCGGCGGTCGAAACGGGCACCGCTTATGCTCGCGCCCGATTCTTGGCCGGGCAAACGGGAGCGGAGCACGAGAACCTCCGGGCCTGCTATGGCGAGTTTCTCTGTTACTACAATCGCGCGGAGCTCGATCGCGCGCGCGAAGTCGAAAACGAGCTGATGCGCGCGGCGGCGCGCGCATACGGCGAGGGTGGCCCAATCGGAGCGGACGCAGCCGGATTCGTTGCCCTTTGGATGGGCGATTTTGCCACCGCACGCTCTTTCCTGGAACAGCGGGTCTCGACGAAAGCACCTGTCCTGGACCCTCTGCTCGGTGCGGACATCGCCGACGCCGGACCGAACCTCTACCTTGCCCGGACGCTGCTCATTCTGGGCTACCCCGAGCAGGGGTACCGGCGGTGTCGGCAGGGTCTGGAAACTGCGGAGAAAACGCGCCAGCCCTTCGCGATCGCGTTGGCTCTCGCCAACACGTGCGTCTACTACCACTTGTGCAAAGACTGGCTCGCCCTTCGGCGCGACAGCGAGCGCCTGATTGCTCTCGCGTCCGAAAAGGCCATGCCTGCAATGTTGAACAAGGGACGGGGCTTTCGAGCTGCCGCACTCATCGCTGAAGGAAATGCAACCGACGGCCTCGAGACCCTCAAATCCTGCTACGAGCACGACGTGAACGCCGGTTACCTGGTGATGATGCCGTACTACGGGTCTATTCTGGCTGAGGCTTACCTTAGTAGTGGCAACGTTGAAGATGCGCGACGCGTGCTCGACGACGCGTTCGAGCGTGCGACTTCGACCGGCGAGCGTTGGTTTGATGCCGAGCTGTACCGACTGAAAGGGGAGTTTGCTTTGCGCGAGCCTGGTCGCGACGGCGACTTGGCTGTGGAATCTTTCGGCAAATCGGTAGAGACTGCCGGGGCGCAGGCCGCCAAATGGTGGGAGTTGCGAACTGCGACGCAACTCGCACGCCTGTGGGCAGAGCGAGGCGCCGGGGAGAAAGCCCACGATTTTCTGACAAACGTTCGCGACTGGTTCACCGAGGGTTTTGAAACTGCCGACGTCAGAGAGGCCGAGGCCCTGCTCAGCGAGCTGGAGCGTGCTACGCTATATGGCTCGCCCTCGGCTCGGCGTGAATAGCCTTGGCCGTTTGTTGGTGGAAGGGGCAGCGCGTTCAACGAACGCGGTGGCGCCAATTGCAGTCATTCCAGTCTTTCACGATCGAGAAAAAACGAATTGCCCAGATTCGCTTCTGCGTAAAGCGGTCGCTTGGTGCCGACCTTCTTTCCGACGTTCCAAGCTACGCGCTCGCGTCTAGCATCATCGAATTGAGAATGGCGCATGTGAGTTCTCCTCGGCCGGGATTAGCCGAAGTATAAAGGTGCAGGGCATTCGCCGCTTGGGGGCGGTAAGCGGACTGGCGGGTTTTGGCGTCGGAAGAACGATAGCGGACGCAACTGTCAGAAGGACTGATGCCTTGGCCTGACCCACCCCGGACGTTGAGTTGACCCAAGGCAACAGTTGGAAACTGGCGCCGGGAACGGTCCTTTGGTTGCCGCTATCTAATGAAGATTTCCGGAATGGGGACTTCAAATCAGCAGCGTCCGAGGATATCGACCTTGATGGGTTGGTCGAAGACGAACGAACCCTCACTATTACGGTGCGCCGCTGCAAGTACGTCTGCTATTAGGGCGGATTTGTCTTTCTCCACAATGTCGCGTCGCGATAGATCGACAGCTACGACGCGATCCAAAAAGTCTTCCACTGTTCGAAAGACTTCTCGACGAACATAGTTCAGCGTGGTCATCCGGATGAGCATTCCAGAGAGTATGGCTGTTTCGATTGCGCGTTGTGCCGCTTGCCGGACAACGGTCTCGTCTTCGATCAAGAGAAGGGCGGAGAAGAAGTTGCCGGTGGGCAACGGCTCGATGATGATCACAACGCCGTCTGGCCTAACAACACGGCCAGCTTCGCGAAGCGCTGCCTGCATCGCCATTTCGGGAACGTGGTGGAGCGCGTTGATCATCACGGCAATGTCGAATGTCGCCTCGTCAAAAGGAAGCGCCTCGGCAACACCTTTGAGGAAGCTGACCTGCGGAACAGCAGCGGTGGCAGCCCGTATAGCGTCCACTCCCGGATCGAGAGCGGTTACATATGCGCCCTCAGCAGCAAGTTGCCTCGCAAAACTGCCGGTGCCGCAGCCGATATCTAGAATCCTAAGCCCAACGATCGATGGCCGCACCGATCTGATCACTGCCAACGGACCGTCTATACGTTGCACTGCTCGTTCCCTTGACCGGCGACCGCGGCCAAGCTAGCGGCGCGTTCGTCTGCTTCCTCCTGAGGTCGACTCACCTTTGTTGCGATGTGGCTCACCAGATGGTCCGCCTCCTCTGCAACGGCCGGAATGGTGCCTGATTTCCGCGTCACCGCAAAATCGAGGCCGGCGAAATAGAGCCCGGGAATGGTGCCTATACCGTCCTCGTGCTTCGGCTGGCCGGCCTCATCGAGGGTCCCGGGAATCTTCACCCATGAAAAGTCGCCCGAGAATCCGGTGCACCAGATGATCGAGGAGATGCCGCTTGCGGCCAAGTCGATCGATCGGATTGGCGGGCTCGGCACGCTCGACGCAACCGTTTCGGCAGGATCATCCTCAGCCGGCGGCGCATCGATGCCGGCGCGCTCGATGTACTCGTCGATCAACCGCTTCGCGTAGGCCGAGGCTTCGTCTGCGAAGCGCATGTGGTCGTCGACGTCGTCACCGAAGGCCAGGCTGCCATTCACGATGCCATTGAAACGGCCGAGCAATACGACCCCTTGGGCGCTAAGCGACTGCAGGCTGATTGTGTGGGTCGCGCCGAGCAGCGGGCGCGGCGGCGGCCTGCCGCCGTTTTCCAGGATGAGCTGACGGAGCGGCACGTCGGCAAAGCCGGAGATGGTGAGCCAGTTGAACGAGTCGCCACCCCGGTAGCGGCGCATTAGGCGGCCAGTGCGGCTCGTCGCCAGAAATACCCGACGTCCGGCTTGCACCAGATCCTCGGCGATCTGGCCACCCGATTGACCACTCCCGACGACCAGCACGGCGCCCTCAACAAGCTCGGCCGGATTGCGGTAGGCTGAGGAATCGACCTGGCGAACAATGGTCGGCAGGTCTGACCACCAGGATGGCCGGACCTGGCGGCACTGGTTGCCCGTTGCAATCACGATCGAATGGGCCAGAAGCGTCTCGCAATCCGTCGTGACCCGGTAGGTGCCGTTCTCGGAATCCAGCCGCTCAACCGCCACCCTGGTGCGCACCGGCAAGTGGTACCGGTCAACATAGCCTTCCAGATAGGCGACGAATTCGTGGTGCGTTATCGCGCCCCAGGGGTCCGGCCCGTCGTAGGAGTCGCCGGGCAGCATGGTGCGTATGTTCGTCGAGTTCAGACGGAAGGAGTCCCAGCGCTGAGTTCGCCACGTCTCGCCTATGCAGCCTCGCTCGAGAACCTGGTGCGTGCAGCCACGTTGTTGCAGGAAATAGCTGACGCCAAGCCCGGCCGAGCCAGCGCCTATGACGACCGCATCAAGAATCCCTCTCATGTTCCCCCGCCAAAATCGTGCCGCCGACAACGACTGCATGTGAGGGCGAACGACACCAGGCTCACCCTGCAAATGCAGCAGCATACTGCAAAGTGCTGTTTCCGGAAATTCCAAAGGACGAAAGCCACCCCGAATCCAAGCGCCCCCTGCCAGTCTCTTCTAATTACGAATATCGTCTGCAAACGGGTGAAACCGGTCATTCACGGGTGCGGTGCCAATGACTGATCTTAAGGCGCAAAGCCGCCTTGTCGCTTTCGGGGCCGAGATCGGAACGTCCGCTTTCGGGATGATTGGGCTAGAAAGCCGACCTTTTCACCCAGCGTAGCGCCGACCGCTTTGCGGCCCAGCGGACGTTCGGATACTTGCAAGAACTACTCTCACTACGGAACTCGCCGTACATCGAATCGGGCGGTGCGAAGAAGCAGTTCATATACTCCTCACTTGGATGCAGGCAGATATGAAAATCGTGGTCACCGGACGGCAGCGCGTCTCTATATGGAATCTGAAACAAATGCTGTCGGGTCACCAGGTGGTGGTCGCCAGGAAGTAGTGTAACGGAAAAGCCGCTCGGTCCAGTCTTCACCGATGCGCCCGGGATGCGCTCGCAATCGCCTCCCAGGTCATCTCCCTTGCAGCAAGCTGGCGGATAAGGCCAGCCGCGCACCGCATCATGCGCGCCCGCGCTTCCGCCCGATATCAACTCGCAAGCTGCCGCCAGTACAGCCGTGGGTTTCGCCATCAAGGTTGGACCTGCTACCCCTCGTCGCCAGTCGGCATGATCGGCCAAGACAACCTTGGTGTAACGAAAGGAAACCGATCAAACGCCGATTTTCTCCCGATCTGGAGTTTGATATGCTCATGATCAAGGGGTTCGACGTTCTGCGCATGCAAAGAGATGCGGGATGAATCCGCGCTCATCCAAGACAATCGTGGTGAACGGCATCACTCTCGATTTTGCCGCCGGGATTTTGCGCGACAGCCAAGGCAAGGATGTGGTCTTGCGCTCGCAAGCCTTCGCGGTGCTTGAATACCTCAGCACGCACTGATCGCGTCGTCACAAAAGACGAGCTCATGCAAGCGATATGGCCTGGCATTGCAGTAACCGACGACAGCTTGGTGCAATGCATCGGTGATATCCGCCGGGCACTGCGCGATAAGAACCAGATGGCTCTCAAGGTAGTGCCAAAACGCGGGTACAGACTCGCAATTGACGCCGCGGAATGGCCGATCGAACCGACAGGCCGTAGCCGGTCGCCGGCCATCATAGCTCTTGCCATTGCCTTGTTTGCGGCAGGACTCCTCTGGGGCTTTAATCATCGCGCCGATGAGAGTGGCGCCGGGGCAGTTCTGCCCTCCGTTGCGGTGCTGCCATTTGGGATGATCGGTGGTGATGCGGACCAGCAGCGGCTGGCTGACGGCCTGACCGAGGACATCATCACTGACCTTGCCCGATTTCCAGAATTTCGGGTGATAGCTAGTAATACGACCGCAGCCTACAAGGAAAAGACGTCTAACACGAAAGAAGTGGGGGCGGCTCTCAACGCTGCCTTCATCGTCGAGGGCTCGATCCAGCGCCAGGCCGATCGCGTGCGCATCACGGCGCAACTTGTTGAATCTGCGACCGGCAAGCACATCTGGTCGGACCGGTGGGATCGGCCCGAAAACGACTTTTTCGCGATTCAGACCGATATCGCCGAGCAGGTCTCGAACCGGCTCGGCGGTGGCGCTGGCCTGATTCAAGAGGCGGGCCGCCGGGAGGCGCATCGCAAGCCGCCAGCGAACCTCAACGCCTACGAGCTCTACCTTCTCGGCACCGAGCGGCTCGAGCGGGTCAATCGCGACGATCTGGAAGAGGCGATCCGGCTTCTCACACGGTCGCTGGAGCTTGATCCCTCCCTCGCCCGGGCTTGGATCGAGCTTTCGCACGCCCACAAGGTCCTTGCCGGCTTCGGGGTGGAGCCCCTGCGGAACCAAAAGCTGGCTGCCGATGCTGCGATGCGCGCGGTCACGCTCGACCCGGGTGACGCAGAGGCCCATGTGGTCCGCGCGATTACCCTGGCCGAGAGCGCCGATCTGGCGAAGGCGAAGGCGGAGTTCGACACGGCCCTCAGCATGGCGCCGAACGAGTTCGAGATCCTGACCTTCTACGTTACTTGGTCGGCCATGTTCGGCGAGCCCGAACGCGGCGCCGAATTGGCCGACAGGGCGATCAGCCTGAACCCGAACTTCCCGATGTGGAGCACCCGTCCGCTCAACGTCGCCTACTTCTGGGCCGCCCGCTACGAGGACGCCCTGCGCATGACGGACCGGCTCGGCCCTGACAATTACGATCGCTGGGTGGGGACGTTTCGAGCTGCCGCGCTTGCAGCTCTGGGCCGGACGGATGAGGCGCGGACGCTTGTCGCGTTCACCCTCCAGAAGTATCCGGACTTGAGCATAGAGGGAATAATCGCCAACCTCCCCTTCACCGAGGTACAGCGGAACCGGCTGATCGAAACGATGAGCCTCGCCGGCTTTCCACGCTGTGCCAAGTCTGAGGACCTCGCCAAACTTGAGAAGCCGGTCCGGTTGCTCGGATGCAAGTCGCCGTAGACGGCAAGCGACAGTCTGCATGATCGAGGGGGCGCATTCTGTTCGCACGAAGGCACCGTAAGGAGGTATCGCCATGATTATCCGCATTTATCGCGGCACGGTCTTTGCTGGAAAGCAGCGTGTCTGGCAGGAGCGTGTTGAGTCGCTTTCTATTCCCTGGCTGAGGAAGCAGGCGGGCCTCATCGCCTTTTACCCCGGTAAGCCACCTGCGGAGAGTGCGGGCAGGACGTTCTGCATGGTGATGGTCTGGGATGGCCTGGAGTCGGTGAAGGCCGCTATCGGGCCAGACTGGAATAACGCGATTTATCATGGCGATGAAGCCGAGTTGATCGAGTCTGCTCAAGTCGAGCACTTCGAGCTCTTTCCGTAGGCTGCCGAGTGCAGGGCAACAATGGGGCCGAAAGCGGACAGGCAGGTTCCAGGCGTGAATTCCTTTTAACGCGGACGCTCAATGCGGCGCTTCAAGCACCCTAGAATCGAACCCAAAACTTGCTGCGCCTCCAGCGTCTCTTGCGCCACAATTCATGAATTATCCACACCAAATACAGGAGGCGACGCCTCAGATATTGCCCAGCGTAACCTGCATCGCGATAGTCCGTAGTGAAATTTTCGATACTTGCACGCGAGGGCGCCGCTTCAACCACGTGACCCTTACGCTGCAACTTCTTGACGGTGCTCACTCTTGAGTAATGCGAACCGCCGATGACCACAATTTTCATATCGGCTCTCCCCGTGAGCAATAAAGTCCTGAAGGCTAGCGGTCGGCTTCATTGTCCAGTCGGCACTTGTAAGAGCATGGCCTTTCCCGCGCTGGAAGCGAGTGCCTAGACGGAGGACGGCTACGACGCCGATGGGCAGGCATGCCTATGCCGAGGTATGAATAGAAGTGAACAACTGCTTGTTTGATTGTGGCGCGCATGACGCCCGCCATGAGGAAATGTCAGCTGGGACTATCCACCCCCTGTCACCATGCATGGCGTGCTCGCTATCCGGCCAGTCCTTCGCCCTGGAACATCAACTAGAGTATTGAACGCACATGCCCTTGGCGTGATGGCGCACATCCCGCCAAGGCCGGCATGGTTCGCTCCCTGGAAACTCGAATGTCGACGGTCGCAGCGTCACTTTGCTCGACTGCCGGCGCGATGGAACAGCCTTTCCAGCAACAGGAGTCCGCACCCATGACCGAACCTTCTGAAGTCAAACGCGATCCCGTCGAGCACGCATTGCTCGCCTCGGCCCCGATCGTCGTGCGCAACCGCACCGAAAAAGAGCGGAAGGACAGCGGGGCGCCCAATCTGGCCGACCTCAAGGACCCGATTGCCCGAAACGCCAATCTGCCGGCTGATGCGCTGGTGATCGATGCCAAAGGCACCACGCGGGAAGGAAGCACGGATTGTGGCTGGCTCTGTCCGTGCCACAGGTCGCAATACGACACCGTCAGCCGTGTCCGAAAAGGACCGTCACCTGAGAACATGCCGGTGCCGGTGTTCCAATTCATTTCCGGCACCAAGATCTGCATGGGCTAGGGCAGAGGGACATTAAGATGCGTGAGGGACCCTCAACCTACAAGCCAACGACCGGTATCGAACGCTGGTTCGACGCCCGCCTACCGCTGCCGCGGTTGGTGCATAGCTCCTTCATCGTCTATCCCGTCCCCCGCAACCTGAATTACGCTTATACGTTCGGCGGCATTCTCACGATCATGCTGGTATCGCAGATATTGACCGGCATCGTGCTGGCCATGCACTACGCGGCCGACACCACCCTCGCCTTCGATTCAGTCGAAAAGATCGTGCGCGATGTCAACTCGGGCTGGCTGCTGAGATCGCTGCATTCGAATGGCGCCTCGTTCTTCTTCATCGCAGTTTACATCCACATCTGCCGCGGGCTCTATTATGGTTCGTATAAATCACCGCGACAGCTTCTGTGGGTGCTCGGCTGTACCAACTTGCTGGTGATGATGGCGACGGCCTTCATTGGCTACGTGCTGCCCTGGGGCCAGATGAGTTACTGGGGCGCCACTGTCATCACTGGGTTCTTCAGCGCCATTCCCCTGGTCGGCGACTGGATCCAGCAATTGCTGCTCGGCGGCTATGCAGTCGGCAATCCAACGCTGAACCGCTTCTTTGCGCTGCATTACCTGCTACCGTTTTTGCTGGTCGGCGTGGTGACATTGCACATCTGGGCGCTTCACGTAGTCGGCCAGAACAATCCTACCGGCATTGAGGTGAAATCAAAGACAGACGTTGTGGACTTCACGCCGTACGCTACCGTAAAGGACGCGTTCGGTATTATCGTGTTCCTATTCTTTTTTGCCTATTTCGTCTTCTATCTTCCAAATTTTCTCGGCCATCCCGACAACTACGCGACCGCAAATCCGCTGAAGACACCTGCTCACATCGTGCCGGAATGGTACTTCCTGCCGTTCTACGCAATCCTGCGCGCCATAACCTTCAACGTCGGACCGATCAATTCCAAACTCGGCGGGGTGCTCGCGATGTTCAGCTCAATCGCTGTTCTATTCTTAGTGCCCTGGCTCGACACTTCAAAGGTGCGATCGGCGGTTTACAGGCCCTGGTACAGGTTCTTCTGCGCAAACTGCGCGGCGGCATTCTTGTCGACCAATCGGTGGCCGCCGGCGGACCGGGCGACCTGCGGCGGCAATGGGCAAACTGGACGCACGCCACGCAAGACGGCGGGACGCCGGCGCCCGTGAACCGCGACGGGAGCGCGATGGCCCTGATCGCCTATACGTCCGGCACGACCGGCGTGCCGAAGGGGTGTGTCCACACGCATGGCGGCATACAGTCGGCAATCTCCAGCGTGAGAGCGGCGGTCGGAATTGCGGCGGCCGATGTCGTGCTGGTGACGTTACCCCTCTATCACGTGACAGGCATGCAGACCTCGATGAACGTCCCGCTCGATGCCGGCGCGACATTGGTCCTAGCTGAGAAATGGAATGCGGCGGCCGCGGCGCAATTGATCGAAACACATCGAGTCACGCGATGGCGAAGCATCGCAACGATGATCAGGGACTTCGTCGAGCTTCCAAACATCGGGGCCTTCGATCTCTCGAGTCTGAACGCGATCGGCGGGGGCGGCGCCGCGGTACCGCTCGGATTACATGCGCGAATCCGCGAGATCACCAGCCTGGACTACCAAGAAGGATTTGGCATGACGGAAGCAATGGGCGCGACGCACATGAATCGCGCGGGGGCGCCACGGCCGGGCTCGATCGGCCGCCTGGTTGAGGGCGTCGATGCTTTTGTCATTTCGACAGAGACGGATTTGCCTTTGCCGGTTGGCGAAGAAGGCGAATTGGTCGTCGCCGGCGCGCAACTCTTTAGCGGCTATTTCGGCAGGGAGGATGAGACGAACCGGTCGCATCTTCAAATCGATGGGCGACGCTACTTCAGGACGGGCGACATCGGTCATGTCGACGAGGACGGATATTATTTCATCACCGACCGTCGCAAGCGGATGATCAATGTCTCCGGCCTCAAGGTGTGGCCGGCGGAAGTGGAGCAGGTGATCATGCTGCATCCGGATGTCGCGGAAGCTTGCGTAGTTGCCGCCGATGACTTGCGGCAAGGCGAGATGGTGCGTGCGATCATCGTCCTGAAGGCCGCCGTTAGTCGCGACGGGATGGCGGAAGAGCTGACCTGCTGGTGCCGCGAAAATCTTTCCGCCTACAAGATTCCCCGACTGATCGAATTCAGGGATGCGTTGCCGCGCACCGCTACGGGCAAGACTGACTGGAAGGCTCTTCAACAACAGGTTTCGGCAGAACCCCCGGCGTCGCGCTAGACGCGCATTTCGAGTGGCTACAGACGGCGATCCAGGTGGTGGGCACGCTCTATCTGATCTGGCTCGGCGTGAAGATGGTTTTGGGCGCCGGCGCACCAATCAAGGCGGCGCCACGGAAGTGAAGCGGCGGGACGCGATGCGCCGCGCCTTCATCGCCAGCTTCACCAAGCCGAAATCCTTCGCCTTCTCCGGCAGTATCCTACGATCGCTCCTTGCGATCAGCGCTCGGGCAATCCCGCCAGCTTCAAGCCTTCGGCCACCTGGTTTGCCCATGCCGGGGTGTTGTGGAAGACAGGCAGCGACCGGAATCGCTCTATCGTGAAGTCCGGCTGAACGGTGAGCAGCTTTTGCGCGGCCCAGCGGGCAGTCTCCAGATCGCCGTCCATCGCCGACCAGGCGGCCAGGTATCGATAGGGAATGACGATGTCAGGATGGGCCGCGATGATCTCGCGGGCGATCGTAACGGCCTGGGAAAGAGAGCCGGTCTTGGCCAAGGCGTAGCCCGTTCCCAATCTCACGGCGAATGCGAACGGATCCATCGGGCTCAGCGTCATCGCCCGATGGAACCGGTCCAGGGCCAAGGCGGCTTCGTTCTTGTAGATCGCGATCCAGCCACGGCGCGCCCATGCCCACGCATTGTTCGGATCGAGCGCGAGTGCCCTTTCGATGAAGGTGGCTGCGCGCTCCTGCTCGCCGCACATGCTCAATGCCCAACCGGCGGCGGCCAATGCGGTAGGATCGTCGCCGATCGAGCCGGCAGCCTCAACTGCGGCGAGCGCCTTTTCCAGCTCGCTTTCAGGGTGCTCGGCCCACAGAAACACGGCGTTCGAAGCGTAGCACCACGCCAGAAGCGCATGGGCGCGGCCATAGGCAGGATCGATGGCGATCGCTTTCCGGAGTAGCTCTATTGCCAGGTCGTTGGCGTCCTTGCGGCGCCCCCAAATGTTCGGGTAGGCGCGCATGACGAGGTCATAGGCCCTGAGGCTGGCCGGCGGCTTGCGTCTGGCCAGCTCGATCTCGGCACCGCGGATGGCTGGATGGATGGCGCCGGCCACCTGCGCTGCGATCCTGTCCTGGAACTCGAAAACGTCCTCGGTCGCGCCCTCGTAGCGCTCGGACCACAATTGTGTCCGCGTGTCGGCATCGACCAGCTGCACGGAAATGCGCAGACGGTCCCCGCCCCGCCGCACAGTGCCTTCGACGACGTAGTTGACGCCGAGCTCCCGCCCGACTTCGCGCACGTCGGCGAAGCGCCCCTTGTAGGTGAAGGCGGACTGGCGCGCGATGACGAAGAAGTTGCGGACGCGTGAAAGCGCGGCGGTGATCTCCTCGACGACGCCGTCGGCAAAATACTCGTCATCCGCTCCGCCGAGATTGTCGAAAGGCATCACCGCCACCGACGGCTGGTCATGCGGCCTCGCCGGCGTGGCGACAGGCTGGGCCGGCTGGGCGGTGTCGTGCGTCGACGCGATCGGGCGATTTCCGCTTCGCGTTTGCAGCGACGCCGCCAGTGCGTTGGTCTGCGCCTCCGGCTCCACGTCCAGATGCTTCCTCAGCAGTGCTCGGCAGGACTCGAACTGGCGCCGGGCCGCATTTCGTGACCCCGGGCGGCGTGGATTCGCATCAACGCCCGATGGGCCGCCTCCGCGGTCGGGTCCGAGGCGAGCAGTCTTTCCGCGAGCCGTTCGCAGGACGCTTCATCCATTGTTCCGGCATCGGGCAGCGCGAGGCTAAGGCGTTCCACCAGTTGCAGCGCCTTCTGCCGGTATCTGACCTGATGCGGGCTGAACCATTCATCCAGGCCATCGGGAATGACCTCGCCTGCAAGCACGTCGCCACGGTAGAGTTCGGCGGCGAGGGCGAGGTCCGCCGTTCCGCTTTCGGCGAGCTTGCGCTCGAAGAGCCAGATATCCGCTTCGTCCGGACCGGCCCTCAGCGCGACCGTTTCCTGATCCCCCTCGATGGAAATGGCCGCATCGCCGCCGGCGGGAAACCAGCGCCTGATGTCGGCAAGCGCCTGGCGGAGGCTGTTGCGTGACTGCGCATCGCCGCGTCCCGGCCAAAATCCTTCGGCAAGCCGTTCGCGATGGTGGCCCCGGCGGCCTGCCAGGACCAGGGCAGCAAAGAGAAGCGCGGATTTGCGCGTGGCGAAGCGGACGGGCTGGCCGTCTGCGGAAGTCACTTCGAGGCCGCCAAGCAACCGGATGCGCACGATGCCCTCCGAAGTTCGAACGCGCCGGCAGAATAGCATCTTCGCCAGTCGATTTAACACGGATTTAACGGCGGCCCTGCGGACTTGCCGCAATGGTTCACGCCCGGCTGAACAGCCGCAAATCGCGTGTGTGACAAGCTTCGACCGTAATCTGGAACGGGAGAGCAAAATGGCTCATACGGAAGCTCACGCGGAGACCCGCGCGTCGAAACACCAGCCGCTTGGGATGACATCAAGCAGCATGGCAGCGGCGGCCGCTGCCTTCATGGCATGGCGTCGCACTATTGCAGGACGCAGGGCATTAGCAGACCTGACGCCCGATCAGTTGAGGGATATTGGCTGTCCGGAGCCCTTTGCGCCGAAGTTCGTCGTCAGGGTCGGGGTCGGCCTCATGACAGACCTGATGTCCATGAGATGAGGTTCGCCACCTATCTCGCGTCGCTCGAAAACCCAATCATGGAAAGCAATCATGCATGTGAGGGCTGACACGCCGATTGCACCCACGACACTTTCGCGGGGGGAAGCGTTGAGCATCCTTTCGGCCGGCATTGCAGGGCCATCCTGCGGCGAGGCCAATGAGATGCTGGCCTGGCTCTATCTGCTGCCGCCCAGCGAGCCAGCACCCGGCGAGACAGGCGCCGAACCGCCGGTCAATCGCCCTCGGCTATGGCTTCGCCTGCGCAGTCTCTTTAGGACTTGACCTTGCCGACATTTGCCTTCCCATGGAGGGCGCGCGGTGAGATCCCTGACAAGCTCCGTCCGTAATCTGGAGCGCCGGTTTCGGCATCGGAGTCGGGATTGGGTTGCGAGGCTTGGGGGCCGCGGCATCGAACTCGAACGTGCCACGGCATCGACAAGCTGATACATTCCTCGATGCCATCTTATTCGGGCGGAGGATCACCATGTATGCGCGCTTGTATTCGCTCTTGCTGATATTCCTTTTGGCCGCACCCAGCGCCTTCTCGGAGACGCTGAAGCTTCCGGACAATCTGACGGGGTTCAGTTCCCCTGCCGGAGAGAGCTTTCTTGTCGAGAGCACGGCGAAGGAAGCCTATTTCCCTCTCGCGAGCAACTTTCTCACGCAAAAGACGCAGTCCTATTGCGGCGTGGCAAGCATCGTCATGGTGCTGAACGCGCTCAACGTTGCGGCGCCTGCTGTGCCCGAATACGAACCCTACAAAACGTTCACACAGGATAATGCCCTGAACGAGCGGACCGAGGCCATTCTTCCTCGCCAGGTCCTGGACAAGCAGGGAATGACGCTCGACCAGATCGGGGCCATTCTTTCCACGCAGCCGGTCAAGGCCGAGGTCCGCCATGCGTCGGACGCCAGTCCTGAGCAGTTTCGGACCCAGGCCAGTTCCTTCCTTTCCAAACCCGGACATTTTGTCATCGTCAACTATCTGCGCAAGGCAATGGGCCAGGAGAAGGGCGGGCATATATCCCCGCTGGCCGCTTATGACGAGAAGGCGGACAGGTTCCTGATCCTCGATGTCGCTCGTTACAAATACCCGCCGGTATGGGTGAAGACAGCCGACCTGTTCGCAGCGATGAACACGGTCGACAGCGACAATGAGAACAAAACCCGCGGATATGTGCTGATATCGTCGCCTTCGGGACAGTAGTTCAGCTGAACTGGCCGCTTCTGTTGAACAACTCTAGGCGATGAGAGGCGACGATCGGCGATCAATTGCTTGAGGTTCATTCCAGGCGCCTGTCTCGCCGGAGCAGGTCTTGGCCCGGTTTAGCTTGTTCATTGTCACCCTGATTGCCGGGCCAATCAGCGGCACCAGCGCGGAGGAAGTGGAGAGGGTGCGCGTCGCCACCTTCAACGCGTATCTGTTCTCGTTGATCTTCACTTCGCCTACTGCCCTGTGCGATTGCAGTTCCGGGGGAACGAGTCTCGCGTATCGACATCGCGATCGTAATCGGAGTGATCTTTGTCATAGATGCGGCGCTAGCCAAAGTGAACGTCCGCTTTTTCGGGGGCGGTGTTACTACTCCGAACGACCGTGATTGCCCGCAAAGCGGTTTGGTTTCCCGGGCTTCTAGCCGAAGGCGGCCCCTGAGCGCGGAGGCTGTCGCACTAGCACTTCATCTCGATCCGGATACCATGGACGAGTTTGCCGCTCTTGTTGAGCACTCGTCCGGCCGGCTGCGGGGCCATCGGATGGACAACCAGGCACCCCTTTCCATCCCATGCTTCGATCGCCCGGATCACGTCACGATTGTCTGGCAAGACGGCGCCGTCCGGCGAAATATCATGGATCGGCCCGCCAACGGAGTCGAAGACGAAGACAGAAGGCCAGCGGTGGTGGTGTACCGGTTCTTCCTCGTCAGCCTGCAGCGTAACCTCAAGCACGCGCAAATTGGCGTTCTCGAAGATGACCTTGTGATTTGCCGGCGCGGCCGCAACCGCATCGAGCGCTGGATCCCATTCAGCTGGATCGATCTGGTTGATGCTAGCGGTCGTGATTGCCATGTTTTCCTCCATCAGTGCCACCCATGTTTTGATGGGCCGATCCGTCTCGACCTTGTCGGTTTCGACCTGAACGGCGTGAGGTCACGCCGCCTTAACAGCGGTCAATCTCAAACCGCCGGCACAGGTTGAATCGCGCCCTGCGTGCAGAAAACCTGCCCGTTCGCCAGCCGAGCATAATTGTGAACGACCTGGTTCTCGTGATCCTGAACTTGCACGACGAAGTTACCGCTCTGCTCGGTCCAACTCATGATGAAGACACCCGGGCGGATATCCGTCAGATCGCTATGAACCACCTCGTCGATCTCAGTAGTGCCGATTGTTGGCCCGCACGCGCAATTCCGTCGGCGACAAAACCGCCAGCCGTGGCACGAAGGAACCAAATGCGCATTCGAAAGTCTCCCCGATGAGCGAGGTCGAAGCGCCTTTGGTCGCAGTCATACTCTCCTCCCAGGCAGCCGTCCCAATCATTGAAACCATTCCCGGCGACCCTTCCGCCGGGGCGGTCGTTTTCGATCGGGCTCCAGAGGCAACGGCAATCCTGACCATGTCCGACTGGCAGGCAATCACCGTTCTCGACGAAGCGGTTCGTCGCGGCATAAACATTCCCGAACACGTGTCGGTGGTGGGCTTCGATGGAACCGCAGAAGCGGCACGAACCACGCCGCCCCTCTCGACCGTAGCGCAGAATATTGTCCAGAAGGGACGGCTTGCTGCGGCCATGGTTTTCGCGAACGGCCCTCCCAAGCAAATCGTCATGCCTGTCGAGCTCGTGGTCCGCGCCTCGACCGCTCGACCCCGTGGCTAGGCGAACACTTACAACAATTTGTGGATCCACAACCTCCAGCGTGATCGCCGGCAAGGTCTGGTTTTAGGAAGCTGCGAAGCTGTCCTCTACGCCCGACATGCGGCGCAAACCTGCCGTCGCTTCGTAATCCAGCCGCTATGAGCCGTACGGCCGGCAGGACGTGTCATGGTGATAGCAATCCACTCATTTGGGGGCGTGAATCGACAAGCTGTGGAACTCTTCGAATTGGCCCGGGAAGTTGTAGGCCAGGTAGCGCACAACCTTGGAATTATCCATCAGCCGGTCAAAATAGCGGCCGGCTGCCAACAGTTCCAGGCTCACAGAGCCACGTCGCTCCACAGCGCTCAGAAACTCACTGCTTAGCCTGCCAAGTTCCGGCGTCATCGCGCCCAGTTGATCTTCAGACACGTTAGCAATCATCGCTGGATAGAAACCCTCGACCAGCAGCGCACGCGGCGTAAAAGCGACAAGGATCTTTGCGTATGTGAACGTGACCCGCTCCATCGCAACCATCAGTCGGGCAATTTCCAATTGCCTGGCGGGGAGCACATGCCGCAGCAAGCCGAAGATTTTCACCCTTACAGGGCAGTCTTGGAGGACGTCGAGGACGTCCGGGCAAATCCCGCTGACAGGTTGGCGGCCTGCGTTCCTACTAGGAAGGGGCTCGCTGGCTCGCGTTGCTGCTCCCGGTTCGAATGTCGTTTCTTGCAACCTCTGTGCAAAGGGTTTTGGCATCGTGGCAAGCCCCTCGGATGCCAGCAATGAGCGAAACCTTTTATCACTCATTACCAAGCGAAGCGCTTCGATCAGACGGCCCAAGCGCTGTTCTGCTTCCACTGTTTCATTTATAAAATCGCGCTTGCGTTTGCACTCCGCCTCATAGGCTGCCAAGAGCTTCGGCGCGAAGAGCTTCTCCTTTGACCCCGGTTGATCAGCAGCAATATTGCGGGCGTGTCTCTGGTCGCTGTCGTGCAAAACTTTGTAGGCGGCTTGGCGGGTCATCTGACGCTTCACGCCCACAATATGTTCTCCGCACTTGCTCGCTCTGCCAGCCTGGTAAGTGGCGTGAGCGTGGGAAAAAGATAGGTGTCCAATTGTGCTCCATTGTGAGCGCGCAATTCCGATTTTCCGATGATCTCAGACATAGGGGCAATCAGATAGTCTCGAATAACAAGGTCACCCGGGCTCATCCTGATCAATGTGAAAATGTCGGCCAGCGACTGGCGCTGGGTGTCAAGAGACCAGAAGGGATATCCGTAGTCGGAAGCGCAGCAACGCGCGATTTCGATCGCAACAGTGAACTCGTCGTTGATCCGGAACACGTCGCTTTCTCTGTCGTAAGCCGCCTTTCCGCCAGCCCTTCCGATCGCGGCCAGTAGGTCCTCTATCGCCTGTGTACGGACCGACGCCAGTCGCTTTTTCGAGGTAACAAACTGCCAGTTCCTGGGCGGCTGATATCCAATCAATTCATAGGACTTCAGGAGGCTTCCGAAGCGATGATGATACAGGCTGGCTGCGGGGCAATCTGGCGCAGCGTCAATGATGGAGGTAGACAAAGCGCCCCGGCGCGCCAGGACCTTTTTCAATGCAGCCAGCATCTCTTCGTTGGTCACGCTCATATGCGAATAGAGCGTTTTGTGGATGACTTGCGCCCGTTCAAACAGCTTGCGGTCAACAATGGGCTCAAATGCGCCTTCCGCTCGCACCCACTGTTCAGGAGGATTGTTCACTGCTTTTGCTTTGAGCTTGCGGGAGCGCTTGTTCCAAACATTGGTGCCAACGTATTTTTCATTGGTCAGAACTCCACGCACAGTTTCCCGCTTCCATGGTCGCCCAAGGTCCGTCAGCACGCCGCGCTTGTTCAGCAGCCTTGCCATCTCAAGCTCCCTCATGTGCGTTTTGACGAACTGACGGAAGATCCACCGAACCGTTGCAACCTCTTCGGGCGGCCCGGGCACCAAGATCGTTCTGTCGGTGTGCACGCTCTTTTGCTCGTGCTCGGAGAGAATAAGTTTGGGACGTCCCGAATGGTCCATAATCTGGCGTCTTAAGCCGAGCCCCGGCTTACCGCCCTGTCGGAACCCCAGCCGGATCAGCCTCGCCTGGCCTATGAACGTCTTTTGCGAGAGCATGCGGCTGTGCTCGGCCGCCATGCTGCGTTTGATGGCCTTGAGCACATCGGAGCCGACGCTGCCGTCGTTTGCGAATTGCTCGGCGCAAAATTCGATCCGCACGCCGGCCATCTGGCAACGGTATTCGTAGGCGGCGCTTTCATCGATGTTCTGGAAGCGTCCCCAGCGGCTGACATCATAAACCACGACCGTTTCGAACTCGGCTCGCCCACTCTCCACATCGGCCAGCATCTGCTGAAGGCCGGGGCGACCGCCCAGGTTTAGACCGCTGCGACCGGCATCCTCGTAGGTGGCGACGATGTCGTAGCCCATGATATCGGCATAGTTGCGGATGGCATCTTTTTGGTTGTCGATCGAGTAGGTCTGGTGCTCTTTCGACATACGCAGATACTGGGCCGCGCGCACAATGCGCCTGCCTGCGTTGCGGACGGTTGCAACCTTGTCCATCGCGTTGCGCCATCGTATCGATGCTTTAAGATTGCCATTGTCGACCTGCGAGTTGGTTAGCAATTCCAATCCAGTTTATGTCGAATCCCGTGCTTCAATACGTCGGGTTAATTCACAAAGAAACCGAAAGCGACTACGGCGTATCCTTTCCCGACTTTCCGGGCGTCATCACCGCCGGTGCAACCATAAGCGAAACGCGTGCGCTCGCTAAACAGGCACTTGCGTTACACGTCGCCGGTATCATGGAGGATGGCACACCATTCCGGGGGCCTTCCTCACTCGATCAGGTGCAGGCTAGCAGCGATCATAGCGCGCTCACGACTATCCTGGTTCCGCTGCAGCCCATTCGGTAACGCGGGAGCGGCGAGTTTGCGCTTTGGAAACCATGCCCTTCAACTGCCGGGAAACCGTGACTCAGTTCGTGAGAAGGCGCGCCGCCGTTCCGCCGCAATGCGGGCCCACTGCGGCCGGGTACGCCCCTGTTTCTTTTGGTCTTTGGGGCTTCGAAGGAGTTCTGGAGATGATGATCAAGAAGGTTTTCGTGGCGGTCCTGATGACAGCAGCACTTGCCGGATGCGAGACGCAGACCGAGGGCCAGCAGCGCGCCACCACAGGCGCGCTGATCGGCGGCGCCGGCGGCGCGCTGGTCGGCCAGGCGATCGGCGGCAACACCAAGAGCACGGTGATCGGCGCTGCGAGCGGCGCGCTGCTCGGCGCCGTCGTCGGCTCGGCCACCACGCCGCAGCGCCGCGGCGAGCAGCTCTGCCGCTACCAGGATCGATACGGCCGCATCTACACTGCGCCGTGCGACGATCGCTACTACAACGGCGATTATTGACCTCTGGGTCTTAAATGCGGGAGACGGCGTGTTCTGCGCCGTCTCCCACAGTCCGTCATCCTTTTGCACACTTCTCGATGTAGAACCATTTTTGCGGTGGGCTGCGGAGGAGGTCGATTTGACGACGACGAGCCTTGCCAGCACCCTAAAATCCCGAAGCAAGCAAGCGGTGAAGCGGTTGATCGGCTACGACAGCCGCAACTGGCTGCGCATCCGCCAGATCGAAGCCTTCACGACCTTCCTCGAAGTGGCCAACCGCAAGTCGCGCGACGTGATCGAGATCTCGCCGGGCTGGAACCGCTATTGGAAGGCTATGTGCCCCAACTACCGCTCACTCGACTTCCCCGACTTCGACATCTGCAAGGATCGCACCGAGGAGCAGTACTCGATCGTCATCGCCGACCAGGTGCTGGAGCATGTGCAGCGCCCGCTGGCGGCTGCCGCCAACATCCACGCGATGACCAGGCCCGGCGGCTGGGCAATGGTGGCGACGCCCTTTCTGTTTCGGGTGCATGCCCGCCCGCACGACTACAACCGCTGGACTCCCGCGGGCCTAAAGCAGGTGATGGTCGAGGGCGGCTTCGCCGAAGATGACGTGCAAGCCTACGGCTGGGGCAACAAGGCCTGCGCCAAGGCGCATATCGGCGGTCCGGTGCGGGCTTATGGGATTTGGCGGGACCTGAGCAACGACGAGGAATACCCGCTGATGGTGTGGGCGTTCGCTAAGAAGGCCTAAATTCGCGACCCCAAGTCATTGTTGACTTGGCCCTCCAGCCACGTCGCCACTTCCGCCGATAGCTTGAAAGGACCTGTCATCCTAGCGCCTCCGGTTCAGGTTCATGCGCCAGCGGATAGTTGGCAGCGCCACGGAGGAGCCGCGGCGAAAGAGCGCCGAGGCGAAGCCGCCGCATTCGAGCATGTCGAGGGAATGCTGTGGCCGTAGGGTCCGGTCGGCCCGAAGTGGGGTTCGATGGACAAGCACTATAAGGTGCTGGCGGCTTAGTGGGAGTGCATGATGGCCGCCTGTGCAGACAATTGCAGGGCGGCATTCGGTTCCGAACAATTTTATGAACAGGGTTTGTCAAATATATAATCGCCCTTGTTGGCGAGGCGAGGATTGTCATCTTCTGCCGCCCGATCCCAGAAAGGCTGCTGGTTTATAGCAATTGGAATAATAAGCCGCTGACTTGCGTTTACCAAAGAGCACGCAAATCCGAGCGGAGGACGTTCGATGCATGCCGGTTTCCCGCGAAACTTGATCATAGCCGTATTGGGAACCATCATAGTGAGCTGCGCTGGCGTTCCAGCTCAGAAAACGGTGGCAATAACCGGCTATGGCCCCAACCCCACCCTGCCGAAACCGACACCTACGCTGATCCCGACCGTCAACATCGCGGAGGCAACAGGCTGGCAGAAAGGCGGCATGCCCGTCCCTGCCAAGGGGTTGACGGTGAACGCCTTCGCCACCGGCCTCGACCATCCGCGCTGGCTGCATGTGCTGCCGAACGGCGACGTGCTTGTCGCCGAAACGAATGCCCCTGCCAAGCATGACGAAGGCTTTAGCCTCAGAAAGGTCTTCATGGGCCTCGCTATGAGGCGAGCGGGCGCCGCGACCAAAAGCGCCAATCGGATCACGCTCCTGCGCGACACCAATGGCGACGGCGTTGCGGATGTGCGCAGAATTTTCGTGGAAGGCCTCAATTCGCCCTTCGGCATGACGCTGTCCAAAGGCAAGCTCTATGTCGCCGACACCGACGCGCTCGTCGCTTTCCCCTACTCCAACGGCCAGACCCGAGTAACCGCGCCGCCGGAAAAGATCGTCGACTTGCCGGCCGGAGACATCAACCATCATTGGACCAAGGACGTGATCGCAAGTCCGGACGGACGCAAACTCTATGTCACGGTTGGCTCCAACAGCAACGCTGGAGAAAATGGCATCGCCGCGGAGAAAAACCGCGCCGCCGTCCTTGAGGTGGATCGGTCCAGCCGCAGCACCCGGGTTTTCGCGTCCGGGCTGCGCAACCCGAACGGGCTCTCCTGGAATCCTGAAACCGGCGAGCTTTGGGTCGCCGTAAACGAGCGTGACGAGATTGGCGACGATCTCGTACCTGATTACATCACCTCAGTTCGCAACGGCGCTTTCTATGGCTGGCCCTACAGCTATTATGGGCAGAACGTCGACGAACGCGTCAAGCCGCCGCGCCCTGATCTTGTGGCGGTGGCGGTCAAGCCCGACTATGCGCTGGGCTCCCATACCGCCTCACTGGGACTGGCTTTCTCCAGCCGCGCGTCGCTCGGCACGGCCTACGGCAACGGTGCCTTCGTTGGCCAACACGGCTCATGGAACAGAAGCGTGCACAGCGGTTATAAGGTGATCTTCGTGCCGTTCCGTGGTGGTAGACCGAGCGGCCCCCCGAAGGATGTGCTCACCGGCTTCCTCGGACCCGATGGCAAGGCGATGGGTCGTCCGGTCGGCGTTGCTGTCGATCGGGCTGGCGCGCTGCTCGTTGCCGACGATGTTGGTAATGTCATCTGGCGGGTCAGCCGAGCGAAGGGGCGTTAAGCGCCAGTGTCTTTCTGGCTCCCTTTGATGGTTCGAAATCGAATGGGGTGTGATATGTGTTGCTGACGGCACTTGCCCTTTCGCCTGACCTAGCGCGAACTGGGCGGACCGAGCCCCGGGGGGCTCATGCGACGCGGTTTTTGGACCTGTGGTCGGTTACGCGTCAGGTACTCGGCAGTACCGGACAACTGCATTGACAGGCAAGGAGTCCTCTGGACGCTCGAAGCGCCATCGTGCTCAGTCGACACGTCTTTCGCCGATATTGCGGTCGCTTGACGAAGCACTGACGTGTCCAGCCGTTTCGCATCAGCTCGGCGGGCGGAATTCCAGCTTCCCATCAAGTCCAGCTTGACAGGATCGTCTCCATTTCCACCGTTTCCACCTGCTGTGCAAACCGCTGGTGATAGACCGTCAGCAGCGCATCATGCGTGGCGTCAGACGAGCTGCATAGCGCGTCGGTCACCAACACCACACGGAAGCCGAAGTCGATGGCTCCCAACACGGTGGCTAGCACACATACGTCAGTCTCGCCGCCGGTGATCACCAAGGTGTCAATCTTCCGCTCCCTCAGAAGAGTCGTGAGCTTGCCCTCGAACCAAGGCGAGTAGATGTGTTTGTCGATAATGGCCGCCGGTGGACAGTGCCGGGCCAGCGAGGGCAAAAGATCGGCCATTTCGAAGCCAATCTCCCCCAGCGTCATCGACGCCCAACGTTGATAGTAGCGCTTCCAGGTGCCGATGCCCTGGTCTGGTTTGTGTGCCGGCAGGAAGCGGGTAAACACGGTCTGGGCGGCGCGTCGTTCGACAAGACTTTCGATCCGCGGCAGGACACGGGTGATCCAAGGCGTCGCCCAAGGCGATGGTTCGGCAAAGAGGCGCTGCATGTCGACGCAAAGATGCATGCACCGGTCACCCAACGGACCGTAAGCCAGTCCCCGCGCAGACATCAGAAGGCCCTCGCCCGCGCGACCAGAGCGGCGGCTGGTTGCCGGCGTTCAACTTTGACCATCGCGTTGCCCGTTAGGTGCCTACCTGCCGACAAACGCGACGCACCGACGTTCGTTCCTGCGAAGGCTATGGCAGATCGCCGACCCTGGAAGGATTGCTAGCCGCGCAGCGTAGGGAACCGGGGACACTCCCGGCTAGATGCAAGAGCAAATGCAGGATCGAAGCCGTGAGCGTGCTTATCGTGGGCTCATGCCGGCCCGACAGACAAGATCGGATAATCTATGTTGAAAGTTGGCGTCGGGTTGCCGACGCCGTCGAAGCGATTGACCAGAATGCTGTTGCCCACCTGAAGTATGGACCGAAATGGAATGGCTGTTCGCTTCGACCACGTCACTGGCGAGCGCTTCCGGCACGGAATCAAGCTCTTACAGTGGCGGCCGGGAAGGAGCCGCGCCAATGCACATTCGAACTAATCGACGAGACCGCGAACAAAGCGCCCTCGCCCATGAGGCGGTGATCGCGTCGGCCATCATCCCGGAATCACGCCTTGAACGCGAACAGTCCCGCATCCGTATCTTCTGCGCCCTTGATCGACGCCGAGACGATCTCAGAAGCGATCTGTGAAAAGAGAATGCCATTGCCGCCATAGCCCATCACCGCATGTATGCGAGGATGGTCGGGTAATGCACCGATGGTCGGCAGCCCTGTGCCTATCGCGCCAAACGATCCCGTCCAGGCGAACTCCACTCTGGTGTCCAGCAACGGGAAAATCCGCTCGAGCTTCTTTGAGAGCTGAACTGCCTTTTTGTCCGTTAGTGCGTTACGACGCTCTTCATCGGTGAAATCCTCGTCCTCGCCGCCGCAAATCACTCGCCCATCGGGCGTCGCGCGGACATAAAGATACGGGTCGGAGGCTTCCCAGATTATGGCAGCGCCCGGCCAGATCTTTGGAGGTTGTGGCCGGGTCGCGATCGCCCATGTCGAAACGACTTTGTGGCTGACGGCCGGCACGACATCGAGCAGCTCATAGCCCGTCGTCAGAACGAGATGGCGGGCTGTAATTGTGGGCCCCTCGCGCGTGACAACGGCTATCCCAAGGCGATTGTGCTCGATCACCATCGCCTCGGCCGGAGCGTAGAGGCGCGCCTTTCTGTTGAGCGCGGCCAACAACAGGCCTGCACCAAGTTTTCTCGGATCGAGCGCCAGATTATCATGGCTGAGAATGGCGCCGCCGCGATCTATGCCGAATTCATCCCGCAACGTCCCACGGGTTAGAAACGATGCGCCGATGCCCGTTCGCCGACGTGCCTCAGCTTCCTTTCGCAAGTCCGTTGGATCCAGCGTAGTGCCAGCTAGATACAGCGACCGAGTGCTCACCTGGCTGCAGCGGATGCCGAGTTCCGCTATCCGCCCTTGAAGATTGAACAGAGCAAGCCGCGAACGCCGCCATGCCTGCCCGGCAGCAACGCCGCCGATCATCTTCGACAGCTTCGTCAACGGTTGATCGATTTCGAACTGTACCAATGCAGTCGTTGCGGCCGTCGATCCTTGCAAAGGCCCACGCCTGTCGATGCAGATGACGGAAAGGCCGTCGCGCGTCAGCGCTTCGGCCATTGCAGCGCCGCCGATACCCATGCCGACGATCAGCACGTCGGCCTTCACGTCGCGCACTAGCCGGCCCCCGGGAACGGACGGCGATCGGTAGGCAGACCAGACAGGAGTGCCGCTTTTGAGATCAAGCTTACGCTGCATGAAACCCCGGCTTCCTTACCATAAGTCAGCCAAAGCCTTGCCGTTCCATCTACCGTGAGGAGCGAGCCAGGCAGAAAAGTTCGCCCCCTCATTTCAGCCGTCACCCAATAGACAAGCAAGGTGCCGCCAACACAGGCGATCGGGATCCAGCAAAGGACAGGGTGGCCGGCTATTGCTGCCGTTGATTATTTTCCATGCGGAAGCTTCCTCAACGCAGTCCCTGTCGCGGAACCTCGACAGGACGAATACGCGAAGGTTTCGCGTGGCCGGATCCAGAGGTTGCTCTTCACATGCACGGGAGCCACGCCGCCACGGTGCCAAGAAATGAAATGGCTTCTCTGAAACATATTTTTGTGGCGGTGGAACTTTCCGATGAAATGGAGGTTTCGAGCGCCATAGGGACGAAATGGGCTACTCCGACCTGTGGCGGCTTTGCAGCAGGCAGAGCGGCTGGCCAACAGGAGACGGCCAATGAAACACCAAACACGCGAAGAACTAAATGCGGTCGCGGAGGTCGATGCAGCCTGCCCGGCGATGACGCGGAGCCAGCGATTGGAACGCTGGGCCGCACTTCTCGAGCGCGATCCAGAACGGTGCCTCGGAGCGCTGCCCGGCACCGAGTACATGCGACTGGATGTACGAGACAAAGCGCAATGTCCCGAATCTCCGCTGAGCATCGCGTTCGCGGATCCAATCTTGCGCTCGCAGGGTCTGAAGAGCGACACCTATGGCGAGGCGAGACGCTTCTTCGAGCTATCGGATTGGCAGTTGCATGCCGTCGTTTGTCATTGTCATGTCGGCGCCACCATGAAAGCCGGTTGGGTTGCCGTGCAGGTCCGTGCCGCCGCCAACGAAGATGGAAAGCTTTTCAGCAAACTGCGGGAGACGATCGCCGGTTGGCCAGCAATTCGCTTTTTCAGGGGATAGCCGGAGCTGCGGTTGCGCCTGCTTTCGAGGTTTCCCGGACGCTCCGATCTCGGCATCCAACGCTGCATATCTCATTTTGAAATTTGCTTATCAAAATTGGAACCGAGAACGCTGCTGTGAATTGACCCACCAAGCGGTCGATTTCCTTCAGGATGTGGCCGCTTCAAGCAGCAAAAGCCCGTCGCCAACGTCCCCACAATAGGCGGCGGGCTTTCCTTGCTGGTCCGGTCGGATGCAGAATGTGAATGCGGGCCAAAACTCGCTGGATAGCCCGGTCTGCCAAATCCTGTGTCACTTGATTAGGCAATAGCCGGGCTATCCAGCCACGGCTTTATTGTAGAGACCGCACTTTGCCAGGCTTGGGTGCAGGCGCGTTCATCTTCTCGCAAGGTCTTCCAATCGCTAGAGCGTCTGACTATCCGCAGGCTACGCCCGACAAAATTTTCGCGTTCTTATAGATGTGGCCCCTGAAGCTGGCGGCTCATCCGTTGAAGCAATGGTCTATTTGAAGGCAATGGAGCCCGCGGTGGCACCGCAATCGACATGTCTCGACGACCGGTTCGTTCCACACTGGGGTAGCGATAGGTCATAGAAAAACCCGCGCCACACTGAAGGTCGTATAGCGCGGGCCAGTTGATGTTGCTTACGCAAGAGCCAAGCGGCGGCCCGTACACTCGTATGCAACCATTGGAAATGGCTAAAGTTCCAGCGAAGGAGAGTGACTATGCCGATTTCCGGCGAGCCTTGGGATGCTCCTTGATGCCTTCCTTGGCAAGGCTCTTGCGGAGCACCGATGCCAGATCGATAACGTTCTCCTTCGGCTTTGGCGCCGGCTTCGGAGGCTTCTTGCCCTTGCGCTTGGCATCAATCATCGCAATCAGCGCGTCTTCGTAAGTGTCCTCTAATTTCGAGGGATCGAATTTCGTCACCTTCTTGTCAAGCAGATCTTGTCGTATTTGGTGCTTTTCAGGTCTTTGAAGACGCTGCGTTCCGAGATCATCTCGTTGTGGGTGCGCAATTCGGTCAGCAGCATTCCTTGTCCGAAGGGCTGGATGACGACCTCGCGGCCGCGCTGGTAGAGCACCACGCAGGACCCGGCCGCAACCCGCTTTTTCGCAATTGCCTCACGCAAGACGGAAAAGGCTTCGACGGCGGCGCCATCGGTGGGAATGACGTAGTAGGGTTTCTCGAGATAGCGGGTGTTGATTTCGTCGAGAGCCACAAATTCCTCGACTTCCAGCGTATGGGCAGGGTCAGCTTCAGCTTCTTGATTTCGGCGGGCTCGATCTCGATGAAGTCACCTTTCTCAACCTCGTAGCCCTTGATCTGATCTTCCGAATCGACGACGTCCCCGGTCTCTTCGTCAACATAGGCGCTCTTCACCGGAGGGCCGTCTTCCCGGTTGAGAATCTTGAAGTGTATCTTTGAGGATTCGCTGGTTGCCCCGACCAGCTTCACGCCGCACGCGACCGATCCGACCTTCAGGAAGCCTTTCCAAACCGCTCGTGGCGCTGCCATGGCTATTCCTCGTGCTTGCAAACGAAGGCGTCGGCAGCCTTTGCCCCGACGCACGTCTCATCGGCCGACGGCTCGTCCGTCGATCTCTTCGGCTACAGCAGTCAGCGCTCGTGAGAGATTGAGCAGCTTTCGGTGTTCGAACGACCGCGCACGCCGTTGGAGGATCGCGACGTACCTGTTTCGTTCGGCGATGACTGCAGCGTCGCTGACGAGGGCTGGGTCTGCGGCGACGTCAGTGGGAAGCATGATCATCATCGATGCGCCCTTGTTCTCGCGGCCTTCTTTGCTGACGCCGAGCCTTCGGCGGCAGAGCGATTGGCTGAGGCAGCGCCACCCTTCCTTCCGCCCTTATGCGCGGCTGGATTTCCGGTATGCTTGCCGCGGCCGGAGCCGTCTTCCTTCTTGCCACCAGCATCGTCCTTGTTGACGGTCACCCAGGCGCGCCGCTCAGCTTCCTTCTCGGAGACGCCACGCCTCTCGCAATATGGTCGGCGTTGCGTTCCTGCTTGTCGGTGTATTTCGACTTGTCGCCGCGTGGCATGAAAGCCTCCTATTTGTTTCGTTTCGTTTTCAGCGCATCTCCGAGATCGCGTTTGTCGGGGTCCTTGAGGTTTTCGCCGGCGGCATCGCGATCTTCGTCCGGATCGTCTTTGGCAGGCAGATAGCCCGGAGGCCGGTTTTCCGGGGCGCCCTCCCAGCGCGGTTTTTGATCGATGGTGCCTGGGCACCGTGGCGCGGCGTAGTCATATTGACCTCCTAGTCGCGGTGTTCGGGCATGTCCTTGAGCTGACCCTTCGTCCAAGACGTCACGGCGTGCACGTCGCCATCTTCGTCGCGCATGAAGTCGAGCTGGTTTGCGGCAACGGCAACCGGTTTGGCGCCGATGCCGAGGAAGCCGCCGACATCGATGACGACCTGGCTGCCGTGGACATGATCGACAGAGCCGATCTTCTCGTCCTGAGGTCCGTAGATAGTTGCGCCTTCGAGGATTTCCGGGGTGAGCTCGGCGTTTGTTAGCCTTACGTGATTTGTGTGGTCCATGGCTCGTATCTCCGCTGGATGATTTGCCAGTCGCCCAGTTCGAAGAAGCGCTTGGCTTCTCCATAAGTGTCGTTCCTGAGACAGCACGCAGCAAAGGATCTTCGAATGCCACGGTAATGGGGGAACCATCCGCGCGTGCAAGCTCGAGAGCCTCCGCAGGCAAGTATTCGGTGCCGATGTCGTCCCCTCGCGCTACCTTCCAGCAGCGGAACGGAAGCTTTCTGCAACAGCGTCGCGACCATGTGATGGCGGTCCTAACCCCTGCGGCAACGAAGGAAGGGTGAGCCCGGAGCAAGCCCCCCGTTGGCGCCATTTCAAACTATCCATTGGAGCGCGAGGCCAACCACAGACAAGATCATCGTGCTGGTAGCGAGCCATCCGAGAGCCCGCAGCCCACCCGCTACAGGAAACTCGCCCATGACTTCGGAGCGCCCCGTCATTTGCATCATGACGACCATCAATGGAACTGCGCATATGCCGTTGATGACAGCGCTCCAATACAGCGCCTTGATTGGATCAATCGGTGTGAAGATGATAGCCATTCCGAGCATGGCCGCCGCAGCCAATGTCGTATAAAACGCCACCGCCTCCTTGGGCTGTCGCTCCAGCCCCACCGGCCAACGGCACGCTTCACCGACGGCGAATGCAGCCGAACCTGCGAGAACCGGCACCGCAAGGAGACCGGTGCCGATGATACCGGTCGCGAAGACCATAAGCGCGAACTTACCTGCAACCGGCTCCAGGGCTTTGGCGGCGTCAGTCGGGGAATTGATCTCAGTCACTCCCGCCTTGTGTAGTGTGGCGGCCGTCGTAACGATGATCGCTATCGCTATCAGGTTCGAAAATGCCATGCCGACTAAGGTGTCTGCGCGAATACGCCGAAAGGCGCCAGATGCTTGCCATGGCGCCCATTTCAACGGCTTGGCTTTCGGGTTCACCGCCTCCTCTTCCACCTCTTGCGACGACTGCCAGAAGAACAGATAGGGGGAAATCGTAGTGCCCAGAACGGCAAGAACCGTTGTGAAAAAAGACCGGTTCCATTCTACGTGCGGAATGAAAATGCCTTTGAGCGCTTCTCCCCAGGGGATATGCGTCATGAACGCAGCCATAACGTAGGCGAAGAGGCTGAGCGTCGTCCATTTCAGAACCGTGACATACCGGCTGTAGTCGACAAAGACGATCGCAGCAATAGACGCCAAGCCGAACCCAACCACGTAGAGCGAACTGGGGCCACCCACCAGCAATCGGAGCGCCTCAGCCATCGCGCTGAGGTCCGCGCCAATATTGATAACATTGGCGCCGAACAACAAGGAGACCACAAAATACATCAGTTCTGCAGGATAGTGCCGAGTGAGGTTTCCCGAGATACCTCGGCCTGTCGTCCGACCAATCCGCGCCGCAATCTCCTGGATCGCGGCCATGAGCGGAAAGGTGAATATCATTGTCCAGCCAATATTGAACCCGAGCTGAGCACCCGCTTGGCTGTAGGTGCCGATACCCGAAGGGTCGTCGTCTGCAGCGCCTGTAATAACGCCGGGCCCAATTGTGCGCAGAAATCGCTGAAATGGCCCTTTTGCCAGCCTAATTGTCTGTTTCTCGCGGACTTCGGCGCCGATGTCGCCCATCGCATTACTCCAAGAACTCAGTCCCGATGCAGTGACCGCGCATCAATCAAAACCCGACATGGTGCTGCTAGTTCCAGATCGATCCTGGTGGCGCTCTGCGATAGCTAAAGCGGATGGCCGGGGGGACGTCGCCATTGCCGGCGTCGAAGTCGACAAGGGTGCTCGGTTTGCGTGCTTGATCCTTCCGACAAGGCCTAGCAGTCTACCTACGGGGCCTGCATGTTTGGATCTGACTGAAACCACCCGAGGTGTTTTCTGATTGGCACTTCTATGCCTTTCGCGCGTTGAGGCATGTTCGACAAATGCGCCAAGGGATGATGAACGCTAATCAGGCGTCCCAATGTTCATAGAGTCGCGCCAGCTCATTGCGGGTTGCGGCAAAAATATCATGGCCGCCGCCGCGCTCAGCGTTGACCCCCGTAGCATTGGCGGCTGCAGGCCATGAGCTTCGATTCTCTCTTCTCGACTTCGCTCTGTTATGGCGCAGGCGGCCCAGATGCCGGCTGGACGTTCACGCTTCCCATTATCTTTCCATTGGCGGCAATCGCATCGCTCTATGTCGTAGGTGCCATCCGGCTTTGGCAACGGAGCGGGCGCGCGCGCCCTTTGCGTTTTCGGCAAGCCCTACTGTTCGCCGCCGGCTGGGTCGCATTGGTGGCAGCCTTGGTGAGCCCGCTTCATGCATTGGGCGAGCGGCTGTTCACCGCTCACATGATTGAACACGAATTGCTGATGGCGGTGGCGGCGCCCCTCGTAATTGCTTCATGTCCGGCGGCGCCAATGATATGGGCCCTACCCATGCGATTACGCCAGGCGCTCCGCGCAGCCGGGCATATACGCATGCTTGGGGCGACTTGGGTCTTCATGAGCCGACCCGTAATCGCCACCGTCCTGCATGGCGTCGCGATATGGGCGTGGCATGTCCCGGCGCTTTTCGAGGCCGCATTGCAACAAGGTCTTTGGCACTATGCACAGCACGCCAGCTTTTTCGGTACCGGTCTTTTGTTCTGGTTGGCACTGCTGCCTCGCCCGGGCGGAGTACACGCCTGCGGCAGCGCGGTGATGCATCTTTTTTTTACCTCGTTACATACCGGTCTGCTCGGGGCGTTGCTCGTGGTCTCGCCGCAGCTCTGGTATCCGGAAAACGCCATCGGCTCGAGCTTTTGGGGTCTCTCGCCGCTCGAAGACCAACAGCTTGCAGGGCTTGTGATGTGGATACCCGCCGGCCTAATCTATGGCGGAGCGGCGTTGATCCTGGCTAGTTTTTGGATTCGCACAAGTGGAGGGCAGACACCACTTCGCGTCATCGAGATCGGCGCCGGCGTTTCGACGGATGTTTCGCCTTGACCTCGGCGGATAACGCAAAACCCCATCCGGAAGCGTGCCTTCGATATGTCCAACGGGATTTGGCCCCGCTTGCTCGAAACCGTCCGAGCGCCCGGCGCGAAGCTGAAGCACATCTGACGCTGCCAACGCGGCGCGTGTCTTCAGCATTCGGACAAGCTCTGGGCGAAGGCCATCGCCCCTGCAAGCGGCCAGATCATGGAAGAAAGCAAAGGGATACATTGGCTGATCTTTCGATAGCGACGCCCCCCTCGATGGTCATTTCCTTGACAATTCAACGTGCCCGCCAAAGGCATGTTCCGTTTCATGCGGTCGGGTTTAAAATGGTTCGCACGAGATTGGAGTTTGGCTGCGAAGGAGAACAGTCCATGATGTAACACCGCGACGGCATTCACCGGGCACAAAACACCCATGCTCGGGCCGGGCCTGACAAGGCTCCCGGGTTCGATCTGCCGCTGCGCCTCAAATCACCGACGCGGAGGCGGGAGATGCGTCAATTCTTGCTGCAGATAAGTCTCCACAGGACGCGCCGCGATTTAAGAACGAGGCTAGCTTTGCCGATGTCATGCGATCGAAAGAGGACGAAGCCGAGGCCCGGCGGGCAGCAACTGGCCCTTGCTGGTGATTGCCGCGGTTGTCGTTGCCGCAGCGATCTTCGTTATGGCAAGTCTCGTGCGCTAGCCTTTTGCGCGTCTTTTGCGAGACTTCTTTTGACCTTGCGACTGTCCGAGATCCCCTTTCATGCGGGCAAGGTCCTCCATCGGACACAAAAGCCTTGGCTGCGTGGGGTTGGATATATCGATCTTGTCCCAAGGAATACGATAGAAGCCACCGTCACGGCGTAGCCGAAATGCATCGAGCACCGCTGCGCCTATCGCGGACGCGGAAAGGCGCTCGAATGCGGCGTAGATGCCGATATGGAATTCGGTAACGACAAGATCGTGCCCGTCCTTTTCGGCGCGAATCTCTTCGATATAGCCGATGCTTTTCCCGCGCGGCGATAGCACGCGGCGGCCAACCAGCCGCTCGAGATTGATGGTTGTGGCCATCAGCCCGCTCCCGGGATGCGGCCGACGACGTGGTCGCGCAGCCAATTTTGCCAATCGAAGATCGCCGTCTCGCGAACGTCGATGTCGAACTGGATATCGATCCCGACGTCGCGGACCTTGATCCAGGCGATCCGATGCGGCTCGCTATGGCGTTTGCCGCCCAACCTTGCCGACAGTGCCGCCATCCATAGTCCGGGCCGTGCACCTAGTCGGCGCGCCAGCGCAATCGATCCTAGTTCGATCGCAACGATCCTTGGTGGATTGCCTGTCCTCAGTTCCGCCACCAGGCCATCGACCTTGCCGATCTTGACTTGCTCGCGGTCGATCACTTGCTTGTCCAGAACGTCGCGGACCAAATCCATCACGTGCCTCCGAATACTTGCAACGGGATTGTCACCATCGCGAGCACGAAGCCAAGCGCGATAACAAAAATGACCGCGGCATTCGAGATCACCCCATTGCGATGCTTGCCGGCATAGCGTTTGTCGTTCATCAGGAACAGGAAGGGTATCACGCTGAGAGGCAGGCTGGCAGCCGTGAGCGCCATAGAGAAGATCGTGAGTTTCAGTGGGTCAAGGCCGGCAGCAATCGGTAGGGCGCTGAAAAACAACGCCAACGTGTAAACCGTGCTGAAGCCAGGATTGTCCCGCGGTTTCTGGTCCTCGCCCCAGGTCCAGCCGAAGCCTTGGGCCACAAGATAGGCCTGCTGCAGCCCAACCTCGAGCACAGCGCCGAAGCAAGCTATACCGAGCGAGGCAATGAACAGGACAAAGCCCCAGAAGCCGAATATCGGGATCAGGATCAGCGGCAACTGATGGTAGTCGTCCACCTGGTCTATGCCGTGCGGGGTAAGCACAAGCGCGGCGACAATCAGCACGCTGACCGAAATCGTGCCACCAAAGCTCATACCCATCGCCGCAATGGCGCGATTGGCCCCGAGATAGCTTTCATCCCACCGGTCCTCGATCGCCCCCGACGAGTAGAACATGAACAGGTAAGGCGAAATTGACGCCCCAAGAATGCTGACGGCCATGAACCAATAATTGGCCGCGTCATGGTCTGGCACAGTGGGAACAGCGCCCGCCACGACCTGCCCCCAATCGGGTTTAAGCATCACCGCGCCGGCCACAAAACACAATGTGACCAGCCCGAGCACCGAAACGCCTTTTTCGATAAAGCCGAACGTGCCTTTCCAGAGAAGCACCCAGGCCAGCAATGCCACCAGCAGCGCCCACCATTGGAAGCCGATACCGGTGGCAAGTTCGAATGCAATGGCAACGCCGCCGATCTCAGCCGACATGACCGTGAGATTGACCAGAAGAACCGCCAACAGCGGCCAAAGGAAGGCATTGAAGCCAAATCGTTCCCGAATCCCATCGGCAATGGTGTGATGGCTCACAGCAGCGAAGCGGCCGGCCATCTCGACGAGGAAGATAATGCAGATCGTTCCCAGAACGATCGCCCAGATCAGCTGGAAATGGAATGCCGCACCGGCCTGAACGGCTGTCGTCAGTGAACCTACTTCGAGAAAACCACCAACGCTGGTGACAACACCCAACGATATTTCGAGTACCTTCTTCATGGATGCGGGCTAAAGAACTTAGCATAGGCGGCAGCCAGGGCGGCAATTGCGTTTCGCAAATCTCGCTGCGCCCGCTGCACTTTCGCGGGAGTGTCATCTTGCAATCCCGCCTCCGCGTTTGCTACCGCCATCGCTAAGCGGTTGATGGCCGTGATCAGTCCGGCTCGGTCCGGGACCTTAGATGACTCGGCTGATTGGATTTGGGTTTCGGCATCGGTGAGCTTCCGACCGACCGATTGCAGCGTGAGTGACGTATAATTTAGGGGAGCCGCCCCCGCGACCCAGGCGTCAAGGGCCATTGCCGCCGTTTCCGCCGCGGAAGCCACAGTCCTCAATTCGCTGTCAATCTGATCTTCCGACGAAGAGCACGCGGATAACATAGTCGATATCACGACAAAGCACAGAAAATTAAGTCTAGATCGGGTCAACTTTGTAGTTGCACCTCGAATTGTCGAGTTTCTGACACCCTGATTGCTCTTACTGGCAGAGAATAATCCCATCTTCTTACCACGCGCTGGATGTCGCGACGCCGGCGCGCTTTGTCGAGTTAGACTGGATACGCGATCGACCTGGCCGAATTCTCCGGCTCGTGTTTCAATTGATGACCGAGGAAAATGTTCCGCAGCGCTGTATGTGGCGAAGGAGGATTCGGCCGTCCGGTTTGCTCAAAAGCGGCTCCGTGGCTTGGCGGACTGGACGGGAACAATCGGTCGCGGGCGGGGTTCTGTTTTTGTCTCTTGCAAGGGTGGCCCGCCATGAAACCTGCCGTGACCGATCATATAGAAATAAAGAAATACGAACACCCGACCGGCGGCTGGGGGTCGCTTCGTTCCCTGGCGCGTCACGCGCGTAGCGAAGGCCTCTTGCTGTCGGGAATATGGAGCACGCTGCTCAAGCAAAATAAGGCAGACGGCTACATGTGTGTTTCGTGCTCGTGGGCGAAGCCGGCTCAACCTCGGCCTTTCGAGTTCTGTGAAAACGGCGCCAAAGCCACAATGTGGGATCAGACGAAACTGCGCTGCGGGCCGGACTTCTTCGCACAGCACAAGGTCGCGGAGTTGCTCGATTGGCCGGACCGGGACTTGGAAAAGCAGGGCCGCTTGACGGATCCCATGCGCTACAACCCTGTCACCGACCAATATGAGCCGGTTGCCTGGGAAAGTGCATTCCGCGAGATCGCGGCCGAGCTCCAGCGGCTCAATCCGAAATCGGTTGTCTTCTACACCTCCGGCCGTGCCTCGCTGGAGGCCTCATTCATGTATCAGCTTTTCGCGCGCATCTACGGTTCATCCAACCTGCCGGATTCCTCGAACATGTGCCACGAATCGACCTCGGTCGGCCTGCCCGAGTCGATCGGCTCCCCGGTCGGAACCGTTCAACTCGAGGACTTCTCGAAAACTGACATGATGTTTTTCTTCGGACATAACACCGGCGTCACGGCGCCCCGGCTGCTGCATCCCTTGCAGGAGGCACGTCAACGACAGGTGCCAGTGTTCACTTTCAATCCTTTGCCCGAGCGAGGGCTGAAGCGGTTCAAGAATCCGCAAAACCCTGTCGACATGTTATCGCCGGGGCCTGGAACCAAGATGTCAAGCGACTTCTTCCAGGTTCGCTGCGGCGGCGACATCGCAGCCATGACGGGTATCGCCAAAGCGGTGCTTGCGCTCGACGATGCTGCTGGTGAGCACGCAAGTCAGCGTGTCCTGGACGTCGATTTCATCGCCGAGCACACCCACGGCTTTGCCGAATTCGAATCGTATCTGCGCGACGCCAGGTGGAATGATATTGTCAGACGCTCCGGTATCGCTCAGGCCGATCTGGAGCATGTCGCGGAAATCTATAGCCTTTCCAGTGCTGTAATCGGAAATTATGGCATGGGCCTGACGCAGCACCGGCATGGCACCGAGAATGTCCAAATGCTATGCAACCTGCTGCTGATGCGCGGCAATATGGGCAAACCCGGCGCCGGCATTTCGCCGCTGCGCGGCCATTCAAATGTTCAAGGTCAGCGCACTGTCGGCATAACTGAAAAACCCGAACTCGCTCCCTTGGACAAATTCGCCGAGTTCTATGCGTTCGATCCACCGCGCGAGAAAGGCCTCGACACGGTCGAGACCTGCGAAGGCGTTATCGAGGGACGGGTGAATGGCTTCATCGGACTGGGCGGCAATTTCGTTCGCGCAGTGCCCGAAACCGGCCCGGTCGAGAAGGCTTGGCGTGGATTGAGCATCCATGTCGAGATCGCAACCAAGCTCAACCGCAGCCATCTCATCCCGGGAGCCGTCACCTATCTTCTCCCCTGCCTGTCGCGGCTGGAAAGGGATCACCAGGCAAGCGGCGACCAGACCGTCTCAATAGAAGATTCGACCGCATGCATCCACGGCTCCTTTGGATCGCGGCCTCCCGCGTCGCCAAACCTGCTTTCCGAGCCTAAAATCGTCGCCGAACTTGCCAAGGCCACGGTGCCGAACAAAAGTTCCATCCCATGGGACCAATGGGTTGCTGATTATTCGCGTATCCGCACCGAGATCGAACGGTGCTATCCCCAACACTTCCGCGATTTCAACGCGCGGTTTCTCGATCCCGGCGGCTTTCATCGCGATATCAATGCATCGAAACGCGTTTGGGAAACACCGAACAAGAAAGCCAATTTCAAGCTGCCGTCGATGCTCGAGGCAAATCCCGATATCGATCTTTCAGGTGACAATGTGCTGACGCTGATCACAGTTCGCTCCAATGACCAGTTCAACACCACCGTCTACGGCTATGACGACAGGCTGCGCGGCATCTACGGAACCCGCATGGTGCTGCTCATGAATGAGGCGGACATCCAGCGTTTCGGATTGAGCGCGGGGCAGGAAATCGATCTCGAAACCCACGCCGATGACGGTGTGGAGCGGCGCGTGCGGGGTTTACGGGTCACACCCTATTCAATTCCCGAGGGCAACTGTGCCGGCTACTATCCGGAGCTCAACCCGTTGGTTCCGCTCTGGCACCGGGCAAAGAAGGCTCATGTTCCAGCCGGGAAATCGGTACCAGTCAGAGTTGTTCCCCGAGAGACTAGTGGCCTTTGAAGATATAGATCTCGTTCCGATCCTCTTAAGGCGGCTGAAATATTAGCCCCGCTGAGATTTGGGCTGCCGTAGCGGAAATCTCCCCCGACATGTGCCGTTGGTCGTGGCCCCTGCCCGCACTTAAACGGGCACAGGCCAACCCTACAGAGGGTTCGCTCAGTTCGGTTTTCAAGCATGCCCTCAGTGACATGTGTTGCCGCAGCACTTCGCACCTATTTCGAACCAAAACCAACGGTGCTGAGCATCCTTTTACAACCGGCCGCGTTATGGCCTTGGCACGATGGTAGATTCGTCATGGCAAGGTGCATGAGTTCGTTGATCTGCCGTCGTCCGAAGCCGAGACGATCCTCAATCCTGCCCGCCTTTGCACATCGAATTCAGATCTTACCCGGTAGTTTTGCCGCCCCCCCTTCAGGAAAAGCGGCAGGCCTGAGAGGGGCAGCTGTCGTGTCGAACACGTTTCTGACGGCGTGCGGCGACCGGCAATCGGCGCTCCATGCGCATGGTGCTAATGCCCAAAAGATATTTGACCTCATCTGGACCTTCAGTGCGGTTGCGGCAACCGTCTGGCTTCTTGTCGTACTGGTCCTGGCAACGGCGCTTTTGCGAGGTAACCTGGCGAAGGCGTCGCGATCACCGCTGCAGATCGATGCTGATCAGGAGCGTCGACTGACCCGTGCTGTCGGAAGCGCCACGGCTTTGACGGTGGTGGTTCTCATTGCGTTGACGATAGGAAGCTTTTTTGCAGGCAAGTCGATCGCTTCGCTGAGCGGAAGCGAGACGGTCACTGTCCGCGTCACAGGTCATCAATGGTGGTGGGAGATACGCTATCCCAAAACCGATTCGTCGCAGGCGATCCTCACGGCGAATGAGATCCATGTTCCGGTCGGGGAGTCCGTAAAGGTCAAGCTCGACTCGCTCGATGTCATTCACAGCTTCTGGGTACCAAGCCTTGCAGGCAAAAGAGACCTTATCCCGGGTCGGCCGAGCGAACTGACCCTCACCGCCGACAAGCCCGGCATCTATCGCGGTCAGTGCGCCGAATTCTGCGGTTACCAGCATGCCCATATGGCGATCATTGTTGTCGCCGAAAGCCGCGAAGCATTTGACGCCTGGCGATCTAGGCAAGACGCCAACGCTGTCACCCCCGCCAGCGATGAAGAACGTCGCGGCCAGGCGGCTTTTCTCGGGACCGGTTGCGCGCTCTGCCATGCGATTAGGGGCACGCCTGCCACCGGAACGGTCGGGCCTGACCTGACCCATGTCGCAGGCCGCCGCTCACTGGCTGCGGACGCGCTTGTCATGACGCCGGGCGCCCTTGCTGCGTGGATTGCAGATCCCCAATCGGTAAAGCCTGGCGCGAAGATGCCACGCATTGCCCTCAGCGCCGACGACCTCAATGCGGTTGTTACCTATCTTGGAAGCCTTGAATGAGTGGCATGCCGGGAAAGAAGGCCAAGCGAATAGAGGAACGGGGGCTGAAAGGCATTCGCGACACCGGCCTTGACGAGGCGAGGCTGCGCGCTTTTCTCGCGCATGCCTGGCATACACCAAAAGGACTGTATGGGTGGCTGGCCACGGTCGATCACAAGCTGATCGGCAAGCGCTATGTCGTGACCGCCTTTCTATTTCTCATTCTAGCAGGTCTGTCGGCACTCGCTATGCGGTTTCAGCTCGCCGCGCCCGAGGCTGGCCGTATAAGCCCAGACTTCTACAATCAGCTCTTCACCATGCATGGCACGACGATGATGTTTCTGTTCGCCGTGCCGGTAATGGAGGCGTTCACCGTCTACCTGGTGCCGCTGATGATTGGCACGCGCAACGTGGCCTTTCCTCGCCTCAATGCCTTTAGCTACTGGATCTACGTTTCAGGCGGGACGATGATTTGGATAGCATTCGCCTTCAATACAGGCGCTGATGCCGGCTGGTTTTCCTACGTTCCCCTCGCCGGACCGGACTATGGCATTGGCAAGCGCCCGGACTTCTGGGCGCAGATGGTGACCTACACGGAAGTATCGGCTCTGGCGGTTGCCGTCGAGATCATTGCGACGGTATTCAAACTGCGCGCCCCCGGCATGACGCTCGACCGCATCCCGCTCTATGTCTGGTCGGTGCTGGTCACAGCCTTTGTCATACTATTCGCCATGCCGGCCGTGATGGTTTCGAGCACAATGCTGATCCTCGACCGGCTTGTCGGCACCAAGTTCTTCGATCCAGCCGCGGGCGGCGATGCGCTGCTGTGGCAGCACCTGTTCTGGTTCTTCGGTCATCCCGAAGTCTATATCATATTCATCCCAGCGACCGGCTTTGTCTCGGCGATTCTGCCCACCTTTGTGCGACGTCCGGTCTTCGGCTATCTCGGGATTGTGCTGTCGCTGATTGCGATCGGCTTCCTGTCTTTTGGACTGTGGGTGCATCACATGTTCGCCACGGGTCTGCCGCAGCTTGGCGAAAGCTTCTTTACCGCCTCCTCGATGATGATCGCCATCCCGAGCGGCATTCAGATATTCTGCTGGATTGCGACGATCTGGGGTGGCAGGCCAATCTTTGCCACACCGCTGGTATTCGTGCTCGGCTTCATCTTCACTTTCGTCATTGGCGGCATGACGGGGGTCATGGTCGCCTCGGTGCCGCTCGACCTGCAGGTGCACGACACCTATTTCGTGGTCGCGCATTTCCATTACGTGCTTGTAGGCGGCGCTGTCTTCCCCTTGCTCGGTGCTGTCTACTACTGGTTTCCCAAGGTCACCGGTCGCATGCTTTCTGAGCGGCTCGGCCACTGGAATTTCTGGTTTGTGTTCCTTGGCTTCAACCTCACCTTCTTCCCGATGCACATCCTTGGGCTGCAGGGCATGCCGCGCCGCATCTACACTTATCCGCTGGAAAGCGGCTGGGGCAGCGCTAACCTCTTCATCAGTCTTTCATCACTGGTTCTGTTCGCCGGCTTCGCGCTCCTCTTTCTGAACATGCTGCTCAGCCTTCGGAACGGCCGCCCCGCCGGCGACAATCCGTGGGGTGCGAGCACGCTCGAATGGGCTACGACGTCCCCACCGCCGTCCTATAATTTTCCACACTTGCCGGTGGTCACTCATCGCGAGCCACTTTGGGCTCGGCCCGACACACTGCCAGTCATCGAGGGTCTGCGCGTCGATGCGCGCGAAGTGCTCGGCGGCACGGTTGCGGACGCTGTGCCGCAACTGCGCCTGCCATCGGCTGACAATTCGATCTGGCCGCTGCTTTCAGCGATCGCCGTAGGCGGTACATTTTTCGCCTCGATCTATACCCCATGGGCCGTGGTCTGGGGCGCGATTCCGATCTCAATCGGTTTCATCTGCTGGTTCTGGCCGAAGGGCGAACCGGAGGACGAGGAATGAAACAACGTCCGGTGGTCGATGTCAGCCATCTCCCCACATATGATTTCGGCGCAGCGAGCCCGATGTGGTGGGGAACACTGGCCTTCATCGCCCTTGAAGCGACCGGTTTCGCTCTGGCGATCGGCACCTATTTCTACCTGGCTGTCCTGGCGCGACACTGGCCAATTGCAGCGCCCGCACCCGATCTGGCGCCGGGCACGGCAGTACTGATGATTCTGCTCGCCAGCATTGTTCCTAATCATTTGGTCGACCGCTGGGCCAGACAGCAGGATCTGCATAAGGTCCGCGCCGGCATGGTGCTCATGACCATCGTCGGGATCCTTCCCCTGATCGTGCGTATCTGGGAATTTCCCGCGCTTCGCATCTCATGGGACCAGAACGCCTACGGTTCAATTGTTTGGTTTCTGCTCGCACTGCACACATCGCATCTTCTGACCGATATCGGAGACACGATCGTGCTCGCGGTTCTGATGTTCACGCAAAAGGGAAAGGCCGGCCGCCGGCTCAGCGACGTGTCGGACAATGCGTTCTACTGGGACTTCGTAGTCGCTTCGTGGGTTGTGCTTTATCTCGTCATCTATTGGGCGCCGAGAATGTGACATGCAGGCGATCCGCAATGGCGTTTCGTGGGCCGGCTTCGCTAGCGGGCCGACCGCTTGGGCAGTGTCGTTGCAACTCGACTATGCAATCTCCGACTGGCAGTGCCATGCCGGCTTTCGCCCGACGGCGCTGTTTTCGCTGCTGGCTGCCGCCGCTGTATTGGCAGGCATTGCCTTATCCTGGCGCGGCCTACGCAACGTTGGCTTCGGCATAAGCCCGCCGCTCCACGCGCGCACGCGGCGCTTTCTGGCCGGCACTTCGGTCGGCATCGGAGCGTTGTTTGCGCTGGCCATGCTGGCGCAAATCGCGGCTGGGCTCATCTTCAGCGGGTGCGAGCTATGAGTATGCCAGGTTTCCGGCGACCGGCGATCTGCTGCCAATGGCGGACGCATTGGCCTGTACGAGGGCGTCAGGCCTCGGGCTCCGGCCGAAACCACCGCACGCTCGTGCTGTGCGGTCGACCCCTTCGGCCCGGTCCTGCCATGCTTCAGGCCTTCGCGGCCATCATCGCGCGATCCATCGTGGCCGTCTTGGCGCTGGCGGCCATTTGCATCCAACTGCGAGCGAATGAAATCCAGAAGGGCGAATATCTTACCCGAGCCGCCGACTGCGTCGGGTGTCACACGTCCAACCCAAGTCGACGATTCGCCGGCGGCTATCGCGTGCCGACGCCCTTCGGCGATGTCTATTCCACCAACATCACACCGGACCAGGACACCGGCATCGGGCGCTATTCGGAGGATGAGTTCGTACGAGCCGTCCGGGAGGGCGTAAGGCGCGACGGGACCGATCTTTATCCGGCCATGCCGTACGACAGCTTCGCCAGGATGAGCCGCGAGGACGTGCTGGCGATCAGGACATATCTCCTTGCGCAAACGCCGATCATTCAGCCACGGCCGCAAAATACCCTACCGTTCCCATTCAATCAGCGCTGGGCACTTGGCCTGTGGAAACTCGCGAACTATCGTCCCGGCAGCTTCACGCCGGATCGAAGTCGATCCCAGGCCTGGAACCGGGGCGCCTATCTGGTGGATGTGCTCGGCCACTGCGGTGCCTGCCACACACCGAGGAATGTCACATTCGGCGAGGATGAGGATCGCAAGCTCGCCGGCGGTGCCGCGGGCATCTGGCAAGCCTTCAACATCACCGGCGACAAGACGACGGGAATAGGTGGCTGGAGCGACGACGAGCTGTTTCGCTTTCTCAAAACCGGCGCCGCTCCTGGAAAAGCCTATGCCAGCGGCCCAATGGCGGAAACGGTAATGAACAGCCTGCAACATCTTTCGGATGACGACATCCGCGCCATCGTCGCCTATGTCAGGGATGTCCCCCGCCAATCCGGAGACGAGCACCAGCCGCGTTTCTCGTGGAGCGGGACGACTACGGCCAGTGCTGCCAAACCGAGCAACGTGGCGCAAGGCAGCACCAGCACGGCTGGCGATCTCTACGGGTCTCTGTGTTCCGGCTGCCATGGATTGGATGGAAGCGGATCGCCCGACTCTTCCAATGCCTCACTGACCCACAACAGCACTCTAGGTGCGGCTACCCCTGAGAATGTCGTCATGACAGTTCTTACCGGCGTCAAGGCGGGGGACGTAGCAGGTCGCAAATCGATGGCTGCATTCGCAGATTGGCTGGATGATGGCCAGGTGGCGAGCCTTGCAAACTATGTGATAGCCCGTTTCGGAAATCCGGAAGTCAGCGTGACGGCAGCCGACGTGCGCCAGATGCGGGCAGGCTCGACAACAGAACAGGCGGTCATCCTGCTGGCCGGCCAGGCGCTGGTGACAACCGGTGCCGGTTTATCGCTCGGCTTGCTCCTTCTGCTGGCAAGGCGTTTTCGCCTTTCAGCCCGTCTTTCCGATTTCATGTTCGCGCATAGAGATAGGCAGTGATGTCGCGCGCCTCCTGGGGCGAAAGGTTGGTGTTCGGCATGGCCGTCTTCGGATCGACGTCCCGTGCCCTGCTGATCCAACGCATCATCGCATCGAACGAGTTCCGGCCGCCGCGCCCGCCAATATAGGCGCGTTCCGCAACACCGCGCAGAGACGGGCCAACGCTCCCATGGGCGCCGGGCACACCGGGAATTTCGTGGCATCCGCCGCAACCATTGCGGATCATTGCCGGAATGGCGCGCGCGGCATCGCCGCCGACTTGCTGGGAGACGGCGGCTTCATGCGAAGCGCTGCTGCGGATAATCCCCGTTGTGCCGGCGACGAGAATAGCAGCGACACTTGCCGTTACCCCGGCGGTCCACCAGAACGTTGACATATGTCGCCGCCGATCAGAAGTGGTCGGCCGTGTCCCTAGTTTCAGCCTCTTCGCCATTGTTTTCGCCTGTCATTCTGAGTAAGTGCGAATGCAAATTCGCCGAAGCCAGATCGGCGCGCCTGCGCTAAATGGCTTGGCGAAAACTGAAACTCGGCAGCATTGTTCCCGGCAACGGTTCGGCGACGGCAAAAAAGACGCTCGTCGTCAGCGTGCCTCCCAATTCGGCGCGTTGCGAAAAGGATGCATTCGCACCGTCAGTCGTCCATCCCAAACGCTGATTTACGACTAGGCGCCGATCGTGGCCCTGGCCTTTGGAACAGCCACCTTTGCCTCGCGTTGTTCTGGAGCTTTCGCCCAAATTGTCAGGAGCGCCTTCATGGGACTTTTCACGAAAGACATCAAGACGATGGACGATCTGTTCCTGCATGTGCTGCAGGACATTTACTACGCCGAGGAGCAGATCCTGAAAGCGCTGCCCGACATGATCGAGAAAGCGACAAACCGCGACTTGACCGCGGTTTTCAAGAGCCACCTCGAGGAGACCGAGAGACACGTTCAACGTCTCAAACAAGCTTTCGAGCTTATCGGGGAATCGCCGAAGGGAACGGCTTGCCCAGCGATCGACGGCATCATCAAGGAGGCCGACGAGATCGCGGGAGAAGTTGCCGAGAAGAAGGTGCTCGATGCCGCGCTCATCACGGCAGCACAAGCCGTCGAGCACTACGAGATCACCCGATATGGAACGCTCATTGCCTGGGCGGAACAGACCGGCAAAGATGCAGTGGCAAAGCTTTTTACCACAACTCTCACTGAGGAAAAAGCGGCCGACAAGAAGCTGACCACGATCGCCGAGCGGAAAGTCAATCAGAAAGCTGCTCGCTAAGCACCAGTGGACCGAAAGTTAGGCATGAACGCGCAGGGCGAACAAACCAGGTCTCTCTGGATGAAGGTGGAAGTCGATCCCGCCGCTCCGCGTTTCTCGGGAACGCACAGTTGCGACACGGTCATCATTGGATCCGGAATTGCAGGACTGTCCGTGGCCTACGAACTGACCGCCGTGGGCGAGACCGTTATCGTAATTGATCGCGGTCCCATTGCCGCTGGCATGACGTCGCGAACGACAGCGCATCTCGCGCCGATTTGCGACGATGGGTTGGGTGCACTGATCAATATTCGCGGTGAAGAGATGGCTCGACTGTTCCAGCAGAGCCAGGAAGCTGCGGTCGCCCGTCTTGAGGAGATCGTTGGCGAACTGCGCATCGATTGTAATTTCCGCCGGCTGGATGCCTTCCTGTTTCCGGCAATGGGTATTCGGCCGAAAGCCGCCCACAATCAGCGCCAGGAGGAGTTCGATGCCGCGAGAACGATCGGTGCGGCTGCCAAACTCGCGACCGGCGCGCCGCTCAAAGGGTTCGAAAAGGCGCCCGTCCTTCGTTATCCGAACCAGGCAACTTTCCACCCGCTGCGGTATCTTCGAGGACTTGCCGCGGCTATCCGCGAAAGGGGCGGTCTCATCTTTGCCAACAGCACCGTGACGGCGCTCGAGGAACTGGCGGAAGGCGGAGTGCGCGTCTCCACCGAGAACGGCGGATCGATCACGGCATCGCATGCCGTCGTTGCCACCAATTCGCCGATCAACAATCGTTTTCGATTGCACACCAAGATGTCGCCATACCGAACGTACGCGATGGCCTTCACTCTGCCGCATGGCGATCTTCCAGATGCGCTCTTCTGGGACACCGGCGACCCCTATCACTATGTGCGGATAGACCCAGGCCCGGGTTCCGTGGACTATCTGATTGTGGGTGGCGCCGACCACAAATCGGGCGAAGCTGACGACGGCGACATCCGGTTCGAAGCGATCGAGGCGTGGATACGCTCTCTAGTGCCAACTTTGGGCAAAGAGGTAACGCGGTGGTCTGGACAGGTTCTCGACACGATCGATTATTGCGCCTTCATCGGTCTCAACCCTGGCAGCACGTCGGTCTATGTCGTTACTGGCGACTCCGGACAAGGCATCACGCATGGCGCGCTTGCCGGGCTTCTTTTGAAGGATCTGATACTGGGCGAACCTAATCCCTGGGGCGAGGTCTATGAACCTTCGCGCAAAACGCCTTCCGGCGTGGTCAACTATGTTCGAGAAAACGCCTCGATGGTGGCAAATCTTGCCGGATATGTACTGCCCGGCGAGTTGAAGTCGCTCGATGAACTCTCCGACGGTCAAGGCGGTATTTTGCGAGATGGAATACGCAAAATCGCCGCCTGCCGCGACATGGCGGGTAACGTCCACCTGCATTCCGCCGGCTGTACGCACGCGGGGTGCGAAGTCGCCTGGAACTCGACAGAGCAGTGCTGGGACTGCTCTTGCCATGGATCACATTTCGGCGCGGATGGGGCTGTTTTGAATGGCCCCGCTGTGCTTCCGCTGCAGACGATCGACTTTCCGGTGCGGGAGTAGGCCCGGGCTTTCAAACTGACTACGACATCGTATTCCATCAGGAATTGAAGATGATCGCGGCCGACAAATGAGCCGGAAGCACCCCCAAAGATCGCATGCCGTCGGGCTGTGTCCAGACGACGCAACAGTCCTGCGCATGTGTATTTCGAGGCGAACCGTGAGCAACGAACAGACACGTCATTCCGAAACCCCGCGGGGCCGACTTGCCGCTTGAGCCGGCAAGGCCTGGCGGTCACTCAATCGGGCACAGAGCCGGCAAGTCAAAACCGCGCTCCCGACAAGAAAAAGGCGGACCATAAGTCCGCCTTCATCTTGCATGGCTTGGAGACCGAGTTAGGCGCCCATCTTCTTTGCCATGGCGCAGAAATCTGCGTGCGGCTTGTTAAGCGTGGTATCGCCGCAATCTTTCAACACCGCTGTTTGTTCATCGGGTTTCATTGCCTTCCATGCGGTTTTGAAATCTGCTTCCGACTTCAATGTTTTCATGCCGGCATCGGGGAAGAAGGGCGACATCTTGGCCGGATCGTCGAGTGCAGACGTGCCCGTGGTGGAACCAGCCAACGCAGCACCACTCATCATTGCGAGCGCGATGGCGCCCATACTGAGCATCTTGATGTTCATCGGAATACCTCCCTTAGTCGACGTAGCGACCGTACACAAAAACATGCACCTGCTGGGCTCGATTCCAGGTCGCATCAAGCGGCTGAAATGAAGGATTGCGCACCGCGTTCCAGCTGCTGCCAAGCGGTTCCGCAGACCCTCTTGACGGTCAAAATCGACAAACCCATATCGACTGCGGGCGCCGACCGCTGTCGGTCCCTGCCTATCCCGAAACTCAATTGTTCGTTCGCTTGGAGGAAACAATGAACGATCGGATCTTCGACAGCCCTGTTTTCGTGAAGAGCGGCAACAGCCTGGTCCAGGAAATCGCCTGCCTCGAAGACGCCCTGGAATTTCTCTACGAGTGGCCGAAGCATAAACGCGGTCCAATTTATCAAACTGCCCTTCGTGCATGCCAAAGAGCATTCGACAGCGACTATCCGCTGACGGCGGCGCGAGACGCTTTTTGCGGGTTTGCGAAATCAGCCAGAATCCTCGAGGAGGTGACCGCTCCATTGCCCTGGATGACCGGGAAGAGCGGTCATGGCGGTGGGCTGGCCGCCTGACGTCATCGCGGAGAAGGAGATTCGCGATGCTTTCCAAGCCCTTTGAGACGCCCATCCGCGTTTGGGTCGGATTGGGCTTCCCGCGCCAATTGAACACTGTTGTCGACGCCTACCAGTTTGCACTCGATTGGTGCGGCAACAGTCCCGAGCAAAGAGCCGCGATCCGCGCTTGCAAAGCCGCGTTGATCGGAGACATCGAGTCCGAAACGGCAAGAGGTGTTTTCGTGGCATTCGCGCGCAAGAAGGACATCCTGATCGAGGATGGAGCAATCCCTCTCGCCGTGGCAAAAGCTCGACCGACCCATGTTTGACGTCAAACGAGGCGGCGGCTACGCCGCCTCACCCGACCGCCTCAATTCCCAATTTTCACGAGCACCACTGATGGCAAAGGAACCGGCGCTTAGAGCACCTTCCGGCTAGGTCCACGCCTGCCGCTATGACAGCGATTATGAGTTCTGAACATTCCAAAACCGAAGCACTAAGCATGGAGCACACCTCGACGGTTACGGGCCGGTCATGTGCGGGGACATCCGCTATGAAATCATCGGGCCGATGTTCGACGTGGTGCATTGAGACTGCGAAAGTTGTCGGCGCCACGGCTAGTGCTTTTGCGACATTTTTCAGTATCGATAGGAACCACTTCCGCTATGCCCGAAGAACGCCGGTGATCCTACAAAGTCATCGCGCAGTGTCGAGCGCACGCTTTGCGGGCGATGCGGCTCGCCGATCTCCTACGAAAATGACCGGGAGTTCTCGATCCTTGCCTGCACGCTGGAAGATCTGATGCTGGTGAAGCCGCAGGCACATATCATGGTCGGCGAGATGCTCCCCTGGTTTGACTTCGCTGACAACCTACCCTGCTTCGAGAAGGGGCTTCATGGCAGTCCGGCCATCAGCCATGGTCCTTCCAATCTGCGGAAGGTCGGCGTCGGAACTGTTAGAGCCTACAGTGATGAAACCAATGCGGCCAGGGATGAATTTTCCAAGACGGGCGCAGCCTGATCCAAGCTCACCAGCAGGCCGCGCATGGGAAACGCACTTCGCACGCTCGATGGATAATCATCAACGATATCGATCCCCGCTGGCCGGCCAGGCAGCATAATGATTTGGCGAATAGGAACACGTTGGCTGCCGGAGTGGTTTATTGTCATGCCGTCGACCCTGATACGCAAAATAGAGTACGATCCGGACAGTCGAATACTCTCGGTGTGGTTCGTGGCCACCGACCAACTCTATGAGTTTGAGGACGTCCCGCCAGAGACCTTTGCCGCGTTGCGATCGGCCTTCGCCAAGGGCCGATACTTCAACAGTCACATCCGCAACCGATTCCGGTATCGTCGAAGCGATACCTAATGACGGCGGGTTTCAATTTCTAACCGATCGTGCACGGGCCTATCGTGCCATGTCGCTTGCCTGATCCCGCATATCGACCGCCTGCCCACAGATCGGACACGAGAAAAGTAGTCGGCTTCATTCTCGCGCGGGCCGCCATTGCGTCTGCCGGTGGTCAATGGGCCAAGGTCAGAAATCTTGTCGCCGTGCGCCCAGCGCCTTGGCTTCGCGCTCCAGCGTCTCTCGGTCGTTGCCATGCTTTTTGATGAGGTCCCGGACCTCGGGAATTGTGAGACCGAACTTACTGGCGAAATACCCTACCTCGTATTCCTCGTCACCTGCGACGCGGTCGCGGTCGCGAAAATCTCGCTTGGTCTTGTCGTCCGTCATGGTTGTTCTCCTGGTTAGAAGAAACAGCGACTTGGCTGGAATGTTCCCAGCCGCGCGGACCTACGTCGGCTGTTCCTCATCAGCGGCTTGTAGACTGTCACGAGCCGGAGCGTATCCGCATTCACCGTCAATGGGACGCCAAGGTTCACCGTCACCCTCTCACGGTCGATATGGGTGACGTCGCCGATGAGTTCGATCGGCTTGCCCTTCTTTACTTTTGATGTTCGGTCGAGGAGCGAATGCGGGAAGCCATAGCAGGGAGCGAGACGTTGACCCGGTCCTCGGTGACTCTTCGGCGCACGGTCGCGGTGATGGCAACCTCGTCGCCGATCTTGATGCCCTTCGCCATTCCCTGAGTCCGGGCAGCCGACGGCTTCGTCAAGCAGATGCTAATATTTACGAAGGGACATGGAACAGACGTTGGCGCTTCCTGGTTGTGGCAGGCAGCGGCCATGACCGCTTCTGGGTTCCAAAGCCGGTCGCCACCCACATGGAATGGACACAACATTCACGGCATGATGGTCGACCTTGATCAGCTACTTGAAGGGGTAGGCCAGACTGGGCAAATCTAGCCTTGCTGGGCGGTCCGGCCAGCAAATCCTATGTCACCTCGACACCAGCCGGGCCGCCCTGACGGGCTGCATCATTTTGCGAAGTCTTTGCGCTGAGCCGTCTCTTCGACCCCGAATTCGTGGACGCTGGCTTTTCGCTCGTCAACTACTCGAAACCAGTGCTGCTGACCAGCCCGCAGAGAAATTCGTCCGCCAATTACGCCTCTGAGGGCGCTCTTCGCATCGGCGGCACGTGTAGTGTGCCTGGCGATCACGACCTCACCAGACATTTCTTCAATGTGAAACTCTGGCATGCTTTCAAAACCCATTTCGGGCGCAACCGCGTCACCCCCCGAAAGTTCCGGTGGGAGTCACGGAAAGTGTGATTGAACGAACACGCCGCCGTTAGCGAAAAGCTCATTTGGACGACGGGCCTTCATTAGAAAATGTTAATGTGCCAGTCCCTGAAAGCCGGCGCATAGTGTACATCTGCCCCGCTCACACCGGGGTAGAGCCCGGTCTGTATGCCCAAGTCGCCCCGGACTCCCCCGACAGGCCGGGCATCGCTTCACGGCGCGGTCCTATCTGCCGGACGCCGCCACGTTGGGGCGCGTCTTCAAGAAATCGCTAATAGACCATTGGCCGTGTTGCGCGGGCTGCAAAGTGGCTGCAATCTAGCTGTGCCCTGAAGCCCGGCTTTCGGGACCCGGCCCGGCCCGCGAAATCCTGTGTCACCATGATAAGCGAGCCGGGCTGTGGGTGTTCCCACCAGCCCGCTTTTGCCATTCAGATTTCGCAAAATTGTTCGGAACCGAATACCGCTCTCGCGATTATCAGGATAGACGGCCGAACCCCCCTCCGAGGTCGTCAGCACCAAAGCAAAAGCCCGTCGTTCTCTCCCTGAGGCGGCGGGCTTTTAACGAGCGCTTTGCGTTATTGTCGTCGGTGCTTAGAGAGGGCGCGCAATAGCTCAGTTTCGTCGTGGGCGCCGTCGTCGAAAAGTTGGAACAGTTCCATGGCCAGGAACTCCCGCTGCTCACGGTCTTTCTTGGCTAGCCGGCGTTCGTCGCACAGCCGGTAAAAACCCGCTGGAGCATGTCCAGATCAGCGGGTTCGTACACTGTAGCGGGACAATGACATTCGTCCTCGCCCTCAACGCCGCTCCGAATTATCTCACACGGCAGGCCTGACGCGAAGAAAAATCAGGAGGACTGTCGGCGGCGAGTTAGTCCTTTGTGTCTTCTGGGGCCCAGGGTCCGCGAATGATCCCGTGGCTCAGCCGACGTCGAATTTTTTGCCTGACTGAACAGTCCGCCTTCTAGATCATCCTAGAGATTAGGAGGCCATATTTTCATGAGTGACGGTGACAACAGGTCAGGTTCGCAAAGTGGGGCGATGAAGGTTCTGGCCGATCGCTTGGTCAGATGAGACAGACATTACCGAAGAGCAAGCCCGCGAACTGATCACGTTGATCGGGACCGATTGGAATTCCCTGCTTCGAGAAGCTCATTTCCTGAAGGCGAAGTGGATCACCGACAACGTGATGCGCGGCGGCGTCAGCGCCGACATCATTTCTGTGGCGGAGCTGATGACCAAGCTGTTCGCCGATGCCAAGGCCGCAGGTATCTCGGAGGACGAGATCGAAGAGGAAATCGGCAGTGCCTATGAAGCGATACTTGCGGCGATAAATGGCCCGCCAGATTTCGAATCCGAGTGACTGCCGCGCAGGGCTTCACCCATTCTAAATTGGCATCCGTCCACAACGAAGGACACCTTGGCCCGCGCCGCGGAATTCGCTCTTCTACCTGTAGCTGGTCAAACTCGGATCGAGATTCTGCTACAGTCCCGAATGGCCGTCCGAATCGTGGTTGTCCTGGCGCTTCTTTCCGCCTTCGCTTTGGGATTCGCAAAACTCGTGGAACGCTATGGCGGCGTTGGCGATCGGTCCCGTCCATGTGAGCAATTGTCTGATTGCCCCGGCCCGAATACGCCGCCTCCGGAGCCCGAACCTAATACGGGCTAACTGAGCAGCATATATCGCGTCCCATTTTGAAGGCGACCTCCCTGGCGAGTTTGCCGAGGGGGGCAACTGAGCTATAAGTGTGTCCCGACGCGCATCATCGCCGGCGCCATTGCCAACTCGGTTTCAACTTTGGCGTTTTCCTTCTGCGTCATGGTGTCGGCGGCGATCAGACGGCGTAACACGCATTACCTCGCCGCGCTGCCAGCCGGCATCGAGCATGCAGTCGAGGATCGCTTGAAAGCCCGGCTCCATCGCCTGCTGGCAAATCGATCTCGCGATCAGCCTAGTCGCCTTCGTGCTTTGGCGCCATGATCATGCGTTACCTTCTACCGCGCTTTCCTGGTCCAGCGCATGCGGCACCGGAAGATAGGCGTTGGCCATCAGCCACTCGCCGACGATCCCCGCCACCAATTCCGGCTTGATTTTGCCCATCTCGGCGGCCAGACCGTTCAGCACCTCGTCGGTGTTCGGATCGAGGCTTAGCCCGCCCACGTTTCTCAGCAGCATGCACGAATTGATGACGGGACATCGGTGCGCTCCTACAGGAATTTCTCACCTTCGCCGCGGTGTTCGAAACCCAGTGCGGCGCCTGCTAGGGCTTGGCGACCCCCCCACCTGCATCCCTACTGCCGTCGTGCTCGCGGACAGGTTCTGGACACCAGGCGGCGTGACATATTCGGACTTAGGTAGTCTGATTTCGGCGCTTATGGGTAGCAGTGAACGAAATGAGAACAAAAGAGTCAAGCGGCCCCTTGCCGGACAGGAATATGTTCTCAATTCGAATGCAGCCCGAGCAACCGGAAAAGTGGCCGCGAGGCGCCGCCTGGACCCTGACGCATGCCCCATGACGCCGGGCAGGTGGCGGGTATCCGCCGCGCCCGCTGCAACTTTGGCCGTGACGCAATTGAATCTCTCCACGCAACCTGGACGCATGGCCACGGTGAAGCGACCGAGAAGGAAATGACGGTGATACATGCAGGCAGTTCCCACGATCTCGCCTGGTGCCTGGCCACATATACGGAGGGGCTGGAAGTAGGCAACGGGACATCTTTTGCCGTCTTCGAACGGCGGGCAGACGGGCCGTGGCTGATACGGATGTGCAGCCTCAACAGCACCGACAACCACTGAGCCTCTATTGTCTTATCGGTAGCATCAATGCCGCCACCACCAGCGCGGCCCCTAACCAGCGAGCTTGCCGTCATACCCGACCATATCCCACTCCCACCAGCGCCAGACCGCGCTGGCGGGCATCAGATGGAAGCGTCAGGTAGTCTGGCGGAATCAGAAATAGTCCGATTTTTTCGGCTGCCCGACTTGCCGACCTGCTCAAGTGACGGCACCACGCCTTCAGGCCCACCTTTTGTCGGGGTACAGGTCGTCCAGCGCCATGGTTGTCTGCGTACCAAGCTAGGGCTTCCGTCTACGGGCGACTGGGACCCTAGGCCCAGGCGCGGAACGTAAGGCGATGGCTCCCGTTGGTCGAAAGCGACGCCGGCAAAAGAACGGCGGTCCGTCAACCAGGCAACCACAACAAGGATACCTACGATGATCCGGAAAATATTGGTGACCGCGGCGACCGCCGCGCTGCTGTCGACTGCGCTCTACACCGCCGGCGCCTACGCTGAAGACAAGACCAAGCCCGCTTCCCAAGCCGCGGTCGTCGCACCGGTGACCGATGGCAGCCTCGTGTCCAAGATCATGGGCGCGGCGGTCTATGACAGCACGGCCGATGATGCGACCAAAATCGGCGACGTCAACGACATCGTCCTCGACAAGGGCGGCAAAGCCAAATTGATCGTCATCGGCGTCGGGGGATTCCTCGGCGTCGGCGAGAAGAATGTCGCCTACGATTTCGGGAAGATCGAATGGGTCGACAAGAAAGGCGAGCGCCGGATCGTCGCCAAGACGACGAAGGAAGAGCTTCAGGCTCAGCCCAACTTCGACACCAAGGCCTATGAGACGGCATCCAACAACACCCAGCCCGCCGCCAGCACGGCTAACCAAACGGCCCCTGCCAAGACGGACCAGACCGCGACCGCCTCTATCGACAAATCGGCGCTGACCGATGTGCCGTCCGGCAAGATCAGCGCGACAGAACTGATCGGCACCAGGGTCTATGGCGCGGACGATGCGAAGGTCGGCGAAATAGGCGACGTCATCCTGACCGGCGACAAGAAAGTTGATGCCATCATCGTGGATGTCGGGGGCTTTCTCGGCATCGGCGAAAAGAAGGTCGCCGTCGGCATGGAGAACCTCAAGTTCATGACCGACAAGAACGGCAACCGCTATCTCTACACGAATTTCACGAAGGGCCAGTTGGAGGCGCAAACGGCCTACGACAAAGGCACTTACGCCCAGAACCGCGACAAGCAGCGCATCGTCGTCAAGCAGTAAGGTCGAAATACCCCCGCGCCGGCTGCGGCTCGGGCGTTGCTAAACTTCAGGAGAGAGACCATGAACAATATCATCTGGCTCGTAGGAGCAGTGGTCATCATAATCGCCATATTGAGCTTCCTTGGCCTTCACTGATTTCTACAAGTGAGAAGCTGCTCGCCCGGAGCCGGCACTAGCAGTTTGGCTCCGATGGCTCGGATTAGTCAGGGCGCCGCAAGCTGCGAGCTCGCGCCCGCAACCAAAGCGAGCAGCAAGGGCTTCCACTCGAGGGAGCGCGAACGACGGATACACTGAGAATGGATTTTCTGACTTTGGAACTGGCTAGGGCAAGGCAACGTCTTAACCGAGCGGAGCTTACCCTCGAACGTTCCAACAAGATGTTGGATGAGGACTGTGGCGTCGGAATAAATCTCGCGCTTTGCAGCAGGATAAGGTCAGCGCAACAGCGTGTCGCCGAGGCCAAGGTCCGCCTCGCAAAGATCGATCCCGCCAGCATAGATAGAGCATCCACCGACTGACACTGACGGTAGGGTCGCGGTCGACCTCGGCGCTTGAGATGGATCGGCGTGCCGGCAATTCGACCGCGCGAGCGCGGCTGTCTGATCAGGGCGATATTTCTTGCGCCACGCGCATCAGACTTTGACCACCGCCGGCGCCGAAACCAAATGGTCAATAACAAATGATCGTTTTCGGCCTTCTCACGTTGGCTGAAATTCTTTCCGGAACAAGCCGTTTCGGATCGAGTTGACGGACCACGAGGCCGTCGATCGGCGGCGCGGCACGACCTCGGTGTTCTGCCCTGTGCCTTTTCGTACGAGATCGAAGGGCGCCGGCAAGACCGCACGAACGCCAAGGTCGGAGGATGAGCGGTTCGGTTTTTCGATCAAACCAAACCGCTCCGGGGCGGCAAGATTGCGAGTGGCCGTCAGCCGCGAACGAACAGTGCCTCGTCTTCATCTCGTTGCTTGCCGCCGAGCGCTGCGGCAACGCTGGCGATGAAAGCGCCAACGATCATCGACAGGGCGCCGACCAGCGCGAAAGTGGCGCTCGCCTTCCTGGCCGTGTCCGCGGCCGCCTTCGCCTTGTTCTTGGCGTCATCGACGGCTGCGAGAACGGTGTCGACGCGCTTGGCGGCGTCGGCTTCCGAAAGCCCGGTGCGGGAAGCGACCAGTTTCACAAGATAGGCCTTATCCTCGGCCGATACTTCGCCCTTGGCGGCGCTTGCCACCAGGATGCGTGTAGCCTGCGCCGTTACGGCGGCATCGTTCTGTCCGGTTGCCGCGACGGTGCCGGTCTCGGCCGGCCGGAATAGCGTATCGACGAAATAGCCCAGGCTGTTGTTGTCGGTTGTTCCAGCGGCCGCATTCGTGGCCGCAGACGAAGCGCCCGCTGCTGCGCCGGCCGCGACATTGGACGCAGCCTGCACACCTGCGCCAACCGTTGCGGACAATGCGGAACCAAGGACGCCGGCGACGAGCAACGTTGCCACTGCCCAGGCAAGGAAACCGTGCGCCGTATCGCGAAAGTAGACTTCGTCGTCATGGATACCGACCCATTTTGTCCGTAGCCGGCCGGTCAGATAACCACCCAGGCCGGCCGAGAGCCATTGCACGACGACCAGCCAAACCGCGGCCGAAACCGCGAAAGTGGTGGCCGATGCGCTTGCGCCGGTCCAAGGGGACACCATCGTCAGCCCAAGTCCAGAGCCGATCAGCATCAGGATCACCGTCAGTGTCGACGCAGCGAAAGCGCCCGCCACGATCGGGCCCCAGCTTACGGCAGGTGACGACGATTCCTTTTTGCCGGAGACTTCCACCTCAGTAACTGCGGGGTTCATGTGAAGCTCCTACCGTGCGAACAGCATGAGCAGGATGATGATCGGAATCGGAACTCCGAGCAGCCAAAGTAATATACCGCGTCCCATAGAAACCTCCTATATTTTCGAGACGAAATACCAATTCCGCGCACTGGCTTTCGTTCCAAAGGTTTAGCGAGCGAAATTGAAATAGGGTGCGCGATCTATTTGGCGATCTGCGCAGCCCGAAGGCCTTCGCTTCCCCGCCCCAGCTAGGAGCGTGGCCGATCCGTTATCCTGCGCCGGGTCAGGGCCGGTGCCGCTGCAAAGCAAACTTCGAAACTGTATATTAGTTCCCCCTAAAGTGGCATGGGCCAAATATCGCGGCTGAAACACCTAGGGCAGCTCAACGCCTCCTCCGCCAGACCTGCGAGATCAGCAGCATTGCCAGGCTGCTGAAAACGACCCAACCGCGAACCTCGCTGTCGGGAACCGCGGACAGCGGGCCGAATCCGGGCGGCCGGTCCGTAGTGTTAGTCGGAGTGGATTGGAAGAGCTCTTCAGAAAGAGTCCATGGACGTTCGAACCTGAGTACTATGCTGTCGCCCACATTGCGACGCCGCTCGCTACCATCCTCACCTCGCCCTCCGAGGCCGACCCGTGCCTCGCTGGCCATGCCTCCAGGGCCGCGACCGCCACATCATCCGGCACCGCCCGTCCGGCCAGGAAGCAACATGTAGCTCGCCTCCAACCGATCGGATGCAACCGGCCGGTCCCACCTTCGTTCTATGGCGATCCAGATCTGCGTGGTGGCAATATGCAATCCCTTCGGACGAACAATCCCCTTATCGTTCTGGCGGCAATAGTTCTGACCGCGGCGCCCTTCATCGGCCTCGCCTGGCGCACCCACGAATGGCTGGGGTGGTGAAGACGAATGAGCAGGTTTCTGCCTCTGACCATCCGGTTCGTGAACGGTGGCACGATGGTGGTCGCATCGATCCCCGACGTGAAAAAGGCGCTTGGCGGGGCATGGAAAAACAAGGACGCGCCGGCCTATCTCAGGGCGGTGCACCTCGTGAATGACGCGGCTAACGGAATCTGCCGCCCGGCGATCGCCTTCGCCGCGTTCAAGAAGGCGGCTGCGGAACAAGGCATGCTGAAACCGGCCGATCGAAGTGCGGCGCTTACCATGCTCGATGAGTTGTGGTCGAACAACAAATCTCGTCCCAAATGAGCGGCTGTCAGCCGCTCATCAGGGCTCGCGGTCCTTGATGAGATAGGTCAGGCCGAAATCCGCGCCTCGACGAGCCAGCCCAATCCAGAAACGTGTTGAGATGGTTTGTCCAGTTGATCACGTTCATGCGCCGCGGCGTGCCCGATAACCTTTTCATGTGGACCACTGAAAGGCCGAGCACATCGGCGAACTCGGACTACGACAGCGGCAGATGAAAGCTCATTTCCTGGGTCTTCTTCACTATAGCGGAGCCAGACTCTCGCGGCTGGCGGAAGGCAGGCCTGGTGTTACGTCGATAGCGGTGAGGCTCCTATTGGCTATCGAGCTTTCGGATGCGTCCCTTATCCAGACGAAACACCCCATCGGTCCCGCCTTGGCGTTCGAAGTCAGTCTGAAGCTCATCCCATGTGCCAAGATATTTGCCGCACTCGGCGCAGCTGATGGGAGTCGTAGGCTGCGCATCGGCCGGAATCTGCAGACGGATGGTGCCGCAAAAGGGGCACTCCAATTTGTGGTCCAGAAACTTGGCGGTCATGATGCGCAGCATGGTGCAACCGGCACGCATGCGCAAGCTCAGGTCCGGGGGTCGCTGCGTGGCTTCTCTCACCGGCAACGGAGACGGGACGGCTGTAAAGCCAGGCCGCTGGAAGTTCCGTACAGCACGAGCGCCGCCTAACCCAGCCACCGAGAAAACGTCGGGGCTGGTCCGGCGATCTCCGAACGCTCGAAGGACGCGAAAGCCAAAATCGGGTCGTTAGTCCGACCCCTATATCGAGGACTAAAGGAACCTGGCTTCCAGTCCTGGCGGCTGGGATGCGCGGCCGGAATTCACGAAATATTTCGTCAGGAACATCAGTCGCGCGGCGCGATTGTTCCTACTCAAGGAGGCCAACTTCCAAGGGACCCGGATCCCGTCGAACCTCGTTGATCCCAATTCCACAACCGAAGGAGCAAGTAATATGCCCAATCAAGACGGAGCCCACGAAAAGCACGTCAAAGGCCGGCCAGCAGAGCCACAAGAACCGCGATGACCAGCGTCAGCGTGACGAGCAGCAGCAGGCTGAAGACCGCAACATGGGTCAGGAGAGGGGTGGGAGTGGCAACTTCGCCGAAGGCCGTGAGCGTGCCTCTGAGGCCGGCCGCAAGGGCGGCCAGTCCTAAACCTTCGAAAGTGGCGCCTGTCATTGCAGGCGCCGTTTTTCTTGCCTGAACGACCACGTGATTTCGCGATCAAACGGAAGCAACGGAGCAAAGCGATGCCAAGGAGAAACTCGACCGGCACGGCAAACGGCCTCGAAAGCCTTTTCGTCGACGGCCTGAAGGACATCTATTACGCGGAGAAAAAGATACTCAAGACATTGCCGAAACTGGCAAAGGCGGCGCAATCCGAAGAGGTGAGCGCTGCCTTCGAGAAGCATCGTATGGAAACCGAGGGTCAGGTCGATCGACTCGAACAGGTGTTCGAGCTGCTCGGCAAGGCCGCCAGGGGCAAGACTTGCCCGGCGATCGACGGCATTCTCGAAGAGGGATCGGAGATCCTCGAGGAATATGAAGACCAGCCGGCACTCGATGCGGGGCTTGTCGGCGCCGCCCAGGCGGTCGAGCATTATGAGATCGCGCGCTACGGCACGCTAATCGCCTGGGCGGAGCAGTTAGGCCTGACGGATGCCGTGCCGCTGCTGCGCGAGACCCTTAAGGAAGAGTCCGCTACCGACGAGGCGCTTACCAGGCTCGGCGAAAGTGGTGCGAACGAGCGGGCCTTGCAGTCAGCCGCATAAGGCGCTTCCTAGCCTGGGTTCGTATCCTAAGGGCATGGCTGACTATGCGGCCTCGGTTCGTTTCAGCCGAGGCCGCGACTCCTTGATCTCATGTCGCAGATCTTCAGGAACGCGACCCCTATTCGGTCGTCGGGAGAGTCATCCGTCCTCATGGGGACGAAAAATAGCGGCCCTTGCCGAGCACCGGAATGCTTAGTCACCCCCACAGTTTCCTAGCCTCGCGCGCCAAAGTCTTGTGATCGTCGCCATGCTCGCCGATCAGTTCCCGAACCTGCTCGGGCGTGAGCGCTCGAAATTTGCCGCTTGCGCGGTCCCGGTCGTGATAATCCTGACGAGCTCGATCGGCCGGCCACGGCAACACCGCGCAAGTCACAAGTGCACTGCCGCAATAGCAATGGGTGGAGATAATCCTAGGTCTGCTTCCTCGCCAGAAGGCGCGCCTCGCGAAGGAGCGAGTTCGGATCAATGCCAATCATCTCGACAAGGTCGCGGGCTTGCGCTTCCGTGATGCCCGTTTCGCGCACCAGGAACCGCACACGAAATTGCTTCTCCGCCTGTACGCGTGCGGCGCGCTCTTGCTTGCTCTCTGCCATAGAATTTTCCCCAATGGTCGAGAACTTCCGTCGAACGAATAGGTTCCGCGCACCAGACGAAGTCGAACGCCGCGCTTGGGTAACATGATGCGAAGCCTGGTTCGCTCGCGCCGATCCGCAAGTTCGATCGCGATCTGCACGCTCGGTCCTGTTAGAACGCCTGTCACCGGATCGAGTTGGACAAGTGCGGCATTCGACATGTTGACCGCCGCTCTGATAACTCCCGTCGCTGCGATTTCAGTGAGGAGTTCATCACGTTCCGGCATCGCGGACCGCTCCTTGCGATGCAAATCGTGCCGCGAGTGCTTCCGATCCCCTCGCCAGTAAAGCGACATCGACACCAACGGCAGTAAATAGTGTTCCCAGTGCGATGCACCGTGCCGCGAACTTCTCATCCGGGGTAAGAATGCCCGCAGGCTTGCCCAACGCTTTCAGGCGTTCAATCGCGTCGACAATTGCATCGACCACCTCCGGGTGGCCCGGTTGGCCCCTGTGTCCGAAACTCGCTGCAAGGTCTGCCGGTCCTAGGAACACGCCATCCACCCCGTCTACCGAGGCAATCGACTCGAGGTTGCCAAGCGCTTCCCGCGTCTCAACTTGCAGCAACAGGCAAATTTCCCGTTCCGCATTTTGCGCATAGTGCGCAACTCGGCCGAAACGAGTGGCGCGTGTCAGGGCAGAAACACCACGAATTCCATCCGGAGGATATCGCACGGCCGCGACTGCGGCTTTCGCCTCTTCCGCGTTCTGAACGTAGGGAATGAGCAGTGTCTGGACGCCGATATCCAGGAAGCGCTTGATCAGAACGGGGTCGTTGATGGCCGGGCGGACGACTGGGGAAACGTCGTATGATGCGACCGCTTGCAATTGTGGCAGGACGGTCAGAACGTCACCCGGGGAATGTTCCGTGTCGAACAGGAGCCAATCGAAACCTGAAGGCGCGACGATTTCCGCGGCGTAGTTTCCGGCAGGCCACACCACAGGCCGATCTGACTTTGACCGGCAAGGAGCTTCTGCTTGAACCGATTGACGGGATGATCCAACTGGCACCTCACACGAACGACACGCCGATGGAGCCAACAGGGCCATAGTCGGCCTGGATGACATCACCTTTCGCGATATCGACAGGACGCGTGAAGGAGCCGGCCAGGACTATTTGTCCCTTCTTCAGGCCACCGCCCATAGCATGAAGTGGGGCATCGAGTTAACGCGTGGATCGCGGCGGCAGTCGCCTTCACGCTCCATGCCAGCGCCTTCCTGGGCGAGACCGCTTGCCGATGAGTGCGGCCGGCCGGACTGTTCAAGGTAAGGCTGACGGTCAGCGCCTGGATTATTCAGCATTCCGCTCGCGCACGGCTATGCCGTCGCTCACCCGGTCGCTCGGGTGCAGCACGACCCGATCGCCTTCCGACAGGCCGGACTCGACTTCAGCCATTTTGTTGTCCCGGTGGCCGATCTTGACCACGGTCGTACGCGCTCGTCCGGCCTTGGCGAGGTACACCGCCCAGTCATCGCCCGTTCGAAACAGCGCGGCCACCGGAACGGTAAGGACATTGTCGTCCCGCCAACTGGTCACGTGCACGATCACGCGATAGTCGTGCCCGAGCTGCGACCATTTTTCGGGAGGGTCTACGAAGTCGATCTCCGTATGGACACGCTGCTCCTCGATCCCGAGCGCTGAGATTTTGAGAAAGCCGGCGGGGTCGACACGCGTCACCTTGCCTTGAAGTGCAGTCCCTCCCCAGCCGTCGATCCGGACGGCGGCACCGGGCTTGATCTGGACTGCATCGGTCGACAGCAGGTCCGCCACCACTTGCAGATCGAGCGGGTCGCCGATCTCGACCAACGGCGCGCCCGGCTGGACCATGCCCTCGCTCTCCTGAACGATCTTCAGGATGCGGCCGCTGACTGGCGAACGAAGCTGGATGCAGCAGGCCGGATCGGATTGCGCGACATCGTCGACGGGCTGGCCGAGCCGCGCCTGGATCATCGCCTTCTCGTTGCGCCGGACTTCGACCTGCGCCTTCGCGCTCGCCAAGGCCGCCTCGTTGGTATCGCCTTCGAACCTCGACTTGTCGAGAGCCCCCTGCGATATCGCCCCGGTCTTGGCGAGCTTTTCCGCCCGATCGAGTTCTGTACGCGAATAGGCGAGTGCCGCTTCGAGCCGCTTTACTTCCGCTTCCGCGAACGTCACGGCCGCTTCGGCCGCGCCCAGTGCCGCGAGCAACTCCTCGTGTGTGCGAACATCATGAAAGCTGGGGGTGGTCGGCTGCATCACCGCCACCACGGTTTGGTCCTTGGTGACCTGATCCCCGACATGACGCGGCGGCGAGATCCTGAGAACCTTGCCGGCGATCGCCGCCGACACGGTATAGAGGTGCCGTACCTGGGTCTTGGCTTCATCGTCGACCGTGACCTCCATCGGGCCCTTGGCCACCGTCGCCAGGTCGACTGGGATCGGCTGCGGCCATGCGAACCAGACCGCCACCGCGGCGATCAGGCCAAAGGCAGCAATGCCGCCGATTCTCTTCATCCAGTTGGTCATCGATTTGCCACGCATGGTCTTCAATCCCGCGTCTTGAGAACGGCAACGAGGTCGAGCCGATTGACTCGCCTGCGGACGATCAGTGCTGAGAACACAGCCGCCGCAATGACGACCGCACTGGCGAAAACATAGGTTGCAGGCTCGACGACCAGCCGCACCCGCATCAGTTCCCCGGCAAGGTTCGTCTTCATGATCCAGGCAAGACCGTAGCCCATAGCCCAGCCCGGCGGCTGCGCGATCAGGGTCAACAGCGCGAGTTCAAGCAGAAGGATGCGCAGCACCTCGCCGTGCGTGAAGCCAAGCACCCTAAGGCTTGCCAGTTCCCTGGCTCGTTCGGATAGGGAGACACGAGCGTTGTTGTAAACCACGCCGAACGCGATGACGGCCGCGAGCCCCGTGTAAATGCTGGACATCGTGGTGACCAGAATTGCCACAGCGTCGCGGAAAGTGGCGAGGGACGCCGTCTGCAAAGCCAGGCTGCTCACGACCGGCAGGGCCTCGACCGCCGCGTAGAACTCATCCTGCCTGTTCTTGTCCAGGCTGACGCTGACGCCGTTCGCCTTCGGCGCTTCACGCAGCAGCCTGGCCAGCGCTTCCTGATCCATCATCCCGCGAATTCCGAGATAGTCCTCGACCAGCGCCGCCACAGGAAGCGTGATCGTCCGACGCTCCCCGTCGAGCAGATCGACCTCGACGGTGTCGCCAACCCGCACCTTCAGGATCTTGGCAAGCATGTCCGAGATGGCGAGGCCCGATTCCGGCAGCACTACAGGCTGCAGGTCGGCATCGATGATGCGGTTGAGCTCCGCCCCGCGTGACCTGGCGCGGATCATGATGCGGCGCTCGACATGGCCGTTCCGGATACGAACCTGGACTTCTCGATAGGGCTCCGCGTTCAGCACGCCGGGAAGCCTCGCAATCTGGAAGGCCACTTCCCGAGGACGCTTCTCGAAAAAGCTTACCGTCACGTCCTGTCGATCCGCGAGGAAGTAGGTGACGTCGATGAGCTGCTCCATCGTGCCCCCCGTGAAGAGCGACACGATCAGGATCGCCGTCGCCAGCGACATGCCGAACGCCGTAAAAAAGGACCGAATTGGATGACTCGCTATGTTGCGCAGCATCATTCTCGTCGGCTGCGAGACAGGGCCAGCCAGACTGAGGCTGAGCGGCAGCGTTCGATGGAAAACCGGTGGAGCCGGAGGCTGCATGGCGACGGCAGGGGCCAGATTGACGACTTCGCGCAAGGCGCGCAGCGCGCCGATTGCCGGGGCAAACACGCTCAATCCCGCCGCTGCGACGTAGAGATCGGGACTCTTGGTGAACAGGAGAAAGGGGAAGCGGAAGAAGTCCGCGAATATTCCGGTCACATAGCTGCCGAGCAAAGTGCCGACCACGCTGCCGATAACGATGCCGACCGCCGTGATGATGCCCACGAATTTCAGGTAGTGCAGGACGACGCTGGCGTTGCGGTAGCCGAGCGCCTTCATAAGGCCGATCTGTTCGCGCTCGAGGGAAACGAGGCGGCTGAGAGTAAGGTTCACCAGGAACGCCGAGACCAGCAGGAAGATCGGCGGCAGCGTGCGGCTCATATTGTTGAGCATGTCGAGCTCGTGATCGAGCCAGGCATGCGATGTCTGGTCCTTGCGCCCGTAGGCAGCGCGCCCGCCATAGCGGTCCAGCAGGTCGTCAAGACGCGTCATCGCCTCGCGCTCCGACGTTCCCGGCAGCAGCTTCAGCGACACGGACGAAAAGGCATCTTCCAGATCGTAGGCGCTGGCAAGGGTCCGTTCGGACATCCAGATGACACCGAAGCGGCGGCCGTCCGGCATAATGTCGCCAGGGCCGACCGCATAGATGTACTCTGGAGAAAGGGCGATGCCGACGATCCTCAGGTCGCGCTTGCGGCCGTTGAGGATTGCGCCGAAGTTCGAGCCCAAAGTGAACCGGTGCGCTTCGGCGAAGTTCTCGTTGACGACGACCTCATCTTCCCGGCTCGGATCGGGCGTGCGGCCGGCACGCATATAGAGGCGATTGAGCTTCGGCTCGCCGATCTCGGGCAGCGAGACGACCATTCCGGTAGCCGGTGCGGTCTGGCCTGGTATGTCGAGAAGCGCCAATTGCGCGATCCGCGCGTCGACGGCCGCCACGCCGGGAATCTCGGCAATCTGGTCGACCAGGGCCTTCGGTGCCCGCCGCACGGTGGCGAAGACATCGGCGAAGCGGTAACGCTCGTAGTAGGCAGTCCTCGTCTCGTCGAGAGAACGGTAGGAGCCGACGGCCAGCAGAAGCGTTGCCACCCCGCCGCCGACCACGAGCGCGATGGCGAGCGCCTGCGCCCAAAGGCGGACGAGGTCGCGAAAGAGCTTTATGTCCAGCGCGCGCATGCTTTCACCACTGCAACTCGGCCGCGGCGCGCCGGGCCTCGTTGGTGACGGCTTTCGATATCTGGCCGTCGCTGAAGAACAGAACCCGGTGCGCGACTTCCTGGATGATGGCGTTGTGGGTGATGATGACGGTGGTCGTGCCGAGCTCGGCGTTGACCTTCATCAGCGCGTCGATCACCCGAACGCCAGTCCTGGAGTCGAGCGCGCCTGTCGGCTCATCGCAGAGCAGCACCTCCGGACGCTTGGCGATCGCGCGGGCGATGGCGACGCGCTGCTGCTCGCCGCCGGACATCTGCGCCGGAAAATGATGCATGCGCGGCTCCAGCCCGACAATGGCGAGAGCTTCCTCGGGACGCATCGGATCGTCGGCAATCTCGGTGACCAGCGCGACGTTCTCGTAGGCCGTCAGGCTGGGGATCAGATTGTAGAACTGGAACACGAAACCGACGTAACGGCGGCGATAGGATGTCAGTCCGCGGTCGTCCAGATCGGTCAGCCGCAAACCCTTGAATGACAGCTCGCCGCTGGTCGCGTGATCGAGACCGCCCATGATGTTGAGCAAGGTCGATTTCCCGCTGCCCGACGGGCCGAGCAAGACGACCACTTCCCCTGCCGAAATCTCCAGGTTCACGCCGCGCAGGGCATGCACCTGCGTCTCGCCGGAGACGTAGGTCTTGGTGAGGTCCTTTGCGGTGAAGACAGCGTTGGACATGGGGCTACCTGATTCCCCCTGCGCGCATGGCGGCTTGCCTGATCTCGATCACGAACATGCAGACGCTCGCCGCCCAGAGGATCGCGACTGCCAGCAACACCCACCGGAAATCGGATCCTATGAGGAAGTTGACCACAACCATCCATCCGATAGAGGCGACGCCGGCGGCGAGCACGCCCGGAACGGCGATCCGCTCGTGCCGCCGGAACGACGTCGCGGCGATCGTGACGGTCAGAACGCCCGAGGCGATGGCATACCCGCCGAGCACCTGAAACACGCGCTCAAGCCACGATGCTCCGGCTTGGAGCTGTTCCAGCGACACGCCGATGAACCGCATGTCTTCCGGCAGTAGCGGCGGTCGCACGAACATGAAGAAGGCGCCAATGCAGACGAGCGCCACACCGAAGACGGCGAGCAGGATTGCCGAGAACGGCCAGGATCGGCGGCGCTGTGTCATGGCGCTAGGTCCGATCCGGCTTGGCGGAGCCGCCGACCGAACCGCCAGACAGCCGGTCCCACCTCGGAATGAATCCCGGAACCTGTGCCATGTATTTGCGATAGGCGTCGCCGAACTCGGCGATCGCTTCGCGCTCCTCGGCCCGCGCCAGCCTGACGTACATGACGACCAGCACCGGGAACATCGCAAGCGTCAGCAGCGTCGGCCACTGAAACAGGAAGCCGAGCATCACCAGGATGAAGCCGACATATTGCGGGTGGCGCACGTAGCTGTACGGTCCGCCGGTCGCGAGGGAGCGGTTCTGCTGCGCGTCGTAGAGAACCCGCCACGCGGCCGCGATCAGCCAGAACCCGCCGCCGATGAGGACGAAGCTCAGCAGGTGGAACGGTCCGAAATGCGGATTGACCCGCCAGCCGAACATCATTTCCAAGAGGTGCCCGGCGTCGTGCGAGAACCAGTCGATATCCGGATAGCGCGACTGCAGCCAGCCCGACAGCAAGTAGATGGTGAGCGGAAAGCCGTACATCTCCGCGAACAGCGCGACCAGGAAGGCGCTGAACGCGCCGAACGAGCGCCAGTCACGGGTCGTCGTCGGCTTGAAGAAGCTGTAGGCGAACAGGATGAAGACGGCGGAATTGACGATGACCAGGCTCCAGAGGCCATAGGCTTGCGTGTCGGCGCTCATGACGGGTTCCTTTCGTCGGGCTGGTTGCGGTGACCGCCGTGTCCGCCATGGCCATGTCCTCCATGCATGAAGAAGTGCATGAAGAGGCAACCGAATGGCAGCAGATAGAACAACGCGCCAAGGACATGGGCGCGGTGTTCTGTGAAGAGCAGGAACCCGCCGATCGCAAGGAAGCCGAGCAGGACCAGTCCTGCTCGTGACGTCAGAAAAGAACCTTGCGGGTGGTCGTGGTCTGGGTGGTCATGTGTCGACATTGCGGGTCTCCTATTCGACGACAAGGCGACCGCGGAACATGCCCATGGGACATGAGAATCCGAACTCGCCTGGTTGCTTGGGCATCAGCTCGACGGCGACGGTTTCACCCGTCGGCAGGTCGGCGCTCTTCTGGAAATCGGGAAAGATCACCTTGTCCGAGCAGGAGGCGGTCTCCTCTCGGCGGAAGTTCAGGCGCACCGGGCGGCCGGCGCGGACGACGATCGTGTCGGGCGTGTAGCCGCCCTTCACGAGGATCATCGCCTCCTGGTAGCCGCCGCTCGTTTCCGCGGCATGGATGCCCTTCGAACGCTTGAGCCAGAAGAACCAGATGATGAACGCGACCAGGCCCATTCCGGCGAAGGTCACTATCCAGCGGTCGGGTGTCATGTGCCTGTCCTCCTCGGCTGAAAGAAGCGCAAACGGTTGGCGTTGGTGACGACGGTCACCGAACTGAAGGCCATGGCGGCGGCGGCGATCAGGGGAGAGAGCAGAAGCCCGATGAACGGGTAGAGCACGCCCGTCGCGACCGGGATGCCAAGCGCGTTGTAGCCAAACGCGCCGACGAGGTTCTGCCGGACGTTGCGCATCGTCGCCCGGCTGATCTCGATCGCCGTGACCACGCCCATCAGGCTGCCCCTGATAAGCGTCACGTCGCTCGCCTCGATGGCGACGTCGGTTCCGGTGCCTATGGCGAAGCCAACGTCGGCCTGGGCGAGCGCCGGCGCGTCGTTGACGCCGTCGCCGACCATGCCGACCGACTTGCCTTCGAGCTGCAGCTTTTGCACCTCGTGCGCCTTGTCGTCCGGAAGAACCTCCGCCAGCGCGCGGTCGATGCCGACTTCGCGTGCGATCGCGCGACCGGTACGCTCGTTGTCGCCGGTCAGCATCACGACCTCGATGCCCAGTCCTTTCAGGATTTCGATCGCCGCCCTGGAGTCCGGCTTCACGGTGTCGGCGACCGCGATCAGCCCGGCCGCTTGCCCATCGACCGCAACGTACATCGGGGTCTTTCCTTCATTGGCGAGACGCTCCCATTGCGGCAACAGCACGTCTGCGGGAACACCACGGTCGCGCATGAGCTTGGCGTTGCCGAACAGCACGTCATGGCCGTCGATGCGACCACTGACGCCGTGGCCCGGGACGGCAGCGAAACCTTCAGCGTCGACCAGCTCGATCTTCCGCGCCCCGGCACCCTTCACGATGGCCGAGGCCAGCGGATGCTCGGAGCCCCGTTCCAGGGAAGCGGTGAGCCGCAGGACGACGGTCTCTTCGTGGCCTGGCGTGACGACGACGTCGGTAAGCGCCGGTTCACCCCTGGTGATCGTGCCCGTCTTGTCGAGGATGATCGCATCGAGTTTCTCGGCCGCCTGCAATGCGTCGCCGGAGCGGATCAGGATGCCGTTTTCCGCTCCCTTGCCGATGCCGACCGTGAGCGAGGTCGGCGTTGCGAGGCCAAGCGCGCAGGGACAGGCGATGATGAGCGTGGTGACCAGGATGACCGTGGCATAGATCAGCCGCGGCTCAGGCCCGAAATCATACCAGGCCACGGCCGCCAGGATTGCGACGATCATGACCGAGGGCACGAAATAGCCCGACACGGTATCGACGACGCGCTGGATCGGCGCCTTTGACCCCTGCGCGTCCTTCACCATGCGGATGATGCTTGCGAGTGCCGTGTCCTTGCCGACCTTCGTCGCGGTGAAGCGGAAGCTGCCGGTTTTGTTGAGCGTGCCGCCGATGACCTCGTCACCGGTCTGCTTCTCGACCGGCATGGATTCGCCCGTGATCATCGACTCGTCGACCGCGCTCGATCCGGCACTCACCTTGCCATCGACCGGGATCTTTTCGCCCGGACGGACAATGACCGTGTCGCTGACCAGCACTTCCTCCACGGGGAGGTCGATTTCCTTACCGTCGCGCACGACCCTCGCCGTCTTCGCCTGCAGCCCGATCAGCTTCTTGATCGCCTGCGACGTCCGGCCCTTGGCCTTGATCTCCAAGGCAAGACCCAACACGACGAGGGCAACGACGACGTCGGTCACGTCCCAGAAGACTTCGGCCAGCGCCATGTCGGGAAAGATCCCGGGCCATGCGACCGCCACGACCGAATAGAGGAACGCCGCCGTGATCCCGATCGAAATCAGGGTGTGCATGTTGGCCGCGCGGTGCTTCAGCGCGTCCCACATGCCGACGAAGAACTGCGATCCGGACCACAGCAGGACGGGCAGGCTCAGCACGCCGAGCAATGCCCAAACGACCCGGCGCGTGCCACTGCCCATGGGCATCCACTCGCGCAGTCCCGGAATGAGATCGGGATAGCTGAACGCCATCACCGGGAGGGAGATGACGGCGGCGAGCCAGAATCTCCGCATCAGGCTGCGGTAATCCTGCTCGTTCGCCGCCTCGGCAGGGTCCAGCGTCTCGTCCGTGGGTTTCACCTTCGGCTCGGCGACCCGGTAGCCGGAGGATTCGATCGAGGTCCGCAGCCGTTGGAAATCGGTCCGTTCCGGCTGATACTCGATGTCGACGGCGTTGGGCGCCATACTGGCGCGGGCGGCGACCACGCCCGGGGTCATCTTCAGCGCCAGCTCCACGCGCGTAGCGCATGAGGCGCAATGCATGTTCTTGATGGGAATGCGCATCGTCGCCGTACCGGCGGCGTAACCGACTGAGCGGATGGCACGCAGGATTTCCGGGACCTTCGCCTGGGCCGGATCATAGTCGACCTTCGCCGTCTGCGTGGCGAGATTGACCGAGGTGGCCTGCACCCCTTTGACCGCGCGAACGGCCTTCTCGATCGCTGGCGGGCAGTGGGCGCAAGTCATTCCGCCAATGCGGAGAGTGAGCGACTCGGGGCCCCCGCCCAGGCCACCAGGAGGGTAGTCAGGGATTGCGGCTTCTGTCCGCATGTTCATGGGCTTTCTCCTCGAAATTCGTTCGCGACCGGAGCCAGCGTTGGCCCAGCGCAAAGAGCGGTCCCGGTCGACAAGCGTGAGATTTGCTCGTCGAGCAGGTCGTCAGAGAACGGAACGAGGAGGCCGAAAGGCTTCGTCAGGCTTTGTCAGCGCGAAGCCAGATTGGTCGAGGAACGCCGGAGCGTAAGGCTCCGGTGCAATGCTGATATCCGATCCCGCCGCAAGAACTGCAGCCGAACAAGCGAAACAATGCCCACCCGCGCAGAGGCCGCAATTGGCGTGGGCTGCGCCGTGATGACAGCCTGAATCGTCCCCCGCAGATGCCGAAAGGACGGTCGCTGCCCACGTCGCCGGATCGGTTTGGCAGCCGGCAATTGATGGAACGACCCTGGCAGACAAAACACCTTGCGAGGCGCCGAACTCGTGCGCCCGCGCGTGGCCCGAAGGCATCAGCGACAGGAAAAGAGCAAGCCCGAACGCAAGAAGGATCGCACCGAAGGAACCACTTGCGGTCCGATGGTTTCGCTGCCAGATCTGACAAGATCGTCCAAGCACAGCAGGGCTTCCAAGCTCTTTACATTCCGCATGTTCGCTTGCTCAGCCCAAATGCGCTTTGACGTACGTCAATTCGATCGACCCCAGTTGAAGGAGCCGCAAGCAAGCCCGCGCAAGGCAAGCACTCCTTGGAAGTGTTCAGGTTGAATTTGCGTGGGAGCGCTTAGGCCCGGCGCCGCTTGGACATGGCACGCAACAGGTCGGCTTCCTCTGTGACCCCGTCGTCGAAAACGTGGATGACTTCCGCCGCCAGTTGGTTCCGCTGTTCCCTGTCCTTTTTGGCTAGACGGCGCTCATCGCACAACCGGTCAAATACCCGCTGGAGCAAGTCCAGCTCGGCTGGTCCGTAGATACCGCCGTAGCGTGACAATGGCATTGCCGCCGCCCTCAAGCGCCGCATTTGAATTATCTCACGTTGCGGGCCATAGGCGAAGGAAAAACCCCGTGGCGCTGGCGAACAATCCGGCCGTCGAGCGCTTATCCAGACGAGTGGTCGATTCCTCAGGGATGTAGCGCTCGAGTGGCAACCGCTCCCAATAGGCGGCGGGCTTTTCAGCGTCATGAAGCTAATGTTCTGTGAGCGCGTGTCCCGAAGCCTGCCAGGCGATCATCCCGCCCGATAGATGACTCACATGCAGATAACCGAGTTTCGACAGCTGGTCTGCGGCGATCTCGCTCATGCGGCCACTGCGGCAGTACAGCACGATCTTCGCATTCTTGTCCGCTGGGAGCTTGTCAAGATTCCGATCGATCTTGTCGTAGGGGATAAAGGCATCCGTTCCCTCGATCTGGCCCTATGGAATATGGACGTTTGCAAAGAAGAAGTCCTTGCGCGGCAGCATCTGACTTAACTGCTCGCTCGTGATGGTTTGAAACCCTGGACTACTTTGCTCTGCCGCGGCTGCCGCTGGGTACCTGAAACCGACAGTCCCATCCAAGATCGAAGGCCCAAGCACGATTGACCAAGGCTATGAAGCGGCTGGTTTGGACCGGTAGCGGAACGTCGGCTTCTGGGAACTCCGGGCTAAAAGCTGACTTGACGTGGTCGGCCTGGTCGAAACCAATTTCCAAGTCTGGCGATCGATGAAGTCGCATTGCTAGCTCAGGAGGCGCTGGGCTTTGTCCCGACTTGGGCAGCCGTCATGTTTCTTGCAATCCCGGCAAGCCGCAAGACGGCGCGATTTGGGTTGGATTCGAGCCAAACGCCGCAGATGGGAATGACGCTGCTTTGCCCTTCAACGGGTTTCCATGTCGCAGAATCGACGCCGACGTTTCTGGCATAGCTTTCCACCGCCAAAGCCACACCTTGCCCAAGCTGCACCTTGAAATTGATTGTCGCCTGATTTGCGCGACATATCTCGATGGTAGGGCCGCCCTTTTGCCCGATATTTTCGAGCAACAGCACGTCCAAAGGCGATCCCTCCAGTCCGATAGGTACAAGCAAGCGGTCGCCTGCAAGGTCGGGCCACGCGACAGCCTTTCTTCCCGCCAGTGGATGACCGGATGGCAGCAGAACAAAGAGCCGTTCGCGCCACAAGATCTCGCTTTTGCAGGACACGGCCGGACAAGGCCCGTGGGAAAAGCCGATGTCGAGGCGACGCTGGCGCACTGCAGCCAAGCACTGCCCCGCGGGAACATCCTCCAAGGTAAAGCGAACTCTGGGATGTAGGGCGCTGAACCGAGCGAGCAGTTGCCTCAGGAATTCGCCTCCCCTCACGGCGCATAATCCAATGCGGAGCGTCTTTGCATCCTCGTTGCGAGCACATTCAGTGACCGCGTCGAGTAAACGCTCATAGTGATCCCGCACCGCCTCGACCCAAGCCCGGCCCGCCTCGGTCAGACGAACGCCACGGACGTCGCGGTCGAACAATTGCATCTCCAGAAGTTGTTCGAGCTTGACGACGTTGCGACTTAAGCTGGACTCCCTTATTCGCAGTTCCCTTGCCGCCTGCCGCAGGCTGGCGTGATCCGCCGCTGCCAAGGCGTAGGACAGCAACCGCAGGGCGTTGCCGTTTCGCGTCATGAGCTGGCTTTGCGTGTATTAAGGGTCATGTCTGCATACGCGAGACGGGATCGAATTTCTTGCAAGGTTTCGGCCGCGGTCCGACACTCAATTGGACGACCGGGCCCACACATCATTTTTTCTGGCTAGAGCCGACGTATCGCTCAGTCTCATAAACATACTCATGAGGAATGGCGGGGTCCTCCATTTGCGAAAGGTAGAGATTGAGATTTTCCCTGCTGTTGCTCGCAGCGAGACTGCAGAAATTTCCGCTATTCCACGTCATGACGCAGTGTTTGAAATGCGCACCTACCGCATGAAACATCTCTTCCAGCGTCACCTCGTTGTTGAACATCGTCGTCAGGACGGCGGTCTTCTTCTTCTCGATTTCGTCCGGGGGGAAGTACCGCGCCTTGAAGCCAAAATCCTTCTGGTACTCACGGCGTATGTAGTCGTCGTTGTCACGGGCTCGAAATTTCTCGACGAAAACGAAAATACCACCCTGCTTCAGGTGTTGTGCCACAAACTCGACCTGTTGCACCCTGTTGGGCGAATACATCTGGAAGGTGGTATCCTCGAGAATCACGTCGAATCCTGAAGCGAATTTTGCGAACCGGGTGTCGGAACCGAGCACGTCCTTGGTCAATCGATGGAACGGCCCGATGAAGAACTCGGCGTCGGGCGGCTCGCCATATGCCATGAAGCATTTGTAGTTTTCCGCATTCGGGCTGCATGAGAGGCTGCGGATCTGTCCGCCAGACAGCTCGGACAGCGTTCTGGCCATCGTGCCCTCCGCTGTCCCAAGGCTATACAGCGATAGCGGGGTGCCGAATTGTCGTGCGTATTTCATCACGGCATAAGCCATCCGGCATTCCTCCTCCAAACGATAGGGAATGCTGCCGTGATAGTGCCGGTCGAAAAACCCTTGCCGCACGGCATGCAGTCCGACCAGATCACGAAGCAGATCATCGCTCGGAAGAAGTCGGGCATCGACCACAGGTCTTCGGACCGGCATGCCGCTCTCCCCGGCTGCCGTTGCCGCGAAGAAGTCGGTGAGTTGGTTAATTCGCGGGCCCCGGTCGCATTCGGCCAGAAAGTCGTCGAGTCCCCGCATCGCTGTGTGCCTCCCACAACCGTTGATCGGTGAGACGCCTAAGGCTCGGCAGAGAAACGAAGATTAGTTCCACTTAATATTGTCTTCCGCCGAGTATAAGCGGAGGCGACGGATAGACCGTGGCGGTACAGACAGCTTTCACGTGATTGCCGTTTTTTCGATCCAGCCACATCATCTACCAACCTAGAATTAATTGTGAATTGTCCGGCAACCCTAGGTTCGACACAAACCGATGGAGAAGGTATCTCTAAAGGAGACCATTTTCGCTTGGCAGAGACTTTTTGCGTCAATCCTGAAATGATCCGCCCTTCAAGGCACCAGACCCTTACGCATCAGAGCGGGACCTGGGGTAATATTAGAGTCGACTTGATAAGAAGGACTGGCCTTGAGCGTCAGGAAACGAGGATCGCTCAGACTAGACATACGTTTCTGATGAACCTGAAGGGAGCGGCGCGGCGCGGAGAAGACTTCATCGATGGGCGCCGGATCCCCTTCTCGGTGCGACGGCCCGGCTCAATCATCTATATCCCTGCCGATAGCGAGTGGGTCGGTTGGGACGAGGGCGATGCTAGCGCGTCATATCTTCTGGTTTCGATCGCGCAGGAATTCGCGGAGCAGGCTTTTGGGGCATCAACCTTCCACCACCCGGCGGGGCTGCCGCCCTGGATCGGAATTCGTGACGGGACCATGGAGATGGCGCTGCAGAAGATAGCGGCCGAACTCAGATATCCTGACCCGATCAGCATAACGATGGTGGAGAGCCAGGTCACCCAATTGTTCGTGCAGATGATCAGGTCGAAGCGAACCTGCGTCCAGCCGGCAAAAGGCGGTCTCTCGGCTTTTGATCTCAGGCGCGTGGTGGCAATGATCGAGTCATTGTCGGAGGACAGACCCACGCTGGCAAGAATGGCAAAAGAGCTTGGCATCAGCCGGTTCCATTTCAGCAGGGCCTTCAAGCAGTCGACAGGCATGACCCCGCATGCATTCATCGCAAAGCGCCGGCTGGAGCAGTCCGCGGACTTGTTGAGATCCACAAAATTGTCGGCGACACAAATTGCGCTGGAATGCGGCTTCGCGAGCTCAAGCCACTTTACGATCGCCTTCAAGCGGGCCTTCGGCACGAACCCGATCGAATTTCGACGCAAGTCAAGGATATAGACTGACTGCTCAGTTCATTTGAGCAAGGATTTGAAAAATCCGCGTCGACGGCAAAGCACCAACTTCGCGGGAGACTGTATGACGAGCGCGCCGCTTGTTGGATGTGCCGTCCTTGTCAGATACAGTTCGAATTCATTTCCACAGAAAGCCTAAACTTTGGTCCTTCGTGTTCGTTGGGTTCTTGGCCAGCACGTTGTCGGCATCTGTCGGACGAAACGGGTACTACATTGCCTGCGCCTGGATTCTTGTCGACGCCGGGCACGGAAGTGCGGGCGTGGCGACGATGCTTGCGGTCGTCAGTATTGTCGAGCTTGTTTCGAGCCCTGTGGCCGGCCTGGCGTCGGATCGGCTCGACCGAAGGTGGTTGAACATAGCGGCAGACCTCGGGCGCTTCGCTCTCATGTTCGCAACAGCTTGCGCAATGTTCCATCTGGACGCGTTCGTGACGATCTGCCTCTCGGCCGCGGTCTTCGCTTTCTGCGATCGGGTGGCGCTTACCGCCTCGCAATCGATGATACCGATCGTGGTGCGCGGCAGTGACCTCGCGACCTCAAATTCGACTGTCTTCTTCGCGATGCAATCCGGCTGTCTTGGGGCAGCTCTGCTTGCCAGTTCCTTGCTTGCCAGGCATTCCCCTCCCCTGACGTTCGCAGTCCTCGCCGTGTTCTTCTTCACCTCGGCTGCCAGCCTGTCGTTAACCCGGCTGAACTCTGGACCGGAGGGCCCCAGCGGAGCCAGGAGTCTTGCAGTCAATATCGACCGGCGTCTGGTCGGCCTCTTTGCCGTGTACGCGCTCCTTTATGCGAGTGCGGTGCTGGTCAGCGTGATGGGATCGAGCTTTGTCTTCGAGGAACAGCGAGGAACGGCTGCGGATTTCGGTTATCTCGAGGCGGCATGGTCGGCAGGCTCACTGATTGGCGCGATCGTTCTGGCCGGGGTGACACGAGTAACAAGCGCTCATACACTGCGTCTTGTGCTTTTAGGCTCAACTGCGTTCGCGCTGATGGCGCTGACCGTTGCGCGCTCACCGTGGACACTGATGATCTTCGCCGTTCTCGGCTTCCTTTACAATCTGGGCCGCGTGAGCGTCGAGGTCACATTGCAGTCGCGTGCGTCCGATAACGTTCTGGGCAGGGCGAAAGGTGCCATGCACAGCCTTGCTGTCGGGCTCGGATTGGTCATTTTCGGCGTCGCGGCGGCCTTGGGAGACAATATATTGCCGTCGACGATTTTCTTCGGCTTCGGTGTGCTGCTCATCATCGGCGTGTCCGCCTTGAGCATCGATATCGTACAACGAAAGAACGGAACGTGAGGTGGACGAGCTAGCTCCAAGCGGAGACGCGAAACAGGAAATCCTCGGATCACTGGCGATGCTTTACCCGTGGATGCGATCCTATTACTCACGGCCGATCCGCGACTATGCGTTTCGCCTTTTCGAGCCGCCGTCATCGAAAGATCCGCCGGAAGTTCGCGGGCACGCCATGATCAAGCTCCTCGACACGATCAGGAAGGCAGGTAAACGAAACGGACTCCGGGACAACGCGATCGCGCAGGCCTGCCAGGAACTTGAACAGCGGCGCGTATTGCAGACCGGACCTCATCTGCTTCTTCTCCTGGACCCGGAAGCTTACTACACGCATATTTTCAGCCTCCTTGGCCTCTCGGCGCATGGGTGCTCGACCTATGTCTCATATGCCGTCTCGACCGTCAGTCTTGCTGAAAGGGCGCGCAAGGGCCCAGGCTGGCTCACCATCGACGGGGAGCCGATCAACGTGTTCGGTCTCAGCCGAAGCCGCATGATCGGATACAGCCTTCTCACCGGGCCAGGATCCTATCGATTCGAGCTTGTGTCCGCAGAGCCAAGCCCTCAGGAAGATGGGCTTGCTACGCTTCGCGGCCTTCTGCCAAGCGGCGAATTCGAACGGCCGGCACATGCCATAAAGGCAGCCAATCTTAGCATTTGGCCGCACCTGTTCGGAAGCCGCTTTGCCTTTCTGCAGATTGACGACGAGGATATCGCCGACCTGGTGGCGGATCATCTGTCGGACAACGATTCATGGTTACGCACAAGGTTGCTGGAAGATCCAAAGCTCGCGTCGAACATTCTTGCCGAGATCGACAAGCTTGCGGACGGACCTTGGAGCGGGTGGCTTACGCGCAGTACCGACTTCTTCTGGTTCTATGAAAACGGCAGGCGCCTGCCGCTGCGCCTCGAGGCAGGTGAACTCATCAACCAGTCGACCGGAACGAAGGTGGGTCGCCTCGCGGCCCCTGATATCATTGAGCGGCTGGCGAATCGCACACTTGTTCCCAACCTACTCTTGATGTTTTTAGTTCTGTCGATCCTGCCCGGTGTGCGCACACTCGGAGGGAGCCATCAGCCGGTCTATTTTCCTCTGATGCGTTACGTTGTCCATCGAGCGCTCGAAGCCGCGAGCATTGATGCGGATCTTCGACGCGCGCTGGCCAGCGACGATGTGCCCGGAGCTTGGGGACATCGAGTGATACAGGGCGATGACGATCCTTTCGAGCTGTTGCGCGATGGCGGAACCGGCGAAACCGGCGATCTCATAAAGCGCTTCGGCGACCTCCCTCTCTCGGAAGCGGGCGGCAGCATGACGAGTTTTGTTTCAGACACGTCTTGGCAAGAGCTTCGCGGACGGCTGCGAGACGAGGCGATCAGCCGGACTGATGCGGAATGGGCTTTCTCCTGAGTAGAGATGCGTCAGGCTCCGCAGATGACGTTATTTCGAATGGTGCCAAATCTGTGGCCCCACTCCGCGAAAGGCAGCAAGGCTGGATTAAGGGCTTCGCTGCCTCGGCCTGATTGGAACCTGCGGAGATTGGCCCCATTTGCCTCGACAATGGCCAAAACCGATCCGCGGACAGTCGCCAGCCTCCAAAAGGAACACGCACGTCGCACGTCGCTGCGCGGAGACAATCCCTATCGCACCAAGGCTTACTTGCGCGCGGCCAGCGCCGAACGCGAGCGAGGCGCTCCGGCGCATCGCAGAACTCTATCGCGTCGAGGACGACATCCGCGGCCAGCCGGCAGACGCACGTCTTGCCGTGCGCCAGGAAAGGAGCTGGTCGATCCTGGCCGAGCTCAAACTGTGGCTGCACGAGAAGCTCGGCCTAATTAGCCAGAAGACCAAGCTCGCCGAGGCAATGCGCTATACGCTCTCCCGATGGGAAGGACTCTCGCGCTTCCTCGATGAGGGCCGCCTCGAGATCGACTCCAATACCGTCGAGCGGTCGATCCGCCCGATCGCGCTCAACCGCAAGAACGCCCTCTTTGCCGGCACTGACGGCGGCGCCGAGCATTGGGCCGTCGTCGCTCGCTGATCGAGACCTGCAAACTGAACGACGTCGAGCCACTACCTCGCCGAGGTGCTCACCAGGATCGTCAACGGCCACCCAAACAGCCAGATCGGCGATCTTCTGCCCTGGACCTACCAGGGCTTAAGGCCGTCGCCTGAGAACATCGTTACGTTCGAGCAGATTCTAAGGCTTTTCGGGGTCGCGTCGGCATCAGCTCGGTACGTTGCATTGATTGTTACAGTCGCCCGACGACCGGCCGCACAGCCGTCGCTGGCGTTGAGCGGGGCCGGCAATGAGCGGAGGACTCGGGGCTCCTCTAGGAGACGTCCATTATGCCGGCAGCCCTGCTTTCACCAGCCCCTCGCGTAGAAGCTCCCGGTCTTCGCGCCGTTCCAGCAGGACGACCTGATTCATGAACGTTTGAATCGAATAGTCCGGTTTCGCTTTCAGGATAGCCGCGACCTCCGCCCTGGCTTCCTCGACACGGCCGAGCTGCCCATAACAGGCCGCGAGCCGGGAAGACCACCTGCCCTCGCTCGGCATCCGGTTGATCGCCTGCGCTGCCTCCGCAAAGCGCTTCAGCGAATAAAGCGCTATGGCATGCGTTGCGTGGTACCAATGCGGGTGAAACGGATTGAGACGCATTGCCCTCTCGATCCATTGTAAACCCTCGGCCGGATGCCCGCGCATCGCGAGCATGTCACCCATCAGGATTATGCCGTCCGCGTCGTTCGGGTTGAGTTCTACGGCCCGCCTTCTGTGATATTCGGCGTCGTCGAGTTCGCGCGTGTACGCGAGTACGCGTCCCAACATCCGGTGGCAGCCTGCCTCCTGCGGGTCGAGATCGACGCCACGTTGGGCCATGGTCTTCGACGCCTGCTTGACCTCCGCCGGAGCCGCGCCGTAACCCTGCAGCGCGATGCGGGCAAACGCCAGGTACGAATGTGCCAAGGCATAATCCTGATCGCATTCAAGCGCCTTCTCGAAGAAGGCACAGGCCTGCTGGTTGTCGCCTTCGGCGAAGCCCCTGAAGTAGACGAGGCCTCGCAAGAAGAAGTCATAGGCCGCGAGGCTCACCGTCGGCTTGCGCAGCGATTGCCTGAGCTTTGCGTCCTCGATCCGTCCGACAAGCGTCGACACGATGGTGGTCGTCAGCTCGTCCTGAACTTCGAATATCTCGGTCAGGTTGCGGTCGTAACAGTCCGCCCACACGTGAGCGCCACTCGCCGCCTCGATGAGCTGTGCCGTGATGCGAATGCGGTCGCCTGCCCGCCGGACGCTTCCCTCGAGAAGGTAGGACACGCCGAGCTGCCTGCCGATTTCGTTCAGGCTGACAGTCTTGCCGCGAAACGAGAATGACGAATTCCGGGCAACGACAAAGAGGGACCGAAAGCGCGCGAGTCCGGTGATGATATCCTCGGTGATGCCGTCGCTGAAAATGGCATCCTCGGCTTGGCCGCTGAGATTGTCGAACGCCAGGACGGCGATCGACGGCCTGTCGGGGAGCGGCAGCGTGGGTCGTTCGGACACTCCCGCCACGGACCACCGCCAGACGCGAATGGGCCGGGCGATGTTCTTCAGCGGCTGTTCGCCCGCATCCTGCCAAGTCATGTCGACCTTGCCCGCGACATCCTCGTAAACTCGACCCGAGATGGCGATGCCTCCCGGTTCGGCCAGCGACTCCAACCGGGCAGCGACGTTGATCCCCTCGCCATAGACCTCGTCGCGATCGGCGACGATTTCGCCCTGGTTGACGCCGACGCGAAACTGGAGCCGTTGCGATGCAGGTACCTCGGCGTTGCGGTCCGCGATGAGCTGCTGGACAGCTGCAGCGCAGCGGACCGCTTCGACCACACTTGCAAACTCGACCAGCACGCTGTCGCCCGCAGTGTTGATGACGCGTCCGCCGTGCTCGCCGATGACCGGGAAGATCGCCGCCTGCAGCTCCTGCAGGGCCCGAACCGTCCGCTCCTCGTCCTCGCCCATCAACCGGCTGTAACCGGCGATATCGGCGGCAAGAATGGCAGCCAGACGTCTCTCCATCGCTCGGGCTTCCCTTGCCGTTGCTTCGGACGCGAGACTAGCTTCCCTTGACGGCCGCGTCAGCCGAATACTGCAATCAGGAGACGTGCTGCCCGGTTGCGGCGCCGCTAGGAAGCGATTTCCATGTGCTCGAACGTGTAGCTGGCCATACTCAAGGCGCGTCGCGCCGCTTCATGATCTCAGCGCCGGCAAATACGCCAGTGAGCGACTGCGCCGTCGCTGTCAGCTTGCCGCCTGCGTCCTTGAGCATGGAAGAGCCCTCGTCAAGGCCGTCCAGGCAGACCTTAGGCCGCCTGGCCTGCTCCTGGTCTCTTCAAAGTGGGTGCGAATTCGCTCGCTGAGTTCGAGTAGCTCTGGATCCGGCTTAACTGGCCGGAGAGCATCGTTTCTGCTTTCCTTACCCATTGGATGAGCCATTCGCGCGATTCAGACATTGCCTGCCTGCGTCAATTTGTAATCGCCCCGAACCGCGCATAACGCGGATTGTTCCTTGAAGGCGATTATGCGCCTCATTGATGTGAGACAGGAATCCTTCTGGAGGCGCTAGCTCCAAAAGACAGGGTGCAGCGCGGGTCCCGGAATGAGAGTTCCAGGGAAAGCCTGTCCATCGTTCTGTTAGCGTATGCTTGACGAAGCCATTGGCCGCGCCAGAGTCATGGCATGGCCAGGGGTATCAATATCGGCGATGAGGTTGCCCTCACTGCGACCGTGCGGCGACGGGTAAATGCGGATCGCGTCAGCGTGTCAATCCCGTCCTATGGCTTTCCGCACTCCCTCGTCGACCGAACGTCAAAGGTGAAGAAGGGTCAGCAGATGGAACTAGTCGGTGATGTGACGCATATCCAAGGCGAGTGGGTGACCGTGAACCTGGGCGTGCCCGTGACGGTGAACATGGACACCCTCAGGCTCGTAACGGCTTATAAATCGCCGACGAGAAAGACGTCGGGTCCGTAGATGGTTGCGCAAGGTGGATGATTGATCGCCGAGCTGAGGAAAGGCTGTCGCCTCAACCCTCGGTACTGCATTGCTCGATTTCTTCGCCTCGCGCATCCGCGATGGCCTCTATCGCATGGACTGGGGCCAGTTCGACATTTCCGATCTGGCGCACCCGCGGCTGCTCTGCCGGATGAAAAGCTTCCCGCTTTGAGAGCGCAGCCCAACAGTAAATAGCCACTTACACTTCCCGCTTTGAGAGCGCAGCCGAAAGGTAAATAGCCACTTACAAAAAAGCTATCGTCCAAGGGAACATCGCAGCCGGCGCGAAGTTGGTACAGGCAAGGAGGAGCCTGTGCCATGAACAATGTCATCTATCTCATCGGTCTCATCGTCGTCGTGCTCGCGGTGCTCTCGTTCCTCGGCTTTCACTAGGAGGATGACATGCAGCGCGAGAATGATCAGGGCCGCAGGCCCGCCGACTTCGCCAAGACGAAGAACGAAGTTTCCGACCGACTCCAGAGAGAAACCCAAAGCGCCACCGAGGCGTTCCAGGACGCAGGTGATGAGATTGCCCGAAGGGCAGTCGACTACGCGTCGGAAGCACAGGAGGCCCTATCCGAAAGGGCCGAGGAAACGCAGCGCGATATCGGATCGAGCCTGGCGGCGCTCGGCGGCGCCTTGCGCGCCGCAAGCGATCATCTGGCCAATAAGGAGCAAAGCGCGGCCTCGAAATTCATGCTGGATGCCGCCGGCGGACTGGAAAGCCTTTCGTCCTCATTGAGACAAAAACCGTTGGGGCAGGTGCTGGAGGACGTTCAGTCCTTCGGCCGCCAGAATCCCGGCGTGCTGATTGCCGGCTCGGTGCTGGCCGGCCTGGCGCTCGGACGGTTCATGAAGGCTTCCCCGCCCATGGGGTATGGATCGGTTGAGGCCGCGGCCGGGCCGGCCGGACAAACCGGTGTGAGAACAAGCGAGTCCCAGGACAACGCGGCGCCCAATTGGGGTGCCGACGGCGGCGTACCCGGACAGGCAGCGGAGTTGGAAAGATGAACACTCAGGACAATCCAAGTCTCGGCACGCTGGTCAGCGATCTAGCTCAGCAGGTGAGCACGCTTATTCAGACGGAAACCAGGCTGCTGCGGGCGGAGATATCGGAGAGCGTGACCAAGGCTGAAGCCGGTGCAGTCCAGGTGCTGGGCGGCGCGATATGCCTGCTCGCCGCCCTGATGGTTCTGTTGCAGGCACTGGTCATTGCCCTGGCGCGTCTGGGGCTGGGCGCCGGATGGTCGGCTTTGCTCGTCGGGGTGGTTGTGGCCGTGCTGGGCGTCGTCCTGTTACGGACCGGCATGGCAAGCATGGCGCCTTCGGAACTGGCGCCGGACCGAACGCAGGAGCAGTTGAAGCGCGACGCGAACGTGATCAAGGGACAAGCGAGATGACCAAAAAATCCGCAGCCGAACTCGAACGAGAGGCCGAAGCCACGCGCGCCAGGGTAGTGGCGACGGCCGAATCCATTCGAGACAAGATGACGCCCGGCCAACTGGTTGACGAGCTCGCCGGGCTTTTTAGCGGTGGTGCAGGCGCCGAGATGCTCGCCAACCTCAAGGCCCAAGTGCGCGACAACCCGTTGCCGCTGACCGTGATCGGTGCCGGGCTGGCATGGCTGATGCTGGGCAGCGGCGCTTCCGCCGCAGCCGCTGCTCCGGGCTATGCAACGCGCCGCAGTTCCGGCCAACGCGAGGGCGCGTCCGGCTCTGGTATGGCCATGACTTCGGACACCTCGGCCTCGGCTGGCGAGATGGCCGGCGGTGCGGCCGGAACTTTCTCTGGAATGGCCGGCAGCGCGGCCAATACCATGTCTGACATGGCGAGCGGCGCAGCCGGCACCGTATCCGACATCGCGAGCGGCACAGCGCAGACGCTGGCCAACTCCGCGGCCGCCACGGCTGACATGGCGACGCAGGCCGGCCGTTCCGCGCAGCAGTTGATGGAGGATCAGCCTCTTGCATTGGCTGCTGTCGGCCTCGCGATCGGAGCAGCGATCGGTGCGATGCTGCCTCACACGCAAGTCGAGGACGAGCGGCTCGGCGGCTATCGCGAACAGCTTCTGGACAAGGCCGAGGACGCGCTCGAGGAGGGCGTCGATCAGGCGAAGCAGGTAGCAGCCGAAGTCTATCAGACAGCCAGCGAGGAAGCCGGGCGGCAGGCCTCGACCAAAGGCACGCTGGCCGACAAGGTCAGCGACGTCGTCAGGTCCGCCGCCGACAAGACCGACGAGGCGGTGCGCCGGAAGCTTTCCAGTTCTGAGCAGGCCGAGGAGCGTGAGCCGTAGTCCTGTGTCGTGGCTCTCAGGCTGCTCGAGCCGAGCGGTTGCTCGCTCGCCGCGTGCAATTGCGCCCGTTAATCACGCCAGTACCACATCCAGTCCTCGCGCAGGCCGGGAATGATGGAGTCCACTTGCCGTTACCGACAGAAGTACAGGAAAAAGCGATGGCCGCACGCAGAACCCATGATCAGCAGATGCGCATCACCGAGGAGCGCGAGAACACGAAGAACGCACCCAAGGAATTCGACGCCGAGGCGGAGCTGAAGCGACCGCCTACCGAGCCCGAGGCGCGGCGGAAGGGTTCGGATCTGAAGACCGACACGCCCGACCTCTTCAACCCAGGCGACTGCAACATCCTTCGCGCCAATCAAGAAAGCGAGCACAACAAAAATCGGGGCGATTGAGCAGGATGGCACAAGGGTAACCCGGATAATGCCGGACTACGAGAAGCTGCCGACGATGAATGGCGACCAAATAAGGGTCGTCGTCGAAACGCCGCGCGGCGCTGCAGCGAAATTCTCCTACGATCCCAAAACCGGCGTGTTCGAATTCACTCGCCCGCTGCCTGTTGGAAACACCTATCCCTACGATTGGGGCTTCGTACCGTCGACGATCGGAGAGGATGGTGACCCGTTGGATGGATTAATTATCCATCAGGCGGCGTCCGCGCCCGGCATCGTCATCAATTGCGACCTGCTTGGAGCGCTTCGCGTCAAACAAAAGGATTCCGAAGGGTCAGAGTTCCGTAACGATCGTTTTGTCTTTCGCCCGCATAAACAGGACTCGCCCGACAAGCCGGCCACGGAGGAGAGCGTGCCCGAAGAACTGCGCCGCGAGATCGAACAGTTCTTCAAGTCATCGGTGCTGGGCACCGACAAGACGATCAGGCTGAAAGGCTGGCGCGACGCCACGGAAGCGTCCGCTCTTCTGAGAAAGGGAATGAATAGTTTCGCGAGGAAAAAGCGGAGAGCCCGCTGATTGCCGTCCGTTGGTCAAAAATGATCGCGGCCTCGGCCGGGAGGCCGGGGCCGCATCGCAAGGCATGGCCTTTGGCAACCGAGAGTTTTCGACCTCTTACGCGGCCGCCTGTAGGGCCCGCTCGTTGGCACCGCTTTCGCCGAGCTTGGTAAGTGCCTCGTCGGTGGCTGATTCTTCCTTCAGCGTTTCGCGCAGCAGGGGGAGGGCGTCTTTCAACCCCAGTTGCTCCGCCCAGGCGATCAGCGTGCCGTAGCGCGCTATCTCATAGTGCTCGACCGACTGGGCGGCCGCCACAAGACCCGCGTCGAGCGCCGGCTCATCCTTGTATTCTTCGAGGATTTCCGAACCCTCTTCGATGATGCCGTCGATCGCCGGGCATGTCTTGCCCCGCGCCGGCTGGCCCAGCATTTCGAAAACTTGCTCGAGCCGGTCGACCTGACCTTCCGTCTCGGTGCGATGCTTTTCGAATGCCGCGCTTACCTCTTCCGACTGCGCCGCCTTGGCCATCTTCGGCAGCGTTTTCAGAATTTTCTTTTCAGCGTAATAGATGTCTTTCAGGCCATCCACGAACAGACTTTCCAGGCCGTTTGCCGCGCCAGATGAACTTTTCTTTGCCATCAACGTCTCCTCCGGTTGGGTTTGCTGTTCCAAAAAGCCGCGACTGCCCCAATGGATGGCGTTCCAGTGCCTAAGCAAACAAAACCGACAGGAGCGACCGATGTTCCCCCCGAAATATTTTGTGACCCCTTTTCGACCAGTCCAGCCCGCGCCAGGTTAGCGCGGGGTGCATTCCTTCGGCGGGCGCTTGTCGTCGCCTGACCAGAGCTGGTAGCGAAAGTGATGACCGAGCAAGCCAATGAAGGAAGGGCGGAAAGCACAACGCGCAAAGGGATCGGGAGAGGCGTCGGTTTGCCTTTGAGCCTTCAGATTCGATTTCCTGGACCGCCTGATCCCAGTGCTCTGTTTGCCGTCCTTCTGGTCGCCCTTTCCGCTCCCAAATCTCGTGGAGGCGGCGTCTGATGCGTTCTTCCCCTGTCCATGGCTGCGCTCCTCGCGCCTGACCCGGCACTTACACCGCTAATGGGTGGCGCCACGTTGTTCCATCAGACATGAACGCGAGCGGACGCAGGATGGCCTGCGTTGGGGAACGTTCTTCCGATGATCTTGTTATCCATCAGATCCACCGATTAACCGGAGGAAGTCATGAGAAAGGGCGATAACCGCCGTGAGACAGGCGCCAGGAAATACCCGGCCAACGCCGCCCCGGATCCTTCGGACCAGTTCTCGCAGGCCGCCGCCAACAACGAGAAGCCTCACGATCGATTTGGGCTCACTCGCAAGCAGGGCGAGGTAGAGGACGAGACACATCAGTCCGAAGGCCAGAACCCTCCGCGTCGAGCCACACCCAGCCCGGCGACGGAGAAAAGCTCCGGGGCCGGGCCGTCGGTCGCCGAACATTCCAAGGACGCCAAGGCGCCCAAAGGCGGGCGTCAGCCCGGCGCCTATGTGAAGGATTGAGGCGGACGCAAGCAGGGCGAATCGGAGCCAGGCGGGACAGGTGCGAACGCCGTCGCCTCAGGTTCCTTGTTCGTCCGCACCTTTTGCCTTGGATTGATCCCGACGGCATCGGTGGTTCTCGGCATCGCCTTCGACCTTTTTTCGCCCTGATCCAGTTTGTCGCCTTACTTGAAGGTGCCCTTGGATGTCCCGACGCCAGGGCGTTGCCGATATCGGCGCCGCTGGGCTTTTTCGATTTGTGCTGGTTTCCGATCATGGCCATTTTCACTGCGCGTACGATTCACGACCGGGATGCGCCGAAGGTTCCCGTCAGTCTGATGTCGAATGGGCACCTCCAAACCGCTCCGGGGCGGCAAGATTGCGAGTGGCCGTCAGCCGCGAACGAACAGTGGCTCGTCTTCATCACGTTGCTTGCCGCCGAGCGCTGCGGCAACGCTGGCGATGAAAGCGCCAACGATCATCGACAGGGCGCCGACCAGCGCGAAAGTGGCACTCGCCTTCCTGGCCGTTCCGAGGCCGCCTTTGCCTAGTTCTTGGCGTCGTCAACACCTGCGATGATATCTTATCGTCGGCCGACATTTCACCCTTGGCGGCACTCGCCACCAGGATGCGTGTTGCCTGCGCCGTTGCGCCGGCTTCGTTCTGCCCGGCCGCCGCGACGGCACCCGTGTCGATAGCCCAGGCTGTTGTTGTCGGTTGTTCCCCCGGCGGCATTCGTGGCCGCCGATGTTCTGGGCGGCGGCTGCGATCAGGCATTGGCAAGCGACGTGGGGCGTGATGGTGCGCTCGGCCTTTGAGGTGCAGGACGCCAGCAGCGGACATTCGCGGCAGATGGCTGGATCACTTCTGTATTGGCGATAACCGCCGCGGTCGGTGGTGGCGTAGGTGAGCAACTGGCCCTGCGGACAACGATACCCGTCCGCATCCGGTTCATACACGAAGTCGCTCTTCCTCATCTTGCAGGGCTTTGGCGGGGTCGGGTTGCGATAGGCGATGACACCCCGGATGTTCCTGTCCTCCAGGCCCTTGGCAATGCCTGGCGTGGCATAGCCTGCATCCAGCCCGCCGCCGGCGCGAGCCCGGCAAGCCGGCCGCCGGCATCATGGCACGGGATGGCTGCTACGCCGGCGCAGCCGCAGTGACGCTACCGGCAAGTCTGCGCGAGCGGCTCTGGCAACGCGTGCAGCAGGCCAAGTCTGGCAAGCCAGCACGGCTGGTGCCGACGGCTGTCGCTGGCGCCGACGTCGAATGGGTCAAACCTGGCATCACGGGAAAGGTGAGATTTTTGCGTGGCGAGCATAAGCTTCGCCATGCTACTGCGCGAAGCATCGGATTGTGCGCAGGGGCGACCGCGAAGAGATAGCAATCAAGGTGATGTGCCTTTTCGAAAGGGGCATAATCGATCCAGACCGGCTCTCGCTAGAGCTTGAAGACGTAGGCCAAGGGAAACCCCAGGCCCTGCCGGATAGCCCGGTTCAGGCAACTCCTGTGTCAACATGGATAAAACAAGCCGGGCTATTCGGATTATCGCACCGGGAACTTCACAGATCCGGAAATGTTCCTGTTGATCGGAATGGCGACAGGACATAGCGATGGCGGCCCCCCGCGCAGTTTGGAAAGGTTTCCTGAAGGTCGGTTCGGTTTCTTGCGGCGTCAAGCTCGTCGGGGCGACCAGCGAGGCCGGGAAGGTCCATTTCAAGATTCTCAACCGGGAGGATGGTCTGCCCGTAAAGAGCGCGTACGTCGATGAAGAGACCGGCGATGTCGTTCCCTCGGAAGACCAGATCAAAGGTTACGAAGCGGACAAAGGCGATTTCATCGAGATCGAGCCCGACGAGATCAAAAAACTGAAGCTGACTTCACAGCATACGCTCGAGATAAGCGGTTTCATCGCTCTCGACGACATCGATACTCGCTACCTCGAAAAGCCCTATTATGTGATTCCGGCCGATGGCGCGGCGTTGGAAGCCTTCACCGTGCTGCGCGATGCGATGGCAAAACAGCGGGTCGCGGCAAGATCGTGCGTCGTCCTCTATCAGCGCGGCCGCGAGGTTGTAATCCAGCCATTCGGAAAAGGCATGCTGCTGACCGAGCTGCGCACCCACAACGAGATGGTCTCGGAGGGTAGCGTATTCGGTGATCTGAAGAGTCCGAAATATGACAAGGACCTCCTGGAGATCGCCGAATTGCTGATCGACAAGAAAGTGACGAAGTTCGATCCGTCGAAATTCGAGGACACCTACGAAGACGCCCTCATTGCCATGATCGACGCCAAGCGCAAAGGCAAGAAGCCGCCAAAACCCGTGGCAAAGCCAAAAGAGAACGTCGTCAATCTCGCTTCGATACTTCGCAAGAGCCTGGAGAAGGAGGGCATCAAGCAACTGCCCAAAGCAAAGGCCGCTCGCAAATCAGCGTAACTGCCGAAGCAGGAACAATCGCCGCGACGATTACATATTTGAGAAATCGGATGGCCGCTTAGAGAGGCCTCGCAATAGGTCAGCCTCGTCGGTGGTGCCATCATCAAAAACCTGGATGACTTCCGCCAGTTGATCCCGCTGTTCCCGGTCTTTCTTGGAAAGTCTTCTCTCATTGCGTAGCCGATCAAATACTCGCTGGAGCAAATCCAGATCAGCAGGTCCGTAGACACCACCGCAACGCCACAATGACATGGCCGCCGCCTTTTAACACCATAGCGGCCCGGCAGGCTGACGGGGTAGGCCAGCAAACGCCGGGCCTAACCGGCGCTGCTGTCGGGGGCGAGCGCGGCGCCGGCTTACGGTAAATATACGCCTTTGCTAATGTGTCAGTTACGCATCCATAAGGCGGGGAGCTGCCTCACTCTTTAGAGTGCCCTTCCCGCGCGCGCATAGCCCTCGCGATCGCCAGTTCAGCCTCGACTTTCAACGGTTGCAGCCAGGGCGCGTTAATTTTCTCTCAGTGGGAGGGAGGGGACGTGCCTAAGGATATGGATACCTATGAAACAAAATGGATTTGGTTGAGGCGCTTCCCCATTGAACGGGCTTATGGAATCCGCTCTCGATGCGGCCATCCGACCGTCTGACGAAACCGCCAAAGGCAAGCTGTTTCGTTGCCGATGGATTTGCTGTCTAGCTTTGCCCCGCATCTGTGGGGCCGCACGCGACCAGCATGGAACTCGCGCAACGAGTCGTCTCTCTTCCGCACGGCACCAAACGCGATCTGCTAGCCTGGTCAAGAAAATGGCGGACTTGGAGCGTGGGGGGTGCACCAAAGGGCAATGGGGGCAGCTAGTCCTGCCCCCATTCTCTTCCAGAGAACAGGCTAACCTCAAAGCGAGGACTTTCCAGGGGAGCAGGTCAGGGGCTCCCCGTTCCAAGACCGGCAGATGGGAACCGCCACCCCAGAACCTACGTTATCCGGAGTTCTCAAAGGGTGAGACAGAGAGAAAAAGGAACGAGCAGATGCCTGCTAAATCCAAGGCCCAGCAGATGGCCGCCGGCGCAGCCCTTGCAGCGAAGCGCGGAGAAAAAAAGAAAAGCGAACTTAAGGGCGCTTCCAAGAGCATGGAGAAGTCCATGAGCGAAAAAGAACTCGATAAGATGGCTTCGACAAAGCGAAAGGGAAAACCACAGAAAAAGTCTTGAGCCGCGAATGACATTCAAAGGGGCCGTGGACGCGGTGCTACGTTGGGTGGTTTGGTCGAGGACTTGGTCGAACATCAATAAAGCCGTCCGCGGGATAGAGCCATGCAGCACGGGGCCATGAGTGGTGCGGCCATGGGGCGAGGCCAGCGTGAGCCAGCCGACGGCGATATTGTCCGCGAGCAAGCCGTCCTCTTTCGCCTCACCGACCGACTTTACCGCGCCAACGGCCTTGGCGAGATCTACGATGCAGCGCTGGACGCCATATGCGACGCCCTCGGCTCCTCTCGCGCCTCGATCCTGAGATTTGACAAACACGGCGTCATGAGCTTCGTCGCGTGGCGCTCACTCTCTGAAGAATATCGCAAGGCTGTCAGCGGCCACACACCGTGGACCAGCAGTGAGCGCGACGCCAAGCCCATCTTTGTCGAGGATATTCGTCTCAGCGGTGAATCTCGGCAACTCATCGATACGGTCCTTGGCGAGGGGATCGAAGCGCTGGCCTTTATCCCGCTTGCCGGCTCCCGCGAGCTCATCGGCAAGTTCATGGTCTACTATCCAGCATCCCATCGCTTCGCCGATCGTGAACGCGAACTTGCGTTGACCATTGCCCGTCAGCTCGGGTTTGCGATCGAACGGGAGCGGGCGGAAACCATCGCGACGCGACTGAGCGCGCTCGTGGAATCCTCGGATGATGCAATCATCGCGACCGATATGGATGGCATCGTCACGGACTGGAACCGTGGCGCCGAGCGTCTCTACGGCTACGGCCGCGAGGAAATTATCGGACGTCCGCTCATGTTGCTGATACCACCCGATCGCCAGAACGAGGATCGGGAGATCCTGGCGCGCATTCGCAATGGAGAGCATGTCGAGCATTTCGAGACCGTTCGCCTGCGCAAGGATGGCAGAACCGTTCCCATCTCTTTGACCGTTTCCCCAATCGCGGACGCGTCTGGCGCAATTGTCGGTGTCTCCAAGATCGCCCGTGACATTTCCGAGCGGCTACGCGCGCAAGAGCAACGGGAGCTGCTGCTTCGCGAGATGGATCACCGCGTGAAGAATCTCTTTGCCATCGCAAAAACCATCGTCAATTTGAGCGCGCCAGCCGCTGATACGCCGGGCGCGCTCGCCTCCACCGTTTCTGACCGCCTCGGCGCCCTCGCGCGGGCGCATGCGATGACGATGCTCCGCGCGACTGGCCCGTCTGTTCAGGTCGCGACGAGCCTACATGCATTGATCGCCGCAATCCTCGAGCCATACCGCCAGGGAACTGACGAGCATCCCCGCTTCGCGATCAGTGGCATCGATATGCCCCTGCCTCCAGCGATGATCACGCCGCTTTCTCTCCTGCTACACGAATTCGCCACCAACGCTGCCAAGCATGGCAGCCTCTCGGCGGCCGCCGGCTCAATAGAGATCGCCTGCTCCAATAGGGACGGTAAGGTAGCTGTCCAGTGGAGAGAGGTAGGAGGACCATCTCCTGTCGCAACCGAAGACGAAGGTTTCGGGAGCCGCTTGATCCGCGCCGCAGCGAGTGAGCTTGGCGGAGTCGTGCGAGATTGGGATCCCGCCGGGGTTGTTGTTGAACTCACGATCGATATTGAAAGATTCTCGGCCTGACGCCCGAGCGGCTTGTCAGCGCAGCAGCCCATCGCTCTCAAAATCTTCCCAACCGCACAGTTTGGCCTTGGAGCTTTCGTCTGGGCGGCCATTCCTGGCTGAATTGGGAGCGTCAAGACCCCTCTTCCGCGCGCGCTTTAGGGCCGCCTTTGTGGCGGCACGCCGCCGGTTCTCTGCGGCCGTCGCTGCGTCCTCTTCGCGCCAAATGGTGACCAGGTCGCGGTCCAGCACATCTTCGATGTAGCGCGGATCGAAGACGTGAAAGGTGATCTTCCTGGCGCGGCCGCGAAGTTTGACCGTTCGCGTTCCGGCGCTCTGCAAACGACCGTCCTTCAGCCAGCGGCGCCTCTCACCCTGCTTGATCGTCAGGATGTCCTCGACCTCGCGCGGGATCACCGGCAAGTCTTCGATGTCGCGCATGGCCTCGGACACGATCGCTGCGGCCGCCTGCATATCGGCATCGGAGCCATCTGGCAGGCGCAGGGTCAGAACGCGTGATTCAATGTGGAGCAGCTTCCTCTGAGCCGCAGAAAAGCGAGCGCGGATCTCGAGGAAAATACCCCTCGCCCTTATCGACGATCCAAGCGTTGCCGCGGGGGACAGCGGCCACTCGGCAATCAGCTTGCCAGTTGGGGGATTTTTCCGGCGGATGGGCATGACCTTTAGATCGGTCTCCGATCCAGTGCGTTTCAATACGGCGGCCTGAAGCCTGGCCGGTGGCCCCAGAATATTCCGCCTAGTCGAAGCACCTTTGGTGAAAGCGAGCTATTTGGAGTCGGATTCGATGCCGACGGCATCGCCGTCGCCATGCACCGCGTCACGGTCCCAATCGTTTGTCTTGCCGGGGGTTTTGGCCGCCGCCTCCCGCCTTTCCTGAGCTTTGTCTTTGCGCGGCTTGCGCTCCTGTTTGTCTCTGTATCTCAATCTCTCATTGCCGGGCATGCAAACCTCCCTTGATGGGCCACCGAACTCAACCGGCAGGCGCGACAACAGTTCCAGGAAGTTGAACCCGGCGCCAGCGCCTTGCGTTGGTTCATGAAGCCACTCAGGGAGAGAAATGTGACCCGGATCGCGACATTCAACGTCAATGGTGTCAACGGCCGCCTGCCGGTGCTCCTGAAGTGGCTTGGCCAGACCAGCTACGACGTGATTTGCCTGCAGGAATTGAAAACCTCTGACGACAAATTTCCGATTGAGGCGATCCGGGACGCCGGATACGGCGCTATATGGCATGGCCAGAAATCCTACAACGGCGTGGCGATACTGGCGCGCGGGAGGGATCCGCTCGAGCGCCGCCGCGGCTTGCCTGGCGATCCGGACGACACGCACAGCCGCTATCTCGAAGCGGAGATCGATGACCTAGTCGTCGGCTGCATTTACCTGCCCAACGGCAATCCCGCGCCAGGCCCCAAGTTCGATTACAAGCTCCGCTGGTTCGAACGTCTCGTCACCTATAGCAAATCGCTGCTGGGTGATCGCACCGTGCTCTGTGGTGACTTTAACGTCGTCCCAACCGAGATCGACGCCGTAGTGCCGGCGCGCTGGCTGGGCGACGCCGTCTTCTTTCCGGAAAGCAGGAACGTCTACGCTCGCATGCTGAGCCTGGGCTGGGTGGATGCGATGCGACGGATCCACCCGGGCAAGGGCATCTATACCTATTGGAACTTCTCCTATCGCGGCGGCTACGATCGAAGCTCCGGCTTGCGGATGGATCATTTGCTTGTAAGCCTATCACTGGCGGAGACCATTCGAAATGCTGGCGTCGATGTCGAGACACGTGGCTGGGAAAGGCCGAGTGACCACGCACCCGCCTGGATCGACATAGGCTGATACGGCCGCCTGTCCTGGCACCGCCACCAGATATGAAACTCGTCAAATCGACCAGGGAAATTGCCTGCCGGATATCGCACCACCTGGAATTATCCATCAGCCGATCGAAATAGCGGCGGGCGGCGACGAGTTCCAGGCTCGCTCGGCCGCGCCGGTCGATCGCATGGCTTGGCCCACGCTTTGTTGCCCCAGCCGAAGACCTGCACGTCCTCCTCCGCAAAGCCGCCTTCGACCATGACCTGTTCTAGCCCTGCCGGACATATCGGCGGCTCTGTGCGAGGCAATGGGCTATGGCGCGATCTCAGCAACGATGAGGAGTATCCGCTGATGGTGTCGGCGTTCGCGAAGAAACGGGCTCGCCTTTGGCCCGGGGAAGCCGATATAGGTCGGGAACGGACCGACCGTTTTCCAGGGTTGAAAGCCGGCAGATGCATTCCGGCATGGCACCAACCGCTCTGGCAGCGCGCCCAAGCGGCCAGCGGGCGGGCAGTAGTGGGCGTCCAGACACTCATGGGAGCGCGGCGGTCCGAGATGGTCCGAACCATGAGCGAAGGTATTTCCGCCGACCGGATAGCCCCTGTCGAGATCATTGCCCGATGGCGGTGATACCTGCGTGTAGTTCTGGCATGAAGCGTTGCCCCTTCGGGTCAGGAAAAATGATTTGCCCTTCTCATGCAAATTCGCTTTGGATGAGCAGCAGCGCAACGACCATCCGCTACGGTGCATCCCCCCTCGTTGTTGAACTTCAACCGGTTCCCACACTTGCTATTTATGCGACGTTCGAAGCACAAAGGGCGAACGTTGAGAGGGCATTGTGCGTTTTTGACATCAATAGGCCTGCCCATTCCGTCAGTTCCGGTGATCAATAGCAATGGCTGGAACGGGGCCGTGAGATGACAGTCTGCTTCCGGAGGAATACCTAAGATAGCGGTCATTCGCATCTCCGCTGCCGCTACCAAAATAGAAACTTGCTGCGGTGTGCGAACTAATTGCAAAATGGTTCGATGGAGCTGAGCTGTGAGGCCAACCCCCCTCCAAACATCGCTCGAGTCCGCAGAATACCTCATAACCAATGTGCCTAAGGCGAGCTGGCACGAGAGATTTCAGCCTAGTTTAGCGATCAGGGCAAAGCTTGATCGACGGCTTCGCCGAGACGCTCGACGATCGCGTCGATGGCGGCAACGTCGCAGATGAAGGGCGGCGCCAGGAGCACATGGTCGCCGTTGGCGCCATCGATCGTGCCGCCCATCGGGTAGACGAGAAGACCGTTTGCCATGGCCGCCTTCTTGATGCGCGCATGCAGCTTGCGCTTCGGATCGAAAGGCTGCTTGGTCGAAGGGTCCTCGACAAGCTCGACGCCCATGAACAGGCCGCGCCCGCGAATATCGCCGATATGGGGATGGTTGCCGAAGCGCTCGCCGAGCCTGCGCGCCAGATGCGCGCCCATCGCCTTCACATTGTCGAGCAGCCTGTCGCGGGCGATGACGTCCTGAACGGCGAGTGCCGCGGCGCAGGCCATCGGATGGCAGATATAGGTGTGGCCATGCTGGAAGAGGCCCGAACCATTCGCGAAGGCGTCGAAGATCTTTCGGCTGAGCAGCACTGCACCGATCGGCTGATAGCCGCCGCCCAGCCCCTTGGCGACTGTCATCAGGTCGGGAGCGACGCCATCCTGCTCGCAGGCGTGCAACGTGCCGGTGCGGCCCATGCCGCACATCACTTCGTCGAGGATCAGGAGCACGCCATGGCGATCGCAAATCTTGCGGACGCGGCGCAAATAGTCTGCCACCGGCGGCACCGCGCCGGCCGTCGCGCCCACCACCGTTTCGGCAACGAAGGCCATGACCGTCTCCGGTCCGAGCGCGATGATCTTGTCTTCCAGCGCCTGCGCCGCGCGCGCGGCATAGTCTTCATCCGTCTCCCCGGCTTCCTGGAAACGATAGGCGAAGCATGGGTCGATGTGATGGGTTTCGATGAGCAGCGGCCGGAACTGGGCGCGCCGCCATTCATTGCCGCCGGTCGCGAGAGCGCCGAGCGTGTTGCCATGATAGCTCTGCTTGCGTGCGATGATGTTGCGGCGCTGCGGCTGGCCGATCTCGACAAAATATTGCCGCGCCATCTTGAGCGCCGCCTCGACCGCCTCCGAGCCACCGGAGACGAAATAGGCATGGCTGATGCCGGCCGGCGCGTCGGCGACCAGCCGGTCGGCGAGTGCTTCGGCAACGTCGCTGGTGAAGAAGCTGGTGTGGGCATAGGCCAGCGTGTCGGCCTGCCGATGCATGGCGGCGATGACATCGGGATGGCCGTGGCCGAGACAGGAAACAGCAGCGCCACCAGACGCGTCGATATAGGCGCGCCCGTTGCTGTCGAAGAGCTCGATGCCCTTGCCGCCACTCGCGACGGGGAGCGTGGCGTTGATCTGGCGATGCAGGATATGGGTCATGATTTCCTCCGGCCGCGCGGCGGCAAGATGTGGATGTCGAGTTGCGAGAGCTGGTCCTCGGTGCGGCGGATGGCGGCGAGCGCCTTGTCCCCGCCCTTGCCGGCGATCAGCGCCGCCAGGATCTCACCGACGACGAAGGCCGGCGCCATGGCATGGAAGAAGGACGGGCTTTCCGTCGGCACCAGCACCGACAGCGCGGCGAGGCCAACGAGCGGCGACACGGCGCTGTCGGTCAGCGCGATCACCGGCACGCCGCCCGCAGCGGCGCGACGGGCAAGATCGACGGTCAGCCTGGTGTAGGGAGCGACGCTGACCACGAACAGGACGTCTTCCGAAGTCGCAAGGCGAATGGCGTCGGTGCCGGCTCCCGATGCGCCGTCCAGCATTACCGCCTTCTCGCCGAGGAAGGACATGACATAGGAAAAATGCGCGACGACCGGATGGCTGGAGCGCAGCCCTAGGCAGAATATCCGGCATGCTGCGTAGAGCCGCTCGGCCGCCGCAGCAAGCGTGTCGAGCTGTTCGGGTTCGCCAAGCCATGCGATCTGCTCCGAGAGCGACCTCACCATTTCGCCGGCCAAGGCCCGATCGCCGACCTCGCTTTGCCGCGCCAGTTGCACGCCGGCCTTGCCGGCAAAGCCGAGCTCGCCCTGTCGCATGGCATTGGCGTAGAGCGAGCGCAGCGGCTCGTAGCCGTCGAAACCCAGCCGCTTGGCCAGGCGCACCATCGTCCAGGGCTGTAGGCCAGCGCGGCGCGCCTGCTCGCGCATGGACAGCAGAGCGACGTCCTCGGGATTTTCCAAGAGATAGCGGGCGGCGTCCTGCAACTGCGAGGGCAGGCTGTCGAAGGCCTCGACAATGGCGTCGGTAAGTGGCGCGCGGGTCATGCCACGACCATAGACGCGAATGCGGGATCGTGCAATATATGTTGCACAACTTGTCTACAAGCAACAAATGGAGCAATCCATGCCGAACCAAAATCGAGTGGCGATCGCCGTGGCGCCAAATGGCGGCCGGCGCACCAAAGCCGATCACCCGGCCCTGCCGATCACCCCAGATGAGTTGGCTGATGTGGCCGCCGCCTCCCTCGATGCCGGCGCCGCCATGATCCATGTCCATGTCCGCGACCGCGACGGACACCATTTGCTCGACGCCGAGGTCTACCGGGCTGCGACCGCAGCGATCAGGGCCAGCGTCGGCGACAGGCTCGTTCTCCAGATCACCAGCGAGGCGCTGGGCCTCTATCGGCCCGAAGAGCAGATGCGGGTGGTGCTGGAAACGCAGCCAGAGGCGGTTTCGCTTGCCTTGCGCGAACTCGTGCCCGACCCGATGCACGAAGCAGGTTTCGCAGCGTTCCTCGAAACGCTGCGGGTGGAAAAAGTCACGCCGCAGATCATCCTCTATACGCCCGAGGAGGCGATCTATCTCGCGGCGCTCGCGGGTCGCGGCCTGATCCCGTTCGACAATCTGCCGGTTCTCTACGTGCTCGGCCGCTACACGGTCGGGCAGACATCGCGCCCCGCCGACCTGCTGCCGTTCCTGGCGCCTGGCATCCCCGCCGCGAGGCACTGGATGGTGTGTGCCTTCGGCAGCCAGGAGGCGGCATGCGTGACGACCGCGGCGTTGCTTGGGGGGCATGCACGCGTTGGTTTCGAGAACAATCTTCTTCTCCCCGATGGGACGCTGGCTTCCGGAAACCAGGACCTCGTCGTGGCCACAAGGCGGGCAGTCGAAGCCTGCGGGCTGACGCTCGCCGATGCGGACGCGTTGCGAAGCCAGTGGTCGGATGCCTAATGCATCGGCATTCTGCAAATTTGCAATGCATTTTATAATATAATGCATTTTTAATTTGCGCTGCCAGACCGACAGTGCTACGCTTCCCGGGCAATCCAACAAAAAGGGGAACCCGAAAATGAAGTCCGCACTCGCAAGCCTCACCGCCGCCGCGGCCGTCGCGGCAACGCTCGCATTCGGCCAGCCGGCCTTCGCCGACGACCTGATCGTGGCGACCGACACCGCCTTCGTTCCGTTCGAGTTCAAGGAAGGCGACAAATATGTCGGCTTCGACATCGACCTGTGGGCGGCAATCGCCAAGGATATCGGCGTGACCTACACGCTGCAGCCGATGGACTTCAACGGCATCATCCCGGCGCTGCAGACCAAGCAGGTCGATGTCGGACTGGCCGGCATAACCATCAAGGACGAGCGCAAGAAGGTCATCGATTTCTCAGACGGCTATTACGACAGCGGCTTCCTTTTGATGGTGCCGGTCGACAGCACGATCAAAGGTCCCGACGATCTCGTCGGCAAGACGCTTGCCGTGAAGACCGGCACGTCGGCGACCGACTATGCCAAGGAACATTTCAAGGGCACGGAGTTGCGCCTGTTCCCGAACAGCGACAACGCCTATCTCGAGGTCGCGACCGGACGCGCCGACGCCGCCATGCATGACACGCCGAACGTGCTCTACTACATCAAGACCAACGGCCAGGGGAAAGTGAAGACCGTCGGCCCGCAGATGATGGCGCAGCAATATGGCATCGCCTTCCCGGAGGGCAGCCCGCTCGTCGCCAAGGTCAATGCTTCCATTGCCAAACTGAAGACCAACGGCACTTACGCCGACATCTACAAGAAGTGGTTCGGCACCGAGCCGCCGAAGAGCTGATCACCGGGGTTCTCCCTGGATCTTCCCCCGGATCTTGGGGCGCGCCGGCATGGCCGGCGCGTCTCCCCTGAAGGATGGCTCTCATGGATTTCGACTGGTCCGTCATCTGGCAGGCACTGCCCGAGCTGCTGAAGGGTGCCCGCCTCACCGTCTTGATCGCGCTCGCCGGGCTTGCCGGCGGCCTTGTCATCGGCTTCGCCGCCGGGCTGGCGCGCGCCTATGGCAACGTCGTGCTCAACGCCATCGCCATGCTCTATGTCGAGATCATTCGCGGCACCCCTATCATCGTGCAGGTGATGTTCATCTATTTCGCGCTGCCGATCCTGGCGGATGTCCGCATCAATCCGCTGGCGGCCGCGATCATGGCGATCATCATCAATGCCGGCGCCTATATCGCCGAGATCGTGCGCGGCGCCTTTCTTTCCGTCCATCGCGGCTTGCGCGAGGCCGGCCTGGCCCTCGGCCTGCCGTTCTGGAAGGTGCTTTTCTACATCATCGGCCCGCTCGCCTTCCGTCGCATGATCCCAGCGCTGGGCAACCAGTTCATCGTCAGCCTGAAGGATACTTCGCTGTTCATCGTCATCGGCGTCGGCGAGCTCACCCGGCAAGGCCAGGAAATCATGGCGGCCAACTTCCGCGCCGTCGAGATCTGGTCGGCCGTGGCGATGTTCTACCTGATCATGACCGGCACGCTTACGCTCATCCTGCGGCTGACCGAAAAGAGGATGCGCATCCTGTGAGCATCGTGGCGTTCAACAAGGTCACCAAGCGCTTCGGCCAGGTCACCATCCTCGATCAGGTCGATCTGTCGATCGAGCCCGGCGAGAAGGTGGTGCTGATCGGCCCCTCCGGCTCCGGCAAGTCGACGCTGCTTCGCTGCATCAACGCGCTGGAGGAGATCAATGGCGGCGACCTCGTCGTTGACGGCATCAGCGTCAAATCCGGCGGCCGCAAGGTCCGCCTGATCCGCCAGGAAGCCGGCATGGTCTTCCAGCAGTTCAACCTGTTTCCGCAGATGACGGCGCTGGAAAACGTCGCCTTCGGTCCGCGCCGCGTGCGTGGCGAGACGCGACAGGAGGCACGCAAGCAGGCCCTGGAGATGCTGGCCAAGGTCGGTCTTGCCGAACGGGCGCATCACTATCCGAGCGAGCTTTCGGGCGGCCAGCTGCAACGCGTCGCCATTGCGCGCGCGCTTGCCGTCAAGCCGAAGCTGATGCTGTTCGACGAGCCGACCTCGGCGCTCGATCCTGAACTAAGGCACGAGGTGCTGCGCGTGATGCAGGCGCTGGCCGAGGAAGGCATGACGATGATCGTCGTCACCCATGAGATGGCCTTTGCCCGCAAGGTCGGGACCAGGCTGATCTTCATGGAAGGCGGCAAGATCGCTGTTGACGGAGAACCGCGGGAGCTGCTTGCAAACCCGCAAAATCCTCGCTTGAAAGAGTTTCTGCAGCATGTCGCATGACGCCGGCCGCCGGCTTTCCTTCATCGATGTCTCGGGGTCGCCCTACGACGTCGGGGCCGCTCTCGGGCGCTTCGGCAGAGCGGCGCTCAATGACCATTTCCAGACGTCCGCCGCATGGCGCGAGCTCAACGCTCGGCGCGCCGATCCGCGCATTGGCATGATGGCGACGATCGTGCGGGAGCGGTTCCCCCGATACTGGGCCGAACTGCAGGGCCTCGCCGCCGGGCTTGAATTGGCTTTCGACGACGTCTTCCTGTGGAACTGCCGCGGCGACATCTGGGCAATGGCGCCCGATGGCTGCACGACGGTGCAATTGCCCGGCTCGCCGCATGTCATCGGTCACAATGAGGACGGCGACCCGGATTTCGCCGGCCATTGCGGGCTGGCGCATATCGCTTCCGAAGGCGGCAATCAATTCACCGCCTTCGTCTATCCCGGCTCGCTGCCCGGCCACACATTCGCTGCCACGTCGGCGAAGCTGGTGCAGACGGTCAACAACACCAGGCCGCTGGCTGGCGGCGCCGGGGCGCCGCGCATGGTGCTGGCGCGCGCCGTCCTCGACGCGCCGGACCTCGACGCGGCGCTGGCGCTGCTCAAATCGGTGCCGCGCGCCGGCGCCTTTCACCTGACCCTGGCGCAGGCCGGCGATGAGCGGCTGCTCAGCGTCGAGTTCACCGCGCAAGCGCTGTCGGTCGATCGCGTCGAGGCGGCGCGTGTCCATTCGAACCACCTGATCCATGCCGACACCGGGCGCATGTCGCAGATCGTCACCGGTTCGTCCGGCGTACGCCAACGACGAGGCGAAGCGCTGCTGGACCAGACGCCTCAGTCCGAGCCGCAACGCCGCGCGCTCGGCATCTTGTGGGACGCGGCCGACCCGGAGCTGCCGATCTACCGCACGGACCCGGCCGACAGTGATGTCGAGAACACGCTTGCCAGCGTCGTCTTCCGCGTCGGGGCTGACAAGGTCGAGTGGGCTGTCTACGATGCTGCACACGAAGCAGCGCGCTTCGACATGCAGGATGGGCTGGTCCCTGTCGCGGGGTGAACGGGAACGATGCCAGAGGAAGCCGTTGCGGAGCCGCCGCGCACCATCGAGGAGCTGAGGACGTTGGCGCTCTCGGTCGGCCGCGACCAAGCGGGCTTTTCCCTCGGCTCCAAGGCGCATGACGTTTTCGCCAAGCTGGTCGAGGCGCCCGAACAGTCCGCCGTCCGCACGATATCGGAACTCGCCGATCAGTTCGGCATCAATCCGTCGACGCTGACCAGGCTGGCGAAGCGTCTCGGCTTCGAAGGTTTCAGCGATTTCCAAGCCGTCTTCCGCAAGGCGATCGCCGACGACCAGCAATATTTCTACAGCCGCCAGGCCGGAAGGCTGATGACGACGCCGTCGCCAGGCGGCGCCGAGGTTGAGGTCTTCGAACGGCTGGCACGCGAAACGGCGACGAATGTCGACGGCTTCCTCGGCCAGTTGGACGCCGCGTCGCTGAAGGGCGCGACCGCGCTGCTGACCGGCGCACGCCGCGTGCGGGTGCACGGCGTCCGCCAGTTCCACTCGCTTGCGAGCTTCCTCACCTATTGCCTGGGCATGGTACGCTCGGACGTGGCGCTGCTCGATGCGCCTCGGCTCGGCGTCGCCGAGGCGCTATCGCAGCTCGAGCCGGGTGACGTCGTCATCACGGCCAGTTGCGCGCCCTATACGCGCAGCGTCGCCGAGGTTGGCCGCATCGCTGCGGCAAACGGCCAGAAGGTGATCGCGATCACCGACTCGCGATCCTCGCCACTTGTTCCCCCAGCCCAGCATGCGTTTTTCATCCCGCATGCTAGCAGCTTCTATTCGAACAGCATGGGCGCCTATGTCGTGTTTTGCGAAGCGCTGCTCAACCTCGTCGCCCGCGAGCTTGGCGACAAGGCGCTGAACTCACTGGCCGGACGCGAGCGGCTGATTGCTGAGATGAACATCGAGATCGGCTGACAGCGCGGCGTTGGTCAGATGCGGCGCATATCGCAATGCGGGTCAGCCCGCTCGTCGCTCCCCTGCACTCATTGGCAGATATGAGGGCGGCTTGTAGCGGTGCGCAAACTGAGATTGAAAGGCAAGAGATGGGCGCAAAACTGCCGGTGCCGCAGCCGACGATGGGCGGCCCTAGGTCCAAAAGCTTCGTCACCCGTGCAACTTCCTGGCCTCGCGTTCCAAAGTCTTGCGGTCATTGCCGTGCTCGCCGATTAGTTCCCGAACTTGCTGGGGCGTAATCCTGTGGCCGATATGGGGGCGACCCTCCTCGCGAACAGGATCACTTCTACGAATGCAGGAATGCGGCCAGCCGGTCGACCGGCGCGATCTCCGGCAAGTCATTTGGCATGAACGGCCAGACCATGAGCCGCTTGAGCTGGACAGTTAATCGCGGATTCTTTCAGGGGCCGGGGAACAAATTTCGCTCGTCAAAGTTAGGGAGCGCTGCTTACGGGGACCCACGCGATGCTCCTTGCCCTAGACGATGCGATCTCGACGGCTGTTTTGGCCGGCAGAGGCGCAGATGCGGAAATCTTCGGAGTGATCGATCTCACCAGCAAGATTGAAACCCGGATTGGCGCAATCAGCTTAGGGCGCGCAATCCAGTTCGTCGCCAATGCGTCGGTGCTTGGATACGACGTTCGCGGTGCAATGGTCCTCTATGGGGAACCAGGAACCCCGAGCTTGAGGACATGGGACTGCGAACACCTTTGGGCGCAATATGGAGGCGCACTTCTCCAACCATAATGCAAGACGCCCGGGCGAACTGGCCATAGCTCTCCAAGTGCATTTGCAGTGCAGCGCAATATAGCGCCGCTTGAGCGCCTGCTGGACTTCAATCCTATTTAAGGGCATCCTCCCGGGTGGGGGAAAGGGCTTGGATAGGTTTCGTCACAGCATCCGTTCTAACCAGTGGCGCGAGCGCACCGGCGCCAACCGCTCGCGCACCCGACGATGGGCAGGCGTGCCGCGACGGCTGATCTTCGTGACTGTCGCCGCAGCCGGCGCGCTGGTCGGACAAACGGCGATGAAGCACAGCGACGACCCGCTGGATATCAGCATCTCGAATTTGCTCGGCCCAAAACCGCGGCCGATCGTCGGCGTCGCATCCGTCATCGACGGAGACACGATCGAGATCCATGGGCAGCGCATCCGTTTCAACGCCATCGACGCGCCGGAGAGCCGGCAATATTGCGACGACGCCAAAGGCTTCGAATATCCCTGCGGCCGCCAATCGACCGAAGCGCTGGACGCTTTCCTGGCTTCCTCGAGACCGGTGCAATGCACGTTCGTGACCTGGGATCGCTATCACCGCTTCGTCGGCGATTGCCGGCGCGCCGACGGTGCAAGCGCGGCAGCATGGATGGTCGAGCACGGCCAAGCGGTCGATTGGCCGCGCTACAGCCACGGCGCCTATGCGCCGCAGCAGGCCAAGGCGGAAGCGGCCAAGGTCGGTCTGTGGGTCGGCAACTTTCAAGCGCCCTGGGAATGGCGAGCGTCGCACGCCGAGGGCGCGGCGCCGCGGAGCCAGCCGCTCGGCATCGTCAGCCGCCGGTTGGTCGCGCAAAGCGGCTACTCATGCGTGCTGCCGCGGTACTGCTCGCAAATCAGCTCGTGCGACGAAGCCCAGTGGTATCTGCACAACTGCTCCTGGGGCCGGAAGCTGGATCGGGATGGCGACGGCGTAGCGTGCGAAACGCTTTGCTAGCATCTTGGAAAAGGCAACTGCTTCGTGACCGCAAAGCGAGAGCGGGAGGAACGTCTACCACACTGAACGATGCCAACGAGAAACTAAGACCTAACGTAACCCTCGGGATTGATCGTCGAGGGGCGGCGGTGCTCCCACCCAATGATCCGTGGATCGAACTGATCTTGCTAGGGTCACTATCTGGGCAATTCTAATGCCTCTGCCCGGCTTCAGCCATTCGAGCTGCCTCGTCAGCACCGCCGGCGGGCGTCGAACGGCTTTTCGGCTACAGCTCTGAGGAAGCTCTCGACAATCACATCACGATGCTGTTCCCGCCGGAACACGTTGATGAAGAGCCAATGATCATCGAGCGCATCCGCCGAGGTGAACGGGTCGAGAGTTTTGAAACCGTCCGCCGCCGCAAGGACGGCACAGACATTCCGGTCTCGCTCACCATATCGCCCGTGCGGGATAGCATCGGTCGCATCGTCGGAGCCTCCAAGATCGCGCGCGACATCACAGCCGCGAAGGAGAGCGAGCAGCGTATCCGCATGCTGATGCGCGAAGTCAATCACCGAGTGAAGAACGAGTACGCCGTGATACTGTCAATGATCAGGGAAACCAACAACCGCTCGGAGAGCCCTGACATTTTCGAGAAGCGGGTCCGCGAACGCATCATGGCGCTCTCGCGTTCTCACGATCTCCTGGTTTCGGCCACCGTGGCCGACCTTATCCTGGACCAAGCCAAACTATTCGGGCGGGAGGACGCAATCGCCCTGCATGGCCCACCCCTCGTGCTGACCCCTAACGCGGTTCAGTATCTTGGGATCGCTTTCCATGAACTCTGTACCAATTCCGCCAAATACGGAGTGCTGTCGGGCCACAGGGGCTCGATTTCGCGGTCCAATATGACCAAGCGCCAAGCTCGCGGAGCACCACCGGTCGCGGAGATCATGCAGGTCAGCGGTCACTTCGGATGCGGGTTCTTGAGTGACGATCCGATCGGTCTTAGTCGGCCGGCCCTACGCTCGCTCACGGCTTCGGCCAACGCTCGCGCGGCGTTGCGCACCTCTTCCTGCACGTCCTCGTTGGCATCCAGCTCATCATGGTTGGTCGCGTACGGCTTCCAATATCCGATGTAGCGATCGAGTTCAGCATGCGCGCCCGCCGGCGTCAGCTTCATGAAGCGAAGCCAGTCGGCGAGCGACCGGCGCACATTCTCCGCGCCTTCGACATCGCCGTGGACGACCACCGAGAAGAGCCGGCCAGCGAGATGGCGAGGATAGTCCCATCCGTTGAGCTCGACTTGCTTGGCCAGGGCCGCATCCTTGCCGTGGGTAAGCGACGGGTCGGGGTTGCCCCCGTCGGCGCAAACGAGCCGGTCCATCATCAACTTCACCGGCGATGAGACCTGATACCAATTGACTGGCGTGATGATCATCACGCCGTGAGCTGCGACCCAGAGCGGATAGATTTCGCTCATCCAGTCCTGCACCTGGCCCAGTGAGTAATTGGGATAGCAGGAGCACGGCCAATGGCAGAGCGGGGCAGCCGTCGAGAAACACGCCTTGCACGGATGTATGTTGCGTCCGTATTCCGATGCTAGACGAGCTAGATCGAGGATTTTGGTACCAAGTTCCGTCTCGCCCGCGATTGTCGCTTGCGCGATCTCGGCCAAGCGATAGCTCTTCGACATCTCGCCAGGACAGGTGTGCTCGCTGCGCGACGATCCGTTTATTATGAGGATGGTCGGCAGCAGCGTCTCGTCCTCGTAGCTTTTCTGGGCCTCCAGCACCGCGTCGCGCGCGGCCAGCCAATCGACAGAAAGATCGTAGTCGGAATCCGCGAATTCCGATCCGGCCTTGCGTGTGATCGGGCTCTTGCGGGAATCCAAATAAGCTTGCCATGCAACCTCTGCTATTTCGTTGATTGCGGCGTCATACGGTCGAAAGGCCGGATCGAAGAACCGCTCCCGATATCGCTTCTTGAATTCGGCCTCGTCCAACCTCGGGCTTGGCATGCCCTTGCGCGGCGCGGGCGCGTTTGTCGGCTCTCTATCCATCGGACTTCCCTCTCGGCACGCTAATGAGTGTCACCAACGCGTGAAACGTTCGGACGTTGCGAGCCACGCGAGGTCATCAAACCTGGGCAGGTGTTTTCCATCAGTTATGCTGGCAAACCACGATTGTTTTTGTCCGCGACCATGCCGCAGGCGCGACACGCCCGGTATTAGGCGATCCCGTCGGAAGGGGTCCAGATCAGCGTGGAGCGGAGTGGGGGCTGCCAGCACTTCCGGCGCGTCCGTTCGCCATAACCAACGACGATCTCTTCCTTCATGGGACCGGTTCGGCGGACCTGCCCTGCAGAATGCGGAAGCATCTCACGCGCGTGAGGTGAGCCAGACCCCCACCAGCGTTACCCCCATGCCGATGAACATCGCCGAGGTAAGCGGTTCCGAGAACAGCATCCAGGCCCAAAGCATAGTGATAGGCGGGCTGAGGTAGATGGCGGTGCTCACCTGAGCAACCGGGTAGATCCGCAGCATCGAATAATAAACAGCATAGGCGAGAAATGTGGCGATCAGCACGAGCCAGGCCATGCCAATCGCGAACTCGCGCGTCAGGGGCGGATCTAGGGTTCCCTGGAACAGTCCGCAGATGCCGAAGAGGACGGCGCCGGTGAACGAGTGAATGCACAGACTCTGATGGACGGGCATGTCCAGAGATCGCTCGCCTCTGCGGAGGACGGAAGCGACGGCGAACGCCAGCATGGAGCCGATGGTGAGTGCGTAGGCCCATAGTGGCGCGGCCCCGAAGCTGAGACTGTCGAAGGAGACGATCAGCACTCCTGTCACAGCGATGGCTGTGCCTATCCACTGTCTTACTCCAAGCCGTTCGCCCAGAAGCGGTTGCGAAAGCGCTGCGACCGCCAACGGCACAAGATCGGAGATTAGCGCGACCAGTCCTGTCGGCACCCGCTGCTCAATCGCAAGCGCGAAGCCGCCGAGATAGATGAAGACGGCCATCACGCCGAATGCCATCTGCGGCAGCACCGCTTTAAGGCGCATGCGCGGGCCAAAGGCTAGCGCGAACGGAAGGAGGATGATCCCCGACAAGGCTGTTCGCCAGAACAACAGGACAACCACGCTGGCTTCTTGGCTTGCGTAGCGAATGCCAACGAACCCGGAACTCCAGCCGATGATCAGCAATGTCGCGAGCAGCGGCAGAAGCAGACGGGAACGCGTCGTCGGGGCGGCACCGATAGAAAGGAGGGTCATGGTAGTCCCGAAAGGATTTCGGTCGACGGATAGCTACTTGGCGAGTGAAGCACACATGACAAATTTCGATCAGGACATGACTAACCGTGCACTTCCGTGATGACCGATTGCCTGCGCGCGTCGCATAAGGCATAGATCGGCTGACAAAATGATTTCGTGGACTGGGCCCATGGTCGAAACCAAGAACAGGCGACTGGACATCGACGCACTTCGCGCTCTTCGGGCGATAAAGCTGCATGGCGGGGTGACGAGGGCCGCCGAGGCGCTGGGTCTGACGCAGTCCGCCGTGAGCCACAAGATCAAGCGAATGGAGGCCAGCCTGGGCTGCGAACTGCTAGACCGGCGTCCAGGCGGAGGCATGTTCACGACAGACGGCGAAGGGCTTCTGCACTATGCGGCGAAGATCCTCGGCCTTCACGACGAGGCTGTCGTCAGCTTCGCGAAATCTAACCTGGCAGGCCGCATTCTGCTCGGGTTCACTGAAGATACGACCTGCTCGGACCTGTCCCGCATCCTCGGTCGCTTCCGGCGCCTGCACCCCCAGGTGGCAATCCGAACGAAAGTGCGCATGAGCCTGATGCTCCGGTCCATGCTGGAACATGGCGAACTGGACGTCGCGATTGTCCAGCTCTTCGCGCATGAAGTCCGGCCGACAGATGTCGTGTTGTTCCGCGAAAACCTGCATTGGGTTAAGTCCCGCGAGCTGGCGCTGGAGGACGGGGCTCCCCTGCCTTTCCTGTCTTTTGATGACGACTGCTTCTACCGACGTTGGGCCATCGACATCGGTCAGGACGAAGGCGCGGAGCTGGAAACGGTGTTTGAGTGTTCCAGTGCCGCGGGCATCATCGCAGGCGTGCAGGCGGGTCTCGGGGTCGCGCTCCTGAGCGATCGTCACCTCCGCCCCGAGATGGAGATCATCAGCGAGCGCCTGCCTGCTCCGCCGTCGCTCGTCTACGTCGTGCGCCGCGCGAAGAAGGCGAGGAACCCCGCGTTGGAAAGCCTTGTCTTGGAGATCGACAGCGAGATCAACCGATACGGCAAGCTGGCGCTGGCAAGTTGACGAGACACAAAGCGCGGCGGGTGCCGCCATGCAGATTGCGAAAGCTCACGCCGCCTCGGAGAAACGGCGTAACTAAAAAAGCAGTCCTGCGTTGGATGCGATTAAGCCATTCCTCCTGAGCAAGGAACGGTGAGTGATCAAGCGAAAGTCAGTGGATGCGTCGAGCGCTCGTCGGGACCAAGCCGTTGTTTGACCGCTTTGAGGCCTGACCGCTTGCGGGATAAAATATCCCCATGATTTTCAGACTGACCTTTCTTGGCACCTCGGCCAGCGTACCCTCTGCCGAGCGAAATCACCCTGCCCTGCTTGTCGAGGCCGGAGGCCAGCGAATTCTGATCGACTGCGGGGAAGGCACGCAGCGCCAGCTGCTGCGGAGCGGCGCCGGCTTCAGGCGGCTTCATCGCCTACTGCTCACTCATGCGCATTTCGACCATATCCTTGGAATCCCCGGCCTGTTCTCGGCGCTCCGGTTGCGACAAAGCGACGATCTCCTGACCGTCCATGGAGGCCCCGAGACCCTTGAGGTCGTCGTTCGCATGCTCGCTGGTCTGTGGGGTGAAGGACGAGCGCCGATCCCACTAACGCTTGAGCCGCTGACGCCCGGCCGGTTTTTCGACGCGGACGAATTCATGATCGACTGCTTTCAGGTTCGGCACCGCGACACGGACAGCTATGGCTTCGTGGTCGAGACACGACCGCGTCGTCACCTTCGCGCCGAGCACCTGGCGTCTCTGGGCGTGCCAGACGGTCCAAATCAGGAAGGAACTGGTAGAAGGCCGGTCTATCACCCTCGCGGATGGCCGAACAGTTGCTTCCGAAGACGTATTAGGACCGCTGGAAGCAGGCAAGAAGCTGGTCATCATCGGCGATACGGAGTCGACCGATGGGCTCGCGGAACATGTCCGCGGCGCGGACCTTCTGGTGATCGAGGCTACCTTCCTGGAACGAGATGCGGCCATGGCGCGCGACTACGGTCATCTCACGGCTGCGCAGGCGGCATCTCTGGCAGCGATGAGCAACGTGAAGCAGCTCGTTCTGACGCATATCTCCGGTCGCTATGCCGACGAAGAAATCCTCGCGGAAGCCGTGCGGGCATTTCCGAACAGCCGGATTGCGGCTGATCTCGATGTGCTCACCATATAACGGCCGACAATGACATTCAGGATAGGCATCATCTCTGACACGCACGGCCTGCTGAGACCTGAGGCGGAACTGCGCCTGGCCGAGGTAAACCACATCATCCATGCCGGAGACATTGGCAGTCCTGACGTTATTGCCGCGCTTCAGCAGATCGCACCGGTTACCGCGATCAGAGGCAACGTGGATACGGCCGGGTGGGCTTCGACCTACGCCGACACGGTGTTGGTACGGCTGGCAGGCCGAAAATTCTACGTCCTCCATGATCTGAAAACACTGCAGGTCTCACCAGTGGCACTCGGTATCGACATGGTCGTGTCGGGCCACTCCCATGTGCCGAAACTCAAAACCGTTGACGGTGTGCTCTACCTTAATCCGGGGAGCGCCGGTCACCGTCGTTTCAAGCTGCCGATCACGCTTGCGACGGTTGATATCACGCCTGACGGTCTACAGCCGGCCATTCACGATCTAAGTAGTGGCTAAGGCGCGGGCTCAAGGCGATCGCATGCCAGGCGGGACGCATCCGGCTGAATGAACGCGTCCGCGCGCGACCAATCACCTCAAGTTGACTTCTCGAAACGCGTGGAATGGAGAATTCGACAATGCTTTCTATGCGACTTTCGGAGCGCAAACGGCAGACGTCGAGGGCACGTCATATGCTGCTTGACGGCAAATAGATCTGCCCTTTCTGCGGTTCAGGTCATCGGAGAACTGCACCCACCCCCCGAGCGTCGAAACTAAAGAAGCAGTCCTGCGTTGGACGCGATTAAGCCATTCCTATTGAGTATGAGGCGGTGAAAATGACCAAGCGAAAGGCAGTCAATGGGTTGCGCGCTCGTCAAACGAAGCCGCCTCAAGACCAAGCCACTTTTGGACCGCCCAGTTTTCGGCCCGTCCAGCTCGCAAAGCTGGTGGACACCGTCCCCGCCGGCGATCGCTGGATCCACGAAATGAAATATGACGGCTACCGCATTCTCGTCGCCGTGGGCGACGAGGAAGCGCGCGCCTATACGCGCTCCGGCCTGGACTGGTCCGGCCGCTTCCCCTCCATTCTGTCGGAAGCACGCAAACTCAAGGTTGGGTCCGCGCTCATAGATGGAGAGGCTGTTGTCATCGACGCCGAGGGGCGATCGAGTTTCCAGGCGCTCCAGAACGCCTTGAAGGGCGACCCCGCGAGCATCGATTTTTATGCCTTCGACCTGCTCGAGCTCGACGGCGAGGACCTGACGAGGCTTCCGCTGCTGGAGCGAAAGGAGAAACTGGAGGAAATCCTGCCGCCGAAGAGCCCCATCCTTCGATACTCCGACCACATCCAGGGCCGGGGGGAAGAATTGCTGAACCGCTTCTGCGACGCCGGCCTCGAGGGAGTTGTCTCGAAGTTGGCGGATTCGGACTATGTCGGCGCCCGCGATGGAAGCTGGCTGAAGATCAAGTGCATCAAACGTCAGGAATTCGTGCTCGTCGGCTGGACGCCGTCGGACAAAGATCGCGCGTTTCGATCGCTTATCCTTGGGGTCCATGACGGCGGAAAGCTACGCTTTGCCGGCAAGGTCGGGACCGGTTTCGATACCGCCGAGATGGCGCGGCTGATGAAGATTATGGCGCCGCTCGAGCAGAAGGCCGCCACGGTCGAAGGACCGCGCGCAGAAGTTCGCGGCGCGCACTGGCTGCGTCCGAACCTTGTCGCCGAGATCGCCTACACCGAGATGACCAATGAAGGGACGCTGCGCCATCCAAGCTATCTCGGCCTGCGCGAAGACAAGAAGCCGGAAGCCGTTGCGCTTGAGAGGGAACATCACACTGCGACGCTGCCGCCTCCCGCGACAAGCACGATCGCGATCAGCAATCGCGGCCGCGTGATCTACCCCGAATCCAACATCACCAAGGGTCAGCTTGCCGATTATTACGCCGACGTCGCCGCGATCATGCTGCCCTGGGCCGGCAGCAGGCCGATCAGCCTTGTCCGCTGTCCGCAAGGCCGGGCGAAGAAGTGCTTCTTCCAGAAGCATGACGCCGGCAGCTTCGGCGACAAGGTCCATCACGTCGGAATCACTGAAAAGGACGGCCATGAGGAACCCTACCTTTATGTCGACGATGCCGAGGGGCTGATGACCTGTGTCCAGATGGGAACGATCGAGTTCCATGGCTGGGGAGCGCGCATCGAAGACGTCGAGAAGGCCGACCGCCTAGTGTTAGACTTCGACCCCGACGAGGGGCTGGATTTCGAAGCTGTGCGCGCCGCCGCATTCCAGTTTCGGGAAATCCTGAAATCGCTGGGTTTGACGACATTTCCGATGCTGACCGGCGGCAAGGGTGTGCATGTGATCGCGCCGCTCACGCCCCGGGCCGAATGGCCCGAGGTGAAGGCTTTCGCCTCCAGATTGGCGCAGGCCGTCGCGCAGAGTGATCCCAGCCACTTCACCGCCGTGTTGTCGAAGGCGAAACGGAAGGGACGAATCTTTGTCGACTACCTGCGCAACCAGCGGGGCGCCACGGCAATCATGCCCTACAGTGCTAGGTCCCGACCGGGCGCTCCCGTCGCTGCGCCCATCACCTGGGCGGAAATGAAGACGATTGATGCGCCCTCGCATTTCCACGTCGGCGATGCTGCTGAATTGAAGAAACGCGCAGCCAGTAAATCTCTGGCGGGATGGGGTCGAGCCGACCAACTTTTGCCAAATCTGTAGCCCCGCTCCGCGATTGGTAGCAAGACTGGACTAGGGCTCGCTACCTTGGCCTGAATGGAACCTGCCAAGATTGGCCCCGTTTGCCTCGACCATGGCAAAAACCGATGCGCGGACAGTCGCCAGCCTCCTAAGGGAATACGCACATCGCACGTCGCTGCGCGGAGACAATCCCTATCGCACCAAGGCTTACTTGCGCGCGGCCGATAGTTTGGCAGTGTTGTCACAGCCGCTCGATCGGATCATCGCCGAGGGCGCCCTCACCAGAATCCCGGGGATCGGTGACGCGATCGCAGACATTGTGCGCAAGCTCTATGAAACGGGCACGCATCCACGCCTGGAGAAGTTGCGCGAGGAGGTGCCGGCCGGTGTGATGGAGGTTTTTGCTGTGCCAGGGCTTCGGCCCGACAAGATCCTGAAGCTTCATCAGGCGCTCGGCGTGAACTCGTTGGCTGACCTCGAAGCCGCAGCAAAGGCAGATCGCATCCGGCCACTCAAAGGCCTCGGTGCTTCGCTTCAGACAAAGATCCTGCAGAACTTGGCCATCGCTCGAAGCGGCGAGACACAGCTTCACCTGCACAAGGCCGCGGCGCTCCTTGAGCATGCGGTCATATCTTTGAAGCAAGAGCATCCCGAGTTTTCGCGGGTGGAAATCGCCGGTGATTTCCGACGCGGTTGCGAACTTGTTGCCGACCTCGCGCTGGTCGCGCTTGGGAAGAAGCGGACCGAGACCGAGCAGTCCACTCTCAGGCTTGTCGTCACGGACAAGAAGCACTTTGGCGCGAGCCTCCTCGAGGCCACCGGTTCGGCGGCCCACCTTGAGCAATTGAGGATGTCCGCAGCCGCGAGGGGGTTCGCGCTCAAATCCGATGGACTCTACCGCGGCAGAAGGCTGATTGCGTCAGCGACAGAGGTGGAAATCTACGAAGCGTTGGACCTGCAGTTCATCGAGCCCGAACTGCGCGAAGGCAGAGATGAGATTAAGCGGGCAGCAAGCCAGCAGCTACCTCCGCTCGTTCGGGACGAAGATCTCCATGGGATGCTGCATTCTCACACGACCGCATCCGACGGCACCGAGACGCTTGAGGCAATGGCTGAAGCGACACGTAAGCGCGGGTTCGAGTATTACGGTGTCGCCGACCATTCACAGTCTGCCCACTACGCGGGTGGACTCTCGTTGCAGGAGATTGCTGAACAGCACCGCGAAGCCGATCGGCTGAACAAAAAGTACGGTGGAGAATTTCGCATCCTCAAGGGCATTGAGGCAGACATCCTGGCCGACGGCTCGCTAGACTATCCGGATCACATCTTGAAGCGGTTCGATTTCGTTGTCGCGAGCGTGCACAGCCGCTTCAGGTTGCCTGAGAAAGAGCAGACGGAACGTATCATTGCGGCAATCGCGAACCCCCTCTCGACAATCATCGGCCACATGACCGGTCGCCAATTGTTGCGTCGTCCCGGCTACGATCTCGATATCGACAAAGTCCTCCGAGCATGCGCGAAATATGGCGTCGCTGTCGAAATCAACGCGCATCCGTGGCGGCTCGATCTCGACTGGCGGTGGCATCAGAAGGCACTCGACTACGGCTGCATCTTCAGCATCAATCCGGACGCGCATTCAATCCGCGAACTCGACCACATGCATTGGGGTGTCGAGATGGCGCGCAAGGGAGGCGTCCCTAGAGACCGAGTTCTCAACGCGATGAGTCTGGCGGCCCTGCTTGCGCATCTTTCAACGCGCAAGTTTACGTCAAAGACCGGCGGCAAGCGCCGCTCGCCAGCGCGGAAAGCTGTCGCATGAGGCTTGAGTTCCTGTCGGTACAATAGGCAACCGGTCTCGGGCGAGCCGCTGCCCGGTATGGTTGCTGGCGCCGTCAACGCTGGCGGCTGCAGCGGTCGCGATTGTTTTCATGGCCACCTGCCTCTTGGAGCCTCACGACTGGGGAATATTCCAATACGGCCGTCCCGGAGGCGGATTTCTCCCTTCTAAGGAAAAGCCCGCGTCGCCGCAGGCTTACTGATAGCTGATATCGGCAATCAGGCTTTCTCGACGAGGTTCTTCACCGCGTCTTTGACCTGACCCTTGGCAACCTGCGCCTTGCCCTTGGTTTAGCTGTTCCGCCTAGGCGATTAATGTGCCGTAGTGCGCAATCTCGTAAATGCTCGCCCCGCTGCACGGCGCGTGCGTACGAGGAAGCCGACCTTCGCGTCGGCGCAAAGGCGGGCGCGGCGAGCCCTCAAACGTTGGATTTGCAGCGCTCCCGCCGGCGGCGTGAAGTGCGCGGGACGGCGGCAGGCACCGTATCCGTCATAGACGCAGCCAAGCTACGGGAGGCTGCGCGGATCAAAGTCGGCAAGGCTCCCGTGCAGGTCGGCTTCACGCCGGACGGCAGCCGCGACTATGTCTCGCTCAGGGACGAGAACAAGGTGGCGGGGATCGATACTTCTACCCGCAAGGTGATCGCACGCATAAAAGTCGGACGGGCGCCCATTCAGGTGTACGCTATGCGGGACGCAAGCAGGCGCCGGTAACATCCGTGCCAGTGGCGTCGACAATTTTAGTATTTTCCCCTTCCGAAACCCGCTACACCATCACGCAACCTGAGGCTAATAGCAAGCTCCCGACTCTGCTCTACATCGCCTTGTCCACCAGCGGAGCCTTACGCTTCGGCGGCACATAGGACGTCACCACCTTGAGCGTGTCGATATTCACCGTTACAGGAACACCCAGGTTCACCGTCACAAGATCCCCGTCGATGTGTGTGACGTCGCCTGTCAACTCGATGTGCTGGCCTTTCTTCACCGTCGACGTCTTGTCGACGATCGAGTGCGGGAAGCCGTAGGAGGGGATCGAGACGCTGACGCGGTCTTCTGTCACGCGCCGGCGCACGGTCGCCGTGATCGCGACTTCATCGCCGACCTTGATCCTGCCCTTGCCCATACAAGGAGTCTGGGGCGGTCGGCCGCTTAGTCAAGCAGTTGCTAATATTTACGAACGGAGACGGAACCTACATTCGCCTTCTAGCTTATAGATGGCAGCGGTCATGTCCGCTTCTGGGTCCCAGAAAAGCCCGTCGCCAAGTCCTCCCAGCGACGGGCTTGTACTTGCATATCAAGCGAATCGGGACTGTTCCAAACCCTTGGCTCGAAACAAAAGCTAGCTTCAGCGGTTCCTCTTCATTGGAGGAACCCATGTGCCCGGCAATCGACGATGGGGAAGAGAGCAAAGCCCAGCTAAAACTGTTGGCGGAGCGACTGAGGAGGGAGACTGGCATCAGGGAGGAAGAGGCCAGGCGACTGATCGAGTCGATTGGAACCGATTGGAATTCGCTGCTTCGCGAGGCTAGGTTCCTGAAGGGGCGGCATTGAGATGAGCACGCGCGCCGTCAACTTTCTCCACAAATGGATTTCCAACAACATCCCGGAGACGGTCGGCGCCGACATCATCTCCGTGGCTGAATTGACCCAACAGCTTTTTGCTGACGCCAAGGCAATCGGGATCGACAGCACGGAGATCGAGGAAGAAATTGGGAGCGTCTATGAGGTGATCTTTGACGCGACGGTTCATCGCGAGGCCGGCGTGGCGGATTGAGCGATGGGATGCAAGGCTATGGTGTGATTGGCATCACCAGCCGAGTGAAGTTCCTTTGAGGCAAGCACATCGCCAAGCCTCGATCCAGGATTTTCGAGAGGAGTAGCCGGCTGGCATCGGCCAATCCATATGCTAAAATCTCACCCATGGACCAGAGAACCATCGATAAGGCGCTCGACTTGCTCAAGCAGTATCGCGACACCCTTGTGATGAGCCACGCGCCAATAGGGCCTGATGGCGTTCCTGAGATACGCACGCCAGCACAGGCCGCTGACCCGCTCGAAATAGCCGCACTGGAAGATATCGCCTCGCTCGATGCGGTCATCAAAGAGATGTCCATCTAAGGTCTCCGACGGTAGGAACCGACCATTGGCCGTGTTGCGCGGGCTCCAAAATGGCTGCAATCTAGCCGTGCCCTGAGCCCGGCTTCGGGACACGGCCCGGCCCGCGAAATCCTGTGTCACCTCGAGATAGCGGGCCGGGCTGTGGGTGTTCCCGCCGGCCCTCTTTTGCCATTCAGATTTCGCGAATTGTTCGGAACCGAATACCGCTCTCGCGATTATCAGGATAGACGGCCGAACCACCCTTCGAGGTCGTCAGCACTAGCACAAAGCCCGCCGCTCCCTGAGACGGCGGGCTTCTCTATGCGCCCCTGGCAGTGCGCTGCTTTGAAAGCGTCCGCCACAAAGCGTCTTCCTCCGTCATGCCGTCCAGAAAAAGGCGGATTACTTCCCGCGCCAGGGCCTCTCTTTGCGCTCTGTCCTTGAGGGCTAGCCGACGCTCGGCGCACAGCCTGTCAAATACCCGCTGGAGCAAGTCCAGATCAGCGGGATAAACCACACCGCCATCGTCTCAGAGGGGCATGACCCCGCCCTCGATAATCTGCCGACATTTTGCCACCAGGAGCGCGGTCCGAAAACTGTAAATTTGTATGGAACCGTGGCGCAAAAGATGGACATGTCCCTGACACGAGGGCGGCCCGGCATCTTGGCGGGGTAGGCCAGAGCGACGCCGGGCCTAGCCGGTGGGGGTCGGGGGACGGGCACCGGTTGTTTGCCAGTATATGCGCCATGGCTAATAGATGCAGCCTGTCCGAACGAAGGAGCCGGCTGGCGGCGTATGCGGGTCGAGGCCGCACATGTGCATGCAAGGAGTCTGGCGCTGGCTTCCGCCTCGTCAAGAGGACTGGCTAAATCCGACAACCCGCCGCTCGGTGTGCCCCCACACCCAGCGGCGGGCTAAGGTGACCGGCGCCTTCTCGTTGGGGAGAATTGCCTGGGCCCCGGCGCCGGTCTGGCGAACCATGGTCCGCCGCATATGCAAGATAGCTAATATCTACCTCAAAAGGATATGGTGCGATCGCGTAACCTCTTGGCATCGCCCCGGCGATCAGGAATATAATCCTCCTCGGTGCGGCGACCCCCTTTCGCGAGGATCGCAATGACGATGAAGTTTCCATTCACCGAAGATACATTGGGCAAGAAGCTGGAGGCCGGCACAGGCCTGTCGGTCGACTGCCTGACCTGCAAGCGGAAGGCGACGCTCGACGTCGCGGAACTGGTGAAGCGGTTCGGGCCGGATCAGCCCTGCTTGCACTGGGATCTTCTCAAAATCATCTATTGCCACGAATGCCGTGCCGCCGGCCGAGAGGACCGGAACCTGCAGTTCACCAACCACGCGGTGACGCCGGAGCAGAGAGGCTAGCAAGCTTCTGTCAGGATGACTTAACGCACTTGCCGGCAACGCGCACCTTATGGCCGCGGCAATTGCGGGGAAGCTGACTGCCTAGCAGCCGGTATCTGGGTTCCCTTGGACGCAAATACCTGGCGGGTCAACGTAGCAACCGCAGACGCCGTCCGGCGAGCAAACGAGCTGTATATGTTGGCCGCCTGGATACCCATAGAGGGCGCCGCTGGGCCTCGGCTCGAACTTGAAGATAGTGCCGGTATCGACAGGCATACCGAGAGTACGAGCTACAATCATGCCCATCTCCTTCAGCCGTCCACTGACCTCTTCCGACAATCTTTGCATGCGAAATAGATCATCAGGATGAAGCGCCACCTGCTTGCGACCGTTACTATCAGTCATAGCCCTCTCCATGTAATTGCCTTGGGCAAGATAACATAGCGTAGGGACATCCGCCAATTGATGGAGGCATTCCTGGGGTCTTGCCCGGACAGCCAATCCGCTGCGTGCGTGGTTTCAGCACTCGCCCCCAGACCGCTCCCATTCATCGCAGATAAATACAATGCCGGCGCCGCGGCAGTGGAGACACTCGTCAGCCATTGCGGCGCCTCTTACGGCTGAGCGCCATGAGGTTGGCCTGCAGCCGATAGTCGAACGGCGCGTTGGTCGTGGCTGAGCGCGGTACCGATGGCCGCCAGGTACAACCGCGGCACGATCGAGCAAACCAGCCGCGTTGCGCAATTGCGGTTGACGAAACGCAACGAGAACAACGAATAGGGGACGCGCAAGGGACGTTTGAGGGACGTCTCTTGCAACCATTTGTAATTGCAATAGAAATTGGAGGAGGGAAACACACCCGCATACTGTTCGCTAGCCACTCGCCCCAGTTGGTCCAACGCCTCATGTACGATCGCGACGCCGCTGTCGTGTGGATGAGCGAAGGCGCCAAGGTTCCGGTTGACGATGCTCAGCGTCCCGCAATTCCGATCCTCATGACGCTCGGCGCGCTGTCGGCTGGTGCCGACGCCTTCGATCCTGCACGACCAGTGATCCTCATGACCGAGGACAAACTACCGCAACCGGCAACTGTGCTGGCCAAGGCGAACGGCGCACCCGAAAACCTCGCTGCCCTCTCCTACAACGGATGCGGAAACCTTCCAGCGGCGAGACTTCTTGCGAACATGATCACTGACATGCGGCCCGATGCACGGATCATCCTCCATCGGGATCGCGACTTTCGGACCGACCCGGAGGTGCAATTCGAGCTTTCTACCGCCGCTGCCGAGCGCCAGCCCAATGGCGTGACTCGCGTTACCGAGGTTTTCACCCCCCTCAACGACGTCGAATATTCATTTGCCCAAGCCGCCCATCTCAAAGAGGTCTTCAACGATCTCGCCCCGGAACTGGTCGACGCTGCTATCGCGGACGTAGCTGCGTAGGCGCGACGATCTAGTGAATGCTGCGCGCGTTGCTCGTGAGCAGATTCGCTCATCGCTCTACGACAGCCCTCGGAAGCGCGGGAAGCCAGAATGGGCTGCGTCAGGTATGCTCGACAATTCACCACCGATCGGCGGGTTCGTTCCCGCTAACGGTCTAACCCCGGTCTCCTTCGAACATACTCACGGCAAGATGCTTATGGATGGTCTTCGTCCGAAGATTCACCACCATGTTGGAGGAGCTTCGCAGGCGTCGAACAACCGGATCTACACCGTGACCAATCATCTTCAGACGCCAAGCTGGATGGCGGCATCCAGCCCGCCGGCGAATGAACAAGATGGTCGTTGGTCGTTGTAATCCCTTGGCAGCTAGTCAAGCGAATGGCGGCTCTCGCAACCATTTCAATGAGGTCGAACGCACACAACGGCGCCCTTCCCCTTGCTGGGTCTCGGCGACCAGAAGGGGGGTCGGTATAAAATGTCCCAGTTTCGTGGCGCGTTGTCCAGATAGCTGGCTTCGGTAATTCGTAATAAACACAAAGGGCCATATTGAACGCTATTTTCACAGCAGTCGGCCTAAGAATTGCCCTCCGGCTCCAGCGCCACGGCTTCCCGTCCACCGCGTGTGCGCACGTACTCGACGAGGCTCGATTCACGCGGATGGGCCGGGAATACTGCGAAAGGATTCATTCATACAGGTCATTCACTGTCTTGGGCCCGTCCCCAAAAAATTCCAGACTGCCTTTTATGCGACTTTCGGAGCACAAATCATGAACATGGAAACCATCCAAGGCTGATGTCGAATTTCTTACTTGCGTTTAAAATCGCGCTAGAGGGGGAGTTTGCTGGGTCGATCTCGAATGTCGCGTTTTGGCCGCTTTCAGACCGAGTCGCCGCAAGCGCACTGGCGTTGATGGCGATTCCAGACGAAGTTGATGATATCTGAACTGCATCAATCGCCGACGAAGGGCCAGACCAAATTGATGCTCCAGAATACCTGATCCTTACTGTCCGCCACACACAGCTCCGGTCTGAATAACTTGGCTTCTCTCCGTGCCGGGTCATGCCATCGCCGATGAGTGGTGCGCCGGCGCGCATCACTCCGGCTGCCGCGACGCGGCCGCTCGCCGATAAGAGAAAGGCGTCATGATCGTCGGGCCGACGTGAAAGTGCATCTGACACCGAAATGCGAAAAGGACTTGCTAGTCTCGCGATGTGCGGCGCACCGGAAACCCAGAACATTCAAGGCCTATTCCAACGGCATGAGTTTCTCACCGAGCCGCACTAGGCAACGGTAGCGGTGGAAAGGACCTCGGCCTAGAAGCCTAGCAGAAACGAACTAGAGGGCGGCACGCCGATCATGGACAGACAATCGTTCAAGCAGGAAGTCTATTTCTGCGACCGCCTTAGAACTGAGTGAGGGTCCGGGCGAGCGCAAAGCGCTGTGCGCGATCGCACCCCGTCTCGAGAGAACGTGCTTTCTCACGGCCAGGCCGACTCCTGGCTGCTGTTCATAGCGCAGCAGCGGCAGATGCGCATCGTAGATATCCTGCGCAGCCACGCGGTTACCGACCGTATGATATGCAACCACATCGATCAGCATTTCGGGGAACGCGTATCCGGTCATCGCCCCATCGGCCCCGCGCGCCATCTCGCAGTCAAGGAAGAGACCGCCGTTCCCGCATAGAATGGCCAACTCACGCATTTCTCCAATGTTTTGCCAATGCCGAAGCAGGCTAATCTTCTCGAGACCGGGCCAGTCTTCATGTTTCAGCATAACGCAGGAAGGGGTCTCTTGGACGATGCGCCGGATCAACTGGGAAGACATGACGACACCAGTTACGGTGGGGTGATCCTGCAAAACAAATGGGACATCTGAGCCGATGGCTTCGACAGCTTGGCGCACATAGGTGGAGATTTGCTCGTCGGTACGCATCGCCGAAGGCGGCGTGAACATGACTCCGGCTGCACCCCCATCCATGGCTTCACGTGCCAACTCGCGCATCGACTGCAGCCCTGGCGATGACACACCCACGATCACGGGGCGGCCGCTGAAACCAGCAATGGTGGCTTTAACTACGGTAACTGCCTCCTCGGGAAGAAGCTTGTTTGCCTCCCCCATGATCCCCAGAACAGTTAGACCGTCGACGCCGGTGGCAGCGTAAAATTCTGCCATCCGTGAGATCGAGACCTCATCGATCACGCCGTCCGGCAAGAAGGGCGTCGGAGCGATCGCATAAACCCCCCTGGCTTGGCATGTAAGCAACATCGAGCATCCTTGTCTGCGATGATATGGGGGACGCTGTGCGTCCCTTAGAAAGTAACGGCCGACAGGTGTCGAGGCTATGTTCTCACGCGATCGCCCGCGAGCCGACTTTTTTCATGGAAAGCAGTCCTCCTAGGCACCATGATGTCAGCATTTGCTGTGATCCCACGGGCTCAACCCACCGGTAAGCATTTGGACCAGCCACGGGCGAGTGGCGGCTCGACAGAAGCCTCGTCCAAGCGGGTGAGGCCAAGGGGTCGTTGGTGCTGTAGTCTTAGTGGGGCTTGTCCTTTTTCAAAACCAGCTCGTCATATTCGCGGCTAGAGACCACCGCCTCGACGACAACAGGACCGCCGGCCGCAAAGGCCTTCTTCAGCGCAAGCCTGAAGCCATCCCTCTCGCTTGCAGTCAGGACCGGCACACCGAAGATGTTGTTGCCGCCAATAGTGCCCGTGGCGCGGACCGGCGTCCCGTAAATCGGATTCTGCTTCTTCTCCTGCTTGATGCGGATCAACGCCAGGTCGTTGTCGGTGATGACTATGATCACAATGGGAAGGCCGAGCCGCGCGGCAGTGGCCAGTTCTCCGGCAGACATCAGGAAACCGCCATCGCCTACCACGGCGCATACATCGACATCCGGCCGACAGAGCTTGGCAGCGATGGCTGCCGGAATGCCGAAGCCCATAGTCGACCAACCATTGGTCATGATCTGCCGTCCGGGAGCAGGCGTCGGCCACTTCTGGCCGATCAGATGGGTGTGGGCGCCCACGTCGCAGGTCATGATCCCGTCTTCGGGCAGGACTTCGCGCAAAATGTCGAGCACGGCACAGGGACCAAATTCATCTACACCCTTGAGGCGCTCGAACATGGCCTGGCGCCGCGCTTTGAGCGCCTCCACGTCCCAGTCCTTTTCGGCCATTTCCGTGGCACACAAGGCAGCAACGCTGGAGAGTATAGAACCGGTGACCTCGATTACATCGGGGTAGGCGCTCCGGTCGACGTCGAGGGGCTGATCGTCGATATTGATGACACTTACGTTCGGCGCCCAGGATTCGACGTTGAACTCGACGGGATCATAGCCAACCAAGATCACCAGGTCGCTCTGCTGATGGGTTTTCCCAACTTCGTCGGAAAGCGCATGAAAAAGCACACCGGCATAGCAGGGATGATCCTCCGCGATCATGCCTTTGGCCATGGGCGTAATTACTACCGGTATAAGATGCTCTTCCGCAAACCGGCTGATCTCATCACCCACACCCGCCCGGACTGCCCCTAGGCCCAAGGCGAGCACCGGTCTGCGCGCAGCCTGTAGAGTGGCCTGCATCTGTTTGATAGCGGCGACAGGTGAGTCGCTGACGTCACTGGGTTGCGGCAGAGGAAGATCGTTGTGCGGCGAACTGTATTCGGCGCTCATGCCAACCGGCAGACCAACGTGAACCGAACCCGGGCGTCCACTGAGAGCGACGGCTGCCGCGTCGAAAAGAATCTCGCGAACCTTGTCTGGTTCGAGACGTGTGGTCTTTTTGGTTATCGGCGCAAACAGCGCCTGATGGTCTATGCCCATCTGTGTAACGCGACCGCGCATCGCTGCCTGCATTTCATCAGTAAGTGCGATCAGAGGAGAGCGATCGAGAAGCGCCCCGCCAACACCAGTGGACAGGTTCGTCGCGCCTGGTCCGAAAGTTCCGAAACATACCCCCGGCGCGCCGTTTAACCGGCCACACACGTCGGCCATGATGGCGGCAGTGCCTTCATGTGTCGTCAACACGAAGTCGATCCCATCGGTGACGCGCATTGCTTCCATGTAGTCGACCCAGCCGCCGCTGGGCACGCCGAAGACATGACGTACGCCCATGTCGCGCATTGCCTCCACGACTTGTCTCGCGACCTTGATCTTCTCCGGCGCGGATCGAGGGCTTGTTCTCGTTTCATTAATAGGCTGCGCAGACATACTTCAACTCCATAAAGTCATGCATTCCATAGGGACCGCCTTCGCGTCCGAGGCCCGACTGCTTGACGCCGCCGAAGGGAATGGGAGCGCCGGTCATTCTTGATGTGTTTATTCCGATCATCCCGTATTCAAGTCGGCGCGACATGCGCTCTGACCGGCTGAGATCGTGCGTATGGACGTAGGCTGCCAAGCCGTATTCGGTGGCGTTGGCCCGGCGGATTGCCTCGTCTTCCTCCGAGAATCGCCCAATGCCGGCAACGGGGCCGAACGTCTCCTCGTGCATGATCAGCATGTCGTCGGTAACGTCGGAAAGCACGGTCGGCTCATAGAAATTAGGGCCGGCATTGTGTACGCCGCCGCCTAGATGCAGGCGTGCACCGTGTTGCTTGGCATCGAGAACTTGCTCTTCGACCTTCCGCAGTGCCTTGTCGTCGATCATCGGCCCTATGGTCACACCGGGGTCGAAGCCATTCCCAACCTTGAGCATCGCGGCGCGTGAGGTAAACCCCTCGACAAAATGGTCATAGAGATCGTCGTGTACAAGTATCCTGTTGGCGGCAAGGCAATCCTGACCCGTCGTCTGGAATTTGGCGTTCATGGCATCCTCGATCGCAAGATCGAGAGTCGCGTCCTCGAATACCAGGAAAGGCGCGTGGCCTCCGAGTTCGAGACTCACGTGCTTAATCGTCTGAGCGCAGAGGCCCGCGATCAGCCTGCCGACCTCCGTCGATCCGGTGAATGACACCGCGCGAATGCGCGTATCCCGGCAAAGCAATGGCACGATCCGGCGGGTACTGCCCGTGATCACGGAAAAGACACCCGGAGGACAGCCTGCCTCCTCGGCCAACCGCGCCTGTGCCAGGGCAGAAAAGGGCGTTTTCGAGGACGGCAGGCCGATAACGGAGCAGCCAGCCGCCAGCGCCGCGGCTGCCTTGCGCGCCAGCATTGCAGAGGGAAAATTCCATGGGGTTATAGCCGCGACGATGCCGATCGGTGCCCGATTGACGTGCAGCCTTTTGCCTGGGAGGTGACTGCGCAGGATCTCGCCGCCGTCGCGCTTGGTCTCTTCCGCATACCATCGAATGAAACTCGCAGCGTAGTCGATCTCGCCGAGGGATTCCGCCAAAGGCTTGCCCTGCTCCAAGGTAATCAGGGCAGCAAGCCCCTCGCGGCGGGCCAGCATCAGATCGCACCAGGCATTGAGGACGCGGCTGCGTTCCAGTGGCAGCATGCCGGCCCAGAGCTGCAATCCGGTGTCGGCCGTGTCGATAGCCGCGCCGACCTGGCTATCAGACAGGTTGGGAGCCGTGCCGATTTCCAGGCCGGTTGCAGGGTCGAACACTCCATAGGCCTCGCCGGTCTCGGAAGACTGCCAGCGCCCGCCGAAGTAGGCATCCTTCTCCATTAGTGCCTTTGCACGTTCGAAACTGCTCACCGTCTGCTCCTTTAACCCTAGGCTTGCCGATTGCATCTGCGCGACATTGATCCTTTTGTCCCTGCCAAACAAACGAGTAGCGCGGCGCTCATGAATGAGAATTTCTGATCCGTAGAATGTGCCGACGGAAGCGTATGGCCTGGTCGGTACAGTTTGATTGCGCCGGTAGAGCATCCGCCGTCGCCGGATCACAGGAACCCTTTTGGGGCCCTACGACCGCTCGGCGCGGGCTTGGGAGGCTGCCGCAACACAAGTGGCGAGGCGGATGCTCAAACGATTTGCTTCGATCAAACGTGCCCGTATCGGTCTAGTGCCTCAGCGAGACTCAAGCCTTTCTTGAGTTCCTCGCGAATGGCAACTTCCTTCGCCGTGAGCTTTTCAGCCGCAATCAGAACCTCAATCACTTTTGCAGCTGGAATTGCGATCGCGCCGTCTTCATCGGCGAGAATGAAATCGCCAGGCTCCACCGTGACCCGCTCGATTGTTGCACCACGCAGGAACACCGGCACACGCCAAGCATTGACCTTCCAGCGCATGATCGACTGCACCGGAGCGCGATACCGAGCGAAGACTGGAAACCCCAGCTCGCCGATCCACTTCAGATCACGCACACCTCCATCGACCAAGGCCCCTGCCGCGCCGCGCTCCTTCATGCCGATCGCAATGAGCTCGCCGAAGTAGCAAACGCCCTCGCCGTCGCCGCTCCAAACAGCGATGTCTTCACTTGAAAGGTCGGCGCAGGCCTTCATCTTTTCTGGATCTCCGCCCGGGGCAAACGGCGTCATTTGCCCTCGGATCGTGAAGGCAAAGCCGGCGAGCTTGCCTGCCCCGGCCGGCATCGGCGCGAAATCGGGTGAAAGGCCTTGATCCGGCAGACCGAGATCATCGAGCACATCGGCCACGTTGGAGGTATCGACCTTGAGGTAGCGTTTGCGAATTTCACCACGGCTTGGGTTTGCGGGCATGAGTTTGTCTCCTGATTGGTCAGATGCTTTGAATGAGCCCGCCATCCACGCGGATGACCGATCCGGTGATGTAGGAGGCTCGGGCACTGGCAAGGAATGCAACCGCGTCGGCATATTCCTGGGGTTCGCCATAGCGACACATCGGGATCGAGCCCGTGCTTTCGGCGCGTACCTCTTCAATGGACCGGCTTTCGCGCTTAGCCTTAGCCTCATCGAGCGCTCGGATACGGCTAGTCGCAATGCGACCAGGGAGGATGATGTTGGCAGTGATGCCGTCGGGGGCAACTTCCCGGGCGAGCGTTTTGGACCAGCCAACCAGAGACAGGCGCAAGGCGTTTGATATGCCGAGATTGGCGATTGGCGCCACCACGCCGGACGACGTGCTGGTGATTATGCGCCCCCAACCGCGGGCGCGCATACCAGGCAGGACACGATCCGTCAGCGAGATCAGCGACGAAACCATCGTCGAAAAGTATCTTTCCCATTCCGACCGTGCCACGCCATGGGCTTGGGTCGGCGGCGGCCCGCCCGAGTTATTGATGAGAATGTCGATCTCGCCAGCTTGATCGAGCAAGGCCTCAACAGCGGGTCCATCGGCGATGTCGCAGACGAACGGGCGCACCGCCACGCCAGAGTTTCGCGCAACTGCTTCCACCGCGTCCTTAGCGATGTCGACCGCCACCACCCGAGCCCCCTCGCGAGCCAGCGTTTCGGCGATTGCACTGCCGAGCCCCCCGCCCGCGCCCAGCACAAGCGCGTTCTTTCCCTCAAGTCCGAGATCCATGAAAATTACCTTCAGTGCTCTGGCGCTGGAAACAGGCCAGCATAGTGGTCGGCAATCGCGCCCGTGGTTGTGAGCCAAATATCTTTTCGGTGCGCCGTGACGTGACTAATTGCTTGCCGGAAAGCTCGAAGCCGAAACGGTTGCCCGATGAGAAATGTGTGGATCGAAATGCCGAATACGAGCGATTGCTTTCGGCTCTGCTCAAGCATTTCGTCGAAGTTGTCGACGATGGCCCGAGCGAACGCATCCGGTTGGCCATGATGCAATGCAACGAATGGGATGTCGTTGATCTCGTGCGGGTAAGGCACGCTTAAGAGATGTCCGCCACGCGTTTTCATCCATACCGGTTGATCATCGACCGGCCAGTCGAGAATGTAGCCGTAGCCGGCTTCCTGCAGCAGATCGGGTGTCACATCACTTGGGTTGACGCCGGGGCTGAGCCAACCCTTAGGCGCCCTGCCCTCATGTTTGGTCATCGCGTCGGTTGCCTCCGCAATGAGGCGACGCTCTTCATCCTCGGAGAAATCGTTCTGGTGCTCGGAGTTCGATCGTCCGTGGCCAACAATCTCGTATCCGCGAATGCGGAATGCGTCCGTCACCTGCGGGCAATGTTCGTAGACCGCCGAGTTTAACAGCACCGACACGGGAAGTTCAAAATCATCGAACAGTTCGATGAGCCGCCAGACGCCGACCCGGTTCCCATACTCGCGCCAACCCCAATTGTAGCTGTTTGGGTGGGGGATACCCGGCGAATAAGAAATACCAAGCCCCTCATTGTAAGCAAAATGCTCCATGTTGAGGCATAGATGCACTGCGAGTCGCTTCCCGTCGGGCCAGGTGAAGTCGGGACGCTGAGTGATCGGCGAATACGCCAATCGATCATTTCTCCTCAGCATCTCGACCTCCCTCTCAGCGCGCCAGTCCAAGCGTTCATGTTGGGAGATTACGCCGCCAGCTCGGCCGGCTACAACTGATGTTTACAAATCACATGAATGAGGTAGGCTCATTCATCGCCATCAACTGATATCGAGGGATCCTTGGCCAGACGGCTGCCATCGTTATATGCGTTGCGTGCCTTCGAGGCTGCGGCGCGGCATCTCAGCTTCACCATAGCGGCGGAGGAGCTATGCGTTACCCAAGGCGCGATCTCGCGTCAGATCAAGCTCCTCGAAGACACGATGGGCCTGCCGCTGTTCAAACGGCTCACGCGCAAGCTGGAGCTCACCGAATCCGGCCAAATTCTCTTCCCAACTGTGCGACACGCACTGGATGACATGGAGCGGGCCGTCCTGCGCGTTGGAAGCCGCGGCGCCTCGGGCATCCTCACCGTCAGCGCCCTTCCGACGTTTGCGATGAATTGGCTGATGCCCCGACTGCCAGATTTTTCGGAGAAACATCCTTCGATCGAAGTGCAGCTTATCACGACGATCCGGGCGGTCGACTTCGTTCGTGACAACATCGATGTCGCAATCCGGGTCGGACGTCCTCGGGGCAAAGACACTCTGCAAAGCGCTCCGCGGATCGACCTCATGATGGCCGACGACTGGGCGGGCATCCGATCGGATCGGCTTTTGCCAGATCAAATGGTGCCTGTTGCCGCTCCAGAGTTTGTCACCAGACACGGGCTCAGCACTATCAGCCAGATATCAAGAGTGCCGCTCATCCATGTTGGAACGCGCGCCAACGCCTGGCCCGACTGGCTCAAGAATGCCGACCTAGCGGTGCCGGACCAGCAAGGGCTCGTCTTCGGCCATTTTTTCCAGGCCCTGACAGCCGCGCGGGCAGGCCAGGGCGTGGCGCTTGCGCCAAAGGTGCTGGTCGGCAACGATCTGGAGGCAGGATTATTGGTGATACCGTTCGAGCCCCCGATCGCAACGTCGGGCTACTATTACTTGCTATACCGCGCGCACCATTGGAATCTCCCCAAGGTGAAGGCCTTTCGGGATTGGTTGTCATCCACCTGCGGCTTGGCCGAGGCTGAGGACGAGCTTCAGGACGGAGACCAATAAATCTGGATCAGCCACCCTTGGCTGTTCACCCGTCCATAAGCCCTGAATATCAGGCACCGATCACCAATGGAGCCGTCAGCCGCTTCAACGTCGCGATAATCGACAGCGGCGTGATCTTGCCAGTCTTCGGGTTGTCCTCACTCGGAATGTTCTCGATCGTCATCGTCAGATCGGCGCTGTCAGACTTGACCCGGATCGTATGTGTATTGCGGACGACCCCCGGATCCGCCCAGATTTCCAGATGTGTACGGTCCGGTCCGATCCCGGCAAGACCGAGCGCAACGGCAACATTGAGATTGGCAGGGAAGCCAGTGATCGCCTCGCTCGCTGAGCCGTCGAAAAGCTTGACCGGTTCGCTGATGCCGGCCACGTCAATGCCCCGACCAGCGAGATAGGGTGCCCCGTTGAGTCCATGCGGCGGCTTGCGGGTCACCATGTCCACGCTGTGGATTGCCCCGACAGCAGCTGATTGGACCGCATCGAGCCCGAGAAGCGCCCCGGATGGCACAAGTATGCGGCCGCCGTGTTCTTCAGCCAGCGCCGTCAGCTGAGGATTGGCAAGCAATGCCCCGACACTGATCACTATCATCGTCTTGCCGTGTGCCAGGACGGGCGCCGCAACCTTGGCTAGGTATTCCGCAGGGCAGCACTCGACCACCACGTCGGCGACCTCGGCGAGTTCACCCAGCGGCAGAATGGGATAAGTCCGGGCGAAGTTTGCTCCCATGTAGGCCGCTGCCTTTACACGGTCCTGCGCGGAAACCGCCGTCAGCTCGAGGTTGGCTAGCCCATCATCCAACGCCTTGGCGACGCGCTTACCAATCGCGCCGAACCCGCCGATCGCAACCCTGATATTGTTTGCGGAACGCTTCATTTCTACACCTGTTTCTCATGTCTTGTTGATCAAAGCTGAGCGAGGCGAGTCAGGCTTACAGCCAAGGTCGCGACGCGGCATACGTTCGTATTTCTCACTCGTCCGAGAGAATGGGTGGTTCGAAAGCCCTGGTTTTGTCTTCGATCAGCCGCGCAATTCTCGCGACCGACAGATCCGAATAGAGTGGCCCGATTATCTGGATTCCGATCGGCAGTCCCTCTTCGTCGCGGCCGATCGGGACGACCGCTGACGGCAGACCAGGAACGCTAGCCAGGCCAGCCCAAAAAAGCTGAGCGTTGTAGTCCTGCGGGGTACCGTTGACGTTAATCAGCCGCTCCTCGCGCGGCCGCTCTAGGTCATGCAGGAAGGCCGGCGTGGATGCGACCGGGCATAACAGGCAATCGAAGTCTTCGAAGAAACGTGCCCATGCCGCCGCCACAGCGTGACGCGAGGAGCCAAGTTTCAGCCAGTCGCGATGGCTGCGAGCAACACCCCGGTCGCTGAGTGCCCTGTAACCTGCATCATCCGCCGGGTAGTCGCATGCGCGGATCACAGCTGCCTCGAACGCCTGATCCGAGAGCCCGACGCTGGTCGCGCCGCGCAAGAGAGCCAGATACAGCGCGTGCGCTTCATTGAAGTCGATTGCCGGAGCTGCCCCGGTCGCCACGAAGGCGCCATAACGCTGCAACGTGCCGCCGAGGCGGGCAATCGCTGCGTCGATCGCCTCGTCGACCAAAGGCCCGACATGGCGTGGCAGAATGGCAGCCCGCATACCGTCGAGTGATGACAGCCGCGCTGACGGCAGGCTGAGCTGCCAAGCCATCCGCTCGCCTGCGGTCGGCCCGGCGATAATCCCCAGCAGCAATTCCAAATCTTCGGCGTGCCGGGAAAGCGGGCCTAGCACGTTCAAATCCTGTGGAGGATACGATGGAACAGTGCCATGCCCGTCCTGCGGCACGATCCCGTAGCTCGGCTTCATGCCACAAATCCCACAATAGTGGGCGGGGTTTCGGATCGAGCCGCCAATGTCTGAGCCGATCTCGAAGGCCGCAAGTCCGGCGGCGACTGCCGCAGCTGCCCCGCCGGAAGAACCGCCAGGGGAGCGGTCGAGGGCATACGGGTTGTTACAGCGTCCGAAAATCGGATTGTCCGTTTGCCAGTCGGCAAGTCCCGTCGGCACATTAGTCTTGCCAAAAACGATAGCACCTGCGGCACGAACACGTCGCACGACTTCGGCGTCTTGCCTGGCAGCGGTTCCAGCGCGGTCAGGCAGCCCCCATGTCGAGGGCATGCCGGCAACGTCGATGGCGTCCTTGACGGTGACGGGCAAGCCGTGCAGAAGGCCCCGGTATCTGCCTTCGCGGGTTTCCTGATCGGCACGGTCGCACGCAATTCTGGCTCGATCGGCGTCGATGTGGACTACGGCATTTATTGCTGGATTCCATCGCTCGACCCTCTCCAGATAGAGTTCGAGAAGGTCCCGGCTTCCAAGCTTCCGCTGCCTGATCCTGCGAGCAAGCCGGCGTGCGGAGGCGAAAGCGAGGGCGTCATTGATCTTTGGCATGACGGATCGGTCACGGCCGCCAGCCAGCGGGCTGGCGAATTTCGGACAGATCGAGGGTCGCCAACGTTGAACGTTGTACAGGAATCGGATCTATCACCCGCACCTCGCCATTCGGGGAAGTTCCTTTCACAAGCCCGTCGGCGAGTTCTACTGCCTGGCCGCCAATCGCCACCGGCTTTTGTGCCACGACATAGTCAACGCAGCCGTCCTGCATCAGGCTCTGTGCCTCTTCGCCGAGGACAGCGAACAGTACCTTGGTCTTGCCGCAACGGCTTGCCTGCTGGACCGCTCGCGCCGCACCTACCCCGTAAGTGTCGTCTGCACCGTAGAGCAGATCAACATCGGGAAAGCGCTGGAGAATATCTTCAGCCGTGGTGAGCGCTGTGGCGACATCCTGTTCGGTTGCCTGGTTCGCCACGATTGTCAGATCCGTTCCGGCAATAGCCTCCTTGAAGCATCGCAACCGTTCCTCCGCCCAGAATGCACCACCTGGGCCGGCCAGCACTCCGATGCTGCCGCCGCGGGGCAGCAGCGCTTTCGCACCTGCAGCCATCATCCTTCCGAGGCCGCAATGGCTTGACGACACTGCACCGTCCGGTGGCACGTCGCTTGCAACAATCGGGCTCGACACGCCGATCAATGGCACGCCGGCCACCTTTGCTTCGCGAGCGACACCATTGAAGGCGGACGGGTTGGCGGGATCGATCAGGACCGCATTTACATGCTGGGTGATAAGGGTCGAGACTTGACTGATCTGCCGGTCGACGTTGGCATAACCACCGGCATCGAGGACCACCAGTTCGTAGCCGAGTTCCTTCGCCTTAGTCTCGATGCCATAAAGGACGGCCGTGTACCATGGACCAGAAAGGACCGGCATCGAGACGCCAAGTTTACCAGCCGCCTGTGCGGATCCAGAAATGAGGGTGACCGCGATCGCGGTGCAAAGCATCGCTTTGAACTTCATTTTCCGTCTCCCATTTTATTTTGTTGAACTTTGGCCGCTATCACTTCGATTTCGACCAGCCATGCAGCACTCATCAGCTGGCGAACCTCGACACGCGTACGCGCAGGAAGCGGTCCGGTTGCGCTGAAGAATTCTCGATAGGCAGCCCCAAAACCATCGAGATCCAGAACACCTCCCTTTGCGGGATCAGCGCAGAGGTAGGCCGTCATTTTCACGATGTCGCCCATTGCGTAGCCCTTGTCGGCGAGAAGCCGTCCGATCAGTGTCAGCACCGCGCGAGTCTGGTCCTCGGTGGCGCCATACGAAGCCGGATCGTCGGGGTCCGCCTCCTCATGCAACGGCGGTGGAACCTGGCCGCTCAAGAAGAGGAAAGTGGCGCCTGGCGGGACCTCGACGGCTTCTGCCCAAGGTGCGTGCGCCTGGAACGTCTTTAAAGATGGGTCGCCGTTGACGAAGCGTTTGATCACTCCAGGCATTTTCGTATCCTTCAAGGTTTCCAATCGGCGGGCTGACGGATGTCGCCCAGCGGAACCTCACCGACATGGTCGGGAGTAATCGACAGGAAAGGCACTTCGACCAACCGACTGGCAGGTGTTTCGCCTCGCGCGAGTTTGTCGGCGAGCTCACTTGCCGTACGGCCGATCAGAACCGTGCGTTGTGCCACCACAAACTGGGCGCAGCCACCACGCATCGTGTCCTCCGCAGCTTTGCCGAATCCGGCCATGAGCACCTGAACAGCGCCGCACTTGCCTGCCTGTTGGATCGCGCGGCCGGCGCCCACGCCATAGGTGTCATCCGCTGCATAGAAGAGCGAAACCTTCGGAAAGCGCTGGAGCAAATCGTTGGCAATAGACAGCGCGGTTGCCGGGTCTTCTTCGCTATTTCGCTCTGCTACAATGTCGATCTTCGCGCCTGCGATGCTCTTGACGAAGCATGCGTATCGTTCTGTCGCCCAATAAGCTCCTGGAGGACCCGCAAGCGCGGCGATCGTGCCTCCGTTGGGAAGAAGACGCTTCGCGCCGTCGGCCATCAGTTCGCCAAGCTGGCACTGACTTGATGTAGCTGCTGCATCAGGCTGGATGTTGGCCGAAATCACCGGTGTGCCAAGCCCGATTACGGGAATGCCGGCCTGGTGAGCTGTTCGAACAGCCCCGTCAAGCGTCGCAGGATCGATCGGATCGGTGAGAATCGCCTTGACTTGCTGGACGATCAGATTGGAGATTTGATCCACCTGTTTTTCGGGGTGACCGAAACCGCCAGCGTCGAGCACCACGACCTCATAGCCGAGCTTTTCGGCTTCGGTTACCGCCCCGTACAGGACAGCCGAATACCAGTCACCTTCAACAGTTGGCATGGCGATGCCGATCTTTGGTTTCCCATCGCCATATGCAGTCGACATCGCTGCAAAAAGGCCAAGAACGCAAAAGATCAATGTACGATGTATTAGTGATTTCGTCGTCATGTCGTTGTCCTCCTTTTGATTGTCTATTTTTTATGAGTTAGCGCCTGATCGGCTGCGACGGCGGCAATGAGTGCGGCTCCGACAATCATCATCTGCGTGTAGGAGGACACATTCAGAAGGTTGAGGCCGTTGGATAGAATGCTGACGAACGCCACGCCGATCGCGACTCCGGCGATCGATCCACGTCCACCGAATAGCGAGACACCTCCGAGCACGACCGCGGCTACGGATTCGAGCGACATCGAAGCGCCCAGCGTTGGCTGACCTGTCCCGACCCGCGCAGTAAGGATCAGTGAGGCGATTGCCGCGCAAAGCCCGGAGACCACATAGGCAGCGATTTTGGTTTTCGATACTGAAATACCCGACAGGCGTGCAGCCTCGGTATTTCCGCCTACCGCGTAGATGTTCCGGCCCAGGCGGGTGAAGCGGAGGGTTAGGAAACCGAGAACAACGAGCGCTGCCGCGATTAGGAATGGCAGCGGCACGCCGAACACGTTTGCGAAGGCCAGGTCCGCGAACGAACCTGGAATCCCGGTTATAGGGACACCCCTTGAGATTCTGAGCGCAAGCCCCTGGGCGATCGACAACATCGCTAACGTGGCTATGAACGCCATAACCCGCAATCGGGTAACAACCAGACCGTTTACAAGGCCAATGGCCGCCCCGGTCAGCAGACCTGCCGCGATACCAACCGGCGCACCAGCCGCCGCCATTGCCATAGCTGAGATGACGCTGATGAGGGCAACAGCCGAACCGACGGAAAGATCCAGATCGGCGTTGAGGATGACGAAGCACTGCCCAACGGCAACTGCCGCCAACGCCGCCGCCTGCAGCGCCACATTTCGAAAATTCTGACCGGTGAGAAACACGTCAGAGGCGAGCGAGAAGTAGACGACTATTACGATCAGCGCGATCGGCATACCGAACTGCCGCAGTCGATTAAGTGACACCTCCGCGGGAAAGCCCTTTGTCTTGGGGTGCGCGACAGATTGCGTGTCCACGGACATCTTATGGTTCTCCATCTCTTTTAGGCAGCCAGGCTTTCAGGAGCCTTGTCATTTGCGCCGGCGTGGCCGGCGAAGGCTGCGGCGAGCAGTGTCTTCTCGTCGAATTCCGATCTCGCGAACGAACCGGTGATGCGCCCTGCCGACATAACCAGGATTCGGTGGGCGATATTCATCAGTTCCGGGAGTTCCGAGGAGACCACGACGACGGCCGCTCCCGCTTCCGCTGCTTCGTGAAGGAGCTGATAGATCTCGGCTTTGGCGCCGATATCCACGCCACGCGTCGGCTCGTCGAAGATGAGCAGATCAGCACCGGAGAGGATGCATTTGCCGATAGCGATCTTCTGCTGATTGCCGCCAGAATAGGTTGATGTCATCGACCCTAGTTGGCCGCGGAACCGCATGCGTTGGGCGATTTCCGAGGCGACTGCGCGGACTCGCGTCCAGTTGACGTAGCCTGAGCGAAACATCCGCGGCATGGCCGACAGCACGATGTTTTCGTAGCCTGATAGGGAAAGGACGAGGCCGGCTCTTTTGCGATCCTCCGAAAGGTAGGCAATCCCGGTTTCTATCGCATGGCGGGGGTCGCGAACTCGGAAGTGCACACCGTGTTTGACGATGCGGCCGGCGTCGAGCGGATCTGCACCAATGATGGATCGCATAACCTCGGTGCGGCCCGCGCCGACTAGGCCGCTGAAACCAAGGATTTCGCCGGAGCGTATCGTAAAGCTGATGTCTTCAAATTTGCCACGGCGGGCTAGCCCCTCTGCCGAAAACAATACACCGCCTATATTGGTGTTTGGCGTGGGGAAAAGTCGCTCCAGCCGCCCCCCGACCATCATTTGAATGAGGTCGCTCGTATCGGCTACCTCGTGCCGCTCACGCGTCTCGACCCGCTCGCCATTCCGCAACACGGTGATGCGGTCGGCGACCTTGAGAGCTTCGCCAAGCCTATGAGACACGAAGATCAGGCTTTTTCCGGCATTGCGAAGCTTGACCATGATATCGAGTAGCCTTGCCGCTTCCGAATCCGACAGTGAAGCCGTCGGCTCATCGAGGATGAGCACCGGCGCATCGATGAGCAGAGCGCGGGCGATCTCGACCAGCTGCATCTCGCCGGTGGACAGCGTTTCGGCACTGCAATCGGGATCGATTGAGACGCCTAGTGTCTCGAAGATGGACAGGGTTCGGTCACGAGCCAGGCGGCGGGAGTAGAATCTGCCGAAGCGGTCAGTTGCGGCCTGATTGCCGAGGACGACATTCTCTGCGACGGTCAGTGCCGGGACAATCGATAACTCCTGAAAGACCGTCACGATCCCGGAACGACGTGCATCCTGCGGAGAACCGAAATGCTCGAGTTTTCCTTTGACGCGCAAGGTGCCGGCGCTAGGACGACTGTCGCCCGACAATATACGTATCAGAGACGATTTGCCGGCTCCATTTTCACCGATCAATGCATGAATTTCGCCACGGCGGAGGTCGAAGTCCACATTCGACAGGGCCGTGACGCCCGGGTACAGCTTCGACAATTCCCTGACTTGGACAACGACATCGTCCGGTGATGCCGGCTCTTCGGTCATAGCGATGTTCCCCAATTCTTATTGGTGGGATTGTGAACAGGCGAGACGCCTGCCGACAACGCAGATTTGTTGGCCCTGTGGATGAGCAGAAGTCATGTGTGCACGTAGCGCGTTTCGCCCAGGCAAGCGTCACGTAGTTGGCCACGCGTTTGCGATGCGCCCCCCTGCCCCGATCATCTGTCGCGTGAGAATGTACGGCTCGATATCGAAGACATTACCTGCAGCATTGCGGTGGCCCGGTGGGAAGGGCGTATATGCGGCCCCAGGACTGTCCCAGTGCCACCGACGTTGGAAGACGGGGGGTGGCGTATCTTCGGCCTAGAGAGTTGGATTACGCCTCTTCGAGCCGATATTGCGTCCGCACTCGTCGATAGACACGATGTGCTCGGATGGATCGTTGATCGGCTTGCACCGGTCACGGCTGTGGAAGAGTTAGGTCCTGCCATCGAATCTACGCCACTCGACCGGGCCCGCGACGCCCTCGTCCAGGTCGATGCTGTCGAAAGCGTTGACGCGGTATCTGTCGCGCTCGCGGCGCTAGGGAAGTTGAGCTCAGACGAACTTTCGCGCCTGCGCCAAGCCGAACCGTTCCGCTCAGCGCTGAAAGTTACCGACGACGTCGCGGAAACCGGTCTACCGGCCTCTTGGATTGAATGGCTTGCGAGGGCGGCAGAACCGTCCTTTGCCCTTGCCCTTGATGTTGCCCGCCGAGGCAAGGACGAATGGCCAATTGAGCTCGGAGCTGGCGATCCCATCGCTGTTCAGGGGTTGGTTGCAGCACTCGACCAGGCACAAGGCAATGAGATAGCCGCCGAGCGAACCGCACAGGCGCTGCCGTTTATCGTTGCCTGGCTCCAACGCGATCCGGCCTTTCCGAGGTCGGCAATGATCCCGATCTATGCGAGCCTCTTAACGCTGTTTGCCCTCGGTCCGGCACGCGGCGTTAGCACCTATGAGTCCAGTCAAATCCTGGTCAGCGCGCTACTGACCACCGGCCTAAGTCCCAAAGCGTATCAAGCGGTGATTGCGGACGTAGTGGAGCTGGCTGGCCAAGGTTTCGGCGTCGACATGGTCTACTGGGTACTCGAGATCACTGAGGAGTTTATGCGGGCAAGCACGCCAGACGCTGATGCGCGAGCTTCGTTTCTGCATAGCGTTCTCGCCCGTGTTGCACCGATTTATGGTCGGCTTACCAGCTTGCAGCGCGCGGCCGTTGCGCGCCTCGCGCAGGAGCTCGGCTGGACGCTCCAATCGTTCGGGATCAGCACCAATGTCGCCAAGGCCGACGAAATCTCTACTCGATTGGACGGTCTGCGCATTGCGATTTACTCGTTGACCGAGTCGTCCAGCCGTCAGGCCAAAGCCGCAATCGAGGAGATCGCGCCAACAGCCTTCGTCGATTGCAATGCCGATCACGGCGGAACGGCCCGCCTGAGAGCGCTCGCGGAGAATGCAGATATCTTCGTCGTGGCATGGCTCTCTGCCAAACACGCTGCGACCGAGTTTATTCGCGAGCATCGCGCGCATCGCCCCTTGCTCTATGCGCAAGGACGCGGCTTTTCGAGTATTCTGCGCGCAATCGAGGATTACCTTGCCCACGATAGGAGAGGATCACTCTTGTCATGAACCGTGCGGAATACTCTTCAACGCTTTCTGCTTTACTGGCATCAGAACACCGCGCTCGATGGATACGCCGGCTCTTAGTACGACAAGCGCACGTGGCCTTCGCTAGCGGTCCATCGCTCCATCATCGTCAAAATTGCCTTCCCCATCTGCCAACTTAGACGGAATCTCCCCGGCGAGCAGCTTTTCCTTCGACAGCAGCCCGGCGTCCTCCAGCGCTTCGAAATCCGGCAACTGGCGCAGCGTGTCGAGCCCGAACTGCGACAGGAAGGTCTTGGTCGTCACATAGGTGTAGGGCGCGCCCGGCTGCGGGCTGCGCGGCCCCGAGGCGATGAGGTCCTGCGCGCGCAGCACACCGATCAGATCGCGCGACACCTCCTTGCCGAAGAAGGAAGACAGCTCGCCGCGCGTGATCGGCTGGAAATAGGCGATGCACATCAGCACAAGAGCCTCCGACTGCGACAGTTCTTTTGCACCCTCCCCCGCGGGCGTGCCGAAGGCGGCGTGGATGACGTCGCCAAAGGCTTTCTTCGTCCGGTGCTGCCAGCCGCCGGCGACCGCGACCAGTTCGTAGGGGCGACCGGCGAGCTCGGCGCGAATGTCGTCGATGACCAGGTCGATGTTGCAGTTTCTTCCCACCACCCGCGCGAGGACACTACGTGTCACCGGTTCGCTGACCGCAAAGATCACCGCTTCCACCCGGCCCATCCATTCGCGCCAGCGCAGTTCCGGCGGCAGGTGCTCAAGCTCGGTATCCAGCAGTGCCGGCTGATCGTTCGGCTTGCGGCGGACGGAGGCTTGGCTCATCGCTACAGCCCAAACAGCCGGAAACTGGTGCGGCCCGACAGCTCGCGCACGACATCCAGTTCCTGCAGCCGCTCGAACAGCCGTCGCGCCGCAAAGCGCGACAGGTTTTTGGTCGTCAGCGATCCGGCGACGGCATCTTCATTGAGCAGCAAAAAAATCACGTCGCCGGCGCCTTTCGCGCGCAGCTTTGGCGCCGCCGCCAGGAGTTTTTCGGCGCGGCGCGACAGTTCGCTGGCCAGCCGGCAGGTCTCGGCCGCCGCTTGAACCAGCGCCAGGCAGACCGCGCGCTCGAAATTTCTGTCCCCGGGTCGGATGCGCTTGCCGCTGGCCTCGCCGCGAAAAGCCGGGCCAAAGGCTTGCGCCATCAGCAGCGGCAGCGGCAGCGGCCAGCGCAGGCTTTGCGCCAGCACCAGGTCGGCGAGCCACCAGCCAAAAAGCTCGGCATCGGGCCGCATGGCGACGACGTGGGCGGCGATTGCCGCAGCGGCGAACGGCGCCGGCCGCCGCGACCCGGCCACGTCTTCGATCTGCGTGCACAGGTCGGCGAGCGCCCCGTCGTCCCAGGCGAGCCCGAGCATCTCGGTCCCTTTTGCCAGCCGATCGGCGCTGACGACGGGAGGCTGGAGCGCCAGTTGCCGCCAGGCCCCAAACACGGTCCCGGCGGGCACCGGCCGGGCAAAGCTGCCAGGCGTCGCGCAAGGCGGCTTCGTCCTCGGCGCGACCGGCAAGCCGCATGCTGGCGGCGGCGCATTTCAGCGCCAGCCGCTGACGCCACGCGCCGGCCCAGGCCGGCTGCGCACGGGCGAGGCTGTCGAGTGAAGCCAGGGCGGCGCCGGCCGGAAAGCGGCGTCTGCGTCATGCAGAGCACCACCGGTCGCGAGCGCCCAGGCCGGGACGGCTGGCGGCGAGGCAGGAGCTGCAGTCGCGGGATCGAGGCGAATCATGCTTTTGGAGGGTAGATCGGACGTGCGCTTTTGGCGATGATTTTCGGCGCAAAACGCACAGCTTGTCGAAGCGACAAAACGAATGATAATGTTGCCTTATCAGTCCCTTAGCCATGAGTCGCAATGAGAACCTGGCAGTTCTGCGCCTAACGCGTGTGGCGATCAGCTAACGCCAGTTTGACGGCCGCGTGACTGTCCTTCTTCATATCGAGAGATAGCTAGTTCTTCCCCTATTGCGGCGATCAAAGCAGACACGCGAGCACGGACTCGTGGAGGGAGTTGAACAAGACGCTCGATCAGGTGCCGTCCCTCAGCGCTGGCAATGAAGTCAATTCGCTCATCGACCGGCAGAACTGAAGCCTCCCGGGTACTCTCACGATTTTCCGGAAGGCCGTTGAAAAAGCGGCTCACGGGCACGCCCAGCGACCTGCCAATCTCGTAGATCATGGACGCGCTTACTCGGTTCCTCGCATTCTCGTATTTTTGGAGCTGCTGAATACTGATGCCAATCGATCGGGCAAGCTGAGCTTGGGATACATCTGATTGCACCCGAACCATTGCGATCTGCCTGCCGACGTGAACATCGGCGGTGTGAGGATGATGCCCGACCTTTGATTTTGGCGCTGCCCGGAAAGGCTTCGGCTTCGGCAATGCTTACAACACTCCTCAGATGGAAAATCCGACACCGTGGAGTCGGTCCTCAGCCGAATTTGCGCGCTGACGGCATAATTATGCTGCCGGAGTATCCCGTTATTTCAATGCCGGTGCCGAAGCCACGCGAGCGGCTCGCGAAACCTTCAAGGATGTCTCGAGCCACGTGTCCAGCGGCGGGGATGGGAACCAGCTTGCCACCTGTTTCAGATCCCGCGCGCTCGCTTACCTCGCCGATCACGACGGGCAGCAGGTCTATGCTTTGGAGATTTCTGTTCGCATCGTAGCGGCAGGCGGCGACGATGCTCTGCCAGACTTCCGGAGGATCCCATTCGCCCTCATCGGGATGCACGTGGAAGAGGAAGTTTCCCAAACCGTAGAAAATTGGGGAGCCTTTGTAGACCTCCACCGCCTGAAGAACGGGCGCGCCATGGCTGACGAAAAGGTCAGCGCCGGCATCGACGCAAGCGTGGGCGAAGGCCTGCACCCAACGGGGCACGTCCTGCCAACCCGGTTCCCAATGGTGATGATGCAGATATGCAATGACGAAGTCGCCTTGAGAGGCCGCCTGCCGGATAGCAGATAAATGAACGCTCGCACTCTGCGGGTCGATCTCGATCAGGCGGCCAAAGTCTGCCGCCTGCATGAATACAGTGCCATAGAAGTTGATCTCGCTGCCGTTTTTTAGCGCCGGCGGATCCTCCGGTTGGGCATAGTTGGTCAGTTCGAGATGCGAGCTCTGCAGGTGACTGCCAAGCCTTGCCAGTCTCCTGAAATGCCTATCAGGCACCCCAATCTTGCGGACCGTGGTCAGCCGGTTGACGCCTGGCCGAGCCGGCCGCGAGGCGGTGCGGTTTTCAGCATACATGTTGGCCGGGCCTGGGCCTGCATCGACCGCAAGCAACGACACCTGCCTATAGCTCAGCTGGCGCCGACCGGGCTTCGCGGCATCTGTTTCGTCGATACCGATCCCCGCATGCAAGAAGCCCCGCGCCCCTACCTCTTCCAGAGTGGACCGGATCCCGCCAGGGCCGAGGTCGAATGCGTGGTTGTTTGCCAAGGCCAAGGCGTTGAAGCCGATGTCTTGCAAAGCGTCCAGTACCTCGGGCCTCGAATAGCCGAAGTATTTGCCCTTGGTCGGCCAACCGCCGTGTTGTCCGAGGATCGTCGACTCAAAATTCGTAAAGACGACGTCACCTTGTTGCAGAAAACGCTCAACATCGGAGAACTGCTCGGCTTGGACATGGCGGATGTCATGCGTGATCAACGATTGGCCGGTTACGACCGCGCAAAAAGGATGTTTCATCGAACTCGCCCTGTGGTGTAAAGTGTGGCGCCGGCGCCCGTCCAGCGACCGATGGAGGTCAATCCGGTTGCTCGGCTATTTCGGCACCGCAGGCGCGATGTCCGCCTTGAACCACTTCAGGCTCAGCGCCTTGATCGTTCCATCCTTGGTGGCGGCATCGATGGCCGCGTCGAACTTGTTGACCAAATCGGCATCATCCTTGCGCATGCCGGCGCCCACCCCTGGTCCCCAGAGGCCACCATTCAGTTCCGGGCCGAAGAAGACAGCACTGGAGCCATCAGGGCTCTGCAGGAAGTCGCGCCATGTGAAATAGTCGGCGAGACCGCCATCCACGCGCCCAGCAGCGAGGTCGAGCTTCAGGTTGTCGAGACTGTCATAACTGCGAATGGTCACAACATCGCCGAGGAGTTGCTTCACAACCGCCTCCGAGTTTGACGAACGAAGGACGCCGATGGCTTTGCCGCTGAGGGCAGACCTCACGCGCTCGATGCTGGCCCTCTCTTTGTCTCCGACGGTCGAGAGGTTGACTTTCTCCTTGGTGTCGCCGACGTCGAGCCCGAGTTCCTTTCGCACGACGAATTGGTTGAAGCCACTGGCGTACGGACTGGAAAACGCGATCTGTTGCTTGCGTTTCTCCGTGATCGCCATGCCCGACATGATGACATCGTACTTGCCGACAAGAAGCGCGGGAATGATCCCGTCCCAATCCTGCGCGACGAAGTTGCATTTGACCTTCATGCGACCGCACAGTTCGAGACCGACATCGACGTCGAAACCGTAGAGCTGGCCGTTTGCGTCAGTCCCATCCCAGGGTGGTGACGCGCCTTCGGTGGCGATCGATATTGTTCGCTCATCGTCAGCCAATACGGGGAAAGCTGCAATCAAGGATGCGATAGAAACGGCAATAGCCAAGGGTATGCGCATAAGGCACCTCTTTCGTTGGTTTCAGCTGGAAGCGATGAGACCGTGCGTCAGGGCACGGCTGTCATGAAGGTCCGGCGAAACCGCACCTTGCGTCGTTGCTTTGGAGTGCCATCGGTCGAAAGGCGCCGCTCCAGGAACTGCGTCGCTTTTACCGCCAGCGTCGTTAGCGCGAGATAGATCGCTCCAGCGACGATGAATATCTCGTAGGGCGCGAACGTTACCGACACCAACTGTCTCGCCATGCCGGTTATCTCAAGTAGCGTTACCGTGCTCGCCAAGGACGAGCCCTTGATCATTCCAACGACCTCGTTGCCGTAGGCCGGAAGCGAAATCCTGAAGGCGATCGGAAAGGTCACAAGGCGAGCGATATGAAAGCGCTTTAGGCCAAGAGCTGCGGCAGCCTCAATGACACCCTTGGGAACGGCCTGCAGGCCGCGGCAAAGGATTTCGGTCGTGTGCGCAGCGCTGTTAAGCGAAAAAGTAAATAGCGCACACCAGAAAGGATCTCGAAGGACCACCCAAAAGACGCTGGCTCTCACGGCCTCGATCTGACCCAAGCCATAGTAGACCAGGAAGAGCTGTACGAGCATCGGCGTTCCGCGAATGACATAGGTGTAGGATAACACCGCAAGCGACAGGCTTGGGTGGCCAAACGCCCGAACGAAGGCCAAGGGCACGGACAACAGAAATCCCGCCATCAGCGCCAGGACGGTCAAGGTCAAGGTTAGGCCGATGCCTGACGGCAGGACCCTCACGGCGTCGAACATCAGGTCAAGGTTCATCGCGCGCGCCTCTAGCGACTGAGGGCGGGATAGCGTCGTTCCGCCAACCGGATCGACACCAGCGTGATTGTCGTCAACGACAGGTAGAGCGCGGACGCGGCAAGATAGAAGGTCAGCGGGGCGCGCAATGATCCGGCGCCGACAAACGCAACGCGCATGATGTCGGTCAAGCCGACGATCGATACCAGCGCGGTGTCCTTGAAGAGCGATATCCAGAGATTGCCATAGGCCGGCAATGCCAGCCTCAGCATCTGGGGACCGACGACAAAGGCCCACTGCTGCCAGGCATTCAATCCAAGCGACTTTGCCGCCTCAGTTTGGCCCGCCGGAACTGCCCCGATCGCCCCACGGAAGACCTCGGTGGCATAGCCACTGAAGACAACCGTGAGTGCGATCACCCCAGCGGCAAAAGCATTCACTTCCACGTATCGCCCGGCGATCTTGCTGGCGAAGATGGTACCCCCGAAGTAGATGAGCAGGATGATGAGGAGTTCTGGAACTCCACGAACGACCGTCGTGTAAGCGGTCGCCGCTGCTTTGAAACGGGAAGCGGGAGAGCTCTTCAACATGGCCAACAAAAGCCCGAATACGGTGCCGAGGAATCCGCTGACAAGACCAAGGCCCACGGTGATTACGAAGGCGGCAGCAAACTGAGCGCTAAAACCATGCATTGAATCGTTTATCCGCGCGTGGATTTGTAATGCATCGCGCTTTTTCAGGCGCAACACATGCAGCTTATCGTCAACTACTGCGAAGATAACCTAGTCCGCTCACTAACGATTTCGCTGAACTTCTTAAACCTATCGGCTGTCGATTTTTTCTCAATCTATAATTTTCAAAAATTTCTCGATAACTATTGGTTATCGCTTTCGCTTTCTTCTCAGTAGAAATGCGCGATGCACTCGCCTTGCTCTAACCCGTTCAGGCCGCGTCGCGCTTCGCCAGCTTCCTGCGGCGTGTCCAGCGGGATATATTCTTAAGGAAAAATCAGAGCCGATCGTTTGTGCGACCGGATTGCAATAGCGCTGTTTGAGTCTGCTCAGATAACGACCCGCACCGGTAGCACCCTTTCACCGGTTATTTGGTTCAGATTTCGATCTCCTCAGACCTGCTTTGGGTCGTTTCAGTAATTCTGTTGCATCCACACCCAGCACTTCAGCCAGCCGATCAACGACATCGATGCTCGCATTGTAAACATTTCGCTCCAAAGCACTGATGTAGGTCCGATCGAGCCCCGCCTGGTGTGCAAGTTCCTCCTGTGACAGGCCCTTGGCCTGCCGCAAGGTTCTTAGGTTTCGCGCAAACACCTCTCGGATTTCCATGTATCCGAGAGCACCGCCTTGAAGAGTATTCCACCACGGAGTATTCTCTACAAACGCTCGTCCGAGGCTACAGGGCTTGAGAAAAAGCAGGGATGGCAATCAAAGAAATGGAGTTGCTGCACAGCGGCCTGAAACTCCGACAATTGCAGGTTTTTCGCGAGGTTCTGCGAGCTGGCTCCACAAGGCGAGCAGCAACAGCGCTTGGAATAAGCCAACCGGCGATCAGCCAGCAGGTGAAGCAACTGGAGGCCACGCTTGGCTTCAGCCTGTTCAAAAGATCGGCGAACCGAATCCTGCCGCTTCAGGAGGCCTGGGAATTTCTGCGGAACGTGGAATTGACGCTGACGTCGCTGGACCGGCTGGAAGCATCCGTCACTGCGATGAAGAACGAGGAGAAACAACGTATCTCCATCGCCGCGCCTGCGGTCTTCGGTTTCGTGACATTGCCGAAGGTCGTCGCGACAATCCACTCTAAGACTGGTTCGAGTGTCCGATCAATCTCTGGAAACTATCACCAGGTGGGCGAGCATATCCTTTCCGGTCGAGCCGACCTTGGCATCGCTAGGCTGCCTTTGGATCCCCGCCTGTTTGAATGGGTGCCAATCGGTTCGGCGCACAACGTATGCATCTTTCATCCAAAGCATCGCTTCTCGCGACTATCATGCATCGAGGCGCATGACCTCGCAGGCGAAACGATCGTCGATATCGACCCCGAATTCGCTTCCCACCAGATGAACTTCAACGCCTTGCGCTTCGCCGGCGTCGAGCCGGACATACTGGTGGAATATGACTCCAATGGTTACGAGGTTGGATTTGTTTCGGCCGGCCTCGGCGTATCCATCACCAATGAGATCATTGCGCGCGAGTATTCAGCGTTCGAGCTGGAAGCAAGACCGGTCGACCCATCTGCGCTCTATCACTACGTGGCCATCTGGCAGAGAGGCAGGGCGTTTTCCAGCACCATGGAGGTGTCTCTCGACGCAATCCGATCAGCCTTCGCAAACTGTCACCCGGCAAACGATACTGCACGCGACGTGGTTCAGCCTGCCTTAGCGGTCCGACGCTAAGCTTTTCGGTCATGCCTAGCCTTTGCAAAGCCACGATCCGTGGCCATAAAGCGCTCGAGCATCGGCACGATCAGGCGCACGGGATCGGCAGGCGGCTGCCCGGACTCGCGTCCAAGAATCTCGGCGTATCTTGTCAGGTCGCGATGCAGCCGTGCAGGCAATTCCACAGAGACTTTGACAGGCTTGTCATCGGCAATCGGCGCGAGCTTCAGCTTTGCCATTTTATCCTCCGTAGGGTTCGAGCACAAGATCGCGCGTGACCAGGACACGCACCGGAAAACCCGGGCGTATTGTCAGCGTCGGCGCAATGTTGAGCTGGCGCTCGACGATCTGCTGCCCGACCTGGCTGACGCTGTCGGAAGCGCCGCTACGCAGGGCGCGCACGATGTCGCTTTCCTGACCGGACGAGCCAGCCTCGGCCCCAACACTCAGTATGGTGGAAAGCGCGGCCGCCTTGAACAACTCACCCCAGTGATAGTCGACACCGTCCTCGAGGCCGGCGTACCCTTGCGCGTCGGCGCCAGGCTGACGCTCGAGGACAATGGAGCGGCCATCGGGAAAGATCAGCCGGCTCCACACCAGAAGCACACGGCGCTGCCCGAAACCTACCCCGTTATCGTACTGGCCAATGACGCGGGTGCCTTGCGGGATCAGCAGCGAACGACCAGTAGGACTGTCGTAGACATTCTCGGTCACCTGTGCGGTGACCTGACCTGGAAGATCGGAACGGATACCGGTTATGAGCGCGGCGGGAATGACCGCGCCCGCTTGAAGGACGTGGGGCGATGCCGGAGGCGCAAGCCGATCCGGAGCCACGATGCGCCGGTCAACGGCGGCATTCAGGAATGCGGTCTGGCGATCCTGCGCCGGCTGGCCGGTGGTATCCGGACCGGAAACCGGTGTCGCCATACTGCCTGACGGTTCGCTCGCAGTTCCAGTGCCAGCCCCCATGTGGAAGAAGACACGGGACGTTCGGGCGGCCTCCTCCTCGGCCCGCCGGCGCTGTTCGGCCTCGTCGACAGTCGGTGTCGCGATCGACGGCGACACGACGGGCTGCCCTTTGTTCTGGGCGTCGAGCATGGGTCGGCCGAGGTCTCCAGGCAGCGGCGGTCCAAGGACTGGGCCGGTATAATCGCGTGGAAGGCTCGCCAGTCCATCCGCGGGCTGCCGGTTGGAGGTCGAGTAAAGCTCTTGGCCACGGGTATCTATGTCGCGTGTCTGAAGCGCATAGATCAGCGCCCCGCCGACACCGAGCGACGCGACGAAGCCGATGCCGGCAAGGACTTTACGCGACAGGCGGGTCACTCGCGGCGGCGCGGCGCGAAGCCGCATAGAGACAGCAGCGGTTTCGGTCTCGTTCTGGCTCATGACCCCTGCCCTCCTCTTTGCCTTGGCGTGTTCGTGGATTTCGGCGCGACGCTCAAGCCTGGCAACCACGACAACCGGCCCGTCCTCGTCCCTTCGGTGCGGGCGATCCTGACTGTCTGTTGTCGTTTACCGCTCCCCAGACGCAGTTCAGCCGCCCCGAAGAGCCGGTCGACGATCAGGATGTTTTGATCGACCCGGCCATTGACGATCTCAGCCTCGCCGTCTGGACCAATGACGAAGATCGGCGGCATCTCGCCCTGCACGATGCCGCGCGGAAACTCGACGTAGACGTGTCGGCCATCATCATAAACGGCGACGGGCTTCCAGGGCGGTGAATCACCCGTGAGGCCATAGCGGTAGTTGCGCGCGGTGAAATCCGGGATGATCGGCGTCACGGGAACGGCTTGTCGCCGCCCGCCGGGCTGGGCCGGATACGCCCAGGCGACGGCCGGCATATAGGGCTTCTCACCCGCCCGTAGCTCGATCATGTAGCTGCGGCGATCGGTGGCGATGACGAGATTGGTGGTGATGTCAGCCCGCGAGGGCTTGACCAGCACGTGAACACGCCGGGTGAGACCCGAACCACTCTCGGTGTCGCCGATGATCCAGCGCGCGGTATCGCCCGCCGCGATCGGCCCCTCGCCAGTCAGGCTCTCGCCCGGCTCGAGCGCGATGTCGGTTATCTGCCCGGGCGCCGCATAGACCTGATAGAGAGCACCTTCGCTCCAGGGATATATCTGGATGGCGTTGTAGTAGCCCTCCCGCCGCGGCTGGATACGGGCAGCCGCATTGGCATTTTCGACACGGGCCGTCGGTGTGTCGCCGGCAACACCACCCACCGCAGGGATCCAGCCTGGCGGAACATGCAGCGGCTTGGGCTTCTCATTACGTGTGTCTGCGGGGACGGCTGGCAAAGGCGGCACGTTCGCGTCGTAGGCGATCTGCGGCGGCTTCCGGAGCGTGGCACAGCCTGGGAGCATGGCATTCGAAAGCAAAAGTGCGGCCAGCACGGATCCCCTGAAGGTCTCAATGGCGACGACATGCGATGCCTGGTTCATTGGCCCATCTCCCGCGACCAGTTGATGGCGTTGACGTAGATTCCGAGTGGATTGGCCCGCAGCCTTTCGGCGTCGCGCGGCGGCTGCACGACCATCGTCAGGATGGCTGTCCAGTGCTCGGTGATGGAGAGCTTGCCGTTTTCGTAGGCACGCTCGGCCCAGGCGACGCGGAAGGAATCCGGTGAAGCGCGGATGACCGAGGAGACCTCGACCGCGACCTGCTGCTTGCCGACTTTGGAGAAGGGTTCATTGGCGCGGGCATAGTCGTTGAGCGCCGCAGCACCCTGGTCGGTGGTCCATTCATAGGCGCGCAGCCAGTTCTGTCGAACGATGATCGGGTCGGCGGGGATGGATCGGACCTGCTCGATGAAGCGGGCCAGATGCCAAGCGATCTGAGGATCGGTTGGCTTATAGTCCGTTGTCGCAGGCGCGACCGTCTGCGCCTGTCCGGAGGGATCGACCTGAACCACCCACGGCACGACGCTACCCCTGGCCGATTGCCAGGCAAGAGAACCCGCCAGCCCGGCTGACAGGACCAGCGATCCGAAGGCCATCAGGCGCCAGTTCCTTGCCTGCACGCGCGCGGAGCCGATGCGCTCGTCCCATATTTGTGCTGCCTTCTGGTAAGGCGTTTCCGGCTGAGGCGTCTTGCCGTAATGGACGGCGGGTCTTCGAAAGATGTTCATGGTCATTTGCCTTCGGAGAGTGAGATGGAGGTTCCGCCGCCGTGAGCCTCACCGGCGCGAACGGCGTGGGCGGTGGTCTGGACGCCGTGAGACAAGCGCTGGGATCGCTGCATGCGTTTGGCCCAGTCGGGCGGGCTTTGCGCCGTGACGCCGCCTTGGCCAGCGCGGTCGAACGATGGATCGTTGGCTGAGTTGGCGGCGCCTGCGACCGTTCCCATGGTCGACGAACCGCCGGTGACCTCAACGGCGGACTGTGTGCCGGACGCAAAGCTCGATTTCATCGATTGGCTGGCCCGCGCGACGGCGCGCTTGAGCGGCGAGGCCGCCGCCGACAAACCGGCGCTTGTAGCGCCGCCCATCCCGGAGGCGACGCCCGCTCCGCCGGTCTGGCCGGCGGAGCCGAGGGCATAGGCAGTCGACGCGCCGCCGGCGAGGAAAGAGCCGCCCCGCGCGGCGGAAGCTGCTCCTGAAAGAGCAGCCGCTCCACCTCGCGCCGCAAGACCGGCGGCGCCGCCGGCAACCAGCGCCATGCCGCCCGCGGCGAGCCCCGTCCCAACGGCGGCGCCCGCGCCAAGCTGCGGTCCGCCTGAGACGAGGCCATTGGCGATGCCCGGGCCGAAGATGCCGAGACCGAGCAAGGACAGCGCAGCGAGCACGATCGCCATGGCCTGGTCGATGGTGGGGCTCTCGCCGCCGAAGCCTTGGGTGAATTCGCCGAAGAGCGTCGAGCCGATGCCTATGACCACGGCAAGCACCAGCACCTTGATGCCGGACGAGATGACGTTGCCGAGCACGCGTTCGGCCATGAAGGCTGTCTTGCCGAACAGGCCGAACGGGATCAGCACGAAGCCGGCCAGCGTCGAGAGCTTGAATTCGATCAGCGTGACGAAGAGTTGCACCGCCAGGATGAAGAAGGCGAGCAGGACGAGCGCCCAGGCAAAGAGCAGGCAAGCGATCTGAATGAAATTTTCAAAGAAGGACACGTAGCCCATCAAGCCCGAGATCGCCTCGAGCAATGGCCGTCCCGCGTCGAGGCCGGTCTGCGCGACCTTGCCGGGGCGCAGCAGATCCTGGACCGAGAAGCCGGTGCCACTGGCCTTGAGGCCAAGCCCTGAAAAACTTTCGAAGACGATCCGGGCGAGACCGTTCCAGTTGGAAATCAGGTAGGCGAAGACGCCGACGAAAAGCGTCTTCTTGACGAGCCGCGCGAGGATGTCGTCATCGGCGCCCCAGCTCCAGAACAGCGCTGCGAGCGTCACGTCGATGACGATCAGCGTGGTGGCGACGAAGGCGACCTCGCCGCCGAGCAGCCCAAAACCACTGTCGATATAGCGGGTGAAGGTCGCCAGGAACTGGTCGATGACGCCGGTATTGCCCATGCTATCGGGCCTCCTGAGCGGCCGCGTTCGGAGACCGCGGGATGGCCGGCTCACCGGGCGCATTGGCGAAGGGCTGCCGCAACCCAAGGAAACGGTCGCGCTGCTCGGCCCACAACCGCGCACACCCGTCGTCGCTAAGAGCAGCATCGCCAAGAGCCTGGCAGCGGCGCAGCCCCTCGCGAAGCGGATCCGGCGTCGTGGACGCCGGCGCGACAGGCATCGCAACCGCCGACTTGTTCTCCTTCCGGCTCATCTCGAGCGCGGTCGCCGTGACGGCGACCGCGACGAAGATAACGGCTGCGATACGAGCGAGTGACTTGCCGTCCATCGCCATGACCCTCAACGATTGAACATCTGGACGTTGCCGGCCTGATAGCCGGAGCCGGGCGCCAGGAAGCGGCGGCGCTGCTCGCGGCCTTGGTCGGCGGCGGCGGCACGTTCGGCCTCGGTTAGCGCCTGGGCGCGGCCGTTGGCGGCGACGACGGCAGTCAGGTCCGCGAGCTGTTGGCCCTGCAGCGCAAGCAACTGGTTGCCGGCTTGCGTCGCCTGCAGCGCTCCGGTCGCCGACTGGCTGGCGCCGACCAGTGCCGACATCTGCGCCCGACTGGTGTCGATGTTTCCGACGACGCCGGCCTGGACGCGCATGGCATCCTGGAGCCCGCCGACCGTGTTTTGCCATCGCGAGCGCGCATCCGCGACCAACTGCTGGTCGGAAGTCGTGAGCGAGACGTTGCCGTATTGCTGCTGAAAGGCCTTGTCGACCTGCTGGACGTCGAAGGCGATGTTCTGCGCCTCACCGAGAAGCTGCTGCGTGCGCTGCACCGACTGCTGCAATTGCTGGAGCGAGGACAGGGGCAGGCTCGCAAGATTGCGGGCCTGATTGATCAGCATCTGGGCCTGGTTCTGCAGCGAGGTGATCTGATTGGTGATCTGCTGCAGCGATCGCGCGGCCGTCAGCACATTCTGCGAATAGTTCGATGGGTCAAAGACGATAAACGCATGCGCCGGCGCGGTTGCCAGCGGCGAGATTGAGACCGGCGCGGCGAGCATTGCCGCAACCAGCAGAAGCGCGCGCGAGCGGTATTGATGGACAATCATGGCTGAGGTTCCTTTTGTGCTTCGGGGATGGAGAGGTCGGGAATGAGATCGGCGGCCCAGCCGACGTTGCGGGCGCGCAGCCAGGCGGCAAGGAAGCCATCGCGGCCGTGCTCGGCAACGATGCTGGCTATCAGGGTCTGGTCAGTCTTCGACGACGCGGCGCAGAACGCGAGCCCGACCTCGGACAAGCCAAGCTCGAAGAGGCGGTTGCCGCGCCGGGACTGGCAGTAGTAGTCACGCTTGGGCGTCGCGCGCGCCAGGATCTCTATCTGGCGATCGTTGAGGCCGAACCGGCGATAGATCGCCGTGATCTGCGGCTCGATCGCGCGTTCGTTCGGCAAGAGCAGACGGGTCGGACAGCTTTCGATGATGGCCGGCGCGATGCCCGAATTGTCGATGTCGGATAGCGACTGGGTGGCGAAGACCACACTGGCGTTCTTCTTGCGCAGCGTCTTCAGCCACTCGCGCAGTTGCGCGGCGAAACCTTCGTCGTCAAGGGCGAGCCAACCCTCGTCGATGATAAGCAATGTCGGCCGGCCATCGAGCCGGTCGCCGATGCGGTGGAAAAGGTAGGACAGGGTGGCGGGTGCTGCTCCGGTGCCAACCAGGCCCTCTATCTCAAACGCTTGCACGGCCGCCGCACCGAGGTGCTCGGCCTCGGAATCGAGCAAGCGACCATACGGGCCCCCTATGCAGTAGGAGCGCAGGGCCTGTTTCAGGTTGTTGGCCTGCAGCAACACGCTCAGGCCGGTGATGGTGCGCTCGCCGGCCGGCGCGGAGGCGAGCGAGCTCAGCGCCGTCCAGATATGTTCCTTGGCTTCCGGATTGATGGCAACGCCTTCGCGCCCGAGGATCGCGACGATCCAGTCGGCCGTCCAGGCGCGTTCGTAGGTATTGTCGATCCTCGCGAGGGGCTGCAGCGAGACGGAGGCTTCCATGCCCTCCGTAAGCCCGCCTCCGAGATCGTGCCAGTCGCCCCCCATGGCGAGCGTTGCGGCACGGATCGAGCCGCCGAAGTCGAAGGCGAAGACCTGCGCCCGCGCATAGCGACGGAACTGCAAGACCATGAGCGCCAGCAGCACGGATTTGCCCGCGCCGGTCGGGCCGACGACCAGGGTGTGGCCGACGTCGCCGACATGCAAGGACAACCGGAACGGGGTCGAGCCTTCGGTCTTGCCGTAAAGCAAGGGAGGACGACCGAAATGCTCGTCCCGTTCCGGCCCCGCCCACACGGCAGAGAGGGGGATCATGTGGGCGAGATTGAGCGTCGAGATGGGCGGCTGGCGGACGTTGGCATAGGCATGTCCAGGCAGTGAACCGAGCCAGGCGTCGACGGCATTGACGGTTTCGACCATGGCCGTGAAGTCGCGACCTTGAATGACCTTCTCGACAAGGCGAAGTTTCTCATCGGCGAGGCGCGGATCGGCGTCCAAGACCGTGATGGTCGCAGTGACATAGGCCATGCCCGCGATCTCGGCGCCAAGCTCCTGCAAGGCCATGTCGGCGTCGACTGACTTGTTGGCGGCGTCGGTGTCGACCAGCACGGACGCCTCGTTGGTCATGACCTCCTTCAGGATCGCCGCAACCGACTTGCGTTTTGCAAACCATTGCCGGCGGATCTTCGTCACGAGCTTTGTGGCATCGGTCTTGTCGAGCAGGATCGCGCGAGTCGACCAGCGATAGGGAAAGGCCAGCCGGTTCAAATCATCGAGCAAGCCTGGCGTCGTGGCGGCGGGAAAGCCGACAATGGTGAGCACGCGAAGATGCTGATCGCCGAGGCGAGGCTCGAGCCCTCCGGTCAGGGATTGGTCGGCAAGCAGCGCATCGAGATAGACCGGGGTCTCCGGGACGCGCACCCGATGATGCCTGGTCGATATGGTGGCGTGCAGATAGGTCAGTGTCTCGCCGTCGTCGAGCCACCGGCATTCCGGCATGAAGCCGTCGAGCAAAGCGAGCACGCGATCGGTACGGTCGATGAAGGCACGTAGGATCTCATGAGGATCGACGCCAGATTGTTCGCGTCCCTCGTAAAGCCATTTCTCGGCGCGCGCGGCTTCTTCCGGCGGCGACAGATGGAGGAATGTGAGGAAGTAGCTCGATTCGAAATGCACCCCCTCCTCCTCGAAGTCGGCTTTGCGCTCGGCGTCGACAAGGGCGGACGCAGCATCGGGAAACTGGCTGTCGGGATAGGTCGCCGCCTCGCGCCGCTGCGCCTCGACGAAGATGCTCCAGCCGGACCCGAGGCGACGAAAGGCGTTGTTGATGCGCGCGGCCACAGCGACCAATTCAGCCGGGACGGCGGAATCCAGGTCCGGCCCGCGAAACATCGCGGTGCGCTGGAAGCTGCCGTCCTTGTTAAGCACCACGCCTGGCGCCGCTAGCGCTACCCATGGCAGGTAATCGGCAAGGCGACTGCCGGAACGGCGATATTCGGCAAGGTTCATCATGATGGCGCCCTCTCAAACCGACAGGTGACCGGGAATGCGCAAATGCCGGCGGCCGACTTCCACGAAGAGTGGATCGCGCCTGGCGGCCCACACCGCGGTGAAGTGCCCGAGCGCCCAGATGATGAGACCAACCAGCCACAGACGCAGGCCGAGGCCCACCGCGCCGGCGAGCGTGCCATTCAGGATCGCGATGGAACGCGGCGCGCCGCCGAGCAGAATGTGTTCGGTCAGCGCCCTGTGGACGGGGATGACAAATCCCGGCACCGCGTCGAGCTGTTCGAAAGCGGTTGCCATCAGATCAGAGCCCCGCCGCCGAATGAGAAGAACGACAGGAAAAAGCTTGACGCAGCGAAGGCGATGGAGAGGCCGAAGACGATCTGGATCAGACGCCGGAAGCCGCCCGAAGTATCGCCAAACGCCAGCGTCAGACCAGTCACGATGATGATGATGACCGCGATGATCTTGGAGACCGGACCCTCCACCGACTGAAGTATCTTCTCGAGCGGCTGTTCCCACGGCATCGACGAGCCGGCGGCGTGCCCTGCCGGCGCGAGCATGAGATTGATTGCCAGGGTCGCGGAGGCGATGGCCAGGCAACGGTAGCCGCGAGACAGAATGCGGATCATGAAGGATCTCCTGTGTTGTTGTGGATGGCTCGGGATGTGCGGTAATCGCCGTCGGAGCCAAGCCCGTCGACGCGAGCGAGCTCAGTCAGCCGCCGCGCCGAGCCGCGTCCGGACAGGACAGCGACGAGATCGATGGTTTCGGCGATCAGCGCGCGCGGGACAGTGACGACGGCTTCCTGGATCAATTGCTCGAGGCGGCGCAGCGCGCCGATGGCGGAGCCGGCATGAATGGTGCCGATGCCGCCGGGATGCCCGGTGCCCCATGCCTTGAGCAGATCGAGGGCTTCCGAGCCGCGCACCTCGCCGATGGGGATGCGGTCGGGCCGCAGGCGTAGCGACGAGCGGACCAGGTCGGAGAGCGTGGCGACACCATCCTTGGTGCGCATGGCGACAAGGTTGGGCGCGGCGCATTGCAGCTCGCGCGTGTCCTCGATGATGACGACGCGATCGGTCCCTCTTGCCACTTCGGCAAGCAGCGCGTTGGTCAATGTCGTCTTGCCGGTGGAGGTACCGCCGGCAACCAGAATGTTGGCGCGCGCAACGACCGCGGCACACAGCGCCGCGGCCTGTGCCGCGGTCATGATGCCCGCGGCCACATAGTCGTCGAGCGTGAAGACCGCGACGGCGGGTTTGCGTATGGCGAAGGCAGGCGCGGCGACGACAGGCGGCAGAAGGCCTTCGAAGCGCTCGCCGGTGTCGGGCAGTTCGGCCGAGACACGCGGCGAGCGCGAGTGCACCTCGGCGCCGACATGGTGGGCGACCAGACGTACGATGCGCTCGCCGTCGGCGGCTGACAGCACCTCACCAGTATCGGCCAGACCTTCGGAGAGTTGATCAACCCAGATGCGGCCATCCGGGTTGAGCATCACCTCGACAATCGTGGGATCGTCAAGGAGGCGGTTGATTGCCGAGCCCAGCGCGGTTCGCAACATTCGCGAACTGCGCTCGCGCCCCTGCCTTTCATTGTGCGAGTTATTCGAAACCGTCATCTGGTCCCCGATCTTTGGGCGGGAACAACTTTGACCGTCCCCGGGTGGGGATGATTAAAAGAGCCGGATTGCGGGCCGCTTCAACAAGTAAGTCGATGGCGTAGTAGTGCGGCGTGCAAATACAGGCGCACGGCGGAGGGACCGACGAGGCGCGATCTCGTCGCGGCCAGCCGGGCACTCGCCGACGGGATTTAGCTGAGGCTTTCGACACGTTCCGCAACGATGCGGCGTATCTCGGCGGCGACTTCGACGGCGGCGTGGTCGGCGGCGAAAGACGCCGGTACCGAGAGTTCGCCGGCGGCGGCGCCGACGGCGGCGACGAGGGCGTCAATGGCCTGGTCGGCCTCGCCAGCCTTGATTCCCGCCGTGGCGGCGAGAGCCTTGAAGTCGGCGCGGCGCAGCCGGTCGTCTTTGCCGTTTAGCTTGAGCGCGATGCGGTCACGCTCAAGGCGGGGAAAGACCCGCGTGGTCACCGCGTCGTAGAGCGGCGCCATGCGCACGCTGGCAAAGCGATTGCTGCCGGGCTCGGCGATCTTGAGCAGCGCGAGGTTCTTGAGGTGCATGTCGCCGTCGGCGATCAGCCAGGCGAAGACGGCGCGCTTCAGCACGACGATCAAGTCTTCTTCGGACGACGTCGACAGCGGGCGTAGCGCACGGGCGACGCGCTCGATCGTGCCGTCATACTTGGCCTCTGTCGGCACGGCGAGGACGGATGTGAAATCCTCGAGCGCCAGCATGCGGGTATCGTTACCGCTGCGACGAATGTCGAAGCGCTCGACAATGAGTGCCGGAGGCATACCGTCCGGCATGGGTACAAGCGCCATTGAAGGTGCCTCGAAGCCGGCCGAGGCGCCAAGCGTGAGCGACAAATATTCGACCACCGGCAGAATCTCGAAACCGCCCGTGCCGCCGGGCTTCAGGATATGCGTGAAGGGTTGGCCGGTGCTTGGCGACAAGACACCGTCATGGGCAAGAAACATTGGCGCCTTGATCTGGATACCAGACAGCCGCGGGGTATCGCTGCGGGCGAAGATCGCGGCGAGATTGCGCTCGAAGCTGTCTTTGAGCGCCCCGCTACCTGGCCCCTCGTAGCGTCCGGTGAAGACACCGTCGGTCGTGAAGCGCGCCAGTGGCGTGGTCAGCACGTCGGCCGGGAGCGTGGCAAGCTCGCGCGCATCATCGACAATGGTGATGTTCGACATATAGCGCTTACCCGACCTCAACAGCGCGCGTTCATCGCGATCCTTCAGCACGGACTCCAGCCATCCCTCTGGCAACAAGGCGGTGATGAAGGGCGGCAGGCGGCCAGGCGTGGTCTGGCGGATCAGCGGCGGGCCGTGCCATTCATGGGCGCGCCAGCGCCACTCGAATCCATCGTGGGCCAGATGGCCCATCGGCTCGCCGTGCCAAGCGACAACAAGATCGAGCGCCGCCTCATTGGTGGCCGCAGCGGCCACGGGGCCGCGGAGCAGGTAGCGCTCCGCCTGCTCGCCCTCATGGTACCACTGGTTTTCGCGAGCCAGTGTCCAGAGCGCGTCAGCGGCGGCTTGGGGCGTGCCGAACTCTTCGACGAGACGCTCGGCAATTTGCGTGCGCGTGGCATCGTCGATCGAGTTGGCGTGCTCGCTACGCAGCCGGAAGGCTTCGAGAAAGCGCTGACGGATGGACGAGACATTGACGCGAAACTCTCCCATTCCGTCATCGACGACGGCCGGGGCCACTGCCGGGTGGTCGGGGGCAATGTTCTGAATGATCTCGAGGCCGCGTATTCGTGTTCGCTGGCTGCGGCGTCCACTCATGAACAGGCGGCCGTCCCGGGTGGGGGCCAGCAGCACCGCGGTCGCAGCCGACAGATATGCCTGCGGATAGAGATAGTGAGCAATGCGGATCGCGTGGCGATGGACCATGGTGTCGATGTCGTCACTGTGGTCCACATAGATACCCCGCATCAGCTGCACCAGGCGCCCCTGCTGCGCGAGATAGTAAGTGCGTGCCTTGTCTATGGTTTCCCCGACGAGATGAAGCGCCATGGATTCTAACTTTCGCGTATTTCAGATACGGGAAAGTTAGAATTTTATCTCTGGTGTGTCAAATGTATTCGCACTTTCGCGTATCTGAAATACGCGAAAGTTAGAATCGGCACCGCGGTCAATACCCGTCCGCATGGACCCGACAGCGCAGGCCAGCGGTCGCCCAGGCCGAGCTTACCACCGGCAGGAACGGACGAAGCTGGACTCCCAGATATGTCCGATGTTGCCGCCGCCGGTCTATCCCACCGCAGCGTTCCAGCAGACCGGCATCATGCCGATGGCATGTCGCCACAGACCTCGCAACAAAAGTACGTACCCGGCTTCAGCGCGACTAGAGCTGCGTTGTCAGTCATGTGCCGGATCGACATCCTCGGAAATCTCCTGCCGCAGTTTCGGTCCCTTCGCCAGGCGCCTGCCCAAGGCCGCGACAAAGGCTTCGTAGCGTTCGGCCGCTTTGGCACGCGCTGCCTGGGCTGCGGGCTCGGGCAAGGCCGGCGTGGTCGCCAGCCAGAAGCGGACGAACACCGCCAGGGTCTCGATTGCGATGCCGACATCGCGTTCCTGCCGGGCCAGGCGGCGATCAACCTGATCGAGGCGTTTGGCGATCGCCGCCTCGCTACGCTCATCGGCATCCGGCGACAGGAACGAAGCGATCGCGGCCTCAGCGATCATGGACTGGGATTGATCCCGCCGCGCCGCATAGTCGGCGAGCATCATCATGATGGTCGGGTCGAGATAGACGGAGATCTGAACTTTCTTTTTTCGACCGGCCATGGCGCCTACAACTCCATGCCATCGTTGGGGTCGAGGGAGACCTGCCGCGCCACACCCCGCATGAGGCGAGCCAGGCGACGATTGCGGACGGCATCATCGTCATCCGCATCGTCGGCCGGGTCGATCTCGAACTCATTCTCGATCGGAGCCGCTTTCTCGACGGGCCGCACAAGGTTGAGTTCGTGTTGTTGGCGCCGTTCGGACTCAGTCGGATCTTCACCGTCCTGCCGGCGCGCGCCGCAAGCTTCGGCGACATCAGGGCAAGCCTGAATCGGCAGGCCGCTCCAGTCGTCAGGACGTGCGTTTTCGGATCGGGTCAGTTCGGGCGGCGAAAGGACGCGATCCCGAAAACGAACATCCTCATAGTATCGCGCCTTCTTCGCCCGGATTGGGGGCGCGCCCGCCACCATGACGATCTCATCGGTCGGCGGAAGCTGCATGATCTCGCCAGGGGTCAGTAGCTGGCGGGCGGTCTCTTGTCGCGACACCATGAGATGTCCGAGCCAGGGCGAGAGCCGGTGGCCGGCATAGTTCTTCATTGCCCGCATTTCGGTCGCCGTGCCGAGCGCGTCGGAGACACGTTTGGCAGTCCTTTCGTCGTTCGTGGCGAAGCTCACGCGCACATGACAGTTGTCGAGGATCGAGTTGTTCGGGCCGTATGCCTTCTCGATCTGGTTCAGCGACTGCGCAATCAGGAAGCTCTTCAGCCCGTAACCCGCCATGAAGGCCAGCGCGCTTTCGAAGAAGTCTAGGCGGCCGAGGGCCGGAAACTCATCCAGCATGAGCAGCAATCGGTGGCGGCTCGTCCTTGTCTGCAGCTCTTCCGTCAGTCGACGTCCGATCTGGTTGAGGATGAGGCGGATGAGCGGCTTGGTCCGATTGATGTCCGAGGGTGGCACGACGAGATAGAGTGTCGCGGGCTGCTTTCCGTCGACGATGTCGCTGATCCGCCAGTCGCAGCGCCTGGTTACCTCGGCGACGACGGGGTCGCGATAGAGGCCGAGGAAGGACATCGCGGTGGAGAGCACACCGGACCGCTCGTTGTCGGATTTGTTGAGCAGTTCGCGCGCAGCACTGGCGATGACGGGGTGTGCGCCGGTCTCGCCCAGATGCGCGGTCCTCATCATCGCCGCCAGCGTCGACTCGATTGGGCGTTTCGGATCGGAGAGGAAGGCGGCGACGCCGGCGAGCGTCTTGTCCTTCTCGGCATAGAGGACGTGTAGGATCGCGCCGACCAGCAGAGCATGGCTGGTCTTTTCCCAGTGGTTCCGCTTCTCGAGACTTCCTTCCGGGTCGACAAGAATGTCAGCAATGTTCTGAACATCGCGGACCTCCCATTCGCCGCGGCGGACCTCCAGGAGGGGATTGTAGGCAGACGATTTCGAATTGGTCGGATCGAAGAGCAGCACCCGGCCATGCTGAGCCCGAAAGCCTGCGGTGAGCTGCCAGTTCTCGCCCTTGATGTCGTGGACGAGCGCCGAGCCCGGCCAGGTCAGCAGCGACGGCACCACAAGGCCGACGCCCTTGCCGGATCGAGTTGGGGCGAAGCACAGCACGTGCTCAGGCCCGTCGTGACGGAGGTAGTGACGATCATAGCGCCCAAGCACCACACCATCGGCGCCGAGAAGACCAGCAGCTTCCACCTCTCGCCTGTCGGACCACCGGGCCGAGCCATATGTGTAAACGTTCCTGACTTCACGAGCGCGCCACACCGACATGCCGATCGCGACGACGATCGAGAGGAAGCCGCCGGAAACGGCGATCAGTCCGCCTTCGACGAAGAGGTTCTGGGCGTAGGCGTCGTAGAAGTACCACCACCAGAACAGAGCGGGCGGATAGTAGACGGGCCAGCCGGCGAGCTGGAACCAGGGCGGGCCAAGCTGGGGCTGGAAGCCCAGCCTCCATGCGGTCCATTGCGTCGCCGCCCAGCTTGTCAACAACACGATCAGGAAGACAGTGAGTATCTGTCCCCAGAGGATTTTCGTGGCGGACATGGCATAGTCCTCTTTTCCTGTTCTTCTTCCTGTTGTCAGAGACCGAGCCCGCGCTTGCGGCCAAAGCTCCAGTCGATTCCGCTGTCACCGCGAGCCACACCGGAGACGTGCTGGCCGAGATGCTTTTCAAGCGAGGGAGTCCAGGGAACCAGTTGGAAGCCAAGACCGTCGTCGATCATTGCGAAACGGCCGGACGCGAGGGACAACCGCTGGCGATAGGCGCCAGCGATAAAGTCGCCTGAGCGAGCTCGGTTGAACGGCTGCCCGGTCTCGGCTGCGAGTTTCCCACCAACAAGCTTGAGTTCTCTGCGGCGCAGCGTCTCGATCAGGTCGCGGCTGAAAACAACGCGTGCGCCTTGACGCTTCGCGAGGCCTTCGCCGACCAGGTAGTCGGCCCGCAGTTCCATCGCGCGATGAACCTCAGCGCCGAAGCCACCTGCGCTCAAGGCGGCAGGCTCGCGAGCGATGGCCTGGCGATCTAGCCAAGTTGCTCCGGCTGCGGTGACCTGCGCATGCAAGTCAAGATCGGAGCGGACGGCGAGCGCAACCCGCTGTCGGCCCCGCGCGTCATCGAACTTCCGCAGCTCGACGATCGAGCCCAGCGGGCTGTCGCCAGCTGCCTCCAGATCGGTAAGTCTGATGTGGTGGGTGCGTCCGTCGACGCCGTCGACCACGGCATAAGCCGTCCCGCTCAGTTCATCATCGAGCCCGCGGTCGACCAGCCGGCCGACAATGGGTGTATCGAGACTTTCGGCTGCCAACACGTAGTTGGCTGAGCCGCGCTCGATTCCTCGCCCAGTCAACGCGCGATTCATGCGCTTTATGATGTCGCCACGCTCGCCGAGTTCGCGCAACGTTGCTTCAGCGCGGTCGTCGAGGACCCATTGGCCCGGGCCGACCTGATCGGCGAGACCAAACGCTTCGAGCTTGCGCAGACGCCCGATTTTCAGCGCGTGATATTCGTCCGGCTGCGTATGAGGGCGTGGGGCCAGATCGATGACACCAGTGTCGCGGCTGTCGCGAAGCAACTGGCGATCGAGCTGCGTCCAGCGTTCGGACTGAATCTGGCTCTCGAGCGCGCGGCGGATGTCGAGATCGGTTCGCGGCCCCAGTTCCTGAGTGATAAGGTCGCGAGCCCGGTCTCGCATCCCTTCCTTGATGTAGTCGCGCGAGATGACCAGATCCTCGCCATCGTCGCGCAAACCGCGCACGATCAGATGAACATGGGGATGTTCGGTGTTCCAGTGATCGACGGCGGCCCAGTCGAGTCGCGTGCCGAGGTCCTTCTCCATCTGCCCGACCAGATCGCGGGTAAAGGATTTGAGGTCCGCCATCTCGTGGGCATCGTCGGGAGAGACGATGAAACGGAAATGGTGCCGATCTTCCGCGACGCGCGCCGCGAAGGCCTCGCCGTCGGCGTCACCCTGTGCCGGACCGAACAACCTCGCCTTCTCTCCGTCCCGGGTGACTCCCTCGCGACGCAGATAGTCGAGATGGGTAGCGAGTGGCGTCGCCCGGAAGGAATGACGGAGGACGCGGGCTTTGACGACGGCGCCGCGCGATCGTGAGGTGATCAACCGATTTGCCTGGATGCTGGCGCGCTGACCGTGACCAAACCGGGAGCGGTTACCGGAAACCACACGGCCCGAGCGAGAGACGCCTCCGCCAGCCTTTTTCGCCGCCGCCAGCGCCTGGGCGATGAAGGGCCGCCCAGCTTGAGCGCGGGTCGAGCGGATGCGGCCTGGCCGAATGCGAAATGTGCGCTCATCGACCATGGCGTTGTCCCGCAATGTGGGAAAATGGACCGGAACACAAGACTTCTGGCGTTTGGCGCACATTGCCCGGAGGGGCCGCAATGTGCGCCGCAGGCGCGAAAACCTGGCAAACCCTCTCCGCCGACCGACGTGCAATGTGCGCGCTTTTATCCTGCCATCGCTCGGTCGTATCGCCCGCGCCTGCCCAACCCGCTCGCCATGGCACGATGGAGCACGAATTGACACGAAGGACGCTGAAGCGGCTCATGGCGCAGACCCGTCGAGTACTTCGTGCATCAACAAGCCGCTAGCTTGGGGTGCCTTGGCTTGCGCAAATCCCGCCAAAGGGGCATCCCCACGCGAGCGACGGGGCTGCATCAAACCGCCGGTCAGCCTGCCATTCGCTGGCAAAGCGAACAGCGGTGCCCGTCTCCAGTCAGGTGAGACGGAGGCGGCTGGGCTGAGAGCTTTCCTTGCACCATGGTTGTCGATTGCGGATGCAACGACAGCGACATAGGCAAGGGTTTCGAGAGGCAGCCGTCTGCCTTGCAACGACGCTTCGTAGCGTCCAGGGCCAGCATTATAGGCGGCAATCCAGCCGCGTGATCCGAAGCGGTCAACCAACTCGCGGATATAGGCCGAGCCAGCGATGATGTTGTCGTGCGGGTCGTAGGGATCGCTGCCGAGCTGATACCGGGCGCGCAGATCGGACCAGGTGTCGGGCACGATCTGCATCAGCCCCATGGCACCCTTGCGCGATGTCGCGCGTTGATCGCCTGCGCTTTCGGCGCCAAGGACGGCGCGGATCCAGGTCGGCGGTAGGCGGAAGCGCTTCGCCGCTTCCGCGATATGGGTCTCGTAACGACCGCGCGTCGTCGGTATGACGGCCGGCGAGCTCTGCGCCGGCGCAGTAGCTGGAATAATGCAACTGACGAGGAGCCTGCCAAGCAAAATGAGAACCGGGCGCCAGATTGCGCGAGGCAATACGTGCGTTCTCACTTTGCTCGTCGGCCGAAGGCGCGCCGACATCGCTTAGTCCTTCTCGGCGCGGTCGCGTTGGCGCGTCCATTGCAGAGACCAGGACTTCCTGTCGTCGCCGTTCTGAAACAGGTATGCGCGGATCGGCTGCGGGAATGTCGGGTCATCTATCTGCAGCGATACGAACTCGCCGGCTTTCTCGCTGGAGTGTTTCCAACCGGCGCCGATTGTGCTGCCGTCTTCGCCGCCGGCGTGCACGCGAAAGTCGGGCGCATTGTCCGCATCGCTCGCTTCGGCCGCGACGATCACGACTTCGAGGTCAAGATTTAGCGTGCGAATTCTCCCCGAATACCCGGTCTGGTGGCGAATAAATTCTCCGATCTGCGGCATATGCTTTCTCCTATCTTTGTTGTGGGCGGTGACAATTGACGGCCCGAAAGGGTGCCGCCGATGGCGCGCTCACGCGCCGATGGAAGCGGCCGTCGCCCTGCTCGTCGGTCCACAGCGGGACCGCTCGGCCGATGATGTGATCGGTCGAAACGAGGCCGAAGTAGCGGCCATCGAGGCTGTCGCGGACCTGGCGGTTCATGAAGAAAAGGGCGCCGACCGGGATGCGTAGGCAGCCTTGCCAGGTCGGCAGACCGCGGCCGAGGTGATCGCGCTCGAGCGCAACGCCCACGTCAGAGCCATCGACCGCGATCGTGAACCTGTTGCGGCACACGGTCTGACCGGAGATTGCAAGGATATGCTTCAGCAGCAGCACGCCCTTCGGCAGATAGCCGCGCTCGGCAAGGAATGTTGCAAGCGGCTCGGGCGGTCCCACCGCAACGAGATCGCCGACCGAAAAAGAACCTGCGCTGTCGATGCGGTAAAGGCCGATCGGTGCGCTGGCCGACGCATTCCAGACAAACTTCGGCGGGAATGGCTTGAGAACGGGGCAGAGCGTACCCATCGTCGCAACTGCCGTCACGAGGACAATCGGTGACCGCATCATTGCTGGACCCGCCGACGAAGGAGGTAGGCCCTGTGGAGATCCAGCGTATAAGTACGAGGCTCCTGCCCGACCGTCATGCGGTTGTGGACGTGCCGCCAGTGATCGGGTGAGACCGCTCCCGGCGCGATGCCGAGTTGCTCGATGCCATCGATCGTCTGCAGCACGCGCTCGACCTTCGGCCAGCCTTGAGCCGTGAGCAGAAGGTCACCGCCAGGCCGCACGAATGGCAGCGTCTGATGGGCTTCGCCCTCCGCGACCGCGCGCACGATATCGAGGCGCGAGATGATCGTGCCATAGTCGTTCGCCGCCCATCGGACGAAAGCGAAGATGCCACCGGGACGAAAGGAGACGATGCGCCGACGTCGATCGAGAACCTTCTCCCGAGCGACCGAACCGAAGCGGATCCAGTACTCGATCTTCTTCTCGACCCAGGTCAGCTCGACATGAGTTAAGCATTCGCCGGTGATAGCACCTGGCGCCGATCGGCCCGAATGGAAGTAAACGACGGTGCCCAATGGCCTGTCTCCTGATCTTGTGGAAAGCAGCCGCGATGCGTGATTGGAGATGCGCCACGGCGAGCATCAGCGGTGCGTTTGCATAACTTGAGTGCAACTAGCGCCCATAGCGTCCGCCCGGCGCGAAAGCCGCCGGCGGATGGCGCTTGGCAGGCAGCACGGAACCGCGTGGGTCGGAGGTCGAAGTGACCGCGCCGCGCTGAGCCCATGCCTGAAGGTCGTCAACGGCATAGACGACGCGGCCGCCAAGTTTGCGGTAGGCGGGACCTGTGCCGTAGGTGCGGTGCTTTTCGAGCGTGCGGGAAGACAGGCTGAGGAACTCGGCGGCTTCCTTGGTGCGCAGAAAGCGCGGCGGCAAAGCGGCTAGATCCGGGCGCATTTGTCGGGCCTCCGTGGGTTTTCGGTGAGCCGCCGGCGTTCGGCGGCGGATGGCGATCACGGTGGCGTAAAGGTGGCTTCGCGAGGGATGGGGAAGATTTGGGGACCTGAAATTGCCACCCCGAGGCGCTAGGCGCGCAGACGGTGGCGCAGCAGTTGCAGATAGCCGCCGGCAATCAAGTTTCCGCCGCCTTTGACCAGCCCGATCACGGTGTCGCGAAGCGACGATGTTTTCCACGGATTGGAGGCGACACGCCCTGCCCCATAGAAGGCGGTCGCGATTTCACGGTAGCTGGCGCCGTTCGTGCGACCGTCGGCCGCCTGCATCATCAGGCGCAGGCGGCGCCTCTGCTGAACCGTCATGCGTGTATCAGGCGCCACCGGCCGGCCGTGACAGGAGCGCCAGAAACGAACCAGAGCCTCGACCCGCCCGAGCGTTTGGGAATCAAGCGGGATCAAAGCCGTGAGGGACCGGCTCGCCGCGCTGCCGGGAAGGAGGAGAAGCTGTGTCGCGATCCCACCATTCCGGATGGCATGAAATCCCTGCGGACTCTCGCGCGGCGTGCCGAACTCAACGGGCGTTGTGGGGGATACGCATGACAGGAAATCCGGCGATGGCATGAGGGTTACCACCGCGGGATCTGCAAGCGGTGACCACAGAACCTCTTGCATCAATGCGGACAGGTCCGGCCGGGCCGCGAAATCGCAACCCCCAGCGTGCCTGTGCTTCGGTTGAGAGGGGATCCTGCTCGGTTCCCTCATGCACCAGTGCCAGATAGTGCTGCTGATAAGCGTCTGAGCGGCGCAGACATTCCCAAGCCATGCCTTCGATGGGCAGGTCGTCGAAGAAGTCGTAACTTTTATTGTTTCGCCAATGCGACGTGTCGGGCTTCATCGGGCACTCCTCGCTAAAACTGCAGGTTGTGCGCGAATCGATTCCCGGCTCTGGTGAATGGCGGAAGACCCCGAAGACGCATCGGGTGATGCTCCTTCAGCATCACCCTGCAAATTTTCACTAGATGTCAGTTTGGCGCAGAAGGTGACGGTACCCAGTGCGCGTCATCCAGCGCGCCCGCGCCAGGTGGCTATCGTAGACATTTCGAGCGCGCTGCGGCTCCTTTGCCGGGTCGATGCCGAAGAGAACCTTGACCACCTCGCGCCAATCGGCGCCGTCGGCGTCAGCATCGAACAGGCGCATGTAGAGCTTAACGTGGCTACGATCATAGTCTGTGAGTTCGTCGCCCGTGGGAGCGGTATCGTCGAACGGCTCGATCATGATTTTGCACTTCCCCAACATCCCATGCGTAAAACACAAATCTTACAGATGTCACGTCGGCGCCGGAGGAGGCTCAAGGAGCATCACGCGATGCTGTCCTGGCATCGCTCGCGCTTGCGCGGTTCAGTTCCAGTGGGGACTTGAGGTTCCGCCCGGTTGGCCCGGGCGGAACCTGTTTGCCGCCTATTCCGCGTTGCGGCGGCTCGGGCGGGACCAGATCAGGCTGTAGCCCTCGCCGTCTTCGTCGTCGAAGAGGTTTGCGAAGATCGGGGCGGTGAAGCTCGGATCGTCGAGCTTGAGGCCTAGATAGTTGCGGCCCTCGTTGGACTGCTTGGCCCAGGCCGCGCCGATCTCTGCTCGGCCGACGAAGACACGGTGGCTGGGGGCGTTCTCGCCGTTGGCGCGGGTTTCGGGGACGATGCGGACGCCGCGGGCCTGGACGCTGAGCGTGACGATTTCGCCGGTGAACTCGTTGCCGGACTTCTTGAAGGTGCCGATGGTAGCCATGATGGTTCTCCTTGATCCTGTCTGTTTTCGAGCCGCACCATTGCGGTCTCGATGGTGGTCGGTAGGTCGAAGGCGATCGTCGGCGCACCCAAAGGGCCGAAGCGGAGCGGAGGATGGCGTGGGAATGACTTTGTTGTTTCGCGAGGAATGACGGCGCAGCCGTCAGGGGAAGAAAGTCGTGAGCTGCCATTGCGACACCGACGATCGAGGCAAACGCCGGCCTTCAGACCAGAAACACCAATCGATGAGACCGCTTCGGTGTGCTCGCGACGCTGGATCCAGGAAGCTTTGGCTGCCGTAACCGACCGTCTCGGCAAGTGGCACTCTCACGATCAGTACGCTCGCTCAGCCCCGGGGCACGCATGCTCGCCTCCCCGATGAGTGCCTTGCGCGTGGCGCCGGTAGCGAGTTACTTCGGCTCGCACCGCAGAATTCGCTGTCGGTCGCGACCCATCGGGCGTGCCAGTCAGCGCCTAACGAAACGCATCCGAGACCGCCAAACCCATAGCCAGCTTGAGGATACGGGCCGGTGAACCGTTGGTCGTGGTGTGTTCGAAGTGCCGTGCCTGGGCCCCAGGGAACGCCGGTTTGCCACTCGTGCCATCTGGGCTCGAACGTCGTGGTGATCTGAGGTCACGATGGCGCATCGGATGCGACGCGCCCGAAGCGGTGTCCAAGGGCACTATCGCTTCGAACGCCTCCAGCCGGCTGCCACTGCTTCCGCTTCTGAGCAGAACCACCTTTCGCCCTTGGCTTGGCTGATGACGGTGACGCTGTAATATTTCTGTCCGGGCACATGATAGATGCGTTCCCCGTCTGCCGAAATGTTGCCCTTGATGTTGCAGCCGGCGTTGCCGAAGGCGAAACAGGCGTTGACGGTACCTGCACATCATCGCTGTGCTGCACTCGCCAATCCCAGGGCGTCTGGAAGTTGCCAACCCATAATCCCAGCTTCGCTGCTTGCGCTTTGCCCTGTTGCGCAGCATAGCCGCCGTTGCTGTATTTCGGCCAGTCCAGAGCTTGCCCCTGCTCGACCATCCAGGCGGCCACGTCGGTTCCATCCGCCCGCGTGCAGGTGCCGACAATGCGCCCGTAGCGGTCCCATGTCACGAATGCGCATTGCACCGGCCTGGAGGCTGCCAGGAATTTGTCCAGCGCTTCGGGAACGACGGCCGCAGGGATATTCGAAGCCTTTCGCGTCGTCGCAATATTGACGGCTCTCCGGCGCGTCGATGCCGTTGAAGCGCACGCGCTGGCCGTGGATCTCGATCGTGTCGCCGTCGATCACCGAGGCGACGCCGGCGATCGATACCGGCCTCGGTTTGATGATTTTCTGCAGGTTGATTTCCGGCAGCGGCCCGCTGTTGTGCAGAACGAATTGCGTGACCAGGGCGGAGACCGCGGCGACCGTTACAAGCACGAGCCGAAGCGGCGCGCCTGCCAATCGCGCGCCCCGACAGCGCTTTGCACCAGCGGGCCTCATTTGGGGGTGAACAACTTTTTGAGAAGGCCCCAGAAGCTAGCCCTTTCCGTTTGATACCAGCCGCTTGCCTGTAAAATCGGGCAAAAGTGGCTCGAAGCATATAGGTTAGGTCGCGTCTGTAAAACGGTCGAAGCGGATCGCGCGACGTCTCTCGGCCGCGAACGTGCCCACAAATGATTGAAGGTCCTCGGCAGATTCCTATACGCCGATCGCGCAACGCTGCAATGCCGGCGGCGATTGACACCGCGCCGGGACTTTCGGCACGCAGTTGCTCGAGCGCGGCAACATTGTCAGACACAGCCGGCTCCAATGTTCGCATAGATCGCGCCGCAGATGTTCTTGACGTCGAACGGCTTGGCGTCGACGCGCTGGCACCCATGTCGCCAGGCGATCTCGTCGAGCAGCAAGTCAAGGCGCGATCGCCGCCAGCAGCCAGCATCTTAGCTTTATCTTATTTGGCGCGCATGCCGCGCTTCTCGCGGTTGACGATGCCGCTCCCGCCTCGGTCAGGAAAGCAACAGCCCGGCCAACAGAACAGTCAGGGCAAGCGAAGCGGGTACGGCGAGAAGCCATCGAGCTTCCAGGACACTGTTCCGAGGGTCTTGCATATCCTTCGCTCCTACCAGGCCGCTCCAGCGCATACCTCTCATCAAGCGCTGGAGCCTCCGCTTGCGCTCAACCGCCGTTAGCGGGAGCTGCCAGCATCCGGTCAACGGAGCTCTATTTATTCGTTCCGGTTACGGGCACGCAGTCGACCGCCAGCTGCGACCGAAGTCCCGTCACCGCGCGCATAGGTCCATATCGTGAAACATATAGCCCACTATCCTCATTGCCTTCCGGACTGGCGATTTATGAGTCCCTTTATCGCCGGTCACAGTTGCCAGTCACCCGCTGCCTCCTGCGATGCAGCGGGTGACTGGCGATCATTTTTTATGACTTGGCGCCTTGGATGAACGGGGGACCAATGAACAAGCAACCATGGAAGTGGTCGGTTGAGATCGAGGAACTCGCAAATAGGCATTATGTGCGCGTCATCGAGGACGGCGCGGTAAGCATCAAGGGCTTCCGTTCTCAAGCAGATGCAAAAGCCTTCGCCAACAGCGAACGCGCGAGGCTCGGGCTTGATACGCCTCTTAAAAAATAAGCCCGGCCATCAACGCCCGGCGAGGAACAACCTCTCTCCCTTCGGCGTGGCGGTAAGTCTGGTGATAGCAGGGCGATGTGCCTACGCGCTCACGATTTCCCAACCTGCGCCGTCTCTGGTGCAGACGCCGGTTGCTCGTTGTGAGTCCTTCCTTTTGATGTTGAAGTCCCACGAGCGCGCATCGGCATACAAAGCCATCGGCGCGATCGAACAGGTCGATCCTACGAAGGTGACGATTGAGTTCGAGATGCGGAACAAGGCCCACGCTCCTGGCCGATCGATCGGGTCCTGCGAATTCGATCGAGATCGGCGCCATATCACCTTCTTTACCTTGGACGGGCGGCGCAGCCAGATCGACTAAAACCTTGCGGCGCTTGCGTGCCTATGGGCAAGGCGTCCACCCCTTCCTCCTTTCCGGCGTCACCGCATGGCTTGTGAACTGCAGATTCCGGTCATCGCGGCCGGCGGCGCGGCACTCGTGGCAGAAGATCACCTTGATCAGATCCCAGTGCATCGCTCCATGATCCGGCCCGACCCGCCGCACCAGTTCGGCAACATCCAGGGTGGCCTTGCGCTTGCAGGTGAGGCAATCAACGGAAAGGCCGGTGCCGGCTTCGAGCTTCTTGCCGAGCGTGTCTTCTGAGAAGGGGAATTTCATCGCCATGGCGATCCTCGTGAATGGGGGTCGCCGCACCGGCGAGGATTATATTCCTGATTGCCGGCAGATTGCCAATAGGCTTTTGGGGACTGGCCAACTAGTTCGCTTCATCGGCGCTTCGGATTCCAACCAGGCGTCGGGAAGTGGATTTCGTGCGCCTGCTCTGTGGTTTTCGCTAACCGGGGATCGGTCCATGAAACACGGCCCTCTGCCTCACGGTGGCGGGCCTTAGCTTTGCCGGAACTATCTTCTGAGGTCGGCCGTTGAGCGACCGACGTAAGGAGGAAGCCAATGCCGGATGCAAGCGACGAATCAACGCCGAGCATGAATCAGCGCGAAGCTCAGGAGGCGCTAGAGAAGCAAGTTGCGCAGTTGAAACGCGAGATCAACAAGATCAAACGGACGCTGGCCGAGCGCGCCGAAGAAGTTGGAGAAGAGGCAGCAGGCTGGTATGAAAGCGCTGCCGATGGCGCCGGCCGGACTGCTCGGGCGCTCCGGACCGGGGTTCAGTCGGTTTCGGGAGCCGTCCAAAATAATCCTGGAACGGTTTCAACGGCCTTCTTTCTCGGCGCCGCGTTGGGATTGCTGCTGGGGCTTACCCTCAGTGATCCTAATGGAACTGGCCGAGATCATTGGTTCTATAACCGAGCGAACGGTTAAAAGCCCGGCTGCTTCGGTGGCCGGGCTTTTTCGTAACCATCTTTGTGACTGGACGGAGCGCTGGAAGCTCGGTCACGTTATAGGCCTATGGAAAACACACCTCCAGCAGGCCCTCGTCGAGAACATCGCCCGCGCGTACTGAAGGGCGGTTCCATCATCACTAGTTTCCAAAACTCGGAAATCAGCTGCTCTCTACGCAATCAGCATTCCAAAGGAGCCGAACTGAAGGTCGCTCCAGACATTCAGATTCCAGAACGCTTTCTGCTCTACGTCCCTGTCGACGGGATTGCTTACAGGACTGTTGTTCGATGGCGCAAGAATGATCGCGTAGGTGTTGAATTCGAGGGCACCGAGCCAAAGCCGAAGTTCCATTATGGTTGAATGCCGAGGGGCAGCACGTGCGCGCGCTGCCCGGCTGCTTAGATGGCTGGGCCTTCTTCAATTCTTGGGATGTAAAGGGCATCGCCTGAGGGGATCTTCGCTGTAAACTGAAGCGAGAACAAGAGACGGTTTTCACCGTCCGTCACGTGCATCATCCAGGGCTCTGCGTGTTGCCAGAAAGATTGCTTGTTATCGTTTATCATTTGGCCGGCGGCTCGAACGGCCTCTACCCGAGCGGCATTCAAATCCGGGAGCTCAACTCCGTCTGCATCGGGATTGAACTCCCCGTTATCAACATGAAAGCGATAGATGGGCATGCGCCTTGGTGGACTCTTGAAAATACTCCCAAGGAAACGCCCTCGGCCAGAATTTGTTTCGAAAGCACCCTTAGCCCTCGCGAAGAACCGCTCCGCGTCCATCAACTGGCGGGCTGCCGCTAAGTTTTGCCAGGCTGCGAAAGTGCTCGCCGTAGCTCGGCTTCGTCCTTAATTTCGTTTTGGAAGGCGCGGATGACTTCCTCAGCGAGAGCTTCCCTCTGATGCCGGTCCTTTTGGGTCAGACGGCGCTCATCACAGAGTCGATCGAACACCTGCTGGAGCAGGTCTAGGTCACAAGGCTCGAATATTCCGTCGTAACGCGACAGGGGCATTAGGCAACCCTCAATTGGCTAAAACCCTGCCTGTTATTTTGTCACCGACTGTGCCGATTTCAAGCCGGGTTAGACCTCGTCGAGACTGTCCTACCGGGATCGGCCTAGCGTGCCCGCTTCTTCAGAAAATAGGCCTCGCGAAGCAGCGAATTCCAGTCGATCCCGATCAACCTGATCAGCTCGCGAGCCTGCTCTTTTGTAACCCCTGCCTCCCGGACCAGGCGGTCGGCCAGCACGTCAATGGCACCCTCATGGAGTCCTGGGTTGTCGTGTTCTCCGTGCATGCAAATAAATGATCGAAAGGCTTGCATGTTCAACTTTTTGCGCCGCGGTTCCATACAAATTTACAGTTTTCGGACGGCGCTGCTGATGGCAAAATGTCGGCGGGTTATCGAGGGAGGCTATCATGCCCCTCTCAGACAATGGCGGCGTGGTTTATCCCGCTGATCTGGACTTGCTCCAGCGGGTATTTGACAGGCTGTGCGCCGAGCGTCGGCTGGCGCTTAAGGACAGAGAGCAAAGAGAGGCCCTGGCACGGGAAGTGGTCCGCCTTTTTCTGGACGGCATGACGGAAGAAGACGCTTTGTGGCGGACGCTTTCAAAGCAGCGCACGGCCAGAGGCGCATAGAGAAGCCCGCCGTCTCAGGGAGTGGCGGGCTTGTGCTTTGGTACAAGTGCTGACGGCCTCGGAGGGGGTTCGGCCGTCATCCTGATAATCGCGAGAGCGGTATTCGGTTCCGAACAATTTTCCGAAAACTGAATGGCAAAAGCGCGCTGGTGGGAACACCCCAGCCCGGCTCGCTTATCATGGTGACACAGGCTTTCGCGGGCCGGGCCGGTCCCGGAAGCTGGGTTCCAGGGCGCGGCTAGACTGCAGCCATTTTGCAGCCCGCGCCGGCCAATGGTCCATTAGCGATTTCTTGACTAAGCTGCACTCGCCCACACCAAGGGCAGGCATCGGCGTTTGGCGACGAGGTCCCGGCGTATGACGCCGTCTGTGGTAGCAGCCGGAACATTTTAGAGACATTGAATGTTCCACACCTATGGCCAGCCGAGACCAACTCTCAGCAGAACAATTAAGAGCAGCACGAGCTCTCTTGAACTGGTCGCGAGTGCGACTCGCTGCCAAGGCCAATCTTAGCGAATCGACGATCTGCGAATTCGAGAACGGCTCTAGCAGACCGAAACCCAGTAATGTCGCCGCAATGCGGCGAGCTTTGGAAGAGGCGGGAATTGTCTTTTCCGAAGGGAGCCCGTCGCTAGCCCGCTCTGAAGGTCAGAACGGTGGTCGCCAAACCGACAATAGAAGGTGGCGCCGCCGGCAGACAAAAGGCGCGCCGACATAAAGGAGGAAGCAGCCGCACAAAATAGCTATGGTGAAAGCGTTTAGGGCTTCCGCGATCACTTCTGGTCTGGCTTTGAGATCGTCGCCCAGCTGCCATCTGGCTGGCACTCATTGCCTTCATGGATGGCGCCAGTGTTGAAGAATTTTTGTTCGAAGACACAACCGGACGCTGCCGCCTTGCTGGTCTCCCATACAAACGAGGGAGTGCACAACATGACACCCTCTCCTGCGCGAACCGTTGCTCCAGGGGAATAGCTCGTCGATCCCAGCCAGCATCGTGGCTGCTGCTCTGGAGCAACTTGCTCTTGGGCGAATGCCGCATTTGAAACCATCGGAAACGCTGCTGTCACGAGCATCATGCGCATGGATCACTCCTCTCGAAATGGCGAAGCGTTCCGCCGCGAAGGAACCTTACACGGCTAGACTTTCGGGATCCTCCCGTAGCCCGGCTCGCTTATCGAGGTGACACAGGATTTGCGGGCCGGGCTAGCGTCGACAGCTCCGGAGGGAGAATGGTTTACGTCGACACCACGATAGATTGTCCAGTCACCAATAAGTCTGCAACCGCGACCGAGGTCCTAAACTCCGGAGCATTGGTCCGACTTCGCTTCTTCGGGAATAAGGGGACGGGGCGCTGCGTTGAAGACATGAAGGGACGGCCGTCCCTGCCGGGCAACTTAAGGTCGCGCATCGGACGGGACGTTGAACTCCAAACAAGAAATTGGAGACCGATGATGCGAACACTTATCATCATTGCAGCATTTTCGCTGCTCGCCGGCCCCGCGTCGGCAGCCGATCACCTTTTTACCGCCACGGAGGCAGGCGGTTTGACGACCGACAGCCAGCCGTTCCAGAACGGCATAAACAACACGGCTCCGACAGCCGAGGACGTGCCTGGTGGGGGAAGTCCGCTGTCGGGTGAAGACCATACCGTCCCGGCCACCGACACCCAGACGGGTGCCGCGACCAGGGACATGCCGGCGGCCACGCAGGACAAGACGGCGCCATCAGCCAAGGCCCGCTGACAATCGCGTCGCTTCGTGACAGGCCGTTGGCGCGGCAGTTCTCGCGCCCGTCTGGCTGATGTCAAATTTTGATGCTAGACGGGCACGCGGTCCATCAGAATCGATGGAGCGCAAATCGGACGGCCACCAGCGGTCGCGGGTGCTATGGCCTCGGCGGGAAATTGAGCGCGCTGGTTTGCCAGTAGAACTTCCATTCACCCGTTCGGAGCTTCGTATAGATTTTGCAGACTCGACCCTTCCACTGAAAATCAGCGCCTGTCGCTCTGTTTCGCCAAAGGGTGTCGATGTCGACCACGGCGAAAGCCGCGTCCTCTGTCGGAGCCACTTCGATCTTCGCGGTCTTGCGGTGATTGTGGATCAGGTCATGAGCGGCAAAGAGTTCGTTGTAGCCTTGACGCCATCCCTCTTCATCGAAACGCCCCAACACGAACACCCAGTCGATTGGATCGTGCGCGTCTGCGTTCGGCGCAAATGGCCACGCCATGTCAGGATGGATCATGGCCAGGAAGGGCTCGATGTCCTTTTCATCCCAACTCTTCGTTTCCACGTCCACCAACCTTTGAATGATTTCACGCACCTCATCTGACATGACGCTACTTCTCCTCTCGGAAATCCTTTAGCGACGCGTGGCGCAGCTTCTCCTCACCCTTCAGGAATTTCACGCGGCCGATCAAGCCGGGCTTCAACCATTCCGCCTTTTCCTTCGCCAAGCCCTTCGGCGGAGGAGCGCCGGACTTTTCCTGAGCCAAGTCCCAAAGCGCTTGCCGCTTGTCGGCTTTGAAGGTCACGAACGCGCCGCCCATGTATCGCCCCCTGTCCGCCATCAGCACCATCGCAGGTTTCCCGCTCTCGCGCTTCACGCCGATGATGTCCATTTCCTTCTCGACGTAGCACTTGATCTTGCGCCAGTTCATCGTCGAGCCGCTGCGGTAGGGGCTGTCCAGCCGCTTCGACACGATGCCCTCCAGGCCAGCGTCGCAAGCAAGGTGGTAGACGGCGTCACCAGCACCTGGCAGCGCCTCGCTGAACTGGATATGTCCGCCGGCCGGGATGAGCGCCTGCAAGACTTCGCGGCGGTCCTTCAGTGCCATGTCGCGTAAATCGTGGCCGTTGAGGTGGAGCAGATCGAACGCGACCAGGTAGAGCTCTTGGGGGCGCCTGGTGATGGCCGAGCGGAGCGCATGGAAGTCTGACAGTCCGGCTTCGTTGGTCACGATCATCTCACCTTCGATGATGAAGCGTTCCGCCTCGAGCGCTTCGGCTTCCTCCGCAAGCGGCCGATATTTGGCCGTCCAGTCGAAACTGTTCTTGGTGAAGAAGCGGATGCCGCCAACGTCCTTGATAACTTGTGTCCGGTAGCCGTCGAACTTGATCTCATGGGACCAGCCGTCGCCGGCAGGCGGGTGCTCGACGAGTTCGGGCTCCATTGGCTTGATGAACGTCAGCCGCTCACGAACGCTACGCATGCTCATATCCCGACTGCGGAACATTTTAGCAAAATTGCATGTTTAATTGATTATGGCGACGATCGACATTGCCGAGTGCCGGGCAGCGCTGACCTTGATCAGGCGCACGATCGAGGAATATTGCCCGCCTGGGGTTTTGCCGAGTGAAGACGCCGTCAACGCCCTCCATGGTCCCGACCCGATGCATGACGCTGAAGCACTGGCTACGGCTATTGTGGCGACCGTCGATAAATTGACCCTGCTCTCGCGCCAGATGCCACCCGCAAGCAGCATCACATAGAGCTTGGCTGTCTCACTTCGGGACCAGAATGCTGGCAACGGTCTTGCACTGAACAAATTGCCGGTTCCTCCACCGGCACCTGATGGGGATCAGGATGGGTGCGCCGGGCTTGAGGACTTGGGGTTCCTCGCGCGGCGATCTTTCTTTCAGAAGCCGGGTCCAATCTTGCGTGGATGGTCGGATACGGCAGTGTGAGAGCGACGAGTGTTTGATCCCAGGCTTTGATGGGGCATCCTTATCCTCCAATCGAAGGACACTATGGGCCAGGTTCTGCATGGGAGCGCCACGACGAGCTCATTTGCAAGGCGTGGGCCATCCAACCCGAACGCTTCAGGCTAAATCCGCTCCAGCAAATGCCGGGACTAAACATCTAGTGGTCGTTGCGGCTGTTCGGCCCTCGCAGCCCAAGCATTGCCTTGGCTATTCGGCGTAGGGATCGATTTCGCCGACGATCTCCGTCGGGTCCCCGTCGTATTCGTCTGCGGGAGTGACGGCGAGCGTGCCATCGCCGGCCCGGAAAATGACGATGCTGACCATCAGAGTGGTGGCAAGGCTGAAGGCGAAGGCGTTTGCTTCTGCGAGAGACATCGATCCGGCTCCTGTTTGGAAGCGGGGATCCGTCCCCGCGTGACAGGCGCCCGATGTGTCCGTCCGAGGGCCGCAATCACCGTGAAGGCAAAGCCGAAACGGCGGCACGCTTTGCGTAGTCCGACCCTTTACGGGTTGATGGCATCAGGCCCTCGGGTGGACCAAGGAATTGCGCCTATGAGCGCGGTGCTCGGTTCGCAGTTTCGGCTCCAGGAGCCGGTGAGGACGAGACGTCAGAGGCTCGCCGGCTCACGTTCATCGCAGCCGGACCAGTTGTCATACCCGAGGTTAAGTCACGGACCGGCATAAATGTCGACGAAGATGCCGTTGTCTCGCGCAGGTCGAGGGGCGCTCATCAAGCGGCGCCGAATTTCATGACCGGGATACCAAGCTGGCGGGCCTTGTCGGCAAGGTTGTCCTGTATGCCTGTGCCGGGAAAATGGAGGACGCCGATTGGCAACACGTCGAGCATGGCATCGTTTCGTTTGAAGGGAGCGGCCTTGGCGTGCCTTGTCCAGTCCGGCTTGAAGGCGATCTGTGGGACCTTGCGGTTGTGAGCCCATTTGGCCGCAATCAACTCCGCGCCCCTGAGTGATCCGCCGTGCAGCAACACCATGTCCGGATGTTTGGCACGGACCTGATCGAGTTTGGCCCAGATCAGGCGATGGTCATTGAAGTCGAGCCCGCCGGTGAAAGCGATCTTGGGTCCCGGGGGCAAAAGGGACTGACTGTCTGCACGCTTCTTCGCTGCGAGGAAATCGCGGCTGTCGATCATTGCTGCTGTGAGATTGCGATGGCTGACTTTGGAGCCTGCACGCGGACGCCAGATCGAGTGCGTGTGACGCTCGAAGTGTTCGGCAGCCTCATCGCGCATCAACTCGAAGGCATCGCGGCGTTCAAGGAGTGTCTGCCCTTCGACCGTTAGCCGTTCAAGTTCGACCGACTTGACCTCGGATCCATCCTGTTCGCGCTGGAGGCGTTTCTGCGAGAGCTCATTGTCATCGAGTTCGCGTTCGATCCGATTGGTCGCGCGATGGAACAGATTGACCGTCCCCCAGAGCAATTCTTCGAGGTCGGGCTCGAGGCGCGTGTCGCAGAGTGCCGCCACGAGGGCGTCGAAGATGTCGGCTATGCTGGCTGCGACCAGGCCGGCCTCCGGAAGCGGGCGCGGATCGGGCTCGTCTTCGAGGCGCCGGCAACCATAGAGTTGGAGTTCCTGAAGGACATGATCCATTGGGGATGACGCGTGCGGTGGCTCGAAGGCGAGGTGATCGTGATCGCTCATGAAAGCTTCCTTGTGCTGGACCGGCCGCGCCCATCGCGGCCTTCATGGCGACGAAAGCGACGGTCGGTTCGGTCTTGCACCCGCGGCGGCAGCCAAGGGCCGGAACGCCAGTGGAGGATGACGAAGGCCGGCTATTTTGTCTCGCGATGGAAAGGCCCGCAGGGCCGACGGAAAATAGCCGGGCGTAGCCATTGCCGGACCGGACCGAGCGGCGCACCGATCGCCCTCTGGAAGGCCACGGCGCGGCTCTCTCCGGCAGGGAAACTCGACCCGCAGCGAACACGTCAGCGATTTGCCAGCGCTCGCTACCTCGGGGTCAGGCCGGCTGGGCGATGAAGCGGACAACGTCTTCCGGCTCGATCTGAACCCGTAGGGAAGCCTTGAGCGCATCGAGACCGAGCAGACGCAGGTCTTCATTGAAATCGCCAAGTTGCGGCGTGAGGACGATCGTCTCGATGCCCGCCGAATTGCCGCGTTCGACGAGGGTCGCCAGCGCTCCATCACCCGCAAGATCATTGTCGCGCGCGATGTAGAGACGCCGCAGTGTTTCGGGGAACAGGATGGCGGAGAGATGCGCCGCGGATAGGGCGGCGATAGCCGGCATGGCCGGCAGCGCCGAGCGTTGCGACAGCATGGTCTCGATTCCCTCGCCCGCAGCCATCACGTCATTGCAAACCCCGAAATGGACCGCATGCCCACGCAGGTCGCCCATGGCCCGTCGGGGTGTATTGATCGGAGCACGGCCGAGATGAACCTCGCTGAACCCAGCCGGATCGAGCCAGGTGCGATGCGCGCCGGTAAGCTTGCCATCGAGGTCGGTCACTGACGCGATCATAGCGGGCCAGGTCTCGGTGGGTGCGTCCTCGCCGGGACGGTAGTAGCAGCGCGGATGAAACCGCAGGCTACCGGTTTCGTGCAACGCGGTTATCCCGCGTCCACGCAAATACGTCTCCACAAGCGTTCCTAAGATCGGCTGCGACATCGAGATCAGCCGCCTCGCCGCCTCGGCAGAACCTGCTGGAGTGGGAGGTGCTCGCATTCCACGTTCGGCTGGATCAGGCGACGGCCGGGGCATCGACAAAAAGCTGCGCGCCTCGTCGGCCACATCCTTGAAGTCGAGCAGGCCGAGCGATTGCTGAATGACGTCGAGCAGATCGCCATGCTCGCCAGTGGCGGCGTCGGTCCATTTGCCGGCCGAGCCCTTGGGAGAGTCGTTCAGTCGCACGTACATCGATCTTCCTGGCATGTTTCGGGCGTCGCCAACCTGCCAATAGTTGCCCTGGCGTCGGCCGTTTGAGAGATAGTTGCGACAGACCGCCTCCGCCTGGCGGGCAGGGCTATCGCATATGGGTGATGGCCTGGATGAGATAGCCGTCATTCCAAGCGCATTTCTTGATGCGGTGACTGATGGGGACTTTATCGACATCTGCGGCCTGAAGGAGATTTCTGGCGATGCGGTTGAGGAGGGCGGTGTTGGCGGGGGCGTTGTCCTTGCGGGCACGGGATTGATCCTCGTCCAGATGAACATCCAGCATCCAGTGCAGGCCGTTCTCGATCTGCCAATGGGCTCTGGTGAGCTCGAGGGCTTGCTGGGGTGACAGCAAGGTGGAAGCCATGAACAGGCGCGTCAGCGGCTTGGCCTGGTCGCGCCGGCTGGTGATGCGGATGAAGGCTTTGTGGCCGGCCATCAGCGGTTCAGCCGATACCACGACCTCGGCTTGGCGCCATTCGCTGCGGCCATGGCTGGTTTCGGTCCGCTCCGCGACTGCGGGGGCGGTCTCGGCCAGATGGCGATTGGCGTGGCCGACCCAATGGCGACGATTGCCTTTGAGCGCGAGCAGGTAGTCGCCGCCCCGTTCGGTGATGGCCTTTGCCATGCGCGTGTGACAGTGGAGCGCATCGGCTGTGACCAATCGTCCAGTAAGATCAATAAGTTCGATGACTTTGAGGGCGGCCTCGACCTCATTCTCTTCCTCGCCGGGCGAGACCGCCGCCAAACATAGCCGCGTCTCGGCGGCAAAAGCCGACACCGTCAGGGGAGGACTGGCTGCAAGGCCTTTCTCGTAGGCTCGCCGCAGCGCCTTGCCGTCGAGCGAGACCACTTCCTCACACGCCCGCGCGAAGCCCGCGGCAAAGGCGGCAAAGGCACGGCTGAACGCCTCCGGATCGAGCAGCCGCAGCAGCCGCGAGAAGGTATCGTGGCTGGGCGCCACCTCATACGCGATCAACCGCGACAGCGCCTGCTTGCGCTCTTGCGCGAACAACGAGAACTCCGTCGCATTGCTCGCCCCGCACAGGCTCGCCGCGATCATCATCACGATCAAATCGCCAAGCCGATGCGTGGCATTGCCGGCGCGCGGATCGGGTAGCGCGCCGAAATAGCTCTCAAGGCTGGAAATGGCAGTCTCTCCCTCGTTCGACTGCCTGCCCAAAGAATCCCTTCTCAGGCCAACTTCAAGTCCCAAAAAGCCATATGCGATTCCCCTGGCCTGGCGGCCAAGACGACGTGCAAGGTCATGGGCGTTTACCTTCACAGCAGGCCTCCAAAGGAAAGGCCCACCGTTGCCGGCGGGCCAGGTAAAGACTTGGCAGAGCTCATTCAGCCGCGATCGAGCTATGGGCTGTCTGGGCTCCATCAGTTTCGGCGAAGGCGTCGGGTTTGGCCATGGCCGTTTCGCCGTCGTTCTCCGCCGTCACTTCGACGACCGTTTCCGACGCTCGCGCTTCCTCGACCTGTGCCTCGCGCACCGGTGTACGCAGCGGTTCGGGCAGCCAGCCGCTATCGGCGATCAGCATCTCCGCCTCGCTCGCCATGTCACCTTTCTTGAGGTGCGCTATCCGGTCAGCAGCCGGCTGACCTTTCGCTTCGGTGACCGCCTGGAGGATCCGGGCCTTGGTCACGCGGCCGAGGAAGTTGTCCACGGTCGGTCGCCAGCCGGCCACGGTCATGTCAAGGTCGACAGCCCGGGCCAGCCGGTCGGCATGGGCGAGCGCACGCGGCCGCCGGTTCCACGCTTCATGAACAGCGTTGACCGACAGGCTCACGACATGAGCAAAGAGCGCGGCTTGACGATCGCCATCCCACTCCTGAAGCACGCCCCACAGATCGGCGGACTCCTTTGGCAGCGCCTTGGCCCAGTCTTCGTGGCGGGCGCGGATCGCCTGAACGCAGGTACTGTCGTTCAATCCCGGAGCTTGGGCGCCGAAGCTAACGCACTTCATTTCCAGCTCCAGGCAGCTATCCGAGGCATATTGGTAAAAAGCCTTCAGGGCGAGCGCCTGCAATGCGGCGAGGAAGGCAACTTGTGGCCGTTCGCCGAGCGCCTGGCGCAAGCCAAGCGTGCGATGCGCCGTCAGTTCCGTCATGAGCCGGTCGGAAATTGGCGACAGGCCTTCGTCTTCCTCTGGATCGGACAGCGATTTGTCGTCCGCCGTGTCGCTGCCACCATCACAGTTTGCGGCCGCCGCGCCACCCTCATCCTCCTCTTCGGCCGACCCGGCATCCGGCTCAACCGGAAGTTCGTCCTCCGGGCGGACAAGGCCGCGCTCGATACGCACGGAGCCGTCAGGTGTAATGCTGACAAAAGCACCTGCGCGAGCGACTTCGGCGGGCTCGAAGGCGAGCGGCCTGTCGTCGAAAGACTCGAGCGCCGCCTCTAATTCGGCGAGGCGGCTATCAATTACCTCCGGGAGGTCCTCGACGCTGTCGTGTTCCTCGGAGAGCCGAGTGTACTCGGCCCGCATGACCTCGCGCGTCGTCTCCTCCTCGGCGGTAAGCGGCACCGGCTCGCCGCGAAGCTGCCGCAACCCGAATGTGTGGCCATAGGCAAAGTCCGGCGCGACCTCGATCCACTTCCAGCCCTCTGCGCAAATCGTCTCGGCCTCACGCTCCAGCTTTTCAGCAACGAGGCGATCGACCAGCGCGACATCCTGCAGCCAGCCTCCGTCATCGCCCTGGAACAAGTCGCGCATGATCGTCCCGCCGGCCTCAATATACGCGTCCAGGCCGATGAACTGCGCCCGCTTGTCGGATGCGCGAACGGCACCTTCGGTCAACATGCGCCGGATGGCATAGGGCTGCTTCTCGTAGGAGGTTTTCAGACACTCGAACACCTGCTCCTGGCGTTCATGGTCGCCCGAGACGGTGAATGCCATGAGTTGGTCGAGCGTCAGACCGTCCTCGGCATAGATATCAAGCAGCGTCGGCGACACCGAAGCCAGCTTGAGGCGCTGCTTGACGACATTGACCGAGACGAAGAAAGTAGCGGCGATCTCTTCCTCCGACTGGCCCTTCTCGCGCAGCGCCAGGAACGCGCGGAACTGGTCGAGCGGATGCAGCGGCGCGCGCTGGACATTCTCGGCCAGGGAGTCCTCCTCGGCGATACCCTCCTCACGCACGATGCAGGGCACAGGAGCGGTCTTGGCGAGCCGCTTCTGCTTGACCAGCAGTTCTAAGGCCCGATAGCGCCGGCCGCCGGCGGGAATCTCGAACATGCCGGTCTCGACACCGGTTTCGGTCACGACCGGCCGGACGCTGAGGCCCTGCAGCAGGCCGCGCCGGACGATGTCCTCGGCCAGTTCTTCGATCGACACGCCGGCCTTGATGCGCCGGACGTTCGACTGGCTGAGAACGAGCTTGTTGAAGGGGATGTCGCGCGAGGGCGACAAGGTGATTTTCTTAGCAGCAGTAGCCATGGCGATGTACTCCGCGACGGGCGGCCGAAAGCCTCTCTCTCGGCCTCCAACCCGTCACGAGCGGAGCGCCGCCCTCTGACTCTAGAGGACGGCGCCGCAGAACCGGCGGAGAAGAAAGGACGCAGCCAGCATCTCGGGCTTCCTGGAAGTCAGGTTGCCCGGTCGAGCAGCTTCTTCGCCCGCGCCTCCAGATCGAGCCGAGCATCCTGATGCATCTTGTCGCGAGCGACAGCGGTGATGCCTTGCACGAAATCGAACACGCTCTCGGGTTTGCGGCCTTCCTCGGTCAGCACCGTCTCGATGATCTTCCCGGTCTCAGCCTTGGAGAAGCCGCGCTTGCGAAGGAACTCGTTGCGATCTTCGTCTGTGCGGGCAACAATCCGCTCCCGTGCCGCCTTGATGCCGTTAACGAAATGCATCGGCGAAGAGTTCGCGAAACGGGTCAACGCAGGTGCTGCCTCGTGCGCAAAGCGCGGGGCCGCGTATTTCGAATGGCGGATGGTGATCTCCTCGAAATCCTCCACGCCCCAAAGATTGCGGTTCTGGCAGACAGCGCGGAGGTAGAAGCTCGCGATGCCGAGCGTCTTGGCACCGACCTCCGAGTTCCAACAGTAGAAGCCGCGGAAATAGAGGTCGGGTGAGCCGTCCGGCAACCGGCCGGCCTCGATCGGATTGAGGTCGTCGACTAGGAAAAGGAAGACGTCGCGGTCGGAGGCATAAAGCGTCGTGGTGTCCTTCGTGATATCGACGCGCGGATTGTAGACGCCGCTCGACCAGTCGAGCACGCCCGGCACTTTCCACCGGGTGTCGCCGGTGCCGTTGCCGGCGATACGTTGCACGGCAGCTACCAGTTCATGGTCGAAGATGCGGCCGTAATCCGGGCCGGTGACGGCGCGCAACTCGATGCGGCCGTTCTCGATCTCGAGCGTCTTCACCTGCTCGGCGCGGTGGGACGTAAGGCCGTATTGAAGATTGATCCCGGCCAGCGGCGCTGGAAGCTGGCGCAGGTAAGCGGCCGGAGCGCCAACGAGGCTGGCGAGTTGACCGAAGCTCCAATGGGTCGGGGTGACCGGAATCTCGGAGCCCGGCAGCACCATCGTCAACCGCTCGGCGTCCTCGCGGCTCGCCTCTATCCGGATAGCCGCGCTCTCCACGGTTCTAGTCCGGCTCCGCTCGGTGCGCAGTTGCACCGCCTCGAATAGCTCCGACAAGGACAGGTATCGCTCATCGGCCGGGCGCGAGAACCATTCGGAGGAAACACGGCCAATGCGCTCGCCGCGGCTGAAATCCACCTTATAGCCGCCGGAACGATCGCGGGTGGCGTCCAAAACTTGTGTCATGGGTTATCTCCATGACGGGCGCCGGGAGACCTCTCCCAGCCCTTACCCCGTCACGGAGCCTGATCCGAACTCTCACTCTGGCAGCGTCGCAGCGCGGAAAGCGGCTTGCGCACGGCAAGCAAGCAGGAACAAGACTGTTCAGCGAACTGCCGTTCGGAAGAGGCGACCGGCATCTCCCCTAGGCTCGCTTCGACCTATTTGCGCGATACGACGCGCCGGGCTACGAGTCTCCGATTTTTATCTTTCTATCGTTGGCATGAGCGATTTCAATCTCCTGAAGCCAAGTGACGAGGAGAAGGGCTGTGATTGGCATCAACGAAACTGCAGTCAGGCGAACAATACGCCGCAAGCAACTGCGCGAAATTATCCCGCTGGCCGACTCCACTATTTATGAAATGGAGCAGCGGGGTGAGTTCCCACGGCGCTTCGCTTTGACACCTCGCTGTGTCGTCTGGGATTTGGCCGAGGTTGAAATGTGGCTGAAGCTTCGCCGGACGATTTCCATCCGTCGTTCGCCCCACCCAGATGTAACCTTGAGAAAGACCTCTCCGGTTAAAGTGCGGGATCAGGATCAAAGACCGTCATCGTCGGGGGCATGAGCACGACGGGCCGTTTTCTCCCCTCAACCCATGCTTCGACTATGTCCGACCACTCCTGCATCATGTGGCGGCGCTGGATCTCGTATTCCGCCTTGTTGTAGACACCGCGGGAAGATCGGCCGTCCTCATGAGCCAAGCATTTTTCGATCCAGTCGCTGTTAAACCCTAGTTCGTTCAAAAGAGTGGAGCCCGTGCGCCGAAGGTCGTGCACGGTGAACGGCTCAAGCGGCAGGCCTTCCTTCTTCGCCTGTTCGGCGACCGAATAGGTGACGCGGTTGAAGGTTGCTCGCGACATTGGCGCATCTGCATCGTAGCGCGACGGCAGCACGAAACGTGAGTTCCCCGAGCAGGTCTTGAGTGCAATGAAGATGTCGAGTGATTGGCGTGACAAATAGACATTGTGAGCCTTCGATCGCTTCATCCGTTCCTTGGGGATGGTCCAGACCGCACTTTCGAAGTCAACCTCGTCCCAGGTTGCGTCCTGAAGTTCGCTCTTTCGCACCATCGTGAGCAGGATAAGTCGAAGGCCAAGGCGAATAGTGGGAAGAGTGGCGACCTTCTCCAGCATCTTGAGCATGACGCGGATTTCGGTTGCAGATAGCGAGCGATCTCTCGGAACGAAGTTGGCGATCGATGCCGGACCAACGTCGTCGGCTGGATTCGATACTTTCTCGCCATGGAGAATTGCGAAGCCGTAGATCTGTTTGAGAATGTCGCGGAGGTGGATCGCGGTTGCCGGCGCTCCTCGCTCGACGATCTTGGCACACTGGGCGCGAAGATCGTCCGGCGTAATTTCGGTCAGCAGCCGATTGCGCCAAACCGGCAGAAGCTCGCGCTCGTAAATAGACCGGCGCATTGATCGAGTGCTGTCCGCCATGGGTGCCAGAGTCAGCCACTTGTCGCCAAACTGGCCAAAGCTCTTTGCTTCTTTCAGTCGCCGCTTATCCCGTTGCTTCTCGATGGCAGGAGAGCGGCCCTCCCTGACAGCTCGACGGGCATCGAGGCATTTCTCGCGCGCCTGTAGGAGAGAGATTCCGTCGCGGCCGTATTTGCCAAGATAGACGGTCTCGCGACGACCGTTAAGTCTATAGTCCAAGCGAAAAGAGATAGCGCCACTCGGCATCACGCGGACATACATCCCGTCGCGGTCGGCCACCTTGTAGATTTTCTCCTTTGGTTTCAATGCCTTGAGGGCGGCATCCGTCAGCATCCCGACTGCCTTTCCAAAAGTACCGTCATCAGGTTTTGAGGGTCAAGTGGCGGAAATTACCTTTGATTTTCAGACGTTTAGCCTGACGAAAGTACCGTCATGAGCCCGCTATGACGTGACGGTACTGGCAAAAAATCATCGTGGCAATACGGTGGAGGTCCGGCAACCGGTACGGCAGTACCGAACGATGCGCACCGATAGCCAGCGAAAGCTGCCGGCAGAAATTATTTTTAATTTCAGGGAGTTAGGTCGAACTCTGGCGTAAATTCGGCGACGTTCGGCTAGGCCTGAATCATTCCCACTCAATTGTTCCAGGCGGCTTGGACGTCACGTCGTAGACGACGCGGTTGATGCCTTTCACTTCGTTGATGATACGGGTGGCGGCAGCGCCGAGGAACGCCATGTCGTAGTGGTAGAAATCGGCCGTCATGCCGTCGACGGAGGTCACGGCGCGCAGCGCGCAGACGAATTCGTAGGTGCGACCGTCGCCCATCACGCCGACGGTCTGCACCGGCAGAAGCACGGCGAAGGCCTGCCAGATGGCGTCGTAGAGGCCGGCCTTGCGGATCTCGTCGAGATAGATGGCGTCAGCCTCGCGCAGGATCTCCAGCTTCTCGCGGGTGATGCCGCCCGGGCAGCGGATGGCAAGGCCGGGACCCGGGAACGGATGGCGGCCGATGAAGCTCTCGGGCAGGCCGAGCTCCTTGCCCAGCGCCCTCACCTCGTCCTTGAACAGTTCGCGCAGCGGCTCGACCAGCTTCATGTTCATGCGCTCGGGCAGGCCGCCGACATTGTGGTGCGACTTGATCGTCACCGAAGGCCCGCCGGAGAAGGAGACGCTCTCGATGACGTCGGGATAGAGCGTGCCCTGCGCCAGGAAATCGGCGCCGCCGAGTTTCTTCGCCTCTTCCTCGAACACCTCGATGAACAGCCGGCCGATGGTCTTGCGCTTCTTCTCCGGATCGCTTTCGCCTTCGAGCGCCGTGATGAAGCGATCGGAGGCGTCGACCAGGATCAGCGGCAGGTTGTAGTGCTGGCGGAACATCTCCACCACACCTTTCGCCTCGTCCTTGCGCATCAGGCCGTGGTCGACCAGGATGCAGGTCAGCTGGTCGCCGACCGCCTCATGGATGAGGAGCGCCGCGACCGAGGAATCGACGCCCCCCGACAGCGCGCAAATCACCTTGCCCGTGCCGACCTGCTTGCGGATCGCCTCGACCGCCTGCTCGCGATAGGCTGCCATGGTCCAGCCCGTGGCGAGACCGGCGATATGGTGGACGAAGTTGCTCAGCAGCTTCGCGCCATCCGGGGTATGGACGACCTCGGGGTGGAACTGAACCGCGTAGAACTTGCGCGCCTCGTCGGCAATGGCGGCGAAGGGCGCGCCGGTGGAGGTGCCGACGATCTTGAACCCGGCGGGAATGGCGGTGACGCGGTCGCCATGGCTCATCCAGACCTGGTGCCGCGTTCCCCTGGCCCAGACGCCGTCGAACAGCGCGCAATCGTCCTCGATCTCCAGGAAGGCCCGGCCGAACTCGCGGTGATGGCCGGCCTCGACCTTGCCGCCGAGCTGGGCGCACATCGTCTGCTCGCCATAGCAGATGCCGAGCACCGGAATACCGGCGGAAAAGACTTCGTCGGGCGCGCGCGGCGAACCGATGTCGACAGTCGAGTGCGGGCTGCCCGAAAGGATGACGGCCTTCGGCCGGATGCGGCGGAAGCCCTCGGCTGCGGACTGGAACGGAACGATCTCGCAATAGACCCCGGCTTCGCGCACGCGCCGCGCAATCAGCTGCGTGACCTGGCTGCCGAAGTCGATGATGAGAACGGTGTCGGGATGTGTCGTCATGGCGAGCCTTTAAAGAAAGAACCGATTCGGCGCAATGGTGGCGCGCTGCGGCTTTCGGTCCATTCAAGGCCTTTAAAGCATGTCTGCCGAAAGTGGCTCCGGTTTCGGAACAAAGACATGCTTGAAATCAAAGGCATGAAGCAGGTCGCGCGTATCTTTTTCACGCAGCCTGTTTTAGGTAAGGCGGATCGCGCCGGACGCAATCGCCTGCTCCAGCAGCCCTATTGCCGCGGCCAGCTTCTCGTCGATGACGTGAAGATATTCGGTCCAGTCGCCGACATGCCTCAGATCGGCGGCGCCGTCGGAAATGCCGCGCAGGCCGATCAGCGGCACACCGAACAGCTGGCAGGCGCGCAGGCAGGCAAAGGTCTCCATGTCGACCATGTCGGCATCGATCGCGTCATAGCCGGCACCGGTGACGATCGCGCCGCCGGTCGACAGCGCAGCGCTCCTGATGCCGGGGATGACGAAGGGCAGCGGCTGCGTCGCCGGCAGGTCGAGGAACGGCGTGGCGCCTTTCTCGAAACCCAGCGGCGAGGCGTCGATGTCGCGATAGCTCACCGACGCGGCCTGGTAGATTTCGGTCTGCTCGAGCGTGCGGCTTCCCGCGGAGCCCAGCGAGACGACGAGATCCGGCAGCGCGCCCTCGGCTTTCAGCGTCGCGAGCTCCGCGCCCAGCCGCACGGCGGCCTCGACCGGACCGACGCCGGTCATCAGCGGCGTGAAGAGTTTCTTCAGATGCGGTCCGTATTCGGCCTCGGCCGCCATGACGAAGAGAACGGATTTTTCTGCTATCCGCGCAACGGTTGCCATGGATCACCCCTCGATGCCGTCGCGGCCGACAACCGTCATCATGGTGCCGGTCATGGTGGCGATCAGCTTGGCCTCGCCGTCGGCGGCGAAGGCGTAGGCCTGGCCGTCGGCAACAATGATGGTGCGCCCGGGCTTGGTCACCGAACCGCGGAACAGGAAACGCTCGCCCCTGCCCGGCGCGAGCAGGTTGACCTTGAATTCGATGGTCAGAACGCTGGAATTCTGCGGCAGCAGCGAGAACGCGGCATAGCCGCAGGCGGAGTCCAGCGCGGTCGAGATGACGCCGGCATGCAGGAAGCCGTGCTGCTGGGTGAGTGACGGCGCGTAAGGCATCTCGATCTCGATGATGCCGGGGGTGACCAGCGTCAGCTCCGCGCCGATGGTGGCCATCGCCTTCTGGCGGGCAAAGGAAGTCCTGACGCGATCCTCATAGTCGGGAGCGGGTACGATCTTGGCTGCCATGGCCTTCGCCTCACGTTTTGCTGGCGAAGCTTATTGCAGAGGCGGGCAGGACAGGCAATCTCTTATGTTGCAGCGCAGCAAAACGCCGGCTGCCCTCAGGCCACCTTGCGCAAGGCGTGGAAGTAGAATCCATCGGTGCCGCTGAGCGCCGGCGACAGCGAGATGCCGCCGGCGTCGGCGATGCGGGCTTGGCCTTCATGGCCGGGGAAATGGCTGTCCCAGAGCCGGCGATGGTCGACCGGCTCAAAGTTGCCATGGCGCTCGCGGAAAGCCGCGACCTGCTCGCCGTTTTCGCCATCGAACACCGAGCAGGTTATGTAGACGAGCAGTCCGCCCGGCTTCACGAACGCCTGCGCCGTGTCGAGGATCGCCTGCTGCTCGCCCTTGCGGGCATCGAGCTGTCTGTCGGTCAGCCGCCATTTGGCGTCGGGCCGCCGCCGCCAGGTGCCGCTGCCGGTGCAGGGCGCGTCGATCAGCACGATGTCCATATGCGCGGTGAGCGGCGCGAGCTCGGCGGGCTTGCTGACGACCTGGATGTTGCGGCCGTGCGCGCGGCGGATGCGCTCGAAGATCGGCGCCAGCCGCACCTTCTCCGCGTCATGAGCGAAGACCTGGCCGCGATTGTCCATCTCGGCCGAGAGCGCCAGCGTCTTGCCGCCGGCGCCGGCGCAATAGTCGAGCACCTGCATGCCAGGCTCGGCGCCGGCAAGCGCTGCGGCAAGCTGCGAGCCCTCGTCCTGAACCTCGAACCAGCCTTTCTGGAAGGCGGGCTCGGCCTGTACGTTCGGATGCCTGCCGTCGCCGTCGATCGGCGGGATGCGGACGCCGTGCGGCGCGATTGCCGCAGGTGCCGCACCCGTGCCCTGGAGTTCGGCCAGCACCTTGCCGCGGTCGGACAGCAAGGCATTGACCCTGAGGTCCAGCGGCGGACGCATCGCAAGAGCCGCCCCCTCCTCGACCCAGGCCTCGCCATAGGCCCGATCGAAGAGCGGCGCGCACCAGTCCGGAACATCGGCCCGCACGGCATCCGGCGCATCGGCAAGCCTGCGGCCGGCTGCCGCCTTTAGTTCGGCGGCGCTGAGCAGCGGCGGCGCGAACTTGTCGCCGTCGAGCGCATCGTTCAGCGACTGCGCCGTCTGGCCCCATTCGAGCAGCAGCGCGCCGAAGCCGATGGCGCGCGGCGTGTCCTCGTCGAAGAGCCATCCGGCCGAGCGCTTGCGGCGCAACGCGTCGTAGACGATGTTGCCGATCGCCGCGCGGTCGCCGCCGCCGGCAAAGCGGTGCGACAGGCCCCAGTCGCGCAGGGCGTCGGCCACGGGCCGGTGGCGCCTGCCGATATCTTCCAGAACTTCGATGGCCGCCGCCAGCCTTCCGCCCAGTCGCATTCTCGCTTCCGTCAACCGTTGCTTCGAGCCCTGCTCTTAGAGCCTTTCCTGCTCCGATTGAAACATTTCTGTTGCGGCGGGGCCAAAAGCGACCCGTCCATGGCCATCCCCTGGACAACAGACGGAACGCTTTTCGAAACAGTCGACCGCCAGCGGAACCAAGAACAAATCGACCGGAACATGAAAGTTCTCTAATGTTTTGACTGGAGCCTACAAGCAAGCGGTGTGGCTTAACCACTCAGCTTTGCAAGTTTTCCGCGTGGGAATACTCTCTCGCCTGTGATTCGCGGCGCGGAAAACGCGGTTTGACGGATCCCTATGAGGAGAGGGCAATGAAGACTTATCTGGCAGAAGTTCTAGGCACGTTTTTGTTGGTGTTCATCGGCACGGCCTCCGTGGTCACGGGTGGCTTCGGCGGCGCGCTGCCGCTCGGCCAGGAGGGCATCGGCCTGGCGTTCGGCATCGGCCTGATCGCGGCGGCCTATGCGATCGGCCCGATCTCGGGCGCACATCTCAATCCGGCGGTGACGCTCGGCGTGTTCCTTGCGGGACGGATGCCGGCCAAGGATGTCGTCCCTTACTGGATCGCGCAGATCATCGGCGCCATCATCGCTTCGCTGGCGCTGTGGATCATCGTCACCGGCCAGGCCGGCGGCCACACCGGCGGCTTCGGCGCCAATGGCTGGGACGAGGCGAAATGGGGCATGAGCTCCGCCTTCCTGTGGGAGCTGATCGGCACCTTCACCTTCGTCACCGTCATCCTCGGCGTCACAAACGCCAAGCATACGACGGCCTTTGCCGGCCTGGTCATCGGCCTGACGCTGGCAGGGATCCACTTCGCCATGATCCCGGTCACCGGCACCTCGGTCAACCCGGCGCGCTCGATCGGCCCGGCACTGTTTTCGGGCGGCGCGGCGCTCGGCCAGCTTTGGCTTTTCATTGTCGCGCCGCTGATCGGCGGAGCGATCGCCGGCGTCGTCGCCAAGGCAGGCATCTTCGAAAAAGACTGATCCTCGAAGCTCTGAATCAAAAAGGCGCGGGCATGAACCCGCGCCTTTTTACTTGGGAGGATGAGCCCTTGCTTCGAGCGGTTCACCGTTTCGCGGAAATGGCGAACCGCGCTCTTTGTTTTAACGCAATTCCGGACGGAAAACCGCTTCACACTTTTCCTGGAATTGCTTTGTTTTAACGCAATTCCGGACGGAAAACCGCTTCACACTTTTCCTGGAATTGCTTTGTTTTTAACGCAATTCCGGACGGAAAACCGCTTCACACTTTTCCAGGAATTGCTTTGGCGGCGATCTCGAAGCGATCGAGGTTCATCACCTTGGTCCAGGCCTTGACGAAGTCCTTGACGAACTTCGCCTTGGCGTCGGCCGAGCCGTAGACCTCGGCCAGCGCGCGCAGCTGCGAGTGCGAGCCGAAGATCAGATCGGCGCGCGTGCCGGTCCACTTGACCTGCCTGGTCTTGCGGTCGCGCGCCTCGTAGACCTCTTCCGAGCCCGGCTCGGAGCCTGCAGCCGGATCCCAGACGGTCGCCATCGAGAGCAGGTTGACGAAGAAGTCGTTGGTCAGCGTGCCAGGCTTGTCGGTCAACACGCCGTGCCTGGAGCCGGCGGCGTTGGCGCCGAGCACGCGCAGGCCGCCGACCAGCGCCGTCAGTTCCGGCGCCGTCAGCGTCAGGAGCTGCGCCCGATCGACCAGCATCGCTTCGACCGACATCGGCTGCTTGCCCCTGCTGTAGTTGCGGAAGCCGTCGGCCCTTGGCTCGAGCGCCGCGAAGGATTCGACATCGGTCTGCTCCTGCGAAGCGTCCATGCGGCCGGGCGTGAACGGCACCTTCACCTCATTGCCGCCGTCCCTGGCTGCCTTCTCGACCGCGGCGACGCCGCCGAGCACGATCAGGTCGGCCAGCGAGACCTTCTTGTCGCCCGTCTGCGCCGCGTTGAACTCCTTCTGGATGGCCTCAAGCTTCGCCAGCACCTTGGCGAGCTGTGCCGGCTGGTTGACGTCCCAGTCCTTTTGCGGGGCAAGGCGGATGCGGCCGCCATTGGCGCCGCCGCGCTTGTCCGAGCCGCGGAAGGTCGAGGCCGAGGCCCAGGCGGTCGAGACCAGCTCGGAGACCGAAAGGCCGGTGGCCAGGATCTTCGCCTTCAGCGCCGCGATGTCGGCTTCGCTCACCAGCTCGTGGTCGATCGCCGGGATCGGATCCTGCCAGATCAGCTCTTCCTTCGGCACGAGCGGGCCGAGGTAGCGGACGACCGGACCCATGTCGCGATGGGTGAGCTTGAACCAGGCGCGGGCGAAGGCGTCGGCGAACTGGTCCGGGTGCTGGTGGAAGCGGCGAGCAATCTTCTCATAGGCCGGGTCGAAGCGCAGCGAGAGATCGGTGGTGAGCATGGCCGGCGCATGGCGCTTCGAGGCATTGTGCGCGTCCGGCACCGTGCCGGCGCCGGCGCCGCCCTTCGGCGTCCACTGATTGGCGCCGGCCGGGCTCTTCGTCAGCTCCCATTCGTAGTTGAACAGGTTGTCGAAGAAATTGTTGCTCCATTTGGTCGGCGTCGTGGTCCAGGTGACCTCGAGGCCGGAGGTGATGGCGTCGCCGGCAATGCCGGTGGCGTATTTGCTCGACCAGCCGAGGCCCTGCGCCTCGATGCCGGCGCCTTCCGGCTCCGCGCCGACAAGCGCTGCATCGCCGGCGCCGTGCGTCTTGCCGAAGGTGTGGCCGCCGGCAATCAGCGCCACGGTTTCCTCGTCGTTCATGGCCATGCGGCGGAAGGTCTCGCGGATGTCGCGCGCCGCGGCGATCGGATCCGGCTTGCCGTTCGGGCCCTCCGGGTTGACGTAGATCAGGCCCATCTGCACGGCGCCGAGATGGCCCTGCAGCTCACGGTCGCCCGAATAGCGCTCGTCGTCCAGCCACTTGGCCTCGGACCCCCAGTTGACGTCCTGCTCCGGCTCCCACACGTCGGCGCGGCCGCCGGCGAAGCCGAAGGTCTTGAAGCCCATCGATTCCAGCGCGACGTTGCCGGCCAGGATCATCAGGTCGGCCCAGGAGATCTGCCGGCCGTATTTCTGCTTGACCGGCCAGAGCAGCCGGCGGGCCTTGTCGAGATTGGCGTTGTCCGGCCAGCTGTTGAGCGGCGCGAAACGCTGCTGACCGGCGCCAGCGCCGCCGCGGCCGTCGCCGATGCGGTACGTGCCGGCGCTGTGCCAGGCCATGCGGATGAAGAGCGGCCCGTAATGGCCGAAGTCGGCCGGCCACCAGTCCTGCGAATCCGTCATCACCTTGTGCAGGTCCTTGACCACCGCGTCGAGGTCGAGACTCGCAAATTCCTTGGCGTAGTCGAAATCCTCGCCCATCGGGTCGGAGAGGTTCGACTGCTGGTGAAGAACGCCGAGATCGAGCAGGTTCGGCCACCAGTCACGGTTGGTCCTGCCGGCCGATCCATGCGCCACGGGGCATTTGCCAGCGCTGTTGTCGTCGGTTTTCGCGTCCATCTCACTCTCCGATTTTTGCCGAGTTTTGAATTGGGTTTCCGGGGCGGCCAGCGGCCGCGCCAATCTGGAACGATTCCAGACTAGGGCCGCTTGGCGATAAAGACAAATTGCCTTTCCTGTTTTTTCCGATAGGATTTCCTTATGATCGGCCTCACCGTCCGGCAGATGCTTTATTTCGACGCGCTGGCGCAGACGCTGCATTTCGGCCGCGCCGCGAAGCTTGCCGGCGTCAGCCAGCCGGCGCTCTCCGCCCAGATCGCGGAAATGGAAGAACGACTGAACTGCCTCCTGTTCGAACGCGGCGGCAAGGCCGTGCGGATGACCGACGAGGCGCAGGCGCTGCAGCCGCGCATCGAGCGCATCCTCGCCGACATACGTGACGTCGAGACGACTGCCCGTCGCGGCCGCCCTGCGATGGAAGGCCGCTTCCGGCTGGGCATCATCCCGACGGTTGCGCCCTATCTGCTGCCGCGTGTCCTGCCGGAACTGAAAAAGCATTTCCCTGCCCTGCAGCTCGAGCTGCGCGAAGCGGTGACCGCATCGCTGGTCGAGGACAATGTCTCGGGCCGGCTCGACGCTTTCATCGCCGCGCTGCCGCTCGACCATCCTGGGCTCGCCACCGAGGAGCTTTTCCCGGATCGCTTCTTCCTTGCCGTCCCCGCCGGCGATCCGGCCTTCGCCTCACCGCCCGTGCCGCCGGAAAGCCCGGCGCTGGAGCGGCTGATGCTGCTCGAGGAAGGCCATTGCCTGCGCGAGCAGGCATTGGCCGTCTGCGGCAATGTGCGACCGGTGGCGATGGCAAGCTACGGCGCCACAAGCCTCACGACGTTGCTGCAAATGGTGGCGCATGGGCTGGGGGTGACGCTGGTGCCGGAAATGGCGGCAAGCGCCGCCGGCATCATGCCTGACTTGAGGATCGTGCCATTCCAGGAGCCGATGCCGCAGCGCATGATCTGCCTCGCCTGGCGGCGCAACAAGGTGCGCCAGGACGAATGCGTGGAACTGGCGAAGATCATACGAGGGCTGGATCAGGCCGTGCTCGCAGGTTGAAACGTCCTTCTACGCCTCTCCATCCCCGCGTGATGCCGGCCTGCGACGATGTTTCAGGGCACGAATATCAAAAATACATACGTAAAAAACACCACAACATGGACCATCCCCGTCAGGAACGTCGTTCTTTCGGTGCTGAAGCTGACGCTGCATATGAATAGCGCCAGGACCAAAAGCACCGCGTCAGCCGCCGGAAGCCCTAAGGTCAATCCCCTGCCCGTCAGCAGGCTGGCGGCCGCGACCGCCGGTATTGTCAAACCGATCGTGGCGCAAGCCGAACCCATCGCAACGTTCAAGCTGCGCTGCAGCTCGTTGTTGAGCGAAGCGCGAACCGCCGAAAGGGCCTCCGGCATCAAAACCAGCCCCGCGATCAACGCTCCGACAATGCTGTCGGCCTGGGCCACCTGGTAGGCGACGAGTGTGTCCTCGACACTTGCGGCGACCTGCTCGGCGAGCATGACAATTCCGATCAGCCCGGCTGCCAGCAGAAGAGCGCTGACGGAAATGCTTGCGTGAGGGGCCGAGTGCATCGAAACGTCGTGTGCCTCTCCTTGCACGAAGTCCTCCCGGTGCCGGACGGTCTGGGCGAACACGAAACTTGCATAGAGCAGCACCGAAAGGACGCTTACAAAACCAAGCTGGGCTGCCGAAAACGTGCCGGGATCCGTGGTTTGTGTGTAGGTCGGCAGAATAAGCGTCATGACGGTCAACGCGATCAGGACAGCCAGATACGCGCTGGTCCCTTGTCGAAGAATTGCCTGCTTGCGATGGAGCCAGCCGCCAAGCGTGAGACAGATGCCGACAACGCCGGTGGAGGTAATCATCACCGTCGAGAAAACGGACTCACGCGCCAATGTCGGGTTGTTCTCTCCATGCAGCATCATGGAGACGATGATCGAGACTTCGATCGCCGTCACGGCAAAGGTCAGCACCAATGTCCCGTACGGCTCCCCGACGCGCCGGGCCACCGCCTCGGCGTGATCGAGCACCACGAAAATGGTGGTGAACATAATCGCGCTCGACAGCGCTCCAACGAGGATCTTGGCGTTCAGCGAACCTTCGTCCACCGAAAAGCCGCTGGCCCTGACCGCGACAGCCATCGCCAGCGCGGCCACTGGCATCGTGTAGGAAATCGCCGACCGTCCGAAACCAGTCATTCAAGCCCCCAAACGCCACGCGCGTTTCCGCCAACTTAGCGGAAAAAGCGCGTCGGGAGCACTCTCACGGCATCATTGCCTGCCAAGCGCACGATTCAAAACACGATTGAGGACTGGGCACCATTTTCGGCATCGAATGTCTCAATGGCCTTGCGAACCGCCCCACAGAATCTTCCCAGAAGTTCCGGCTCGCTCCCCAGTCGACGGCGCAGCGAAAAGGGCACTTCCAGCTGGGCTCCTTTGCCCGTCAATCCTCGGTTGACGATGTTCGAATCCTGGATACCTGGAAAGGGATGGTTATCCTTTTTGGTCTGGAAGTCGGCTTCCTGGAGACGCCAGGCTATCTCCAAAACCAACGCGGCGTCCTTGCCGCCCAGGTAGACTGTCGAGGGATCGTTCCGATCCTGGCGACCGTGGATAGCGACGACGGTGGACTTCGTCCGCAACAGTTCCAGCGCGGTTGCCTCGTCAAAGTTCCTGGACGTTATGTGCAGCTCCCGGTTGCTTTCCGGCATGAGCCCTTCAAAGCAATACATATCGAGATCGCGCCCTGCTATCGTCTCGGTGATCAGAGAGGTGCGGGGCTCGATCTTGCCGCCGTGCGGGGCCATGACGATCGCACTGCCGGTTCGCGCTCCGCGCCGGACGACTATGCGATAATCTATGTTTTCGATTTTGGCGGCTTTCAGCGCCGCGAAATTTGGAAACTCGTTGTCCATAAATCCCGTTTCACGCCGTCTTCTGTGCCACCAGCCCCAATTCCTCGACCATGGCCTTGCGCATCAGAAACTTCTGCGGCTTGCCGGTGACCGTCATCGGCAACTCGGTGCGGAAGCGGATGTAGCGCGGGATCTTGTAGTGCGCGATCTGGCCGGCGCAGAAGGCCTTGATCTCCTGCTCCGTGGCGATCTGGTTGGGCTTCAGCACGATCCAGGCGCAGAGCTCCTCGCCATATTTGTCGTCGGGGACGCCGAACACCTGCACTTCCTTGATCTTCGGATGGCGATAGAGGAACTCTTCCACCTCGCGCGGATAGACGTTCTCGCCGCCGCGGATGACCATGTCCTTCACCCGGCCGACAATGTTGCAGTAGCCCTCGGCGTCTATTGTCGCGAGGTCGCCGGTATGCATCCAGCCGTCGGCGTCGATCGCCTCGCGCGTCTTCTCGGCGTCGTCCCAGTAACCCTTCATCACCGAATAGCCGCGCGTGCAGAGCTCGCCAGGCTCCCCGACAGCGACCGTGGCGCCGTCGGCGCCGATCGCCTTGACCTCGACATGGGGATGGATGCGACCGACGGTGGAGACGCGCTTTTCGAGCGGATCGTCGACGCTGCTCTGGAACGAGACCGGGCTGGTCTCGGTCATACCGTAGGCGATCGTCACTTGGCTCATATGCATCAGCGACACCACCTTCTTCATCACCTCGATCGGACATGGCGAGCCGGCCATGATGCCCGTGCGCAGGCTGGAAAGGTCGAAGGTCGAAAAATCCGCATGATCGAGCATGGCGACGAACATGGTCGGCACGCCGTAGAGGCCGGTACAACGTTCCTGCGCGACCGCCTTCAGCGTCGCGCCGGCATCGAAACCTTCGCCCGGGAAGACCATCGTCGCGCCCTTGGTGACGCAGCCAATCGTGCCCATCGACATGCCGAAGCAATGATAGAGCGGCACCGGAATGCAAAGCCGATCGTCGACGGTGAGTTTTATCGCCGAGGTGACGAAATTGCCGTTGTTGACGATGTTCAAATGGGTCAGCGTCGCGCCCTTCGGCGCGCCGGTCGTTCCGCTCGTAAACTGGATGTTGATGGCCTCATTCGGCTTCAGGCTCTCGGAGATGCGGTCGAGGCTGTCATGCTCGTCGCGCCCGGCCATGGCGAGCACGTCGCCGAAGTTGAACATGCCGGGCGAATTGTCGTCGCCCATGCGGATGACGATCTCCAGCGCCGGCAGCTTCTTCGCCTTGAGCTTGCCGGGCTCGGCGGTGGCGATCTCCGGCGCCAGCGCCTCGATCATGCCGAGATAGTCGGAGGTCTTGAACTGGACCGCCGTCACCAGCGCTCGGCAAGCGACTTTGTTCAGCGCATATTCGAGCTCGGTCAGCCGGTAGGCCGGGTTGATGTTGACCAGGATGAGGCCGATGCGGGCGGTGGCGAACTGCGTCACCAGCCATTCCCAGCGATTGGGCGACCAGATGCCGACGCGGTCGCCCTTCTCCAATCCGAGCGCCAGGAAGCCGGCGGCCAGAGCGTCGACGGCGTCCGACAGCTCGCTCCAGGTGAAGCGCTTGTCCTGGCCGACGAAGACGGCGGCGTCGAGCGTGGCGTATTTGCTCACCGTGTCGGAAAACAGCTCCGGAATGGTCTTGTCGAGCAAGGGGAGCGAGCGGTCGCCCGAGACATGCGCCCTGCCGTCCACCGGAGCAATGAAGCTATTCTGCGCTTTGCGCAGATTGGTGGCGTTCATGAGCTCGTCGAGTTTGATCGCCATCGCCGTTTCCTCCCGGAATAAGCCAGCCTATCAGCCTGCCGGGATGGTGGAAACCCGCCGAAGGTATGGGGGGTCAAGCGACCAGCGCGGCCATCTTCGCGGCGATATCGCGCAACAGAGCCTCATCGGCCGCGTCACGCTGGTTCTTCGAAGCGACGAGACAGGCCTGCGACTTCAGGATCACGCCGTCGCCCAGCACCTTGAGGTGGTTGGCGCGCAGCGTCGATCCGGTCGTGGTGATGTCGACGATGACGTCAGCCAAACCGGCCGCCGGCGCGCCTTCGGTGGCGCCGAGGCTCTCGACGATGCGGTAGACCTGGATGCCGTGCTTGAGCGAGAAGAACTGCTGCGTCAGCCGCCAGTATTTGGTGGCGATGCGCAACCGCCTGCCGTGACGCTGGCGGAAATCGGCGGCGACGTCGTCGAGATCGGCCATGGTGTCGACGTCGAGCCAGATGTCGGGCACCGCGACCACGACATCGGCATGGCCGAAGCCGAGGCGGGCGACGATCTCGGCGCGCGCTTCGCAGTCGGCGAGGTTCTCGCGCAGCAGGTCCTCGCCGGTGATGCCGAGATCGACCGTGCCCTGGCCGATCTCGCCGGCGATTTCGGACGCGGAGAGGAAAGCCACCTCGACATTGTCGAGGCCATCGATGCGGGCGCGGTATTTGCGGTCGTCCTCAGGCAGGGTGACCGCCAGTCCGGCCCTGGCCAGCACTTCCAGCGACTGCTCCTTGAGACGGCCCTTCGACGGGATCGCCAGCGTGATCATTTCGCGCCCTCCCGCAAAGCCTCGATGCGGTCGAGCCAGACCGAGAAGCCGACGCCGGGGATCGGCTTCCTGGCGCCCAGCAGCGTCAGCAGCCGGTCGTAGCGGCCGCCGCCGACCAGCGGCCGGTCGCCATCGGCAGCCGCGATCTCGAAGACCAGACCGGTGTAGTAGTCGAGCGGACGGCCAAAGGCGGCGTCGTAGCGGATTTCCGCCATCGGCAGGCCATGCGCCTCGATCGCCTTGGCGCGGCCGGCGAAATTCTCCAGCGCAGCGCCGAGCGACAGGCCGGCATCGGAAGCGAATTTTTCCAGCGCTTCCGTGGCGTCGCCTAGTGCGACATCGATCGCGAGAAAGCCCTTCAGCGCCGAGAAGGCCTCGTCGGACAGCCGCACGCTGCGAAGCTGCGCTTTCTCGATCAGCCGCCGCGCGATGTCGGCAGGCGCGCGGCCGGTCGATGCCGACAGGCTGGCCTGCTCCATGCCGGCGGCGATATGCGCGGCAAGGCCTTCCGCGTCGCCGTCGAGCACCAGCATGGCGACCGGACCCGAGAGCTGGCTGTTGCGCGGCGGGTTGGCAAGATCGGCAAGCGCTGCCTCCAGCATCGTCGCGGAGCCGAAGGCGCGCGCAAGCCGCATGCGCCAGCCGCGCGGCAGGCCAAGCGCGGCCAGCACCGCCTCGAACACAGTCTGGTCGCCGAGCGTGACGGCGAGCGGCTGTCCGGGCAGCACCAGCGAGAGCAGCGCGTGCGCATCGGCCAGCGAGCGGGCATCGGCCGCCGCCGTGTCGCGATCGCCGAGATCCTCGATGCCGGCCTGGAAGAACTCGTTGCCGCCTTCGCGGCGTTGGCGAAACACTTCGCCGAGATAGGAATAACGGCGCGGCGTGCCGGCCTGGCTGGCGATGTGGTCGAGGCAGACCGGAATGGTGAATTCGGGCCTGAGGCACAGCGTCTTGCCAGTCTCGCTTTCGGTGAGGAAGATGCGGCGGCGCAGGTCTTCGCCCGCCATGTCGAGGAACGGATCGGCCGGCTGCAGCACCGCGACCTCGACCGCGTGCGTGTCGCGCGCGGCGAAGAGTTTTGCGATGTCGGCGGCGATGGCGGGGTAGCGGGAGATCATGCGGCACGCCCTTCCCTTCTCCCCTTGTGGGAGAAGGTGGATCGGCGCGCAGCGCCGAGACGGTTGAGGGGTGCTGGAAGGAATGAGACGTTGGCGTTCCCTGGAACACCCCTCATCCGACCGAGCTTCGCTCGGCCACCGCCCGGGGGCGAGCCACGGGTCTCGCCCCGTCCTTCGGACCCCACAAGGGGAGAAGGGGAGGTCGGCGCCTTACCTGCCACGAGCTCGCTCCTCGGCCTGCGCCGCCAATATCTTCTTCACCTCGGCGACCAGCTCGCCTTCCGCCACAGTCACCTGCGCCGGCCTTGCCGCCCGCCATTCGGCATTGTCGGTGATCTCGGCCGACATGCGGGCGCCTTCGATCAGGTCCTTGATCTGCACTTCGCCCCTGGCGCGCTCGTCGCCGCCCTGGATGACAGCGACCGGGCTGCCGCGGCGATCGGCATATTTCAGCTGCGCCTTCATGCCGGCGCCGCCGAGATACATTTCGGAGCGGATGCCGGCCGCGCGCAGCTCGGCGACCATCTTCTGGTAGCGGCCGAGGCTTGCCGTGTCCTTGTCCATGACGAGCACGACGACCGGGGCGATGACATCGGAAGTGTCGAGCTTGCCGAGGTTCTTCAGCGCCGTCATCAGCCGGGAGACGCCGATGGAGAAACCGGTCGCCGGCACCGGCTCGCCGCGAAAGCGCGACACCAGCCCGTCATAACGGCCGCCGCCGCCGACAGAACCGAAACGCACGATCTGGCCGTCCTCATTGGGTATCTCGGCCAGAAGTTCGGCTTCGAAGACGGGGCCGGTGTAGTATTCGAGGCCGCGCACGACGGATGTGTCGATGAGCACGCGGCCGTCATAGCCTGCGGCATCCACCATGGCTGCTATCGCCGCAAGTTCGTCGACGCCCTCGCGACCGGTGTCGGCGAAATAGTCCAGCGTCTTCAGCCAGCGGATCTGGGCGGCGTTCGGCGAGATGTCGGTCGCGACCTCCAGCTTGCGCCATTCGCCCGCTGCCGTGCCAGGCTCGTAATTCATGAAATAGAGGACCGTCTCGATCGCCTTGCGCTCGAGGCCGGCGCCCTTGGTGAAGTCGCCGCTCTCGTCCTTGCGGCCGGCGCCCAGCAGTTGCGCGATACCTTCCGGCCCGATCTTGTCCAGCTTGTCGATCGCGCGCAGCACCGTCAGCCGGCGTCCCGCATTCTTGTCGCCGCCGAGGCCGATCGCCTCCAGAATGCCGTCCAGCACCTTGCGGTTGTTGACGCGGATGACGTAGTCGCCGCGCTTGATGCCGAGCGCTTCCATGACGTCGGCCATCATCATCGCCATCTCGGCGTCGGCGGCGACGCCCGCAACGCCGTTCGGCGTGCCGATCGTGTCGGCGTCGAACTGCATGAACTGGCGGAAGCGGCCGGGGCCGGGCTTTTCGTTGCGGAACACCCAGCCGGAGCGGTAGCTGCGGTAGGGCTTCGGCAGCCGGTCATAATTCTCGGCGACGAAACGCGCCGTCGGCGCGGTCAGGTCGTAGCGCAGCGACAGCCACTGGTCGTCATCGTCCTGGAAGGAGAACACGCCTTCGTTCGGCCGATCCTGGTCGGGCAGGAATTTGCCCAATGCATCGGTGTATTCGATCATCGGCTGGTCGACCGGCTCGAAACCGTAAAGCTCATAGACCGAGCGGATGGTCGCCATCATCTTCTCGACGGCGCGGATGTCTTCGGCGCCGCGGTCGGCAAACCCGCGCGGCAGCCGCGCTTTCGTCTTTTCCGATTTGTCGGCCATGGGATAATCTTCTCTGGTCAATGGGCGCGCGTTTCCTAAACGATGCGGCTTGGAGCGGCAAGGGCGGCGACCTCTCCTTCTCCCCTTGCGGGAGAAGGTGGATCGGCGCGCAGCGCCGAGACGGATGAGGGGTGTTCCAGCGGAGTGAAGCGCCGGCTTTCCCTGGAAAACCCCTCATCCGGCCGCTGCGCGGCCACCTTCTCCCACAAGGGGAGAAGGAAGAACTGAAACAAAACCACACCAAAACGAAACAATTCCGCCATCAGCGCGGCATGCTGCAGACACAATCCAAGACGATAAAGCGCACCGAAACAAAGGGTTCGGGGCGATGACCATGGCGGAAGACATCATCGAGAGCGGCACTGCCAGGCTGCGGCCTGCCGGCAACCTCATGCCCAAGCCGGCGCAGCAGCCGGCCGGGCCGTTCGAGGTTACGGCGGAAGCGCAAAAGCCGACGCTGCGCGACGCGCTGGTGACCGGGCTGCTGGTGATCTACCCGGCCTTCGCGGCCGTGGCGGCCATCCTTGCTGGGCTGTTTTTGACCGGCGCCAGCAGCGTCTGAGCTAGCGCACTTCCCCTTCTCCCCTTGTGGGAGAAGGGGAAGTGCGCTCACTTCGGCCTTTTAAATCTCTTCCGTTCCGCCTCCACCTCGGCGCGGCAGACGCAGCCTTCGAGGTGGTCGTTGACCAGGCCCATCGCCTGCATGAAGGCATAGACAGTGGTCGGGCCGACGAAGCTCCAGCCGCGCTTCTTCAGTTCCTTCGATATCCTGACCGAGACCGCCGTCGTCGGGTTGGCGCGCAGATGCGCGAGGTCGACGATTTCGGGCCGTTCATCGGGACCCGGCTCGAACTTCCAGAACCACGCGGCAAGTGAGCCGAATTCATCGACCATCTCGCGGGCCCGCCTGGCGTTGTTGATGGTCGAGACGATCTTGCCGCGGTGGCGGATGATGCCGGCATTGCCGAGCAGGCGTTCGACATCCTGATCGGTGAAGCGCGCCACCTTGTCGAAGTCGAAATTGGCGAAGGCCTCGCGGAAATTCTCGCGCTTGCGCAGGATGGTCAGCCAGGAGAGGCCGGACTGGAACCCTTCGAGACAGATCTTCTCGAACAGCCGGCGATCGTCCGTCACCGGCCTGCCCCATTCATGGTCGTGATAGTGGAGATAGTCCGGCAGGTTGCCGTGCCAGAAGCAGCGCGCGACACCGTCGGGGCCATCCAGCAGGCCGGCATTTTCTTGTCCCATCAGAAGAATTCCATTCGTTAACGCGCTTCGGCGCGAGCTTTACCGTGGCTTTACCAGATTCCTGAACCGGCCGGTAACCACACCAAAAAGTTTACTGACAAAGCGGTCTTTTACGCATTCCGATTCATGTTTTGCTTGCCGCTCCGCGCCAAGGTTCGCCACGCCGAGGGCCCCTTCCCCGCCCTTGGACGAGTTCGACGATCAAGGTGCGTTCCGATGAAGACAGCGTTCACTTTCGTGCTCGGCGCGGCCGCGGTGCTTACCGCCGGCGCGACGACCTCTTTCGCCAATGACCGTTACGCGGACAGGCCGCCGGTGATGGTGAGCCCCGACCTTTCGGCACCCTGGTTGCTGCAGCTTGGCCATGCGCCCGGCATCGTGCGCCCGGCCCGGCAGGCGACGCAGCAGCGGCTTTTCCAGGCGCAACCCGGCCAGCAGAGCACGGCTGCCGTGCAGCAGCCGGCCAAGCGCATGGTGATGCGGCCGCAGATCAACCCGATCTACCTGCCGCAGGAAGTCACCTATGACGGCCCGCAGAAGCCTGGCACCATCGTCATCGACACCCACCAGAACTTCCTCTTCCTGGTCGAGCAGAACGGCAAGGCGCGGCGCTACGGCGTCGGCACCGGCAAGCCCGGCTTCGAATGGTCGGGCACACACAAGATCACCGACAAGAAGGTGTGGCCGGACTGGCGCCCGCCGGCGGTGATGATCAAGCGCGAGGCAGCCAAGGGCCGCTACCTGCCGACCTATCTGGCCGGCGGCATCGAGAACCCGCTCGGCGCGCGCGCGCTCTATCTCGGCACCACCGAATACCGTATCCACGGCACCAACCAGCCCTGGACGATCGGCGGCGCGGTGTCGTCGGGCTGCATCCGGATGCGCAATGAGGATGTCGTCGACCTTTACGAGCGCGTGAAAGTCGGAACGACGGTCGAGGTGATATAGTCACTGCGCATCAGCCAGTAAGGCGGCGCTGAGGCGTTTTTTGGCGCTTGCTGTTGCTCTGAAGCCATAGCGCGCTTTTAGGAGACGTGCTTAGACTGGCAACGAATACGGGGGACGGGTCGTGTGGGGATACGGCCAGTCACGAAAGGGCAGCACGGGAAACCGCGCTGCCCTTTTCGTTTCAGCTGGCTGCGACAGGTCGCCCCGAAAGCACGGTGTTTCGTTTTCAGAGCTGATTTCCAGCCCCTGCTCTGCTATTGCACAATTCCCCTCGCCAAAGGTCTTGAGTCATGTCCCGGTCCGACGACAGCCGCTATCTCAAGGGTGGTCCGGTCGCCCAACGCATCATCGCTTCCGTGCGCGAGGATGCGGCAATCGCCACCGCCGAAGGCTTTCCGCCGAAGCTGGTCTCGATCACCGTCGGCGATACCGACGCGGTCGATGTCTATGTGCGCAACCAGCGTGCCAAGGCGGAGCTTGCCGGCATCGGCTTCGAGGAGCGGCGCTTTGCCGCCGACATCACGGCGGGCGAGCTTGAGGCCGCCATCCAAGGCCTCAACGCCGACCCGCGCGTCACCGGCATCATCATCCAGCGGCCGGTGCCGGCGCATATCCCGATCAAGACGCTGCAGGCGGCGGTGCATCCGCTGAAGGACGTCGAGGGCATGCATCCTGCCTCGATAGGCAACATCGTCTACAACCAGCTCGACCTCGCTCCCTGCACGGCGGCCGCCTCGGTCGAACTGCTCAAGGAGACCGGCCTCGATCTCAAGGGGCTCGAGGTGGTCGTCGTCGGCCATTCAGAGATCGTCGGCAAACCGATCGCCTTCCTGTTGATGAGCGAGGGCGCGACGGTGACGGTCTGCCACCACATGACGCGTTCGGTGGCGGCGCATGCGCGGCGCGCCGATGCGCTGTTCGTCGCCGTCGGCAAGCCGCGGCTGATCAAGGCCGACATGGTGAAGCCCGGTGCCTGCGTCATCGACATCGGCATCAATTCGGAAATCGGGCCGGACGGCGAAAGCCGCATCGTCGGCGACGTCGACACCGAGAGCGTGAAGGAGGTCGCCTCCTGGATCACGCCGGTGCCGGGCGGCGTCGGCCCGCTCACGGTGGCGATCCTACTGCGCAACACCATGGTGGCGCTCAACCGCCAACGCGCGCTCTACCGCGCGACCTACGGCGTGGCGGACAAGCTCGCGGCGGAGTAGTTATTCCGCAGCGATCAAACCGCTGTCGGAAACGCCTTCCGGTTTCGGGCCACCATAGGCCCAGTCGAGCAGTTTTATCGTGTGCACCACCGGCAGCTTCGCGGCGGAGGCGATCTGGGTGATGCAGCCGATGTTGCCGGTGGCGACGATCTCGGCGCCGGTCGCCTCGATGTTCCTGACCTTGCGGTCGCGAAGCCTGGCCGAAATCTCGGACTGCAGGATGTTGTAGGTGCCGGCCGAGCCGCAGCAGAGATGCCCTTCGCGCGGCTCGCGCACGACAAAGCCTGCCCTGCTGAGAAGCTCCTTCGGCTGTCGGGTGATCTTCTGGCCGTGCTGCATCGAGCAGGCGGAATGATAGGCGACGATAATGCCCGGCTTGCGCACCGGCTCGGGCAGGTCGAGGCTGGCGAGATATTCGGTGATGTCCTTGGCCAGCGCAGAGATTCGCGCCGCCTTTTCGGCATAGGCCGGATCGAGGCGCAGCATGAAGCCATAGTCCTTGATCGTCGTGCCGCAACCGGATGCGGTGATGATGATGGCATCGAGCCCACCCTGGTCGATGGCGCGCGTCCATGCGTCGACATTTTGCCTGGCCGAGGCAAGGGCCTGATCCTCGCGACCCATGTGATGGACGAGCGCCCCGCAGCAGCCCTCGCCTGCCGGCACAACGACCTCGATGCCCAGCCGTGTCAGCAGGGAGACGGTCGCTTCGTTGATGGCCGGATCGAGCACCGACTGCGCGCAGCCTGTGAGGATGGCGACGCGGCCGCGTTTTTTGGTCCCCTGCCCCGCATGCGTGCCCGGCGAAGCCATCGGCGATGCCGGCGGGATCGACGACGGCGCAAGCTTCAGCATCGCCGCGATCGGTCTCAGCGCCGGTAGCTTTTCGAACAGGCCGATGAACGGCCGGCCGAGGCCGGCGAGCTTCAACGCGGCGCGGAAGCGACCTGGGTAAGGCAGCACGAAAGCCAGCATGGCACGGTTCAGCCGGTCGAGCAGCGGCCGCTTGTAGGTCTTCTGGATATGGGCGCGGGCATGATCGACGAGATGCATGTAGTTGACGCCCGACGGGCAGGTCGTCATGCAGGCCAAGCAGGACAGGCAGCGGTCGATATGGGTGACGATCTCCTTGTCCGCTGGTCGGCCGTTCTCCAGCATGTCCTTGATGAGATAAATGCGGCCGCGCGGCGAGTCCAACTCGTTGCCCAAGGTCACATAGGTCGGACAGGTGGCGGTGCAGAAGCCGCAATGCACGCATTTGCGCAGGATTTTTTCCGATTCCGCGACATGCGGGTCGGCAAGCTGGGCAAGGGAGAAATTGGTCTGCACTCAAAAATCCTTACTGCCCCAGTAGCCAGCTTTGCGGGTTCTTGACGGGCTCGCCGCGTTGCAGCGCCTGGATGCCCAGGATGCAACGGGCGATGAACCAGACGGCGACGGCGAACATCAGCAGGAAGCCAATCACGAGCATCATCAGGACCACGGAGATCAGCGCGTAGAGAAGGCCGATCCAGAAAGTCCTGACCAGGAATGTGTAGTGGCTTTCGACGAAGCCGCCCGCCTTGCCGCGATTGATATAGGCAAGCACGATGCCGACAATGCCGGTGACGCCGACGACGAGGCTGGCGAGATAGAGAATGTAGATGACCAGCGCGTTGGTTTGGCCTGGTTCCAGCCAGCGATCGGTCTGGCGTGCTCCGGTGTCTGGCCCTGGATTGGCGTTGCTCATGGTGCTCTTCCCTCCGTTGACCGAGGAAGAGTAACAGAGATGGAACCCGGCGCCATGCGGCCGGGGTTGAGAATGTGCTTCGGGTCGAACTCGGCCTTGAGCCGCGCCGACAGTGCCGCCAGATGCGGCGGCTGCGGCTCGAATACCGGCAGTGCGGCGCGATGCGAGGCCGAGGCGCGCACCAGCGTCGCGTGGCCGCCGCCATGTTTGCGGATCAGTCCGCGCAGCAGCTCAGCCTCCGGGTCGTCCTCGCGCATCGACAGCCACACCAGTCCACCCTGCCAGTCGTAAAAGGCATCGACCGCGGCCTGCATGCGCAAGGCCATTACCATGTGATGCGCCTGCGAGGGCGCCATCGAGACGCGCCAGACCGGTCTCGCGGCGACGTCGGCGAAGGGGGCGCAATCGCGAATATCGCGCCAGATCGTCTTTGAGGCTTCGCCCGCGATCTCCTGCAGCGGGCCGGCCCTGCCGAGCAACTGCTTGAGCGCCTCGGTGCGATAGACGACCGACGGCCCAAAGCCTTCTACGCGCAGCAGCGTCGCGGCGTCGGTGCCGAGATGGCCTTCGGCGACGCGCGCGGCGATCCGCTCCGACAGGTGCGCCGCGCTCGACACTTCGGCGCTGGAGCCGAGCGCCAGCGCCATTGCGGCGGCAGCGGCATCGTCGAGCAATCCACGAATGGCCAGCGTGACCTCGGTCTCGGCCGCCGGCAGAACCTTGAAGGTGACGTCGGTGAACACGGCCAGCGTGCCCCAGCTTCCCGCCATCAGCTTGGAAAGATCGTAGCCGGTGACGTTCTTGACGACGCGGCCGCCCGACTTGAAGGCTTCGCCGCGTCCCGAGACCGCCGCTATGCCAAGAACATGGTCGCGCGCGGCACCTGCCTTGAGGCGACGCGGACCGGACAGGTTCGAGGCGAGCACACCGCCCAACGTGCCCCTGCCCGGCTCGCTGCCGAGCAGGGGGGCGTAGTCCATCGGCTCGAAGGCGAATTGCTGGCCGTTTTCGGCAAGGAGCGCTTCGATCTCGGCGAGCGGCGTGCCGGCGCGCGCCGACAGCACCAGTTCGGCCGGCTCGTAGAGCGTCACGCCGGTGAGCTTGGAGAGGTCAAGCGTGTGCTCGGTCTGCAGCGGACGGCCAATGCCGCGCTTGGAGCCGTGGCCGAGGATTTCGAGCGGTGCTTCTTCGGCCGCTGCCCATTGGATGGTGGAGAGGACTTCGGCGGGGGCGGATGGGGCGAAGGTGGTCATGAGCGCGCGCCTTTCCTCGCCGCGCAAAGCGGGGGAGAGGAACCCCAATTCTGAGACCTCCCCATCAAAACCTCGGAATATCCGGAAACGCCACTTGCCCACGGTGCACATGCATCCGCCCAAGCTCGGCGCAGCGGCGGAGCTGCGGGAAGACCTTGCCGGGGTTGAGCAGATGGTTGGGGTCGAAGGCACATTTGACGCGCATCTGCTGGTCGAGGTCGACCTGGTTGAACATTTCCGGCATCAGGTCGCGCTTCTCGACGCCGACGCCGTGCTCGCCGGTGAGCACGCCGCCGACCTCGACGCAAAGGCGCAGGATGTCGGCGCCAAAGCTTTCGGCCTTGTCGAGCTCGCCAGGCACGTTGGCGTCGTAGAGGATCAGGGGATGCAGATTGCCGTCGCCGGCGTGGAAGACGTTGGCGACGCCGAGCCCATACTTCTCGGAAAGCTCGCGCATGCCGGCGAGAACGCGCGGCAGTTCCTTGCGCGGTATGGTGCCGTCCATGCAGTAATAGTCGGGCGAGATGCGGCCGACCGCCGGGAAGGCCGCCTTGCGCCCGGCCCAGAAGCTCAGCCGCTCCTGTTCGGATTGCGAGATGCGGCAGGTGGTCGAGCCGTTGCGGTAGGCGATCGCCTCGATCAGGCCGATCAGGTGGTCGACCTCGACGCTCGGCCCGTCAAGCTCGACGATGAGCAGCGCCTCGACGTCGAGCGGATAGCCGGCATGGACGAAGTCTTCCGCCGCCTGGATCGCCGGGCGGTCCATCATCTCCATGCCGGCGGGGATGATGCCGGCGCCGATGATGTCGGCGACGCACTGGCCGCCCTCTTCGCTCGTCGGGAAGCCGATCAAGAGCGCCCGCGCCGTCTCCGGCTTCTTCAGGATGCGCACGGTGACCTCGGTGACGACACCGAGCAGGCCCTCGGAACCGGTCATGACGCCGAGCAGGTCGTAGCCTTCCTGGTCGAGATGGCTGCCGCCGAGCCGCACCACCTCGCCGTTCATCAGCACCATCTCGATGCCCAGCACATTGTTGGCGGTCAGCCCGTATTTCAGGCAGTGCACGCCGCCGGAATTTTCCGCGACATTGCCGCCGATCGAGCAGGCGATCTGGGAGGATGGATCGGGGGCGTAGTAAAAGCCCTCCTGCTCGACAGCGGTGGTGATGCCGAGATTGGTGACGCCCGGCTGGGCGACGACGACGCGGTTGGGATAGTCGATCGCCAGGATGCGGTTGAAGCGGCTCATCACCAGCAGCACCGCATCCTCGAGCGGCAGCGCGCCGCCAGAGAGCGAGGTGCCGGAACCGCGCGGCACGACGCGGATGTTGCGCTCGTTGCAGTATTTCAGGACGCGCGAGACCTGCGCCACCGTTTCCGGCAGCACGACGACCAGGGGCAGTTGCCGGTAGGCGGTGAGGCCGTCGCTCTCGAAGGCGCGCATTTCGTTGGCCGTGTCGACGACGCCCTCGCCCGGCACGATGATGCGCATGTCGGCGACGATCTCGGCGCGCCGGCGCATCGTGGCGTCGTCTGGCTTCGGCATGGCAAGGCCGGACATCGGGGCAGCCTCATGAGCTTGACTGGTCAAAATCTTTTACCAGCCAAGCGCGTTCGTTGCAAACCCTGCGTTAGGCGGACAGGGGCGACGGGCGCAGGCCAAGCTTCCTCAGCGGCAATCTGCCGCTATGGTTTACCCTCCCCTTGTGCGGAGGGTCGCGAACCAAGTGAGCGGCGTGGGGGTCGGCGCGACGAAAGCGCTTTACGAGCATCCACGCCCCGATCCGCTATGCGGATCGACCCTACCTACAGGGGAAGGTAAGGGGCGCGGCTATTCTCCCGCCGGCTTACCCGGCTCGGAATGCATCTTCCGCACGCGGCGCACGCCCCACCATACCAGCAGGATGGCGACCGGCACCGAAGCCGCGGTGACGACTTCCGGCGCAAAGGCGTGGCCGAAGCTCGAGGCGCCCTTGGCGACGTAGCCGATGAGGCCGACGACATAATAGGAGACGGCGGCGACCGAGAGGCCTTCGACGGTCTGCTGCAGGCGCAATTGCAGCCTGGCGCGGTTGTTCATCGAGGCCAGAAGATCGCGGTTCTGCTTCTCGACGTCGACATCGACCCAGGTGCGCAACAGCGTGGTGGCGCGGGTGAGCTTTCGCGAGAGGTTGGCCTGGCGCTCCTCGACGGAACGGCAGGTGCGCATGGCCGGCGCCATGCGCCTTTGCAGGAAGCCGGCCCAGGTGTCGTAGCCCTGCACCGGCTCCTCATCCAGCGCCTCGAGCCGTTCCGAGACGATGCCGTCATAGGCGCGGCTGGCGCCGAAGCGGTAGAGGCTGGACGCCGCGTCGGCTTCGAGTTCGGCGGCAAGCTCGGTGAGATCGGCAAGCAGCGTCTGGCTGTCGCGGGTCTCGACCGCCTTCATCTCCAGTGTCGTCTGCGCCAGCCGGTCCTCGATGCGGCGGGCCCGGCCGGACAGCGTCAGCGCCAGCGGCAGGCCAAGCATGGCAAGGGTCCGGTAGGTCTCGATGTCGATCAGGCGCTGCGACAAGGCGCCGGTGCTGGCCGGCGTCAGGCCGCGGTCGAGCACCAGCATGCGGGTCAGGCCGTCGCCGTCCTGGCGGAAGTCGGTGACGATGGCCGCGGCACCGCGCTCGACCAGCGAATGGCAGAGGCTGGCCGGGTCGAAGCCGGCGATCAGCTTCTCGCTCGCCTGCGTCCATTTGCGGATCTCGAGCCGGATGCCGGAGATCACGGTTCCCGGCGGCGCGAAGCCGTTGCCGAAGGGCGAATCCTCCTGGCCCCGACCGTTTTCGGCCAGCGGTCCTTCCCAGAGATAGGTCGAGAACTCCGTGTGCCGCTCCCAGCGCAGCGTGCCCTTGCCCCATCTCATGGCGTGGTGGCGGGCATGGCGCTCGGGCGCCGCGATGCCGAGGCGGCGCGACAATTCCGAGAGCACGGCATGGTCGACGCCGGCACCGCCGTCGGTCATGAAGGAAAGCTGGATGAGCACGCGCGGCTTCTCGACAAGCGGATGCGGCCGGGCATGGACTTCGCCCAGCGCGCCGGGGCGTCCCTCATGCGCCGGAAAGCCCATGACGCTGCCTTGGGCGCGCGGCTGGAATTCGAGGTTGGACGTCTCGTCCGACACGGCTGGTCCCCCTGGTTTCGACCGTTCGTGCAATCGGGTTGTCTTGCGGCAATCGCCAAGGCACGTAAACAGCAAATTTTAGCAGGCACGGATGGGAAGGCACTGCGTCGGAATCGACCGGATCCGGCGAATTGGATAAATAATTTGACCAGTTGGCGACAGAGGCTTTAATCTGCGCGGCATCCAATCCGTTCCCAGGCGCCCTCCGTTGAGCGATATCTTCTCCAGGATCGAGCATTCGCGCACCGCCGACGAAGTGGTGCAGCAAATCGAGAACCTGATCCTCGAAGGCGTGCTGCGCACCGGCGACCGGCTGCCGGGCGAGCGCGAGCTGGCGCGTCAGTTCGACGTGTCGCGGCCGATCCTGCGCGACGCGCTGAAGGCACTGGAGGGACGCGGGCTGCTGACCACCAGGCCGGGCGGCGGCACGCATGTCGCCGACGTCATCGGCCAGCTTTTCACCAAGCCGGTGACCGACCTGATCTCGATGCACCGCAAGGCGGTGACCGACTATCTGGAATACCGCCGCGAGGTCGAGGCGATCGCCGCCGAGTATGCGGCGCGGCGCGCAACGCCAGAGGATCTCGCTCTGCTCGACCGCATCATGGCGCGCATGGACGAGGCGCACCGGACCGGCGATTTCGACGACGAGGCGGAAATCGACGTCGAATTCCATCACGCGGTCTGCGAATGCGCGCACAACATCATCCTCCTGCACACGCTGCGCTCCTGCTATCGGCTGTTGTCCGAGGGCGTGTTCCAGAACCGGCTCCTGGTGTTCACCGTTCCCGGCGCGCGCGAGGCTCTGCTCCAGCAGCACCGGGCGATCCACGCCGCGATCAAGGCGGCGGACCCGATCGCGGCGCGCAAGGCCGCGATGGACCACATCACCTATGTCGAGCGCTCGATGGCCGAAGCCGAGCGCAGCGGCGACTGGCAGCGCGTGTCGCGGCTAAGGCTCAGGCAACGCTCCGAGACCGGCGACATCGAACCCGCACGCAAACGCTCCTGAACACGGATCAAGCAAGGACCATTATGAGCGAAATCCTCACCATCGCCGATCTCAAGGACCTGGCGCGCCGCAAGGTGCCGAAGATGTTCTTCGACTATGCCGATTCCGGCGCCTGGACCGAGAGCACCTACCGCGCCAACGAGGAGGATTTCCAAAAGATCAAGTTCCGGCAGCGCGTGCTGGTCGACATGAGCAACCGCTCGCTGGAGTCGACCATGATCGGCGAGAAGGTGGCGATGCCAGTGGCGCTCGCCCCTACGGGGCTGACCGGCATGCAGCATGCCGACGGCGAGATGCTGGCGGCGCAGGCTGCCGAGGAGTTCGGCGTGCCGTTCACGCTCTCGACCATGAGCATCTGCTCGATCGAGGATGTCGCCTCGGTGACCAAGAAGCCGTTCTGGTTCCAGCTCTATGTGCTGCGCGACAAGGACTTCGTGCTCAACCTCATCGACCGCGCCAAGGCGGCAAACTGCTCGGCGCTGGTGCTGACGCTCGACCTGCAGATCCTCGGCCAGCGCCACAAGGACGTGCGCAACGGGCTGTCGGCGCCGCCCAAGATGACGCTCGCGAACATTGTCGACCTCGCCCTCAAGCCGCGCTGGTGCCTGGGCATCGCCGGCACCAAGCGCCGAACCTTCCGCAACATCGTCGGCCATGCCAAGGGCGTCAGCGACGTCTTTTCGCTGTCGTCCTGGACGACGGAGCAGTTCGATCCGCAGCTGTCGTGGAACGACGTCGCCTGGATCAAGGAGCGCTGGGGCGGCAAGCTGATCCTGAAGGGCATCCTCGACAAGGAGGACGCGTTGATGGCGGCCGAGACCGGCGCCGACGCGATCGTCGTCTCCAACCATGGCGGGCGGCAGCTCGATGGCGCCGCCTCCTCGATCTCGGTGCTGGAGGAGATCGCCGACGCGGTCGGCGACAGGATCGAAGTGCACATGGACGGCGGCATCCGCTCGGGCCAGGACGTGCTCAAGGCGCTTTGCCTCGGCGCCAAGGGCACCTATATCGGCCGGCCGTTCCTTTACGGCCTCGGCGCGATGGGCAAGGCGGGCGTCACCAAGGCGCTCGAGATCATCCGGAAGGAAATGGACATCACGCTGGCGCTGTGCGGTAAGCGTCTGGTAACCGACATGGGCAAGGACCAGTTGCGGCGCTAGGGGCTTATTCACCGATCCGCCCTAGTTTCCCGTGATGACCGACACGGGAAGACGCTCGCCTTGACCGAAACCGGCATCCATTACCTCGACGCGCGCGGGCCGGACGGCATGCGGCTCTACGCGATCGGCGACGTGCATGGCCGTCATGACCTTCTCGCCGCCATGCACCACGGGATCGAGAGCGAGCTGGAACACGCGCCGTCGTCCGACTGGCGCATCATCCATCTTGGCGATTATGTCGACCGCGGGCCGGACTCCAAAAGCGTCATCGAGTTCCTGATCGAGGCCAGGAAGCGCGACCCGCGCAACATCATGCTTGCCGGCAACCACGATATCGGCATGCTGGAATTTCTTGCCGAGCCCGACCCGGACGGCCTGTTCATGCGCTTTGGCGGGATCCAGACCGCGGCGTCATACGGGGTGAAGCTTTCGACCGGCGGCAGCTGGTTCGGCAGGCCGGACGAGGCGCTGGCCCACGGACACGCGGCATTGGTCGACGCGGTGCCGCAAACCCATGTCGATTTCCTGAAGTCGCTGTCCTTTTCAGTGTCCTTCGGCGACTTCTTCTTCTGTCATGCCGGCATCAGGCCCGGCATTCCGCTCGAAAGCCAGAGCCCGCTGGACCTGATCTGGATCCGCGACGCGTTCCACGATCACCCGGGGCTCTATCCGAAAGTGATCGTGCATGGGCACACACCCGTGCCGGAAGCCGAGGTGATGGCCAACCGCGTCAATGTCGACACACTCGCCTGGCAAGCGGGAACGCTGAGCGCGCTCGCCGTCAATGGCGGCGACAAGCGCATCCTGACCGTGCAAGGGAAAGCGCTTTAGGCCGCGATCCTTTTCCTGGATTGCTCTAGTTGAGCGCGGCGGTGACGCCGTAGCCGTTGACGGCCCGGTGGTTGGTCGCTGCATCGGCGGCATAGATTCCGAGGCCGCACAGAACGATGGCAGACAGCATGACAAAGGACAAAAGCGCTGCTTTCACGGACGTCATCTCTGGTTGAGCTTTCTGCATCTGTGCACGAGGCGGTTACCAATGCGTTGAAACGATAAAATGCGTCTCAATGTTTCGACGATTTCGCGCTTCTAGGCAGATTCTGTATCGCCGGTGTGTCGCCTGGATCACACAGAAGGTTCATCGCGGTTGCACGGACGATACAGGGCGGGCGCCTTCTAGAATGGCGCTCGGGTACAAGCCAAGGACGAAGCAGGTTTTCCCCAGGCGGAACCGCCGTCGCGTGCCAATTATGTCACGCTTGGTGCGGCGGTCTGCAAGATGATCAGATCGTCGCCACCCAGGCGCGCGCAATCGCCAGGCCGGCGGCGTCGGCTTCCTGCCCGTTGCGCGCCGCCTCGTCGTCGAGCCTGCCGGCCCAGTCGGGGTGGCGGTCGGCGATCAGCGACGCGAAGGAGGTGCTCCAGTCGCGCACCATTGGGCGATCCGCCTCGAAATGGAACTGGAAGCCATAGACGGCGCGGCCGATGCGAAAGGCCTGGTTCGCCGCGACATCGTTGCTGGCAAGCCGCACGGCCTCCTCGGGCAGGTCGAACGTGTCGTCATGCCACTGGAAGATCGGGAAGCTTTCCGGCAATGCGCCAAGCACCGGATCGGCCTTGGCCGCCGTCGTCAGCGACACGCCGCGCCAGCCGAATTCAACGGCACCGCCGATGTGGTTCTCGGCGCCGAAGGCGCGGGCGAGAAGCTGGCCGCCAAGACAGATGCCGAGCACCGAGCGGTCCTTGCCGGCGAAATCGCGCGTCAGCTCGAGCAAGGCGGGAAAGTAGGGATAGTCGTCGTCGGCCAGCGCATTCTGACCGCCGCCCAGCACCACCATGGCATCGTGACCATTTGCGTCCTGCGGCAGCGGGTCGCCCTGGTAGGGGCGGCGCAGGTCGAGCTCGGCGCCTGCCTCCGCAAGAGCGGCGCCGATCTGGCCGAGGCCGGTGTTGTCGTAGTTCTGGACCACCAGCACCCGCATGGGAAAATCCTGCTGACATGAAAATGCTGGGGAGCGATATCATGGCGCCTTCGTTTCAGCCAAGATGCGTGCCGGGGAGAAAGCTATGCCACTGCAGAACCGGGTCGATCCGTTCGGTGCCATCCATGCCACGCCGGAGCGCGGCCTGTTCACCGGCAATCGCGGCATCATCCACGACCCCGAGACGAAAACGCTTTTGAAGAAGCGCTGGGCCCTGCCGGCCTGGATCATCTGCACGTGCCAGTTCCGTGGTGTGCGGCGCGAGCCGATGGGCCGCAACCGGCCAAGTGATGACGAACCGGGGGGTAAGGCGGGCTGGACCGAACTGTTCTTCCTCGACGAGGTGACGGCGCTCGCCGCTGGCCACCGGCCCTGCTTCTTCTGCCGGCGCGAGCGGGCCGCCGATTTCGTGCGCCGCTTCGGCGAGGCCTTCGGCGTTGCCGAACCGCGCGCGCCGATGGTCGACAAACGGCTGCACAAGGAGCGGTTGGGCTCGGGCGGCCGGCCACCGACGGTCGAGCCGGACGTGCTTTCCGCCCTGCCTGATGGGTCCATGGTCGCGGATGGCGGCACCGTCTATGCCTTGCGTGGCGGCAAGGCGCTGCGCTGGTCGTTCGCGGGCTATGGCACTCCGACGGAATTCGATGAGCTAGCGGGTCGGCCACTTCGCCTGACCACGCCGGCGACCACCATCTCGGTGCTGCGGCAAGGCTACGTGCCGGCGTGGCATCCTTCCGCCGAGGCTTGACGGCACAGGTCGCGTCGCCCATTGCTCGGCCATGCGCGCCAATTACAAGATGCAGCGGCTGTTCGTGCCGGACGATCTCGAACCGGGCCTCGAATTCGACGCCGGACAACAGCAGAGCCACTATCTCGCGCATGTGCTGCGGCTCGGCGAAGGCGCCGAGGTTCTTCTTTTCAACGGCCGCGACGGCGAATGGTCGGCGGCAATCGCCGCCAAATCCAAGAAGGCGGTGCGGCTCAAGGTGCTCTCCCTGCAGCGGCCGCAGCCGCCGCTGCCCGATCTCGTCTACTGCTTCGCGCCACTGAAGCAAGGCCGGCTCGACTATCTGGTGCAGAAGGCGGTGGAGATGGGCGCAGGCGTGTTGCAGCCGGTGATCACCCAGCATACGCAAGTGGCGAAGCCCGGCATCGATCGGCTGCGCGCCAATGTCGTCGAGGCGGCCGAGCAATGCGGCATCCTGGCGGTGCCAGACGTGCGCGAGGCGGAGAAGCTGGCGCGGCTGCTCGGCGGCTGGGACAAGGAACGGCGGCTGATCTTCTGCGACGAGGATGCCTCGACCAACAATCCGCTGACGGCCTTGCAGGCGGTGCGGGAGAAAAAACTCGCGCTGCTGGTCGGGCCGGAGGGCGGATTTTCCGACGACGAGCGCAGGATGCTGCGGGCGCTACCTTTCGTCACCGCCATCCCGCTTGGCCCCCGCATCCTGCGCGCCGATACGGCGGCGGTGGCGGCGCTTGCCGTGATGCAGGCGACGATCGGCGATTGGTGATCAAATCCAGTTGAGCCGTGGCTCAGGATTTTTCGCTTGATCGGCTACTGACATTTCGTCCATCTAGCGCCCGGCGGTCGTCCGACCGCCTACAGCGCCGCGCGTCCTTTTTCGGACGCGCAAAGGACGTTGTAGCACTTTGATTTGGCGTATGATCCTTTCCGAAAATCGAAGGCGATTTTCGGAGTCATGCGGCGGGAGGGCTCATCATGGCGCGCGACACAACCGATATTCAGCCCATTGAAGGCATCGACGAACTCGTCGGCTATCTCGTCGCGGGCAACAAGCCGCGCGATAAATGGCGCATCGGCACCGAGCACGAGAAATTCCCCTTCTATGTCGACGGCAACGCGCCGGTGCCCTATGGCGGCGAGCGCGGCATCCGCGCCATCCTCGAAGGCATGCAGCAAAAGCTCGGCTGGGATCCGATCATGGATGCCGGCCGCATCATCGGCCTGGTCGAGCCGACCGGCCAGGGCGCGATCTCGCTGGAGCCGGGCGGACAGTTCGAGCTCTCCGGCGCGCCGCTGGAATCCATCCACCAGACTTGCCGCGAGGGCAACGCGCATCTGGCACAGGTGCGCGAGATCGCCGAGCCGCTCGGCATCCGCTTCCTCGGCCTCGGCGGCAGCCCGAAATGGTCGCTGGCCGAAACGCCGAAAATGCCGAAGTCGCGCTACGAGATCATGACGCGCTACATGCCGAAGGTCGGATCGAAGGGCCTCGACATGATGTACCGCACCTGCACGATCCAGGTGAATCTCGACTTCGAGAGCGAGACCGACATGCGCCGCAAGATGCAGGTGTCGCTGAAGCTGCAGCCGCTGTCGACGGCGCTGTTCGCCAATTCGCCCTTCACCGAGAGCCATCCGAACGGGCTGCAAAGCTGGCGCGGCGACATCTGGCGCGATACCGACAACCAGCGTTCCGGCATGCTGGAACTCTGCTTCGCGCCGGATTTCGGCTTTGCCGACTATGTCGAATGGGCGCTCGACGTGCCGATGTATTTCGTCATCCGCGACGGGCAGTATCACGACATGACGCGCCACACCTTCCGCCAGTTCATGGCGGGCGCCGCCCGCAACGAGGTTCCCGACGGGCTGCCGACAATGGGCGACTGGGCCAACCACCTGTCGACGCTGTTCCCCGATGTGCGGCTGAAGCGCTTCCTTGAGATGCGCGGCGCCGACGGCGGACCGTGGCGGCGCATCTGCGCGCTGCCGGCCTTCTGGGTCGGACTGCTCTATGACGAGCAGGCGCTGGACGCCATCGAGGCGCTGACCTCGAGCTGGACCTACCAGGAGGCGCTGGCGATGCGCAGCGCCGTTCCGGAGCAAGGCATTGCCGCGCCGTTCCGCAACACGACCTTGCGCGACGTCGCCCGCGACGTGCTCGCCATCTCGCGCATGGGCCTGAAGAACCGCGCCAAGAAGAACCGCGACGGCTATGACGAGACTTCGTTCCTGAACACGCTGGACGAGGTCGTGGCGCGCGGCACCACCAGCGCCGAGGAGATGCTGTCGGCCTACCACACGCGCTGGGGCGGCTCGATCGAGCCGGTTTTCATGGAATATGCCTACTAACCGGCCAGTTTCCGCCTGACGGCGCGCGGCGAAAGCCGCTTCAATCAGGAATGGAAACGAATTAGGCTTCTTCCACGAGGATGTTCCCGGAGGAGACGCCCATGCCTTCCTTGTTCGACATATTCGCCCAAGCCCAGAACGGCGCCGGCATGCAGGCGCTGGCCCAGCAGTTCGGGCTTTCGATGCAGCAGACCCAGGCCGCGGTGCAGGCGCTGCTGCCGGCCTTCTCACAGGGGCTTCAGCGCAACACGGCGGACCCCTATGGGATGGGCGCCTTCATGACGGCGATGGCGAGCGGCCAGCATGCCAAATATTTCGAGGACGCGACCCGGGCCTTCTCGCCGCAAGGCATTGATGAAGGCAACGGCATTCTCGGTCACCTGTTCGGCTCGAAGGACCTGTCGCGCGCCGTGGCCGCCCAGGCCGCGCAGGCGACCGGCCTCAGCCAGCAGGTGCTGCAGCAGATGCTGCCGGCCATGGCCTCGATGATGATGGGCGGGCTGTTCAAACAAACCAACAACCAGATGCAGGCCGCTGGCGGCTTCGGCGGCGGCAATCCACTCGGCGAGATCATCGAGGAAATGATGCGGCAGGCCGGAGGCGGCGCGCAAGCGCCGCAACCGGCACCCAGTCCCTATGGCGACAACCCGCTCGGCAAGGTCCTGCAGGACATGTTCGGCGGCGGCGCGCAACAGCCGCAAAGCCAGCCGCAGCAGGCGCCGAACCCCTACGGTGACAATCCGCTCGGCAAGGTCCTGCAGGACATGTTCGGCGGCGGCGCGCAACAGCCGCAAAGCCAGCCGCAGCAGGCGCCGAACCCCTACGGTGACAATCCGCTCGGCAAGATGTTCGAAGAAATGCTGCGCCAGGGCGGTGGCGGATTTGGCTTGCCGGGCGGGCAGCCGGCGCCGCAGCAGCCGCAGCAGAGCCAGTCGCCGCAGCCGCAAACCAACCCGAGCGGCCGGCCGCGGAACCCGTTCGACGATATTTTCGGCAGGATGTTCGAGACCGGCGCGCAGCAGCGTGACGAGTACCAGAAGGGAATGGAGAGCATCTTCGACCAGTTCAAACGCGGCATGGGCCGGCGGTAGCTTTCGCGCGGCCCAGGGTGTGTCGAGATTCAGGTCAGGCCGAGCCGAAAATGCTGATTTCCGAGAACCGGCCTACGCCGGCCGTAGCCTTCATAGAGCGAAGAGACTTATGGGGCTTCGGCCGGCAAGGCCGGAGCGGAGCGTACTTGAAGTACGTGAGCACCGGAAGCGCAGGAAGCCGCCATTTGCAGGCCGGCATCACCTGAATGGCGACGTGCCAAAAAATGCCCGGTCCTGGAGGGGTACCGGGCAATGTGCAGGCAGGCCGGCGGGGAACCGGCAGGGAGTGTGGGAGCCTGCATGAAGCTTGGTCGCGCCGGACCCCGAAAAGGTTCAGGGGCGGCCCAAAATGCAGTCGGGCAGCCGATCAGGCCACCTTGCGAGCGAGGTCCTCGATCGTGTCGGCGCGGTCGCTGGCGATGGCGCGCAGCTTGGCCGTCGGATCGCGGCCGAAAGGAACGGCGACAGCGACATGAAGGTCGGCGCGGGTCAGGCCGATGTCGGCAAGCTCGGCATCCGACATCTCGCCAAGGCGATAGAAGGCCCGGCGGTTTTTCCAGGCGCGAAAGGTGTTGGCGACCGCATTGAGCACGCGCGTCGCAACGGCCGGACGCGTGGTGATGCGCGGGGTCTGGGAGGCGAATTCGATCGTGGTCATGTCAGTCTCTCCTTCACGAGTCGAGCGGACGAAACCAGTCAGCCGGCGCCTTGGGAGAAAGCGCCGTTGCGGTCTCGATACACTTAAAGTGACGCATGTCGCTGCCCCAAAACCGGGGACCACTTTTGGGCGACATGCGGTGCCTTCATGTGGACGAAGGCAATTTGCCACTGCACGATTGATTAATCCAACGAATGTTTCTAATCTTTAGCATCAACATCAATGATGGATTGGACCGATGAAAGCGCCGCTCGATCTCGATCAGTTGCAGACCTTCATCTCGATCGCCGATACGGGAAGCTTCACCCGCGCCGCGGAGGAGGTGCACCGGACACAGTCGGCGGTGTCGATGCAGATGCGCCGGCTGGAGGAGCGGATCGGCAAGCCGCTGTTCGAAAAGGACGGCCGCACCAACAAGCTGACCGAGGAAGGCGACAGGCTGCTGTCCTACGCGAGACGACTGATCTACCTCAATCGTGAGACCTTGGCCGCCTTCGACGACCAGCGGCTCGAAGGCACGATCCGCATCGGCACGCCGGACGACTATGCCGACCGTTTCCTGCCCGAGATCATGGCGCGCTTCTCGCGTTCCAACCCGCGCGTCGAGCTGACCGTAGTCTGCGAACCGACGCCGGGGCTGGTCGAGCACATCAAGCGCGGCAATCTCGACCTCGCGCTGGTGACGCACAACGATACGCGCGGCCAGTCGGAAGTGGTGCGGCGCGAGCCGCTTCTGTGGGTTACCTCGGCCAACCACGCCACGCATGAGCAGGAGATCCTGCCGATGGCGTTCGGCCGGCCGAACTGCATCTGGCGACGCGCGGCCGTCGACGTGCTCGACCGGCAGAACCGCGAATATCGCGTGCTGTTCTCCAGCTTCTCGGCCACGGTGATCACGGCAGCCGTGCTTTCCGGCCTCGCCATCTCGGTGCTGCCGGAATGCGCGCTCAGGCCCGGCATGCGCGTGCTCGGCGAGGCCGACGGGTTCGATGCGCTACCGGATTGCCGCATCGGCATCATGCGCGGCCAGACCTCGCAACCGGAGATCGTCGACGCGCTGGCCAGGCACATCGCGGAGAGCCTGGACAACATTTCCGTGCCGGTCGGCGAGGAGACGGGAAGCTTCGACTTCGCCGCGCTTGCCTTCGCCAAGATGAAGCGGACCAAGGCAAACCAGATCCTGCCTGGCTGGTGATCCTTGGGGCCTTGTTCGATCGCGCTCGAGCAGGTCATCGTCTCACGGAAACGCTGACCTGCTCTGACACTTGTTTTTCTCGCAATTCCGCAGCGAAGGCGCCGAGCCTAACCGTTGCACACTTTTCCTGGATTTGTTCTAGCGCGTTTCACCGTTTCACGGAAACGGCGAAACGCCCTATCTCCTTGTTTTTACGCAATTCCAGACGGAAAATCGCTCACACTTTTCCTGGAATTGCTCTAGGCGCGAGCGGCGGTCGGCCCGACCTCGTCCGGCGAAGCCAGACCAGAAAGGCTGAGCAGTTGGACCGGCTCGAGCGGCGGCGACAAGAAATAGCCCTGTAGCTGCCGGCAGCCCATGGCGACCAGCAGCATCTTCTGCGCCTCGGTCTCCACACCCTCGGCGGTGACGTCGACCCCGAGCGCCATGGCGAGATCGATCAGCGCCTTGACGATCGCCGCCGAGTTGCCGTCGCCATCGAGAAGCCGCACGAAGGAACGGTCTATCTTGAGCTTGTCTATGGCGTGGCGACGCAGGTAGCTCAGCGATGAATAGCCGGTCCCGAAATCGTCCAGAACGATGCCGACGCCCAACTGGCGCAAGGTCGCCAGAGCCGCCCGCGAAGCATCGCTGTTGTCCAGAAGCACGCTTTCGGTGATCTCGAACTGCAGGCGCTGCGGCGCCAGCCCGGTGTCGGCAAGGATCGACGCAACCTGTTCGGGAAAGCCGGCGTCGCGCAACTGCAGCGGCGACACGTTGACGGCGAGCCACGGCAGGTCGGTGCGCACGGCGAAGCGGCAGGCCTCCTGCAGCACCCACGCACCGAGCTGGCCGATCATGCCGCGTTCCTCGGCGATGGCGATGAATTGCGCCGCCGGCAATGCGCCATGCACATCATGCCCCCAGCGGATCAGCGCCTCCGCGCCGAGGATCGTCTCGCCGTTCGCCGCGAACACCGGCTGGTAGGCAAGCCTGATGCCGGTGCCGCCGTCGAGGGCCTTGCGAAGCTCGGTCTCGACCTTGCGCTTGCGCAGGAGCAGGTCGTCCATGTCGCCGGCGAAGACCTGGTGCCGGCTCCGGCCGTTCTTCTTGGCTTCGTAGAGCGCGATGTCGGCCTTGCGCAGCAGATCGTCGGCATCCGTCTCGCCGCCGGGCGATAGCGCGATGCCGATCGAAGCGCTGACAAAGACCTGATCCTCCATGAGCTTGAACGGCTCCTGCAACTTCTGCAGCAGCCGCTCGGCGATATCCTCGGCGGCGCGGATATCGCGGATGTCGACGAGGATCAGCGCGAACTCGTCGCCGCCCAGCCGTGCGACGGTATCCACCTCGCGAACGGTGTGCTGCAGCCTGGCCGCTGTCTGGCGCACCAGCTCGTCGCCCGCAGGATGGCCGAGCGTGTCGTTGATATGCTTGAAGCGATCGAGATCGAGATAAAGCAACCCCACCCTTCCCATGTCGTGAACCGCGATATCCTGGCCGGCCCTGAGCAGGGCCCGCCGCAGGCGGTCCTCGAAAAGAGCCCTGTTGGGCAGGCCGGTGAGCGTGTCGTGGAAGGCGAGATATTGCGCCTCATCCTGGCTGGTCTGCAGCGCGGACGAGGCGCGGCGGAGCCTGCGCAGCAGGAACGCCAGGACGCCCGCCGCCACAAGCAGCGCCACGCCCAGCGCCGGCGCCATCTTGCGCACCAGCGCAAGACCGGGCCGCTCCCGATCCCAGCCGACATAGCCGAGGATGACACCGCGGGAATCGACCAGCGGGACCGCCGCGGCGCCGACCGGTTGCGACAGCGGTACAAGCCGCGCACCGTCGAGCAGATATTTTCCCGCAATCCTGCGGATGACGGCGTCGTTGATGAACTCCACCGACACGTGCAGATATTCGGTGCCGGGCGCCTGCGTGACCCGGTCCGAACTCGGCAGCAGCGGCATGACGCTCAGGATCGCCGGCTTGCCGCCAAGCGACACCAAGTCCTCCGCGATCATCTTGGCAGGCTGGCCGGAAGCGTCGGTCTTCGGCGGCCCGGCCAGCATGCGACGCAGCTTCTCGACGGATGGCTGCAAGGCAGGCTCGTCCCTGCCATAGGCGGACGGATCGACTACCTTGCCTTCCTGCATGGCATGAATGGGATGGTCGGCGGCATCGAGTATGTAGACCTGGCTGTGACCGTAATAGGTGTACATCCAGACGCTGAGATTCTCCTCGATCCAGGTCTGGTTGCCGGCTCGCACATTGGTGATCGCGTCATCCCAGACCGAAACGCTTTCCTGTTCACGCTGAACAGACGCAATCTGATCCTTCAAACCGTCGGCGATGAATATTTTCTGGCGTTCGAGCGAGACGTCGTCGGCCTGGGCGGTCGCATAGACGCCAAAACCGACGACGATGAACAGCGCGAAGACAGCCAGCGTCAGCACGGTGAGCGTGACCTGATGCGTCAATGGGCTGCTGTTGGTGCGTTCGCTCATGCGTTCCCTGGGCCGACTTTCCTGCCGCCAGTCAAAGCAAATCGGGTTTAAGATCGCGTTATAATATTAGCGAGGATTGCTCCCTGCCTTGACGCGGCCCGATAAGCGTTCCCCAATCATGTGATGAGCGAAGCAGCAACCGAATCACGCAGCAACGCCACCGAATATACGGTGAGCGAGATTTCCGGCGCGCTGAAGCGCACGGTCGAGGACGCTTTCGGCAATGTGCGGGTGCGCGGCGAGATCTCCGGCTACCGCGGGCCGCATTCCTCCGGCCACGCCTATTTCGCGCTGAAGGACGACCGCGCCCGGATCGATGCCGTGGTGTGGAAGACCACGATGGCGCGCCTGAAATTCCGGCCCGAGGAAGGGATGGAAGTGATCGCTAGCGGCAGGCTGACGACCTATCCCGGCAAATCCAACTACCAGATCGTCATCGACAATCTTGAGCCGGCCGGCGCCGGCGCGCTGATGGCGCTGCTCGAAGAGCGCAAGCGGCGGCTGCAGGCCGAGGGCCTGTTCGATTCCGGCCGCAAGCGGCGGCTGCCGTTCATGCCGCGCGTCATCGGCGTCGTGACCTCGCCGACGGGCTCGGTGATCCGCGACATCATCCACCGCATCAAGGACCGCTTCCCGCTCACCGTGCTGGTGTGGCCGGTCAGGGTGCAGGGCGAGACGACGGCCAAGGAAGTGACCGCAGCCGTCAACGGCTTCAACGCGCTCACCTGGGACGGCCCCATCCGGCAACCCGACCTTCTGATCGTGGCGCGCGGCGGCGGCAGCCTCGAGGACCTTTGGGGCTTCAACGACGAAGGCCTGGCGCGCGCCGTCGCGGCCTCGCATATTCCGGTGATCTCCGCGGTCGGGCACGAGACCGACTGGACGCTGATAGACTTTGTCGCCGACATGCGCGCGCCGACGCCGACGGGCGCCGCCGAAATCGCCGTGCCGGTCAGGGCGGACCTGGAGGCCACCCTGGCAAGCCTCGGCGCGCGGCTCAACGCCTGCGCCTCGCGCAATCTGGAGCGCAAGCGCCAGGCGGTGCGCGCCGCGGCGCGCGCGCTCCCCTCGCCCGATCAATTGCTGGCGCTGCCGCGCCGCCGCTTCGACGAGGCGACCAGCCGGCTGGGACGAGGTCTGACGGTGAGCATCGAGCGCAAGCGCGCAAGGCTGGAGAGGCAGCGGCTGACGCCGGCCACCTTGTCGCGCCGCCTCAACGAGACGCGCACGCTGACAGGCCGCGACATCGCCCGCGCACGCGCCGCCTTCTTCGCGATCGTTCGCCAGGGCCGGGCGCGCTTCCAGCGCACGTCGGCGAGACTGTCACCAACGCCGATCGTGCGGCGGCAGAAGCTGCGGGCCGACACTCTGGCCGGGCTGACCCGCCGCCAGGATCAGGCGATGACGCGGCGGCTCGACCAGTTGCGTGCCGCCCTCACCCAGGCCGACCGGCTGCTCGCCACGCTGTCGCACAAGGCCGTGCTGGCGCGCGGCTTCGCGCTGGTCAAGGACGCCGACGGCGCCGTCATCAAGCGCGTCGCGGAGCTGGCGCCGGGGGCGGCGCTGCAGCTGGAGTTCGCCGACGGCAATGCCGAGGCCATCGCCACCAGCGGCGGGGCGCGGCCGAAGCTGGCCGCCAAGCCGTCGGGCAAGGCCAAGGAGCCGGGCAATCAGGGCTCGTTGTTCTGAGGACGGGATGAGCAGCAACGACCCGCATCTTCGCACGCCATCGGGCAAGCCGCGTCTGCGCTCGTTCGGGATAGTCCTGGACGGCACGCCCGGCCGCTTCAACGCCATCACCGACGTGCCGGGCGTCGCGGTCGGCTATACGACGCTGATTGCCGGCGACGGCCCGCTCCAGATCGGCAAGGGGCCGGTGCGCACCGGCGTCACAGCGATTCTGCCAAGACCGGTTCAAGAGCTTGCGACGCCGGTCTTCGCCGGCGTCTTCAGCCAGAACGGCAATGGCGAGCTGACCGGCACGCACATCATCGAGGAGACCGGCGCCTTCAACTTCCCGGTCACCATCACCAACACCCATTCCTGCGGCGTCACGCGCGACGGCACGCTGCGCTGGATGAGCCGCGTGCTGCCGGCCGCGCTCGACAGCGCCTGGGGCCTGCCGTTGGCGGCTGAGACCTATGACGGTTTCCTCAACGACATCAACGGCCATCATGTCGGCTTCGAGCATGTCGCCGAAGCGCTCGACAGCGCAACAGGCGGCGCCATCGAGGAAGGCAGCGTCGGCGGCGGCACCGGCATGATCACCTTCGGCTTCAAGGCCGGATCCGGCACCGCCTCCCGCATCGTCGAATGGCAGGACAAGCGCTACACGCTCGGCGTGTTCGTGCAGTCGAATTTCGGCAAGCGCAGCAATTTCACCCTTCGCGGCCGGCGCGTCGGCCCGGAATTGGCCGAACCGGCGATCCGCGAAGGCACGCCGCGCGCCGAAAAGGGTTCGATCATCGCAATCGTGGCCACCGACGCGCCGTTCCTGCCGCATCAGATGAAGCGGCTCGCCCGCCGCGTGCCGCTGGGCATCGCCATGACCGGCGGCTACGGCTACCACAGCTCGGGCGACATTTTTCTCGCCTTTTCGACCGCCAATCCCGAAGCCGCGCTGGCGCCTCCAGGCCGCATCGCCCGCGCCGATTTCATCCCGGACGTCGATATCGATCCGTTCTTCGATGCGGTGGTGCAGGGAGTGGAGGAAGCGATCCTCAACGCCATGGTCGCCAACGAGGACATGACGGGTCGCGACGGCAATTTCGTGCCGGCGCTGCCAAAGGCGTGGCTCAAAGAGAAATTCGGGTAGGCCGGATCCAGGATCAGGCCGAACAATGCCTGTTTTTTTCCGGCTCAAGCCGGGACAGGCATCTCACTTTGACGGCTTGTCCGGCGCCGTCTGTTGCTCGCTCTCTTCGGCGACTTCCTCGAGCCGCGAAGCAATCAGTTCCTGGATGTCGCCGACTTCCTCCTGGATGTCTTCCAGAAGAATGCCTTCCTCGGCGGCCTGGGCGCAGCACTCCCTGGCGAGGGTCTCGGCCTGCTTCTCGATTCTGGCCGGCGAATGCTGGCAATGGACTTTCTCGCCAATCCATCCGCGCAAGAACTCGATCGCATGTTCACTCATACTGCTTCTTCCCTAGCGGCAATGCCGGTTGGTAGTCATGAACGCCCCCATCCCGCTATCGGATGCAAGTCCCATTCGAGCCGAGTCGGCCTCGCCCGGCAAGACATCTTGCCCGAGGTCCACAAAGCGGGAGGAATTGGAGGGTTCAGGAAACACGTTCTGATTGGTGAGGGTGATGATGCCTTGGCAGGACCGTCAAGGATCCGTTCTATTGTTTCTGTTTGCTTTTTCCCGGTTTTTCGAACCGATTTCCGTGACAGCACGCAACGCATTTCGGCGATCTCGCAGGCGAGTCCAAGAGGCGAGAAACCGAAAGCCGCCGGTATATAGTGATATCCTCATGCAATGTCGACTCCGCTCGCCGACCCTGCTTCTTTCCGCCGCGTCCGGTGAGAAGGCGACCTGAGATCACAAGGACATGCGGCCGGCTTCGCCAGGCACAGCGCGATGCCGTCATTGGCCCCTTGAACGCTCAACTCTGGCACGCGTAACATCAAATCGCTCACTTGAGTCTGTTTCATTCGTCCGGGCTAATGCACGGATCGGTTTGGATATTTTCCTTTGCATAAGGATGCAAAAAGCAGCGCGCCGGAGCGCGGCAAATCCTTTGCCCATGTGGCGGAAGCCTCCTGGGGAAAGGGTCTCAGCACCCTGCTCCGCATCATGCGCATGACGCTGCGCCACCCCTGGCAAGTCGCGATCACCATCGTCTCGACCTTCATCGCCGCGACGCTGCAGCTTCTCATTCCCCGCCTGCTGGGGCGCGCCATCGACCAGGCGCAAGGCGTGATGGCCGAGGGTGCCGGCATCGCCGCGCAGCACGCGCTGTGGGGCACGGCGCTCACGCTGCTGGTCGTCAGCGTGCTGCGCGGCCTCTTCACCATGGCGCAGAACTACTATGGCGAGGCCGTCGGCCATCAGACCGGATATGAGCTGCGCCTGGCCTTCTACGAGAAGATCCAGCGCCTCAGCTTTGCCTTCCACGACAGGGTCCACACCGGCGATCTAATCACGCTCGGGCTGCTCGATCTCGACGGCGTGCGCATGTTCTTTTCGACCGGCGTCCTGCGCGTGGTCCTGCTCGGCGTGCTGATCGGCGTCGGCGCCTATCTCCTGATCAGCACCGATCTCGTGCTCGGACTGCTCAGCCTGAGCTTCGTGCCCTTCGTCGCCTGGCGATCCTCCGTCACCCAGCTCAGGCTGCGCAGCACCTGGCTGACGCTGCAGCAGCGCCTGTCGGTGCTGAGCCGGGTGATGGACGAGAATCTCGGCGGCATCCGCGTCGTGCGCGCTTTCGCGGCGCAGCGCCATGAGCTGGGCAAATTCGACCGCGCCAAGCAGGATGCGCTGGCTCTCGCCAACGAGCGCGTCGATATCCGCGTCAGCAACACCAGCGCCATGAACTTCTCGTTCCTGGCGGCCATGGGCCTGGTGCTCTGGTTCGGCGGCCAGAAGGTGATGTCGGGTCAAATCAGCGTCGGAACGCTGGCGCAGTTCCTTACTTTCATGACCATCCTGCAGATGCCGGTGCGCCAGCTCGGCCTGATGGTCAACTCGTTCGCGCGCGCCTCGACCTGCGGCACGCGGCTGTTCGAACTGCTCGACACCGAGCTCGACATCAAGGACGCGCCGGGCGCCAAGGACCTCGTCGTCACCGACGGCGTGCTGCGCTTCGAGGATGTCGGCTTCCATTATCCGGGCTCAGGCGGCCGGCCGACATTGTCGGGCATTTCCTTCGAGGCCAGGCCCGGCCAGACCATCGGCATCGTCGGCCCGCCCGGCAGCGGCAAGTCGACCATCGCGCATTTGATCCCGCGCTTCTACGATGTGAGCTCGGGCACCATCACCATCGACGGCCAGGACATCCGCGAGGTCACCCTGCAGTCGCTGCGCAAGGCGGTGGGCGTCGTGCAGCAGGACGCTTTCCTGTTCACCACCTCGATCGAGAACAACATCGCCTACGGCAATCCCTGGGCGCGCGAGACGCGCATCGAGCGGGCGGCCGAGTCCGCCCAGCTGCACAACTACATCATCGGGCTTCCGGCCGGCTACACCACGATCGTCGGCGAACGCGGCGCGTCGCTCTCCGGCGGCCAGCGGCAGCGCCTGACCATCGCCCGCAGCCTGATGCTGCGGCCTTCGGTGCTGGTCTTCGACGATTCGACCGCGGCCATCGATGCCGGCACCGAGCAGCGCATCCGCGCGGCGATGAAGCGCTTCGCCAAGGATCGCGTGACGCTCATCATCTCGCATCGGCTGAGCTCGCTGATGCATGCCGACCAGATCCTGTTCGTGGAAGGCGGCCGGATCGTCGAACGCGGCACGCATGAGGAGCTGCTGGCCTTGGGCGGACGCTACCGCGCTCTCTACGACCTGCAGCTCAGGCCCGACGACGACCGGCCCATCGCGCTGGGGGCGGCATGATGTCGACACAGAACGACGACGAGAAGGAAGACACCAGCGGGCGGCCGGCAAAGGCCGTCGTCGGCTCGCATCGCGACGAGGAAGAGGTTTTCGGCAAGGCCTACGATCCGCGCATCGTGCGGCGCATCTGGAGCTTCGTGCGGCCGTACCGGACCCGGATTTTCATCTCGGTCGCCGCAGTGCTGGTGTTCACGCTGACGCAACTGGCGATCCCGCTGGTCATCCGCTACGCCATCGACCACGGCATGGCGCCGGGCAGGGTTGACCGTTCGGTCATGGCCTGGGCGACCAGCGCTTTCGCGGCGGTCATCCTGGTGAACTATGCGGCGAGCTATGTTCAGGAGAGCGTCGTCGGCAAGGTGGCGGAAAACGTCCTGTCAGACCTGCGCCGCGCCATGTTCGGCCATCTGCAGCGGGTCTCCCTGAGCTTCATGGACAAGACCGAGGTCGGCCGGCTGATGTCGCGCCTGCAGGGCGACGTCAATTCGATGCAGGAGTTCCTTGAGACATCGGTCATGTCGGTGGGCGACATCGTGCTCTTGTTCGGCATCGTCAGCGTGCTCCTGTGGCTCGATTTCCGGCTCGGTCTGCTGACGCTCTCGACCATGCCGATGCTGTTCATCGTTCGCCTGTTCTGGCTGCCGCGCGCCAAGGTCGCCTTCATGGCCGCGCATGAAACCAACTCGATCGCCAACGGGGCTTTGGCGGAAGGCATCCACGGCGTGCGCACCGTGCAGAGCCTCGAGCGCCAGCACGTCAATTTCGAGCTCTATGACGAGAAGGTGCTGGCCAATCTCAATGCGCATCTGCGGTCGGCCAAATACGCGCAGGTGATGGTGCCGATCGTCGACACGCTGACCGGGATCGCGATGGCGACAGTCATCGTCGTCGGCGGCTCGATGGTGCTGTCGCACGGCCTCGACATCGGCGTCATGGTGGCGTTCCTGTTCTACATCCAGCGCTTCTTCGACCCCATCCGCTCGCTCACCATGCAGTACAGCGTCATGCAACGCGCCATGGCTTCCGGCCAGCGCATCTCCGAAGTGCTCGATGTGCCGGTGGAGGTCAGCGACCGGCAAGGCGCGGTGGCGCTGTCGCGCGACATGGACGGCTCGGTCGAGTTCAGGAACGTCACCTTCGGCTACCGGCGGAACCAGCCGGTGCTGAAGAATGTCAGCTTCCGCGTCAATCCGGGCGAAACGGTCGCGCTCGTCGGTCCGACCGGCTCGGGCAAGTCGAGCTCCATGGCGCTGGCGCATCGCTTCTACGACGTGTGGTCGGGTCAGGTCCTGGTCGGCGGGCATGACGTGCGCGACCTGACGCAGGATTCGCTCGGGGAACAGATGGCGATGGTGCTGCAGGAGCCGTTTCTGTTTTCCGGGACGGTGCTGGAGAACATCCGCTATCACAAAACCAATGCAACCCGCGAGCAGGTGGTGCGCGCGGCCAGGGCCGTCGGCGCGCACGACTTCATCGAGCAGTTGCCCGGCGGTTACGACACCGAGCTCGAGCAGCGCGGCGGCAATCTCTCGCTCGGCCAGCGGCAGTTGATCAGCTTCGCGCGGGCGCTGGTCGCCGACGCCAAGATCCTCGTGCTCGACGAAGCCACGGCCAGCATCGATTCCTACACGGAGATGCTGATCCAGAAGGCGCTGATAAAACTGCTGGAAGGCCGGACCGGGCTCGTCATCGCCCATCGGCTCGCCACCATCCGCGGCGCCGACCGCATCATCGTCTTGCAGAACGGCGAGATCGTCGAGAGCGGCAACCACGAACAATTGATGGAACGGAAGGGCCTTTACGCCCGGCTCTACAACATGAACTACGCCTCGTTCGACGACATTTCCGAGGAGGAGATGGAAATGGACGCAGTGGCCGGCAAAGCGACGTGACCGCCAAGAAGTTTTCGCAAGAAAAGGCGGACCTGGGGGACACCGGCTCCGCCTTGCCTGCCGACGGGCTTCGGGGGAGAAGTCTGGGTTCGGCGCGCAGTATGGGCTAGGCCGCAGCCTGGCGCAGCTCCGGCAGATCGATGAAGCGGCCAAGATCCTGAGCGCGGTGCAGGAGAGAGCCGACAAGCCCATCGACCCAGTCCTTCGCGCCAAGACGCGCCTGCAGTTGCAGAAGCTGAAAGAGGACGCGAACCCCTGTTACATCAGACTGGAGCCCGCGAAGGCAAACCTGCCCCCGCTTGAGCTTGCCGGCGCCTGATGCAGGCATCCTGCTTGCCGCAAGGAGCCTGATCTCGCGCGCCATGCCCACCGCAGGCTGAATTGGCCGACCTGGCCGGAGCGATTGCTTCGTTCGCCTCGCTTCGCTCCGGGCTGAAGCCGCTGTCGGTTGGATCCGGCCTGCCTGGTTCCCGACGGAATTGCGCCAGTCCCCGACAGGTGGCCACATCGACATCGCTGGCATGTCGCGGGCTGTCCACATAGTGCTTGCCGTCGATCCTGGAAATCGGCTAGGCGCATGGCCTTAAGCCACGCGAGCTCGATGCCGGTTTCTCGCGCGAAACCGGTGAAGCCTTGCACCGCAACACTGGTTTCTTCAAGGTAGGAGCGACGACTGGGCATAGATGTCGTTGCTTGCCGATTTGGCCGGAAGGTTACAGCACGATGCCACTCATGATCAGACGGTTGGGGACCAGGAGTCTGGCGCGCCCGGCGCGGCGTCTCGAAGACCTGACTGCGATGTTTGTCGTGATCGCCACGTCGCTCGTCCTTGGGATCGCGCTCTTGTTGGCTGGTCCGGCACAGGCGCAAGCGCCGGCGACCGTCCCGCCTGAAAGGGTAAAACAGCTATTCGAGCTTCTCGACGATCCGTCAGTGAAGGCCTGGGTGGCCGAACAGCGACATCAGGACGCCCGGCCCGCGGCTGCGCCTGCCGAGGCGGGAGCTTCGCCGGCCGGCGCATCGTCCGACGCGGTGGCCACACCGGGCCAGATGAATACGATGGCATCCTCGACGCTCGATCGGATCAAGCATCATATCGAAAGAATCGTGCGGACTTTGCCCTTGCTGCCAGGCCAGTTCGCGCGCGTTCGGGCAGAGACCATGGACGATATGTCCAGCAAGGGTTCTGCCGGCGTATTCATGCTGATCACGATGTTCATCGCTGCCGGCGTGGCGCTCACCTGGGCAACGTACAGGCTCACCCGTCCGTTTCGTCTTTGGATCATCGCGCAGCCGAAGGAGACGCCCATCGGGCGGGCCAAGAAGATTGGCGGTCGCACGCTTTATTCCAGCCTGCTGATCGTTTCGTTCGCGCTGGGCAGCGCCGGCGCGTTCATGTTGTTCGACTGGCCGATGCTCATCCGCGAGATCGTGCTGACATTTCTGATCGCTGCAGTCGTTACAGCGGCTGTGCGCATGTACGTCGCAGCCATGCTCGTCCCTTCCTTCATGAAAGTCGAGAACGCCGTCGAGGTTCGCGCTTTGCCGGTCACCAACGAAACGGCCGACCATTGGTTCTATTGGCTACCCCGGATCGTCGGCGTCTTCGCCTTCTTCGCCGCGGCGTTTACCCTCCTGCCGGGTCTCGGCATCGATCGGGACGGAATGCTGGTCCTGTCGACGGGCGCCGATTTCGTGCTGCTGTTGCTCTTGCTGCTTGCCATTTGGCGTCGACCACGAACACAGCGAGACGATGCGCAGCCAAGCGGCCACACGGGAGCGACATGGCTATTGACCGCCTATTTCGTCGTTCTGTTCCTGCTGCGCATCGCCGGTCTCAACATATTGTTCTGGTTTACCTTCGCCGCATTCTTCCTGCCTTTGACAGTCGTTCTGACGCAGCGCGGGGTCAATTTCGTCCTGCGGCCGGGTTCGGAAGATGCCGGCCGGCCCACGATCCCGGCGGTGACGATCGCCGTCATCGATCGAGCAGTCCGGATGGTCTTGATCCTGACGGCGGCCTATTTTCTCGCGCGTGTCTGGGGCCTGGACATGCAGTCCATGCGGGACAGCGATACGACGACCACGCTCATATTGCGCGGCTTGATCAATGTCATGGTCATTGCGCTCGCAGCCGATTTCGGCTGGTCGATCATCAAAGCCTTGATCGAACGAAAGCTGGGCATCGAGACGCCGCACGCGGTGACCGACGACGAGGAGGCCCCGATCCTCGATCCGCAGCAGGCGCGGCTGCGCACGCTCTTGCCGATCATCCAGAACATTCTGCTCGCAGTGATCGTCGTGATGGCGGTGCTGATGATGCTCGCCTCAGTGGGTATCGAGATCGGCCCGTTGATCGCCGGCGCCGGCGTCGTTGGCGTCGCCGTGGGATTTGGAGCTCAAACCATAGTCAAGGACGTCATTTCGGGCGTGTTTTTTCTGCTCGACGATGCGTTTCGTGTTGGCGAGTACATTACCTCCGGCCGTTATGTGGGGACGGTGGAGAGCTTTTCGCTGCGCTCGGTGAAGCTGCGCCACCATCGTGGCCCGCTGTTCACGATACCTTTTGGTGAACTCGGAGCCGTCCAGAACCAGAGCCGTGACTGGGTCACCGACAAATTCAACATCACCGTCGGCTACGACACCGATATCGATTTCGCCCGCAGGCTGATCAAGCGGATCGGCCTCGAACTGGCGGAAGATCCCGAATTCAAACAATGGGTGCTCTCGCCGATCAAGATGCAGGGCGTGCAGGAATTCGGCGAGTACGGCATCGTGTTGAGGGTCAAGGTGACGACCAGGCCGGGGGGCGCCTTCAATATGAAACGCAAATTCTATGTACGCCTCCGCCAGGTCTTCAAGGAGCAGGGCATCGAACTCCCATTCCCGACGGTCCACGTCGAGGGGCTGCAGAACCCACATGGGGCAGAGAGCGCGCCGATAGAGATCACACCCGCGTTGAAAACTGCCGTCGCGCAGTCGCACACCACTCGGCGCAGAAGAAAAGCCAGCACAACGGACTAGGAAAGCTTGTGACGCCCGCCGGCCGCAGCGCGACTTTCCGCGCATCGCCAGCGGCAGAGATACTCTTTTATCTTCAACCACTTAAGGCGAAAGAGCACCGTCCCGCCGACAGGCACGGGCGCTTCGCGCGAATGCAGCTCCATGGAGGGTCCGGGTTTCTGATGTCTTGTTCACCACGAAAAGTGAGCCTGGAGTGGAGAGCGCCGGCTGGCCTTTTCGCGCCGCTCGGCGGGTGTGCATAGGACTCGATGAGCCGGCGGATGGTGAGGCGATCTGCGGCTTGTTCGGTAATACAAATTGAAAATTGCGCCCTCATGTTTCAAAACAGGTCGATTGACCCGGTATGGTAACGAAACGTGGGGTCGCCCACGGTCTCAAGGCGAGAGTTTTAAAAGACGTTCAATAATGACCCATCACGTACAAGATGCCCGAATTCTCATGTACAGCCACGACACGTTCGGGCTGGGCCACCTGCAGCGCTGCCGGACGATCGCGCATTCGCTGGTCGAGGATTTCCACGGACTTCAGGTGCTTATCATTTCGGGTGCGCCTATTGCCGGCGCCTTCGACTACCGCGCCCGTGTCGACTTCGTGAAGATCCCCAGCGTCATCAAGTTGCGCAACGGCGAATACACCTCGCTGGAAAAGGATATCGACCTGCATGAGACGCTAAGGATGCGCCAGTCGATCATCCGCCACACCGCCGAGACCTTCCGGCCGGATATATTCATCGTCGACAAGGAACCGCTCGGCCTGCGCGGCGAGATCGAGGACACGCTGTCCTACCTCAAGACTCGGGGCACCACGCTCGTGCTTGGCCTGCGCGAGGTGATGGATGCGCCGCATCTGCTCGAAGCAGAGTGGGCACGCAGGGATGTGATGCGCAAGATAGGCCTGTTCTACGACAAGATCTGGGCCTATGGACCGCCGGATTTCTACGATCCATTGACCGGCCTGGACGTGCCGCCGGGTGTCAGGGCAAAGATGAGGTTCGTCGGCTTCCTGCAACGAAGCCTGCAGCGGAACGAATTGCCCGGCCACCGGCCCGAGGGCGACTATATCCTCGTTACCACCGGTGGCGGCGGCGACGGCGCCGAACTGATCCACGACGTCATCGATGCCTATCAGCAGGATCCGCAATTGCAGCACAGGGCGCTGATCGTGCTTGGGCCTTACATGCCGGCGCGCAAGCGCAACAAGCTGCTCAAGAAGGGGGCCAAGATCCCCTACATCAAGATCATCGAGTTCGACAACCGCATGGAAGACCTGATTGCAGGCGCCAAGGCGGTGGTGGCAATGGGCGGCTACAACACCTATTGCGAGATACTGTCTTTCGACAAGCCGGCGCTGATCGTGCCGCGCGTCGAGCCCCGCGAGGAACAGCTGATCCGCGCTCGGCGCGCAGCCGAACTCGGCCTCGTCGAGATGCTTTTGCCGGAAGAAGCCAAGGATTCCCAGCGCTTTGCCGATGCACTGGCGGCGCTGCCGGACCGGCCCCGCCCATCACAGAGCAATCCGCATCTTACCCTGGAAGGGCTGCCTCATATTTCGGAAATCGTTGCGGAGCTGTTCGACCGGCGGGCCGGCCATCACCTTTCGGTCATCGAAGGAATGAACTGAGTTGCAACGTCGCAAGATCGTCGTGGTTCTGAAGGGGTATCCACGGCTGTCGGAAACCTTCATCGCGCAGGAACTGCTCGGTCTGGAACGTGCGGGGTTCGACCTGATACTCGTCGCGCTCAGGCGGCCGACCGATGCAAAACGCCATCCCGTGCACGACGAGATCAAGGCGCCCGTCCATTATCTGCCGGAGTATCTGCATAAAGAGCCGCTGCGCGTGATCCGCTCGCTGTTTGCTCATCTGCCGCGGCCGGGCTTCTGGCGCGCGCTCGGATCGCTGGCTGCCGATATCCCCCGCGACTTTACGCGCAATCGCGTGCGCCGCTTCGGGCAAGCGCTGGTGCTGGCGGCCGAATGGCCGGAAGGCGCGGGATGGTTGCATGCACATTTCGCGCACACGCCGGCATCGGTGACGCTCTATGTCAGCCTGCTTCGCAGCCTGCCCTGGAGCTGCTCGGCCCATGCCAAGGACATCTGGACATCGGCGGACTGGGATCTGGCCGGCAAGCTTTCCTCGGCGCGCTGGACGGTCACTTGCACGAAGACCGGCTTCGACCGTCTGAAAGAACTCGCCAACGGCAACTCGTCCGTGCATCTGAGCTATCATGGGCTCGACCTTGATCGCTTCGGCAGTTTCGGCGAGGCGCGAAAACAGCACGACGGCTCGGCTCCGGACGAACCGGTTATCGTTCTGAGCGTCGGGCGCGCCGTCGAAAAGAAAGGCTACGACACCTTGCTGGAGGCGCTTGCCCTCTTGCCTGGCGACTTGGCGTGGCGTTTCGAGCATATCGGCGGCGGCGAGGAACTGGAACGGCTCAAGGCGCTGGCGCGAAAGCTCGGACTGGACGGGCGCGTCTCCTGGAAAGGCGCGCTTGCGCAGGAGGACGTGCTTGAGCACTACCGCCGCGCCGACATCTTCGCCCTGGCCTGCAGGATCACCGCAAATGGCGACCGGGACGGTCTGCCGAATGTTCTGGTGGAGGCGGCGAGCCAGCGGCTTGCCTGCGTGTCGACCGATATTTCCGGCGTGCCGGAGCTTTTATCGCCGGATGAAACCGGGCTGCTGGTTCCGACGGAGAACCCGATCGCCCTCGCCCAGGCGCTGGAGCGCCTGATCCGTGATCCCGTGCTGCGCGCCCGCCTCGGCGACGCCGCAGAGCGGCGCGTGCGCGGCAATTTCGATCATTTGACAAGCATTGGACAGCTCAAGGAACTGTTCGAGCGCGAGTGGCGGGTCGCCGATTGAAGCGGCTGCGCGCCTTCCTCTATGTCCAGCACCTGCTCGGTATCGGCCATCTCGCGCGCTCCAGCCGCATCGCAGCCGCTTTGGTCGATGACGGATTCGACGTTACCGTCGTGACCGGGGGAGCGCCGATCGCGGGGTTTCCGGGACCGGGGGTAAAATCTGTAGCCCTGCCGCCTGCCACTTCCGGTGACGAAGGATTTTCCGGACTTGTCGACCTGCAGGGCAAACCCATCGATGACGATTTCAGGAAACGGCGTTCGGAGATGCTGCTGGACGCATTCCGGGATTGCAGGCCTGATATCGTCATCGTCGAGGCGTTTCCGTTTGGACGCCGCCAGATGCGTTTCGAACTCTTGCCGCTGATCGAAGCCATCGAAGCGACGTCACCCAGGCCGCTGCTGGCGACGTCCGTCCGCGATATCCTTCAGGAGCGCGTCAAGCCGGGCCGAAACGAGGAAACGGTCGAACTCGTCAACAGGCATTTCGACCTTGTCATGGTCCACGGCGATCCTGCTTTCGCAACCATCGACAAGACATTTCCGTTGGCCGGGGCGATCAGGGCCGAGGTCGCCTACACGGGGCTCGTTGCGGCGCCGCCACCGCCGGCGGCCTCCGAGCGCTTCGACATCCTGGTGTCGGTTGGCGGCGGGGCTGCCGGAAAGAGCCTTGTCAGCTCCGCCATCGCAGCCGCGGGGAATGCCGGCAACGGTTGGAAATGGTGTTTGATCACCGGCCCAAACCTGCCGAAAGACGAGTTTGACGCGATCGCTCGCGATGCCCCGCCCGGCCTGTCAATCTTCCGGTTCCGCGAGGATTTCGCCGGCCTGCTGACCGGAGCCCGCCTGTCGGTCTCGCAGGCGGGTTACAACACGGTCTGCGATGTCCTGCGCGCGGGTTGTCGCTCCCTGCTCGTTCCATTTGCGGCCGGCGGGGAGACCGAACAAACGGTTCGCGCCCTGATGCTCGAAGAACTCGGTCTTGCAACGGTGCTGAAGGAAAAGCACCTGACGCCTGAAGCTTTGGCGCAAGCGATCGAACAGGCGCTTGCAAGACCGACGCCATCCGCGCATCGTCTCGATCTGGAAGGCGCGCATCACTCGGCGCAAATCCTGCGCGAGCGGTATCGAACCTGGTCCCAAAAATCCTGACGCGGGTCGCGTCGGGGTTAGATTGGCGCAACGCGCTTCAAACAGTTCCAATCAGCATGAAGCGCGTATAATTCTTTGTCGGCAGCTCGCCGGAGAACCTGATCTCCCGCAGCGCCGCCATGGCTTCGAAGGCTGCCAGTGAAGCCACGCAGTTGATGTGCGTCGGCTCGCTGAAATAGTCGTTCGATTGCAGCAGCACAGTCGTGCCCCGCGGAAGCAGGGCAAGCCAGGCGCTGAGATCGGCTATGTGTTCGCAGCTCGTATTGACGATCAGGTCGGACCGCCCGGCCGCATAGTCGAGCGCGTACATATCCGCCGTCAGCGCCCGGAACCGGTCGCCGGCATCCCGGTTGAGGGTCAGGGCGACCGGCGCGACTTCGGGATCGATATCGATGCTATCGACCGCTGCGACTTCGAAGCGGGCGTCGTTGAAAAGCATTGCCGGCAAAACGCCGTACCATCCACCCAGAACCCATATGCGCCCGAACCGGCCGCCGCAGCTTTCGAACAGCTTGTCGAGCGCCCACATCTTGCAGGCGACCTGCTTGTGGTTGAAGGCGTTGGCGATGTCGGCCTGCGGATGCTTGGCGATGACGCGCGCCAGCCCTGCCACGAGCGGGTGGTTGACATAGGCGGCAATTCCCCGCGTGAGGTCCAGGGCCTGGTCGTGCCCGTCCAGGCCGGCATTGCGTGGCTGCGTGACATCCATCATATTCGCCTTGTATGTTGGGATTTCGGGCGACACAACGCAATCTTTGCCCTCGCAAAGCCGCCTCGCAGGCTTCGAACATGTCGCCGGCGATGATTGCCGATACGCTGTCCGCTGGCAGATGCTTTTGCTTTGTTCTTTGAACTGAAGGACCCACAGTCGCATATGGAACCCAGCCTAGCCCGCTATATCTGGAGGCACACCAGAAAGCAGCAGATCTGGATATTGATGATCGTCCTACTGTCGATGATCCCCTATTTCATGTCCTTCGACCTGCCGAAACTGATCGTCAACGGCCCGATCCAGGGCAGGGGCTTCGAGCAACCGGGCTCGACCCAGCCATTCATGAGGTTGCACTATGACCTGCCGTTCATCGGCGAGGTCCTGTTGTTCTCCGGTTTTCAGCTCGGCCGCAAGGCAACGCTGCTTGCCCTGAGCATTGTGTTCCTCTTGCTGGTCGTCATCAACGGTCTGTTCAAACTCTACATCAACACCTACAAGGGCCGCCTCGGCGAGCGCATGCTGCGCCGTATCCGCTTCGATCTGGTCGATCGTGTGCTGCGGTTTCCGCCTATTTACTTCAAGCGGGTGAAATCCGCCGAAGTGGCGACCATGGTGAAGGACGAGGTGGAGCCGCTGGGCGGCTTCATCGGCGATGCCTTCCTGCAGCCGGTGCTGCTCGGCGGCCAGGCGCTGACGGCCATGCTGTTTATCATGGTCCAGAACGTCTGGCTCGGAATGATAGCGGTCGTGATCGTGGTGATCCAGATCGTGCTCATCCCGCGAATGCGGCGGCGGCTGCTCGTGCTCGGGCGCCAACGGCAGTTGACAGCGCGCGCGCTTTCGGGCCGGGTTGGCGAAATCGTCGACGGCATAGGCGCGGTTCACGTCCACGATACGTCAAACTACGAGCGAGCCGACATAGCATCCCGGCTCGGGCTCATCTTCAAGATCCGCTTCGATCTTTACCAATGGAAATTCATGGTAAAGTTCCTCAACAATTTTCTCGCGCAGCTCACGCCCTTTCTGTTCTACATGATTGGCGGGTACCTGGTTATCGGAGGACGGCTGGACGTCGGCCAGCTCGTGGCGGTGATCGGCGCCTACAAGGACCTGCCCGGACCGATGAAAGAACTGATCGACTGGGATCAGGATCGGCAGGATGTTCAAGTCAAATATCAGCAGGTCGTTGAACAGTTCACCGTCGAGGGTCTCATTGCGCCGGGAATCGCAGCGCTGACCGTCGACAATCCCGGTCCGATGACCGACCCCCTCTCAGCGATCGGTCTGTCCATAGCAGACGATGGCGGCGCAATGCTCCTCGACCGTATCTCCCTGCAGGTCAAGCCGGGTGAGACGGTTGCGCTGGTCAGCACCGCAACAGGCGGAGCGGAGGCGCTTGCCGAAGCCTTCGCGCGGCTGAGCTGGCCGAGCAGTGGAAAGGTCACTTCGGGCGCCGATGACCTGCTTGAACTCCCCGAAGCGGTGACCGGCCGGCGCATGTCCTACGCCTCGTCGGATGTTTTCCTATTCCAGGCAAGCCTCCGCGATAATCTGCTCTACGGCTTGAAGCATGCGCCGCTGACATCAGTGCCTTATGACGGCGCAGCGGCAGACCAGCAGCGTTGGAACATCGAAGAGGCGCGCCGGTCGGGCAATCCGGATCTCGATGTCCACAGCGACTGGGTCGACTATGCTTCCGCCGGCGCTACCGGCCCGCACGACCTCTTTGAAGCCGTGCGCCAGGTCCTCGACGCGGTTCTTCTGTCGCGCGACATTCTGGATCTTGGCTTGCGCTCTTCGGCCGACCTCACGCGTCACACGAAACTTGCCGGGCGGATCGTCGAACTCCGTGCGGCGCTGCGAACCCGGCTGGAAAAAGAAGGGCTGAGCGGGCTGGTGGTTCCTTTCGAACCGGGCGCCTACAACAAGGAAGCGGCGATCGGCCAGAACCTGCTCTTCGGCGCCGCCGCCGGCCCCGAACTGGCCGACAGGGCTCTGGCGGCCAATCCTTATTTCGCGTCGGTGCTGAAGCAAGCCGGCCTCGATCGCACGCTCTACGAAATGGGCATGGATATCGCCGAACAAGCGATCGAGCTGTTTGCCGACCTGCCGCCCGATCACCCTTTCTTCCAGCAACTCGCCTTCATGAGCGCCGAGGAGATACCAGCTTACGAAACCTTGCTGCAACGGCTCAAGAACCGTCCCTACGAGACGGTCTCGGAGAACGACCGCGCCATGATCGTCACCTTGAGCTTTGCCTATATCGAGCCCCGGCATCGCTTCGGCCTGCTGAGCGACGAATTGATGAACAAGATAGTCGCCGCACGCAACCAGTTCTATGAAGACCTGCCGCCCGAGCTGCAAAACGCGGTCGAACGCTACGATCCTGCCAAATACATTGCCGCGGCTACGGTCATGGACAATGTCCTGTTCGGGCGTCTGGGCAGCAACCATCCCGACGCGCCGGACCGCATACGCTCCATCGTCTATGACATTCTTGATGAACTGGGGCTTTATGCCGAACTGCTGGATGTCGGTTTGGACTTCAACGTCGGTGCCGGCGGCAGGCGGTTGACCGGTGGACAGCGACAGAAGCTCGATGTTGCCCGGGCCCTGCTCAAGCGTCCCGATTTTCTCATTCTCAACCGGCCGCTGTCGGCGCTCGACCAGCGCGTGCAGGACAAGGTGCTGCAAAACGTGCTCGAGGAAGCCAGACGCGACGGCCGTTCGCCGGCAATTGTGTGGGTCGTGACCAATCCGGCAATGGCGATGATGTTCGATCGCGTTATCGTCTTCGACTCGGGTCGCTTGGTGGAAGACGGACCACACGAGACACTTTTGGCAGGGAACAGTACTTTCAAGGAACTGCTCTCATAGGGCGTTGGAAATTCAGATAGGATCATTCTGCCGGTGGGAACTTGCTGCAGCATCAAGGATTGAAGTTCCAGCCGGTCGGGCTCGCCACCTTTCGCGTGGCTCGTTTCGCCATCCGGAAACAGATTTATTCCATCCGGGTGTCGGTTGTTCTAGTCTCGCAGGCGTGAATTTAGGGAAGGTTTGCGACAATGCTGCTCAAGGATGAGGTTGGAATGCTGCAACGCGTTCCCTTGTTCTCCGGCATAGAGCCGGCAAAGCTCAAGCTGCTTGCGTTCACGTCCGATCGCGTGAGCTACAGCGCGGGCGAGATCCTTTTCCGGCAGGGCGACGAGGGAGACGCCGCCTATGTCATCCTTTCAGGCAAGGCGGATATTCTGGTCGATTCCGACAGCGGACCGATAAAAGTTGCCGAACTGCTGCCAAATTCGATCGTTGGCGAGATCGCCATATTGTGCAACAGCTCCCGCACGGCCAGCGTCAGAGCCGCAAGTCCGCTGGAAGCCTTGAGAATCCGCAAGGATCATCTCCTGAGGCTTATGAGGGAGTTCCCGGAAATGACCATCGAGATGGTGCGGGTCCTCGCCGATCGCCTAAGCCATACGACCGCGGATCTGATCGACGCACGGAGCGCCAAGTAACCAGTGACGCGCGCTTGATCCTAGCCGTTGTGATGGAACTGGCTGCCACGGGCGACTGGACTGCGAAGGGGTAGCATGGACGACGACGTTTTTCTGGTCAGGTTTTGGGGCGTGCGCGGCAGCATTTCGGTATCGGGGCCAGAATTCTCCCGCTATGGCGGCAACACAATCTGCATTGAGATGCGATGCGGCAAACATACGCTTCTGTTCGACGCGGGCTCCGGCCTACGGCCTGCGGGCCACGCGCTTCGGGCGTCGGGCGTGACCGATTTCGACCTGTTTTTCACCCATTGCCATTACGATCACATCATCGGGTTCCCGGCTTTTACGCCGATCTATGATCGGAGCGTCAAGGTGACGCTTTGGTCCGGGCATCTTGCAGGACGCATGACGACCCAGCAGATGATCGATGAGTTCATGCGGCCGCCATGGTTTCCGGTGAGGCTCGATATCTGCAAGGCAAGGCTCGACTGCCGCGATTTCGTATCCGGAGACGTGCTTCGGCCGCGTGAGGGGGTGGTGGTGCGAACCGGCAGTCTTATTCATCCGGGCGGCTGCGTGGGCTACCGGGTCGAATGGGGCGGCCGCGTCGTGGCGGTGATCACAGACACCGAGCACGAACCGGACCTGCTTGACCAGACGGTGCTCGGCCTGATCGAAGATGCCGATCTCGTCATTTACGATTGCACCTACACCGAGGAGGAGATGGAACGCCGCCGCGGTAACGGGCACTCGACATGGCAAGAGGGCGTCAAGCTCTGTGAGACGGCCGGTGCGCGAGGGCTTGCGCTGTTCCACCACGATCCGTCTCGCACCGACGACCAGCTGGACGAGATCGAGAAAATGGCCAAAGACAGGTTTGCCGGCGCTTTTGCCGCGCGGGATGGCCAGACGCTCGAATTTCCAGTCTCATTGCGCAAAAAGGGCTGAGCGGTTTTCCTGTTTTGACGCAATTCCGGACGGAAAACCGTTTCACACTTTTCTTGGAATTGCTCAGAGCGGTCCACCGTTTCACGGAAACGGCAAACCGCTCTATCTCCTTGTTTTGACGCAATTCCGGACGGAAAACCGTTTCACACTTTTCCTGGAATTGCTTTAGCGGCGCTGCGCTCGATCAACGTTGTGACAGGAAGCCATGCGCAGGCTTCGGTCTGCGCGGTGACTGTGAACAGCCGTTCAAGGAAAAGCCAGGCCGATTCATCGTGCACGAGATGGTGGGTGAGCAGGCCGACCGGTTCGCCGCCGTCGAATGCATGCTGCAATTGCGCGACGATAGCCTGAACCAACAGGCCATGATCGCGGCATCCGCGCGTGCCATGCCAATCCATGATGTCGACATTACTGTTGATGACCGCCAGCGGAGCCGGCTTCGGCGGTCCATAGACCGACAATGCCGCAAATCCGATCGATCCAAGGTCGGGTACCAAGCCGGCGTCGATCCTGTTCCAGGGCGGCACCAGCATCGGAACGGCACGTGCGCCGTGCAGGCCGATCACACGCGACAGCCCGCGAGCCAGATCATCGAGCACCGCCTGGCGTGGCCGATGCGGGCCAAGCTCCTGCTTCTTCTGGCCCCCGGGCGCATGATTCCGGTGCGCCCAGCCATGGATGGCGACCGTGGCTTGCGGCGCCTCGTCGAGCCGCGCGGCAAGCGTCTCATCAGTCGGGGCCGGAATGACGGCCAGCGTGACCGGTACCGCGAATTCACCGGTGTGGCCGAGCAGCCGATCAAGCGCAGGCGTCGGAGCCACGGCGTCATCGTCGCGCAGCCAGAACTCCGCCTTACGCCCCGCCCGTCGTCGGCGCGCCAACTCTTCCACCAGGGGTTGCCAGATCCGATCGGATGTCATGAAACCGGGATCTTCGCAAGAAGCTCGGCCAGACGCACCGCCGCAGCACCGAGAGAACGTTCTTCGAAGATGAAACGTCTGGCTTCCGCAGCCATGGCGGTTCTTTCGTCGTTACGGACCAGAAGCCTTTCAATGGCGGAAGCGAACGCCGCCACATCGCCCGGCGGGGTGAGAAACCCGGCCTGGCCATTCCGCACGACCTCCGGCACGCCGGCGATGTCCTGGGCCACCACCGGAAGGCCGGCGGCCTGTGCTTCGAGATAGGCAATGCCATAGGCCTCGCCGAAACCCGGCCAGACGTAGATTCCCCCGCTGTAGAGGACATCCGGCACGGCGGCTGGCTCGATCGCGCCGAGCCATTCGATACGCTCGGCGGGCAAGCCGGCGAATTGCGCCTTGACCTCGTCACGGGCCGGCCCGTCCCCGACGATCGACATCGTCCAGGACAGGTGGGCGATCGAACCGAGCGCCTGCGCCAGCATGCGATAGCTTTCGAGTTTGTCGCCTGGGCGCATCATGGCGACGGTGACGAGGCGCGTCCGACAACTCCGTGCCGGCGTTTCCCGGAATGCCGATGTGTCGATGAAGGGCGAAAGCATGCCGAAAGCGGCGTCGGGTATCGCGCCTGCCAATCCCTGGCGATCCCTTTGCGTGAAGCAGATGTTCAGCGCCGCCTGCTCGACGGCTCGCGCCACCAGCGCTTGCGTGTCGGCCCACAAGCCGGCGTTGCGCCGCCTCGAATAGGAGGCTTCCGCTGTCACATAGGGAACGGCAAAGGCCGACGCCAGCTCGGGCCCGATCAGGTCGGGCGCCTTGTAGTAGGGATGATAGGAGAACCAGAGATCGGGCTTGCCGTCACGATCCCAAAGCCGTGTCAGCCGCGCGACTTCCTTTTGGGCCTCGATCCTGAGCGCATCGAAACTTTCCGGCTCCTGTTGGCGTAGATAGAAGCGCAATTCGGAGGCCAGTTCGACGCTGTGCCCTCCGCGCTCCAGCGCCTTGATCAGCGCCCGTGCCATCTGGCGGTCGCCGGAGGCAACGGGGTCATTGGGTGACTTCAGCGGCGCATAGAAGGCAATTCGCATCGCCGGAACCTATCATCGGAAGGCCGGCGCAAGTCAATTTCGAAGCATGATCGACTTCACCTGCAAGCAGTGGGAATGTGCTATCTGATGCTCATGGAAACAGCTATCGCGTCCGACCCGTTTGTCGCTTCCCTGCCGGTCTTCGCAAAGTTCGAAAGCGTTGCCGATATCGACAACTATCGACCTCTCCCCGACGGCTGGGCGCTGGCCACCGCCGACATCGTCGGCTCGACCAAGGCGATCGAGGCCGGGCGCTATAAAACCGTCAATATGGCCGGCGCCAGCGTCATTTCGGCGCTGCTCAATGCGCTTGGTCGGCAAGATCTTCCTTTTGTCTTCGGCGGCGACGGCGCGCTCGTGGCGTTCCCCGGCTCGGCGCTGGAGATCACCCGCAACGCGCTGGCGGCCGTCCAGAGATGGGTGGCGGACGAACTGGACCTGACCTTGCGCGCCGCAATCGTGCCGATAAAGGACATAAGAGCGCAAGGCCTCGACGTTCGCGTGGCGAGGTTCCAGGCCTCCGAAGCGGTCTTTTATGCCATGTTCGCCGGCGGTGGCGGCAGTTGGGCGGAAGCCGAGATGAAAGCGGGGCGCTACCGCATCGATCCCGCGCCGGCCGGCGCGCGGCCGGACCTGACCGGCCTCTCCTGCCGCTGGAACCCTATCGAAGCCCGGCATGGCGAAATCGTCTCGATCATCGCCATACCGCGGGCTTCGCGCGACTTGCGCGGTTTCCAGTTGCTGGTTTCCGACATCATCGCCCTTGCCGGCAGGCAGGAGCGCGACGGTCACCCGGTGCCGGCGAGCGGGCCGAGCTACAGTCTGCTGCCCGCCGGTCTCGATATCGAGGCGCGGGCCGTGGCGCCGGTCGGACGGCGGTGGCTGGCGAAGCTGTGGGTGGTGTTCCTGATGACGCTTACGGCTGTCACCGATCGATTTGGCTGGACGATCGGCAGGTTCGATCCGAAGATCTACAAACGCGACGTGGCCAGCAATTCGGACTTCCGCAAGTTCGACGACGGCTTGAAGATGACCATCGACGTCGAGGCGGATGTGTTGCAACGGATCGAGAGCCGGCTGAAACAGGCGGAAGAAGCGGGCATCTGCAGCTATGGCCTGCACCGCCAGAAATCGGCCCTGATGACATGCCTGGTCGCCTCGCCGCTGCAGCGAGATCACCTTCATTTCATCGATGGCGCGGCCGGCGGCTACGCGATGGCCGCCGCAAGCCTGAAGGCGAAGGCGGCAATCTGACGACGACCGGCCCGAGAGACGCCGGTGAAGGCTAGGGCAATTCCCGGAAAAGTTTGAGCGGTTTTCCGTCCGGAATTGCGTAAAAACAAGGAGATAGGGCGTTTCTCCGTTTCCGTGAAACGGTGAAACGCGCTACGGCGTCCGAGCCGGCGAATTTTTGCCCGATGTCAGGATGGTGATTGCACTTAGCAAGCAGCCTCTCCACATAACGCCGCAGAGAATAGATGCAGTCGCGCCTGCTCCCCGGCCGCAAGGACAGTCATCCGGGAACCTCTTCGCCGCTTTTGCCGTCGGAGCCGGCCCCGTTGCCGTCGGGAATCCTAGCTTTGGGTCGTTGGCGCACTGTGTTATGGCGGATCAAAGGACGATGGCTCCGTCTTCGACGGGTTTCGGGATAGCATGAGCGCAGCGCAAGCAGAAATTTCCACCATTCTCATGGACAAGGTCGCCGATTGGCTGAACCAATCGGCGCTGGCGGGCCACGACCTTGAGACATTGATAAAAGGCTTTTGCGAACGGCTGGCTGCTGCCGGCCTGCCGCTGAAGCGGGTGCATCTGAGCTTTTCGATGCTTCATCCGCTCTATGATGCGCTTGGCTTCACCTGGTTTCGCGGCGAGGGCCTGGAAGTGGAAAGCTTCCGCAGCAAGCCCGGCGTGCCGTCCGACAGGTTCCTCACCAGCCCATACTACCATCTGCTCAGCAACAAGCTCGACCATCTGCGCCGCCGGCTCGACCCGTCGATGCCGTCGGAGTTTCCTGTTTTCGACGACCTCAGGCTCATGGGCGTCACCGACTACATGGCTTTCGTCCTGCCCTTCAGCGGCAACACCAGTCAGGGCATGATGGGGTCCTGGTCGACAGACAGCGCTGGCGGTTTCAGCGACAGCATGATCTCGGCGCTGCTGCGCATCCAAAGCCATCTCGCTATCGCGACCAAGATGGCGGTGCTTACCAAGCTCGCCGACAACATGATGACCACCTATCTCGGCGGCGACGCCGGCAAGCGCGTGCTTGACGGTCAGATCAAGCGCGGCGAGGGAGATACTATCCGGGCCGCACTGGTGATGGGCGACATGCGCGGGTCCTCAAAGCTTGCCGAAACCTCCGGCCGCGAAATCTATATCGATACGCTCAACCAGTTTTTCGACGCCGTTGCTGCACCTTTCAATCGCAAAGGCGGGCAGATCATGAGTTTCATCGGTGACGGCTTCATCGCCGTCTACCCTTGCGAAAGGCATCGCTCGCAGTCCGAGATAGCCTGCCAGGCTGCCCTTGCGGCCGCGCACAAGGCCACGGCGCGCATGATGGATCTCAATCTGCGCAGAAAGGAAAAGGGCCTGTTCGATATAAAATTCGGTCTCGGCCTCCATGTCGGCAATGTGATGTTCGGCAATGTCGGGCTTACCGACCGACTGACATTCTCTGTCTTCGGCTCGGCTGTAAACGAGGTCCAGCGCCTCCAGACCCTGACCAAGAAATATCCGCACAGCGTTCTCGCCAGCAAGGACTTCGCCAGCTATTGCGGCGCCAACAGCTGGCTGACGCTCGGCAACGAGGAACTGGTTGGCATCAAGCAGAAGCTGACGGTGCTTTCACCCGATCTGTCGGGCGCTCTCGCGCTCGATGAAGACGGCGCGCTGGAGCCGATTCACGGCCGGATGTCGGACGCCGAGCAGGTCATGCTGCTTCATCGCGATGCCGCGCGGATATCGGCGGGCGACCCAAGCAAGATCCAATAACCGCTACGATCTGATCCCCACGCCTTTGGGCAGACAGTGCGGCCACCGGGTCCGCCTGCCGACGACCGTTTCGAATCCAAGTTGCTCTGGGCTGGCAATGCGCTAGTCTCGCTTTCTGGGACCCGCCAGAGTGGGGCTGGTGTGAGCATGAATTCGAGTGTTGATCTGCTGCGAATCGAAGATGTTGGCATCTCCTTTGCCATTATCGGGGGACCGTTGCATGCCGTCAGGCGCGCAAATCTTCGCGTCCTGCCCGGCAAGGTTACCGCGCTTGTGGGCGAGTCGGGTTCGGGAAAATCGGTTCTCAGCCAGGCAGTGATGGGCATCTTGCCCAACACGGCCCGTGTTCGCGGCCGTGTCCTGTTTTCCGATCCTGAAAAGCCCGGCATGACGCAGGACATCCTGCAGATGCCGCGTGATGGACCCGAGATCCGGGCGTTGAGAGGCAGCCGGATCGGCAAGATCTTTCAGGAGCCGATGACATCGCTGTCGCCGCTGCACACGATCGGCAACCAGGTCAGCGAATCGCTGCAGATCCATACGCCCATGACCCGGGCGGAGCGCATGGCGCGGACCGAGGAAATGCTCGGCCTTGTCGGCTTTCCCAATCCCAAGCGCGCCTATGACATGTATCCCTTCGAACTTTCGGGAGGGTTGCGCCAGCGCGCCATGATCGCCATGGCGCTTATCTGCCGGCCCGCCCTGTTGATCGCCGACGAGCCGACGACGGCGTTGGACGTCACTATCCAGGCGCAAATCCTGCAATTGCTGCGCGGGCTTCAGACCAAGCTGAACATGGCGATGCTGCTGATCACGCACGACCTGGGCGTGGTCGCCAATGTCGCCGACGAGGTGGTGGTCATGTACCATGGCGAGATCATGGAAGCGGGACCTGTCGAGGCGATATTCCGCCGGCCAGGCCACCCTTACCTCAAGGGCCTGATGGCAGCCGTTCCGCATTTCGACCTGAAGCCCGGCGAAAGGCTGAAGGCGCTTCGCGAGGTGCCGGTGAATGTCGGGAGCCTGCTCGGCAAGCAGACGGCGCCGGCATCGAAGGGGCCGGACGACATCCTGCTGTCGGTCAGGGATCTGAAAAAGACCTTCACCATCCGCAAGTCCGGATGGTTCGGCGGGAATCATCAAACCACTGTTCGCGCCGTGGACGGCGTGAGCTTCGATATCCGGCGGGGTGAGTGCCTCGGTCTGGTCGGCGAAAGCGGCTCCGGTAAAACCACCGTCAGCAAGATCCTGATGCGGGCCGTCACCCCCAGCGGGGGATCCGTGATCTTCAACGGCCGCGATGGACCGATCGACGTCCTGGAAGGCGAGGGAGACACCCTGCGCACGCTGCGCGCGAAAATCCAGATGGTTTTCCAGGATCCGGTCTCGTCGCTTTCCCCTCGGATGACGGTGGAGAACATCTTGAGCGAGCCGCTGGAAATCCATCAGCGTGGCAATGCCGCGTCCCGACTTGCCACGGTCAAGAGCCTGATGCAGGCAATCGGACTCGATCCGCGCTTCATCAAGCGTTATCCGCACAGTTTCTCCGGCGGGCAGCGTCAGCGTATCGGCATTGCGCGCGCATTGGCGCTGGGACCTGAACTCCTGATCTGCGACGAACCGGTTTCGGCGCTCGATGTCTCCGTCCAGGCGCAGATCCTCAACCTTCTGAAGGACCTGCAGAAGGAACTGGGGCTGACCTACCTGTTCATATCCCACAACCTGGCGGTGGTGGACTACATGGCGGACCGCATCGCGGTGATGTGCGGCGGGCGTATCGTCGAGCTTGCGCCGCGCGAAATCCTGCTCAGGAAGCCGATCCACCCCTACACGCGCTCGCTGGTCGCCGCGGTGCCTTTCCCGGATCTCGACAGGCCGATGGATTTCAAGACGCTGAAGCTCAGCGGCGCTTCCGACACCAGCGCATGGGGACCGCAATTCCGCGACGAGGGCGAGGAGGATACGCTGTCGCCGCTCGATCTTGGCGGCGGCCACCTTGTGCTGGCCCGACGTTCGGCCGATGTCAGCGAGTTGCGCCATTGATCAGCCGACGCACCGTCCTTGGACTCCTGGCTTCGGCATTTGTGCCGGGCACGTTGCGCGCCGGCGATCTGGAGCCGGAATTTCTTCAGCCGCTGCTGATAGCCAAGGCGCTGCCGCCACTCGCCGAACGCTTGCCCAAGAGCCCGCGCGTGTTGAATCTCGCCGCGATGGGCCGGCAGCCCGGCCAGTATGGCGGCACGCTGCGCACGATCATCGGCAGCCAGAAAGATATCCGGCTGATGACGATCTATGGCTATGCCCGCCTGGTCGGCTATGACGAAAAGCTTAACCTGCAACCCGACATTCTCGAAAGCTTCGACGTCGCGGACGATCGCGTCTTCACCTTCAAGATACGGGAAGGACATAAATGGTCCGACGGCAGCCTGCTGACGCCGGAGGATTTTCGCTATTGCTGGGAAGATGTCTGGCTGAACGAGGAGCTTTCGCAAGGCGGGCTCGCCCCTGCCCTGCTGGCGGACGGCAAGCCGCCAAGCTTCGAGATCGTCGATCCGTTGACGGTGCGCTACAGCTGGGACGCGCCCAATCCCGACTTCCTGCCCAAGCTCGCTGCCGCTTCGCCGCTATCGCTTGTCCTGCCGGCGGCCTATCTCAAGCAGTTCCACAAGAAATACCAGGATCCATTCCGGCTCGCCGGCCTGATGGAGGAGAACAGGGCTAAGAAATGGACGCTCCTGCATATCCGCATGTCGCGGCAGTATCGCCCGGAGAACCCGGAACTGCCGACGCTCGATCCCTGGCAGAACCGGACCAAGCCGCCGGCTGAGCAGTTCATCTTCGAGCGCAACCCGTTCTTTCATCGAATAGACGAGAATGGCCGGCAACTGCCCTATGTCGACCGGTTTGTCATGAATGTCAGCTCGTCGGCGATCATTTCCGCCAAGACCGGTGCAGGCGAGAGCGACCTGCAATGCATGGGAATCGACTTTTCCGACTACTCCTTCCTGAAGGACGCAGAGAAGCGCTACCCGGTGAAGATGCATCTGTGGAAACGCACACAGGGTTCGCGGCTGGCGCTGCTGCCCAATCTGAATTGTGCCGACCAGGTGTGGCGTGGCCTTCTTCGCGACGTGCGCGTGCGCCGCGCGCTTTCGCTCGCCGTGGACAGGCGCGAGATCAATTTGGCCGTGTTCTACGGATTGGCTCAGGAAAGTGCCGATACGGTTCTGCCGGAGAGCTCGCTCTACCGGCCGGAATTCGCGAAGGCCTGGGTCGCCCATGATCCCGACCGGGCCAATGCCCTGCTCGACGAGGTCGGGCTTCAGAGGCGTGACGATGACGGCCTGCGGATCCTTCCCGATGGACGCCCGGCGCAGGTCATCGTGGAAACGGCCGGCGAAAGCACGCTGGAAACCGACGCGCTCGAGCTCATCACCGATCATTGGCGCCAGATCGGCATCGCCCTGTTCATCCGGACTTCGCAGCGCGACATCTTCCGCAGCCGCGCACTTGGCGGCCAGATCATGATGTCGATGTGGTCGGGCATCGACAATGGCGTGCCGACCGCCGACATGAACCCGTACCAATTGGCCCCCACCATCGACGACCAGCTGCAATGGCCGTTATGGGGCGCTCACTACTTGTCTCATGGCACGCTCGGCGAGGCGCCGGACCTGCCGCCCGTGGTCGAGCTGATGGCTTTGCTCAAACGCTGGAACGCATCGACCAACGCCGCGGAGCGCGCCGAAATCTGGAATTCAATGCTGTCGATCTACACCGATCAGGTGTTTTCGATCGGCACGGTGAACGGAACGTATCAGCCGGTTCTGGCGTCCTCGCGGCTGCGCAATCTGCCTGACAAGGCGCTCTACGGCTACGACCCGACCTCCTATTTCGGCGTCTATATGCCGGACACATTCTGGCTTGGAGAGTCCTGAGCGTGCTTCGATATATCGCCTGGCGCATCACCGTGATGGTTCCAACGCTGCTGATCATATCGGCGCTGGTGTTCACGATCATCGAACTTCCCCCAGGCGACTATTTCGACAGCTATGTCGCCGAGCTTCGGGCTCAGGGCGAAGCGGTGGATTCAGATCGCATCGTGATGATGCGCAAGGAGTATGGTTTCGACAAACCACCGGTCATTCGCTACTTCTACTGGGTCGGCGGGATGCTGCACGGCGATTTCGGCTATTCCTTCGAATATGAGCTGCCGGTTCGCAACGTCATCGGGGACCGAATGTGGCTGACCGTGCTGGTTTCCTTCGTCACGATCATCTTCACCTGGCTCATCGCCTTTCCGATCGGCATGTACTCCGCCACGCATCAATACAGCTGGGGCGACTACGGCCTGACTTTCCTCGGCCTTCTCGGCCTTGCCATTCCGAACTTCATGCTGGCGCTGATCCTGATGTATTTCGCCAATATCTGGTTCGGTACGTCCATCGGCCATCTCATGGACCAGCAATATCTCGGCGAACCGATGAGCTGGGCCAAGGCGAAGTCGATCCTCGCCCATCTCTGGATCCCGGTCTTGATCATCGGCACCGGGGGCACGGCAAGCATGATCCGGCGGCTGCGCGCCAATCTGCTCGATGAGCTTCACAAGCAATATGTCGTGACCGCGCGCGCCAAAGGCCTGCATCCCTTCAAGGCGCTGGTCAAATATCCGCTGCGCATGGCGCTCAATTTCTTCATTTCAGACATCGGCTCCATCCTGCCGGCCATCATCTCCGGCGCCGAGATCACCGCGATCGTGCTGTCCTTGGAGACGACCGGGCCGATGCTGATCCAGGCGCTGCAAAGCCAGGACATGTATCTGGCAGGGTCGTTCCTGATGTTTCTCGCCTTCCTGACGGTCATCGGCGTCCTGATTTCCGACCTGGCGCTGGCGCTGCTTGATCCGCGAATTCGTTTGCAAGGCGGCAGCACCAAATGAACACGCAATCGCCGCTGCCCGCTCCGGGTGCCCCACTGCAACACTACGTTTCCATCGCGCCATTCGACCTGCAGTCGGTCGAGGCGATGACGCCGGAGCAGTCGAAGGTCTTCCAGGCATCGCAATTGCGGCTGATGTGGTGGAAATTCCGACGGCACCGGCTTGCCCTCATATCCGGCATATTCCTGGCAGCGCTTTATCTCGCGATACTGATCTGCGAGTTCCTGGCGCCCTACAATCTGCACACGCGCAACATGGACTACATCTATGCGCCGCCGCAGCAGGTGCACCTGTTCGACAACGGCCAGTTCGTCGGGCCGTTCGTCTATGGCCGCCGGATGACGCTGGACATGGACACGCTCAAGCGGAACTACATCGACAGAAAGGACGATGTTCAGCGGATCCGTTTCTTCTGCAAGGGCGACAGCTACCGGTTCTGGGGCCTGATCGAAGGTGACATGCATCTTGTCTGCCCTGCCGAAAACGGCCAGCTCTTCCTGGCCGGCACCGACCGGCTGGGACGCGATGTGTTCTCGCGCGTCATCTATGGCGCGCGCATTTCACTGACGATCGGTCTCGTCGGCATCGCTTTCAGTTTTCTGCTCGGCATAGTCATCGGCGGACTGGCCGGCTACCACGGCGGTATCTTCGACCTGATCGTTCAACGGATAATCGAAGTCCTGCAATCGATCCCCAGCATTCCGCTATGGCTGGCCCTGGCGGCGATCATGCCGATAACCTGGAGTCCGATCCTGATCTATTTCGGCATCACCGTCATCCTCGGCCTGCTCGACTGGACCGGACTGGCGCGGGCCGTGCGTTCGAAGCTTCTGGCCTTGCGCGAGGAGGACTACGTTCTGGCCGCGCAACTGATGGGCGCCAGCAGCGGCCGCATTATCCGGCGGCACCTCATTCCCGGCTTCATGTCGCATCTGATCGCGACGGCGACGATCTCCATACCCGGGATGATCCTGGGCGAGACGGCGCTGAGCTTCCTCGGGCTTGGCCTGAGGGCGCCGATAACCAGCTGGGGCATCCTGCTCACCGAGGCGCGTAGCGTCAGCGTGATCGCGTTCTATCCATGGCTGCTTTTGCCGATCCTCCCCGTCATTCTCGTCATCCTGGCCTTCAACTTCCTCGGCGACGGCTTGCGGGACGCCGCAGACCCCTACAAGTGATACCGCCGTTCCGCCGCGCGCCCGGCTGCGCGCTCGGCCCGGCATGATCCCAGCCGGGCCGATCCGCTCTATCTCTTTGTTTTGACGCAATTCCGGATGGAAAACCGTTCACACTTTTCCTGGAATTGCTCTATATGCGGCGAAGGCTCGATCGGGGTCCAACAAGTCGCCCTCGGGTTTCACCCGCGAACCGTTCCGGTCGCGGGCATTGCCGATCCCTTGAGCTGGTTCAGGACACAAACGCATATGTCTCGCCTCGAGAGTTTCATCCGCAGGCTGACCGCACAGCGCGACATTCTCGATCAGGTCTGCGTGGAGGTGGCCAAGATCGAAGGCCCCGTGATCGAGCTCGGCCTCGGCAACGGCCGAACGTTCCATCATCTGCGCGAGCGCCTGCCCGGACGGCGGATCGTGGCGTTCGATCGCGCATTGGCCGCGCACTCCAGCTCGATTCCCGAACCTGAAAACCTCGTGCTCGGCGAGATACGCGAGACGGCGAGACGGTTCATTGGCATCGAGGCCGCTCTTGTCCATGCCGACATCGGCACCGGCTATGAAGATCGCGACGCGGTGACCTCCACCTGGCTCCCCGACCTGACCGCGCGCCTCCTTCGCGTCGGCGGCATCGCGGTCAGCGGCACGCCGCTCGATCACCCGCAGTTGCAACGCCTCCCGCTGCCGCCTTCGGTGCCCGCCGATCGCTATTTTGTCTGCAGGCGCGTGTGAGAGCCGACCCAAGTGTTCAGGGGATCGTGTAGACCGCTATCTCTCGCTCGATGCCGCGCAGCGAGACCTCGTGCGGCACGGGCGTCAGCGCGTTCCTGTGCAACAGATCGGCGGTGAGATTGTCCTCGACGACCGCACGCGTGGCGAAGATCGCCTGTGCGGTAGCGAGGTTCTGGACCCGCGAAGCAATGTTGACCGTCTGGCCGAAATAATCCTGCCGCTCGTTCATGGACACGGCGATGCAGGGGCCGGCATGGACCCCGATCTTGAGCAGCAGATCCTCGCGCCCGCTCTTGTCGTTGAGCGCACGCATGGCTTCGCGCATCCTGAGGGCTGCGGCAATCGCACGATCAGGCGTCGCGAAGGTCGCCATCACCGCATCACCGATCGTCTTCACCACCGCGCCTGCCTCCGCCGCGACGATCTCGTGCAGAACCTGGAAATGCTCGCGCACGAGATCGAAGGCCGAAAGGTCGCCCACCCGTTCGTAAAGCGCGGTCGATCCGCGCAGGTCGGTGAACAGGAATGTCAGGCTGGTGATCTTCAGGCGCTGGTTGATGTCGAGCGTATCCGTGCGATAGAGATCGCGGAACGTCTGGTTGGTGAGCAGGCGCTTGGCGGTGACGAAGGGCCGGCGTTTGCCCAGGAAATCATGCAATGCCTGGCCGGCGATGAAGACCGTCGGCAGCACGCGGGTGTCGGTCCTGTTTTCCAGCGAAATGCGCAACGGGCCGGGTTGCATCTCCAGCGTCTGGCTCTGGACATGCTCGCGGTCGAAGACCAGTGAGAGGCTGCGGCGCTCCTTTGTCGGCTCGCCCTTCACGTCGATGAACTGCGCCGAATGGGTGACCGGCTCGAAGACGATGACGAATTCGGACGGAAGCTGTATTGGCAGAACCGCCTTTTCACCGGGCGCAAGCTCGATATCCTCCAGCGAGAACGCTTCCATCGTCTTCGCGAAATCCCCATCCTGCAGATCGACGCCGGACGCCCAGTAGATCTGGCGGAAATACTCCACCATCGGCAGTTCATGCGGATTGTGGGCGGCAATCCTGCGCATGCGGGGACTGACGGTGAATGTCACTTCGACCATCTCATCGAGGGTCGGCGAATAGCCCGAGGAGCACAGCGCGCAGGTGTACTCGTCCTTCTGCAGGGTTTTCAGCGTGGCGTTGGTGTCGAGCACGCCGCCGCAGCCGGGACACAGAACATTCCAGGAAATGTCGAAGATGCCGACCCGCGCCGCATGGAGAAAGGCGCCTATGGCGCGCTCCTCGTCGAGACCATGCTTGCCGGCGAAGGCCAGCGCATTGATGCGGCAGAGTTCGTGGTCCTCGCCTTCCGCGATGATTCGCCTGATCGCGTCGACTGCCAGTGGATCGACACCGGCCGATTGCCGCAGAAGCGAGAACAGATCCTGAGCTTCGTTCATCGTGCAGGCTCCGGAAAATGCGCCCAGTGGCGTGTTGACCGGACCGCGCTGGTCCGAGTGCTCCATTTTACTTCGAAACGGACCGTAGGGCGATTCGAATAGACAAGCCTAGTGACAGCCAATTCCATTCGGCCGATTTTCACCGGCCGCAAGCGGCACTATGATGGTCCACGGGCATTCATCTTTGGGGCTCTCTCCCATGCCGACATCCGACAATCCGCCATTTCCCCCGACCCTGCGCCTTTTCTCTCTGGCGGTCATTATCGTCCTGATCGTGGGTGCCGGCCTGTTTTTCGCGCCCGTGCTGGTCAAGCCGCGCTGGCCCTGGGCCGTCACGCCGTTCAATGCCCGCTTCCTCGGCGGCTTCTACACCGCCGAGATGGTCGTGATGGCGGCGCTGCTGTTGTGGAATCGCTGGTCGCCCGGCAGGCTCGTGCTCGTCATGGCGTTCATCTTCACCGTCATCGTGTCGGCGGCTTCGTTCATCAATCTCGGCTATTTCAACTTCGAGCGCAAAGCGCCCTGGCTCTGGTTTTTGGTCTATCTTGCCTCGGCCGCGGTATCGGGGCTGTTCCTGTGGCGGACCAGGGCCCTTCCTTCCGCAAAAGGCGTGACCTTAAACCCCTCATGGCGCGGCTACCTGCCGGTGGAATCGGCAATCCTTGGACTTTATGGCGTCGGCCTGTTGCTGTTTCCGCTGACATTCAGCGGCATCTGGCCGTGGCCGGTCGATGCCTTCCACGCTCAGGTCTACAGCGCCATCTTCCTCGCCGGTGCGGGCGGCACATATCTCGTCTGGGCAAGCGCGCCGCGCGAGGAACTGCTGGTGCTCGGCCTGGCGCAGTTCCTGGTCGGCCTGCTCGCCATCCTTGGCCTCGCCATCACCGACGCTGCGGTGCACCGGATCGACTGGACGGCGGCCGGGACTTTGTGCTGGCTCGCCCTTTTCGGCTGGATCGGCATCAGCGGCGCCTTCAAACTCTACGCCGCCTCCCGGTATTTTGGCTCGCGAGCGGCACCATAGGGTGCAGAGACGGCTGGATTTTCAGGTGACGTCCGGTGCATCGTGCCGGACCTATTGTCTTAGAGCATTTCACTTGTTTCAAAGGAAATGGCGAACTGCTCTATCTCTTTGTTCTGACGCAATTCCGGGCGGAAAACCGCTCACACTTTTCCTGGAATTGCTCCAACCGGGAACGCCATGACCAGCACGACCTCGCCATCCGCCAAGAAAATCCAGCCGCAGCTCCGATCCGTCCGGCCAAGCGATGCGGAGGCGCTTTGCGCCATCTTCAACATGCCAGGTTTCCGCTGGGGCACGTTCAGGATGCCCTTCGAGATGGTGGAGCAGGTGGAGCGACGCATCGCCAAGTCCGGTCAGGAGACCACCTGGATCGTTGCGGACCTGGATGGCAAGGTCGTCGGCCATGGCCGCCTGGAGGTGCAGGGTTCGCCGCGCCGTTCGCATATCGGCGAGGTCAATATCGGCATTGATGATGCCTTTGTCGGCAAGGGCATCGGTTCTGCCATACTTGGCGCGCTGCTCGACGTGGCCGACAACTGGCGGGCCCTGAAGCGGGTCGAACTGACCGTCTATGCCGACAACGAACCGGCCATCCGTCTCTACACAAGCCACGGCTTCGAGGTCGAAGGTCGGCATGTGAAGGCCGGTTTTACCGACGGGCAGTACCGCGACCTCCTCAGCATGGCCCGGCTGCGGTTCTAGGGATCGACCGTCTGGCCTTGGCGAACCGGTCTCCCTTGGCGATTGCAGCGCAAGCGGCTAGACGGGACCGATGAGCGCCGTCCTTGATCCAACCCCTGCGCCGCCGGCGGAAATTCTGGCTGTGCTGTCGCTGCTCTGCCCGGAAGTCGTGCGCGACATCGAGCAGAAGTGGAATGCCCCGGTTTCCGACTACGCCCGCCATCTGTGGCGGCCGGTAGCAAGGCCCGCATCGAGCCCGGCGATCGCTGCCCGCTCGATCCTGCGCGAAGTCCTGCATCAGCGCCTCGGCGCGATCATGCGGCCTGAGGAGATCGGCAAGGCCCTCGAAGAGTTCGAGCAACGACCGGTGATCCAGTCCGGCCTGCACTGCCTGCTTCTGATGGACCGGATCACCTTCGATGCCCTTCTGTTCGCCTGGCTCGGCGCGGTCGAAAACGGGCTATCGGCCTTCGTCGGCTTCATGGGAACGACGATGACCATGGAGACGATTGGCCGGGAGGGGCCGGGATGGCTCGACGTCGGCGACGACAAGGTCAACCTGTTTGGCATGGGGCGCCACAAACTGTGCCGCAAAAGCGCCTGCGCGGCCGGACCCGTCTCCCTCAACAAGCGCGCGCTCGAAGCGGTGGGCGATGAAACGGACGCCAGCCGCTGGCTGGGCACGCTGCTGGCCAGCCGGGACAAGGTGTTTGGAACCGCCGCGGATGCGCTGACAGCCCTCAACGAGGATCTGATCGCCGATTGGGACCGTTCCGGCATGGCCCTGCCGGTTTTCATCGATGATCGGTTCGCAGCCGCTGTCATGGCGCGGCACCTGGAACGTGACAGCAGTCTTCTTTCCAGGCTGCTCATTCAACCCGCACGACGCCAGCGTCTCGAGCATGCCTTGCAGCAGGCCGCATCGGGCCCATTCGGCAGATTCCTGCCCAACGCCACGGACTATTTCTGGGGTATCCGCGAGCAGCGCGTGCGCAGGCTCGTCCTCGAGAACGGGCAGCTGATCGAGCCCGACAGGCCGCATGGTCTTGCCATCCCGTTCGAGCGGCCGCATCTCAAGCAGGCGCTGCTCGACGGCGTGCTGCTGCCGAACCTGTTCCTGACGTTCCTCGTCCTTGCGTTGTTGCCGCGGGTGCGGGTTGTTGGCGGCCTGAGACAGATTGGCTATGTGGCGCTTTTCCACTCGATCCTGCTGGCTGCGCTGGACGAAGACGCACCGGAAGAGCGCGATCTGGCCGCCGAGCTGCAGGTTCGGGAAAACGCCTGGGGCATGCGGGTCATCGATGAGATGATCTCGGTCCGCGAGCAGCTTGCCGGCCTGCCGGAAGGGGCGCTCTTCCCGGACCTGCTCGGGCAATACCGATCGCGGACATTCGCCGAGACGACCGACGACCTGAAACTGGTTCGCGAAAACGCCCGCTGGCGCAAGATCGGCCGGGCAGAGATCAAGGCGAGCTAAGCCTCACGGCGACTGTCGGTGCCCCCGTCCGATCCCGCCGCTTCATTCGAGCACGGCCTCGACAATGGCGACAAAGTCATCGAGCGAGCGATCGCCACGAATCTCGATGCGTGGAAGATCGATGAGATCGCAATCGAGGTCCGCCGGCCCATGTCTGCCGCCAAAGCCGATCCGATAGCCGCATTCCCTGGCAAGCCGGCCAAGCCGTCGGTCGGTGACAGAGAAAGGTGCCGCGAACGCCGTGGTCGACCGACTGGTCCAGCGTTCGATGAACATACGCGAACGCAGGAGCTCGGCGGCCAGCTCAGAGCTCGACAGGCCGTCGATCGCGCGATGGGTCGCCATATGGCTTCCGAAGAACGCACCTTCGCCGGCGAGGCGTCGCACCGTCCCGGCGTCCATAAGCGGCGTCGGCGGACCGCTGAACGCGTCCCACTGCGCACTTTCACCCACCAGGTCCGTCACCAGGAACACTTCCGCCGTCAGGTCGTTCGCGCGCAACGTCGGCCAGGCGTGATCGGCAAAGTTCTGGAAGCCGTCATCGAAGGTGATGAGCACCGGGCGGCCGGCGAAAGGGTGACGGTTGGCGATGAACCATTCCAGTTGCTCGGACGTGATCGCGTGGAAGCCATTGGCTCGCAGCCACGCCATCTGGCCGGCGAATGCGGCTGGCGTGCACCGATAACGGGCGAGCGCGGCCGGACCGTCATCGGCGACGCTGTGATACATGAGGACAGGGATACTCTGCCTCCGCTCGCTGCGTGCGACGTCTCGGCGCAAGGCCCGTGCCCCGCCCCAGACGATCTTTCGCGCAACCCCGATTTCGATGGGCGCGCGGATTGGCACATGATCAATCACCGGCTCCGTCGCCACGTCGTCCGGCGACAGGCGGCGGAAGCGGTCTATGCGATAGAGCTCGGTCTGGATCGATCGATCGAGGACGACGCCGTCGATCCCTGCCAGCGTCTCCGCGATCGCTTGCGCACCGAATGTGTTCCAGTCGAAGCCCGTCCTTTCAATATTGTCACCGAGCACGAATGCATGCGCGCTGATGAAACTGCCGCCAGGCGCCAACGCCTCGACGACCTTCTTTGCGACGCGCCGCAACTCGGCGAGATCGTCCAGGTAGTAGAGCACTTCCGAACAGACGATCAGATCCATCTCGCCCGGCAGCGTGTCCGCGGCGAAATCCAGCACGCCGAACTCGACATTCGGCTGATCGCTGCATCGCGCGCGCGCCCGCCCGATGGCTATGGCAGAGATGTCGGTCGCGGTCAGATGGCCCACGCGCGGCGCCAGCCGCCGCGTGAAGTGGCCCTCCGCACAGGCCAGCTCAAGCGCCCGCCCGATAGGACCCGCAGGCAGAATTTCGAGCTGCCGCTCATATTTTTCCTGCTCATAGGGCGAACCGTAGTTCCAGGGATCCTCGGTCGCGAAATAGCGATTCCAGAACGACGTGCGATCATTGTCGTGGGCATCCGCGGCCGGTCTACGACGCGGCGCTGCAAGAGGTTTTGCAGGTTCGGCGCTCGACCGAACCAGCCTCCGCGCTTCCGCGGCCAATCGCGCAAGCTTGCCGAAGTGGCTGTCCCGATCAGACCGGCGTCCCGCCATGGACAACGATGCCTCGGCTGCAAGCATGTTCGACGTGTCGGCACCGGCGCCCGGCGCAAGCCGCTCGGGAGGCATGAGATTCGCGATCAATTCGATCCAATGACGCCTTGTCACCGTCCCGAGCGCGGCGAACTGCACGCGAGCCTCGATCCGGCCATCCATCATCAGACAGGCATGGATCTGATCGATCCCTTCCGGAAGTTCGATCGCGGTCGGATTTCTGGCGTCGACGCGAATTCCGAGTGTCCGCGCCAGCCTGCGCGGCGCGGCAAGGTCGTCGCAGTCGAGAAGCATTTGCTCAAGGTGATATTGGGCACGGCGACCGGCCACGGGATCTCCCCAGACCTTGCCGAGTTCGATGATCAGCTCGGCGAGGGAGGCGCCGAACCTGTCCCACCTGGCCGCCAATTGCGCCGGCACCGACAGGCTTCCCACGATCAGGCCGTCGACGACCACCTTGGCGACCTTGCGCGCCCACTTACGCCCCACCGGGAGCGCGCGCAGGGACTGCGGGTTGATCGGGCGCGAGCCGCGGCCGCAATCCGACGCGGCGTTCCACAACGCGAACCACGCGAGCGCCTCGGAAGCGGTACAGCCGTTTGCCTCGATCGCTCCATTGGCGTGAGCCGGTGCCGGGTGTTCGACCCTGGGATCGGGAGAAAAGCCGCGGGTGATCACGATCTCCGCATCTGCCATCATCTGCGTCGAATTGCGGGAGAGCGAGTCGGGGCCGATCCGATGGAAGGCGAGCGGCTCGTCGACCATCACCCAACGTTTGCCCAGACGCGCGAGGCGCTGCCACAGGTCCCAGTCCTCGCAGGTGCGCAGCGACACATCGAAACCGCCCAACTCGACGATCGTCTCCCGGTCGACCAGCAGCGCATGAGTGCGAATGGCGCACCGGCGAGCGAATGTTTCGAAGGGCTGGATCGCGACCTCCGGTGCGATGCTCGACGGGGTGAGGCCGCCATCGGGCATCACGCGGCGAGATCCGCAATAGGCGGCCACTGCCTCGGGAGCGGCTTTCAGCGCGGCCAGCATTTTCGCGAGAAAGCCGGCATCCACCCAATCGTCCGCGTCCAGAAACACGAGCCAGCGGCCCCGCGCTGTCGAAATCCCGCTGTTGCGCGCGCCGGCGGCGCTCTGCGCGCGAGAGCTCAACGTCCGAAATCGGGCATCGCGCTTCGCATAACCGGCGATCATCGCGGGGGTGCGGTCCGTGGAGGCGTCATCGACGATGATCGCCTCCCAATCCACAATTTCCTGATCGAGAAGGCAATCGAGCGCGCGCGCCAGCGTTGCCTCCGCGTTGTGCACGGGAACCACGATTGAAACCAAGGGATTATGCGTCACGCCGTCTCACCCGCGTCTGGTTCGATGGGAGAACAAAACGGATGACGGCATCGGATGGCAGCATCGCTCTGTCAAGATCGGGGCGAATTGGAAACAGGCAAAAAGGACTGGAAGGACGACGGAGCGCAAGCGAAAGCTTCGCAAACGACGGGCGCCTCAGCCGTCCGAATCGGCAGCGTTCTGCCACCGGCCCACAGCGATCGCTCGATGCCCATTTGCGCTGCCGCTTGCTGGTTGACGGCTATCGGTTCATCCTTGTGCATAGCCTGGCCGTGAAATGTGTGGCGAGATCACGCCGTCGCGGCCGCCAGTGAGGTCTTGTTCCATGGACTGCTCGGGCTGTGGTTTCGAGGTTGAGGCCGGTTTCGCCTTCTGTCCGAAGTGTGGCCGGCGCCAGCCGGTGCCATGCGCCAGTTGCGGCTACCTCTGCGCACCTGATTTCGAGTTCTGTCCGAAATGCGGGGCAAGCGTCGGTGCGCCGGCAAAGGCCGTCGAACGGCCTGCTCCGACACCAAGCCGCACCATCGTGCCGCCTTCGCGAACGCCGTCGCTGCTTCCCAACATCGAAAGCGAAGAAGGGCCGCAACCCGCCTCTGACGCCGATCGCCGGACGGTAACGGTGCTGTTCGCCGACCTTTGCGGCTTCACGACACTCAGCGAGCAGCTCGACCCCGAGGTCATGCAAACGCTGCAGAACGCACTGTTCAAGGAATTGACGGCGGCCGTGCGAAGCTTTGGTGGTTTCGTCGACAAATTCATCGGCGATGCGCTACTCGCCTTGTTCGGTGCGCCGGCCGCGCATGAGGATGATCCGGAACGTGCGCTTCGCGCCGCTCTCGACATGCTCGCCCGGACGGCGCGGCTCGGCGAACGCACCCCCGACTCGGGCTCGCCTCTGTTGCTCCACATCGGCATAAATACCGGTCCGGTCGTTACCGGAGGATTGGGCATCGGCACCGCCAAATCCTATTCGGTGACCGGCGACACGGTGAATACAGCGCAACGCCTGCAATCGCTGGCCGCGCCGGGTGAGGTGCTGGTGGGCGAGCTCACTCACAGGCTGACCCGGCATGCCTTCTCCTATGAGTCGCTGGGCGATGTCGCGCTTCGCGGCAAGGCTGGCAGCGTGCTCGTCCATCGACTGGATGCTCCGCTCGCCGCGCCGCGCGCAGCGCGCGGGCTCGAAGCGCTCGGCCTCAATGCGCCGATAATAGGCCGTGGCGCGGAGCTCAACAGAATGCTGGCCAGCCTTGACCAGGCGTGCGGCGGCTCGGCCCAGCTTGTCCGCCTCGTCGGAGAAGCCGGCATCGGGAAATCGCGGCTGGTGAAGGAGTTCGTCGCCCGCGTCGGCGACGAGGATCGCTTTCGCAACGTCGCAGTGCGGCAGGCAACGTGCTCACCGCTGGGCGAACAATCATATGGCGCCTTGGGCGCGGTAGTGCGCAGCGCTGCCGGAATGATGCAAAACGACAGCGGCGACGAAATGCGGGCGAAGCTCGCGGCTTTGCTCACCGATCTCGGCCTGCAGGGCGAGGAGGCGAGGCGGCTGATGCCCTTGCTCTACCATGTGCTTGGCCTTGGCGACCCCGATGCCACCCTGCAGCATGTCGAGCCCGAGCAGTTGCGGCGGCAAATTCTCTACGCGGTCCGCACGATCGTCGAACGGCGGCTTGCGTTGTCGCCGCTGTTGATTGTCGTCGAAGACCTGCATTGGGCCGACGCCGTGTCGCTCGAGGCGCTGCGTTTCGTGATGGACAGGCTGGAACGCACGCGGTTGATGCTGCTGGTCACGCATCGTCCAGCGCCGGACAACGACCAGCTCGACTCAAGTCGGGTCAGTCACACGGCGCTCAGGCTTTTGCCGCTCAACAGCGACGACGGACGCAGCCTGCTTACGGCGCTTTTCGGCGAAAGCTGGGTGAACTCCGCAGGCGGGCTGGTCGACCAGATCCTCGAGCGCGCGGGCGGCAACCCGCTTTTTGTAGAGGAGATCGTTCGCGGCCTTATCGATCGCGGTGTGCTGACGCGCGAGGGCCAGCGGTGGCGGACTGCGGCGGGCGAAATCGCAACCGGCATTCCCGCCACTATCCAGGCAATGTTGCTTGCCCGGGTAGACCGGCTGCCGCAAGAGGTGCGCCGGTTGGCCCAGGAGGCCGCGGTAATCGGCCCGCGCTTCGATGCCACGCTTCTGAAAACCGTGACAGCCGACCCCGCCCGCCTGGAAGCTGGCTGCGAACTGCTTTGCGACGCGGAGATCATCGAGGAGGTTGCCGGATCAGGCTCGGTCTCGTCGCAAAGCTACCGCTTCACGCAAACCTTGCTGCAGGACGTGATCTACCAGAACCTGCTCCTGCAACGCCGGACCGACATCCACGGGCGAGTCGGTGCCGCCTTGGAGCAACTGTACGGCGACAAGCCGGAACGGCTCGAGGATTTGACCGTGCTCGGCCATCATTTCGCGCAGAGCGCCGAGCGGGAAAAGGGCGCGCGTTACCTGCAGGCAGCGGGCGATCGCGCTCGCATGATATACGCCAACGACGACGCCCTTCGTTTTTACGAGCGAGCGCTGACCGCGCTGGGCGCGACCGGGCAATCACCGGTCAAACTGGCAATTGCAGAGCGCATTGCCGATTTGAGCGGCCCGGCAGGCCGCCGCGAGATCGCGCACCGCCACTACGAGACGGTCTTGCAGGCATATCGGGAGTCGGCCGATCGTGTCGCTTCGGCGCGCGTTCTGCGCAAGATCGGCCGGCTGCTCTGGGACGTCGGCAAACGGGACAACGCAGAGTCTCGCTATGCTGAAGCGGCAGCGCTGCTCGACGGAGCGGATGCCCCGGTCGAGCAGGCGCATCTGTGGCAAGAACGTGGCCGGCAGGCGTTCCGTAGCGGAGACCACGCTCTCGCGGCAAAATGGGCAGACGCGGCGCTGGATTGCGTGCGGGCTCTGACAGCGGAGCATGTCTCGGAAGCAGGGCGTGAAGCCACACTTGTGACCGCCGAGGCGCTCAATACCAAGGCTGTTGCGCTGGCTCGCCTTGGGCGAAGCCATGAAGCCGTGCGTCAGATTGAACGTAGCATTGAATTGGCCGAAGCCGCCGGTCTGCCGGGCACGGCCTGTCGCGGCTACACCAATCTCGGCGTGCTCTACACGACCATCGATCCGGCAAAGGCGATGGAGGTCTGCCGGCGCGGTCTTGAAGTGGCGCGCCGTATTGGCGATTTGGGGTTCCAGGCGCGCCTTCTCGCCAACCTGGCGGTCGCCTGTTGTACGTTCACAGATCGCTGTCCGACCGAGGGCGTTCCCGCCGCTGAGAAGGCCATCGAGATCGACCGGGCGCTCGACCAGCGCGAACACCTGGCGGTGCCGTTGATCGTGCTTGGGCAGATCCACCAGTGCAACGGCCGTCCGGAACAGGCGGTTGGTTTGTTCCATGAAGCGCTGGATGTGGCCCGCGAAACGGGCGAACCCCAACTGCTGTTTCCGTGCTATGATGGTCTTGCAACGCTCAATCTCGACCTCGACAATCTGACCGAGGCCGAACGCTACTTTTCCCTGGCGCAGGGAATATGCGCCCAGCACGGGCTCGACCCGGAAGCGCTCGTCGTGCTGCCTTTTCTCGACTAGCCGGGGTGGGAGGTTGGAATGTCCGCGCATAGTGACTTGGTACCGCTTCAACCGGGTGATCGTGCGCCAAACGTGGTACTCGACGCCATCACCCAGGAAGGCAAGATCGCGCTCGACGACTTTCGCGGACAAAAACCGGTGCTGGTCGGCCTGTTTCGAGGTCTGCATTGTGCGTTTTGCCGGCGCCATATCGCCGCCCAGGCGCGGCTTGATCCGGAGTTGCGCGAAAAGGGCGTGGGGAGCCTGACGGTGGTCAACACGCCGATCGAGCGGGCGCGTCTCTATTTCCGCTACCACCCGATGCCGAATCTGCTTGCGGCCTCCGACCCTGAACGCGCTTCACATCGTGCTTTTGGACTGCCCAATCTCGAATTCACCGAAAACGAGACGAACTGGCCGTACAAGGTCGCGATGGCAGCAGCAATGGATATGCGGGTCGACATACCAGGCGAGTTGCCCGGTCCTATGAACCCCATTGCGGCCGCCGAAATCCTCGACAAGAAGGACCATTACGAAGTGACCGAAGCCGACCAGCAGATGATGGCGACGGGACACGGACAACTGATCGGTCAGTTCCTGCTGGACCGGCAGGGTATCGTCCGCTGGAGCTTCACGGAGGTTCCAGAGGGTGGCCGATACATGTTTGCGGCGCCAAGCCCGCAGGAGCTGATGTCAGCGGTCTCCCAAGTCGCCCAATAGACTTGCGAACAAGGTAAGCATGACACCGCCCAGAGAGCGGCAACGCTGTCGCCTGCGAGCGCCGAGATCGCAAGTTTCACAACAAATTCAATAGTTTGCTTAAAATAGGATGGTCCCGTTGGCTGGGATCACTATCGGAACCATGTCATTGTTTCTATTATATTTTTTCTGACTTCAGCAGATTTGTATCACAATATGTGCCACAATACGTAGCACGCATCTGGGGCGACTTCGAGGCTCAGCCAACCAGCGCATTTCCGAGCGCTCAGCCAAAACTGCATCAATTTCCCTCAGCTCTCAGACGACGAAGTCACCACAATTTTGGACGAGGCCGCTCGAACGCAAAGTGCTTGGCGATGTAGCGATCCGAAATTCACCGGCCACACGAACATATAGCGTCGCTCAAAGGCCCTCTAGAGTGGCGGAGCGAGAAGCGCCTGCGGTTTGCTACGTGACGCTAGATTCGATCTTGTGGATCATGTCGATAGGCTGCGGCCCAGCTGGCGAATGGCAACTTCGCGGCGCGAAGTTGTCCGCGGCTATAGCCGACAGCGGATCGTCGGCTTTTGGCAGGGTAGCTGGCAGCTGTTCCAGGGACCAGGGATGAGGCCGCTCATCTTGCCGTATCAACGTTCCTTGACATCGGGTATTTATCCGAAATTATGTAGCAAAGATGGGATCGCAAGCATGACGGGAATCGCGCTTTCGGGCGTATCAAAGCACTTTGGCGCAGTCGAAGTGATCCGCGATGTGAGTCTGCACATTGACCCAGGAGAACTGGTCGTGTTTCTCGGTCCGTCCGGTTCCGGCAAGACGACGCTGCTCCGGATGATCGCCGGCCTCGAAAGCATTGACCAAGGCACGCTGACGATCGACGGGGTGCGCTCGGAGAACCTTGCGCCGGGCAGGCGCAACGTTGCGATGGTCTTCCAGAACTATGCGCTTTACCCACATATGACAGTCGCGGAGAACATGGCCTTTGGGCTAAGGAACATTCGGGTTGCGCCGGATGTCATACGCCAACGCATCGCTGAGGCTGCGCGTATCTTGGAGATCGAAGCGCTGCTCCACCGGCGGCCGTCGCAGCTCTCCGGCGGGCAGCGTCAGCGCGTGGCCATTGGGCGTGCGATCGTCAAGGAGCCCAAGGCATTCCTGTTCGACGAGCCACTCTCCAATCTGGACGCGGCGCTTCGAGCCCGTACACGCGTCGAGCTTGCCGAACTGCATCAACGTTTGAAGTCGACGATGATCTACGTCACCCACGACCAGGTGGAGGCGATGACGCTCGCCGACCGTATTGTGATCCTCAACAATTGCCGGATAGAGCAGATGGGAAAGCCCGTTGAGGTCTATGCACGTCCGGCGTCGCGATTCGTCGCGACCTTCGTCGGGTCTCCGGCGATGAACATTCTGCCTGTTACGGTTTCGGACTCAGGCGATAGGCTCAATGCGCGCTTGACGGATGGATCGCTCGTCGAACTTCCGGGCGCGCCCGTCAACATGGATTGGCGCGAACTAGGAGTGCGGCCGGAATCGCTGACTGTGGTCGCGGAGGGCGGTGACGCATTCGCCACGGCCACGGTTGTCGAGCGCCTTGGCGAGCGAACGCTCATCTATGCGCGGCTCGCGGATGGGACGCAGGTGACGGCACAAGATCGCGGGCTTTCGAGCGCCAGACCGGGCGACGCCGTTCGGCTGAAGTTCGACACCACGGCCCTGCATCTCTTCGCCGCGGACGGATCAACCTGGCACGCGCATGCCGACGGGGCCTGAACCTGCCGAGCCTGAATCCGGTTCTGCGCGACGCGCTTGTCTTATGACTTTGCTTGCCGAATGGGCGAGAAAGAACCGCTGGGAGAGAGTTCGCCCTCTCTCGTCAGCGGCGAGGGACGGATACTTTAGTCTAGCCCTTGATACCCGCCGAGAGCGTTATCGCTTCGGTTACCCGGCGCTGGAAGAAAAGGTAGGCCAGTGCCACCGGAAGGCCGGCCAGTACGGCTGCCGACAGCTGGCGCGCGTAGTAGACACCGAAGGCGTCATTGACCTGCGTAATGCCGACGGTGATCGTCATCATCTCGGTGCGGGTCACGGAGAGGAACGGCCACAAAAACGCATTCCACGTCCAGATGAAGCAGACGATCGACAGCGCCGTCGTTACCCCCCAGTTCATCGGCATATAGATCTTGAAGAGGATCCCGAATTCAGACGCATTGTCCATGACCGCGGCCTCGCGGAAGTCCTTCGGGACCTGATCAAAGAACTGCTTGTACACGATGATAATGACGGGATGGATAAGCTGCGGCAACATGATTCCGGCCCAGCTGTTGAGCAGGCCAAGGTTGGCGACCAGCACGAAATGATTGATGATAAGCGCTGAGGTTGGCACCATGAAGGAGGCGAGGATCAGCCGCCATAGCGCGATCCGCCCCGGAAAGCGCAACTGGGAGATCGCGTAGCCGCACAGCATCGAGATGAAGATGGTGATGACCGTTACGCCGACCGCGACCGCCACCGAATTGACATACCAGGTGCCGATCTGTGTGGTGGTCAGGGCGTTAATGTAGTTCTCAAGCGTCGCCGTCTTGGGCCAGAGTTCGATGTAAGGCCGGATGACCTCGTCGTCCGGTTTGAGCGATGAGATCACCCCCCAATAGAGCGGGAACGCCCATAGGATGGCCCAGACAAGCGTCAGTGCCGTGATTATCCCGCCCCAAAAGTTCCAGCGTTGCACAGCCATGACGTTCACCGGCGCCGCCTTTCGGCGAACCGGAGCAGTTGGAATTGCAGGACCGAGACGACGACCACAAGCGCGAAGAGGGTGACGGCGACAGCTGCCGCCCTGCCTCCCTGGTTCTGCTGGAAGGCCTTCTGGAAGACGTAGTAGACGAGCACCATATTGTCGTTCGGCCGTCCGCCGATTGAGAACAGATAGACCTGATCGAATATCTTGAGCTGCAGGATGAGCTGGATGGTTAATACCAGCGAGGTGATCGGCCATAGCAGTGGCCAGGTGATGCGCCGGAACGTGGTCCATCGCGTCGAGTTGTCGAGCGCCGCGGCTTCGTAGATCTCCGCTGGTATTGACCGCAGTCCGGCGAGAAAGAGGAGGATCGAGAAGCCCGCGGTCCACCAGATCGTCACTCCGGCCACCGCAGGCAAGAACCAGACGCGCGACTTGAAGACCGGTACGCGCGGGATTCCCAGCCAGTCCAGCACATGCATCGCGATCCCGAACTGGAAATTCAGCGTCCAGTCCCAGATCAGATAGACCACGGATACCGGCAGGATGTAGGGCAGGAAGAACAGCGCCAGAACGATCGCCTGGAACCGGCCCTTGAGGCGCGACACGCCAAGCGCGATCAACAGCGCGATGAGCGTTCCGGGGACTACCGTCATCAGCACGAAGTAAGCGGTGTTCCAGACCGCACGCCGGAACATCGGGTCGTTATCGAGCCGCAGGTAGTTGTCGAGACCAACCCACCGACCCGCCCCGATCAGCGGCGCATCGGTGAAGGAGATGCGGAACATCTGGACCGTCGGATAGAGGAATGCCAGCAGGTAGATCGCCAGGAAGGGAGCGACCAGCACCAGCGCGACAAGACGTTCAGTGCGGGAGTTGCGAAGCATGGCTCCTCCTCAAATAAGGCTAGGACCGCCCTGGACAGGGCGGTCCCAGCCTTCGAGCCCTACATGCCGTTCAGCTCTTCCTTGATGGATTTCACCGCCTCGCCCGGGTCCATCTCTCCATTGAGGGTCGGCACGAAATAATTGGACATGATGTCGAAGATTGGCCCGGCGACACCAGCCTTGGGCGACTTTGGATCAAAGATCATGTTGGCCGTCAGCGTCGAGTAGGTCGCGTTGGGTTCCATTGCCTTGTATTCGGCCGTCTCGGTGACCGGCTTGTATGCAGGGATGTGGCCTGCCGTGGCCCAGAACAGCGAGTGCTTATCCATCCATGAGATCACCTCGAGAACGGCGGCACGCTTTTGCGGGCTGATCTCCTTGCCCTTGTTCTTCGGGATCGCGAATGAGTGGCTGTCTGCATAGGTGCATGGCTTGTCGAAGATCACCGGGATCTCGACGGCGCCCCAGTCGAACAGCTTGCCTTGCTTGGCAAGGTCGGTCATCGTGGGAACTTCCCAGACGCCGTTGATCATCATTGCGGCCTTGCCCGAGGTGAATAGGGCGACGGTTGCGGGATAGTCCGTATAGGTCGACTGCAGCCCTGCCTTCGTCCACCCTTGCAGAACCGCCAGCGCCTTCGCCAGCTTTTCGGGATTGTCGCCGGTGAGGAACTCATTGCCCGTCAGAAGCTCGCCGCCCTGCTGACACACCAGCGAATAAATGGTGCGGTACATGAAGTTGCCGTCGGCGGTGACGCTGCCCAACGGGAACTCGACGCCGGCATCCTTCAACTTCTGCAGTGTCGCGGTAAATTCCTCCTTGTTGCCCATGCCCACCGGACGGCCGTCGCCGCCGAGCACGCCTGCCTTCTTCAGGAGGTCGCGATTGTAGTACAGGACGATTGGATGGGTATCGAGCGGCACTGCGTATTGCTTGCCGTCGACCGTCACGGCGCCCATCGTCGTCTGGGCGAAGTCCGAGGCCGAGAGGCCCATCTTGCTCATGTCGTCGGCGGTGATTTCTTCGAGAATGTCCTGGCTCACCGCCAAGGGGATGCGGCTGGCATGATAGGTCATAACGTCTGGCGCCTCACCGACCGCCGCCGAGGTCTGCACCTTGGTGTAGAAGGGCGTGCCCCACTCCAGCGTCGTGGCGTCGATCTTGATCTTGCCGGCGTGGGCGGCGTTGAAGTCGGAGATCATCTGCTTCATGCGCACACCGTCACCGCCGCCGAGGAAATCCCACCATGCGACGGTTTCTTCGGCCTGGGCCGCGACGACCCAGAATCCTCCGGCCGCAACCACCGCCATGGCCATCTTGCGAAAGTTCATCTCAGCTTCCTCCCGAGTGCGGCGGTTAGATCCGCCTTGAACATTTCAATGCTACACCAAACCAAACCGCCTGCAACGGATTTTACGGTATATATCTGATGATCGGATATTAACTCAGAGCGTCACACGCACCATCGAATAAGAGTGCGGCGGCAAGTTCAGCGTCATTCCCTTGCTGCTGAGCGTCGCCCCGTTGCCTTTGACCGGCGATACGTTGTCCGGCGCGTCCTTCGTGTTGCAGGCCTCGAGATCGTCGTGACGGATGATCGTATGCTCGATGGACTTGGCGGCGAACCGCTCGAGGGCGACGTCGGCCTCTATCGTCTCGGACCCATGCCGGTTGATTGCGAAGAAGGTCAGCGTGCCGGCGTTCGAATTGTGCACGCCCGCAATGTCGAGCCACGGCACCCTGTCGGCCGCGGCCGCGTCATAGGTAGGCACCTCGACCACAAGCTGCAGCGCGGTGCCGCGGCCGTGCCTGGAGGCCAGCATAAAAGGCCAGTAGATCGTCTGCCGCCAGGCGGCACCGCCGGGATCGGTCATGATCGGCGCAATAACGTTCACCAACTGCGCAATGCAGGCGATGCGAACAATATCCGACCGACGGATGAAGGTGTTAATGATGCAGCCGACCTGCAGCACGTCCTCGAAATTGTAGACGTCTTCCAGAAGCCTGGGCGCTTCAGGCCAGTCCCAGCCACGCATGCGCTCGGCGTCCCGCTTGCGCTGATGGTACCAGACGTTCCACTCGTCGAAGGAGATCTTCACGTCCCGCTTCGAGCGGGTCTTGGCCTTCACATAGTCGATAATGCCCGCGACCGTGCCAATGTAGCGGTCGAGCTTGGCTGGAAGAGCGAGATATTCGGCCGTATTCTTTTCGTAGTTCTCGAAATACATGTGGAGAGAGATGTAGTCGACCTGCTCGTAGGTCGCTTCCAACACGGTCGCTTCCCACTGCGGATAGGTCGGCATATTGGAATGCGACGAGCCGCAGACGACCAGTTCCACCGCCGGGTCGAGGCCGCGCAGCGCCTTGGCGGTCTCGTTGGCGAGGTGGCCGTATTCGCTCGCCGACTTGTGGCCGACCTGCCAGGGGCCGTCCATTTCATTGCCAAGACACCAGAGGCGGCAGTTCCAGGGTTGCGCGCGTCCGTTCTTGGCCCTGAGGTCGGACCAGTAGCTGCCGCCCGGGTGGTTGACGTATTCAACGAAGGCCCGCGCCTCGTCGAGGCCGCGGGAACCGAGATTGACCGCAAGCATCATCTTGGTGCCGGCTTTTTCGGCCCAGTCGGCGAATTCATGGATGCCAACCAGGTTCGGCTCCGTGGTGCGCCAGGCAAGATCGAGTCGCCGCGGGCGGTTCTCCTTTGGACCTATGCCGTCTTCCCAATTGTAGGCGGATACGAAGTTGCCACCCGGGTAGCGGCAGATCGGAGTGTCGAGCGCACGCACCAGCTCGATCACGTCCTTGCGCATCCCCTCTTCGTCCGCTTGCGGATGTCCGGGCTCGTAGATGCCCGTATAGACCGCCCGGCCAAGATGCTCGAGAAACGAGCCGTAAAGGCGTTTGTCGATATCCGCGACGGCATAGGCCGCGTTCGCCGTGACTCTAGCCTTCATGATCCCTCCCACTGCGGACTATCAATCCGACTTTCCGATTTATATCCGGGTCATGGGTCAGTTAAGGGTGGAGTTCGCCCGCCCGTCAAGGGCCTGGAGCAATTCCAGGAAAGATGTGTGCGGCTTTCCTGGAAAAGCCGTAGCGCTTTTCCTTGGGAATTACGTCCAAACAAAGAGTGGAGCAGTTCGCAGTTCCGTGAGACCGCGCCCTTAGGCCTTCAGCAGGCGCAGAACGATGTCGTTGCTGTAGTTGCCGAAGCCGCTGCCGAAGATGTTTATGCCGCCGGGGTGACGCGCACCTTCCTTCACGCCGATTCGTATCCGGATCGAGCGGTGCCGCTCGAGCTCCAGATCCGCCAGCGAGCATTTGGACACCTTGTCGTTGTTGCGATAGGTGCCGTCGTCCGTGACGCGCCAGTGTGCGAGGTCGCCATACTGCGATCCGGCCAGCTTCCACCAGCCAGGCGTATGCTTGCCGCGCTTGTCGCCATAGTCGGCCGGCGCCGTCCAGGTATCTATCTCGTGTCCGTTGATCGCGACCGTGATGTCCGATGGCCAATCCTTCGATGTGCCCGGCACCTCGGACGAAAGCTCCATCGCCAGTTCCAACCCGCCGACTTTGGCATGAGCAAGCGTCGCATTGTTGGGAAACTGGTATTCGACGAAGCCGCGCGTGAACCACAGCAGCCCGGCCCGCATACGGTCGGGATCGAGGAAGGTGTCTGGCACATCGAGAAGTCCGATGACGCCGTCCTTTGAACACAGGCCGCAGGGAGCGGAAACTTCGCATCTTGTATAGAGCCCAAGCGGCATCGCCACTTCTATGACGCCTAGATCCTGCGCCGGGGTGCGGTCTTTAAAGACGACAACCAACTCGGAGAAGGTCGAATAGCAGACCTTCTGGCTTCCCTTGCGCGCCTTCTGTGATTTCGTCTCGATCAAACCGACATCGACAAGAACCTGAATGTTTGCGGAAATCGTCGATTGCGGAAGACCCAGTTCTTCGGCCACTTGATTGACGTTTTTCGGCCCCTTGCGGTGCAGCAGATCGAGAATCCGGACCCGGACCTCGCTCGCGAGGCTCTTCAACAAGTCGAGCCGCTCAAGCGGATCGACAACCATGATTTCATTCGACATATGGCCCCGCACTCGTCACACGGGGTTATGTATCAGCAGATCAGATACAAATAAAGACGCGTTATGAATTGAACCGCCTAGCTGACATATGCTTCGCAGCGACTTCGTCATCAAGCAGTTGATCAGCACGGCCACCATGGCGGCGCAGTCGCCTGCCTTGACCAGAAAAACGCAAACAGCCGCAACTTCTGCAGCCTGAAGTCAGAAATTATATTATAAATTCATGGCTTTATCGGAAAGCCAGATGGTACCGTTGGCTGGGATCGGGTAGTTGCCTATACCATTGTTTTTGCTTCAGTTTTTCCTTTTCGGCGTCCTATTTGTATCACAATAGGCGTCACAGATTGTAGCACCCTCGCAGTTGGCGATTGCCGCTGCTTAGGCCTAAGGCATCGACAATCCACCGCGCAACGTCGAGGCGGCTCCGTGCTTCTTGGTTGATTCAGGCTTTCCCACCCTGCGTATGGCTATTTTGCAACGTCCCGACGATCGATAGGCCGGGTCGTTGCGATGGATTTGGTGGGCCCGGAGGATGTACTCAAGCCGCTGATTTTATTGTCTTTTTCGCGGGCATAAATCGAGAGCTTCCCGTATCGTTCCAAATGGTTCCGCGGCTCATTCAGCCTGAAGCCCCCGACGTGCCAGGGATTTCCACAACGTCTGTCCCAATGTTGGCTGCGCCAACTACCCTGGCTCTCGCTTGTGCCAACGGCAATGTTGGGCCGGTAGCGGATAGCCCGCTGTTGGAGTGTTCAACGAGAAGCGGACACACCGCCGGTGGAAGCCTAGGGTGGAAGTGGCCTTAGCGCCCGTATGGAACGTCCGATGTTGGGATATCCGGTTCGACAACTGGCTGCGAGTTCGGAGTTTGGTCGACTGCTGAGGCTTGCTCTCTTCTAAGGAAGTGGTTTTCTATGTTTGTAAAAGGTCGGTCTGATCGGTTGGTGGTCCAACATCGCGAGGATCTCGGCGCTACCCCCAAACTGCTGGTGAACGCCATCTGCCATCCCAAGTAGTGTCTCCCGTCGTTTCTTTGAGGCTATGTCAAGCCCGAGATCAGAACTCTGTTCCAGGCCCGGCTTGTCATCCATCCTCAGATGGCGGCCACCGAGCCGGTGCCGAGCCATGACATCGACGAGTTGCTGCTGGGACGAAAAAATCATCGAGATCAATCGCTGGTTCTTCATCCATGAACTCGCGCCGAAATTGCCTCCAAGCGAAGTTGGCAAAGAGAACCCGGTCGTGATGGTGCCGATGCTTAACACCCGAATGTCGTCGATTTCTATCCCAAGGAAATGAGTGGCTTCATGGATCGCACAAAGGTCCGGTGTATTCGCCACTACGCCGCCGTCGACGAAGTAACTCGCACCGATTTTGGCCATCGGAAAGAAGGTCGGCGCCGCCGAGGTCGCCATGGCCACGTCGATCGCCTTGACCTTGTAGTCGTTGATAAAGTTGGGGTGGTGCGCGGTTTTGAATAACTGCACACTGCCTTTTGTCATGTTGACCGTGGGGACCAGAAGACGCGTCTTGGCGTCGCCTATCAATGTGTCCGCACCTACTACGGCCTCGATAGCCTTACGAAGTTCGGTCCCATCGTACCTGGGCTTTACGATCCCCCGAAGGAACCGCCAGGAGTTCCTGATTGGTTCCGAGTTGGTTCGCCTCTAGTGAAAATGTCCTCGCCTTTTTCCTCGAAGACGTCCCGAATTTCCTTAGCCGGTTTTCCGAGCGCCAAGCCGATTGCGATAATGCCACCGATGGACGTTCCAGCGATCAAGTCGAAGCACTCGCCAATTGGCCTCCCGGCTTGCTCCTCGAGCTTGGAGAAAATGTGCGTCGAGAACAGCCCGCGATAGCCTCCGCCGCTCAGGGCAAGAATCTGAAATGGCATCTCTTTCCCTGCACTCGGCTTCTCGTTTATCCGTGGAGAAGAAGCCTATGTTCGTAATATGTTCTTCATAGATGCCGCGGATCCGAGTAAGATTAACCAACGATTCGGGTTCCTTCGCAATCGATCCATCAGACGATCGCCGACAGTGGGGTTCACCTTTGGCAAATGTATCGAAACTGCTCCATACGACCACCGACCCGGAGACATTTCTGGAGAACCTGACGCTCGACACGTCGGACGTCGAGAAGCTTCGAGAGGCGCGTCTTTATGTCCGGGCTTTTCTCAAGGAATGGTTCGCCGCGCGGAGTCGGCAGGGGCTGGGCTTCGTGATCGAACCCAGATTCTTCACTCAAGGGAGCGTATCCTACAAAACCATCAATTATCCGATCTATGTGCCCAAGCAGCAGATGGACATGGACGATGGGTGCTATCTGCCACTTAACTTCGTGCGCGGTGCTCAGCCGAGCGACGCGGCAACCCTCTTCTTCGCATTCATCGATGAAGCGCTGCGCCATCTAGCGAAGGAAAAGGGCTGGCGATTCGTCGAGAAACCGACGTGTTGCCGGCTCGTCATCGCAGATGACGCTCACGTGGACATTCCCCTATACGCCATTCCCGACCGAGAATTTCAAACGCTGGAAAAGGCGGCGCATGCCAGCGCTGACATGGTCACTAAGCGGATGGCGGCCGGGGACACGGCACTGAAGTGGGAGGACCTTCCGGCCGACAGTGTCCTATTGGCTCACCGCGAGAAGGATTGGATTGCATCCGATCCGAGGAAAATTAGGAAGTGGTTCGTCGACGCCGTCGAGGTACACGGCGAAATCCTACGGCGAGTGTGCCGCTACCTCAAGGGCTGGCGGGATTATAATCATCCGACCCTTGATGGCGTGTCGTCTATCATTCTCATGGCCTGTGCTTTCGAGGTATTTGAGGAGATGGGGCGTCGCGATATGCCCACGCGGGAGGATTTGGCGTTGCTCACGGTCGTCGAGCGGCTGCCAAAGCTGCTCGAAGGACCGGTGCTCAACCCTGCCGATCGTAGCGAGAAGCTAGATGCGAAGCTTGACAGCGAGCAGCGCGAAGTCGCCATCGCAGAAGCCCGGCGCCTGCACGCTAACGTCCGGGAAGCGGTTCATCACTCGGCGAACTGCCAGGAGGCTGTCGCCGCCATGCAGGAGGCATTCGGTGACCGGATTCCTAACCGCCCCGACCTCGTGAACATCGCTGAAGCGGCTCGCGCTGAGGTGCGTTCCCACGCGCCGAAGATCGTGGCTGCTCCGACTGTGGGCCGTTCCACTAGTGGCTGATGAAAGGGATATTAGGCGCCGCATTCATGACGCCTTTTCCCAGCGGGAGTTCAAGCGTGATTGGGGCAGCGGTACCTACGTAGGATTGCTCGATCCGACCGACCTCAAGATATCGGCCACAGTCGAGGTAACGGACCTCAACTTCGTGCGTGCACCGACGATCCGGCTCGCAGATCAAGCAGACATCAAGCGGACGATACCTCACCTGCTGAGCAGCGATTTGTCGCTTTGCTATTTCGAACAGGGTGCCGTCATTCTCGACCGTTACAATCCAACTGGCACCGTGCTGCAGTGCCTGGAGCAGGCCGACAAAGTACTCCGCGACGGTATGCGGGGTCGCCTTGACGCCGATTTCGCCGATGAGTTTCAGGTCTACTGGGGACTGGTTCCGGTGATGATTGACCTGCCCGTGGGCTTCACTGGGGACGCCAAAATCAACGTCAGCGAGCCGGACGGGAGGGGCGAGGCCCAGATCGTCCTGACGCGCGGAGCCAGTTGGCTGACAAAGGCGCCGGATCCTGGCAAGGGCAGGTATAAGCCGAGCGAGGGTTTGCCATGCCGGGTCGTGAGAACGAAAAAGCGCCTCACCATCAATCCGGACGGTCATTGGCCGCCTGACACTCTCGCGGACTTAAACGTCTGGCTCAGATGGGTCGACCCGGGTCTAGTGGGCGCTATCGAGATAGCGCTCCGACAGTCCCACGGCAGCGTTCAATATCTCGCCATCGCCGCTGCGAACGGTGTGTTCATTGCCCGGATCGAATTGCCAAAGGGCTTCCGAACGCCTGAGTTTTTGAAAACCCGGCGAGCGGCGCTCCCTTATCTCTTGGAGCGCTTCGCAAGCAAGATCGGGGTGGACAGGACGAGTGGCTACCGGGCTGACCCGCAATACGTATTCGGACGCAACATGAGCAGGATCAAGAATCTCAGTGGCAAACGTATCCTACTGATCGGTTGCGGAACCATCGGCGGATTTCTGGCGCATCAGCTTGCTCAGGCGGGCGCTGGGGCGCAAGGCGGAAAGCTCACGCTCGTCGATCGTGATACCTTGAAAACGGAAAATCTGGGGCGGCACCTGCTTGGAGCGCCCTATCTTGGGAAAAACAAAGCGGAAGGCTGCGCCGCTTTCCTCTATGATCAACTGCCTATGTTGTCGGTCAGCGCAGCCGCCGGCGACGTGTTTGACAGGGACTTGGCATTCAACCGCTTCGACCTGCTCGTCGATGCAACTGGAGAGGAGGCCTTGTCGATCGCTATAAACGACAAAATCGTTCGCTCGCGGCCGCATGCACCTGCGGCCTTGTTCGTTTGGCTTATCGGCAATGGAGCCGCCGCGCAGTGCCTACTCGTCTGTGGCCCGGACGGTGCCTGCTTCAAATGCCTGAAGCCGGCACTGAATGGCGAACCTCGATTCCGCACGCTTAAGAAGGGCGTGGAGACCGAGGTCGAACGCAACCTGGCGTGCGGCGATGCTCGATATGTACCCTTTCCCGTGTCGCGGTCGGTCGCAGCAGCTTCGCTGGCTTGCGAGGCCGCAATTGATTGGGTGAATGGTGTGAGGGAGCCAACCTTCCGATCGGCGACGCTGGATCGACATAAGGCATTCATGGTGAAAGACGCTCTCCCCGCTAAGGCTGCGAATTGTCCAGCTTGCGGCCAGGAGGCCTGACTTGATCCTGAGCTTCGCGCGCGACACCTTGGTCGTAGTTGAAAATCATGTCATCGACGCGGTATCCGCACATGCGCAGACAGGGAGGGACGCAGCTGAGGCCGGCGGCATCCTTATCGGAAGCTATCGCGGCCGCCATATTGATATTTGCGAATGTACCGTGCCAATGCCCGCAGACCGACGCCTGCGCTACATGTTCGACCGATTGGATACAGGCCATGACCGGGCCGCCAAGGAGGCGTGGCGGAAGAGCCAGCGCACGGAAACCTACGTCGGGGAATGGCATACCCATCCAGAGGACTATCCGTCCCCATCAGGACTCGACCTCAGAACCTGGAGCAATGTGATGCGGCACCACCGAGAAGGTCCCGTCTTGTTCCTGATTGTAGGCAGACGGGGATATTGGGCCGGTCTAGGTTGCCGCGGCACAGTTCTGCCCACCCAATATGCCGATGCGGAAAAGGCTGAAATTCACATCGCCTGTCAAACGCCATCCGGAACTGCCCCCTTTGTGTCATGAAGAACTGCCCCCCATCGGGTTCATGATGTCGGTTGAAGGTTTGTTCCGTCGGTGACGGGCCGGAGGGAGGCGGAGCCGACCGGAGGCGTGGAACAGAAAGGTAAGTTTCTCATGTCCACCGGTGAAACCCCAGCATTCACCTGACAAAATAAGTGAGTCGAGGGGCTGAAATTCCATGGGCTGCAGGGGGATGCCATCGGGCAAATCATCCTGTACCTGACGGACGAGGGCGCTCCGCCGTCGACGGCCGGACCCTTTCCGAACACGAAGAATATCCACATTCGGACTATTCACTTGTCGATACCAGACTGGCTGGCTGACGGGCCTTTTCTATTGGCCGAGTGACCTGACAATGCGGAGAACCTGCCGATCAAGAACACTCGGAGGACCTCAGCTGAAGCCCGAGCTGCGAACGGTTTGAACCTATCATCTTTCTTCGGATCGGCATGGTCCATGACGCCTTTGATCACGATCCACCGCTCGATTCCGGCGCTTCGGGCCACCTCTCCGATGACAGCCGCCTCCATTTCAAGCCCGAGAACCGAACGCACGCCCATGCGGGCGAGCATGTCCCAGGTTAGGCCGTCCTTGACAACCACATTTCCACTCGCAATTGGGCCCCGCTTGATGGCAAACGGCAACCGCGCGGGCGGGTCCACATCCATGAGTATCGAGCGTCGAACTTCGTTCTCACCTTTGCTGGTTAGCCGAAGAGCGTCGCCCTCTACAACGACAAGCGCATCGGCTTCGAGCGCTTCAACGGCAGCGCGCCATTTGCCCGGTTCGAAATAGCGTCGCCGAGCAGGATGCCTCTTTGGGTCACCCCCGCCATTGAGGCGTTCCATGATCCAGAAGCGTGCATCGGCATCGGTCGGACGTCCGTAGCTCGGCGTCGCTTCGGCGGAGAGCGCATCGGCTGCCCGTAGCCAGTCAATAGAAACAGGCGACTGTCGATGATCGCCGGTGAAGCCGCACTGATCGACCTTGCCCTCGTCATACTGGTACGTCATTTCGGAGACAACCACGTCGCCCAGCGCTAAATCCGCCGGGTTACCCGCGCACACGCCGCACATCACCAAATACCTTGGTCGTAAGCGCTCCGCCAACATCATCGCCAAGGCGCCTGTCCGGTTGGCCCCCATTCTCGTGGGCTTTGCCAAAGCCAGAGTGAACAGTGGTTCACCACCCGAAAAGAAGGTTCCAGCGAGATGGCAGGAACTGGAATCCTCGCGAAGGCGCCACTCGCGCACGCCGTTGTGCCCCGGCATGAGCGCCGTAAATGCGACTTTTGCAGCTACGAACTCTTCCTCTATCGCTGTAATCAGCAAAACATCCGTCCGCTCCCCGGCTATGACCTCGCTCTCCGCTTGCGTCCAACGTCGGAGCCGGAAGTGCCCCTTTGATAATTGACTCGTCCAATAATTTCCGCGGAGTTCGTTACCATCTTCGTAGAACCTCAATATAGCCGCGCCTTTGTACGGGCCATCATTGTTCACTTCAAGAAACTTAGGCTCAACTTCGTACAAATAATGAAGTACTGGACCACTCGAACCCTCACGTCCGTAGCGTGCGAAGATTGTGCGTGAGTCCGAGTTCTTGGATTGCACCTCCATGCTGATCCCGTTTGAGTCTTCGCGAATGATTGCGGCGGCTTTGACATCGCCGGTTTTCTCCCCACGCTGCCATGTAATGTTCATGCTCCAGCGGCCAGCAATATTCGGAAGGTTTGCATCGCCCAACGCGTGCACCACAGAACCATTATTATTCGGGCTCATCGGTCGCCTTGTCAAAAGTTGTGAACCTCGCGGCCTCTCTCGAAGACCGCCACGCCGTAATGCGTACTAGCCACGCCCGCCGCGAGGACAGCCGGTAACGCCGAACCGAATCGAGCAGCCCAATAGCGCCCGCCCCCATGCACCCGTGGCCCCGCTGCGGCTTCGTGCGCTATCGGTGGTGAGAAGTAGACGGATAGTCTCAACACGCGGAAATCAGACGAGAGCACATGAAACCCGTCATGGTAATCAGACGTCAAGCGCGAGATTTCGGTAAGAATCTTAGTTGTGCACGTATCGTTCGACGGTTCGAACGCCGGGCGGAGTGGCATGATGGGCAAATCGTCGGGAGCATTGCTCACCAGCACGCCTATGCCTGAGAATAGCTCTCCCCCCGCGCTTCTGACTTCATTCAGCAATTCTTGCAATCGTCTTGTCAGCATCACAGCTAGCGGTTGAAAAGGGCCTTGACCAGCGTCGGGCGCCACCTGGAAGGGAATCGAATGTCACTTTGGTGCAGCATTTCATGATATGCAGCTGTTAGAAATGGTTTGCCGTCGAGATTTGAGCACACTTGGACCCTATTCAAGTGATCCTAACGTATCGTGGCTGCGGTTATCGATATTGCCATCCCGCACGGCCCGTGCCGGCCGTAGCGTGGCCAAACATGACCATAGCAGAGCAGATAGCGCCGCGGAACAGGCCACTCGAAGATGAAGATTGAGCGGTGGCGTCCAAGTTTGTTCGTTTCCCACCGTGGAACGGATCTGGAGGCCGGTCCGCTTTTGGGCAGCGAGTCAACGTCCGCAATCGGTGCAAAGTACCGGGATGCTCTGCCTCGCGTATATGGCCTGCCGGGCACCATTTTGGCCGGCCGTCAAGAACGCGATCTTGGCAATGATCCAGGGGCAGCGATCACCGCCTCGCCCTCTACCGTGCCAGCCTCCCGTACGGCAGAATGTAGAGGTTGTTTGGTTCTAAAGGGTCACGGATGCGCCGCCTGATTGTTCGATACCTGAATGCCGAGCGCGAAACCTGGCTTGCGAAAGCTCCCCTGCTCGGCTGCGGCCGTGAAATAACGCACAGACGAAGCTCGATAGAGCGATGCGCCTTCGCCACCGAAGAACCTCATGCCTTCCTGGCTTCTGCAGAGCGCCGCTGGGGCTAAATGACCGAGGCGTAGTTTCGGAGTTCGGTCACCGTTTTGGTGAGCCCTTGCCGCTCGAGGGTATCGAGGTATTCCTCTGCCGTTCTCGGAGGGTTTTTCAAACGTTTACGACAACGCTGGGCCGCTACCACGACGGCGGCTGTATTCAGGCCAAACTGATGGAACAGAAATTCGTCCGGATGCAGAAGCTCTATCTGGAACTTGGCGAGATAGTCACGCGGAAAGTCTTTCAGATTGAAAGTGATGATGGCGTCACAAGCCGCATGGATAGCGGCTGCGAGAACATGTCTGTCGTCACCGTCAGGTAGTTTTAGACCCTCAATCAGGTCCTCGTAGCCTTCAACCGTGCAGTCAGGCACTGCCTGGTTCATCAGTTGTTTTGTCCGCAAAAGCTGCTCGGGCTTAAGGTCCTCGCGATTCTTAAGCACGTTGCGAATCCATTCGTCATGGATTTGTTCAGTCCATTTCGCGCGAAATAGCCCTCCCGCTGCAAGCTCCATCAGGAAGTCTCGCAGCGGGGCCGGGTATAATACGCAAGCGTCGAGAATGACGGTGTAACTGGACTTCCTAATAGCCCATCCCCAAATCCTGCGCTTGGGCTGCGAGTTCATCCATTACGCGCTGACGCTCTTCCTCAGTTGACCTACGGAATGCATCTAAATCTCGGAATTTGACCCGTCGATGAGTTCCTACCATATGGAACTTGACCTTACCCTCCTCGAGGAGTCGAACAAGATAAGGACGTGACACATTCAGGTAGTCAGCAGCCTCCTGTGTGGTCAGCTCGGCATGGATTGGGAACAGGGTAACGGCATTACCCTGTGCCATTTCGGTGAGCAAATGATAGAGAAGATCGTTCACTGCCTTAGGCAGGCGCAGCATCTCTCCCCCATCCACTTGGATGCGCAATTCAGCATCCTCGTGCTTGGCTCTAGAAAGGTGGCGGCTGGCCTCCGCAGCCAATTCGGCATCGTCGGCCGAAGGCAATATCGGTCGTTCGAGCAGCGTAGTCATGGTCGTCTTCCCTGTGTTCCACGGATATAGCACCACGAATCAGCAATCGCAATATCCGAAATAACCGAAACAAATGAACGAATCGTCGCCCTTTTTGTTCCCATTCCCAGAGAATGGCCAAGGACGAGCTTTGCATCCGACGTTAACGCATGACGCTCGTGTTTGGTGCAGGTCTTTGCTGACGTCCGAACGTGCCGCCCAGGAAACAAAGAGGAGAGTTCACCACGTCCGAGATAAGTCGCCGCATCAACGAACTACGAGAGCTGACTGATGCGCAACACGAAATGGCGGAAGCAGCCCGCGACTGCGACAGAGCCAATCGAGCCGAGGAAGGGGCCCTAGCTGGCCCACGCCTACTGGCCGCTCAGGAGGGTGATCGCTTGGCTAGGGCCGGATCTGCTGGAGTCGAGATATGCGGCGAACTCGACCCGGAACATGTCCCGGCGCTTCTCCGCTCGACAATGTGGAAGGCATGACCGACCCGCGCGCAGCCGGTCAGCCCCTCAGATCACCCGAAGCTCGCCGGCCGACGTTTTTCCGGAACGTTTGTCCTGCACCAGTTCGTAACTGACCTTCTGCCTGTCTTGAAGCCACGTAGGCCGGAGCGCTCCACCGCAGAAATATGCACGAATACATCCGGGCCGCCCTGATCTGCTGAATGAAACCAAAACCCTTTTGCGATTTGTTGTCTTAGAGATCGAGATCAACGCGTTCCGACGCAGGTTTCGCAATCTCAGCCATGCGAAGTTTGTTGATCCTCTCTAGAAAGGTCTCCTCTCGACCCTCGCCCATGTGTTTCTGCACGAACCTCAAAGCAGCTGCGTTACTGCCGTACACGTAGTCGGTGGCATTGTTCACAATGTGCTTATTAACCGCTGTCACGAAGTCCCACGGCCGCTTATCAAACAGATGTCGCCTGAACTCTTCCGTCTTCGTGGCTATGAAGACCCGGTGGGGGCCAATGGGCAGGATAATGTGCGCCTTAGGGCCGGTCATCCCGACAGAGGCAATTATCGGACGATCTGAGGTGACGAATTCACGCTCGCCATAGACATTGCTCGCCGTCCACTGCAATTGCCCTATGGCCTTAATCGCAGCTTCGACTTGGATCATGCCGCTTAACGCGATCATCGCAGCCCTCTCGTCAAACGTCGGCCCGAGCAGCCTTAGATAATCCTCCACCGTTTGGGGGTTGCCCATCATTCCGGACCGCTTGAAAGCGGCCTGCAAGCTTGGGAGATCCGAAAACCAATCGTGCTTGACGTAGTGCTTTAGCCGTCTGATATCAGCCGGCATGCGCATCATCAGCGAAAGCAGGTATTTGATCCACGCTACCGCTTCCTTGGGCGTCGCATCGCTATCAAACCTCCCCATCATCAGACGCCGCATAGCAGCCGCCGCTTCCGTGTCGACCGGTCGAGTGAACTCTGTCTCGAAGAGGTTCGCGACCTTCTCCGGCAAACCCTCCACGGCATAGAGGCCGTTGATGTAACCAACGGCACTCGGATGTCGGCGCAAGGCCTTGACCTCCTTGTCGTTTGGCCTCGGCCTACTGAACTGAACGACGCGCCCATCAGCACCAGCCCATTCCTTCAGGTAGAACACCGGAAGGAAGTGGTGCTTGTTGGGATAGTTCTGCTTGAACTCCTTGCGCATGCAGCGTCTATATCGTGCTATACCCTCCCCTTGATACGGCCACTGTCGGCCGCCGAGCACCGATCTCGCGGAATACCCGGCCTGCCGAAGGTCAGCGCCACGCGGAATCTCGGCAGCTCGTCATCTCGAGTCAGGCATGCTGGCGCTTTTCGAGGAAATATCTCCAGGTCGGTAGCTGACAAAAAGAGAAATAAGCTGGCGGGTCGGATCGCTCCAGCCCGCCCTTCTCATCAACGCAGCACGCCGTTTTTCTTTGCCATCCATGTCGCGATAACATCCATGAGTGCCGAGAGGCAGTCATAGGGCTCAAGGCCGAGCTCCCTGAGTTTTGCACGGATACCATCCATCTCAGATGGATTTACACCGCCTTCGATCACCGAAGATACGAAAGCTGTGAAACCAGGTCCGGCCAATTGCCGTCTTCGAACAAGTTCCGGGTGGCTAAAGGACGCCGGGAGAACAGTCGCTGAGAGAGCACTATGCCGACGCGATCGCCCAATTTTCAAATGCTGCGGCGACGAGTGCAGGACCGATGGCTCGGCGCTCGCGTTTCGATCTCTCGATAGCCCGGTCGATGAAGTCCATGGTGCTTGCGCCCGGCGCACGGGCGATATCGTCGACGACCCGCGGCTGGCCCCCGATGATGCTGAACTCCCGATCATCACGTTTTATTGTCTCGATGGGTACCTCGATCAAAGCAGTATACTGAGCCGCAGCCAGCTCCAACGTGAGAGGCGCAAGAAGGGTGTCCTGCCTATCCACGACGGCGTCGTCCTCCCAGCGTGGGATGAAGAGGTTCGCACCTGGAGTTGAGCCTAATGCCAGGAAGTCTTGGTATCTTTCGATCCAGTCATAGAAATCGGACAGGAGAAGTCTAGGCTTTCTCGTCCTGTTGTGCCGATCGATAGCAGATGCCATCCGACGAAGCATGGGAGCAACCGGAATCCAGTTTCGGAATGGTCCCTTTTCACCCTCTGCGGCCGGCAATTCCAAGCTTGCGGATCCAACTTCGATCTTCAATTTTTTCTTCGAGCGCGCTAGTATCGCACCGACCTCGATCATCGTGACTGCCTCGTCCAATCCGACAGAGCGGGATCCGTCATAGTCAAAAATGATACCTGCCCGCTCGTTCGCGAAATCGAGGTTCACCTCAAAGAAGTTGTTGGCAAGTCGTATTGGAGCTTTCTGTCCCCCTTCGACGAAGGGCGGCACCACATACATCTTGACCGCAAACTTGGTCCAAGTTCCATCCTCGATGTCCTGAAGTTCAATCGATGCGGCCATGAGTGGTGGCGCGTCAAACTCAAGGATCGCCCTTTGGAAGAAATCGGTATCGTTGTCGAGGGGTATGCCAAACCGCCGGCGCTCGAGGGTCAGATGCTCGATATCGATTTCCCGCCGTTTGCCCAGGAATAGGTCGTGAATCTTATCGTGCCCATCCTCTCCGGGAACAAAAAAACTGCCGAGGATCGAGCCATCTTCAAAGCCACACGTCTGCCGCTCGCGGATCTTTGTTTCTATGTAAGTAGAATACGACCCCGAGATCATTACATTGAGGGCGTCCGATAATCCCTCGCCGGCGTTCCCCAGTTCAACGGCACGATCGAGGGGTACGGGAACGGTTATCTTGTGAAGCTTGCGGTTGCCGCGGGACTCTTCCCGTCTGACCCGGCGCAATGTTTTATGGATGATAACCTCATCCACCGGAACGATCATACTACGGGTCGGCAGTCTGCTCCCGCCGCCGAATTCAAGCACGACGATGGCAGCTGGAAGATCTGCGTCCACCAGATGCTTTAAAGCCGAGAGCTTGATGCGGGGTGCCTCCCCGGCCCGATCCGTCGATTTGACCTGGACGAGAAACTTCGCAAGGTCGTTTTGTCCGTCGAGCGGCCGGTCCGACGCTCGCACAGGTTCCCGTTCGAGAAGAAAATCCCAACCTAATCTGTCGACCGCGGACTTCTGGGCGCGAAACCCTTCCGGCTGGCACCAGCTGAGAAACTGGTTTTCTCCTATTGTGCCGACATCACGCTCGTCCATACACTCACTTCTCCGGAACATCATGCGCCGAGCGGCGTTCCTAACAGCCCTCTTCGCTCACTATGTCTCGCCGCGCTGTTAAACGTACCTCGGCCTTCGCCGCCGAATTCACCGCTCCAGCCTCACCCTCAACCGCCGCGCCCGTTCCTTGAAGGCTTCCTCGCCGCCTTCCAGAATGTCGCAGACCTGCTTGCGCATGTCGGCATCTTCGAGGCCGCCGGAAACATAGGTGATTGGCGGCAATTGGCCGAGGGTGTGGGTGCCAGCATTTGCAACGATGATCTGGTCCGCGTCCGTGTTTATAACGAGATTGGCATTGTGCGTGACCATGATGACCTGGCGCTTCGCTTTGGCGACATGAACAGGCTGACGAGTTCATCGAAGATGGATTTCGGATCGAGATTTTCCTCCGGCTGATCGATGATCAAGGGCCGATGATCGCTTTCGTCGAGCGCGAGATAAAGCAGCAGCAGGACTATGCCGCGTGTGCCCGGCGAGAGCTTGGTGATGTCCGTACCCTCATAGTCGATCCCGTACTCGATCTGAATGTGATCGGTGCTGAACAGCCACTTGGCAAACCGCATCAGCCAGGCTCGGTATGCCGCCTGATCATTGGACGCCACGTTGGCGACAGCGAGCAACTCGTCCTGCCAGGCCTCGGTGAAGCGCTGGATCGCTTCGTCAACCACGGCGACGTCCCCTTCCTCCCACGCCTTCCGCAGATTGGTGTTTGCCCACTGTTCGAGTGTGCCCTTGCCCTTGAAATCACCGGCGCGGCGAAGATCGAAGAGCTTCTCGCCAAGCGAAGCCCATTGCTTCACATCGGCATGCCGTTTTGCGGAAAAGGAGAGCTTCTGCAGCGTGCCCTTCGCGGTCTGAAGGCGATCAACCAATGGCTTATAAAGGTCGCGCAAGACTTGTTCTTCGGCGATGATCGAACCCAACACGCGAAGATAGGTTTCCCGCCGCTGCTTGCTTAGTTCAGCCATCCGTTCCGCCGCCCCTTCGCAATCCGATAGGCTTTGGCGCGTGTTCTCGATCTGCGTATTTTCTTCCGCGATCCGCTTGACAAGGTTGCCGAACTTGGTCGCTGTCTCGGTGTCGATGTTGATGAGCGCCTGTAATCGCACTGCCTCTGCCTCAAGGACTGCCAGTGGCATTTTCTCGGGATCGGCATCCGCCGCGAGATATGATTGGTTGGGGTCGGTCAGAGGCGTTGGCGCAACGCCGCGCCAACCAGCCGCGTTCTTGCGCGCGGTGTCGATCCGGGCCGCAAGCGCAGCATCGACGTCACCATGATATTCGAGAAGGAACGCCTTCCAGTCGGCGTCATCCAGTCGAGCAGCAACGAAACTCGCCTTGGTCTGGCGGAGCGCTTCGGGCGCCTTATTCTGCCGGAACGCTTTCACCTCATCCTGAAGGGCGAGAAGAGACGTTTCCTGATTTGCGAAGAAGCGTAGATAGGAACGGACCTTTTCGGCCGCGTTGGCGATGATGGTGAGACGGTCGGCGCGCGCTTCGCTGCCTTTGACAATGAGCTTGTCCCGATCCGCTTCCAAGCCCTTGACCGTCTGTTCCTTTTGGGTGAGCTGCTGCTTGAGCCCCGGAATCTGGCGCCTTTTTTCACGCTCGAGACCGATCCCATCCGACAAGGTTCCGATGGCCTCTTCCTCGCGCTCACGAGCCAGACGATGTCGTGTGGCGCGCAGATCGAGAAGCTGATCGAACCGGAATGTCCCATCCTTCTCTGGATGCGCCTCAAAGATTACGCGCTCGATCTCTCTGAGCAGGGCATCGGTTATGCCATCGGCTGAGCAAAGTTCCTCGACGAACTTCTGTGAAAGATATCGTGCCCGGGGAAACCGTCCGTCCAGTTCTGGATCGTATTCATAGTCGAGCAGATCGCGCGACGAAGGATCGCCACTTCCCCAATCCAGCTTAACACTGGCGCCGTTCAAAAGGTCTCCGGCGCGAACGAGAAAGGAAGCGGGGCTGAGATGTTAGGAGGCCGCATCGCAGCCGGCGGCGATGGCGTCAGCAAGCGCGGTCTTGCCGGATCCGCGAGCACCGATGATCGCGACCAGGCCGGGATTGAGCTCTATCGTTGGTGTCACCGCCCAAGCGGCATCTCGGATCGCCACGCGGGAAATCACCTGCGACGGCGTCGCCCGAATGGGAGGCGCCGCGCCGACGAACGCTCGCCCAGCTGGGTCAATCACGGCTTGGCGTAAAGAATCGAAATGCGCTCCGCCCTTAACCCAGGAGTAACGATCGCCATCCGGCGCGCCGATTTTCCCTGTCTCGTGCGCGTCGCTGCCATGCAGACATGGCTTAAGAGCTCCATACCGGTAACGGATATCATCGGGGCTGGCGCTTGCCTTTCTGCCCAACCAGAAATCGCGTTGAGTGGCACTGCTGGCGAAGATGACGTCCGCGAACCGCTCGACCTCTTGTCTTTGAGCGCCCTCCGCCTCACCCCGCATGCCGGACGTACCGTCATGTTCGCTGCCGGCAACAGCGATGAGAATGTTGTTTTTGGCCCAGTCGATGGCGCGATAGAGTTCCGCCAATTGTTCGAAGCTGACCTTGAATTGGGTGCCCCGCGGGCGAGCGCGGCTCGTCCCGCCAGGCCGGCGTCGATTTTCGAACCGAGGCGCGCCAATTCGTCGGGCGTACAGGCGAACCTGTCTCCGGAATATTCAAAAGTCAGCTGTGAGAGGAACCGCTGTGTCGCGCCGATGTGATCCGGATCCTCGGGACTGACGAGAAGATGGCAATTAACCCAGTTGCCCTTCACCGTCCCGAAAGCCAAACGCAGCTCGACATTCGGAAATACGAGATCGACGCCGGCGAGACGCCCATCACGGTACTTCGCATCGCGAACTCGCTTATAGGTATCGAGCAGATAGTAGTCGGTCACACCCAGCGCGCGGATCGCAGGCGTTGTCGCCTCGATTTTCGAAAGATATTGGTCCCAGGTGTCCGAGCCTTTGAACTGGTCATTGAGCACCGTCCCCGGCGCATGAATATGTGGCTCCCACCGGAGCCATCGCGATCCCGAGTTTCCCACATTACCCCCACTGCACAATCGATTGTCTCTAAATGAAGCCAGCCCGCCGTCAGGAGGCTGGTTCCGATCCCCGTCGCCGTTCTTCCGAGCTCTTCAGCAGCCGAACGACATTGGGATGCATCCCTGCTTCCTCGGCACGCTTCCAAGCACCCTTATCCGGCCATTTCTCATTGACGGCCAACGGATAGTTCGCCAGCCACGCATCCATGTCGTATCCCTCAGCCGGCAAAGTGACTTCGACATCCGGATCTACAGAAAGATGCTCTGGCAGGAGATAGGTGAACAGGTTGCTGGGTAGTCCTTCGACGGAGCGGAGGCGGAAGCCAGAGCCGGTCTTCGTCAGTATCGCGCGTGCCTCGCCGAAGCCGGCGCCTACTGCACGCAGGATCGTGTCGTAAGTCATGACCTGGATCTGTTTGTCGGCGCGCAAGGCGGCCAGACGCTTTCGCCGGGCTTCGTTGCTGTCTTTTTCGGCTGAACGGCCGATGACCAGGACACATTCGAGCGATACGGCGTTCCGGCGCATGCCGGGCGGAACGAGCAGATGTTCAAGCGAGTCCAGAACAGTTCGGCGGTTTTCGTTCCAGAATTCCCGCCATACGTCGACCTGCGCGATCGCGTCGTTCATCTCAGCGGTGAAGCCGACATGCTTGCTGGATTGGGTGAAGAGCTTCTTACCTGCGTCTTCGAGTTCCACAAGAACGAGTTTCCATTCATCCGACGATTTCGCCAGATAGGCATAATCGGCAATTCGCTCCCCGATCGGGAATTTGGAAATAATGCTGTTCAGGTGAAGACGGTGGTTGAGCAAACCGGGCGTCGGCAGAAAGGTCGTATGTTGCTCGAGGAAAGCCTGTATGGCGTTCTCTTGTCGGCCGGGTTTGGAAAGCAACGCCTTGAATTCTTCAATATGCTTGTTGTCGACCAGCGATTTCATGAATGGATGCCCCCTCTGAAGTGCGACAAAGCGTTCGCGTGTACAAACGAAATTTGCAACAGATTTCCTTGCCCATGGGTGAAGCTCGAACTTGGCGGTCGCGGGGAACCTCGCCGAAAAGAAACGGCTACCGGTCGGACCGGCACGAGCGAGAAACTCGCATCTATGTGACCCTGCTGCTCATGGGGGCCGAACTCGCTGCATGTACATGCCGCATGGGGCAGGCCAAAGGATAAGGAGCTCGGAATACCGGACGCGTACGAACGGTCAAAGCGCTTTTACAGACCAACGCGGCGTGGCGGCCGGCTTTGTAGCTCGTATCGCCACAGCGATAGGTGTCCATTTGAGCCGCTCGCCACGTTTGCCTGCCAACTCCTTCGGTCCTTCTACCAACAGGCGATCTGCGGCGGACTCGTGTTCCAGCTTAGCGGCGGCAGTCGCCTGGTTCGAACCGTGGTTCCGATGGCGTTCCGAAGCATTGCTGATGCGACGTATCTATCGAACTGTGGCGGAACCTCCACCAGAAAGTTGAATCCAGCAACGTTCGGCAATTCTGTCATAGCCCCACCCAACGCGATAATGCGCGGCGTGACCCAAGCAATCAATCAGGGATTTGGAAAACCCACTAAACCGGTGCCATTGGTCATTGAGAAAATCGCCTCGACAATGTACCTGCACAGATTGCACAACACGGGGGATCACTGGAACTGATGAACAATAAGGGAAAGCAGCATGACCACATCCGTTCAGCAGCAAGAGAACGGCGATCTCATATCACTCGCCGCTGACATAGTTTCGGCCTATGTGTCGAACAATCCGGTCCCAGTAGCGGAACTGCCAAATCTGATCGGTGATACTCACGCTGCCTTACAGCGGATCGGTACGCCTGATGCCGAGACTGCCACCCCGCAGGAGCCGGCGGTTTCGATAAAGAGATCGGTGACACCGGATCATATCGTCTGCCTTGAGGACGGAAAGAAATTCAAATCTCTGCGACGCCATCTCAACGTCCACTATAATCTCACTCCGGATGAGTATCGGCAGAAATGGAAATTGCCTTCTGATTATCCAATGGTGGCACCGAACTACGCTGCAGCCCGCTCTGCACTGGCAAAAGCAGCCGGGCTGGGCCGAAAGCCTTCAGGACCGCTCGATGAGCCCAAGAAAAAAAGCGGAGGCCGTACCGCGGCAGCAGCAACTAAGTCATCGGTTGCAAAGTCGCCTGCCAAAAAGCCGCGTGTTCCCGCATAAGGGCTGCTCTCGATAAGGGCACGGGACGGCGCGAGGAGCGAAAGGCCCACGCCTTTCCTCCTCGATCGCCCGATGGAACGTGCGGGATTCCACACACGCTCACGCTTTGGAGTTCGGTCAAACGCCACGACAAGGACATCGACAGTACGACCGCCAAGTCATTCGAGGTCGACGACCTGAATTATGAAAGTGCAGCTCGCGCGCGCCTTTGGCTGTTCGGCGAACAGGCGCGAAATGAAGACGTCCGAATACAGGTCACCGCGCGAGGTCTCCCCGCGGTCTAGTCATCGCGCTTCCGCGTGCTCGGTCTGCCGGAGCGTTCGCCCGTCATGATCCGGCGCGTCCGGTGTTCAACGGAATCAATTGTTCCGATCCCCTCTCGGCACTTGCCACAGCTCTCGAACATGTCGATCGACGTGCATTCGGCAGGATCGTCACCGATGTGGCGTAAGGCGCTTCATAGGGCGCGTTCGCGCCCCGAAATCCTGCTGTGCGGATTAACGACGCCACGGATTTGCGGGGAAAGCCGTCGCCTGCGCCCGAGCCTGCGGTCTCGGCCGCCCCCTTCTGCGGGTCCGGCTGCCCGGCAACGCCCCGCCAAGAGAGTGAGAGTGCGGAGCACTCGCTCGCAAAGAGTGAGATGGAAGACGTGAAGACGTACGTGGAAGCCGGGCGAGCGCATGAGAGTCTGCCGGCCGGCACTGAAGGCAGGTTATATCGACGTGTTCAAATCTATGGCCGCTGCCGCCAGCCGTGACGAGTCGATAGACTACCGGCCATCTGCGATCTGCAGGCTGAATTCCGGCTGCGCAAAGCGGAGCCGCCGCTTGATGAGATCGGGGAGGAGATGGCGGCGATCACAAAGATGACATCAAGGTGTATCGCAACCTGGCGTCGGAACAGATTGACAAAGCAGGCGGTGAGATCATCGAAGCATATTTCGCGGATTTAGATAAACGGCAGTGAGACGGCCAGACGTTGAAATCCCTCAGCCCCTTGGCTTGTTCGCTGGCGATCTCCTCATTCGCAGCGTCGAGTACCTGGATGCGTTCGAAGTGCTGGTGGAGCCTGCGCAGCCCGTGCGCCATTTCGCGAGCCACTTCCTCTTGGCTCACTCCTTGGAGTTGGCCCTGAAGTCGTTCCTTGCAGCCAGCGGGACGTCAAAGGCCGACATCTTCGATCTGGGACACCGGCTCAAAAGGATACTCAAGCGGTGCAAGACCAAGGGGCTGCCCGAGGTCAATTTGCTTTGCGAACTGGTAGCGCAGATGGAGCCGATGAATAAGCTGCACGATTTTCGCTACCCCGCGGGTTATCATTTGGTGCTGCCCTTCACGGACGAAAGTCTCACAGTTGTGCGTTCCCTCCACCGAGCGATCGCCCCGAAAGTCCAAATGGAGCGTGTGAAGGCAACGCTTCAGTTCGCGAGTGACACGCGACACCTAATGGGAAAGAAGGTCGCTCGACTGACCGCGATCTTTGCCGCCACTGCCTTATGCCGCCCTCGCCTCGATCGCCCTCCGGCGGGCTTCCCTAGGGCGAGGGACACCTTTGTCCATGAATCCGCTACAATCCCTGATGAACTTGGTGTCGGCACTCGATGGTGGGGAAAATGAGCGCTCGTCTTCTGCGCATGGCGCCTTCGGTCATCGCCGCGGTGACTGTAGCCCGCGCGGCGCACTCCGAAACGCCGAAAGAGGCTTATGAAGCCTGTCTTGCCGCCGCCATGAACAAGATACTGCCAACTAATTGCGGCCGCCCCGACGTGATCGCCAGAATGATAGCGTTCCAGTGCAATCAGCAACTGCTGGCGCTGGTGGGATCTATGCCTTCGGCGAAAACCGTCGACATGGCTGCCCTCCCGGTAATGGGCTCTCCCGATGAGACCGAGGAGATAACAGCTTACAACAATGGGTTCGCATGGAGTGCATAATTAATCAGCCCATGGCCGTCCCGCTCTACATCGCCGCAATCGGCCTTGCGATGCTCGCCAGCGCGATCTGGTCTTTTCGCCGTGGTAGCTTCCTTGGGTGCGCGGCGTGGCTCCTGATGGCTGCGCTATGTGCTTATGCGCTGATGCTGTCCCCGGCTCACTCAGGGCCGGCCAAGACCCCCATCGCACGTTGCACAAGCTTCCTGCGCGTGTTCGTGCTCCCCCTTCATGGAGGGCTGAAATACAGCCTCATCAAGGCGACACAGCAGGGAGATCCGCCGACCGTGACGATCGAGTTGAGACCCGCAACAAATTGCGTTCTCCAGGTCGACCGATCGGCGCCTGCGAGTTCGACCGAGATCGGCGCCATATCAAGTTTGTATACGTTGGACGGACAGCGTAGCCAGATCATCTACGACTAGGAGAGGCGCGTTTACACCGCCTCCGCGTCCGGTGCGCTCTGGCGCTTCCCTGTGGCCCACTGCATGCTGGCGCAATCAAAGAGCAAGGATCGTCTATGCCCAAGGGAGCCGACTTTCAGGATGATGATATAGTGGTCATCTCGCGCGACCCGCTGATAGGCAAGTTGCTGCTGATCACGGAAGATGACGAAGAGATCGAGCTTCACCTCGAGAGGGACAGCGCCGAAGCATTGGTTGGCGCGCTGGCCGCCTTCCTGGCCGAAGGCGAAGGCAAGGATAGGCCGAGAAGGCTCACCTGAATCCTACGCCGCCCTCGCCTCGATCGCCTCTGGTGGGCTTCCCTGGCCAGCGCCAGGGCCCCTACGGGTGATCGCGACACGGCCCTAAGCACCGATGGTGTCTGCCATAAGGTACCAGCCGGCTGTATGAACGCCAATCCTGCCGCTCCAGCCATGGGAGGCTTGACGGCCACTGACAGGGTTGCGAGCACCAACATGAAAAACGTCGACGAGCGCATGAGACAGAAACGGGGTTCCTCGCTGCAGCGGCAACTCACATTGGCGTGAGTTCCTCTCGCCGCTGTCCTACACCGCTGAAGCGTCCGGCGCGCTCCTGCCGGCGGCCTGAATTTGGGCAACCATTCGCGCCTGCACGGCGATGCGCACCCGGTCGAGCGCTTCCTGCTGCGCGCTCCCGCTCGAGCCGATAGACGTCGGGCAGCGGTTGCCAGTCGGCTGGCCTGTGCTTCATGCACCACTGCGGCCGGCGATAGCCCCAGTGCTCGATCGCGACGAGCTCACTGCCATCGAACCAGCACGAGACGTTGAGCTTTGGGAAACGCAGCACCCGGGCCAAGTCGCCCAGAGGCGCAAGCGACGAAAAAATGGCCCAGACGATCCGGTTCGCGATCTTTGCGGCGTCGGCCGCTCTCGCTGGCTTGACCTTTTCTGTCCTGCATTCCTTCTGGACGTGGGCTACGCCGCTCCTGTCGTTTCCGCACGGCATCCCGGCTGACCGTGATACCCAGAACCCGGCCGACGACGGCGCCTTTGATTACCCGGATAAATGTAAAGGTTCAATAATTGCTGAATATTCCACCGATCAGTTTAATAGGGATTTTTCTTCCGGACCATGGCCGACACAACAAGTTAATCTGATGAGATTCTGGTGTGGCATTGACGATGCTGCCAAGGCCGCACGAGATGTCCAAAAGGTATCCGATCGAAAAGGAGGTCCGCACGGAACCTCGGTAATCCAGATTCCCTGTTAGAAGCTCGACGCCTTGCCCATGAACCTTCGTCAGGCCTTCGCGGAATAGGCTCAATTCAGTGCGGCAACACACTGAAGACTGCGACCACAAGAACCGCGGCGACCAGCGCTAGAACGATTGCAGCGAGCCGTATGCGTTTGACCCAGACTTGGCGAGCGGATCGAGCGGCCATGCCTGCGGCTGCGCCAGGCAGAAGGCTTGCTGGAATCGGTGCTGCAACTGATGGGGCTGGCGCTCGCTGTCCCCGATCATACCACCCTGAGCCGTCGGGCGCGGACATGGCAATCGCCCAACAAACGGCATGATCGCCAGGTTCCGCCGGAGGGACCAGTGCATGTTCTTGTCGGCAGCACCGGCGTGCAGGTCTACGGCGCGGGTCAGTGGCTCAAGGAGAACCACGGCGCCAGATCCCGTCGCAGTTGGCGCAAGCTGCATCTGGCACTGGATGCCGACAGCGGCGAGATCATTGCCCATACCCTGACTGATCAGGCGATGTCTCTCAAGTTGAGCCACTACTCGACCAGATTGGCGGTCCGATCGGACAGTTTACTGCTGACGACGCCTATGACGGAAAACCGACTTACGACGCAGTCATCGATCATAGCGCTGCCGCCGCAATCGTCATTCCGCCTCGCGTCAACGCGGTCGAACCATTCGACGATAGACCTTCCGGCCAAAGGGACCAGCATATCGCCGCAATCGGCAGAGACGGCCGGATGAAATGGCAGGTCTCCAACGGTTATGGCAAACGCTCGCTGGTCGAGACCGCCATAGGGCGATACAAGTCCACCATCGGGCGGCGTTTGCGGGCACGGTCGCTTCCCGTTCAGAAGACCGAAGTCGCCATCGGCTGCGCCGTCCTCAACCGCATGCTTGCCTGCGCACGCCCCGAAATCCGCCCGCCGCAAGGCGGCCACGGCATAGTCTGCCGCTTCAAAGATCGACATCCCTCAAGTCCGGACCCATGCACCAACGCCACGTTGATGGAGAAGATCCAGTACGTCGGTGCAGGCTTTCAGAGTTTGACGGAAGCGATCGACACCACGTCGCCGGAAGAGGGCATGATGATGCAGTTGTAGGAGCGTTCGCCGAATTCGAGCGCGCCAAGTTGCGTGAACGCACAAAATATGGTCTGGACGCCGCACGAAAGGATGGCCGCATTGGCGGGGCGCCGCCCCAAGCTCAAGGCGCGCCAAGAGCAGGAGATCGTGAATTTGGTGCGCACGGGCCAAAAGCTGGGCGATTCAAGGCTTCGTATCGAGCAGGCCGCTGGCAGGCGGATTGACTAAAGTTCAGGCATGAAAACCTCTAACGACAATCCAAACTCGTTGCTTACAAACTGGCCTCACTCTCAAGAGGAACAGCCCAGGCCAACAGAGGATGAGGCAGCAGCCAGCACCAGGGGCAACCATCAATCACTTGGACGGCCGCCGGCCAAACGGCGGCGGATAGAGCCGGATGAACCTGGGACGTCGACACGACGCGGCCAACCCTTGTCTGTGAATCCGCGAAGCGTAGCCAGCGAAGGCGCATGGGACAGTCTCGTTCGCCAACACGCGGTCACCCACTCGCACCGGCGCGATGATCCCACCGAACGACGCGGTACCGCGCCCGAGCGGCGCCCGGACAGAATGCCCGCTGACGGTAGCGTTTCGTCGTCGCATCGTGGGCCACAACGACCAACGTATGGTCTGGAGGCGACGGCAGATCTTCGCCTGACGGAACAACAGTCCGACCGGACCGCAGGAAAACGACTGCGGGAAGAGCCGTACAGGCAGCGAAAGCGACCGATGCATCGCTTGGAGTTGACGGCGGCGGATCTCCGCCTGGCCGAACATCAGCTGGGCCCGGCGGCAAAAAAAAGGCTGCAGGCAGAGCGAGAGCGGTATCAGCGACAATTGAGCCGAATAGCTCAGAACCATAACGCCGGCCTGTGCGTGTCCATGGCAAAGGACAACGAGCTGGCGCATCGCATCGCTGGCGGGTTGGCATTGCCCTTCCTGGAAGGGAGCGTCAACGCGCAAACCAACGCAGAGCGGCTCGACAAGTACCTTCAGATGATTGTCAATGCGAGGCGGGCCACGGGGGCAGGCATAACGCACCGCGATCTCGATCGTTGCACCGCGCTCGCGGCGCAGTATCTCTGCGAGACCGGGTGGTTCGAAGGTGTATCGCTGAAGCAGCTGGCTCATGTGGGCAACAAGCTGAGCAAGCACCCGAACCAGCAAGCGTGCATGGATGCAATCGCGTGGATCGCCGGACAGCTCGAGCAGGCCGATGATCTATCGGGGCTGCGTGGCTACCCGTCAGTCCTACTCCTGAACGCCTTCGCCAAGAACATCAACAGTGGCAGGTGTAAACGCGCGGTGGCTCGTTTGGCACGTTACCTGCAACGTGACGACCAGGCCCGACAGTCTCTGGACTCGAAGGACATCGGCCTGGCACTCAATACCTTCAGCAAGTGGTTCGATAACCCGGACTGCCAGTCCATGGCGCACTCGCTCGCCGCGCTTCTCGCCAGCGGAAGCCGCCTGCGTCATGCGATGGATGCGCAGAGCGTCGCGAACACGCTTAACGCCCTGAGCAAATGGCCCGACACGGCGGTCTGTGCGGAGGCCGCCAAAGCACTGGCCGGGCGGCTGGTCGACGAGCCCGGGTTGCGCAAGGCCCTGGAACCACTAGGCGTGGCCAACGCGCTCAACGCCCTGAGCAAATGGCCCGACACGGCGGTCTGTGCGGAGGCCGCCAAAGCACTGACCGGGCGGCTGGCCGACGAGCCCCGGTTGCGCAAGGCCCTGGACCCGCAAGGCGTGGCCACCGCGCTCAACGCCCTGAGCAAATGGCCCGACACGGCGGTCTGTGCGGAGGCCGCCAAAGCACTGACCGGGCGGCTGGCCGACGAGCCCCGGTTGCGCAAGGCCCTGGACCCGCAAGGCGTGGCCAACGCGCTCAACGCCCTGAGCAAATGGCCCGACACGGCGGTCTGTGCGGAGGCCGCCAAAGCACTGGCCGGGGGGCTGGCCGACGAGCCCGGGTTGCGCAAGGCCCTGGAACCACTAGGCGTGGCCAGCGCGCTCAACGCCCTGAGCAAATGGCCCGACACGGCGGTCTGTGCGGAGGCCGCCAAAGCACTGACCGGGCGGCTGGCCGACGAGCCCGGGTTGCGCAAGGCCCTGGACCCGCAAGGCGTGGCCAACGCGCTCAACGCCCTGAGCAAATGGCCCGACACGGCGGTCTGTGCGGAGGCCGCCAAAGCACTGGCCGGGCGGCTGGTCGACGAGCCCACATTGCGCAACACCCTCAACGCGCAAGAAGTCGCCACCGCGCTCAACGCCCTGAGCAAATGGCCAGACACGGCGGTCTGTGCGGAGGCCGCCAAAGCACTGGCCGGGCGGCTGGTCGACGAGCCCACATTGCGCAACACCCTCAACGCGCAAGAAGTCGCCAGCGCGCTCAACGCCCTGAGCAAATGGCCCGACACGGCCGTCTGTGCGGAGGCCGCCAAAGCACTGGCCGGGCGGCTGGTCGACGAGCCCACATTGCGCAACACCCTCAACGCGCAAGAAGTCGCCACCGGGCTCAACGCCCTGAGCAAATGGCCTCGACGTGCGAACTGCGAGAATGCCATCGACGTCTTGGCCAGCCGGCTGGCTAAGGACCACGATCTGCGACAAGCCATGGATGCGCAACAGGTGGGCGTGTCGCTCAATGCGCTTAGCAGATGTCTCGGAAGGCCGGCGTGCCAAACAGCAGGGCTGTTGCTCGCAGAGCGCGCAGGCTTGGCCGAACTTCCATGGCAGCAGTTCGAGATGGGTGAGATCGCCATGGTGGCCAACGCGATGTCCCGCCTGCTGCACCCTGACGAGGAACAGCTCCAGACCTTGGGTGGCGCCAAGCTGCAGGCGATAGCCGGGCACCTGGAGTTGCACCGCGAGCGTTTTGAGTCCGCCTCGGTCCCGGAGATTGGGATGCTCTTCAAGGCCCTTGCAGCGGCGCGGCTTCATCGCCAGATGCGTCCGCTGGCACGGCCCGCGCTGGAGCGGGTTTCGGTCCTTGTGGGGGACGGCAGATTACGTGAGACCAACCTCGAGGGTATCGGCAACCTATGCATGGGACTGTTGCCGTTGATTCGCAGTCCGGAGCTGAACTCTCGCCATCGGGGCCACGCGTTACGGGTGTTCAACACGTTGCAGCCTATCGTCGAGCGCAAGATCGACTTGTACCTGACCGACGGTGATTCGCAGTCTTCGACCGACATTGATCAGCACGCAACGCGATGCCCGGCACTGACCTTTTTCCAGGTACTCAAGGCCTACAGCATGGTGTCCCGGCAATGGAAGCCGCGCCACGTCGAAGGCACTCACCAGGAACTGCGCCAGCGCCGCGACCAACTGGCGACATGGGTGGACCGGACGCTGGAGCGTACGCGCGAGGCCATCGAGGCGGACCTCGGCGAGATGAGCTGGAACCTGATCGCGCAGATCGAGGCCGGTGACCAGACGTTTGACGCCCTGGATCTGCGCATGGCGAAGGAGGCGCCGACGATTACTCAGGCCCACCCACCGACCAGCTTCGACCTGGACGTTGGGCGCTTGAGCATGCACTCGGTTCCCGGCCAGCCTCGTGTGCCGGCACCCGGCAACGGCAGCACGAACCATCTTGTGGTCGACTTGCAGGGCAAGGAGGTATCGAACAATGCGACTGAGACGAACCAGCAGTACTCGCTGTTTGCGCGGCTGACGGGTCTGCCGCTGGTGGAGGTCCAGCTGCCCGGGGCGATTTCGACGTTCATGCTCGCGCGTACGTTCAACTATCAGGGTGAGCCCTGGCGCTTCGACTTGTTCGGCGGCAGCCGCGCCACGCGCGGCAACATGAGCCGCCCCGCCCAGCTGTTGTCCGGCACATCCGCGGCGCCGTCGCTGCTGCCGGCAATTCGCTACGCCGACACCACGCCGGGCAGTAGCTTGATGACGCTCGTCGCCAAGCTTGCCCCGCAGCGCGAAGACTGGTCGCGCATGCAGCGTTCACTACTGGAGATGGTACCGAGCGATCACGTTATTGAGGGCACACTGCGTCTGGGATTCTTTGAAGACGTCAGCGGTCCTGCACACCCGTTCAAACCCTTGGCAGTGGACGGACGGCCCCTGGCGCTGTGCCCCAACGATGGCTGCGGATTTTTAAAGTTAGAGGTAGCCTTGTGCATCCCCGCCTTCCGCAAGCACTATGATGCTTGGCAAGCAGTGCAGGCTGGTCAGGCCAGCGAAGAGCAGCGTGACCTTCTGGCAAACGACAAGGGCCCCACGCGGCTGGCACCGCAGGCGCTACAGCACTTCCCGCGCGACGAGGCGGCGCTGCAGGAGGCGCATGAGGCGATGCGGCACCGGCTTGAGGGGCTGCCGCCAGAGCTCAGCCAACTCACGCTATTCGAGCTGGCCACCAGTGGCGGCTACCAGGGCCAGCGAGTCCGGGCGGTGCCCTCCGCCGACGACAAGGTGCATCTGCCGCGCGAGCGCAGCCAGGCCTTCGACGCCGCAGGCGGCCCCTTGCTGATCGGCAAGCCACCCTACGACAAAGAGAATCTGCTACCGGTGCCAGAGGAACGCGTGGCGACCGTGGCGAAGGGGGATGCCACCGCCGAGTTCCTCTCGCAATCCTTCGGCATTCAGTACAGCTACACCGGATTCGACGACCGATCGGGCGACGATGCCCAGATGCTGCACAGCAAAGGCATGCTTATCATCGTGCCGGAGAAGAACTGGCCGGCCGATTTTGTGAACACAGACCTGGTCTGCTCCAAGGAGGACCTCAAGACGCTGTCGTGCTGGACGGCCGGGCGCGACCGCAGTGCCGTGCCGCGTGACATGCTCAGCACCGGCAGCCTGCGGCTAAAGGACATCGTGGAGCCCGGGCGCATGGGCGCACTGCCGATTCGGGAGCTGCGCAAGCGCAACATGGATACCGACGGCGACGACGCGTTCGTGTACGCGGGCTACCCCAGGCTGGCGGCGCTGATCGCGCGCGAGATGGCCGATCGTGAGGACAGGCGCGGCCAGCCGCAGTCCTTCAAGCCGCCGAAGACGGCCACGCCGGCCATTGATGGTGAGACCGGTCATTACAAGGCCGGGCGGCTGTCCGAGATCATGTCGCTGCGGCGTGGCGGTCAGATCATGGGCGCTGCCAGCACCCTGGCGGCGCGCTTCATGGCGCAACCCGACCAATTACGCGAGGCGATGGCGCGCAACATGATGTTCGGCACCTACGATGGCATTGAGCGCGATCTGCGCACCGGCTTGCGTGAGGTACTCGAAGGTGACGCCCGCGATCCACAGGTGTTGGCGAAACTACGCGCCGATGCGGGCGATGCGATTGAACGCGCCCACATGCCTGAGGCGCGTGAAGCCGCCCAACTCCTGCACGCGCAACTGTTTCGCCTTGACCCGCGGGTGTCCTCCGCTGACGTGCCGCAGCTGCCCGATGCGCTGGCGGAGGCCTTCCCGAACCTCGCCAAGGCGTACGTTGCTGCGCCTTCTGCTGAGGCACGTATCCACGCCATCCTCGACAACTACCCTGTGTGCAGGCTCTCACATGCGCAATTCCCTGCCGGACAACCGGGGCTCATCCCCGGCGAGCCGGAACTGACCATGCGCAACCTTTTCACCATTGCGATCAAGGTAGGCACCGATGCGCTGAAATCCGACACCGGCACGGCGCTGTTCGCCAAGATCGTGGAGGCGTGCGAACGATCCGAGCGGGGGTTCGCCGAGCGGGTGCGCGTGGTGCCGTACAGCAAGGCGACAGCCCGGGCCATGCACGATGGAAGATTTGATGCTGAGCAGACCAAGGGGCTCCTGCAGCACATGCCCACAATGGCCGCGGGTGTGATGCAGGATGCGCTGCACGCGCTGCAGCAGGCGGGCCTGATCGGTCCGCCACCGCCACCGGTCGAGCGCCTGCGCGACATAAGGACCGAGGACATCACGCTTAACGCCGTATCCCTGCTGACACGCGCCCGCGATATGGAGCCCGTGGTCACCGATATGCTGAAGCGTGCGGCCCAGCCCTATGGTGGGCGACTGGTGGGAACACAGCATCAACTGAAGTCGCACGGCTCGCTGAAGGAAAAGCTCAAGCAGCAGATGGCTTTGAAAAAGCAGACCCTGGAAGAAGCGACGGCCGGCGTAAACGACGCGCTGCGCTACAGCGTGGCACTGAATCCGGAGGACTTCACCGTCGGCCTGCGTGGCGTGCTGGCCTCGCTGGACGATCAGGGGCATGTGCGCGTCAAGTTGACCAACACGTTTACGAAGCACAGGCAGGCATTCAAGGCAGTCAACGTCACGTTGCGCAGTCCCAAAGGCGCGCTCTGGGAAATCCAGTTCCATACACCGCAGACCTTCGCGCTCAAGGAGCAATTCCATGATCTATACAAGCGCAAACATGCGCTGGAGATGAAGGGCGCTCCACTGGCTGATCAGAGGGAACTGCAGGCACCCGCGCAGGAGGCCTTCAGTCGCGTGGCTTCGCCGCCGGGGTGCGAGGAGATCGAAGATTGGGAAACGTTGGGCAGCGACAGAAAAGCCGCATTGCCAGCTGCCGAGATATCACATGTCTCCCGTGCTTCCGGCACCGCCACCAGCATGTCCCCAACAGCGCAGTGCTTGCACGGTGATCATCCCAATTGCGGGGAGGGCGTCGTGGAAACCATCCAGGCGCCGGCGGCAACATTGGGTGAAGCGGAACGCCCGCCGCCCCTCGACTCCCTCACCGCCGCCCCGCAGCCTTTGCTAGCCGGCAGTGACGCACGAGCGGATTTAGCGTCTTCCATGAGAAGCAGAGAACGCTCAAGTCGAGGTCGCTAAGCTTTTAGCGGCATTGTCACGTTGTTTAAATGTGGCCAGGTGAGGCCGAGCCTGCGCTTTTCAGGCGGGGCGTGCACTCACGGCTTCCCACGCGGCCATTGCCTGGGGTCGATGGGTTCGAATTTGTGCCGCGGGGCGGTTGGTCTGGGATGGGACGAAGAGGTTTCGGACGGCGGAGAAGATCGACACGAAATGCTGCAATGAGCCACCCGACCGGATCCTGTCGCCTTCGCTCCCTTTCGACTGGAGGCGCTCGCCGTTGACGTGGGTCCACCAGCAGCCGCACGATGAGTGCCGTCAACGCTTGTGGCGTTCCTTCGGACAACGGCTGCCATTGCGGCATCGCTGGTGTCTTCCCGGAGCTATGGCGGAAACTGGGTGATGACGGTTTGAGGAGAGCGGCGTATCGAGGCGGGTGATGAAGCCTGCCAGAACCTCTCAAAGAGAGCGATACGCCATGAACGAGGCGTTGGTGCATGGGGTCCGGACTTGATCGGATGTCGATCTTTGAAGCGGCAGACTATGCCGTGGCCGCCTTGCGGCGGGCGGATTTCGGGGCGTGCGCAGGCAAGCATGCGGTTGAGGACGGCGCAGCCGATGGCGACTTCGGTCTTCTGAACGGGAAGCGACCGTGCCCGCAAACGCCGCCCGATGGCGGACTTGTATCGCCCTATGGCGGTCTCGACCAGCGAGCGTTTGCCATAACCGTTGGAGACCTGCCATTTCTCCAAGCATACGGGTCGGTCGTCCCGATCTGGCGCAGGCTCGTCCGGCTGGCGCACCCGCGCAAGCTGCCGGTGGAACATCGTCCTCAGAAAAAGACATTCCAATGTGCTCTGCAAGAGCCTGCCGAAGCGATGAGGCGCTCGTTGCCACCCCAAGTTCATGGATGCCGCCGACGGCTCGGCCGTTAATTTCACATAATTTCACATTCCAAATAAGACACAAAAGTCAGCCCCGAGCTGACGGCCGAAAACGCGCTTATGCAGTGGGATCGCGCGTAATGAAGGCCAGGCTTTCGTGTCGATTCCAAGTCTTTTTGCTCTTCGGCTGTCCGCTCATCCGTCTTGACCAGCACGAACCTACAGCCTATCTCACCGCAAGGTTAGCACTTCCCGCTGGCGAGTGCTAACCGGGCTCCGGCAACGAAGAACCTTTCAACCTCCGCACCAGGGATATCCAAAATGGCAAAGTCGAATTTCCGGCCGCTGCATGACCGCGTGGTCGTTCGTCGGGTCGAATCCGAATCCAAGACCGCGGGCGGGATCATCATCCCGGATACGGCGAAGGAGAAGCCGCAGGAAGGCGAGATCATCGCCGTCGGCTCCGGCGCCCGTGACGAAGCCGGCAAGCTCGTGCCGCTGGACGTCACGGCCGGCGACCGCATCCTGTTCGGCAAGTGGTCGGGCACTGAAGTCAAGCTCAATGGCGAAGACCTTCTGATCATGAAGGAATCCGACATCATGGGCATCATCGGCTGATCATCGGCCTCTCCATCAATTGAGTTTTCGGGCTCTTCCCGAGCCCCTGTCAGGAGCTTAACCATGGCTGCAAAAGACGTAAAATTCTCCCGCGACGCCCGTGAGCGCATGCTGCGCGGTGTCAACATCCTCGCCGACGCGGTGAAGGTCACGCTGGGCCCCAAGGGCCGCAACGTCGTCATCGACAAGTCGTTCGGCGCCCCGCGCATCACCAAGGACGGCGTCACCGTCGCCAAGGAGATCGAGCTTGAGGACAAGTTCGAGAACATGGGCGCCCAGATGGTGCGTGAAGTCGCTTCGAAGACCAACGACATCGCCGGCGACGGCACGACCACCGCCACCGTTCTCGCCCAGGCGATCGTTCAGGAAGGCAACAAGGCCGTTTCCGCCGGCATGAACCCGATGGACCTCAAGCGCGGCATCGACCTCGCCGTCGGTGAAGTCGTCGCCGCTCTCGGCAAGGCCGCCAAGAAGATCAAGACCTCCGAGGAAGTTGCCCAGGTCGGCACCATCGCCGGCAATGGTGACGAGTCGGTCGGCAAGATGATCGCGGAAGCGATGCAGAAGGTCGGCAACGAAGGCGTCATCACCGTCGAGGAAGCCAAGACCGCCGAGACCGAGCTGGAAGTCGTCGAAGGCATGCAGTTCGACCGCGGCTATCTCTCGCCCTACTTCGTCACCAACGCCGACAAGATGGTCGCCGATCTGGAAGACGCCTACATCCTGCTGCACGAGAAGAAGCTCTCCAACCTGCAGGCCATGCTGCCGGTGCTGGAAGCCGTCGTACAAGCCTCGAAGCCGCTGCTCATCATCTCGGAAGACGTCGAAGGCGAGGCCCTGGCCACGCTGGTCGTCAACAAGCTGCGCGGCGGCCTGAAGATCGCCGCCGTCAAGGCTCCGGGCTTCGGCGACCGCCGCAAGGCCATGCTGGAAGACATCGCCATCCTGACCGGCGGCCAGGTCATCTCGGAAGACCTCGGCATCAAGCTCGAGAATGTCGGCCTCAACATGCTCGGCCGTGCCAAGAAGGTGTCGATCTCGAAGGAAAACACCACCATCGTCGACGGTGCTGGCAAGAAAGAAGAAATCCAGGGCCGCGTCGCCCAGATCAAGCAGCAGATCGAGGAGACCACCTCGGACTACGACAAGGAGAAGCTGCAGGAGCGTCTGGCGAAGCTCGCCGGCGGCGTTGCCGTGATCCGCGTCGGCGGCGCGACCGAGGTCGAGGTCAAGGAAAAGAAGGACCGCGTTGACGACGCTCTGAACGCGACCCGGGCGGCCGTGGAAGAAGGCATCGTTCCCGGCGGCGGCGTCGCGCTGCTGCGCGCTTCGCTGGCCCTCACTGTCAACGGCGCCAACTCCGACCAGACCGCCGGCATCGCCATCGTTCGTCGCGCGCTGCAGGCTCCGGCCCGTCAGATCGCGGCCAACGCCGGTGCCGAGGCTTCGATCGTTGCCGGCAAGATCCTGGAGAACAAGGGCGCTACCTTCGGCTTCAACGCCCAGACCGGCGAGTATGGCGACATGATCGTCATGGGCATTGTCGACCCGGTCAAGGTCGTTCGCACCGCTCTCCAGGACGCGGCGTCGGTCGCCGGCCTGCTCGTCACCACCGAAGCCATGATCGCCGAGTCTCCGAAGAAGGAGTCGGCTGGCGGGGGCATGCCTGGCGGCATGCCCGGCGGCGGCATGGGTGGTATGGGCGGTATGGATTTCTAAGGTCCACGCACCTCAACAATCTCGAGGGCGGCAGCGATGCCGCCCTTTCTCTGACGCGGAGCCAAGCCGATCGCCCATCCACAAGGCTACATACGGCGGCACATTCACTGCGGACACCAATGACTGACTTCATTCTGTTCGCCATGGTCGGCTTCCCGCCGAGGCGGTTGACGGCGCATTAGGCATGGACTAGGGCCCGATCTCCTCCACCGTGCTGCTCTCCTTCGGTGTTCCGCCGGCGCAGGCTTCCGCCGCGGTGCACGCGGCGGAAATATTCACCACGGCCGCTTCCGGCACGGCGCATCACTACCACCGCAATTTCGGCCGGAAGCTGTTCTGGCCGCTCGCACGTTCGGCATTCTCGGCGGATGCCTTGAAGTCTTCGTGCTCACCTCGTTCGACGTCATAGTGAAACCCTATGATAAGACCTATCTCGCTGTTGATCGAAAGAGGTCCCACACGACATCAATAGCCAAAGTCTCTGCGGTACTTTCAGCTATTCTACCGACCAAACCGGGAAGTCCCGGGATTTTGGTCGCCCGAGGCAAAGATCGATTAGGGGGAATAGGTGGGTGCAAGAAGCGCGAGCGTGAGGGACTTGGTCTAGCCCGATTTGTTTTGGTGGGGAGGAACCGGCGACGCAGTCCTTCGAGCGACGGGGCTTTTCACAAACCTACGTCACGGGTGGTTTAGCTGGTTGCGGAGCCTCAATCGTTCTTCCGTGTTGGCTGATGGCCGGCATGCGCACAGCGTCGGGACAGCGATCTGGCTCAGCGTCCCGGCTTGTCGTCCTGGTCGATGAGGATGCGCTCAACGGCTCCATCAAGATCTTCATATTGGCCACTTCTCAACGCCCATAGGAAGCCAGACAGCCCCAGTGCGCCCAAAGATAGCGCGACTGGTATGAGGTAGATGAGTGTCGTCATGACGGCCGCGCTGATGAGCGTATGCCGGAACGCGTTGCCGAAGAAGCCCTTGTCAGCTCGGCGGGCATAAAGCGGTGCAGCCTCAGCGCGTTTCCGATCACCAGCAGCGATGAGGCGGACATCGCGACTGCCGCGATCACCGGTGTGACATGGCCGAGGATGGCGAGCGGAACGGCAACGGCGTTGTAGATGATCGCGATTGCTATGTTCTGGCGGATCAGCCGCCTTGCCTTCTGCGAGACGTCCAGCGCAAGGGGTACCGCCGAAAGGCTTTCACGCAGGAACACGAAATCGGCGGCGTTGCGGCCGACATGGGCGGCGGTGGCTGGAGCGATCGAGACGTGCGCCGCGCCCAGCGCTGGGCTGTCGTTGAGCCCGTCGCCCACCATCAGGACCTTATGGCCGGCCTTGGTCAGCACTTCGATCCGCTCAGCCTTCCCGGACGGCAGCAGCGCCGAAACAAAACGGTCGATTCCCAATATTCTTGCGACATCGCCACAGGCGTCTGCGGTATCGCCCGACAGCATTTCGACCGAGACCCCGGCATCATTCAACTGCGCCAAGCCGGCCCGGGCATCGGGCCGCAACGCATCCTCGAAAACGAAGGATGCGACAATGCCGCCGTCTTTCGTCAGGACTGTTCCGCCATGCCCACTTTCGCTATCGGTTAGGGCCTTCCATCTAGCCCACCCGCGCCGGCCCAGTCGCCAGATACTTCCAGTGACAGTGGCTTCGATTCCAAACCCCGGATGCTCTGTGACGGCATCGAACTTGTGCTGCCCGCCAGCAGCGGCAAACCCGGCTACGGCCTTTGAAAACGGATGACGCGAATGCGCGGCCATATCGGCGGCGATTGCCAGCACGGCCGGGTCGATCGACGACGCATTGACGAGCCGGGGCTGTCCGAGCGTGAGCGTTCCGGTCTTGTCGAACACCGCCGTATCGATCGTCGCCAGGCGCTCCATGGCCGAACCGTCCTTCACCATGATGCCGCTTTCGAACAGACGCCGCGCCGCGACCACCTGCACGATCGGCACCGCGAGGCCGAGCGCACATGGACACGTGATGATGAGAACGGCAATTGCAGTCGTCATTGCCAGGTGCCAGTCGCCAACCGCAACCATCCAACCGATGAATGTTATTAAAGCTGTGAGATGGACCACCGGCGCATAGAGGGCGGAGACGCGATCGGCGATGCGTCGATAGGGCGAGCGGCCGCCCTCCGCCGCCTCCATCAATCGAACCATCTCCGCCAGGAACGAGTCCTTCGCGGCGGCTGTCGCCTCAATCGTGAGCGAGCCGGTAAGGTTAAGTACCCCAGCCTGCACGGGGATGCCTGGCGCCACGTTTCTGGGCGTGCTTTCGCCGGAGACCAGGGAGCAGTCGAGATCAGATGATCCCCGAATGATCTTTCCGTCGACAGGAATCCTTTCGCCCGCTGCGATGAGCAGCTGCATTCCCGGTTCGATCTCGGCAACCGGCAGATAGTCGCGCGCGCCCTCGCCGCGCAGCACCATGGCACCACGCGCCGCCAGCTGCGACAGGCCGTTGACGGCGGTTCGGGCCCGCTCGCGCATGACATGATCCAGCGTACGGCCGATTAACAGGAAGAACAGCAGCGATACCGACGCGTCGAAATAGGCGTGATCGCCGTGATTGATCGTCTCATAGAGGCTCATGGCGTAGGCGAGCGACATCCCGACCGCGATCGGCACATCCATGTTCATGCGGCCGTGGCGCAGCGCGTTCCAGGCCGAGCGGAAGAAAATGCCCCCGGCGAAGGCAAGCGCCGGGATCGCGATCAGCGCAGAGACCCAGTGGAATAAGTCGCGGGTCGCGCCTTCGGCGCCGGACCAGACCGAGACCGAGACCGAAAGCAGCATGATGTTGCCCGTCGCAAAACCAGCAACCGCGACCGCGCGGATCAGTTCGGATAGTGTCTTGTTTTTGCCGCCGACCTCGGGGTCGAACAGATGCACCTGATAGCCTAGCCGTCCAAGCGCGCGGACGAACGGTGGCACCTCGTCACCACGCCACCTGACCGAGACCCGTTTCGTCGACAGGTTGACGCGGGCGCTCTCGACGCGATCGAGATTTCCCAACGCCTTCTCGATCGTCTGGATGCAGGCTGCGCAATGAACCGTCGGAACCGAAAGGTCGGTCTGGCGAAGACCATCGCCAACAAAGCGGCTCGCCAACCTGATCTCCTGGCCAGACGGCAGGACCGATGTGGTACCGGTCAAATCCAGCGCCAGTTCCGCGCCGGGTGCACAGCAGCTCATTGCAGCGCTCCTTGCGAAATCATGATCCGGCGAATGTCGCGATAGAGCTCGGCGAGACCGGCGTCGGCATCGACTTCGACGATCCAGACGCCATCCTTGGGCACGTCCCGTGCTGCAAACTCCTGAGCCGAAGCAAGGGCAAGAGTGATGCACTTGTCCTCGGCCTCATAAGCGGGATGACGAAACAGTATCTTCACGCCATGCAAGGTCACCGGCTTGCCGGTGGCATCACTCAAGCTGTAGCGGACCTCACTCCGAGCGATCGTCAGGTTGCCGGTCCAGCCGAGTGCCGCCTGCGCGCGCCCTTCCTTGGCCTTTTTGTTGAATTGCTGACTGGCCACATAGGTGTTCTCGACGACAAGGCCGGTCCAGCTTTTGCTGGCGAGCGTCGCCATGGTCAGGTTGACGGCGATGACCACGCCGAAAAAGCCGAGAATGGTGAGCAGCATGTGCCTGCCGGTGAACTCGCGCGTCTTTTGCGTATTGGTGCTCATCTGGCGATCTCCGGTGCGTTGAAGGTGGCCGTGTATTCGTCCGATTCGAAGTTCGCCTTGTCCTCGACCCGGAACTTGAAGGTTTGTGCAGGATGCCGCACCTCACCCGCTGGCTGGCGCACGAAAACTTTCAGCATCTTCAGCCGGTCGGGTTCGACCGCGATGCCGAAGAAGCGGTCTGGCGGCAGATCACTGCCGACGACGCTCATTTCGGCTCCCTGCAAGCCCTGCATCGCGACAATTATTGTCCTTGGCTCGGGGATCATGTTGAGCAGTTTGACGGTATAGCCGTTGCGGATCGAACCGTCGGACAGCGTGACGAACTGTGGATTGCGGTCATGCAGCACGTTCAGTTCGAGCCGATCGCGCGTCAGCAGCGAATAGAGCAGGCCCAGCCCGATCAGCGACCACAGGCCCATGTAGACGTAAGTGCGCGGCCGAAAGATCTTGCGAATGTGAAAATACACCACCTGATCGCAGAAGGTGCCGACAGCAGTCCTGACCAGCGACGGATTGATCGAACTGGAGCCGCCTGACGTCGCCAGCGTCATGTTGGCGTTGTAATCGAAGAGCGTCGCGTAGGAGATCAGCCCACGCTCCTTGCCGAGCTTGTCCATGACGCGGTCGCAGGCGTCGATACACAACGCGCAGGTAATGCATTCGAGCTGCTGGCCTTCGCGAATGTCGATCCCCATCGGGCACACCGCGACACAGGCGTTGCAATCGATGCAGTCGCCGACCCGCTGCCCCGCCGCGTGGGCCTTCTTGGCGTGCCTCGAACGAGGTTCGCCGCGCCAGTCATTGTAGGTTACTGTGAGCGAATTCTCGTCGAGCATGACAGCCTGGATGCGCGGCCACGGGCACATGTAGGTGCAGACTTGCTCGCGCATCAGCCCGCCGAACGTGTAGGTGGTCGTTGTCAGCACCGCTATGGTGACGTAGGCGACCGGTGCGGTGGTGCCGGTGAATACCTCGCTGATCAGCGTTGGCGCGTCGGCGAAATAGAGGATCCAAGCGCCGCCGGTGGCTGCCGCTATGACCAGCCAGATGGCGTGCTTCGCTAGGCGCAGTACCAGTTTGCGCACCGTCCATGGGCCGGCGTCGAGCTTTATGCGGGCGTTGCGATCGCCTTCGATTGCCCGCTCCACCACCACGAACAGATCGACCCATACAGTCTGCGGGCAGATATAGCCGCACCATGCGCGGCCGACGGTGGACGTGATCAGGAAGAGGCCGATGCCGGCCATCACCAGAAGGCCGGCGACATAGTAGAATTCCTGCGGCCATATCTCGACGAAGAAGAAGTAGAAGCGGCGGTTGGCAAGATCTATCAGCACGGCCTGATCAGGAGCGAACGGACCTCGATTCCAGCGCAGCCAGGGTGTCAGATAGTAGATGCCCAGCGTGATGGCCATCACCAGCCACTTGAAGCGGCGGAAGCTACCCGAGGCGCGCTTGGGGAAGATTTTCTTGCGCGGTGCATAGAGCGGCTGTCGTGTTGTCTTGGCGGAGTTAACCACCTTTGCCTCGAGCCGCTCCATCTGCGTTTTATCCGGCACCTGTATCTCCACTTGCCCGCGACCTATGACATCGTTGTGCGACGGACTTGTCTGCGTCGACAGGCGTCCGGTCTGCAGCGAGCCCTTCGCCGAATGGGGCCGCGCCACCTTGCAGGGTCAATCGCCCCATGCCGGAATGGTGTCGAGGCCCGGCAAAGCCGGGCCTCGTCGCTTGGCGGGGGAGGGCTGAGAATAGGCTTCCGTTCCTATTCTCCGCCGCCAAGCGAATGAACATAAACCGCAAGTTCCTTAACCTTGGTCTCGCCGAGACGCCCGATCCACGCCGGCATGACGCCGTGCTTCGGCGCACGGACCTGGACGGCGACGGCTGTCTCGCCGGACCCGTAGAGCCAGATCGCGTCCGTCAGGTCGGGTGCGCCGAGTTCCTTGTTGCCTTTCGCATTGTCGCCGTGACAGGCGACGCAGTTTTCGGCGAAGATCCTGGCGCCGGGTTCAATAAGGCTTGCATCGCGGACCTTGCCGGACAGGCTGGCAACGTAGGCGCTCACCTGTGCGATCTGATCGGCGGTGATGACGTCGCCGAAGGCCGGCATTTCCGACAGGCGCGTGTCCGGATCTGACGCGAAGCGGATGCCATGCGCGATCGTTTGCTGGATCTGCTCGGTCGTGCCGCCCCACAGCCAGTCATCGTCGTTCAGGTTTGGAAAACCTTTCGACCCTTCGGCGCCGGAGCCATGGCACTGCGTGCAGTTGACCTTGAATGCGGCGCCGCCGGCCGCGACCGCGAATTCGCGCAAGGCATAGTCCGAGGTAATTTCAGCGACGCTTTTCGACTCCACCGCCGCGGCGTATTTGCCTTTCGCCGCTTCCGCCGCCGCCAGTTCATTCTTGACATCGTTGCGGCTGGAATACCCAAGCACACCCTTGGTCGCAGAATACAGCATGGGCCAAGCCGGATACGCCATTGTATAAGCCACCGCCCAACCGACAGTGATGTAGAAGGTTATCACCCACCATCGGGGCAATGGGTGGTTGAGCTCCCTTATCCCGTCCCATTCATGACCGGTCGTTGAGATGCCCGAGACTTCGTCGATGTGCTCATCGCTCATGATCGGTCGCCCTTGAGTGGAATCTGGGCGGCTCGCTCGGCCTGTGTTTTGCCGCCTGGACGCAAGGCAAAGGCAATGCTGCCGACGAAGAAGAGCGCCATGGCAAGCAGACCCCAGCTGTCGGCGAATTCCCGCATCAAATCATAGCTCATCGCGTCCCCCTCAGCGGTAGCCGGCTGCATCGTCATAGGTCTTGAAATCGACCAGTGTTCCCAGCATTTGCAGATACGCGACGAGGGCATCCATCTCGGTCACCTGCTGCGGGTTACCGTCCAGGTCGCCGACCTTGGCTTTCGGATAGCGTTTCTCGAGGCCGGAGCTGTCGGCATTCGGGTCGGCCTGCGCCATCAGGTCGACATTGGCATTGGCGATCATGTCATCGGAGTAGGGGACGCCGACGCGCCGGTTGGCGATGAGATGCGTCGAGAAGTCCTTCACCTCTATCGGTTTGTCTTTCAGAAAGGCATAGTTGGGCATGATCGACTCCGGCACGACGGAGCGCGGGTCGCTGAGATGCTGGACATGCCAGCTGTTGGAGTAGCGGTCGCCGACGCGCGCGAGATCGGGTCCCGTCCGCTTGGACCCCCACTGGAACGGGTGGTCGTACATGGACTCTGCCGCCAGGCTGTAGTGGCCATAACGCTCGACTTCATCGCGGAATGGCCGGATCATCTGGCTATGGCAGAGATAGCAGCCCTCGCGCACGTAGATGTTGCGTCCGGCGAGTTCGAGCGGCGAGTAGGGCCGCATGCCATCGACCTTCTCGATTGTGTTGTCGAGATAGAAGAGCGGCGCTATCTCGACGATGCCGCCGACAGTCACCACGAGCAGCGAGCCAACGAGGAGAAGCGTGGCGTTCTTCTCGATGATCGCGTGTTTGTCGATCAAGCCCATTGTCTGGCTCCCTATTCGGCAGGCCGGAGGGCGGGCTCGGAACCCGGCAATGGCTGTTCTTCGCGCTGGTATCCGAGGATGGTCATGGTGATGTTCCAGGCCATGATCAGGGCACCGGAGAGGTACATCGCACCGCCGATGGCACGCATGACGTAGTAGGGATGCATGGCCGCGACGGTTTCGGCGAAGGAGTAGACGAGGAACCCCTGCTCGTCGTATTCGCGCCACATGAGGCCCTGCATTATGCCGGAAACCCACATCACCGCCGCGTAGACGACGATACCCAGCGTTGCCAGCCAGAAATGCCAGGTGACGAGCCGCAGCGAATAGAGTCGGTCACGGTTCCACAGTTTCGGCACCATGTAGTAGATCGCGCCGAACGAGATCATGCCGACCCAGCCGAGCGCGCCGGAGTGGACGTGCCCGATGGTCCAGTCCGTGTAGTGCGACAGCGAATTGACCGTCTTGATCGACATAATCGGACCCTCGAAGGTCGACATGCCGTAGAAGGCGACTGCCATCACCATCATGCGGATGATCGGATCAGTGCGCAGCTTGTCCCAGGCGCCCGACAGCGTCATCAGGCCGTTGATCATGCCGCCCCATGATGGCATCCACAGCATGATCGAGAACACCATCCCGAGCGTCTGCGCCCAGTCGGGTAAGGCGGTGTAATGCAGGTGGTGCGGGCCGGCCCAGATGTAGAGAAAAATGATCGCCCAGAAGTGGATGATCGACAGCCGGTAGGAATAGACCGGCCGGCTCGCCTGCTTGGGCACGAAATAATACATCATGCCGAGGAAGCCGGCCGTCAGGAAGAAGCCGACCGCATTGTGGCCATACCACCATTGCGTCAAGGCGTCCTGGACGCCGGAGAAGGCGGAGTAGCTCTTCGAGCCGAGGAAAGAGGCCGGCATCGACAGGTTGTTGACCACATGCAGCATCGCGATGGTCACGATGAAGGATAGATAGAACCAGTTGGCGACGTAGATATGCGGTTCCTTGCGCTTCAGGATGGTGCCGAGGAACACGATGAGATAGGCGACCCAGACGATGGTCAGCAAGAGGTCCACATACCATTCGGGTTCGGCATATTCCCGGCCCTCGGTGATGCCGAGCAGGTAGCCGGTCGCGGCCATGACGATAAACAGCTGGTAACCCCAGAACACAGACCAGGCCAGATTGCCGCCAAACAGCCGGGCGCGGCAGGTGCGCTGGACAACATACAGCGATGTGCAAAGCAGTGCGTTGCCGCCGAAGGCGAAGACGACTCCCGATGTGTGCAGCGGGCGCAAACGGCCGAAATTGAACCAGGGTGGGATGTTAAGGTCGGGGAAGGCGAGTTGAAGCGCGATAATGACGCCGACCAGCATGCCGACGATACCCCAAAACACCGTTGCGATGGCCCCATAGCGGAGCGGACCATCCATGTAGGCGGAGCGGTTCGGCGCCGCGGGCTTGAAATCCCAATTACGCAGCAAGATCGCGGTGAAGCCAGTCAGTGCGAAGAACAAAACCCACATGTGCTGGCGGAAGGGCCCTTCTACGCCGAAGCCGGCAGCCACCAGGGCCGCAAAGGCAAACAGGCTTAAAAGGATGATCTCCGTGCCGAATTTCATGACATGTCCCCGACCAGGATTCCAATGCGCGACGCTAAATCCGCGATGCATTAATTCCCTAGTTGCCGCCTGCTCGCCCTGATCCATGTCAGAGCCGCACGATTTTGCTTCGGGCAGCATCGAGTTCGGTGAATCAGAAGGTGGCGATTTGAACAAGGAGACGCAGCACGGGCCACCCCACTCATGGACAAGTGCAGCTTCCTCGCGTCGGGCCGGCACAGAGGCGATTCCGGGCGAGGTCATGAAGCGTGCCCATCGGGAGTAGCTGAATCTCTGCGACTCGCTGGAAAGCATTGCCGATGCACTGCCGAACGTCGACCGCCTCAAATGTCTTGGAACGGCCAAGAAAATCGTTCCGCTGCTCCGTGACATTCATGGGCTTCAGGAGACGGTGATTTTCCCTGCGTATGAGGCGCAGTTGACGCCGGCCGAGGCCAAACTTGCCTCCACCAGCCGGTTGCGCGTCGAGCACCTTGAGGATCAATGCTTCGCTAGCGAGGTGGCCGAAACGCTCCTAGCGATAGGTCATGGTAATCCGATAGAGAGTCCGGAAGCTGTCGGGTTCATGCTACGAGGCTTCTTCGAAGGCTTGCGGCGACACATCGCTTTCGAACGCGAGCACGTCCTGCCGCGGATCGCAATAAGCGACGTAGGCGCTTAGGTCTCAAAGGCCGGTTGCCGCGAGCCTCGGCCGCCGCAGCGCTGCTCCAGCCGGCTCATGCTGTCCACCGTTACATGGCGGTTGTTCTTGATCCGGATCACGCCGTCAGCCCGCAATCGCGTAAGCTGGCGGCTCACGGTCTCGTTCGTCAGTCCAAGGAAATCAGAGATGTCGGCACGTGTCAGGGGCAGGTCGAAGCATGAGGACCTAGCCGCCGGGTCGATACTGGAATCCATATTCTGGGCGATCATGAGGAGAAAGCTCGCCACCTTCTCAGGTGCGGTCTTGCGCCCGAGCGTCACCATCCATTCAAGTGCCTCGTCGAGTTCGTTCAGCGTCTGCTTGAGCAAGCGAAGCTGGAGTTCCGGTGATTCCTTCATTATCCGTTCAACGGCCGCCTTCGGAAACGAGCACAGCGAGACGGAGGTTGCCGCTTGCACATTGATCGTGCTTTTCACCTTGAAGGGCCGGCCCAGAAAATCCGGTGCGAACCGAAGACCGACAATCTGCTGGCGGCCGTCCGAAAGGCACTTCGTCAGCTTCACAACGCCTGAAAGCATGTTTGAATAGCTGTCGACAGCCGCGGCGTCGGCGATCAGTTCGACCCCCGGCTCGATTTTGTGCCGAGACGAAGTCTTGGCGAGCCCAACCAAATGGTTTCGATCGAGCGCACCACAGATCCCGCGATGCCGTGCGGCGCAAGACAGGCAAAGAACGGGAATGCCGGAACTGTGAATGTCCTGCTGTACTGTCATTACGCTCGCGCCATCGATCCCAAGTTCGGCAGGATAGCAAGCGATGGCAGAGAAATCCTTGCGGCAGTTTGTCCGTCCTGGAGGCTGACCGAAATCAGGGCTTTGACTCTTCGACCGAGTCCAGACTTCCGGGGAGGCAAAAACCACGGACCACCAAATGAGACCGGAATTAGCTGCCAGGCTTGGCGAGACATATGGCGCCACTTATGATCCTGTGACGAGCCGTGTATTTCCCAATAGGGGGTCGCATGGCAGAGGAGGCCCGCCGGAACCCGCAGGCAGGGCTCCAGTTTGTGTCCGCCCGGGAGCTTGGATTGTTCGGGCCATTCTTTCACTGAATGTCAGCGACGCACCCCTGATTGCGGCGTCCGCTACTCAGCCTTCGATTACTCGGAACCTGAACCTGACACGCGTCGCGATTTCTCTGACATGCCGGCGGCAGGCAAGCTTTCCTTTCTGGCCCTGGCAAACGCGCGATCGCCTTCCAAGAAGCCGGCCAGCATGAACGGAATGAGCTCAGCTACTGTCTCGGACTCATTGTAGGTCTGACGGTACAGCGCCGCGTAGTCCTTCAGTGCTTGGCTGAGGCCCGCGCTGACGGTAATGGTGATCTTGGAAGGCGTCCGGTCCGGAAGCTTTCCTAATTTCAGGTTCGCCATGAGCGGCTCCTATTCAATTTGTGTATGGTCGTAGCACGATGTCCTTGTGCACGATGACGCGCAGCGGCCAACCAGGACGGACGATAATGGTGGGTTGAATATTGAGGTTTTTTTCGGTGATGCGCTGGCCAGCTTGACTGACGTTCTGCTGAGTGGATTCGCGGATTGCCTTGAGCAGATCGCTTTCGTTGTCCCCAAAGCTCAACTCGGTGCCGACCCCCAACACCGTGGCTAGAGCAACTCCCTTGATCAGCTGCCAGGTGTGGAAATCCACCTGGTCCTCCAGCCCTGCATAGCCGGCAGTATCTGTCGCTGGCAGATTGTCGATTTCAATCGACGACCCGTCGGGCATCACGATGCGCTGCCAGACTAGCAACGCGCGCTTCTGTCCAAAAGCGACGACACTGTCATAGGTGCCGATGAGCCGCGAGCCCTGCGGGATGAGCAAGGTGTTGCCGGTGACTGTGTCGTCCACATTCTCGGTGACCTGTGCAACCACGAGGCCAGGCAGGTCGGAATTGATCCCGGTGATGAGGCTTGCGGCGATCACGCTGCCGGCCATCAGCTGGTGGGGCGAAGCCGGAGTCTGCAGCGCGTGCGGATTATAGATCCCATTTGTGCTCTGCTGGCTGACGAAGTCGAGCTTGCGCTGCTGATTGTTCTGATCACCCTCAGCCGGTGCAACGGAAGCCCTTGCGTCTTTCATATCGGGTTGCGCAAGTGGTGCTTCAAACGGCGGCCGCGCTCCCTGCGCATTGTCGGCGACCTTCGTGTCCCCGGGCCGGATCTCGATCCGGAACATCACTTGCGACTCACGTGCCTCGATCGCCTGCTGGGCAAGCCGCTGCTCCTCGGCGGAGGCCGCCTGCCCCGGGGCGGTGCCAAGCTGTCGCTGGCGTTCAAGAATGGGGCGGCCGAGATCGCCGGGCAGAGGTGGCCCAAGCACGGGAGGCTTCGGCTTCATTACGGAATAATCCTTGGGGAGCGTTTCAAGTCCCTCTGCGGTTGGCTTACGCTCGGTGTTGTAGAGGTCTTCCGCCCGCTCTTTGATACGCAACGCCGTCCCCTGAAGCGCTATCATCGTGACGCCCAGAATTGCGCCAGACCCAAGTGCAGCGATGGCGACGATCACGCCGCGCCTGAACCGCACCGCGCGGCGAGGAGAAGCCCGCAACTGCAGCTGCTCGGGATCGAGTTTCGGCGGTGCATCTGGTCGGAAACTGTCGGTCATGAGTGCTCCCCTCACCTGCTGGACCGCGCAAAGAGCGGTATTCGCCGCGGCGGTTGCCGGCCGTCGACCCTGATGATGCGGACCACTTGCTGCTGCTTGCTGCCCAGGCGCAGTTCGGCCGCGGCGAACAGACGGTCAACGATGTAGTAGTTGCCGCGCATGCGGTAGTTGACGAGCTGGTTGCTGCCGTCGGCTCCGACGATGAAGAGTGGCGGCGCCTCGCCCTGATCGATGCGACGCGGGAATTCGATGTAAACCTTGTTGCCGTCGTCGAAGGCACGCGTCGGCCGCCAAGGCGGCGTGTCACCGCTGATCGAGTAGCGGAAGCGAATGTTTTCGAGCGCCACATTTGAAGCTGCCGGCATGGCGGCGTCGGCCTGCGTATTCCGCTGGCGTAACGCGATGATCTGGTCTTCGCTGTAGGTCCAGGAGATCGCCGCCATGGCAGTCTTCTCGGTACTTTGAAGCTGCAAATGGTATGTGCGCCGTTCCGTGGTGATCACCAGATTGGTGCTAAGCGCCGGGGCGAACGGTTTGACCAGCACATGGGTGCGCTGATTGTCACCGGTGCCGCTGACGGTGTCGCCGATGACCCAGCGCACCGTGTCGCCGGCCGACACGGCTGTTAGCTTCTCGCCCGGTTGTAGGGCGATATCGGTGACACGCCCCGGCGCGGCATAGAGCTGATAGAGCGCGCCATCTGTGAAGGGATAGACCTGAACCGCATTGACATAGCCATACTTGGTGGGTTGCTGCGTTGCCGCCTGGTTGGCGTCGGCGACGCGTTCTTCGGGAGAGCGTTTGTCGTCGACAATCTTGCCAGGGTCAGGCTGCAACTGGCCTGGCAGCGGCAGGGGCTTTGGTACCTCGACGATCTTGACCGGCTTCTCCGGCGGTTTCTCGACCGCAGCCGGTTTGAAGTCGGCAGTGTCATAGGAAATCTGAGGCGGCGGCACCGGCTTCGACGCGCAGGCGGAGAGGACGACTGCTGACGCGGACAGGATCAGTGCTGCACGGAACGATGGTGCTCTATTTGTCATCGGCGGGCTCCTTCGGGGAAACGGGTGTCGGCGCGACGCTGTCGAGTTCGCGCGACCAGTCGATTGCGTTGATGAAGACGCCGAGCGGGTTGTTGCGCAGCTGGTCCGTATTGCTTGGCGGGCGGATCACGACGGTGAGGATCGCAGTCCAGCGCGTCGTGCTGGCGAGACTGCCGCGCTCAAAAACCTGCTCGGTCCATTTGACCTGGAACGAGCTGTCGGAAGCCCGGACCACGCTGGTCACCTGCACCGACACGCTGCGCATGCCGATCTGACCGAAGGGATCGTCCGCCTTGGCATACTCATTGAGGAAGCGTGCGGCGCGGTCGGTGGCAAAATCGTAAGCTGCCAGCCAGTTCTGGCGCACCAGCACCGGATCGGTGGAAACGGAACGGATATTCTGGATAAAGCGGCCAAGATGCCACGCGATCTGCGCGTCGGTGGGCTCGTAGTCCCGGATTGCCCGCGCAACGGCACGCGCCTCGCCGAAGCGGTCGACCTCGACGATGTAAGGCACAACGCGACTTTGCATCGACTGCCAAACGAGGCCGCCGGAGAGCCCAGTCGCCATGGCCAGACAGCCAAGAGCCATCAGGCGCCAGTTCCGGGCCTGCACCCGCGATGAGCCGATGCGCTCATCCCAGAGCTGGCCGGCCTTCTGATACGGCGTGACCGGCTCGGGCGTCTTGCCGTAACGTTGAACGGGTCGCTTGAAGAGCATCTAGTCGTCCTTGTCGTTGAGAGAGGGATTGGCGCTGCCTCCAGGCCTGTCACCGTCACGGACGGCTTGCACGGCGGCGTGGCGATGAGCACGAGCAGTCTGTTCAGAACGCAAGCGCTTTGCCCAATTGGGCGCGGTGCCAGCGGCCGTACTGGACGGGCCCCCGGTCATCGACGGGGTCGGCGCGCCGCCGGTGGCGGTCCATGCGGCTTCGCGTCCGGCATCAGCGCTGCGCCGGAAGCTTCCGCCAGCAGATCGTGCCGCTCGCATCGCGGTACCGCTGGCGGCACCCGCCACGCCCTGCATTCCAGCAGCCACGCCGGACAGGCCGGTCTCGGGCGAGGTTGCTCGTCCCAACTGCCACGCCGAGGAAACCGCCGAGCCCATGGTCGTACCGGCTCGGATGGCGGTAAGCCCGCCGCCAGTTGCCATGCGCGCGCCGGCGAATGCCGCACCTCCGGCCACCAGCGACGCACCGGCTGCCGCCGCGGTAGTCCCAAGTGCTGCGCCCGCGCCAAGTTGTGGCGCGCCGGAGACAAGACCCGAGGCGATCCCAGGCCCGAAAATGCCGAGCCCAAGCAGCGCCAGCGCGCCCAGCACCTGTGACATGGCCGCCGCCAGGTCGGGCTCCTTGCCCTGGAGCGCCGAAGCGAACTCGCCGAAGAGCGTGGAGCCGATACCGACAATGACGGCGAGCACCATCACCTTGATGCCCGACGAGATCACGTTGCCGAGCACGCGTTCAGCGAGAAACGACGAGCGGTTCCACAGCGCGAAGGGCACGAGAACGAAGCCTGCCAACGTCGTGAGTTTGAATTCCAGGATGGTGATGAAGAGCTGGATGGAGAGAATGAAAAAGGCGATGATGACCAGGAACCAGGCCAAGAGCAGCACGAAGATGGTGAGGGCGTTGCCAAAAATTTCGGGGAAGCCAAGAAGCTGGCTCGCCTGATCGAGAAGCGGCCACGCGCCCTCGAAGCCCGTCGCGGCAATGCGGCCTGGATGCAGCAGATTGTCGGCCGATAGATTGCCGGAAGAAGCATTGATGCCGAGACCGGCAAAAGACCGATAGATGATGTCGGCAAGGGTTTTGAAATTGTTCAGGATGAAGGCGAAGACGCCGACATAGAGCACCTTGCGGAGGAGGCGGCCGAGAATGTTGGGCTCGCCCCCGAATGCCCAGGCGAGGCCTGCCAGGGTGACGTCGATGCCAATTAGAATCGTAGTGAGGAAGGCGACGTCGACCGAAAGCAGACCGAACCCGCTATCGATATAGCGGATAAAAGTCTCCATGAAGCGATCGATGACGCCAAGGTCGTTCATGCCGCCGCCTTCCTCATGTTGAAGTGCTAGTGATCAGTTGCCGGATAGGCCGTGCCGGTGCCCAGGAAGCGCTTCGTCGTCTGGCGGGCTGCTTCCTCGGACTGCGCCTTGCGCGCGGCATCCTCGGCCTCGGCCCGGAACTGCGTCGCGAGCAGCGTCTGGATCTGCATCTGCTGCTTGGTCGAAAGCGCGATCAGCTGATTGGTGGCCTGGCTTGCCTCAAGCGCACCGGCCGCGCCTTGGCTGCGGCGGACGAGATCGGCAAGCAGGTCGCCGTCGCCGCGGACATTCTCGACGATCTGCGACTGCACACCCATGGTCTGGCGGAATGCCTGCATGGCGCTCTGCCAACGCTCACGTGCGGCGGTGGCCGCATCGCTCACTTTGATGGTGGCATCGTAGCTTTCCGGATACTGCTCTCGCCACTGGTCCTGGAGCTTGCCGAGATCAAAGCTCAGGCCGCTCGCCTGGTCCATCAAACCGTCGATCCGTTGGAGCGAACCGGTAAGTTGGCCGACCGAGGAAAAATCCAGCCTCTGAAGGTTGCGCGCCATGTTCTGCAGCATGGTGGCCTGGTTTTGCAGCGACTGGATCTGGTTGTTGATCTGCTCCAATGCGCGCGCCGCCGAGAGTACGTTCTGCGTATAGTTGGAGGGATCGAACACGATCAGGGCGTAAGCCGGCTGGACATAGTCAGCCATCGGCTTGGCGATCAGGGAAAGAGTGATCAGGCTGGATAGAAAGCGGCGTCGCATCATGACGATTGCTCCATGTCAGATTGAGGGAATTGCCGGAGAAGCTCGGCGGCCCAATCGAGGCCGCGTGCACCGAGGAATCGGGAGGCAAAGCTGTCCTGCCCGTGCTTGGACAGCACGCTATCGATGAGCGTCTGCGTGGCCGGATCGGACGCGCCGCAAAGCGCAAGCGTGATGGGACCGAGGCCAAGCTCGAAGAGGCGATTACCGCGGCGCGATTGCAAATAGTAGTGACGCTTTGGCGTAGCGCGGGCGACCAGTTCGATCTGCCGTTCGTTCAGACCAAAGCGTTCGTAGGCTGCCCTCGCCTGCGGTTCCACGGCACGATCGTTGGGGAGAAAGATCCGTTGTGGGCAGCTCTCGATGATTGCCGGCGCGATTGAAGAACCAGCGATATCGGCAAGCGACTGCGTGGCGAAGATGACCGACACGTTTTTTTTGCGCAGCACCTTCAGCCATTCGCGGATCCGCGCGGCGAAGAACGGATTGTCGAGATAGACCCACGCCTCGTCGAGCATGAGCAGTGTCGGCCGTCCGTCGAACCGCTCCTCAAGACGATGAAAGAGATAGGTGAGCACCGGCGTCGTGACGGCGCCCTGGCTGTGCATCAGTTGCTCGGTCTCGAAACACTGCACATCCGACAAGGCCAACAGATCGTCATCAGCATCGAGCAGCCGGCCGAAGGGACCGTCGAGTGTGTAAGGCATCAGCGCGGACTTTAGCGCGTTTGACTGAAGCAGGACCGATAAGCCCGTCAGTGTGCGTTCTTGCGCTGGCGCAGTGGCAAGGCTGCTGAGAGCCGACCAGACCGCCTCCTTCACTTCGGGCGTGAGAGTTACGTTCTCATGAGCAATGAGGCCGGCGATCCATTCGGCGGCCCAGCTGCGCGTGGCATGGTCGCCGATATTGCGAAGCGGCTGGAAGGCAAGAGAACCGTCCGCCCCCAATGCGTGGTGTTCTCCACCCATGGCGAGCGTTGCGGCACGAGCGGAATTGCCTTTGTCGAAGACATAGACCTGCGCGCCGGCATAGCGTCGGAACTGCAGAGCTACCAGCGCAAGCAGCACCGACTTGCCGGCGCCGGTCGGACCGACGATCAGCATGTGACCGACATCGTCGACATGGGTGGAAAGCCGGAACGGAGTTGACCCGCTCGTCTCGGCGAAGAGAAGCGGCGGGGCGTCGGTCTGGGTGACTTTCGCGACATGCTCGTTCGTCGCCGGGCCGGCCCACACCGACGACAGCGGCATGAGGTGGGCAAGGTTCAGGGTGTGAACGAGCGGCTGGCGAATATTGGCGTAGACATGACCGGGCAACGAGCCGAGCCAGGCCTCGACCGCATTGACGCTTTCGCGGATGGTGGTGAAGCCGAGTCCATTGATGACGCGCTCGACGGCGCGAAGTTTTTCCGCGGCGGCTTGGCGGTCCTCGTCCCACACCGTCACGGTAGTGGTGAGATAGCCGAAGCCGACGTGATCGCCACCCAACGCCTGAAGGGCTTCGTCGGCATCGTGCGCCTTGTTGTCAGCATCGCTGTCGACCAGCGGGACCGGCTCGTTGGTTACAACCTCGCGCAGGATGGCCGAGATTGACTTGCGCTTGGCAAACCACTGCCGCCGCAACCGTGTCAGCGTCTTCGTGGCGGCAGTCTTGTCGAGCGGAATGAACCGCGTCACCCAGCGATAGGCAAAATCCTGATTATTGAGGGCGTCGAGGATCCCGGGCCGGGTGAGGTTCGGGAAGCCGAGGATGGTGAGGGTACGCAGATGCTGATCGCCCAGCATCGGTTCCAGGCCGCCGGTAAGCGGCACGTCGACGAGGAAGCCGTCGAGATACATCGGCGTTTCCGGCACTGTGACCGGGTGGCGGCGGGTCGCGATTGTGCCGTGCAGGTAGGTTAGCGTCTCGGCATCCTCGAGCCCGCGCACTTCGGGCATGAAGCCGGAGAGAAGGTCCAGCACACGCGCGGTTTCATCACGGAACCGCGTCATCTCCTGGCGCCAGTCTCGTTCGCCTTCGGAATGATGCGAGTCGACGAGCGCGCTTTCCGCCCGCGCTTGGCTGTCGGGCGATGGCATGAACAGCAAGGTCAGGTGATAGCGGCTTTCGAAATGCGCCACCTTGCCCTCAAAGGCCGCGCGGCGTTCTTCGTCGACCAACCATGAGGCAGGGTCGGGAAAACGCGATTGAGGATAGCCCAACGCTTCGACGCGTTCGGCCTCGAAGAACAATGCCCAGCCGGAACCAAGTCGCCTCAACGCATTGTTTGCCCGCGCGCAAATGCCAACAAGTTCGGCTTCCGTCGCGCTTTCGAGATCGGGGCCGCGGAACCGCAGCGTCCGCTGAAAGCTGCCGTCCTTGTTGAGCACGATGCCCGGCGCGACGAGTGCGACCCAGGGCAGATGGTCGGCAAGCCGGTCGGCCTTCCCGCGATATTCCGAAAGGTTCAGCATGCCAGCCACCCCCTCAGACGAAGGTGCCGGACAAGCACGCTGGCAAAGTCCGGATCGCGGCGGGCGGCAAAGACCGCCAGCGTGTGGCCGGCAGTCCAGAGCACCAGCCCCGCTATCCATTGCTGAAGGCCGAGCCCGATGGCTGCGGCAACTGTGCCGTTGAGGATCGCTACCGCTCGCGGCGCCCCGCCCAGCAGGATCGGTTCGGTCAAAGCGCGGTGAACCGGCACCTCGAAGCCTTCGATATGCTGTTCTCCGGTGGCCATCAGACGAGTGCCCCGCCGCCGAAGGAGAAGAAGGAGAGGAAGAAACTCGATGCCGCGAATGCGATCGACAGCCCGAAGACGATCTGGATAAGCCGGCGAAAACCGCCTGCCGTGTCACCAAAGGCGAGCGTCAGGCCGGTGGTGATGATGATGATCACCGCGACGATCTTGGCGACCGGGCCCTGCACAGATTCCAAAATTTGCTGCAGCGGTTGTTCCCAGGGCATGCCGGAACCAGCCGCGTATGCCGGGGCGGTGACTAGAAGCGCGAGCGCGGTGGACGAAAGAAAGCGGAGCTTCTTGAGCATGAAGTGACCTTTCAAAGCTGCTGGAGTTGAGGAGGCGTGAGCTGGGTGACGGCGTAATCGCCGCTGCCGTCGAGACCGGTGACCTCAGCAATCGCGTCGACGCGGCGCGATGATCCGCGCCCGGCGATGAAGACGATCAGATCGATCGCATCGGCGATGAGGCGTCGAGGAACGGTGACGACGGCCTCCTGAGCGAGTTGCTCAATACGGTAAAGAGCGGAGCGCGCCGAATTGGCGTGAACCGTGGCGATGCCGCCGGGGTGGCCCGTGTTCCATGCCTTGAGCATATCGAGCGCTTCCGCGCCCCTCACTTCGCCGACAATGATGCGGTCGGGTCTGAGCCGGAGCGTGGAGCGCACGAGATCGGCAAGCGTCACAGAACCACGCCTCGTTCTCAAGGCAACGCAGTCCTTTGCTGCGCATTGCAGCTCGCGCGTATCCTCGATCAGGATCACCCGCTCGTCGCAGTCGGCGACTTCGGTGAGCAGCGCATTGGCAAGGGTCGTCTTGCCCGAGGACGTGCCGCCTGCGACCAGGATATTGCGCCGCTCGCGCACTGCCTTCCTCAGCGCATCGGCCTGCAGCGGCGATATGATGCGGTCGGCGACATAGTTGGCCAGCGTGTAGAGTTTTGCCGCTGGTTTGCGAATGGCGAAGCACGGCGCCAGCACCACAGGCGGCAGCAGTCCTTCGAATCGTTCGCCCGACGGCAGTTCCGCACTGACGATCGGGTTGTCGGCATGGGCCTCGGCGCGCATATGGGACGCGACCAGGCGGATAATGCGCTCCGCCTCCGAAGGATGCATGTGCACGCCGGTATCGACCCGGCCTTCGCCCAACCGGTCGAGCCGCAGCGCGCCGTCGGGATTGACCATCACCTCGATAACCAATGAATCGGAGAGCGCCTCGGTGATCGCAGGGCCCATGGCGGTGCGCAGCATCGCGCGGCGACGATGGTCGGCCTCCGGATGAGAGCTCATCGTTCCCCTCCCCTGCCGTTCTCCTTGCCGAGCGACCGTTTCCCGGAAGCAATCTGGCGACCGACCTGCTCGACGAATTTGTCGAAACGGTCCTGGGCAATGGCTTGCGTCGCCTTGTCTGGGACAGGCGTGTGCGCGTGAAGCGTGATCGAAAAGCGAATGAAGAGCGCCAGGCTCTCCAGGATCATTTCGGCATCGCGCCGGACTTGAACGAGGTCGCGTGAAAGACGATCGAGCCGCACACCGTAGCGCCGGTCGAGCTCGTTCTCGCCACGCCGCTCGATAAAAGCCTCAACCGCCTTGGCCACAATGGCTGATTTGGTCGTCGAGGGATCGCGACTGAGGTTCTCCAGCCTCTCGCTCAATTCGGGTTCGAGCAGAAACTGGTGACGAATGCGGGGGGTCTTCATGCGGCTTGTTCCGACGGGCCGGCGTTGCGTTGGCGACGGGAACAAGCATCGGCCAAACCCCCGAAATCGCTTATGGCCGTTATCTACGCTGAAGTACGCCGGCTACGCGCCGGCGTTCAGAAGCCGGGCACGATGTCCTTGTCGTCGCCCCTTCCCTCGTTGATGCCATAGGCACGCCCGACGGTGGAGATCCGGTCCATGACGCGCTTGTCGGCCATCGCCTCGCTATCATCATCTGCGGGTGGGGACAGATCGTCCTGGTCCGGTTCCCGGGTGACGGCGGTATGTTCTTCGGGCAGGCCGGGATGGCGCTGCTGCTGAACACCTCCCTCGTCGGCAAGCGCGGCGCCAGCGTTTTCGTCGTCGGAGGCAAGACGACGGTCGACTCGGCGTACTTGGCCAGTCCAGTCGTCTTGGCGCGGCGCAGGGGAGTCTGCGTAGAGAGTGTCATGCAGCACCGGCGCAGGCAGCATCCGTTCGGTGAAATTCTGATCCTCGTAGTAGCGCAGCTTTTTGGCGCGGATGGGGGGCAATCCCGAAACGAGCACCAGTTCGTCCGAAGGCGGCAATTGCATCACCTCGCCAGGTGTCAGCAGCTGCCGGGCGGTTTCCTGGCGGCTCACCATGACATGCGAGAGCCAGGGCGCCAGCCGGTGGCCCGCATAGTTGCGCATCGATCTCAATTCCGTGGCCGTGCCAAGCGCGTCCGAGATTCGCTTGGCCGTGCGCTCATCGTTGGAGGAAAAGGCAATTCGCACATGGCAATTGTCCAGAATGGCGTTGTTCTCGCCATACGCTTTGGAGATCTGGTTCAACGATTGCGCGATCAAGTAGGCGCGAATTCCGTAACCGGCCATAAAGGCGAGCGCGGTCTCAAAGAAGTCGAGGCGACCGAGCGCCGGAAACTCATCCAGCATCATGAGCAGTTGATGCTTGCGACCCTTCTTTGGGTCACCCTCGAGGCGCTCCGTGAGCCGTCTGCCGATCTGGTTCAGGATCAGCCGCACCAAAGGCTTGGTGCGCGAAATGTCAGATGGCGGCACGACCAGATAGAGCGATGTAGGCCGCGCGGCATCCATCAAGTCGGCGATCCGCCAGTCACAAGACGAAGTGGCTGCAGCCACGGTCGGATCATGGTAGAGCCCGAGAAAAGACATGGCGGTCGAGAGGACGCCTGAACGCTCGTTCTCCGACTTGTTCAGCACCTCGCGCGCCGCAGAAGCCACAACGGGGTGTACTTGAGGCCTTTCCGCCGCGCCCAGATGGTTGGTCGTCATCATCCGCTGTAGCGTTGCAACAAATGAGCGCTGCGGGTCCGACAAGAACGTGGCGACCCGAGCGAGTGTCTTTTCCTCCTCGGCATAGAGGACGTGCAGGATGGCGCCGACCAAGAGTGAATGGCTGGTCTTCTCCCAATGATTACGCCGCTCCAGCGCGCCCTCAGGATCGACCAAGATGTCGGCGATGTTCTGAACGTCGCGGACCTCGTTCGGACCTTTGCGCACTTCCAAGAGTGGGTTGTAGCGGGCCGATCGCGGATCAGTCGGATTGAACAATAGGCAATACGAGAACTTCGACCGCCAGCCGGAGGTCAGCTGCCAGTTCTCGCCTTTGATGTCGTGAATGACGGCCGATCCGGACCAGGAGAGAAGAGTTGGGACAACCAGTCCGACGCCCTTGCCCGAACGTGTCGGCGCAAACGCCATGACGTGCTCCGGCCCGTCATGACGCAGATACCGATCCTGCAGTTTGCCAAGGAAGACGCCGGCCGGCTGAAACAGCCCTGCTTTGTCGATCTCCCGCGTCGCCGCCCATCGAGAGGAGCCATAGGTAGTAACCAACCCGCGCTGGCGCGCGCGCCACAGGGAACCAGCGATTGCAGCGGCAAAGCCCATCAATCCACTGGTGCCCGCAAGCATGCCCGCCTTGTCGAATACCTCGGGCGCATAGGCATCGAATTGGAACCACCATTCCAACAGTTTCCACGGCTCGTAGATCGGCCAGCCAGCCGCGACAAACCATGGCGCGCCGAGTTGTTCCTGAAAGGCCAGCATTTGAGCGCACCATTGCGTGGCAGCCCACACGCCGATCAGAACGATGGCGAACACAATGGCGATCTGCCCAATCAGAAGCTTTGTGGGCGTCATTGGATTGCTCCGCTGTTCTGGAGAGGTGGATCGAGCATCGCCCGGGGCGGGCGGAAGAGGAATGCACTCTATGTACGACTTGGTGCGATGAGAGGGTTTGGCGCGCCGTTGCTCTCCTTCGAGGTGGGTATCGATATTCGGGCATTCCCGAGCAAGTCTTGACTGCTGTGTCAGAGGGGGGCCGGTATCGTTCGTGCTCTCGTGAGCACGTCGGATATTTGGTCGGGGAGCTGGCGGTAGCGTGCGGGCAAGCCGCTGAGGAAATCCTGAACATCGAACCCGATCTGAGGTACAACAGGCCTATCGAGGTCGGCTCGCGAGGTCGGCTGCCCGCCACGGGAATTTCTCAGGCGAGCTGGGACATATTGGGCGCTGAGTGTATCTTGGGCGATCTTATCGGACGCCGAATTGACGACATTCATTGTGTGGCAAGGTTCGCCGGCGATGCTGTCGAACAGAGGCCGCGATCACTCCCCGGCCGTGGCACATCGGCGCGCTGCAGAATCTCGATGGGCCACCGTTTCAACGCCCACGCGGATGTCCACAGACGCGTTCCGCCAAGCGCTAGTTGCAAAGCATATGACCCGCATTTCGCAACGCCTCTAGGAACAGGCTAGCTAGGTGAGTGACATCGATTTTGGCCTGCATTGACACCGGCATGCTGGCCCAAGTTTCCAACGGCACAATGAAGCGGGAAAAGGTACCATTTACGACGCAGTAGCGGCTAACAAGGCCTTGTCTGTCCAACGCCACCACACCCATCTGGTCGTCTCGATATCGGATGGCCGCGATCCGCTGGATGTCGGCGTCATCGTCGACCCGCGCGTCGAAAAGCAGGGTTCCGCGGCTCCTCGCTGCTATTTCCGCCGCTTTGTCATTGAAGCTCAAGCAGAGTGAGCGGACGCTTTCCACTGCCATCTGGAAAACCAACAAATCCAGTTCATTCACGGCCATGTGGGCAGTTGAGCCATTAGATGGATTATTGCAATGTCGCACACGGCTTGTTCACAGGTGTCGACCAACTCCACACGCCGATCGTTTTAGTCGACCGCCGACAGACGGCTGCTCCTTGGCTGCCGCTCCTGAGGGGCGCTCACGGGCGTTAACGAGGCCCGGCTTCTGCACCACTCTTGAGAAACTTTTGCTTCCGCGCCGCTTCGCCAATCTGCGCCTCGCCTCTGCAGCCGTCCGCTTATCGGACGCAGATCTCGAGGCTCGTTGGGCCCTTACCGTGGCCTTCTTCGAGGGCGGGAAGCCGCTTGAGCCCCGCTACGCCGGCGACGGCTAAGAAATCCTGACCTACAAGAAGGCAAACCGCATGTGCTTCGACTTTCCCTTCGGCGTCGCCTTGGCCTCCCTCACACTCGTTGGTTGACTCGCGGGGCACCCCGGTCGAGAAAAGCATCGAATGCGGCAGCAACAGAGCGAATCGCAAAGCGATGCTGCCGCGATACGCGGACAAAACCCTTTTCGATGTCCACAATTCCGTCCTTAGTAAGCATCGCCAAGCGTTCAGCTGATTCGAGAAAATGGATCGGATCAGACCCGTGGGCGGCACAGATTGCCGGCACATCGGCCTCGAGATCGCACATTAATCGCTCGATGATTGCGGCTCGCGCGCGGTCTTCGTCGGTAAGACGGTAGCCCTTTGACGTCGCCAGACGGCCAGCTGCGATGTGCCGGCTGTAGGAATCCCGTGTAACCTCGTTCTGGACGTAACCCTCGCCGACACGCCCGATAGCCGACGCGCCGAAACCGATCACGGTTTTGCAGGTGTCGGCCGAGTAACCCAGCGAGTTGCGCCGCAGGCGACCGGTTTTCTGTGCCAGGGCGAGATCGTCGTCCGGCAAGGCGAAATGGTCGAGCCCGATCTCTCGGTAGCCGGCGGCAATCAGCGTCACAGCAATGGCCGCATCCTGTTCGGCGCGGGCAGCGCTGCCTGGAAGAGATGCCTCCTCGATGAGGCGCTGATTCCTAATAAAGGACGGGATGTGGGAGTAGCCGAACGCCGCAAGCCGGTTGGGGCGCATGGCGACCGCCGCTCTCGTGGTCTCGACGCAAGATTGCACCGTTTGATGCGGGAGACCAAAGATGAGGTCGAAGTTGATGCTTCTCACTCCATGCCGACGCAGCATTTCGACGGCAGCCGCGGTTTGCGCCTCAGTTTGGACCCGGTTGATCGCTTTTTGAACAATGGGATCGAAGCTCTGCACGCCGAGGCTCGCGCGGTTCACGCCTGCTGCTTCCAAGGCTTCGGCCATGTCGGCCGTGAACGTGCGTGGGTCGATCTCGACGGCGATCGTAGCCGTTTTTTCGAGCGCAAAGCGGCGGCGCAGCAACTCCATCAGGGCGAGGAACTCTACTGGCCCCATGAGAGTTGGCGTTCCCCCGCCAAAATGCACATCGCTGACGGGCAGCGCCTGCGGCGCGTGCTCCGAGACCAAACGTATCTCGTCATGCAGCGCCGCCAGATAATTGAAGATCGGCGCATCATGGCGAGTGATTGCGGTGGGAAAGCCGCAAAACCAGCACTTTGATCGGCAGAACGGAACGTGCAAGTAAAGTGACGCCGGATCGTCAGTCGGTAGGTTCCTGAGCCATTCCTCATAAGCCTCGGCGCCGACCGCCCCAGAGAACTCCGAGACAGTCGGATAGATGGTGTACCAAGGCAGGCGGACCTCGCGATCTTTTGTGGTCTGCAATAGTTACCGTCCCATGTTGATGCCTTCCATCCTTACCACTGCGCTCTCCTGTGTCTTTGCGCTATATCAGGCCGTTCCGCTTTCGGTCTGATTCGCAGCGATAAGCGCTGTTCAGCCTTGGCTGGACAGCGACGGTATGAGGACGCGCTGGTCAGCGACAAGCGCCATGGGTTTCCCGTCGAGAGGATCGTGCACACGTTTGGGGCTACTATCTTATCCCCTTCCCTTCAGCGTCCGCCTGGGCGAGGAGACGCTGCTGGAAGGCGGCATGCCGCATCTGACTAGTCGGATGCGGGCTCGGCCAGTATCCCAGCTTCGATATCGACCGGATCGGGCGGCGACTCCAATGCAACCTTGGCGTCCAAAGACCTCGACGCGCTGACCGCCGCCGGCGTGACCGCGCTCGCCGCGCAGGATCCTTCGGACAAGCAGATCACTTACGTCAAGGCGCCGTTCACGTCGCTGGCGGGGTTGCCCGTAGGCACAGCCAAGCAGCGTGAGGGGCGGCCAAAGGGATAACCAATCGTTGCTAACCGGCATGCTCCACCAAGGCGGTGCGCGCTTGCGCCGGTTGAAGGGCTTGGAGTTTTCCCAACGGTGCGAGCGTTGCGACCTATGAAAGGCTCCCAATCATTCGACTGTGACTGATTTCGCCAGGTTGCGTGGCTGGTCGAGATCTGTGCCCACGCAGACGGCCGTGTGATACGCAAGAAGCTGTATCGGCAGCGAGAAGATCATCGGCGCGACAATCTCGTCGGTGGCCGGCAGCACGATCGTGTGCATCGTATCGAGTTTCGATGCGGCTGCCCCTTTGCCATCGGTGATGAGGATAATGCGCCCTCCGCGGGCGGCCACTTCCTGCATGTTTGAGAGGGTCTTGTCGAAAAAGCGATCATGTGGCGCGATGACGATCACTGGCATGTTCGAGTCTATCAATGCGATAGGACCGTGCTTCAATTCACCTGCCGCATAGCCCTCGGCGTGGATGTAGGAAATTTCCTTGAGCTTCAGCGCACCTTCCATCGCGAGTGGGAAATTTGTGCCACGGCCGAGGTACAGGACATGATGACACTTTGACAGTTCGCGCGACAGAAGCTCAATCTGCGGCTGGATGCTGTTCAGCACCTGCCTCATGAGGCGCGGCATTTCCGTGAAGCTCCCGACGAACGCCTGCGCCTCATCTTCGGTCACGGTTCCGCGGACCTTGGCTGCGTGGATGGCGAGTGCTGCAAGTACGGCAAGCTGGCAGGTGAAGGCCTTGGTGGAGGCGACACCGATCTCCGGGCCGGCAAGGATCGGGAAGACCACATCGGCCTCCCGAGCGATGGTCGATTCGCGCGCATTGACGACGGCGCCAATTTTCAGCCCAAGCTGCTTGCAGTACCTCAGCGATGCCAGCGTATCGGCGGTTTCGCCCGACTGTGAAATGAAAAGAGCCGCAGACTGCGCAGACAGCGGGATCTCGCGATAGCGGAATTCGGATGCAACATCTATTTCGACGGGCAGGCGCGCATAGCGCTCGAACCAGTATTTTCCGATCAGTCCCGCGAGATACGCGGTGCCGCAGGCAGAGATCGCCAAGCTCGGGATCCTGGCGAAGTCGATGCCAAATGCCGCATCGGCGCCATTTTCTATGAGATTGGTATACTGACCGAGCGCATCGGCGATGACCTCGGGCTGCTCGAGGATTTCCTTCTCCATGAAGTGGCGATGGTTGCCCTTGTTGGCCAGAGTGGCCGCAGCCATCGAGGTCTGGCGCGGACGCGCGACGGGGAGGCCGTCGTTATCAAAGATGTCGGCGCCCGTCCTGCTGACAACGGCCCAGTCGCCGTCGACGAGATAGGTGATTTCATTCGTGAATGGAGCAAGCGCGATCGCGTCGGAGCCCAGGAACATCTCGCCGTCGCCATGACCGATCGCCAGCGGTGGTCCATTGCGCGCCGCAATGATGGTCGACGGATCATCTTCAAAGAGGATGGCAAGCGCGTAGGCACCCCTGACGCTTTTCAGCATGGCATGCACCGCCTCACCGCGCCCCATGCCCGCCCGGCGGTGTCCTGCCAAGAGATGCGCAAGGACCTCAGTGTCGGTGTCGGTCTGGAACTCGGTTCCCGTCGCCGCCAATTCGTCCTTCAGTTCGGCGAAATTCTCGATGATGCCGTTATGGACGACGGCCACACCGTCCGTGAAGTGCGGGTGTGCATTGCGTTCCGTCGGTGGCCCATGGGTTGCCCAGCGGGTGTGGGCGATGCCGATGGTGCCACTCAGCGGCTCTTCCTTCAGTCTCGTCTCGAGATTGACGAGCTTGCCCTCGGCGCGCCGGCGGTGCAAGGTGCCCTCGGTGATCGTCGCAATGCCGGCCGAATCATAGCCGCGATATTCCAGACGCTTCAACGCGTCGACCAGGCGCTCCGACACCGGCTGTTGCCCAACGATGCCAACAATCCCGCACATGTTCTTCTCCGAATTCTTCCCGGCAGCCGACGCAGACGAGGACGAACACGCGCCCGGCGTGCTCAGTTAGAATCTTCTAATGAAATCCAGTGAGATCAGTAAAATTGATTGTTAGGATGGCTATCATCCACGCTATGGATGAATAAACCCCGGCCGCTGCGGGTGATGGCGCTGTCCACCTGCGACCGCTCTTGCGGCGCATTCTTGAGCAGGGATTGCTAATTGGACCGGTCGCTCCCGTACTGCGAGAAACCTCCTATACTGGACCGCTGAAAATCTCAGAAAGTGGCAGTTTATCTTGAACCAGTGAACTGCGATTTTGGCTTGTAGTCATGGAAGCGATCGGGACCGGGTCGCGTCGTTCTTGGATGCTTTGCGCTTGAATTGATGGAGTTGCCTGGATGTTTGAGGGTCCCATCATCGACGTCGAATCGAGAATATTGCGCCGGGATTAAGAGCCGTGAGCGTCCACGTCGATGCCACTTCTGACGGGAGTGGAATGCCCGACACAATGATGAACGGAGAGGCAGTCAACGATGGCGCGACGACATTTGCGTCACCTGCGTTGGTGACCGTGCCGGACGACGCATTGGCGGAGGCGACGAATGCCCTGGTCGGAGATTGAATGCTTGATGCAATGCGAGCCAAGAAATTGCCCCCGGATGACGTTTCCGGTCGAGGGATCCATGGTCGTGGCAATCCGGTGCGATCGATCCGATCGAGATTATGAAGGGCTGAGAGAATGAATGTCGATCTCCATCAGTTACTCATCGTCTTTGCTGCATATGTCATTGCCGCAGGGAGCCCCGGCCCGAGCAACATGCGCATCATGGGGGTTGCCATGTCGCGCGGCAGGGGTGCCGCGCTCATACTCGCGTCTGGCGTCGTCAGCGGCTCGATCTTCTGGGGTTTTATGGCCTCGACCGGCATCTCCGCCCTCTTGGCCAGGTACGCCCAGGCACTACTCGTCCTGCAGGTTTTCGGGGGCCTTTACTTGCTATTACTCGCCTTCAGGGCGGGACGGTCGGCGCTTACGTCGAACGAGAAGCTGGCGGTGCGCGCCTCGACCGACGAAGTCGCTTTTTCACGGGGTAAGCTCTATGGAAGGGGCCTCCTGATGCATTTGGCGAACCCAAAATCCGTGCTGGCATGGATCGCGCTCGTCACACTGGGAATCGGCCCGAATTCGTCGTGGCAGACCATGGCGGCCATATTGGGTGGCTGCGCCGTCTTAAGTGTCACGATATTCTGCGGCTACGCCATTGTCTTCTCCACACCGCCGATGGTGGCTCTGTATCGCCGCTGTCGCCGTTGGATCGAAAGTCTGCTGGCAATGTTCTTCGTATTCGCCGGGCTGCGCATGCTGCTTTCCCCTATGTAGTTTCGAAAGGAATGGATGATGACTTTGTTTCGCGGCATGTCGGCGTTCCCCCTCACGCCAACCGATGCGAAAGGGCATGTCGACACCGAGGCATTGGCTCGTTTTCTCGAGCGTATTCAACGAGCGGGAGCAGACTCCATCGGCCTTTTGGGGAGCACGGGCGGCTATGCTTACCTCACGAGGGAAGAACGCAAGCGCGCCGTTCAGGCTGCCGTGGAATGCATTGGCGGCAAAACGCCTCTTTTCGTGGGGGTGGGTGCATTGCGTACCGACGAAGCTCAGGCTCTGGCGCGCGATGCAAAATCCGCTGGCGCTGACGGCCTGCTCCTGGCACCCATGTCCTACGTTCCCCTGAATGAGGATGAAGTCTTCCAGCACTTCGTCGCGGTTGCCGAGGCGGGGGAACTGCCTTTGTGCATATACAACAATCCAAGCACCACGCGCTTCACATTCAGCGACGCATTGATCGCCCGGCTGTCAGAGGTGTCCAACATCGTCGCCGTGAAAATGCCTCTGGCGGCGAATGAGGATTACACGGGAGAACTGGCACGCTTGCGGTCGATGACGCCTGACACGTTCACAATCGGATACAGCGGCGATTGGGGCGCGGCGGATGCCCTGCTCGCCGGATGTGACACCTGGTACAGCGTTGCGGCAGGTTTGCTGGCGGTCCCGGCGCTTGCGCTGACGCGTGCGGCGCAGTCCGGCGACGTGGCGGAGTCCGCTCGGTTGAACCGCGCTTTCGAGCCGCTCTGGACCTTGTTCAAGCACTACGGCAGCTTCCGCGTTATGTTCATCATCGCCGAATACCTCGGTCTGGCGCACGTCGAGCCACCGCGCCCTATTTTGCCGTTGCCGGACAACGCCGGAGATGACATTAGGCAGGCACTGGAGAAGCTCCACACAGCATGCGCAGTGCAACTGCTACACTAAGCAGCCCGCGCGCTGGCGTTCCCCGCACCGTTCGAGATGGAAGTCAGGCGGCGCAGAATTGGATAGCTGCTCAACACCGCCTTTAACCACGTGCGGACTACGCCGGCATTAACCGGCGGGCAGATGCGCCGAGGGCAACAAGCGCGCCTGACGCAACGCCGCCAGATCAGCCGAGCCGGTGCAGAAGCAGGCGACTGCCAGCTGGCGGATGACGATCTCGAAATGCGCGACAACCGCCTCGGTGGACACCATCGCCGCGGGCAGCACGCCGGCCGCCTGGCCGGCGAAGTCCGCGCCCAGGCGGATGGCCTTGGCCACGTCGCCGCCGTCTCGGATACCGCCCGACGCGATTAACTTCACCGTTGGCAGCGCCCGACGCACCGCCTGCACGCCGGCCGGGGTCGGAATCCCCCAGTCGGCGAACGACATCGCCACTGCACGGTCGGCGGCATCGCGGGCCCGCTCGCCCTCCACCGCGGCCCAACTGGTGCCGCCGGCGCCGGCGACATCGATCATCGCCACGCCCGCCTCGACGAGCGCAGAGGCCACCGAGGCGGACAGGCCCGACCCCACTTCCTTGGCCACGATCGGCACGCCCACGCTGCGCGCGGCACGAGCGATCTGCGCCAGGACGCCGCGCCAGTCGCGGTCGCCCTCCGGCTGTACCGATTCCTGCAGCGGATTGAGATGGACGATCAGTCCATCGGCCTCCAGCGCATCAACCGCCCGGCGCGCCAAGTCCAGGCCGTCGGCCTCGCGCAGTTGCGCGGCGCCGATATTGGCCAGGGGGATGTCTGGGGCCAGGTGTCGCAGCGCGCGCGTCAGCCCTTGGGAGTTGCGGGATTGCAGGCTAACGCGCTGGGAACCGACGCACATCGCAATCCCCAAGGCTTGAGCTGCCTCGCTCAGATGCCGGTTGATGGCCTCGGCGCGCGGCGTGCCGCCGGTCATGGAGCTGATCAGCAGCGGCGCGCGCATGGTCTTGCCTAGCAGCGAGGCGCGCAGGTCGATCTGCGTCAGGTCCAACTCGGGCAATGCGCAGTGTTCGAAACGGATATACTCCCAGCCGGCGGCGACCGTGGCCGGCGCCGTTCGCCGATCCAGCACGATGCCAAGATGGTCGTCCTTGCGGCGGCTCAGGGTGGTGTCGTTCATGCTCGCTCCATCGGTCGCATCGGGCGACGGCGTTGCGTCGGATCGGACTGACGGCAGCGCGCGCACGTCGCCGCCTCCCGCGCCTTCAGGCCGGCCCACGCTGGCCTCCCCCGCAGTGTCCCTGGCCTCCCCCGCAGTGTCCGTGCGGTAGCGGCTTGCCGATGTCTGGTAGTACTGCGTGCGGATGGCTGCCATGGCCTCGATCAACGGTCCCCACGGCGCGGGAAAGCCTGCTTCCGCCATCACTCGGTGCAGCATGCGCGTATGGCCGGCCAGCTCGTCGTTGAGGAACTTCACCACAGGCATAGCCGGATAGCGCTGCAGCAGCAGAATCGCCGCGTTGTCGGCCTCGCCGGCCGACCTGTCCTTGTCGCGTCCATGCAGATCGTTCTGCAGGCGCCCTATCGCGGAGATGAGCCGCAGGACCTGGCGAAACGCCGGACGCGCGCGCAAAGTAGCCATGTCCAGCCCCCACAACAACGACAGGCAACACAACACGTTCCTGTAGGCGATCGAATCGACGCCGTTGTGCAGGTACTCGGCGTAGGACCAGCGCTCCGCCCCTGCTGCCTGCGCCTCTCCGGCGCGCAGCGCCGCGCAGTAGCACCGGGTATCGTCGAGAAGCTGAGCATAGTCGCGACGATCGTAGGCGAGCGCGGCCAGCGAAGCGCTTAGCACAGCGCAGCCCTCGAATCCTGGGAGTGCGCACGGTACGCCCTGCCCCAGCGCCTGCTCCACCGCGGCGAGCTGCTCCGGCGCGATCAGCCCAAGGTCATTGCAATCGTCGAGCCAAAACAGCAGCGCCAGTTCGCGATAGAACGTCACGATCAGCGTTTCATCCTGCGGATCGCGGCCAGTGCGGGCGCTGGTTTCGCGCAGGCTCTGGTCGATGCGCTGCAGGATGTACCGGCCGCCCCTGACCGCTTCCACGGCATGCTCCTCGGCGAACCCGGTCAGGGAACGCCCCCACTCCAGCACCTGCTGCAGCGCGCGTTCGGTCTGGGTCATGGCGCCGCTCCTGCTCCCTCGGCCAGCACGCGCTGCCCCCAACCAAGCGCCAGCCACAACCCGGCGAGTTCGGCCACGCGCACCACCCGGGTTGGGCAATACAGTTCTTTGCCGATCCACAGCGGCATCTGCCGCAATGCATGCGCCCTATAGCGGGCGAGCATCCACTCCAGCGCACGCGCCACGGCCTGCGCGATGCGTCGGCGCCCTATCGGCTCTTCGCTTCCGTCCATCACGTGCAACGCGAACAGCGCATAGGCGGTTTCCTCGAATGTGGACGCGCGACCGGCGCCCCAGCCGCCGTCGTCGCGCTGCGCCTGCAGCAGCGCCGCCACCGCGCGCTCGTCGCGCCAGTGGGGCTTGCCTTGCGCCAGCGCAGCGACCGCATGCGCGGTGGGATACAGCCAAGAAACATGCCATTTTTCGTTGTCCCATAGACCGTGCGGGTTGCGATTGGCCTCGACGTAGGCGCTGGCGCCGGCGGCGGGCTTGCCCGACAGTCGCAACGCATGCAGGGCATGGATGTTGGTCGAGACCGAAGCATTACGCTCGCCGGGGAAGGTCACGAATAGCTCGCCGATTTCGAAATGGCGCAACGTGTCGACCGCCGGGTCGCGGCCTGCAAGGCGCAGGACGCACAACGCAACGGCGGTGTCGTCCGCATCGGCCGCGAACTGCAGGGCCGGGCCCAGACCGCGCTCGCCCAGGCGGGCCTCGAGCTGCGCGACGATCACGCGCACCATCTCGGCGAGCGCGGGATGCGCGAACAGCCCGGCCAGATGCAGGGTGTACAGCGACCAGCATGGCTCGAACACATTGATCGGCCAGACGTTGGGAACGACACCTTCGATGCCGCTGCGTGTCGCCCGCGATGCCGTTTGCAGATACGCGTCGGCGCGCCCGACTTGCGGCGTGCTCCCTTGTCTCACGGCCTGCGCACGCCACGCGGCGGTGGCCGCCGGACTGATGCCGATGCTGCCGTCGGCATCCGGGCATGCGGTGGTCGGCGACGTCCCCCAGGCTTCCCAGGAGTGCAGCAACGGATGGCCGCTCGGCAACGTCGCCACCGCCCCCAGCTTGACCAGGCACGCTTGCCGCAACGGCAACAGCGCCGCGTGGCGCGGAAACGCCACGCCGCCCAGCAGGGATGAAGCCTCGCCGGATAACTGCGGCAGAATCAGCTCCGCCCCGATCGGCGCGTCTTCCGGCACCGCATCCGCGTAGGGATCGGGCTGGCGCTCGAGGAATCGGGTTGCAGCCTGGACTGCGTCGGCAGCGTCGGGAATAGAATCGGCACGTTGCAGTGCCAGCAACGCCGCCCACGTGGGCGCATGGCGGAACAGCGGGAAGTCCGCGTTTCCCCATCCGCCATCGGCCTGTTGCTGCGCGATGAGCCACGCGTAGGCCTCCTGCCGACCGGTGACGTTGCCGTGGAAATGCAGAGCTCGCGCCGTGTCGTATACGGACGGACCGACGGCGCCGCCGTCGCTCATCTCGCTCAGCAGCTGGCGCAGTTCGGAAAGGACCTGTTCGGACAGCGCGTTCACGCGGGATGTTCCTTCGGCAGACGGTTACCGAGAATCAAGATCGGGCAGACGCCGCGCGCCTCGCCGCAGGCCCGTCGCGGCCCGGCGCATGTGCAACGCCGTGCGGCCGCCCTGCTGCGGCGCGGCGACGCGCCCCGATGCTGGCGCCGGTGCGCTGCATAGGCTTGCGCGCAGAGCGCCGGTGTGCCGCGACCGTGCTGGGCAAGCGCTGACCATCGCCGCGGACGCGGACGCAGCGCAGCATGCACCGGTGGCCCCGGCCGATCGCAGCGGCACAGGGGCGACTTTATGCGGACGGGCGCGCTCATGCGCATGACGCGTGCTTGAAGAGATACGCTTTGGCCCGCTGCAGCATCTGCGCCAACGGTTCCGCACGCGGCCCCAGCGGGGCGATGGCCTCCCCGGCGTCGCGCAACAGATCCAGCGCGAACTGGCGCGCTGCCGGCAGCCCCATGATCGACGCGCAGGTCGGCTTCTGCGCCGCCGCGTCCTTGCCAGGGGTCTTGCCCAGCGTCGCGGCATCCGCTGTCGCGTCGAGAATGTCGTCGACCACCTGCAAGGCGAGTCCGAAACAGGCGCTATAGCGATCGAGCGCACAGTACAGCGCAGCGTGCAGGGTATCCTCCGCAATGGCACAGAGCGCGCCCATGCGAACGGACGCGCGTACTAGCGCTCCGCTCTTCATCCGGTGCATCGCCACGATCCTGTCCAGCTCGACGTGCTTTCCGACTAGCGACAGATCCAAGGCTTGCCCCCCTGCGGCACCTTGGGCGGACACCGCCTGCGCCAGTTCGCGCACGATCGCTATACGGTTGTTACCTGGCGCATCCAGCCTCGCCAAGGTCAGGAAGGCGTGCGCCTGCAGCGCATCTCCGACCAGGATCGCAGTGGCTTCGCCGAACTTGACGTGCACGGTCGGAAGGCCGCGGCGAAGCACGTCGTTGTCCATCGCGGGCAGGTCATCGTGGACCAGGGTACAGGCGTGCATCATCTCGATGGCGGCTCCGACGTCGTCGAGCATGTGCGCCGGCGTATCGGCCAGTGCGCCGGCAGCCAGACAGAGCAAGGCGCGGGTGCGCTTGCCGCCGTGCAAGGTGGCGTAGCGCATGGCCGCCATCAGCTCGGTCTCACCGTCATCTTCGGCGCAGAGAAGACGCGCAAGCGCCTGTTCGACGCGCTTTGCGCCGTCCTGCATCCAGATCTCCGGCGGTAGCGCGCCGGATGCGCCGCGCGACTGCGCGCCCAATCCGCCGAGCGCGGAAACGCCAGTTCGGTCGTCGTGTAGCGTGGAACCGGTCTGCATGCTGTTCATAGTCCTTGTACCTGACACGGCCACTGCGAGCGCCGAGCCGCAGTGTCGCCGGCGCCGAGCGGTTGCGCCGAGTGCTGCAATGCTGCCCGTCGCCGGCGCCGCTGCCTCGCCACACGGGGCATGCCATGCCAGCTCATGAGAAACCGATGCGGACTGTCATGGACGGATGTGCGGTCGGGTAATAGCGCCGGCCTTTTTCGACGCCGCTCAGCAAACGCGGCCGCACTCCGGCCTCGTGCATGGTCAGCGCCAAGGCGATGCAGAACTGCACCATTTCCAGCCATACCAAGTGGTAGCCGATGCAGACGTGTGGGCCGGTACCGAACTGCAGCATGTCCACCGGACGGATCGGATCCGTGCGTTGCAGCCACCGTGCCAGGCGGAACTGATCAGGCGCCTCGTGCAGCAGCGCCGAGGTCGAGAAATGCAGCAGTGGGATGCACAGATGGGTGCCCGCGGGAATGCGCCGTTGGCCGAGCTGCAGTTCCTGCAGCGCGCGACGCGGCAGGAGCGTGGTCGCCGGATGCACTCGCAGCGTCTCGCGGAACAGCGCCTCGGCGACCGGACACTGCGCCAGGTCCGCGTGCCGGGTCGGCACCGCGCCTACGCGTTGCGCTTCCTCGACCAGGGCGTCCCACAGCATAGGCTGCCGCGCCAGCTCGATCACCATCCAGGCCATTGTCGAGGCGGTGGTGTCGTGACCGGCGAGCAGCAGCAAGCGGATGTTGGCGACCAGTACGTCATCGGAGAGCGCATCGTCGCTGCGATCGAAGGCGCTCACCATGTCGTTGATCAACCCGGTGCGCGCGGCATTCGCGCGCGCGTCGCGGACGAACTGGTGCAACTGCGCGTCGATCCAGTCGCGGGCGGCGCGGCCGCGCCGCAAGGGCAGTCCGGGGAGATCGAGGGGGGGCGCGACGATCAACTGCAGCAGTTGCCGGTACTTGCGATGCCATCTCGGCAGGTCCTGCGCGGGGATTCCCATGAGGCTGAAGATTAGCTTGAGCATCAAGTCGCCGGTTTCGCGCAGGATGGTTACGTCGCCGCGGTCGCGCCACGCCTGCACCCGCGCTCGGATGACGGGCGCGAACAGGTCGCCGATCCCGGCCTGGGTCAGCCCCTTCGGCAGGAACGCCGCCTTGATCGCATCGCGCGCCTGCCGGTGCGCGCCGCCGTCCTGGGCGACCAACGTTCCGCCAAGCAATTCGGGCGCGATCTCTTCGATCAGCGCCGAGGACACGTCCTTGTGTCGGAGCAGTGCGAACGCATCCGGATCCATGCAGGTCATCAGGTGGCCGGCGGGGCCGAAATCCAGCCAGAAGTGGCTGCCCAGCGTCAGTTCCGCGCGCCGCAGCAGGCGCGGCAGGTCGCAGATGATGGCGGGAAGATGCCCGATCAGCGGGAAAGCGCCGGGCATGACCGGGATGTTTTGCCGCAACCGGCGCCGACGGTTCAGGGGGTTGAGGAGCATGTCCATCAGCAGTGCTGCTCCTCGGCCGCTTCGGCGATGCCGCCGGGAGGCCGCGCGGCGGCGCTGTTGCCTCCGTCAGCGTATGTCGGCACATGCGCCAGCATGCCGCCGTCGATGCACACGACCTGCCCGGTAATGAATGCAGCATCATCGGAGAGCAGGAACGCCACCAGCGCGGCCACGTCCTCGGGGCGGCCGACACGCGGCAGGAGCTGGTGCCGGCGCAGATGCCGTTGCATGCATTCGTCAAGCTTGGCGAGGAGACGCTCGGTCATGATGAGACCCGGCGCAACGGCGTTGCAGCGGATGTGCGCATGACCGTACTGCGTGGCGAGCGAGGCCGACAACATGTTCAGCGCCGCCTTCGACGCGGCGTAGGACGTCTGCGCGGTGTCACCGCTGAGCCCCTGGCACGACGACATGTTGACGATCGCACCACCGCCGCGGGCGATCATCAATGGGATGGCCTGTCGGCAGCAGAGCAGCGTGCCGCGCAGATTGGTCGCCATGGTCTGATCCCAGACCGCCAGGTCCAGGTCGAGGATCGCGCAGTCGCGCGGGGTCAGATGCATGGCGCTCGCGTTGTTCACCAGCAGGTCGACCCCACCGAAGTGCCGCTGCGCCGTCTCGAACAGCGCTGCCACCGCCTGCGCATCGGCGATGTCCATGGCCAGGGCCAGCGTGTGGTCTGCTTCGGCCCCGATCTGCGTGGTGCAGGCGATGGCCGCCGAGGCATCAATGTCGGCCACCACCACTCTGCCGCCCTCGCGCGCGATGGCGAGGGCGCATGCCTTGCCGATGCCGGCGCCGGCGCCGGTCACCACCGCCACCTTGCCCTCAAACCGTCCCATCGTGTCCTCCTGGATTGCGTTGGTCTTTCGCGGCATGCCGCTCGACCTCCACCGGAGAAGGCGCAGGGTCGGCGCTGGCGAGCTCCTCATCGCCAGCGTCGCTTTCGATGACCAGAATGGCGGCGACTGGGCACTGGCTGGCTGCGAGTCGCACGGCGGCGTGCAGCGCCTGCGGAATCGTTGCCACGCAAAGTTCGGCCACTCCGTCCGGTTCGCGCTGGCGAAAGGTGCCCGGCAGCGTCAGCGCGCACTGCCCGGTGGTTCCGCACAGGTCCTGGTCGACCACGACGCGCATCTCAGCCCCCCTGCGCTTGCAGCCGCACCGGCAGCGCGCGGAACGTCCTAAGGAACGCGGAGGGCTCCCGGGTCGGCTGCTCGGCCAATGCCAGCGTGGGGAAGCGCGCCTGGATCCGCGGCAGGCTCTCGGCCAACTGCACCCGGGCGAGTTGCGCACCGAGGCAGAAGTGGATGCCGTGGCCGAAGCTCAGCATGATCTTCCCATCGCTCGACATGCCAGGACTGGTGCCGTAGAACCGCGCGGGATCGAAGCGGTCGGGATCGGCGAAGGCGTCCGGGTCGCGATTGCCGGCCGCGATCAGCACGCGCACGTCCGCGTTCTTTGGGATTACCACGCCGCCCAGTTCGATGTCGCGCTGGGCGATACGCGGAATGGAGCTGAACATGGCGGGCGCGTCGCAGCGCAGGACTTCTTCGACGAATGCCTTCACTCCCACGGCGTCCCCCTGCAGCCAGTGCCGCTGTTCGGGAAACGCCAGCATCGCCAAGACCGCATGGTCGATACTCGAAGCAGTGGTGGCGAAGCCGCCCAGCAGCATGCCCCACAGCATGCTGATCAACTCCGCATCCGACAGCGTGTCGGCATCGTCGTCGTGTGCGCCGACCAGCATCGACACGATGTCGTGGCGGGGATCGGTGCGTTTGCGCTGTATGAGGTCGCCAAAGTAGGCATGCACCTTGGTGCTGGCCGCGTCCGCCGCGGCGAGTTGGGGATCGCTGGCGTGCGGGCTCAAGCCTTCCAGAATGGCGCCGATGCCGGCGGCGAGCCCGAACATGTCGTCCTGGGGCATGCCGAACAGTTCGGCGAAGACCAGCATGGGCAAGGCCAGAGCGAATTCCCGATGCAGGTCCACCGCCTCCCCGCGCTCCAGCGCGGGCGCCATGGCGTCCAGGCGCGCTGCGACGATGCGCGCGATGGTCGGCCGCAGGTTGTCGATCTCGCGCATGGTGAAATCGCGCGAGATCAGCCGGCGCAGACGCGTATGCGTCGGTGGTTCCTTCATCGCCAGCGTTGACGCCAGCAGACTGAGCGAGAGGCTGGTCGCCGCGCGCGGGAAATAGCGCGCCAGTTCGCCCGGAGCCGGTCCCCGAAACGCATCGCCCGTGGCCTTGAGCACCCAGTAGATGTCGGCGTGGCGGCTCAACAGAAAGAGGCCCGACGCCGCGCGATGCACCGGATCGTGCTCGCGCAACCACCGCATGAATGGATACGGGTCGTTGATGCACGCTGGAGATGCCAGTTCGGCAAAGGCGTCCCGGCATGCTGCCATGGTTTCTTGCACGTCCATCTTGGTTACCTGTTGGCTGGAGATCTGACCGGCGCGCGCCAGGGGCGCCGGCAAGTTAAGATCGCGGTTCCCGGCGGCGTCGGTGAATCACCAGAGCACCGGGAACTCCTCGAACCCGCCGGTGATGATCTCCTTGCGCAACTTTAGCGCTTCGGGCGCCACGGCCAGGCGCAGCGCGGGAAAGCGCTGGAAGATCGAACCGAACACCACCTTGAGTTCTAGCCTGGCCAGCGCCATGCCGATGCAGTAGTGCGGCCCGTGCGAGAACGTCAGGTGCGGATTTTCGTCGCGTCCAATATCGAAGATTTCCGGGTCGTCGAAATGGCGCGGGTCGAACGACGTCGCCGGCAGGCCGACGAGCACCTTGCTCTCCGCGGGGATATGCACGCCCGCGATAGTCACGTCGGTCCTCGGATAGCGCATGATGCCGTCCCAGCCCGCGCCCGGCGGGTACATGCGCAGGATTTCCTCCACGGCCTTGTCCACCAGGGATGGATCGCCGACCAGGCGTTCGCGCTGTTGCGGATGGCGGAACATGGCCAGCAGGCCGAATTCGATCTGCGCGACGGTGCTCTCGTGCCCAGCCACCAGCATGCCCGCCGCCAGGCCGATCGCCTCTTCCTCGGTCGCCTTGCCCTGGTCGACCGCCGAGAGCAGATCCGTCAGCAGGTTGTCGCCCGGATCCTGGCGCTTGTCCCACATCTTGCCGCGAATGTAGGCGCGCAGTTCTTCCCAGGCCAGGCGAGACGCGCTGCGCGGACCGCTTTCATGCTGATGCGTCATCACCTCGTCGGACAGCCCGGCGAAAAAGGCGTGATCCTCATAGAGCACCCCAATCAGCGCGCTGATGACCATGGCCGGAAGCGGAAAGGAGAAGTGGCGCCTCAGGTCGGCGGGCTGGGGCTGGACAGCTAACGTCTCGAACAACTTCGCGGCGATCGCCTCGACCTGCTGCGCGAGCAGCTTCACCCTGCGGTTGCTGAAGGCCGGCGCCACGATCGTACGTAACCGATCGTGCTCGGCCCCCTCGTGGGAGACCAGCCACCCCGGCGAACCGAGAATCACCGAATCCGGGGTGAATGCCGCCGGCGGCATTCCCCCGGGTCGGAACGCCGCGTCGGAAAGCGTCGCCTTGGCCTCGTCGTAGCCTGTCACCAACCAGCCTTCGTGCCCGGACGGGAAGCGCACGCGGTGGATCGGACCGTTGGCGCGTAGCGCCAACATCTCGGGCGAGGGCTCGATGTGATCGACGCGCCACATCGGCAGCGTCGGCAAGGAGTGTTCGGACATGGTGGCACTTCACTTCTCTAAGCGATGGAAGGGCGGAAGGCGCTGCGGGCAGCGAATGACGTAAGACGGCATGTAGACGTCCTCCGCGGCGTAGCCGGCGCGATTATCAAGATTGGCCAAGGTATAACTGTGCAGGCACCGCGCGGGGCGAGATGCAGAACTCATCCTGCGCCTTTGATGTCAGGATAAAGCGAGTGTGGTAGGCCGGCCTTTGAGTGGCAGCCGGCCATCAAGATTTCGTGCGCAAGGGTCGGCAAGGGCGGCGCCTGTTTGGGTACGGGGCGGTCTCGCCGAGGCCGCCCTGCCATAGAATGCTATCTGATGGGGATTTGACATTTGCTTTTCTTTCTTCGTTCCACCGATCGCGGTGTCATCCACGAATGAAGGTCGGTCGGCGGCCCCCGGCTCCCAACGAAGGAGTTTCAAAACTCGTGCCAATTTGGCCGACCCGACAGAAGAAAAAACATTGTGATTGTTTTCAGCCGATTAGCGTGAGGCCAGACAAGAGCTCCGCGAAAAAGACCGGTGGCAGGGACCCGACAAAAGCGACAGAACAGTGTCGGATAGTATACGATCGTCCCGCGCCAGACCGGCGACACACCCCCGCGAACGCGCCGTCCTCCCACTTCCTCGTTATTGAAGCCTGACCGGCACATCAGGGCACCAGCGCTTGCTGATGTTGGCGCTCATGTGGGGCGGCGCGGAAGAACCACACATCGGGCGGTGTTTCCAGAATACTTGGGGGGAGCGGCTTTGGCCTTGAGATAACGCAATTTGAAAGGCGCAGACCGACCGCAGTCATACCCCCGCCTGAAGAAAATTATCGGTCGTAGTCTGAACTCGACATTGTTCAAGACACCCGCACCGAGCGCTGCGAGCGGACAACACCGAGCACCTTTCTGCCTTCTTTATCGAAGGGCCGAGTTCGAGCGAGGGGGAGATATCCTCGCGATCGGCTTCCGCTGGGCGGGTCACTGCTTCTTCAGCACGAAATCGAACTGCGCTTTCCATTTGACGTCCCCCTCATCGACCTTGACGAAATCCACGATCAGCGAATCCTTTACGCCGAACACCGCATCCGACTCGATATAGCGGTCGCCCGCGACGAAGATATGCGTGCAAACGCGATCATACCCAGGCGCGCCGCATAGGAAATGCACGTGTGCCGGCCGGTAGGGATGGCGGCCCAGCTTCTCCAGCATCTGGCCGACTGGTCCGTCGTCGGGGATCGGATAGGAGACAGGCTTGATGCCGCGGAAGAAATAGCGACCGTCCGCTCCGGTCCTAAAGATGCCACGGTTGTTAAAGGGCGGCTGGATGTCCGGCTGCTGGACATCGTAAAAGCCCTCTTCATTGTCAGACCATACGTCAATGCAGGCGTTTTCAATGGGCGTTCCGTCTAGGTCGATAACACGCCCCTCATAGAGGCAAAGCTCCCCCAAGCCATCTAGGTTGATACTGTCGCCCATCTGCCTTTCGGGGGCGCCATCAACATGGAATGGGCCATACACAGTGCTTTCCGTCGCGCCGCTCGGTCTCCGGTGATTGATCGCGTCAACCAGCATTGAAACGCCGAGCACATCGGAGAGCAGGATGAACTCTTGCCGCGATTGACTGCAGATTTGCCCGGTCCGTGTGAGGAATTCGATGGCAAGGCCCCATTCCTCTTCCGTTGGTTCGATGTCTTTGACGAAAGCGTGCAGATGGGCAACGAGGGAGCCCATAACCTGGCGGAGGCGCGGGTTGGCGTTGTTGCCCATACGCGCGTTGACCGTTTCGGCTGAGTTGTGTTCGTTCAGATACTTCGCCATGTTCCACTCTTCCCATTTGCGCGCTTGCTCGTTGGTCGACCAAGTCAGACCGTTCCCCCCAGTGATGCTTCCAACTGGGCAAGCTCTTGTCCGCCGGCCATCAAATTTTGCAGCTCTTCGGCGCTGATATGACCCCGGTCAGCTGTCCCCAGGGTCTTGCCCCGATTGAGGACCGTGAAGCGGTCTCCGACTGCAAGTGCGTGCCGAACATTATGCGTGATGAACACGACACCGATGCCCTTTTTTCGGACATGATCGATGGTGGTGAGGACATTGGCCGTCTGCCGGACCCCAAGGGCTGATGTGGGCTCGTCCAAAATGAGAACCTTCGCACCGAAGTAAACCGCGCGCGCGATGGCAACGGTTTGGCGCTCGCCGCCAGAAAGGGTTCCCACTGCCTGGCCAGGCTCGCGCAGACTGATGCCCATATGCCGCATTTCCTGCATAGTTATGGTGTCGGCCGTTTCAAGGTCGAAGCAACGGAAAGGCCAAAAACCCTTCTGGGGCTCCCTGCCCATCCAGAAGTTTCGCGCGACGCTCATCAGAGGGATCATCGCGAGGTCCTGATAGACCGTTGCGATGCCCGCCGCCATTGCGTCTCGAGGGGTGGTGAAGTGGGCGACCTGCCCTCCGACTCTTATCTCCCCTTGGGAAGGCACATGCACGCCGGACATAGTTTTGATCAAAGTCGACTTGCCTGCGCCGTTGTCTCCGAGGAGGCAATGGCACTCGCCAGCCTGCACGCCGAAAGACACTCCAGACAAGGCTATGATGTGGCCAAACTGCTTGCGAATGTCGACCATTTCGAGGATCGGGGCAGCCATCACTTCTCTCCCGTGATCAGGCGGCGGACATACGTATTGGCCAGGACCGCGGCAAGCAGGATGCTCCCTAGGAACACTCGGAAAAGCGAGCTCTCCACGTTGGTGAAAAACAGGCCTTGCTGGACGACACCGAAAATAATCGCGCCCAGCGCGGCGCCGACCACAGAGCCGTAGCCACCGGTCAGAAGTGCGCCGCCGATCACCACGCAGATGATGGCCTCGAACTCCTTCATGATTCCCCGATCAGAGGCTGCCGAACCGAATTCGATGACTTGCTCGATGCCGAGGAACGCGGCACAAAGGGCCGCAACCATAAACATGAGTATCTTCACGCGAGCAACTGGAACACCAACGTATCGGGCAGCTTCCGGATCACCGCCTGCAGCAAAAATCCAGTTTCCGAAGCGGGTCCGGGTGAGAACCCATTGCCCGACAAGCACGAAAACGATGGCCCAGACCATCAACATGGGGATGCCGCTCACGACTGGCTGCCCCATGCGGGTGCCCTTGGTGAAGGTCGCGATGACGCCTTGCTGGCCAAGCCACTGGAATAGTCCTGTGAACGCCTCGCCTCCAAAGAGCCAGGCGATCGGATCTCCGGCCGCGACTTCGCCAACGCCCGAAACAACGGGCTGACGGTTGAATGTAATGGCGCTCCAGATCGTGGCGCCGCGAAGAATGAAAAGAAAAGCGAGTGTGACGATGAACGATGGCAGCCCGGTTCGGATGACAAGCCAGCCGTTGATCATGCCTAGGCTAGCGCAGAGCATCATCGTCAGCAGGATTCCTCCCCAAACGGGAATGCCGAGCTTCATGACAAGAAGTGCAAATATCATCCCAGAGAAGCCGACCATCGAGCCTAGCGAGAGGTCGAATTCACCCGCAATCATCAAAAGACATACACCTACTGCAAGCACGACGAACTGAGCCGAAACCGTGCCCCAATTCATCACTCCCTCGAGGGCGAACATTTGCGTGCCGCCAGCAAGGATCATGAAGAATACAAAGACCGCGATCGTGCCACAGATTGCCCCGAGCTCCGGGCGGATGAGCGCCTTGTGGAGGCGATGCAGCTCTTTGACGCGCTCGTCTTTAGGGAGCGTAGGCCGTGGGGCCTCGTTGGTCTGGACGTTCGTCATGATTCCAACTCCTGCCGCAAAGCTGCGGCGGAAGCACATGCCTCCGCCGTGCTCGATGGTGATTGCCCTAGCGGTACTGACCCGCGAGGGATTCAACCAACTTGATGTTGTCCTTGGTCACGAAGCCGGGTCCGGAGAGGACCGAGTTCGCCGGAACGACGCCGTAACGGAGGTAGTTGGTCAGAGTGATCACCGGCAGGTAGCCCTGCAGGAAGGGCTGCTGGTCAATGGCGAAATTGATGACGCCATCCTTGATGGCCTTGGAGATGTCGGGGTTCAAGTCAAAGGTCGCGAAGAAGATCTGTCCCGCCATTCCGTTGTCCTTCAGGGCCTGGATGGTCGGGAGCGCAGTCATCGGGCCGAGCGCCAGGACGGCGCCGGTATCAGGGTTGGCAGAGAGATAGGCCTTCACCCTGTTGGCGATCTCCGCGGCATCGGTGCCAGAGTCAATCATCTGCTTACCGAGTTCTACGCCAAGACCCTTCGCGAAGCCCTGGCAGCGCTGCTCGCCGGCGACATTCGGAAACAGGCTGTTCACGCAGAGGAACGATTTGATGCCTGCAGCCTTCGCTCGTTCACCGGCGCCCTCGCCCGCGTCGAACTCTGGTTGCCCCACATGCAGAAGCGCTCCGAGCTTCTTCGACTGTTCGGCCGTTCCGGTGTTCATCGTCACCACCGGAATGCCCTTGGCGACCGCATCAGCGATGGGGCCGCCGACGAGGTCGGCATCGGGAATCGTTACGATGATCCCACTCGGCGCTTCTGCAGTGGTCTGTTGAATGATGCGAACCATGTCGGCAAGATCGCCGGTCGGCGGATTGCGGAACGTAACCTCCGCTCCCACTTCCTTAGCCGCCAAGCTGGCGCCGTTCTTCACGGTGTTCCAGAAGGTCTCGCTATCGGGCGAATGCTCGATGAGGACGTATTTCTCGCCATCCGCATGAGCGGATACATTCCAACCGACGGTGGCGACGGTGAATACGGCCGAAAGCAGTGCGTTCTTGAATGAAGATTTCATTGGATCCTCCCTGGTGGAATCTTGCTGTCGCTCTGCCCAACGTTGCTTGAAGCGACCTCCCCGCTGTCCGGGCAGCCCGGCTGCCAGGTCCAACGTATGTTCATTTATGCAGATAGCGGCAATCGGGATAAACGGGGCAATCAAGGAAACAGTCTTGCACTACTTGCAAAAAGCTTTTCCTGACTTGATCTTTCGTGCGAGCTGCAAAGCAAGGGCATCGCGCAAGCGAAGCCCGGCCGACCACCACCGTGATCGACGGCTATTGCACCGTTGCTTCTAAGGTCAGGTCGTCAGAGCGCCCGGCGTAGAACGCCTCGTTCGGGATTAGGCGTTGAGGTCTACAAGAATTTTCATTTTCGTTCCACTCGGGTCCAACAGTGGTTGGAAACCCTTGTCCACAAGCTCGTCGAGCGAGATGACCTCATCAACCAGTTGATCGACTGGAAGCCGCCCGCTTTCTATCATCGAGAATACCCGTGGCCACATCGAGGTCGGGTAACACAGTGAGCCCTGCAGCCGGATATCCCGCACAATGAGGTCGAATGGTGAGACCTCGACCTTGCCATTCGTGAGGCCGATCAACACCACTGTTCCCTGCGGTCGGACGGCCGATAGACAATCGGAGATCGCGCGTGGGTTGCCGGCGCATTCGATCGCGGCGTCGCAACCGAGCCCTTCGAACGTTTGTCTGCTGATCGACGAGGCCAGAGAGGATTGCGTCGGGTCGATCGTCGTAACCGGAACCCCGAGGTTTTCTATGCGGCGACGCCTTGATGCATTGGGTTCACTAAGGAAGATCTTCGCTGCTCCGGCGGCGTGGGCCGCCAAGACAGTCAGCGCTCCGATTGGGCCGCCCCCAGTGATTAGAACCGACCCCCCAGGCTGTAGTCCACTTCGATCAACCGCGGTCACCGCGACAGCCGCGGGTTCGACCAGGGCGCCCTGGCGAAACGTCAGCTTCTCGGGCATTTTCACGGTGGCGTAACCCTTCATCACCGCATATTGCGCGAAGCCGCCCCAAGGCCAGGTTAGTCCGGTGGCGGCCCCGCGCGTGCCCAGGAAATGCAATCCGCGAACGCCAAAATAGCCATCAAGCGGTCCCATGTGGGGCTGGATCGAAACGCGATCGCCGGGTTTCAGGTGGGTGATTTCACCGCCTACCTTCTCGACGATCGCGCTGAACTCATGTCCCAGGATTTGCGGAATAGAGGCGCCAGAAAATGCATTCGGTTGAGGCGAGATGAAAATCGGACCGGCAGCGAACTCATGAAGGTCGGTCCCGCAGATTCCGCAGAGTTGGTTTCGAACGAGAACTTCGTCGGGAGCGAGCTGTGCTGGCAATTCTACTTCCTCGACGCGAACATCGCCCTTCGCGTGAAACCGAGCTGCTTTCATGTCAGGTATCCTCCACGAATTCGCCGAAGGAGATGCGGAGCCTCCGTTCCAGCAACCGGCGGCGCATTGTTGCTCGGCCGGCTCTAGTCGTTAAACAATCGACCGGATCGATCCACCATCGACACCCCAGACGGCCGAAGTGACGAAACTCGCAAGGTCGGAAGCGAGGAAGACGAGGACATTTGCGACCTCGTCGGGATCGCCAAGTCGCTGGAGTGGCAGCTGGCGGAGCTTCATCTCATGCTCCACGGCGGCTTGCGGCTCCATCTTGTGATACTTGCCCATCGTCTCGGCGAATCCACCAGGCTTTGTCCAGAACGGCGTCCAGATGGGACCGGGTGCCACTGCGTTAACGCGGATCTTAGGGCCTTCGGCGCGAGCAAGGGCTTTGGTCAGGGAGAGCACAGCAGCCTTCGACACCGAATAGTCGATCGGCACCGGTTCAGGTTGCCTGGCAAGATCGGATGCGTTGTTGACGATCACGCCGCCCTTTTCGCGAAGGATTGGCAACACTTTGCGGATGGCCCGCACGTAGCTCATGAAGTTCAGGGCCAGGGTAGCATCCCAAGCAGCATCATCGACGTCGTCGAAGGAGCGGATGGCCCCCGACCCGACATTGTTCACCAGAATATCAATGCGATTGCCGAAGGCGGCGAGTAACGTGTCCATACCATCGGATACGCCGCGCGCGGTCGAAAGATCTCCGGCCGCGGTGTGCACCGTGACTCCGAGAGCCTTGGCAGCCTCGGCTACCTTTTGCATTTCGGCCTCATCGATATCCAGGATGCCGACGTGCGCACCCTCTTTCGCGAACGCTATAGCCGTGGACCGACCAATTCCGTTCGCACCGCCAGTGATAAACGCGACTTTACCTTTGAGACCAGTTTCCATTGTCTTCCTCCATATGGTCCCGCTTAGATTGAAGCCCCTTCGGCCCCGGTGCGGAAGTCAAAGCCAGCAGTCAGGCCGCCGTCTGCGACGAGGTCTGCACCCAAGATCGCGTGGGCGCCGTCAGACAAAAGGAACAGCGCTGCTCGAGCGACTTCGACCGCCTCCAGGATCTTTCCCTCCGGCTGCCTGTTGGAGCGCGTCGCCAGGAATTTGTCGCCGTCGGTCGCGGATTCGAGGTGGCGCTTGAACAGTCCAGCCATCATAGGGCCGGGGCTGAGGACGTTGATGCGAACACCGGCGCGAGCATGGTCCAGGGCTGCAGTTCGTGCAAGTTGCCTTACCGCAGCTTTGGTTGCGTTGTAGACAGCCAATTGCTGCTCGGCCAAACCTGCATTTACCGATGCTACTGCAACGACTGAGCCCCCTCTCCTCTCCATCAGCGGGATCAACGCGGCCATTGCAAGCGCAGTGCCCGTGACGTTCACGTCCATCGCACGCGCGATAATCTCGGGGGTTGTGTCCGGTATGAAACCTGTGTCGAGGATCGCTGCGGAGGTAACCAGACCTAGCTTCCCGGAGCTCGTGGAATTGATGGCGTCTTTCACCTTTGTCCAGGTGCTCCGGTCGGAAACAGAACCTAGAACCTGGGTGTAGCCTTCACGTTCAGACAATCGGGAGGACGTCAGATCCACTCCGACGACCTTCGATCCACAATCCAGCAGCAAAGTCGCGATCTCGCTCCCAAGCCCGGACGCGGTGCCGGTAACGACGATTAGGTCGGGCAATCCGAAGGTGAGCGTTGGCATTGATGTATATCCTCCAACTTCGAACGGCGATCGGCAAGGCTAAGCGATTCAAGCCTATTCGACGGCGTTGTGCGATCGACCAGTGCTTGAGAGCGCGCTCCTGGAAGAGGAGGCGACTGCCTCTACGTCCTGGACGTAGTCAACTTGGTGCCTCGCTATGCGCATACCCTCCAACTCATCTCGGACTTTCAAATGAGCTGGGTGGGTCGCGTATGCAGCAAGTGCTTCCTTACTGCTGAACTCGGAATACAGGACCACATCGCAGGCATAGGATACCCGGCTGAAATCCACACCGATTTCCAGATGGAGGAGCCCGGGAATGAGGCCCCTGAGGCCCTCGAACCTCAATTTTATTATAGCGGCAGCCTGATCCTTCTCGGTCTCGTTCGCGCCAGCAACGTTCCACATGACGATGTGCTTTATACAGTCGCCAACAGTTCGGTTTTCAATGCTGGGGAGACCCATCCGACCCTCTCAGGCGTGTGACAACTGATTATCGTCAGCAGGAATTGCATTTGCCGTAGAGACGATAAAGACTGCCAACGAGAAAACACCTTCCCGCTGGGCGCAAAAATGGATCGCTGGACCGAACTGGACGTGTTTGTAAGGATCGCGGAGGAAGCGAGCCTAACTCGAGCAGGCGAGACGCTCGGAATGTCTATTTCGAGCGTAAGCCGCAACCTGATGAACTTGGAGACACGCCTCGGCGTTCGCTTGGTCCAGCGATCCACCCGCCAATTGAGCCTCACCAGCGAGGGTGAGCAGTTTTATGAACAGGCACGGGAAATCATCCACAACCTTCTCGATGCTGAAGCAAACGTGTCAGCCAAAGCGGCTAGCCCGAATGGTCGACTGCGGGTCGGAGCCTCTCTTTCATTCTCCTTGCTGCATCTGATGCCTGTCGTACAACAGTTTCGCGATCGATACCCCAACGTCATTATCGATATCGTGTCGTCCAACCGATACTATGACATCGTCGAGAATGGCCTCGATCTCGCAATCAGAACGCGCCGTGTAGAAGCGGACAGTTCCATCACAATCAGACGCCTAGCCGAGACGCGGCGTCTTTTGGCGGCGTCTCCAGCCTACCTGGAGCGTCGTGGCACGCCCCAGCATCCCAGTGATCTGGCCGATCATGATCTCATTCTCTACACACTCGCCGACAACTGGAACCAGTTCAATTTCCGCAAGGGCGCCGACCAACTAAGGATCGACGTGGACGGCATCATCAATGCAAATGATGGCCAGTTGATCTGCGTGGCTGCGCGAAACGGGTTGGGAATTCTGGCCCAGCCAGCCTACATCATACAGGCCGATCTGGACGCCGGGCGTCTCGTCAGGGTTTTGGACGACTGGGACTTGCCCCGCCTTACCATGAACATCGCGTTTCCTACCAAGGTCATGCTTCCAACACGAACCCGCCTGTTCATAGATTTCCTGGTCGAACGCTTCCGCGTCGGCGAATACGAAAAAATTTGGACGAGTTAAGCGTGTGTTGGTGCCTCGGGTCGCACGAACGCCCGGCATTGGCGGCAACTGCCTATGTTCTCTCCAATGCCACCGCGATCCCCTGTCCGACACCGACGCACATGGTAGCAAGGGCTCGCCTGCCGCCCGACAGAGACATCTCGATTGCTGCCGTGCCGGCAATGCGGGCGCCCGACATGCCCAAGGGATGACCCAGTGCGATCGCACCGCCATTGCGGTTAACCCGATCATCATTCAGAGCTACCCCTAGCTCACGAAGCGTCGCCAGACCTTGCGAGGCAAAAGCCTCGTTGAGTTCGATGACGTCGAAATCGTCCGCCACTAACCCCAAACGGCTCATCAACTTCTGAGATGCTGGCGCGGGGCCGATGCCCATGATCCGCGGTGGAACGCCCGCGGTAGCGCCGGCCACGATGCGCGCGATTGGTGCCAGTCCATTCTTTTTGGCGGCGGTCTCGGTTGCGATGATCAAGGCCGCGGCCCCGTCATTTACTCCTGACGAGTTGCCAGCTGTCACGCTGCCACCATTGAAGAGCGGCTTCAGTTTGGAAAGGGTTTCGAAGGTAGTGGCGCGAGGATGTTCGTCGCGGTCGACCATCACAGGGTCGCCCTTGCGCTGGGGAATAACGACAGGCGTGATTTCTCGCGCCAGGCGCCCATTCGACTGAGCATTTGCCGCCTTGTTCTGCGAAGCTACCGCAAACAGGTCTTGATCCTCCCGGCTGATCCCGAAATCGTCCGCAACGTTTTGGCCAGTCTGCGGCATCGAATCGACACCGTAGCGCCCCGCCATCGCTGGATTGACGAAGCGCCAGCCGATCGTCGTGTCGTGGACCTCTGCATGTCGAGAGAATGCCGTTTCTGCTTTGGGCAATACGAACGGCGCCCGCGACATGGACTCAACGCCCCCTGCGATCACAAGGTCTGCTTCACCTGCCTTGATAGCGCGGGCCGCGGTGATCAGAGCATCCATGCCTGAGCCGCATAGGCGGTTCATCGTCGTTCCGGGCACCGTTTCAGGTAGTCCGGCTAGCAGCAACGACATTCTTGCCACGTTGCGATTGTCTTCGCCTGCTTGGTTCGCGCAGCCGAATATCACCTCATCCACCGCTTGCCAGTCGAGGGACCCGTGTCGCTTCATCAGTTCCTTCAGCGGAACAGCTCCGAGGTCGTCAGCTCGCACCGACGAAAGCACGCCGCCGAAGCGGCCGATCGGCGTGCGAATGTAGTCGCAGATAAACGCTTCGCTCATGTCAAACATCCGCAACGATAAGGTCGGCGACCCCGCCGACAACGTGCAATTCAGCGCCGGTCAGCGCCTGCAATTCGTCGATTGAAATGGAGGACAGTTTTTCACGAAGCACGAAGTGCTCGTCCTCGACGTCGATCAATGCCAGGCTGGTGTAGATGCGTGTCACGCACTGGACACCGGTAAGCGGCAGACTGCATCGCTTGACGAGTTTGGCCTTACCATCCTTGGTGATGTGGTCGGTTATCACCGCTACCCGTTTGGCGCCATGGACCAGGTCCATGGCCCCACCGACGGCGGGGACACCTCTTGGCCCGGTCGACCAATTTGCCAGATCGCCATTTTCAGCCACTTCGTAGGCACCGAGAATAGCGACATCCAGATGGCCGCCACGAACCATCGCGAAGCTGTCGGCATGATGGAAGAAGGCGGTCCCTGGGTTCAGTGTCACTGCCTTCTTACCTGCATTGATCAAATCCCAGTCCTCTTGTCCTGCTGCAGGAGCTTCGCCGAAACCCAGGATTCCATTTTCGGTATGAAAGATCGCTTGGCGTCCGGGCGGCTGAAAGCGCGCGACGAGCTCAGGGAGCCCTATGCCGAGGTTCACGTATGCGCCATCAGCTATGTCCTGGGCAGCCCGCCACGCGATCTGGGTGGGGTTCAACTTGTTCATTGGACGGCCTCCGGGTAGACGGCATTTGCCCGGTTAAGCGTCTCCTCCTGCGCCGGCTCCGCAACCTCCACGAGGCCTTGCACAAAAATGCCGGGAGTAACGACGGTCTCCGGATCGATGTCTCCCGGGCGAACAATGCTGGAGACCTGGGCTATTGTGGTCTGGGCTGCCATACACATCAGCGGATTGAAATTTCGCGCGGCTTTGTTGAAGGTGAGGTTGCCAAACGTGTCGCCAAGATGCGCCTTCACCAATGCGAAGTCCGCCTTCAGCCAACGCTCCCTGATGTAGCCGCGTCCCTCGAACTCCTCGACCGGCTTGCCCTTTGCAAGGTCCGTTCCGTATCCTGTTGGCGTGTAGAAGGCCGGGATGCCGGCGCCTCCCGCACGAATACGTTCGGCGAGTGTGCCCTGCGGAACGAGTTCGAGTTCGATCTTGCCGGCCAAATAGAGGTCAGTGAAAACCCGCGGATCGGCCGACCTCGGGAACGAGCAGATCAGTTTAGACACCATTCCCTGTTCGATGAGGGCTGCGAGCCCGACATGCCCGTTGCCAGCGTTGTTGTTCACAACCGTCAAGTTCGTCGGATGGCCGGTTTGCACAAAACGGTCGATCAAAGCGTGGATCAGCTCGATCGGTGCCCCGGACCCTCCGAAGCCGCCGATCATCACCGTCATGCCGTCTTCGATGCCCCTCACCGCTTCGCGCAGAGACGCGATAGTTTTGTCCATACCATCTCCTCTTGGACCGGGCTTGCTCTCGCGAAGGCGAGGGAGGATCGGCCCACACTTTTCAAGCCTGTGGTGGTTCTCCGGCATAGGCCCGGGCGATCAGTTCCCTGATTGGACCGCGCTCCAAGGTGCGCGGATTCCAATACGGATTTGCGAGCGCACGGTCGGTTGCGATATCGATTCCGCTCTGCGGCATGCCGATGTCCGAAAGTGCACGTTTGGCCCCAATCTGTCCGGCGAGGTCATAGAGCGCCATCGCAGGATCGGCCTTCAGGATCGCACGCAAATTGTCGACGACCGTCGGAATGGCAGGAGCGTTGTAGGCTAGCGCATGCGGCAACACGATCGTGTGGGTCTCCGCATGTGGCAGGTCGAAGGTGCCTCCCAAAGTGTGGCAGAGCTTGTGATGCAACGCCATTCCAACCGAGCCAAGACATATGCCACAGAGCCAGGCGCCATACAGCGCTTTCCACCGCGCCTCTGGGTCTTGCGGCCGTAGCGCAATGACCGGCAAAGCGTCAGCGAGAGCACCAATCGCTTCTTTCGCCATCAAGCTGATTACCGGATTGCTTTCCCGGGCATAGAGGGCCTCAACCGCGTGTGCAATCGCGTTCATGCCGCTTGTTCCAGACATAGCGGCGGGAAGTGTCATCGTGAGCTCCACGTCATAGATGACAACCTCTGGCAGGACCTTCGGGCTCGATTGGGTAATCTTCGCACCGTCTTTGGTCTCACCAAGGATCGGGGTCATCTCCGAGCCAGCATAGGTTGTTGGGGCTACGATCTGCGGCAAGTCGGTGCGCAGCGCGATTGCTTTGGCGAGTCCCGTGGTTGAGCCACCTCCAACTGCAACCAACCCGTCGATATTGAGATCGGCCACCGTGCGCATCGCCTCTTCCGTGACCGAAACTGGCGTATGCATTGTTGCTTTTGCATAGACACCAGCAGCCCGTTCCCCGATTGACTCTGAAAGACGTAAGGCATCGGCCTCCTGCGGCGGGGTCGCCAGCACGAGAACGCGTTGCAGGCCCATCCGCTGGACCTCTTCCGGCAGGGTCGAGATCGTGCCGGAGCCGAAGATCACTCGAGCAGGTTGGCCGTTATAGACGAACGTCTTCATTGTCATTCCTTTCGCGTCAGAGGCGGTTGTCCACACGCATCAGAAAGGGATGGATGTTCACGCTCTGCCAGACATTGGCCGAAGCGAATGGATCTGCAGCGTTAAAGGCCTTTACGTCGTCGATAGCGTTGGCCGAGAAAACGAAGAGCGATCCAATCATGGTCACACCGTCCTGCGCGACCAACGGCCCGGAAATCACGGTCGCGACGGAACCGCTCGCAAGGTACGCCTTGTGCGCGTCGTAATTTGCAAGACGCCGCGGAAGTGCATCTGCATGGTCAAGGCAGTGAACGGCAAAGAGCAACTTGTATCTCCCGAGTTTTCGATCGGTCTATGGCGCAGTGTAGCCGCCATCAATGACGAGCTCGGCGCCAGTCATGAAGCTGGATTCGTCACTGGCCAGGAACAATGCGCCGTAGGCGATCTCTTCTGGTCTCCCGAGCCGCTTCATGGGTGTGATATTGACGATGGCCGCCGTGATGCTCGAATCCTGGGCGTCGATCATCGGCGTGCTGATAATCCCCGGGTGGATTGAATTGACGCGTATACCGTCGCCCACATAGGTCAGAGCCGCGTTCTTACTCATATGCCGGACAGCGGCCTTGGACGCGGTATAGGCGGACACGCCTGCCGCTCCGGCAATTCCCCAGATCGACGACGTGTTGATAATTGACCCGCCGCCATTTGCCTTCATGTGAGGGATGACGACCTTCATTCCGTAGAATGGGCCAGTTTGATTGATGGCAATGACTTTGTTCCAGTCCTCGATCGCGATCTCTGCGATCCCCTCGTAGGACAGAACCGTCCCCGCATTGTTGAAAAGGATGTCGATCCTGCCGTCTTCAGCGATGATGGCTTCCACGACGGCAGTCCAATTCTCAAACTCTGTAACGTCGAGCTTGTGTCGAACCACGCTCTTGCCGGTGGGTTCGTCATCGAAACTGAGATCGCATGCGTGGACCTTCGCGCCTTCCCTCTCAAACAGCTCCACAGTAGCCTTGCCTATACCTCGTGCTCCGCCGGTTATGAGTGCCACCTTGTCCCTAAGACGCATCGTCTTTTCTCCCGTGTCGTGCCGTGGACCGTTTCAATTGGCCTTGTCGGCTCCGCTTATTTTGCTGATGAAGAGCGCAACGAGGATGATCCCGCCTGTCGTGGCATTGATCCAATATGCGGGGACTTGGGACAGGACCAACACGTCCTGGATCAGAACAAGGAGAAGCACACCCCCACACGCGCCAGCGATGGTACCGCGCCCGCCGTTCAAACTTACTCCGCCCAAGACAGCGGCTGCGAAGGCATTGAAGATCAGGTTCTGTCCGAGAGATGACGGGATTGACGCAATTCGTCCTGCCTGCAGCAACCCTGCCAGCGCCGCGAGGACGCCGGCTACCACGAATACGCCCATCAGAATTCGCTCCACCGGGATACCTGCGACCCGAGCTGCCTGTGGGTTGCCGCCAACCGCGTAGAGCATCCTCCCGATCCTGTGCCGGGACATGAATACGGTGAGAATGATCAGCAAGCCGACGGCGACCAAGAAGGAGACCGGCGCTCCCAGAGCAGTCGCTTCTCCGGGATATGTCAGAAGCGGAGGCAAATCAGAAAGAGTTTCGCCACGTGTCAGCCCGAGGCTGATGCCGCGCAGCAGGATCAGGGTGGCCAAGGTGGCGATGAAGGCGTTGAACTTGAGATAGACCACCAAGATGCCGTTGAATGCACCGATCACTGCGCCCGTTAGGAAAATTGCGATAAGCGCCAGGAACGGAGAGCCTGCGAGGTTCAGGCCACTACCGCCTGCATCGAGAAGGCAATAGACGCCGACCATAGGCGCTAGCCCAAAAGTGGATTCAAGCGACAAGTCGAACTTGCCGGCGATGAGAACCACGGTCAGGCCCATGGTGAGAATCCCAAGCTCACTGGCCTGCTGCACCACGCCATAAAAATTGTCGTAAGACAGGAAAGACGAGTTCAGCGCGGCGCCGACGATCATGACGACGACCAGGACCGGCAAGATTGCCCATTCCGGCTGGAGCAGATCGCTCAGAACCCTTTTTGGCGCGACCGCGCCTGCGATTGGGTTGTGTGTCATGGTAACTCCGGAGACAGATGGAACCCTTCCATTGCGGACACGAGCTCTTCCTCGCTCATCCCGCTTTTTTCGATGACTTTTCGCCCGCGAACCCAGACTTGGACACGATCGCAGAACGCAAGTTCCTCGGGTTCGTCGCTGACGAGGACAACGGCCAATCCCTCCCGACGGTGCCGTTCGACAATCTCGAGGATGGTGGCCTTCGAGGCGATGTCGACGCCGGCGGTTGGGTGGAAGAGGATCAGCACGGATGGGTTGCTGCTGAGCGCCGACCCCAGCAACACCTTTTGCTGGTTGCCACCACTCAATTCTCCGACGCCTTGCTTGATCGAATGACAGACAATTCCGAGATCTGCGCGATTGTCTTCCGCAAATTTTTTGCGAGCCCGCCGGTCAATGAGAACGCGTTTCGAAAATGCTTTGAGGGACGGTAGAGTGATGTTGTCCTCGATGGACATTGAGCCGACGAGGCCGGTTTTGATGCGATCCTCCGGCAAAAGCGCCATGCCTCGCGCGACCGCTGTCCCAGGATTCCAAGGCTTGGGAACGGTTTTACCGTTCAGCACAATCTCGCCCGACCACCTCGAAACGTGTCCCGCCAATGCGAGCGCCATATGGCGAGAACCTGAGCCAGAATGTCCGGCCAATCCGACGACCTCTCCAGCGCGGAGCGAGAGATCAAGGGCATCCTGGCAAGCGCCCACCTTAACTTGCGCCTTGAGCACTACAGGGGTCTTGGGGGGAGCGCCGGCCGCGCTACGTGCTCGCTGGCCGTTAAAGCGATGCCGGTCGCCTCATCCCCTACCATGGCTGACACGATCTGGCCAGTAGAGAGCTTTTGCGCGTCTCCATGCAAAACATCGCGACCGTTGCGGAGCACAGTCACGGCGTCACAGACGCGCGGCACCTCATCCAAGTGGTGCGAGATAAAAAGGAAGGTCACCCCTCGCTCTCGAAGTTCATTAACCCGCGTTATAAGCTGATCGATCTCGCTTGTGATAAGCTGAGCAGTCGGTTCATCGAGGATAACGAACCGCGACCCCTGGCTGAGGGCGCGCGCTATCTCCACCATTTGCGCTTCCCCGACGCCGAGGTCTCTGACCTGCGTAGTGGGGAGGATGGGAATGTTCCAGCTCTCCAGGGCCGCTGCAGCTTCCCGGTTCAAGGCGCGCCAGGAAATCATCCGTTTGCCTTGGTAGCGCCCAAGGTAGAGATTCTCGGCGACGCTGAGGTCTGGAACGAGAGTTCGATGCTGATAGACGCAGGCTACCGCCTCGCGCCACGCATTTCGATCGCTCAGCGCCGGCGGCGCTGAGCCATTCAGCAAGAAGGTCCCGGAATCGATCGCCCTCAGGCCCGTGAGGACTGATACGAGGGTAGACTTGCCCGCGCCATTGCGGCCGATCAGGCCATGCGACTCGCCCCGTCTAATCTCGATGGACAACCCATTGAGAGCGGTGGTCCCGCCGAAGCGTTTGACGGCGCCGTCGATCTTGACGATCTGCTCGGACGCCGCCGACGCATTCGAATATTCGGGGCGGGCGGCCATGACTACTTCGCGTTGCCCCAGAGGGTTTTGTCGTCGACATTTGCTTTGGTGATAATCGGCGAGGGCAGTTCGTCGACGAAATACGCGCCGTCCCTCACGACCGTGCTGCCGTGATCGGTCGGGCCTTCTTTCATCGGCTTTCCCTCGAGTGCAGCATTGAGATACTCGACGCCGTGCTTGGCGTAGTCCACGACAGGCTGAGAAATGGTGGCGTCCAGGAAACCCGCGCGAATTGCCTTCAGGGCACCCGAGCCGCCGTCGATGGCAACCATGGCGATGTGTCCCGACTCGCCAGCCGGAACGAGGCGGCCACGGGACTTCAGCGCCGAAGAAACCGGATCATAGTAGAGGGTGTCCGTTGCCAGATAGATGCCGGCGATGTCAGGATTGCCGCTCATGACGGTGAGCGCAACGTTCGCGCTTGTCGGACCGTCCCAGTTGGCGGTCTGTTCAATGATTTTTGCGTCGGAGGCTTTTTTGAACGCCTTGTCGAAGCCGTCCTTGCGATTGCGGCCGTTGGTGGTCGTCAGCGCTCCGGTGATTTGTAGAACAGTGCCTTTCTTGTCGCCCATGGCGGCTTTGAGAGCTTCAGCTGCGCGCGCTCCCATCTCGAGATTGTCGGCACGCACAACGGCGTAAACCTCGCCGGCGGCAGGCTTATCGTCGACGATGACCACCGGAACCTTGCGGCTCTTTGCGTAGTCGAGCGCTGGCTTGATGGCGGCGCGATCCACGACGCCGGCCAGGATCACGTTTGCGCCAGCACTGATCAGGTTGCGGAAATCCGTTACCTGCTGGCTCGCGTCCCTGTTTGCGTTCGTCGTTTGCACGACCTCTCCACCGACCGACGTGGCCCCATCGGTGGCTGCGTTCACCAGAACGGTGAAGAACGGAGTGTTGAGCGTAGGCATTGAGAGGCCGAGCTTCATTTTCTCGGCCGCATAACATTGCGACGCGAATGCAGCCGCTGAGACGAGCAGCGTCGTGGTGAGCATTGATCTGTGCAGCTTATTCACAATCTACCTCCCTTGATGGCTCTAGATTCATGCCATTCCCATCAGGTGGGATAAAGGCGATGGATAGGGAAACAGTGTTGCTCCCAACGCAAAAAGCCCACAGAAAGGCCTGAGGAGTAGGCGGTTAGTGTCGGGCGGCCACTGGCGTCGGCAGTCCCCGGCCACCCCCCGCCACACCGCTTATTGCGAAAACTGCAAAAGTGTTTCTTAAACGCTTCCCTTTCTTTCTAAATTCGGCATGATATTCCCTTGGGCAGGCGGGACGGGGCTGCCAAAATTTCAATGATAGGATGCAACATCGTGGCTCAAGACGTTGAACTCCTGATCTCGTATTTTGCCCTTTCGGGCGACGTTTATCCTCTCGGCCCTGTCGAGATCAGCCCGTTTCCATTCAAGGACAGGGTAGAGGCAGCAGCGCGAGCCGGCTTCAAAGGCTTCGGACTTCACTATGAGGACACGATAGCCACGCAGAGCAAAATTGGCTTTGCCGAGATGAAGCGCATCCTCAACGCAAACGGGATGAAATATCTCGAAATCGAGTTCTTGTTGAACTGGTATCGTAACGACGAGAAGCGGAAGGAGTCGGATAAATTCCGCCGCCAGTTGTTCGATGTCGCCGCAGAGCTCGGTATGCGCGATATCAAGATCGGCCCCGGTTTTCACGAACAGACTGCGGATGTCCCGCTTATGGCGGCTGAGTTCGCAAAACTGTGCCAAGAGGCGGCGGTCTATGGCGCAGATATCGTGTTGGAGATCATGCCTTGGTCGAACGTTCGCACGATCGAGACTGGCCTTGCCATTGTAAGCGAGGCAGACCAACCGAACGGCGGCCTGCTTGTCGACATCTGGCATCTGGCACGCGGGGGGATTCCGTTCAGCGATATCCGCAAGATCCCGACCCGCTTTATCAAAGCGGTAGAAGTTGACGACGCCATGAAAGTGCCGCCGGTTGACGACCTTTGGGAAGACACCATCCATCATCGCGAACTCTGCGGTGAGGGAGAGCTCGATGTCCCGGCGTTCTTGCGAGAAATTCGGGCCGCTGGTTACAAAGGCGTCTACGGGACAGAAATCCTGTCGGCACGCCACCGCAAACTGGGCCTCGATGAAATGGCAAAGCGCGTGTTCGACAGCACGATGGCACAATTCGCGGAGCTGTAAATTGCCGGCCTGCGTGATCAACGGGCAGGTTGAAGGTCGTGATGACCTGGGCATGCCCGAGACAGCGTTTCGGCAGCAAGCCAGGCGCGCGCATCACGTGCAAGCATAACTGGACCACGTCGATAGCTTCTGACTGGCTGTTTTCAGCAGGCCGAGCTTGCCGGTATGTGACTGGTAACGCAAGGAGTTTCGCGATGTAGACCCTACCGCTTTCCGCGACGAGCACAAGGTGCCTTCGCGACCAACGGCGCAGGGCTGCCTTCGTGGCTAGCGGCATTCAAGAGGGTGCGGCAGCGCGTCCCGGGTTGATCCGCCGCCTGAGGCAAGCGTCGGGCGGCGCGATGGTCGCGCTGTGCGTCGGCCTCGGCTCTCGCGAAGCACCCTCCTGCTGAACTTTGAATCCGATCGGTTGGGCATCTCTCCGTGTAGGCGGGTGAGCTTGCGGAAGCAGATGGAAGGCCGCGAACCAGCTTCGGTCATTGCACCAGGCGATGTCTCAGCAGGCGCGGCACCACAGTTAGACAAGCGTGAGTTCGACTGACTCGCCGTGAATCAACGCACGGTAAAAGCCATGTCAGCCCAGAATGAAACCCGTTCATGGAAGGAAAACCAGCCCATGGGCCAAGCATCGCCCCGCTTTGCACTCGATCATATGGCGACACCCGGACTTGACGTCAGGGCACTTTTCGCTTTTGCCCGCGACCAGGGCCTGACCGATGTCCAGATCCGCAGCCAGCTGTGCGGTAACGATATTGCACTCGGCATGCCCGCTGCAGACGTCCGGTCTGCCGCCGCCGAGGCGGGCGTTGGGATTATTTCCGTCAATGCCCTGCAGCGCTTCAATGAGTGGACACCCGCCCGCAAGGCCGAGGCGAGCAAGCTCGCCGATTATGCGGCGGCCTGCGGAGCCAAGATGCTCATGTTAGTGCCGGTCAACGACGGCTCATGGCCTGCCAATGGCGAGCGCCGAGGCGATCTCCGCGTCGCCTTGAAGGCGCTCAAGCCGATCCTCCAGTCGCGCGGTCTGATCGGTCTCATCGAGCCGCTGGGCTTCCAAACCTGCTCGCTTCGATCGAAGCACGAAGCGGCTAAGGCCATTGCCGCGATTGATGGCCAGTCAGTCTTCCGCCTCGTGCACGACACGTTCCACCACACGCTCGCCGGGGAGACGTTCTTCTCCTGCGACCTGACCGGTCTTGTGCACATTTCAAGAGTGAACGATCCAATTCACTGGATTTACCCGGATCGCGTCCTAGCCGGTTCCGACAATGGCAGCCAGATCCGGGCCCTGCTTGATGGCGGTTATGGGGGCCCCTTCTCATTGGCATCCTTTGTCGACGCAACCGACCCGCTGGAGGACCTCGCAGGCTCACTTGCAGCGAGCATTGATCTAGTCCGACACGGACTATTGACGCGAGTGGCGGCGTAAGACGCGGGAGTAAATTAGGCGTGCCTGCGACGCCTTTTGGCGTCCTGCAGAGAAGTCATTCGAGACGCCTCCTGTAACAATACCTCCCGCATCCATATGCTTGCCGGATCGCTGTTGTGAAGGGCGGGCCATTGGACGGCCTCAGTGAACGTGGGTAGTGGCAGCGGCAGTTCGACGATCCGCAGGGGCAAGGTTCTTTCGAAATATTTAACCAGCCGGAAGGGCATGCTCCCTATACGAGCTGTGCCTGAAACCATCGGCGGGATCATGCTGAAGGCCTGCACGACGACCTCGATACGTCTCTTCAGGCCATGCTCAAGCAAGAACCGTTCCTCGATGGAGGGCTTCAGCAGTCGCCCGAACTTGACCGCAACGTGCCTCATCGACATGTATCTCTCGAATGTCAGCTTCCCTGGCAGCTGCTTGTTCGTGGGGCAGCCTACGCATACGAATGTGTCGTCGAACAGCGCCGCTCTTGGATGCGCGCTCGACATGAAAAATTCCGCACAAATCAGAAAATCGACGTCGCCGCGCCGGAGAAGCTCATCGGGCTCGTCGTCGAGAGGCAGCAATTCGAAGCTGATGGCGGGTGCTTCGCGTGCAACACGCTCCACGACCTTTTCGAAAAACACAAGTGTGACGAAATCGGAAACAACGATCCTGAAGCGGCGATCGGATTGAGCTGGGTTAAACGGCTCCCAGGAAATAATCGAGCACTGGATTTTCAGGAGTGCACCGCGAACTGCCGGGGCGAGTGTTTCCGCACGCGCTGTTAGAACACGTTCGCGGCCGCTCATCGTAAACAGTTCATCGTTGAAATAATCGCGCAGCCGGGCGACGGCCGCGCTCATGGCCGGCTGACTTAGGTTGATGCTGTTTGCGGCCGCCGAGAGGTTGCGCTGGGTCAGCAGCGCGTCGAGCACGACGAGGAGGTTCAGATCAAGACCCTTGAAGCGCATGGCTTTCAATTATCCATAGCGTGGATGCTCGCGATCTAAACAATCGATTTTACCAAACTTCCATGGCGCTGCATAGACACCTGAGATGCAACCGATCACGCCACTGCACGGCGTAGCCGCTCACTTGGACCTGCTGCGCCGTTTCCTCACGGCTGGCGAGGTTGATTTTTTGGTAGGCGAACTCGGATTGTACACGGTGCATCCGGATCTTGAGAGACTCGGAATGAGCCATTCTATCCGCGTCATGCGCCCGGTGCTGCAGCAGTTCGGCATTCCATTCGCCTTCGGCACGGTTCGGCACGCGCCGCGGAACCATCTTGAGAGGTTCTGCACAGACGGCGTAGTGCCGGGCGTCTGCGTCGCCACACATGATCGCGACCGCCACTGCGGTCGAGATTGCGATCAGGCACTTGTCCGCTTGCACCCGGTCGGCCCTCAAATCCACCCCGCGATCCGCGTCAATTTCGATCCTTTGCACCGAAACTGGCGCACTCGCCGTGCCCGTAAGCGGCAAGTAGCAACTGCGATAGATAGGCTGAGGTCTGATGCTTGATCACATAACAGTCGGAGCGGAGGCACGCGGCTCGCGCCGAGCAGGAGTAAACAACCGAGACCTAAGCTTTGATTTCGCCAAAGGTATACTCATTACTTTGGTGATAATTGGGCACCTATTGCAATATTGTATTTACCGCGGCACTGACGCCTTTTGGCTGTCGCCGTATTACAAGTCGATATACATATTTCACATGCCTCTCTTTATGGCGATAAGCGGCTATCTCTCTTCCAGGGCAATTTTGCGAAAACCGTTCATTCAAGCGGTCAGCGATCGAGCAACCCAGTTACTGCTGCCAATGCTTTTCTGGTGTGCGTTGATTTGGACGCTAAAGTCCACCGTGATGGTTCCGCCGAAGAGTGTAACTGATGGATTCTTGGGACTGTTAACCGAGGTCATTGGAACATACTGGTTCATATGGGCTGCGTTTATTTCGTTCATCCTGGTTAAGTTTTTTACAACTTTCAATCGTCTATCGATGTGGATCATAGGCGCATCTGCAATTGCGATCGCAATCGCCCCCATCACATCATCGATAATCCCGTCGATAAGATACACTTACCCATTTTATTGTCTTGGGTTCTTTTTTGCTCAATCTAAAGGCTGGCAGGAGAGTATCATCTGGGCGAATAAATCAATTTTCTTATTTTTACTCTCGATAGCAGCTCTCATATGCCTCCTATGGTGGGATAAGCAGACCTACGCCTTCAACAATCACGTGTTCATCAATGATGAACTGTCAGCTAAGCAAGTATTGCTGATGTTTTCCGGCTCTGTGTCGGCTTCTGGAGTGGCAGTGCAGCTTATGTTTCAATGCTGGAGAAATGTCCATTCGACCAGAATAGCTCGCTTTGTCGCGGTCGAGCTTGGTCAGAGCACGCTGCTGCTTTATCTGGTTCAGGGTGCCGTGTTTCGCCTCACGGATTTTATACAGTTTGGGGAAGCCTGGAATCTCACGACCAGAATCGCGTTCGCAGGTGTTCTTGGAGTGGCCATCGTCCTGATCGCGATGGCAATTCGAAAGATTGCGCGCGACCTTGGATATGTGTCGCGCACCGTTGTCGGAGCGACGCCACGCCCAAGTCTGCTCAAACCTCAATCTGTAAGCAACTAGCCACGTGAAAAATTCTTTTCATCGCTCCGGACCTATCCGATCAACTGTTGTTCATGTCGGCCATTCGCTCATCTGCCGCGAAATCGGCATGAACACGACGAGCACGTCCTCCACACGCGTGGGCGGCAGGTCGAGATACAACACCTCTGAGTTGGACCGTACGCGAACGCACACGATGGTCGCGATGACAAGCAACCACGTTACGGACGGATAGGGCATGCGTTTCAAAGGCCTTGATCTGAACCTCCTCGTCGTGCTCGATGCGCTGCTGACCGAGCGCAACCTTACGGCGGCGGCAAACAGCATCAACCTTAGTCAGCCGGCCATGAGCGCCGCCGTCGGCCGGCTGCGTAATTACTTCAACGATGAACTGTTTACGATGAGCGGCCGCGAACGGGTTCTAACCCCACGTGCGGAAACACTCGCCCCCGCGGTTCGCGGCGCACTCCTGCACATCCAGTGCTCGATTATTTCTTGGGAGCCGTTTAAACCGGCTCAATCCGATCGCCGCTTCCGGATCACGGCATCGGATTTCGTCACACTCGTGTTTTTTGAAAAGGTCGTGGAGCGTGTTGCACGCGAAGCACCCGCCGTCAGCTTCGAATTGCTGCCGCTCGACGACGATCCGGATGACCTTCTCCGGCGCGGTGACGTCGATTTCCTGATCCTTCCGGAATTGTTCATGTCGAGCGCGCATCCAAGAGCGCCGCTGTTCGACGAAAGATTCGTGTGCGTAGGCTGCCCCACGAACAAGCAGCTGCCGGGGCAGATTACATTCGAGAGGTACGTGTCGATGAGGCATGTTGCCTTCAGGCTCGGCCGTGCGCAGATGCCCTCCATCGAGGAACGGTTTTTGCTTGAGCATGGCCTGAAGAGACGTGTGGAGATCATCGTGCAGGCCTTCAGCATGATCCCGCCGATGGTCTCAGGCACATCTCGTATAGCGTCCATACCATTCCGGCTGGTTCAGCATTTCAAAAAGACTTTCCCCCTGCGGATCGTCGAACTTCCGCGGCCACTACCCACATTCACCGAGGCCGTCCAGTGGCCCACCCTTCACAACAGCGATCCGGCAAGCACCTGGATGCGGCAGATAATGTTGCAGGAGGCATCCCGCATGTGAAGTCGCGGGCGCTCCTGGTCTAAGTCCAGATGGTACTCAGCGCCTCGTAGGGTGCAAACGACCCGCAAAAACCGGGTCTGACTGAGATTCGATGATTTTGCATGACCAGGTGTGGTGCTGATTTCCCGACGCTGCAGCCGGGTGCTTCCCGAAAGATCAGGCGGCGATTGAGATACCGCCGTTAGCAGAGACCAAGCCTGCAACCGCCAAAAATCGTGCGTAGGATCGGACCGCGCGGCTGATGTGTTTGCATCTTCCCCGCACTGCACTGACGGCCTCTTTCAAGCGGTCTAGGGTTCGCGCTTCGGGCCAAGCAAGAACACCGTCAAGGCGGCGAGGAACGAGGCTACGGCGCTGTAGGCAAAAACACTGGCCACTCCGGCAGTGTCCACGAGCAGTCCGCCGAAAGCCGCGCCGGCTGCGATGGCCACTTGGAACGTTGCGGCCATCAGCCCACCGGCGTTCTCCGCCTGCTCGGGAGCAGCGCGCAGCACCATCCATGTCTGCAGTCCCACCGGCACCGCGCCGAAGGCGAAGCCCCATACTGCAACCGCAATCGCCGCGGTCCAGGCCCATGCTCCCAGCGTAAGCAGCGAGACAGCGGCCGTCGTTATGATCAGGGGCGCCAGGGCCGCGACTGCCTTGAGGCTGTGCTCGGCCAAGAATCCGCCGGCTAGATTGCCGAAGAAGCCGCCGATGCCAAAGGCGAGCAACACGAGCGAGATTGTCTCGATATCGAGCGCGGGAACATCCTCAAGGAAGGCGCGGATATAGGTGAAGGCGGCAAAGTGCCCGGAAGCGGCCAGCAGGACCACCAAAATCGCGACTTTGATGGTCGGGGTCCTGGCCACATCCAGCAGACTGCGAAAGCTGGCCGCTCCAATCGGAGGCAGCCTCGGAAGCGTCACGAGTTGCACTACCAGTGTAGCGGCGCCTGCGACTGCAGCGAGCATGAAGCCGCTTCGCCATCCCCAGATGTCGCCGACATAGGCGCCAATTGGAGCCGCGCAAACGTTAGCGACGGTAACGCCGGTGAGAATAATCGACATGGCTCGCGGCAGGAGGTCACTTGGAACGAGCCGCATCGCCAGCGCTGCCGACATCGACCAGAAGCCTCCAATCGCTATTCCGAGCACGACGCGGGCAGTCAGGAGAACCGGCAGCGACCCCGCTACGGCCGACAGAACGTTCGACAGGATCAGCAGCAGCGTCATCGCCCACATGACGATCCTGCGGTCCAGGCGATTTGTGATGACGGCCATCATCGGCGCCGCGACGGCACCGACGATTGCAGTCGCTGTCAGCGCCTGTCCAGCTGCACCCTCGGTGATACCGAGATCATGCGCGAGCGGCGTCAGCACGCTGGCAGGCAGAAACTCTGCCGTCACAAGCCCGAAGGTGCCCAAGGCAAGCGAAATGACCGCACCCCATGCGGGGCCCGCCCGTTGATTTGGCTGTTCCGGGTCATGCAGAACGCCGCCCATGAAGCCTGTCGCCGAATCGGTCATGAACAGGGTCTCCAGTTTCGACGTGCTGCAACATCGGCGAGGCTGCGCTCCCGCATTGACGCCAGAAGGGCCTTCCGCTCGGGCGTTGCACGCAGGGGGTGTTCATCGCTTCGCGATACGCAAACGTTCGGCGCAAATGTGCACGGTCCTTGGGCGCTCGCGTTTTGCCATGGTTCTGTTGTTCTACGTGCGTTGATGGGCTCTAACGGGTGACAGCAAGCGCCATGCCATTTCGCTTGGAGGCACCGAATCGGACTGTCTTTGCCGAATTCCTGTTGGCTTGAGCAGGGCTGCGGTGCCTTGACCTAGACCGAGTGCGCCGCACATCGATTTCGTCACCCGAACCGATCAAAAGAGCGTATTGGCCGGGCACCGGCTCGGGAAGGCACCGAGCCCGATGCATTGCCGCACGCCGCCCTGCATCGACCGCGTAAGGCTTTGTCTCTAGCGGGCAATTGCGTCCGAAGGCCGCCGATCTTGGAGGACGCGGGCATCGCACCTCTACCATCGCGTTGTTGCTGCTCCCGCTATCGAGGAGGGTCTTTGACGCCTCCCCCCATCAGCACCGCGCGCGCCGGTTTGCCCGCGGCTCGGCCGTGCGCCTATCCGGAAACGTTGTTGTGTCCCAAGGCGGACGAGAATGTCGCAAGAGCGACCAAAAGATCGCCACGGCCGGTCTGCCCGTACGGGGGCATGAAAGGCAAATGACACGGCAATCACTTCCTCGACAATTTTGTCAGTGAAGACGTCAGCAGTGCTTCATAAAGCTCAGCCGTGATTGGCCAACGATTAGACGGCGTGGCGCTGTCGAATTCTGACGCGAAACACCGCGACGAGAGCCTTGATGCCCTATCGCCACGGGCATGTGACGCTGCCCGATGCTACAGCATGTATGCGCCAAACCGGGCGCGATCGTCCCCGTAGACCCAGCCAGCGCTATTGACGACGGGAGCGGCGACTAACCTGTCTTAGTCAACAGCAACCCATTGCTCCAAACGTGGTCCACGCATCCCCACTCGCACGCCGCCGCGGCATCCGGAAAGAACCCACGTCCGTTAAGGTTGGCACTGGTGTTGCAGAGCAGCGGAATGCCGGTGAGTTGTTCATATTTCTCCAGGAGCTCTGCAATAGGGTGATCAGATTTTCTAGACACTGTCTGTAATCGTGCCGTCCCGTCTAAATGAACGACTGCCGGGATTTTCTCTTTCCACTCCGAACGTGTTCGGTGATCGAACAGCATGTAAGGATCCGGCGTGCCAGGTTCGAATATCTCATGTGCACGATCCTCCAAGCATATTGGCGCTACCGGCCGGAAGTGCTCTCGACGTTTCACTTTATTGAGGTGGTCCTTCATTTGCGGCGAAGTCGCGGCTGCCAGGATGCTTCTGCCTCCCAAGGCTCGTGGACCAAGCTCTGCACGGCCGGTGAGGAAAACGACGGGCTTGCCGTCGGCGAGCACGCTGGCCAGTTCTGCCACGCTGCATGGAGCAGCCTGCCATCCCGGAGGCACAGGGCCATCCTTAATGTTTGGTCCGCTGTAGACCGACCAATCGAGGTGAACGAGGCCTTTGTCGGCAGACAGCGCGCAGCAAGCAGCACCGATCGCCGACCCGCTGTCGTTTGGAAACGGAGGCACCCAAACTGTGTCGAACAAACCGCTCGCCCGAAGTGCGCTGTTCCATTTGATATTCAGCCCGCATCCGCCGGCGATGCACAGGTTTCGCGTTCCGGCAACCGAGAGCCCACGCAGCGCGATTGCCATCTCGCGAACGAGAAGACGCTCGAGAAAGGCATGAAACGAAGCAAGTATGTCCTCAGGTGTCTCGGCGACCAGCCGTGACTCGGCTGCATCGAAGAAATCATGCACGGCCGTGAGTAATGCGTCTTCGGAGCGGCTGTTGTTTCTATATTCAATTGCACGCTTCGTGTCACCAGCGAAATGTTGGTCGTAAAGCTCCCCAAATACTGTCTCGATCTTTTCGTTGACAGATCCGAGCGCGATATAGGCCATCAGCTTGCCGGCAATATCCAGATTCCAGCCGGTCCTCGTTTCCTGCCTGTAAGGACCGAAGTGTTGGCCCGCGGCGGCATAGGCATGACCCATCATCGGAAACAGGCATTCGATAAACCGCACTCCGCTTGGTTCCACGTAGTAAAGCCGCGGAAAGATGAAGCCGTCCCATACCAGGCAAAGGGCAGGTTCTTTGGCTTTAGCGAATGGGCTGGTGCAGTATGCGGAAGCTACGTGGCCAAGGACATGCGGATAACTTTCATAAGAAAATACTCCGCCGCCCAGCACGAGGCCTGAGCCGTGACAAGCTGTCAGGGGACTTTTAGGATCCCGCTCCATATATGGTGCCCCGTTGAGAGTGACCGGCGTGCCCTCACTAACAACCTGGAATTGCGACTCGATCTCACCGTCCCAGCCATCGATGACGAACCGATCAACATCGCGCGGATCCAGGCCATGTTCCGCTAAGGCGGCAACAATCGTTTCAAGACGATCGATCGATTGATATCGTGGATTATTGTCGAGTTTCTCCTGCTCGATGCAAAAGACCAATCGGCCGTCCTCGACGACAGCGATTGCCCCGTCGTGCGTGAGCTTGATGCCGCAAATTCGCATTATGGATCCATGTCAAAGTTAGCTGTGGAACAACTTAGAACAGCCGAGGAAACGTGAGATGGAAAGCACGGAACATAGGCTTTCAAGCAATGCGCTATGCAATATGAGGCCCCATCGGTAAACTTGATTGTTTGGATATATTGCATCCATGCTGTGAATATGCGTGCCATGTCCACGGGCGACTGGCCCGGTTGATGCACGACGATGAGCGAAAGCTGGATGATCAATAAGTGGCCAATACCGCCGGCGAGTATGGGCAAAAGGTGCGTGGCCGTTCCTCTCTTCGGGGTCGGCCGCCGCACAACCGTGCGGTGATGAAGCACTCCGATGTCCTTGGCGGGCTCGACTACCTCGCGGCGGATTATCACCGGCACGACTTCTCCAGGCACGTCCACAACGAGTATCTGGTAGGCCTGATCGAGCGGGGCGTCCATGACGTCTGGTGCCGGGGCGAGACGTGGCACGCCGGCAGCGGCACCATCGCGACCTTCGCGCCCGGCGAACCGCATTTCGGGGGTGCCGGTGACGATCTTGGCTGGAGTCAGAAGATCTTCTACCTACCCGAAGGCCTTGTCAGGCAGGTGCTTGAGGACAGCGGCCAAACCGAACCCGGAACGATCGACTTCAAGAGCCCGTTCCAGGAGAATGCCGCAGTTGCGCGCGGCCTCAGCGCGCTTTGGCGCCAGCTTGAACATCAGCACAGCTCGGCACTGGAGATAGAGGAGCATCTGATCCGTTGCCTGCCCTACATCTTCGCACAGGTCGGCAGGTCGCGCGTTGCTGAGCGCAAATCCGTGCCACCCAGATTCCGCGACGTGCGCGACTTCATCCATGCCCACTCCGATGAAGTCCTGCAGCTCGCCGCCCTTGCCGCCCTCGCCGGATGCTCCAAAGCGACGCTGATCGACGGCTTCAAGGCCCATTTCGGGGTGCCTCCCACCCGCTACCTGATCCAGGTCCGCATCGACGAGGCGCGACGGCTGCTGAGGCGAGGTCAGAACGTCGCCGAGGTAGCCGTGGCGGTCGGGTTCGCAGACCAGAGCCACCTGACCCGACAGTTCAAGGCCGTATTGGGGGTGACGCCGGCACGTTACCTCTCAATTTGAATATCGTTCAATAAAGCGCTCGGCGACCCGTCTAACTTGGACGCTCAATGGATGAAACGAGCGTCAAGACCATGAGCGACAGCAAGCAGACCCGCCCTCGCGGCTTCACCAGCGACAACATCGCCGGAGCCTCCCCTGAGGTTATCGCAGCAATCACGGCGTGCGCTTCGGGTCAGGCGCTTCCCTACGGCAATGATGAGCTGACGCACACGGTCGAGCGCCAGCTCGCCGCAATGTTCGAGCATGAGGTCGACGTGTTCCTGGTCTCGACGGGGTCTGCGGCGAACGCACTGGCGCTCGCGGCGATTACGCCGCCATGGGGCAGCATCCTCTCGCACGCCGATGCACACATCCACCGCGACGAGTGCGGCGCGCCGGAGTTCTATACTGCGGGAGCAAAGTTGGTGCAGCTCCCGGGTGAGGCCGGCAAAATCGACATCGACGCCTTGGCGGCCAGTACCACGCGCATGGTGGGCGACGTCCACTCGGTCCAGCCATCCAGCGTCAGCATCACGCAGGCGACCGAGGTCGGATCGGTCTACGCTCTTGATGAGATCAAGGCGATCGGCCATATCTGCCGGTCGGCGAACCTGCCGCTCCACATGGACGGTGCCCGCTTCGCCAATGCTCTCGTCACTCTCGGCTGCTCGCCGGCCGAGATGACTTGGAAAGCCGGCGTCGACCTTTTGTCGTTTGGCGCCACGAAGAATGGAACATTTGGGGTCGATGCGGTCGTCTCGTTCCGCAAAGATCTCGCGAGCACGATCGCCTTTCGGCGAAAGCGGGCCGGCCAGTTGAGTTCCAAGATGCGCTTCATGGCGGCGCAAATGGACGGTTATCTGAGAGATGGTGTCTGGCTTCGCAACGCGGCCCATGCCAATGCGATGGCGTCGGAGCTCGCGCAGGGGTTGGCTCCCCTGCCGGCTGTAAAGATCCAGCAGCGTCCCGACGCCAATATATTGTTCTGCCGGCTTCCCATGCCCCTGATCCGGGGGCTGCTCGACATGGGATTCTGCTTCTACCATGATCGCTGGCAGTCCGGAATCGTGAGGTTCGTCACCTCTTTCGCGACGACCGGGGCCGACGTGTCCGACTTGATCGGCGCGGCGACCAGTCTCTGCGCACCAATCGGCCCGGCTCGTGTTCCGGCGGCGCCGAATGAGTGTGGTTGAAGGCTAGGCCACCGGCGCCGGACGCGGCGCCGGGCGCCATATGGCAGGCGGCCCAGTCGGCCGCTTGGGCAAGATTACCGGACAGCGGCTTGTCAACTACTGTTTGTTCATTACCGCACCGACGGCGGTCCTTTCGAACCGACCGAGGAACACCGCCAGGGCCGCAAGAGAAGGAGAAAATGCCGCAGGCTAAATCGCCAGGCGCGCCTCATCGCCCGAAACTCAGCCCCGAACCAGTCCGGGCGTGCTCAGGATCACGTCGCGAACCGCCTCATAGTAGCCGACATAACCGGTGCAACGACAAATGTGCTGCGCAAGCGCCTGCTCGATCGTGCGTTCGACTTCGGCCCTGCGGATCGGCTTCCTCATTAGATGCTCAACCAGCACGGTTGCACCAGTGACAAAACCCGGCGTGCAATAGCCGCACTGGAACGAAAAATGTTCGACGAAGGCCTGCTGAATCGCGGAGAGCCGGATGACATCGCCATTCGCGCCGCGTTCGGCATGCGCTTCGATGGTGCGGACGGACTTGCCCTCGAACAAATGCGCGCCGGTGATGCAGGTCCGGATCTCGCGGGAACTTCCGTCCGGCCCATCGAGAATGATCGCGCAGGCGTGGCACATGCCTTCCCCGCAGCCGAGCCGCGAGCCTGTAAGGTTCAGATATTCGTGCAGGAAGTCGATCATCATCAGATCGTCCGGCACATCGACCGGGCCGACCTTGCGATTGTTGACGATCATGGAGAGTGGTCGCGTGGCGAGGCTCACAGCAGGGCCTCCAGGATCTTCTCGGGCGTGATCGGTGTCTGATAGAAGCGCTTGCCGATGGCATGGTTTAGGGCGTTAGCAACCGCCGGAACGATCGCAATCATCACGACCTCGGCCATGCCCTTCGGCGGATCGGTTTCAGATAGTGGCGGCAGCACCTCCGACGTCTGCGTCCAGACCGCGACATCGGTCGCTTGCGGCAGGCGATAGCGGTTCCAGTTCCAGGTGCCGTCACCGGGGCCGTCCTCATAGAGCGGCAACTCCTCGAGCAAGGCATGGCCGACTCCCATCGCGAGGCCGCCCTGGATCTGGCCGGAGACGAGTTCCGGTACGATTTGAGTGCCGCATTCAAGGATAGAATGATGTGATAGGAGCTTCACGTCGCCCGAGGAGGTGTCGACGGCGACCTCTGCGATCGTCGCCATGCCAGTATAACAGGTGCCGGCACCGTTCTGGCACTGCGGCGGATAGAAGACCTGGCGCCGGTCGAGAAAATGGAACCCGCCCGAGGTCATCAGCGCCTTCAACTCGGCTGGCGCGCTTCGGCCATAGCAGACCGAAAGCGCATCGACCGGCAACCGGACGGCGCCGACGTTCGGCACGTCGAACACCGCCTCGGCCCATTGCCAGCGATTGAAGACATGGACGCTGACCCCGGTGACCAGACCGAGCTTGTGCGCCACTGCCGCGAGCTGATCCAGTCCAAGCGGCTCCATTCCATCTGCCGTCAATTTGCCGTCGAGGACTCGCGCATCGGCGATATCGATCGCGAGCGGACGCGCCTGCCCGCCACCCGGCCCGCCCGACCAGAGCGCGATTGCCGCCGGCCAGAGCGACAGGCGCAGCAGTGCGCGGGCCGCCGTGCGCGTTGCGTGGCCGATGAAACACGCGCTGCTGGAGGCGCTCATCGGTGAAATGAATGAGGGCGTCCAGCGCGGGTTCTGCGCCAGCGCGTCCTCCTCGTCCTGTGGCGTCGTATAGGGCTCCTCGGTAGAAACGAGCGGCATTTCCGGCCACTCGACCACGCCGAAGGCGCAGTCGTCCGGCACCTGGCCGATGATGTCGGCGACCATGACCGCCTGCGACGTGGTCAGGCCCGTACCGATGTCGTTGCCGTTCTGCCGCATGGTGAGCTGGCCGGACGGATCGAGCGACAGCGTGGTCACCGCTGCGTCCGCTCTGGTCCCGTAATCCTTCTGCACCTGCGCGAAACCGACGCCATAGCGCTTGCCCGGATTGGCGGTGTCGAACGCCGTTTTCTTCGCGGCGCGACCCTTCCAGAGCGGATGGGCACGGGCCCGTTCCAGGATTTCCTCCGTCCTCAGGACCCCGCCGGGACGGGCGCCCTGCGAGTTCTTCATGCCAGTCTTGAACGCATTCTTGAGGCGAAGCTCGATCGGATCGATGCCGAGCAGTTCGGCCGCCTCGTCGACCATCATCTCGGTCGCTGCCAAGGTCTGGAGCGCGCCGTATCCACGCGTCGAGCCGGCGTCAACGGCGCGCGAGGCCCGGACCTCGACAGAGAAATCGCTCTTAGGCACGTAGTAGATACTGCGCGCCGCGTTGGCGCCGACATTGCCGACATCGGGCGAGACATTGCGCCGCCCGCCGGCGTCCATGCGATAGCTCCCCTTCATGATGCGAAAGGCGTGCGTGGAGCGATCGACGACCAGCGTGTTCTCCATCCAGAAGGCATGGCGCTTCAACCCCATCTGGAACTGCTCGAACCGATCGTTGGCAAGACGCACCGGCCGCCCGTCGCCATAGAGGCCTGCCAGGACGGCGTAGTGAGGGAAGATCGAATGGTTTTTAGTGCCGTACCCGACCGTATGGCCGATCGAAAGATCGAGCGCCTTCACTGCGAACCGCGATTTCGACAGCATTTCAAGCGTCGAGGTCGCCACCTCGTAAGGCGATTGGGTCGCGAGGATTGCGTGCAACGTCGAACTGCCCGGCTCGAACCAGATATTGCCGTTGTCGGCTTCCATCGCCGAGGCGTCGATCGATTGCGAGAAATAACTTCGCTTCAGGATCAACGCGTCGGCGCCGGTGGCCGCGATCTCGCGCTCGATCTCGCCAGCCGCCCACATGGCACGGGCCTCGGCATCACCGCTCTGATCCGGCTTCGGCCAGACGACCTGATCTCCGTCGAAATCGCCGTAGATCGTCGTGCCTTTTTCGAGTGGAGCAAAAATGTTGGCATCGTCCGATGTCGCGCCGACGATGCGCACGACACGGCCGGCGCCGTAATGCGGCGGCGTGCAGTATCCGCCGACCGCGCCCCAGCGCACGACCCCCTCGGCGACACGGACCAGCCGCTTCGCGGCGTCGAATCGCGCGAAATCCTTGTAGATCAAGAGCGCAACGGGCTGACCGAGCAGACGCGGCGTGCATCCCTTTGTCACCAGGAACATGTCGCCGTAAAAGCCCGGGGCCGCTGTTTCCGGCGGCACAAGGCCATCGCGGACAAGGTCTTCGCCAAGCACGAGCCGGTCGGGCTTGAGATCCTCGCCGAGCAATGAGAGGTCCAGTCCGTCGAACGGAGCGTTGGCCCGAGTTCCACGAATAAGGAAAGCATGGCTCTGTTCCTGCGGCCAGCCGGCCACGTCGCGGGCTCGAAAATCGCGGGTGAAAGTCTTGTCGCCGGTGACCTTGGCTACGGCGTCGATCCGGAAGCGCGGCCGACCAGCCGGTCCGATCCAGTTCGGCAAACCGTCCGACCGATTGGCAATGAGCGCCGCCGCAGGCCGACCCAGAAACCCGATCTTGACCGATATCCCCGCGCCGGCAGCCGCCGCTATGAACTGGCGCCGCGAAAACCTGCCGTTCATGTCGTCTTCCCGAACGGCCCAGAGCCCGACCTCACACTCGGCCGGCTCGCCTCCCGGCGTCGCTGAAAAACGAAACAGTCCCGCCAGATCATGAAAATCGCGAGAATTCCTTTGTACAAGTCAGCACCATTGAGCCGCCTAACTTCCGCTTCTGATCCGAACGTTCTGGCAGACATTGTCCTCTGTCTAGTTCGATGCGTTCGAGCCAAGCCGGCTGGCTTACGGTGGTGTGTCGCTCTTCAGCCCGCGGAATCGACATTGCGAGTTTTTTCCTTCTGCATCGGACCACCGTGATCGGCCAGTCTTATTCGCACAGCCTATACTTGCCTTTTCGCCGCCGACCTGCATTAGGCGTCGCAACTGTATTCAAGCTGGGGCTCAGCCTTTCCCACGTGAAAACACGCTCTGCTCGCTCTTGAGGAAGGCCGGTTTGTATGGTCGACTTCGTAATGATATTAGTCCTGCTTCCATCTGTTCCTGTGTCTGGCCGCCAGACAAATCGACAGCGCGACCGATGGCGGCATTCGGCCATCGGTGTGTCGCTGTTGCCTGCAACGTTTGAGGATCATCTGTTGCAGGAAGCTTGCCAAAGGAAAAAGCTTTCAATTACAACATTGTGAGTCGCCCTATGTCCGACGGACCTCTGACTTTGTTGCAAAGCCGACAGACCTACTCGAGACATCTGGCGTGATGGCTAGTGTGGACGTTGGGCTTGGCGTCGCGCAGAAATGTCGGTGGCGAGAGCGCGCGAATGTCGCTCGCACGGTAAGCTAAAGCGTCTTTGAGCCGTGCCAGGCAACCAACGCAACAGGTTTGGCTGGCTCCGGTTGATGGTCACAGCCGTTGACGTACCCGGCCTCTTCATGCTGCTCGATGTTCAGCGCCGCAGGCCTCGAGGTTTTCGCCCGCTTCCACGTCAGCGGCCCCAGATATCGGCCGAAGCCGTGGTCAAGCGGACGTTTTCATCGCCACTGCGTGGGCAATCGCGCGCAATGGTGATTGCGGTGACGCTCACGGCTTGCTCACAGCTCTCTGCTCGCGCATGAACATTGCCCGCGCGGCGAAACGGCCGGGAGCGGCTGGCCAACTCGCGCCGCACTCCTCAACCACCCCGCTTCGCCCCTCGCCGACAATCCGCAAGTTCCTGAAGGCCGCCAAAGGGGTCGAATTCGCAGCGGTCGACTTCACGCCGTTGGCACTGCTCAGCGCCCGCGCGCCTGAAGGCGCGCGTCGGGTGCTCGTGAACCGAGCCCGCTTTTTCTTCGGCAAGCTCAGGCGGTCTCGGCCATGCGGCTTCGCCCCCTGGCGCGGGCAGCCTCTCGGCTGCTGACGGTCGCCGGCCCATGGGCCGGCGTCGTTTCTTGTACTGGCCTTCCCCGGTGGCGCGCGGTGGGCGGCACTCCCTTCTAGGCCCGCCGCGGCGTCCCGCAACCCTTCGCTTGACGCTTCGGGTCCTCCTCTTCGTTCCGGTCCTTCGGATGCGGCCCGCCTTGGACGTCGGGCCTTTCCGGTCGCTTTCGCCGCCCACCCCGCTCACATGGGGACTTTGTCGTCAAGGCTGTCTTCGCATATCTACCTCAATGCGTTGTGATCCTAGGTCCGAGCCTGTCGTCTTGGCGCGGTGATAACACCGGTCCAAACTCACATACGGTCGCTGCGCTGTGGCAGCTGCACCAACATCCCGCTTTCGTCGGTAAGGCTCAGGGGAACGCGACCAATCTTCCGGACGGCATTTTAGGCCAAGTGGGGTGGGAGGTTCGTTCGCCCAGGATCAGCCGGGAGCGATCAATCCCGGCGGATGGAAAAGAGTACGTTGATCATGCCGGCTTCATGACAGCGCCCTCAATGACAGCACCATGATGAACATACTTCCATAGCGCGATCAGAAGTTTTCTCGCGAGCGCAATAATGGCCGGCTTCCGGCGCCTGCCACCGTCGAGCGCGACCCTCTCCTGGAACCATTGTGCTAAAGCCGATCGAGGTTGATGCAAAAGCCAGAACCACGACAATTGCACCATCACGGTCCTCAGCCTCGGATTGCCCGCTTTCGATACGCCCTGTTCCCGGCTGATCGATCCGCTTTGCCACGGTGTCGGCGTCAGACCGGCATAGGAGGCAAGCTGCCTTCGATTCGCAAATTCGCGATACAGACCCTCGGACCAAAGCACCTCGGCAAAGTCCGCTCCCACGCCGCGCAGTTGCTTGAGCATCGACATTCCATTGGCGACTTTTGATGGGTCGCATTCATTGCGAGCCACTTCGTCACGCGCTGCTTCCACGTCCTTGATTTGCCGAAGCACGAGCTCGATCCGGTCCAGTGCACGGACAATCTCCGCTTTGAGATTAGACGGTAGTTCACGACCGTCTCCGGTCCTAAGTTCTTCCAGTCGAGTGCGGCGGTCCCGCTTCAGCGGCTCAAATCCAACGATGCCCTGCGAGAACAAGAGCCCCTTGACCCGATTCACGATCTTGATCCGCTCCGCGATGAGAGCGCGTCGCTCACGGCTGTTGCGCTTTCGGTCCTCTTGCTCGGGCGATGGCGGAACGACCATGGCGCATACCCGCGGCTCGCCGCGCTTGTAGGCAAGCAGGGCGCGAAGGAGGGTCTCGCCATCCAGCTTGTCCGTCTTCGCCCGGCGCTTCCTGCGTGACGTGGCAATGGATGCTGCATCAACCACATGGCTTTCGATACCGTCACGCTCAAGGATCCGATGTATCCAGAAGCCGTCCAGGCCAGCCTCCTGGATTGCGATCATCGGCACGTCACGGCCCGTTCTGCGCCGAACCGTCGACTTCAACTGGCTGATAAGGTCGAACAATCCGGCCGTATCGCCTGCCTTGACGACGCGCTTTGACATCTTCTCTCCGTTGCACGGCAACAAGCTTGTCACCAACCAGCTCGAGCGACTGAGTTCCAGGGACAGGAAGATAGCGCCGAGTGTCGTATGGACCGCATCGGTTTCAATCTCAGTCACGTTTTCAGCTTTCATGTGTTCTATCCCTCCAAGTTGTTCATGAGCAATACGCCGGCCAAAGCGAGTTGATCGCAGCTGCAGTCATCGCTTCGCGATGTGGTTTTGGTTGTTGCCTGCCCCCGCTCGCGGGGTGGGCGACGCTCCTTTCTAGGCCCGCTGCGGCAGGCCGCAATGTTCGCTCCGCTCACATCCTCCACTCCGTTCCGGCCCTTCGGGTGCGGCCTGCCTCGTTCAGCGGGCCAAGCCAGTCGCGTTCTGCCGCCCACCCCACTCACGGGGGCAGGCACGCGAGATCGGGATCGAGCGCTGCCTCCACCGCCCATGGGATCTTCCGGGGAGGGCGCGGGATTGAAGAGCGGAGGACCAGACGATGGGTGCAAAATACAAGCGTTCCGGTAGCCGAGAGGCTGGCTCAGGCAAGAGCGGGCGCACGGGCGCGAGCCTTTATCAGGAAATCACAGATCGCATCATCGCCGAGCTGGAGCGCGGCACAGTGCCATGGGTCAAGCCATGGGGCAGTGCGAAGGCCGGTCTCGGCCTGCCCAGCAACGCGGCCACCGGTCGCCGCTATTGCGGCATCAACATCCTGATCCTTTGGGGCGCCGTCTTCGAGCGCGGGTATGCCAGCCAGAGCTGGCTGACCTTCCGGCAGGCTCTCGCGCTTGGCGGCAATGTCAGGAAGGGCGAACACGGCACCACCATCGTCCACGCTGACCGCTTTGTTCCCAAGGAAGAAAAGGAACGCGCCAAGACGGATGGCGATGAGCCGCACGCCGTCCCCTTTTTGAAGCGCTTCACCGTCTTCAATGTCGCGCAATGCGACAACCTGCCCGAACATCTCTATGCCGCCGCCGAGCCGCTGCCCGAGCGCCAGATCATCCCGCAGGCCGAGGCGCTGATTCACAGCTGCGGCGCTGACTTCCGCATCGGCGGCGATCGCGCTTTTTACATGCCGGGCAGCGACTTCATTCAAGTGCCGCCGCAGCCCGCTTTCTTTCACCAGATCGACTATTACCGCACCTGTTTCCACGAGTTAGGTTTCATCGCAAGTGTCCTTCCCGCTGCAGCGCATGCAGGGAGGGCTTAATCATGACCTCTCAGAAGCGCGCAGGCGTCTACGCTCAGGTTACCGAGGCGATCATCGCGGCAATCGAAGCCGGTGCAGGTGACTTCGTTATGCCGTGGCATCATGATGGAACGGCGACATCACGGCCCACAAACATATCTTCCGGAAAGCCTTACCGCGGCGTGAACACTCTCACGCTTTGGGCCGCGGCGCAGAGCGCCGGCTATCCCAAGGGCGTGTGGGGAACTTATCGCCAATGGCAAGCCCTGGGCGCCCAAGTCCGCGGAGGCGAGCGATCCACGACGATCGTCTTCTGGGGCCCGGTCCGGGGCAAATCCGACGAGGGCGAGGCCGACGCTGATGGTTCAGAGCGCACCATGCTGTTTGCGCGTGGCTATTCGGTGTTCAACTGTGCTCAAGTTGACGGATTTGAGCCTGAGCCAGTGGCTCCTCGTTCAAACAACGACCGCATCAGCGAAGCCGATACATTTTACGCTAACCTCGGGATCAACACCGTCTTCGGCGGCAGTGAGGCATATTACCTCCCCTCTGCCGACAGGGTGCATGTCCCGGCTCTCGCTGACTTCAAGGACAGTGCGTCGCATTATAGCGTTCTTTTTCATGAAGGCCTTCATGCGACAGCAGCCAAGCACCGGCTGGACCGGGACCTCTCGGGTCGTTTTGGCTCGGAGGCCTATGCGATGGAGGAGGTTGTGGCAGAGCTTGGAGCCGCAATGGTTCTCGCTGACTTGTCGATCTCGGCTCGCCCGAGGCCCGATCACGCGGCTTACGTTGCCAGTTGGTTGAAGGTCCTTCGCAATGATTCTTCCGCCATCTTTGCGGCTGCGAGCAGGGCTCAGAAGGCCGTTGATTGGATGCATGCGCAGCAACCTTCTAGCGAACTCAGCGCCGCCGCGTAGCCGACGGTTCAGCGGCGGGCCCCAATGCGGCTCGCCGCTGTACCGACGCTAATTGCCCCTCCACCGTCCTTGCTCTGTGAAGCAGGGCGAGGTTTTGGCTTGCCAGGCTACGCTTTTCTTCCGCATGCCGCTTGGCATCGGCGCGCAAGAGGGCAATTTCGGCCTCCAGCTCGCGAACCTTTTCGGCTAAGTCCTTCGAAGGCCCGGGTCCCTCAGCGGCGGCCTCGATTTCATCGAGGATGTCCCGATGTGTCGTGTAGAGCGGGTTTCGGCTTTTTCCCGCCTCACGTGCAACTGAAGCAGGGCTGATCCGGACGATCCGCCCCTGATGATCCGGATGGCGGCCCTCGCCGCGTACCAGCCGGGCCAAGGCGGCGCGGTAGGCTCGAGCCGCCGACGTAGCGGAAGGCGAGCGTGGTTCACTCATCCTTTTCTCCGATCCTGGTCAGGACAGTGTCGCACTGTTCGATCACCTCTGTCAGAACGGCGGCCGTCATGGCGTTGGCCCGCGGGAGTAGATCTAAATTCCGGCTTCGACGATCGCGCCAGTAAGGCGCATGGCGCAGTTCAATCACCATGTTCGCGCAACCCAGGCAGACGGCCGGGCTCCGGCCAGCCTCGCTCGGACCGACCTCGCCGCCGCAACGACTGGTCTCCCGCTGGAACACGCACCAACCATAGTCGCAGGCATGGATGCGCAGATCGGTATCGGTGAGAACGAACTCGATGTAATCCCGGCGTACCTGCTCACCCGCTCGTCCCCGGAAACACGCGTTGTTCGCTGCGATTCGCTCGCCCATGCGACCGGCAAGTCGATCACTCAGCAGCATCCTTTCCAACGCCGTCGCCGTTTCAGCCCGGTTTTCGTGTTCGATCAGTTGGCGGAGATCGAAGTCGTTGCCGACGTACCCCCGCGCGGTCATGGCGACCGATGCATGCTTGAAGTGTTCGGCAAGGCCAAGAAGCTGCGACCTGTCCTTTCGGGCAATGAATCGTGCAAAGGTCTTGCGGAACTGGTGTGTGCTGAACGACCAGGGCTCTCCCTCGTGCAGCGGCACCCCGACGTGGCGCGCAAAATCGTTGATCCGCCAGCCGATATGCATATGGGTCACCGGTACGACCTCGCCATACTGCGTGTTCTTGACGAGGAAGAGCTCACGCCTTCCGGATGCTTTGCGCAGCGGCGCGCTCAACTGTTCAAGCAGTTCCACTGCCTTCACAACCGGCTCTGGGGCAATCCAGCGTTCCATTCGACCGCCATGCTGGTCAACCGTCTTGAACAACCTCGCCACCAGGTAAGCTTGTTCGACACCGGTTTCTGCAATCGGGTGGGACTCTATGGCGCCAATTTCGATCGACAGAATCTCGCTCACGCGCATGCCGACAAAGCCGGCGATGACGATGTAGCACGCCTCCACGAGACGAGTGGCGGCGTGGCGGACCGCATGGGCGCCGAGCAGTGCTTCACCGGCAGGGCCTGTCAGGTTTATGCTGCGCAATGCCTTTCGAACATGATCCGAGGCCTGCCTTCTGGTCCCTTGTGTCAGCCCAGTTTCATGGGCCTGGCGGCGGACAGTCTCGGCTCTCACGATGGTCGGGCCATAAATTTCCACCCACTGAAGCGCGGTATTCAGCAATGAGATCGCAATGGGGTCGGGGATGAACGGGATCGCACCGCGCGTAGCTGGGGTCAATCCTGCCGCTTCATAGGTGGTTTCTTGTGGCAAGGGATCGACCAACGGGGCATCATTGAGCTTGGCTCGCTGTCGATAGAGATCCTTCAGCACCAACATGTAGTTGACGATGGTGTTGGCGGTGATTGACTTCGCCTTCAATCCTGGACGCGTCGGCAGCCAAGTCCGCAGGCGCTCCACGGCCCCGGCATCAATGCTGCTGAACGTCTCCAGTCCGTCAAGCGCCATCCACCCAATCATGGTTTTTAGTGTCACGGCTTTGCTATGCACCGACGCTGGCGACAGACGTTTGCGCCCGGTCGGAGGGTTCACAGTCATCGACCATAGGAACTGCTTTGCCGCCCTATGGAGACTGCGCCATGCCGTTTCGCTGATGACAGCTCCCTCCGGCAACTCTGGCGTCCAGTTTATCTTATTCTGGTCAGCGCGCCGGCCGGCAGTGCGGATATCGAGCAGCCATTCATCGTCGCCGAAGCGACTCCATGGCGAGACCGGCGCTTCAGCCCATCCGGCCACAACGGGATTTTCGGCGAGCAGCGTTTTCATTCGATCACCGGCAAGGCTGGCGCCTCTTTCATAGACGCAGCCAGGTGAAGCTCGGATGAGAAGCGCGGCAAGATGTCGTTCTCGAGGATTTCCAGTTTCGGGGCGTAAAGAAGACGCCAGCGATCTGGCGCCAGTTCCTGACGCGCCGCGACAAGCGCATCGCGCGTGGATATCAGCCGCGCCAGAACATCCGGATCGAGCGGGATGACGGCGTTCGGGCAGGTGAAGCAGCCAAGCCACGCCGTACACAGCCGGCCAACTTTCTGACCTTCCCCGACGCCGGCGAGGGGATCCTTGCAAGTGAAGCCGGCAGCCGTGGCATACGCGGCGTCGGTTGCCGATATTTCGTCCCTCCGCTCAGGAGCGTCAGTACCACGAACAATATCGACGAAGCGTGCCTGCAGGTCGCCGACGATGCGTTCTTGGGCTCGTCGGACGATCGGCCGATCGATATACCGTTGCGTTGTGTCGGGGGTGACATGGTTGGCGAGAACCTGGGTTTTCAGAATGTCGTGGCCGAGTGCCTCGTGTGCGAGGGTAAGTCCCGTTGTGCGCAGGGCCGCCAAGGTCAAAGCAAGCGGGTCTCCTTTCTCGTCAACGAGATCGTGGCGCTGCACAAAGAGCCGAACATGCTTGCTGGCCAGATAGTTGGGGATCAGCTGTGTTGCGCGTGAACCGTTTATGCTCGCAACAAGGAACAACCGATCGCGGTCGTCAGCGGGAACGTGCGGCAGCAACCCCGCCGTCATTTCCAGAACTCTGTCGACGAGGTTTGGTACCGACAGGCTCTTGTCGCGCAGGAAGCTTCGACGTTGGAGTCGGCTCGAACGGCCCTTCGACCATGTCATCACCTCTCGCCCCTCAAGAAGCAGATGATCGCTCATGCAGTCGCGCCGCAGGTCGCGCAGGGCTTCGGGGTTGGCATAGCTCTGCGCGCCTATGGCGATCATGTATGGGATCAGCGTTTCGGGCAGGGCATGAAGATAGCTGGAAAGCTTTTGGTTTCCGCCGTGTCGAACCGAGGCGAAGTGAAGCCGCCAGCGCCCGGAACCTCGCTTCAGCGTAACGTTCTGCGGAGGCATCAGTCCGCCGTAATGCTCGACAATAACTGCAAGCATCACGCCGAGGTCGTCGAGGTTTAGCCGGCTGAGGTCACGTTCCCTTGCGATCGCTTCTCGGTCAACCTGTGAGAGAAGTGCCTTTCCCCTTTGGAAGGTCGCCCAGCTCGCCTCGATGTCTTTCCGGGCCGCCGCCAGAACAGCTTCCATCTCTGATCGGCTTAGCGCCTCTCGCGGGCGCGTCTCCGCATTCTTACGAGGAAAGGCATTGAACGGGATTTCAAGATCGCAAGCAACGAGGTCGGGTCGGTTGTGCTTGAGCCAGCCGATCATCTGCTTGAGCACCGACCAGCTGCCATGACGAGAACTCTTGGTCCATGGCTTAGCATTGAGCCAGGCTATAAAGGCGTGCAGCACCGCCGTATCGACATCCCCCATCGACGTGATCTCGGAAGTATGATCGTTCAGGAAGGCAAACCAGCGAGAAAGTGTGTTGAACGCGCCTTCGCGAGTAGCCGGGCTGTGGCCGGCATGATGGTGACGGAAGGCAAGCGCAATTTCGGCTGCAATCCTCGGCGCAGTTCGATAGACGGTGAAGTCGAAGCTGCTTTCCGGTCGACCGTTGGGATCAAGGAAGTTGACCACTAGAGAGCCAGGCACGCCCACAAGACCCACTGGTGATGGATCGAGCCGATAATCCTTGCGTCGCTGTGCCATTATAACAAAGCCTCATAAAGGTTTTCGACCGATGCCTCCGCAAGCGTCAGGTCTGTCGCCACAACGCGCAAATAGATCGCCGTAGTGGTCAGATCGGCATGTCCCAGGAGAACTTGCAGAGTGAGGAGCGGATTGAGCTCCGGCTCCTGTTGTGTCCGCCGTTGCAGGAACCGGAGCATCGAGGTCGCAAAAGTATGTCTCAGCGCGTGGAAGCTAGCAGTCACACCGGCTGCCGTGGCAGCAGCGGCGAACATCGCGCCTACGCGCCGAGCACTCACCGCCCGTCCAGCTTCCGTCAGAAAGACCGTATTTGGTTCCGCATAGTTCGGGTTTCGGGATTTCGCGCGCCGTATAATGGCGGCGCGCTCCTCACGTACATAGGCAAGCGTACGGTCGACCAAAGGCTGTGGCGGATAAACGGTCCGCGCTTTCCCGCCCTTGGTGGTCTCGATCTTTATTGCGGTAAGGGCATCCGAGCTTTCCCGCGGAAGCACGCGCAGCCGCAATCCGGCAACTTCCATCCGGCGCATACCGGTGGTGACAGCCCACTCCACAATCAATCGATTTCGCGAGTCCAGCCCGCTCATCACCTGGCGCATTGTTGCGGGTGACAGAGGTCTCGGCAATGTCGATGTTTGTCGGACCGTCAGCTCATTGACAGTCTGGCGTCCACCAGTGGCGTCGACGTGCGCCAGGAAACCCTGCGGTCGGCTTCGCGATAGTGCCAACTCGTCCGCGGTAAATGGCAAGTGGTGAGCAAGGCCCGCACCAACGCACCATCGGTAGAACAGGGCCAACGTTCTGATGCGACCATTGATCGTACCGCGCGCGTAAGCGCGCCTGGTATGATCGCTTGGACGAAAGAGCATTCGATCTCGGTAAGCTGCGATCTCCGCTACTCCGATCGCGTCCCACACCCATTCATTGGCCTCAAGCGTCTGCCACCAATCGTAGAGAGTCTCTCCATAGGTGCGCCATGTCTGCCGACTGCGCGTGCGTCCCCGCACCAGAGCGATGTGCAGCAGCCACGCGCAAGCTGGTTCGACAAGTCGCATCTCGTTATCGAGAAGCATGGGGACGCCCGGGCGTGATATGCCGTGCGGCGCAAACTCTTCGGTGGTGAATAACAGTTCGGCCATGGGTTCCCCAATTCGCGCCGCCCGCCGCTTTGCCGGGCAGGCCCTCGGGCCCGCCCGGCAAAGCGGCGGGCGTCCCACGCAACCAAAACTGTCCTGATTCTAGTTCAGGAAGATGACAGAAAGGACGCGCTGGAGACGGGTCCTAACACGAGCTTGGCCACTGGACCGGCCATCCAACCCGGCTTGCGCGCGACCTTTCCGGCTCCTTCGGCTCGAAGGCCTATGCGCGCGAGGAACTGGTCGCAGAAATCTGCGCAGCCTTCGTCTGCAGCTCTCTCGGCATCGAGCCGACCGTGCGCCATGCCGACTACATCGGCTCATGGCTCGCCGTGCTGCGCCAGGACAACCGCGCCATATTCCGCGCCGCCAGCCAAGCCACGAAAGCCGCCGATTTGCTGCTTGGCCTCAACGCCGGCGACGAAGGCAAGCCCCATGACGAGATTGCCGCATGAGCGCGCTCGATTGGCCATGCACGACCGCCTTGCGCTTCTGACGGCGCGCCGAGCGCGCGCGCTCGGCGCAGAAGCCGCTCGCATCCGCCTGTTTCAAAAAAGCCGCTCTCAATCAACCCGAACCGTTTTGGAGGAATTCCGCAATGATCCTGATCACCGACGACCTTTGCGCCCGTCTCCTCGCCAATGGCGCCTCCGACACCGAGACCGACCATGTTCCGGTCGTAAAACTGTTCGATCCGACCGGGGCAGCAACCTGGCTGTTGAGCGAACTGGACGCCGACGGCGACACGCTGTTCGGCCTTTGCGATCTCGGCTTCGGCTTTCCCGAACTCGGCAGCGTCAGCCTTGCCGAACTGCAAAGCGTCAAGGGCCGGCTTGGCCTCGGCATCGAGCGCGACCGCTGTTTCAAGGCCGAGTTTCCGCTCTCCGTCTACGCCGAAGCCGCTCGGCTGTGTTGCCGCATTACCGAGGATGAGCGGCTGCTGCGGCAGGCAGCAGACGCGCTTGCAAGCCCCCATTCCGAGCTTCCGCCTGACACGGCGGAACAGACGCGCCGCTAGGGCGCGAAAACCGTCCCGCCGCGCCGGCCTTGCGGCCTTTGCGGCGGGAAAACCTCAACCAGACCGAAGGAGACAGATCATGCAGCTTGCTCATATTCCCCTTGATAGGCTTAACATTTCCGCCCTCAACATGCGCCACGGCAAACGCGCGCCGGATATCTCTGACATCCTGCCGTCCGTTCGCGCGCGCGGCGTTCTCGTGCCGCTTCTGGTGCGGCCCAACGGAACGCCGGAAAGCTTCGAAATCGTCGCCGGACGGCGACGCTATTTCGCCGCCAAGTCGCTCGCCGACGAGCGCGGCGAGAGCGACGCCTTGCCCTGCGCCATCATGGAGGACGGCGACGACGCCGATGCGCTCGAAGCCTCGCTCATCGAAAACATCGCGCGCCTCGACCCCGACGAGGTCTCGCAATGGGAAACCTTCTCGCGGCTGATCAAAGAAGGCCGCTCCATTGCCGACATCGCCGCCACCTTCGGCGTCAGCGAGCTTCAGGTGAAGCGCATCCTGGCACTTGGCGAGCTTCTGCCCAAAATCCGCGAAGCCTACCGCCGCGAGGAACTCGACGCCGAGACGGCGCGCTATCTCACCATGGCTTCGAAAGCGCAGCAGAAGGACTGGCTGGCGCTTTATGCCGACCCCGAGCAATACGCGCCGCGCGGCTACCAGCTGAAACAATGGCTGTTCGGCGGCCAGTCGATTTCCACCAAGGTGGCGCTTTTCGCCATCGAGGACTATCCCGGCCTCATCGTCTCTGATCTCTTCGGTGAGGACAGCTATTTTGGCGATGCCGACCTGTTCTGGCTCAAGCAGAACGAGGCGATCGCGGCCAGACGCGACGCCTATATCGAGGCCGGATGGAGCGAAGTGACGCTGCTCGAACCGGGGCAGTATTTCCATTCTTGGGACCACGAAAAAACCCCGAAGAAGAAGGGCGGCAAGGTCGTCATCACCGTCTCGCATCGCGGCGAGGTCGAGTGTCACGAGGGCTGGCTGTCGCGCAAGGAAGCGCGGCGCGCCCGCGCCGATGGCGAGGGCGGCGAGCCGGACGAACAGGTCGTCAAACCGTCGCGGCCTGAGCTCACCGGCCCGATGCAGAACTATGTCGATCTGCATCGCCATGCCGCCGTGCGCGCCACCTTGCTCGACCATCCCGCTATCGCCATGCGCCTCATGGTGGCGCATGCGATTGCCGGCTCAAGCCTGTGGCAGGTGCGCCGCGAGCCGCAGCGCCCGGCGAACGAGACGGTCGCCGCCAGCCTCGCCGCCTGCAAGGCCGAAGCGGCCTTCGCCGAGAAGCGGCGCGAGGTTTGGCGCTGATTGGGCAAGCGGATGCCGATGGCCCGCTCGCCGGCGGCCATGGCGACGCCTTCGTTCTCGCCGGCTTCTTTGCCCGTCTGCTGGCGCTCTCCGATGACGTCGTCCTGCGCGTTCTCAGCCTTGTCATGGCCGAGACCCTCGAAGCCGGCAGTGCCGTCATCGAGGCGCTTGGGCATAATCTGAACGTCGACATGGCTGCTTCCTGGCAGGCGGACGAGGCGTTCTTCGAGCTACTGCGCGACAAGGAAGTCGCCAATGCCATGCTCACCGACATCGGTGGCAAGCCCGTCGCCGACGGCAATGTTTCGCAGAAGGTCAAGACGCAAAAGAAGATCATCCGCGACTTCCTTGCCGGCGAGAACGGTCGCGAGAAGGTGGAAAGCTGGCTGCCGCGCTGGATGAAATTCCCCGCCGAAAGCTACACAGCGCGCGGCGGCTTCCGCACCGCCGATCAGTGGGCCAAGGTCCGGCACCTGTTCGTGTCGGAGTGACCGGCCAAGCCTCGAGCGGCGGCATTTCGAAAGCCGCCGCTTGGGGCACCTCTCGGGCAGAACCGGTCGCACTTTCGCGATTTTTGCAGCGCACTGCCGGCGGTGGTCCAACGCACATCGATGCCCTTCGCCAGCCCTGTGCCAGGCCCGAATGCGCGCCGAGCGCCACACGGGGTTAGGCACGTCGTCGCTGGCTGCGGTGCCTGAACCCGTGCCAAGCCCGGTACCGCCATGTTGCTTGGGGATCGTGCCAGCCGATCGCGCGATCTGTCTCCCAAGCGTCTTTCAGGACCATTTCCCTGCGGTTGGCTTGTCGACCTATGGGCGGTTCCGGCCCGCCCGAAACCCTCGGCCAGCAGCTTTTTTCCCCGCCGCCCATGGCGGCTTCCTCGCGCCCGCTTCGCTCCAAAAAAGCCGCCCGCTCGGGTCCTGCGCTGCCGCTGCGGCCCTGTCGGGTTCAGACGGGCCGGACGCGCCCATCACGGTCCGCCATCGCAGGGGAATGGTCCCCGGCGACAGCAAAACAGGAGACTAACATGACCGCGATCGGATACGTCACCAAGCAGGAAAACGGCGGCTACAAGGGCCAGCTCAAGACGCTCAGCGTCCGCGCCGACATCGACATCGTGCCCAACCAGGGCAAGACCGCCGACAATCATCCAGACTTCCGGGTGCTGACGCAAGGCGTCGAAGTCGGCGCCGGCTGGACCCGCATCGGCGAGGCTTCCGGCAAGGACTATGTGAGCCTGTCGATCGCCGCCCCGGAGTTCGGTCCGCGCAAGCTCTACGCCAATCTCGGCCGCGCCGCCGGCCAGGACGATGACGACACCTACGCCATCATCTGGAACCCCGTCGACTAAAACGGCGGAGCTCCGAGCCCCGCGCCGCCACCGGCGCGGGGCTCATCCCAAGAGCGGCGAAAACTCGCCCCCGACTCTTCGCCCGTCCCCGCAGCGACCTCGCTCGCCCATCCTCTCCATTGCTTCTCCTTAAGCGACACGAGGACAATCATGGACGACGAAAACGAACGCGCCGCCCGCGCCAAGAAGGGCAGCCCGTTTCTCAATACCGCGCAAGCAGCCTTCTATATCGGCCTCTCCCAGCGCACGCTCGAAAAGATGCGGCTCAAGGGCGGCGGCCCGAAATTCCGCAAGCACGGCCGCTATGTCCGCTATCACATCGACGAGCTCGACGAATGGTCGAAAGGCCATCCGCACTACGGCGCTCCCAAAGCCGGTTCCACGCCGGCCGACGATGGGGGCCGCTCATGAGCCGGCGTCCTTTTCTGCGCATCATCGGCTCCGGCCTGCGCCGCGTTCGCGCCCGCAAGACGATCGCCATTGCCACGATTGGCCTCAGCCTTTTAGGCTTCACCACGTTCGCAAAACCCACGCCCTGGCTGGTCTGGAACGCCTCGGCCAGCGCGCCGATCGGCCTCTATCGCATCGCTACGGGCACGCCGGCGCTGGGCGATCTGGTGCTCGTCCGCCCGCCTGATTACGTGGCGTATCTGGCGGCCCAACGCGGCTATCTGCCTGGCAATGTGGCGCTGGTCAAACGCCTTGCCGCACTGCCAGGCGAGCATGTCTGCGCCTTCCATGACGCCATCATCATCGGCGGCGACATCGTCGCGCGCCGGCTCAAGATCGACGCCCAAGGCCGGCCCTTGCCATGGTGGAACGGCTGCCGGGCACTCACCAAGGACGAGGTGTTCCTGCTCGGCAACGAGACCAATCGCTCCTTCGACAGCCGCTATTTCGGGCCGGTGCCGGCCCAAAAAATCATCGGGAGGCTCGTGCCGCTATGGACCGAGTGACCCTCCTGATGTTGGGCATGATCGCCACCGCGCCATGCGCCTTTTCCGCCTCGACCGGCGCCGAGCCGGTCGCCATCTCCCAAAGTCCGCAGCTTGGAAAGTGGCAGAAGTTCGTCGCGGAAGCCAGCCGGCGTTTTCGTGTTCCGCAGGCCTGGATCCGCGCCGTCATGAATGCCGAAAGCGGCGGCAACACCATGCGCGACGGCCGCCCCATCACCTCTCGCGCCGGCGCCATTGGCCTCATGCAGGTGATGCCCGCCACCTATGCGGAGATGCGCGTGGCCAATGGTCTCGGCCCAAATCCGCACGATCCGCGCGACAATATTCTGGCCGGCACCGCCTATCTGCGAGCCATGTATGACCGCTTCGGATTCCCCGGCCTCTTCGCCGCCTACAACGCAGGCCCCGGGCGCTACGAAGGGTATTTGAAGCACGGCAAGCCATTGCCCAAAGAGACCGTCGATTACCTGGAGCAGCTCAGGGCGGCGGGGATTTCGGCCACCGACATGAAGCAATTCAAGGGCAAATCTGTCGCTCCGGAGGGGCCAAAGGCACCCTCGGGGCGCTCGTTGTTCTTCCTCCACGACCGTGTTCGCGCCGGCATGCGAAACGGCGATCTCTTCGTGCCGCTTGGCAAGGATGGCATGCGGCCAAAGGAGCCACATGGCTAGGAGTTTGGGGCGGTGGCGCGCGACAAGGGCAAGGCGCGTGAGGCAAGGCGCGTAAGGCAAGATAAAGGCACCGCCTCTTTGAGGTGGTGAAGTCTTTGTCTGCACATCGTTTTTCCAGGAGGCAGTTTGCGGCGCCAGGAGGCTGCGGCGCCTAAGCGGTTGATCTGGCTTTGGATTACCCGGAGGCCGGGATGCAGGATGATGAGTTCCGACCGAAGCTCGGGAAAATAGGCTCCCGCGGTTCGAAGGCCGGCAAACGCTATGCCGGTCAGGTTCGGGCCGCGATCAACAGGGCCGGCGGCCGGCCGCAGCGCGGTGGTCGCTTCACCGGAAGCCGTACAGGGCGCGGCGGGGCGGCGGCTGCGCTGCTGAAATCGCGCGATCGCTATGCCGCCTTCCGCCAGCGGCGGGTCGTCGTCAAAGCCCGCTTCGTCAAGCTCGCCGGCAAGGGCGCGGACGGGGCGCGTGCGCATCTGCGCTATCTCCAGCGCGACGGCGTCACCCGCGAAGGCGAAGCTGGCGAGCTCTATGGCGGCGATAGCGACCGCATCGATGGTAAGGCGTTTGCCGATCGCACTGATGGCGACCGCCATCAGTTCCGCTTCATAGTCGCACCAGAAGACGGCATCGAGTATGAGGACCTGAAGCCGCTGACTCGACGTCTGATGGCTCAGGTGGAAGAGGACCTCGGGACCAAGCTCGACTGGGTCGCGGTCGACCATTTCAACACCGGCCATCCGCATACGCATATCATCGTGCGCGGCAAGGACGATCGCGGCGAGAACCTCGTCATCGCAAGGCAGTATGTCTCGAGTGGAATCCGCGAGCGCGCGGCAGAGCTGGTCAGCCTCGACCTTGGACCTCGCACCGATCGCGAGATCGAACAGCGCCTGCGCCAGGAAATGGAGCAGGAACGCTTTACCAGCATCGACCGGCAACTGCTGCGCATGCGTGACGATGACGGTCTTGTTTCGACGAACGGCCGCGACACCTTTCGCCAGACGCTGCACCAGGGTCGCTTGCGAAAGCTCGAGCGGATGGGCTTGGCTGATGAAGTCGGCCCGGGCCGCTGGCGACTCGAGGGCGAGCTGGAAACCACCCTGCGGCGCATCGGCGAGCGCGGCGACATCATCAAGACCATGCATCGCGAGCTGGCCGGCAAGGGGCTCACGCGCAGTGCCGCCGACTGCGTGATCCACGATCGATCCGGCGAGGCGGCACAGCCCGTCGTCGGCCGCGTCGTGGCGCGCGGGCTCGCCGACGAAATCAATGACCGGCAATACCTTGTCGTCGACGGAGTTGACGGTAAAAGCCATTGGATCGACATCGGCAAAGGTGAGGCCACCGAACCCACGCCCGAAGGCTGCATCGTGTGTGCCACCCCGAGGAGCACCGAGCCGAGGCAGGTCGACCGTACTGTCGCCGAGATCGCCGCCGCCCATGGCGGCCATTACGACGTGGATATCCATTTGAAGCACGACAAATCCGCCACCGAGAGCTTTGCGCAAACGCATGTCCGTCGATTGGAGGCGATCCGGCGCGCCATCGGCGGCGTGGAGCGCGAGCCGGACGGCACCTGGATCATCGCGACGGACCATCTCGATCGCGTCTGCGACTACGAGCGCCAGCGGGCCAGGACCGAGCCCGTCACCGTCGAGAAGCTCACTTCGATGCCCCTGGAGCGGCAGGTCGGCTTTGACGGCGCCACCTGGCTCGACCGCGAGCTGGTCTCCGATATGCCGGGATCGTTGCACAACTCCGGCTTTGGCCGTGACGTCCGGGAAGCGCAAGCCCGCCGGCGGCAATGGCTGATCGCGCAAGACCTCGCGCGCGAAGAGCAGGATCGGATCGTTTACCGCGCCAACATGCTTTCGATCCTGCGGCAGCGTGAGTTGAACCGTGTGGCTGGCCAACTATCGGACGAACTTGGACTGTCGTATTCCGAAGCCAAGCCTGGGGTTCGGATAGCAGGCAGGCTGCGCGAAAAGTTGGAGCTTGCCAGCGGCAAATATGCCGTCATCGAGAAATCGCGCGAGTTCACGCTGGTACCATGGCGGCCTGTGCTCGATCGACACCTCGGTAAGGAGGTGTCCGGGATCGTGCGCGGTGAAGGGATTTCCTGGACCCTCGGGCGGCAGAGGAGCGGGCCAAGCGTGTGATAGTGGCGCCCCCATCGTCACGTCGCACAAGCCGCCGCCCTGCGGCAAGGGAGACGTCCGCGTCTGCTTAGGCGGCGGAGACATCGCTTAGCTGCTCAACGCTCTTGCCGTATTTGCGCCTGTAAGCGGCAAGGAAATCGTCGTCGCTACAGATGCAGCGGCCGCTGGAATCTTTGGCCTTCGGATCGTGCAAATGAGAGCCAAGGGGCCGCAAAAGATTCACCCGAGTGCTCGTCATCGGGCCCATGGGAAAACCCGCACTATGCTTGACCAGCTCCGCGGCAAGCATAATCCCGGCAAGCGCAGACTGAAACGCCATCGGAACCGCGGCTCGAACGAGGCGACTTCCATCACTGAGCTGGAACACCAGACCGCCGCAGATCGCCTGCTGATAAAAGGTGCGCAGCGGCTGGCCAACAAACGGGGCTAGCGGTTCAAACGGCACAGCCATCGCAGCAGCCACCCGAACAACAAAGTCGTTGGGAACTCCGGCATTCGTCTGCAGGAGCGTTTTCACCTGCTCCTGTGCTTCCGGTATTCCCAGTTCCTCGGCAATCAGCTGGTGCTCGTCCTTGGATTTTCCGGACGGCATGTACATGCAACAAAGGCAAGCCTGGCCGTAGTCGAAACCATGCCGGGAGATTCCGAGATCGTGCTCCTGGGTCCAGGCATTCGCGATCCATCGGGGCAGAGCACCTTGGACAGCCAGACGGTCGGCGGCGGTGTCAAGCGCCACACCCACCTGGTCGAAGACCCAATTGCCCCTGCGCGCAACATATTCTGCCCACTTCACCGGGTGCGCCTCGACATCGAGGGCGGTCGATCGAAGGACGGTGGTTGCAAGGACCGCCTTGGACATGCCTATCTCCGCCTGGCCGGCCAATGCGTAGCGCTGCAGGTTCGAGAGTTCGATCGCTTCGGGATCGATTACATGCAGGCGACCCGAGAGACCGGGTTGTCTCGCTAGTGTCCAAAGCGCGCCATGACCTATCGCGCCGAGCCCAACGAGGTGCGTTTCGCCAAGATTGACAGGGAAGTCGATCGGGCCGGCATCGCCGGCCTTGGTCTTGTCGTAGCTGTATAGCGAGAGGTCGATGGTTTCGTCCAACTCGGCGCCGGTCAGCTGGGCGGCGAAGATCGTTCGAAAGACATTGGCGGCGCCGAAACAACTGGCGGCGCCAGCTCCATAGGGCAGCAAACTTGGGCCAGAGCCCACCGGGTCTGTACGCGACAGCTTTGCCGCCCAACCGTCCGATCCCATGAAGAAGGTTGGGCACCGCAGTGATGGGCGCGTTGCCCCTGCCACCACGCACACGCTGGCAGACTTGCCGGAGCGCCGGATGCCTACTTTCGGATTAATCGACTTTGCCAAGCGCTCCAGCGCTCGGGCTTGCGAGTTTGCCGCGCTGTCCAAGGGGAGTATTGCCAGAACCGGATAGAGTCTGGCGAGCAACCTCACCGCAAGATCCAGCGTCGCGCGGCCTTCGGCGCACGAAGCGGCCTGATTGTCGAAGGCGACAGCCACGACCTGCTTTTCGAGAGCTGCCTTGAAGTCGCCCAGATGAAAGTCGGCCAGCACCTGAGATGCCGCCGTGGCAGCCCGGTCGATGAAGTTTGCAAGGGCCATCGTCAGCTCGTTATCGTGATCATTCGCATCAGGGCCGCGGACGCGACCTCATTCCAGTTCGCCTTTGCGTCAAGTCGATAGGCAGCGACGCGAGCAAGATCGAAAGGCTCACGGGCGAAATTCGGCACCACCAGCGACAGACACCCAACCGTTGTAGCAACCGCATAAGCGTCGTCGGTCGTCGAATGGTAGGCGCGGCCCGGATGGCTGTGAATCTGGGCCAACAGTTTCAGGCCGCTTTTGTAGAGCCAGACGTTGAGCCGGTGCAGTTCTTCGGCCGGAACTATCACGCAAACGCCATCGCTTGTCCGAATGTGACGCTGCGCCGGGATAACCGTCTCTGTCACGGCAAATTGCCGGTCTTGCTGAACGCCGACCCAGAGCGCCATCCCCTCATTGCCCTCGCGACCAACTGAGCGCAGATGCGCATGCGTGGTGGAGATGCAGCTCCGCGGGAGAGTCACGCTCGTTACATCTTTCAATTCAGTCATTCCGGTATCGCCTGAGGCGACACCGCCATTCCCACGATGGTCGGTTGGAGCTGAATCTGCAACTGCTCTATAGGGTTGATTCCGTATTTGATGATCTTGTCCAGAATGAAGGCCAAACAGCCTTCTCCAGAACCCCGATGAAGTAGCCATGGGTCACCCGAATGGGCTGGATTATCGTGGTATTCCCGCACTCCCGCCATGCACAGGAAAGGTTCGTGCTCGGGCCCGTTGGCCTGGATGAAGTCCGTCAGCGGCACGGCGTTCTGCTGGATGAGAGCTCCAATCATCTCCGGCGGCGTCCCGGGCAGCGGCGGGCGTCTCAGCATTTTCAGGTATAGATCTTTCCGGGCAATCCGCTGGCGCGTAAATGGATCGACGAAGCCCACCGACGGCGGTCTTAAGTCGTAGTTGGTGAAGTCGACCTCGCTCGCTGCGCTAATCACCCGCGGTTTTAACTTGGGGCTTCCGAAAATAAAGAAAGCGCGTGGGAAGCTCGCCTCAAGCAGGAAGCAGCCCTGAGCCCGATAGGCATCGGCATATGGCCGGAAACGGCCGATCTCCCGATCAAACTTCGCTCGGGAGACCTCCGGATCCACAGTTTGGGGTTCAGGCACCTGCAACGCCCGCCTTCAGACTGAGGAACAGGGTCACAGTGTTCGCGAAACCGAGATCGCCAACTTTTTTGTCGACGTCGAGCAAGTTGCCGGCCTCGTCCTTGAATTCCCAATTCTCGGCCGGTTGGGCGACGTTCTGCGTGTTTTCAAGGGCTTTGGTACGAACCACGTGCAGCGGCTGGTTGGGATTGGCTTCGACCTGCGTGGGCTGGCCGTTCACCACCACCGTGATCTCGATCTTGCCTGGCCCGCCGGCGTGATCGTTCTTACCTGAATCCTTCGACATTATCCTACTCCTGTGGCTTGCCAATCCCGCCCCCCGTGCCCACCTGCTGGTGAGTCCGTCGGTCTTCAATCGTCCACGCGGCGCCACGGACCGCGAGTACGCGAAAGACAGGGAATAAGCTACCGAATCGGTGCTGCGTTCTTTTATCCGTGACTTGAGCGGCAAGTAAAGGGACGGAAATTGCTCTTCACGACTATAATCGATTAGAGCAAGGCAAAATATTGAAGACCCCTCCCCGATTCCATGTGTTCCTTCACTCGCCTGCTCCACTTGCAGCGTGCAAGGTTGGCCGACCCCGTGCAAGTCAGCCGGCCGAGCTCGTGCAAGTCCGCCGGCCGGTATGATTTCATGTTCGGGCGCTGTGACGATTTGGCTGGGGCGGCTTCTGGCCACTGCAATCTTGACGCAGGGTTTATAGTTGCGGCAAGCGCATCCGCGCTGGGAACAAACGTTTTGAGCGGGCGGTTTGCCTGGCGCTGGCTGAAGTGCCTGCCGGCTGGCCGGCGAGCTGTCGCCGCGCCGAAAACTCTTGGCGGCGGCACCAGAACTGCGCGCCAAGGGCGCCGGCGACGTTATTTTTACTCCCGAATGAAGATGCTGTCGCCGGATCGCTTGTGACAAAAACCTGTCGCGCTTTGCGGCGCCGCGCCTGTTCGAGCGACTGTAACTGCTCGAGGCGGTGCGCGAGCTGTCGGGCCGCCCCCTTCCGGCTGTTTGGGCTGTAGCGATGAACCAAGCGTCCGCCCGCCGCAAGCCGAACGATCAGGCGTCGCTGTTCGGGAACATCAGCCGGTGGAACTGCGCTGGCCCGAATGGATGGGCCGCGTCGAAGCGGTGATCATTGCAGCCAACGAAGCGGCGCCGCGCGAGGTGCTCGCGCTGCGTCGTAGGCAAGGGGTGTCTTGACTTGGTCATCGATGAGATTCGCGCTGAACTCGCCGGCCGCCCTTTATGAGTTGTGTCGGTCGCCGGCGGCTAGCACCACCTGGGCGTTGTCGCTTTGCGCCACAGCGACAGGCTCAGGACAGGACGACTGGTCGGGTGGCAGCCGGTGATCGGGATCGTGAACCGCGACATGATCGCCGTCGACAAGATTGGCCGGAAAGATCACCAGGTCGGTGCCACCGGCATGACGCAGCGACAGGACAGGATGCCGCGCAGCCCGGCCGTGATGACCATGTCCGCAAGCTGCCATGATGGCGGGGTTTTCTTCTCGATGCGAGCGATCTGGCGCCCGGGACAGTCCCATTTTTGCCAGGGGCCGTCCCAGCCGTCCAGGAGTCGGCGATCGGTTCGTTGCGGTACCAGTAGATCGCCTTGTCTATGTCGCCGGTAAGTTCCGTCGCAGCCGAGATCACCTTCACCATCTCGCGCATCCGACCCTGCAGGCGCTCCGATGACGGGTTACGAAGCGTGTTGCGGTAAACCCCCGTCAACTGGGCCAGGTTGGCTACCTTCACGCCGAGCGCCTGCGATAACCGCTTCGGCGAGTTGTAGGGCGTCCGCGGCTCCTGCAGACTATCGAGGAAGCCTGTCAGGGATCGGGTCATTGATTGCCGGCTGCCTTCGTTCCCGAAGCCACGCCCTTGAAGACAGAGAGCGAGGACACCTGGTTCAGCATCGAACACATGTTGTTCGGACCATCGAAATTGAAGCCCAAGCATTTCTGGTCCACGGCGCAAGCAGTGACGCAACTGGCATAATTGCTAGGCTCGTTCGAATAGGAATCGCCTACGACCACCGTATTCTTGTAGAAGACTAGGCTGGAATACTCGACCTTGCTCGCGACCGCGGGCTTTGCTGCCATGGCGGCGTCCGGAGCCCTAACCAGGATCGAGGCATCGCCCTTCAGGAAGCACGCGGAGTGCTTCTTGTCATAGGTGATGGCCTGACATTGATCGTCACCCTCGCATCTGGTCTGGCATTGATCGAACGAGAGGTTCATGAGCGGCATTCCTTGGAGGTCGAACCCCATCGCGTCCCAACCATCTTGCGCGATGAGCTTCTTGGCCGCTTCGGCCCGTCCAGAAGGGAGCTCGAAGTCTGCTGGGCTAAAAGCCTTGCCGTCGAGCCAAGCACATTTGGATGCAAGCTCCCTGGCGGAATCGTCGTTTAGCCCGACTGATGCGAGTGTCGCTGGCGGCGCGATGGGAGCTTGGGGCGTCGCCGTTGGGGTCAGCCGGTTTACAAGGTCTGTGTTGACATCGACGCCGTTCACAAGCCGACGGGTGTAGCACCACGCTCGATCCCAAGTGGGATCGTTCTCTTCGGTGAAGTAGTGCCCCGATGTAAGCGTCCAGTGAGCACCCCCGAAGTCGACCTCCTTCGTGAGGAACTTGTTGAAATCCTCGGTCACCTTGTCAGGCTTGGGCAGCGGTGCCGGTGAAGGCTCGACCGGCTTTGCTTCCTTAGGTGGATCGGTTCGGACCGACTTGGGTTGTGTGGTCATGTCAGACGGATCGAGTCTGTCGGTGTGCTTCTCGACCGGCTTATCAGGCGCGACTGGCGGTCTGATCTCACGCCCGAAGAACAATGCTGCTCCATAACCAATGCCGACCGCAGCAACCGCCACGGCTGCGCCCGTCATCATCCTGCGGAAGGCATTAGCGCGGGCCATCCTGTCGTAGGCTGCAGCTTCAGCCTCCAGAGTGGGAATTGCCGCTTGCTTGACGACCAGGTCGACCGCCTTTTCGAGAAGTGCAGTGTTATGCCGGACCAGCACGTTTGCGACCGCCCTTTGCTGCTACCTTCACGAGATCCACGACGTCCGCCGGCAATTCCTCGTTCAATGCTTTGCGCAGCGCGTCTGGATCGTCGGTGAGTACTGGAACATACAGAATCTCCTTCACCACTTTTTCGACCGGGACCTCGACGCGCTTTTCCACCTCCCTGTCCACCGGCACTTCGACGGGCACTTTGACAGTTCGCACTCGGTGCCAGCGCCACCTTAGAAGCAGACGCCGGATCAGACGTGACAACCGGTTCTCGGAACGAGATTCAGCCTGTGCAGCGATGCGCTGCAGACCGAGAGCCACCATCGCGGTGATCGGTCCGGCAAGGCCGGCGATGACCGCAAGCGAGCCAAACCAAATGGCCGCTATCTTTCCTGCCTCGCCTTCGCTTACCTGTTCAGGCTTCTCGCTGTACCACCGCGCTGCAATTCGCCGGATCTGGTCAGTCCGAGCCAGCGGGATTCGCCTTTTCTCAAGCTCGTTGAGTTGCTTTGCTATCTCGTCGCGTCTCGCCTGGTTTGCTGCAAGCACCTTTCCTTCAGTCGCTTCGGCGCTCTGCGCCGCGGACAGGTCTTCTCGCGCTTGAGAAAGCCGTCGCTCCCAATCGGCCGAAATCTCGTCCAGTGACTTCTCCAGATCCACACGCCGATTTTGCAGCACCTGTTTCTGTTCATCGGTCATCTTGGGGCTTTGTAGCCTCAGCCGGTCGAACTCAGCGCGGGCAGCCGCGATCTGCTCATCAAGGTCCTGAATCTGCGGGTCGTACTTTGCCTCCGTCTTCGTGCGGGGATTAGCGAGCTTTCCGATCCCGTCTTCCCAGCGCTTCGCTGAAGCCGCGTCGCCGCTTACCCTGGCGTCTTTGATCCGTTCGACGTAACTGTCTCTTTGCCGCTCAAATTCCTCGACCGCTTGCTTGACCCTTGTGTCTCTTTCCGCAACCAGGTCCGTGCGCCTTTGCTCCTGATCCTTAAGCTGTTCTCTTGCCTTTGCCGCCTCGGGTGTCAGTGCCGTGGTGGCTTGTAGTTCCGCGTCGACATCCCCGATACGCGCTTGAATTTCCTTTCGTGCATTGTCGGCAAGGGTGCCCACCTCCTCAAGACCGGCCTTTGCTTTGGCAACCTGATCCGTCTGTTTTGCCGCTTCATCCGAGGCGGTCAGCTTTGCGTTTTCCCTGGTGAGAGTGTCGATCTCATCAGCTATCTCCTCGTATTGCAGTTCACGAAGAGTGCCGGCGCGCTCCAGGCCAAGCAGCACAGTTTCGAAAGTGATGCCGGCAAGCAGGAGCAGGAAGATCAAAAGTACAGGCTTCCAGAACCAGGACGCGCTGTACAGAAGCGTTGCGATCGGGATTTTGGTGAGTTCGGCAATCGACACGATGAAGAACGGAGCGCTTGCCAGAACCAAGTCCATTGCCGTGGCTGATTGGCTGGCTTCGAAGGCTTGAACACCCAAAGCCAGACCGGTGGCCAATCCGATGATGGATGCTGTAATCTCGAGCGCCCAAGCGCCACGGTATGTCCACTGGCCGTAGCTGGCCAGCTTTTGGCTCATGCTTGAATTCACTCGGCGCCCCGCCTTTTTACTTTCCCATCTTACCCTGCCATTTAATTGCTGGGCTTGCATCAGGAAATTTTCTGAAAGGGGACAAGGCGGTCAACAAGTTGGAAATATCCTTACTATGATCTGGACGAGTTGTGTTCCCGTTGAACAAGCCGGCAACAGAGCGCTCAGACATGGGCTCCTTTGGCCGCTTTCTCGGCTGGTCGAAACGCGAAGGGCCTACTTCAAGAACCCGAGTGCGGAGGTCTGTCGCACTGTTTTTGCGCAGGGACCGAGCTCGAACTGCAAAGAGGGGTTTCCGTCCTGTAGAGAAACTCTACCGCTTTGACCGTCTCCAACCGGCTGCGACGGCCTCGGCTTCCGAGCAGAACCACCTTTCCCCCTTAGCCGGGCTAATTAGGGTTACGCTATAATATTTTTGTCCCGGTATGTGATAGATGCGTTCGCCCTCAGCCGATATATTGCCCTTGATATTGCAGCCGGCATTTCCGCTACTGAAAACTGAAAGCGGTGCAGTCGTTGGCTCGTCGTCACTATGTTGCGCTCGCCAGTCCCACGGCGCCTGAAAAGATCCCACCCATAAACCGACCCTCGCAGCACTGGCCTTCGATTGTTGCGTTGCATATTCGCCCTGACTGTACTTCGGCCAATCGAGAGCTTCGCCATGCTCGACCATCCACGCCGCCACGTTGGCACCGTCAGATCGGGTGCAATCTCCGACAAAGCGCCCGTAGCGATCCCACGTAACGAACGAGCAGTGAATCGGCCTGGAGGCAGCCAGGAAATCATCCAGCGCTTGGGCGGAACGCCGGCCGCAGGGATATTCGAACCCCTTCGCATCGTCGCAGTACTGGCGGCTCTCCGGCGCGTCGATCCCGTTGAGGCGTATTCGTTGACCATGTACCTCGATCGTATCGCCATCGATGACCGAGGCGACTCCACCAATCGCGACTGGCTTCGGCTTGATCAGGTTTTGCAAATTGATCTCTGGCAGCGAGCCGGTGTTATGCATGACAAACTGCGTCACCAGGGCGGTAGCCGCCGCCACAGTTACCAGCACGAGGCGGAGCGGCACGCTTGCCCAACGGCTGGCGCGAGAGCGCTTGGCGCGGAAATGCTTCATCTGCCGCCAAACAGCCTTTTGAGCAGGCTCCAGAAACTGACGGTGGTGCGGTCATAGACCCGATTGTAAGCGGCTCGCTTAGGGTCGGTGACCCATCCCAAACCGCGTGGAGCCTTCATGCCGAGACTTTGCTTCACCATACGCTTAACAGATGTTCTGGCCGCCAAGCTGCGTTCGATGCTTGGTCTGCGGATCCCCACTTTCATTTTGCTCCCCTACCTCTCGCAACCCACGCCATCATGATCACGGTCAAGGTGGTTGCGATCGGACGGGCCGACCGAGACAGGTCCCTGGACGACAGGGTTGTTGCCTCTACCGCCGGCGCAGTCCAGATCGGCGCCGTTGTTTGGCAAGGCAGACGCCGGCTGCGGCGTTCCGCGGTACCTTTGAATGACAGCCGTCATCCGCTGCCCGTCGCCCTCGATCTTCGTGTTGTTGCTGTTGGGGTTGAACGGGTCGACCGTCTGGAGAAGCTGGTTCTGGCGAGCGGAGTCACCTGACGCCAACGTCATCGTGTCGTAGTTGTTGAGATAGTCGGCCGCGCAGCCGCTAACACTCAAGGCCACGATTGCGACGCACATCGAGATCTTCCTTCGCATGACGTCGTTCCCGCCTTACACCGGGGAGGGATTGATGCCGGCTGATTTCAACTTCACTCCAAGTTTAGCTCGCGTGGCGCAAGCCGCCTTGTCACCAGCAACGCATTTGTTGTTCGCATCCTTCCAGTCCAACAGGGCGGTGTTGATCCAGCTGCCAGGCGCGCGGGCAATCCCATAGGGCGTAGCCGATGCACCGGTAACAACCGGCGCTGCTGCCGCGCCAGCTTGTCCATGCGGCGCACGCTTCCAGCCGCTGATGATGAGACAATTTCTCATGAAATCATCCTCGGCAATCGCATTGCCGATAGCATTGCCAACCCCGGCACCGGCAACAAACCCCGGCGACCCGATAGCAATATAGCCTTGGTCTACTGACCTTTTCTGAAGTTCGCACTGTGCATGAGCGACATCGAAACTCGGCCCATACCCGATCTGAACGTAATCTGCTTGATTGCTAGTTTGACAGCCGCATAGAGCGGCAGCCGCACAGAGTGCCGGCAACACCTTTATTTGCATATCCCCCCAACCCCTCCCATGGCTGAGGCCAGCATCTCTCAAAGCAAATATTAGCGCAAGAGACCAAATCCATTCTGGTGAACGCTGAACTGAAGTTGCTGTCGTCTGATATTGTCCGGGTGTAACGGGCGCTCTCAGCTGGCAAGCATGCTTGGCCAACCCGCTCCATCGAATGACCAGACCATCTCACTCATGACGGGGGATGAGGTACGCTCGTATCGGAGAGCAAACACGAACCAGCGTCATTACAGCCTCTCCGTGTTCGCCTTCTGTGCTTCGAAATGCCTGATTGTGACAGTCCGGGCGCGATGTCGACATCTGCACGCCGGTCGAAGCCGCGCTGGCTATTCAAACGGCGGCGAGACTTGATGCTTTGGATTCGCTAAATTGTTGTGACGGCCATGGCAGAGGAACGCACCTTTGCGCGATTGCGTCCCTCCTTCCCCTCATCATCGGCTGCGAGCGGTGGGCGGCGAAAATCACCATGACCGCATTCGCTTGCAGGCCCACATGGCCGCATGTCGGCGGCGCATGTCAATGTCGGCGGCGCCATTACCAGGTGGGAGGAGGCCCAGCGCAGCAGCGCCGTTCTGCACCACGAACTCGGCCAGGTGAAAGATGGCGTCGCGCGCCGGATTATCGTGACGATCAACGAGCAGATCCACAGCGGGGTGCGCGAGTCGGAGGACCGGCCTGATTCGCAGCCGAGCGGTCGGGCGTATCCCCTTATAATGGCAACGGCGGCTTGGTTGGCCAAACCTTGTGGACGTAATCCGCGATCCCCGAGGCGCGCGCGATGTAAACCTCCGGCAAGTCCAATAAAAACATTTATGGCGAAGTGGGTCATATGCAAGCCCTTCATAAGCAAGACCACACGATAAAGGCTGGGAAAGCAGACATACGATCTTGCATTTCAGTGATGTACTGGAAGCGAGCGAATTTCATATCCGCTGGCATGTAATGCCGGAATCAGATTGGACAGCGCCACAACGGTCTGGTCGCGCAGACCGGCTTGAGTGCCGGAATCGTCGGGAGGGCAACCGTCATGCAAGAGCACGATTGCGCCAGGCCGGACCGAAGCGAGCACTGCATCGACGATCGCGTCGGTGCCGGGCCGCGCCCAGTCTCTTGGGTCTATCGACCAATGAAGGGCGGCCAGCCCGGCGATCTGTGACGCAGTGAACACTTCTTCGCTCCAGGCGCCGTATGGCGCGCGAATGTAGCGGATCGAAGCCTGCGGGCATGCTCCCATGATGGCACGGTTCGCCTCAAATACCTCACGTTGCACTTCGCCCAAGCCGCATTTGGACAGATCCGGATGAGACATCGTGTGGTTGCCCACCTCGTGCCCTTCTGCGATCATTCGCTGAAGGAGATCCGGGTGCTCTGCGGCATAGGCACCAATGACGAAGAAAGTCGCTGGCACCCCGTTTTGCGCCAGCACATCGAGTATCTGTGGTGTGAAAAATGGATCGGGACCGTCGTCAAACGTCAGGTAAACGCTCGGACGGCCGGTTCCATCAGCGCATTCACTCTGCACCTCATATATCTTATCAAGATGCTTCATAGCTGCGTATCCTCAATTGTTGTACCGGACATCGGCCGCGCAATCGGCATAGCCAAGAGAGCACGTGCTCAACGCGCGAGACGTGCAGGTCGGGGTTCGGCACTCCGGAGTGGGCTCGTTCGCGAACGTAGACGCAATGGCCGCCACGCCGTACCGACGATCTGGTCGAAAAGCAGAGCGGCTCGCTTAGAGTTCGGCGCAGAGCAGGAAAGCACACACCAGAAAACGCATACACCGACAAACACCACCTAAGGCCGCATCTTGAATTGTTCTATGCGACGTCCTTTCAATCGGCAAAATCGATTGTTTCGATGACGAGCATCCACTTTGCGGATAGACGAGACAAAGGCCTTGAATCTGAACCTCCTGGTCGTGCGACGCACCCACCGAGCGCACCCTCACGGGGTGGCAAGCAGATCAACCCCAAGAGCCGGCCATGAGCGCGTCCGTGTGCCCGGCTGTCAATTATTCCGACGATGGACTGGTTACGGCGAGCACCCACGAGCGTGGCCTACCCCGCGCGTGGAAACCGTAAGCGTCTCAGAGTTGAGCGACGACGTCCCGCAGCATCTCGACGCCTTTTTCGATCTGCCGGATGCCCAAGGCGGAATAGCCCACGACAAGCCCGACGCGATCGGCCTCTCCTGCTCCCGACTGCCGATGATAAAGCGGCGAAATGGGGTGCAGACCTAGACCCGCGTATCGCGCGGCTTCGACCAACGCCGTTTCGCGCGACCGCGGCAGGTCGTTGAACCATATGACGACGTGCAGTCCAGCCTCTGCCCCCTGGACGGCGATCCTATCTTGAAAACTCCGTTTCATGGTGGTCAGCAATACTTCCCGGCGCTCGCCGTTGAGGCGGCGCACGCGGCGCACATGGTTTTCATAGCTGCCGCTCTCGATCAGGGAGGCCAATGACTCCTGCTCGGCTATCGGAGAATGCCGGTCGGCAAACTGCTTGGCAGTTTCGAAAACCTGCTGCAATTCCACCGGCACGACGAGATAGCCGATGCGCAGCATCGGCGAGAGCGTCTTGGAGATGGTGCCTAGGTAGATGACGGCCCCATGATCCTCCAGGCTGTGCAGCGGGGGAACGGGGCTGATATCGTAGCGATATTCGCTGTCGTAGTCGTCCTCGATGACGTAGGCGCCCTCGTCCCGCGCCCATTCCAGAAGCTGATGCCGCCGCGCGATCGGCATGACGCCGCCGAGCGGAAACTGATGCGACGGCGTCGCATAGGCAAGCCGGGCCGCGACGCCCGCCAGTTGCTCCGTCTGCATGCCGTGCTCGTCAACCTCGACGGGAACCGGCGTGGCACCTGTACTGGCAAAGACCTCGCGCGCCATCCTGTAGCAGGGGTCCTCAATGACGAAGCTGTCCCCTGGGTCGAGCAGCAGGCGCGCGCAGAGATCGAGCCCCTGCTGCGAACCATTGACGATGACGATCTGCTCAGGGTCGCAGCGCACAGTACGAGCGCGCCAGAGATAGCCCTGAAGCGCCTGGCGCAGCCGGCGCGAACCGCATGGATGGTCGTAGGCGAGCCGTGCCGGCCGCTGCGCCATCACCGCGTTCATCGTGCGCTTCCAAACGGATGCCGGGAAATCTGAGGGCGCCAGGTCGCCATATCGGAAATCGATCTTCAGCCTGTTGGGCAGGTAATCCGGCCAGCGCCGAGCGCCACGCAGCCGTTCGCCATAGTTTGACAAGTGACCCGGGCCGGCCTGTTTTTGGGGATTGGCCGTTAGCTCAGGTCCGATCAGCGAGGACGCGACACGATGGCGCGCGCCTTGACGGACGTCGATGAAACCTTCCGCCGCCAGCTGCTCGTAGGCAGCGGTGACGGTCGTCCGCGAGACTCCAAGTTCCTCGGCGAGACCACGTGAGGAGGGCAGTTGGCTGCCGGTGTTGTAGACGCCTCTGAGGATCTGCTCGCGAAGCGATTCGTAGATCTGGCGCGCACCCATGCCGTACGAGCGGTTTGAGCCACCGGGACTTGGAAACTGGACCATTTCTTTTCCTCCCAACTGGACCAGTTTGCAGCTATTGTTGCAGAAAGCCAAGAGTTGTCCGAAGTCGATGCCCGAGCCCGACCCCCGCTCCAAGACTGAAAAACTGGCACAGTTTGCGAGCGGCCAATTCGGCTACCCGCGCGATAGGCTGCGGCGCTCCAGTCGAACTCGCATGGATTAGATCGGCGTTGCCAACTGAGGTTCGCGTCACGCTAGGAAGACGTTCAACGTTCCTCGCGGAAATCCTTCAGCGACGCGTGGCGCAGCTTGAGAAGCGCAGCGCTCTCTACCATGCCGCGCGGCTGGAGATGTTGCACAACGGGGTGCTTGAGCGAAAGGAGCAGACCGACCGTTCTGCTGAAACGGTCGAGGAAGCGGCGGAAATATTCGCCGAGGCTGTTCGCCCTTGCCGGAGGCACTCAGACGCTCGGTATGTGAGAGCCAGGCCGTCACATCGGGCTTTTGCAGTAGCAGACAACGGACGGCATCACTCGTCCCGGCCATCCGGATATCGGCGCTATCATTCGCGCTCGAACACCTTGGCTCAGATCGACCGACGCCGAGAGCGGCCCGTCGTCGCGGCTTATCCTTGGCGATGCCGATAGTCCGATCAATCACTCGGCCGGCCCGACCCGCGTCCGCCAGATATCCGAGTTTGCGCCGCCTTATCGCCTGGCTTATGCCGCCACGGATCGCTTCGACCTGGTCGCTTCAGAGCCTCACCGGCCAAACCCCTTCCTCCGGATCTGCCGACATCAACGGTTTTATTTTCGACATCCAATGCGCCCGTCGAAGTCCAACAGCTCGCGTTGGCCACGCCCTCATTCGCTGACCTCGACACGAGGCGATGACGCGTTCGACGCGGCTCCAACTGCCGGCTCCGTGAACGAATTTAATCTTCGGACTCGCCTTTCGCCGACGCCTCGAAGCGCGCCATTGTGCGGGACTCCAGATCCGCGACATGCCTTGCGCAGGTCGTGTGAGCGCCAGGCCGAGGCTGAAGTCCATATAGTTGGCGCGGCACCAGTCGAAGACCTGCGGATTGCAATAAATGGCTGTGGATCAGGATCCGGGTGTTCGGCCAATTGCTCCGGATCCCCGCACCAGGCGGCCTGTCATAGGAAGGTTCTTGGATGCACCGGTGTTTCGGCAGCTTGTATCGGTCGTCCAGGCTCTGGCATCATTTCTGGTGGACCCGAACAGCTTGTGAGGGGTGCATCCGAACGTGGCGCTGCTCCCACAATCGTCTCAGCTCTGATGTGAGAGCCTCGCGCTTGGCTTGATCCAGCGTAATCGTGTCGAGCAGATCCGCGAGCACGGCCTCGCCTTCGATCCGCGTCAGCAGATCGAACAAGTCATGTGATATACGCGCACAGTCACGGTTATCCGTTCGAATTTCGCAGACGGTCTCCTGGCGATCCTGCGCCGTGTATTCGCGGACTTTATGCAGGGATACATAAGGCGGCAATGAAACCGCGAGCGCAGTCCAGTCCTGCAGCGTTGCGGCCCGTTTTTTGACGAGGTACGGCCCGACCACAAGTCCATCCAGCTCTGTCGTCAAGAACGTGGCAATCGAGTCTGCAACTGAATCTACGATCGGCTCGGCATTGTTGTTAAAGGACGTGTTGAGCAGCATTGGGATGCCCGTCCGCTGCTTGAAGGCATTGATGAGGTTCCAGTAGGCAGGACTGGCCTTGCGCGATACTGTTTGCAGCCGAGCCGTACCGTCGACGTGCGTGATGGCGCCGAGCAAACCACGTTTGGAATCGTGCACACGAACTACGAAGTTCATGAACGGAAATTCGCACGCGCTCCCCGGGAGGTCAAAAAATTCGCGCGCATCCTCCTCCAGCACTGATGGGGCGAACGGGCGATACCCTTCCCGCTTCTTGACCATAGCGTTGATCCGGTCCTTGTTTGTGGCGGGCCTGGGGTCGGCAAGAATGCTGCGATTTCCGAGCGCGCGCGGCCCGAACTCCGAACGACCTTGCACCCAGCCGATCACGGCGCCACCCGCCATCCACTCGGCTGCCCTATCCGCCACTTCCTCGGTGCGTTCAAACTCCAGGTGCCCCGCCCATGCCTTTAGTTCCTCTTCGACAGCGTGATCACTCGCGAGATCCGGCCCCCAATAAACCTCCTGCAATCGCGCACGCGGCGCGGGGCGGCCCAGCTCATTAGACGCGATTAGTGCAGCGCCAAGTGCGCACCCAGCATCATGCGATGCGGGCTGCACGAAGATGTCTTCGAAAAGTCCTGAATAGAGCAGCTTGCCGTTCATGGAGCAATTGTGCGCGACTCCCCCGGCCAGGCACAACCGCGTCATCCCGGTGGCCTCACGATAATGCCGAAGAATGTGAAACACGATGCGTTCGAGCGCCTCCTGTAACGACGCACTCACATCCTTGTGTTGCTGGGTGAATGGCATTCCCTTTTGCCGAACCTGAATGCTGCGGAGCAAAGTCGGGCCGATGCGGTCCAGGTGGACGCGATACTCGCCGTTTGCTGACAGTTCATAGAACTGCTCGAAAAGCTCGCGATAGGGAACGGGATCGCCGTAGGGGGCAAGCCCCATTACCTTATACTCATCGAACAAGCCGTAGCCGAGATACCGGATCGTCTCGAGATAAAATTGCCCAAGGGAATTGTTCTCTGGGAAAGTCGCTAGTTGCTTAATTTCAGTACCGGATCCTATCGCCATGAGGCCCGACAGGAAATCACCAGAGCCATCGACCGCAAAAATCAGACTTTGCTCGAAGCCCGACATTGCAAAAGCACTCACGGCGTGCGCCTGATGGTGACTTACGAACGAGATGCGCGAAGCGTCAAGTTCGGTACCGAATTCCTGCGCCAACAGCTTCTGCACCAACAGTTTAGCATCCAACGGAATGGAGGCATCCGGCTGGGAAACAAGCATGTTTTCCAGCATGGCATTCGAGTAGGCTTCGGTAGCGTAGAACGCCACACGATCGATTTCGCTGAGCTGAACCCCGGCTGCTGAAAGACAGTATTGAGCCGCACTAATTGGGAGCTTGTTGGAATGTTTGATCCGATTGAGGCGCTCTTCTTCTACTGCCGCAATGACCTGTCCGTCCCGGACGAGCACCGCAGCGCCATCGTGCATGAATGTGTTCGGAATCTGAAACCTGTTTTCATAGACTTTGTCCAATCCGCCGTTCAATCCTAGACACAGCATCTTGCTCTCCATTTGTCGTGTGGAATACTAAATGGGCCTGTCTCGAGGCGGTCCGATCAAAAGACCGGCTGCGTTGTCATTCGCCCCCCGGCTAACGCCAGTCAGACATCACTGACCTCAAAGAATTCTCTTGGGTCCACCGGGATCAACATAAGATCCTGTGCTCGAGACGCCGGTTGTTCCATAGCGTTGTGAGATTGAATCGACGCCAGCTAAACCCTTCGCGGCACATGCTGGCGATGTCGTTTTATTTGCGTCCATAGCGCATAATTTATCTCCTTCTCTTTCGCGTCAGCGCATCAGTCGGCGGCGCAACAGCGCCATCGAGAGAAAGAATGGCAAGAGTGCGTACAGGCCGAGCACACCGATGTGCAGGGCGATGCCGGCGATCGGGCGATCAAGCATAATCGGGCGAATGAGGTCGATCGAATGTGACAGCGGCATGCACCGCGCTATCTTCTGAAAGGCCTCAGGCAGCTGATTCAATGGGAAAACGGCGCCCGACAGGAACAGCATAGGTGTGAGCACAAGCGTCTGGTAAAATACGAAGTAATCGTAACTGGGCGAAAGTGCGGTGACGATCATCGCGAGGCTCGCAAATACGCATCCCGTCAGAGCAATGATTGGCAGCCCATAGAGGACGGACGGCCAGGCTGCATAGCCCAACGTTACCGTGACAATTGTAATTGCCGTACCGGCCAGGAACGCCTTCGTGGCTGCCCAGGCCAGTTCACCCAATACGATGTCGCCGAGGGTGACGTGCGTGTACAGCATGGCTTCCCATGTACGTTGAGAATGCATGCGAGCGAAAGCCGAGTACAATGTTTCGAGGGTAGAGGCGGTCATCGCACTTACCGCGACCATGCCGGCCGCCAAAAAGGCGATATACGACGCACCGTCGACGTGGCCGACCATTATGCCGAGACCGGTGCCGAGTCCGAAAAGATAGATCATCGGATCGGCGAGGTTACCGAGAATCGACACGAGTGCGACTTTCTTCCATGCCAGATAGTTGCGGCGCCACACCGCAACCCAGTTCCACGCATTGGCCGGCAGCGCCGCGGCAAAACCTTCAATCATCGTTCACTCCTCCATCTCGCGCCCGGTCAGCCGCAAGAAAACATCCTCGAGATTGGCTGGGCGCAGAAGAAGACGCAGACCTGCACGCTCCTGCAGTCGCGTGCGCACCTGGTCAGGGTCTGGCGCATAGCAATAAAGGGTTTCGCCGCTGATCTCGATGCGCTGAGAATGTGGCTTGACCAGCGAATGCAACTCGTGCGGATCGCCGCCGTAGATCTCCATGACCTGGCATCCTATATGCTTGTCGATAAGCGCCTGCGGGCGGCCTTCGGCGATGTTGCGACCTCTTTCGAGCACGCATAGCCGATCGCATAATCTCTCAGCCTCTTCCATGAAATGCGTCGTCAGGATAATCGTCTTGCCGCGTGCCAACAGGGCGCGCAGCCGCTCCCAGATCAGGTGGCGCGCGTGCGGATCGAGGCCGGTGGTCGGCTCGTCCATCACAATGAGCTGGGGGTCGTTGATCAAAGCCCGCGCCATCGTCAGGCATCGCTTCATCCCGCCGGACAGTTCCGAGACACGCGCATCCGCCTTTCGCTCGAGGCGAGCGAATTCGAGAAGCGACGGGATAACCGCTTCGCTCTGGCGTGTGCTCATGCCGAAGTAGCGGCCGAACACCAGCAGGTTCTCGCGTACGGTGAATTCCTGGTCCAGATTGTCGAATTGCGGGACCACGCCAATGCCCCTGCGTGCCAGCCGAGCGCGCGCCGGCACCGGGACGCCGAGCACCGTGATCGTGCCCGCGTCGGGGCATGTCATGCCAAGGAGCATGCGCGCTATCGTGCTTTTGCCCGCCCCGTTTGGTCCGAGGAGGCCGAAACACTCGCCCGACGCAACGCTGAACGACAGATCGTCGACAACGACCTTGTTCCCATACGACTTGGTTACGCCGGCAAAATCGACAGCGACGGTCGACAGAGACTCAGGCAGGGAGCTTTTCGCACTTGTTTGCCCGTGAGACTTCCGTTCGATCGGACCAGTCTCGAGCCGCCGCAAATCCTCATGGCCCAACTTCCCACTCAACACTTGATGTTCCTGGTCCTGGCTCAAAGCTCTTCCACCTACGTGACTATTGCTGTTCGCTGTAAGTTGCGTCAGGTCTCACCAAGTTGTTCTTTGGAATGGCGCCACCCGTGTTTGACACATTGGCCGCAGAGCCTCGCGATAACCAATCGCTATTGCTCAATGTACACAGCGCGTATGCTTTCAATGGGAGCAAGAGAAAAATGTTGATGAGTGTGTGGAGCGAGAATCCGAGAAATCGAAGTTGGCGCGAACGAAACGCTGCCACGCTGCAGCGAATAAAAGTCATGACTGCGATCGTCAGGCATGCCGTCCAAGGCACGGTACCTGTCGTTACGAATTGCGCGAGCCCCGCCAGGAGCGACAAAGACAGCAATAATGGGCCAAGATTCTGCCCAATCACGTCCAATGTGAGATAAATATTAAGGCCGCGCAGCAGTGGGAGCCCCAGCAACGTGTCACGGAACGTGCTCCGGGCCCAGCGAAGTTGTTGACGCAGATAAGGCCCCATGCTGTTGGGAACGACTGTTGCCGCGATGGCCTCCGGGACATATTCTGTTCTAAAGCCTGCTTTCAGCATCAAGATCGTAAGGTGGCGGTCCTCACCGAAGTCGCTCGGCTTCCCTCGAAAGCGCTGCGTCTCGTACTGATCCAGCAGCGAAACGAGCGCGGTTCGCCGGTACATGGCACACGGACCGCAGCAACACATGACGGCACCGAACCGAGCCTGCGCTGCCCGCTCTTCGTTGCAAGCGAGCCAGTATTCCATGTCAATTAACCGCGTCAGCCAAGTTTCATTGCGATTGCTAGAGCGCGTCCTGTTTAATCCGGTTCATATCCTGCGGCTTTGAAGTAGTTGGCACATTCGGCTGGGGTGAAGAGGTCGACGACCGCACCGACCGCGTCCCACAAAGCGTTGATGGTCCTCTCGGCCTTTGCTCGCAGCAGCGCCTTGAGTTTGGCGAAGGCGTTCTCAATCGGATTGAAGTCGGGACTGTAAGGCGGCAGGTAGAGCAGGCTCGCGCCTGCGGCCTCAATCGCGTCGCGCACGCCGGCGGCCTTGTGGGCGGGCAGGTTGTCCATGACGACTACGTCGCCCTCCGACAATGTCGGGACCAGCACCTGTTCGACATAGGCCAGGAACACGTTGCCGTTCATGGCGCCGTCGTAGACGAAGGGCGCAGTCATGCCCGTCAGCCGCAGCGCTCCGGTGAAGGTCGTGGTCTTCCAGTGGCCATGCGGCACGCCGGCCCGGCAGCGCTCGCCGCGCGGCGCTCTTCCACGCAGGCGGGCCATCTTTGTGGAGAGGCCGGTCTCATCGATGAACACGAGCTTCGCCGGATCGAGGTCGAGCTGGCCGTCGAACCAGTCCCGGCGCCGGTTCAGGATGTCGGGGCGATCCTGCTCCAGTGCGTGCGCGGACTTTTTTTGAATGTCCAGCCGTGGCGGCGAAGCCAGGCGCTCAAGGCGCTGCGGCTGATGCGCACCGACTGCTCGGCGACGAGCCGCTCCACCATCTCGTTCAGCGTGATGTCCTTGCGCTCCTCGATCAGCCTGACGATGAAGGGTTCATGCGCATCGAGGCTGGAGGCGCGGCGGCGGCCCTGCGGGCGGGGCGCCAGTTCGCCGATCTTCGCCCGCGCAATCCAGCGGATCGCGCTGGACACTCCCACGCCGAACCGCGCCGCCGCTTGCCGCGCCGACATGCCCTCGTCCGAAGCCTTCAAGACCCGCGACCGAAGATCCATGCTCAATGCTTTTCCCATCGTCAACCTCCATCGAGGTGGACGTTGAATCAGCACAAAACGCAGCCGTCACATCACAATCGATTCATCGATCACAGGAAGTGCTCTAGCCGCCAACTGGCCCATGGCGGCGCCGATCGCTTGATCTTGCATCTTTAGCGCAAGCCTTGTGATGACGTCCGGTGCGAGTATCGTGTCCGAATCCACATTGAGCACCAAATCTCCGCACGAGCGGCGAACCGCCGCAATCTGTGCCTTGCGCTTTCCGACATTCTTTGGGAGCGCAATGAAGTTGAACCTCGGGTCTCGCGCGTATTCCTCGTGTACATCTATGAGGGCATCGCGGTTTCCAGAACCGTCATCAACAACATAGACCTTCAATTCTCCGGCATAGTCCTGACTTGCGATGGAAGCCAGGCAGTCCGAGAGGGTGCGAGGTGCCTCGTTGTAACTCGGGATAATGACATCGACGCTCGGCCAAGGCTCACAGCCGGCCGGTTCGCCCGACGTCGGCGGTACGTTTGCAGGCAGGGTATGAAGAACCTGCGCGGTCTTATAGACGGTCGACAGCAGCGCATAAGAGCAGACGGCGACAATACTGGCTGGAACAAAGAGGTTCATGAGATGTCAGATTTTTCAGTGCATTTGAGGAAGCGAGCGGACAATAAATCCGTGGTCAAGGCTGGGTTCAGATCGGTCAATGCGATGAGGGGCGGGTCGCGGTGACTGATATCATTGCGGGTGTCCCTCATAGCTCTGGACCGTTCCGATCGATCAAAGTGCCGGCCGGCCACTGGCTCATTGAGCGTCCAATTGGGAGCACCATGACGAGCACGTCGTCGTCGACTCGCGTGGGAGGAAGATCGGGGTACACGTCCGGGTGGGTTGAACGCACGCGGACGCCCGATAAAATGCTTGCCAAGCCTTTGCGGCAAAACCTGCCAACATGGTTCCGGAGCGCGGGCCGAACCGTGCCGAAAGCGAATGGAACGCCAAGCTGCTGCAGCACTGGATACATCGCGCTGATCGAATGGGCGATTCCTAGCCCCTCAAGATCCGGACGCACCCCGTACAGACCGAGTTCAGCGACAAGCAGATCAGCGTCGCCAACTTTGATGTATCGGCGCAGCACGCCCAAGTGAGCTGCTACTCCGTGCACATCATAGCCGATTGCGCGGACCTCCGGCCTTGCACCGGCCCAACTTCGACCGCCTGCGAAAGCCTTTGCACTAAAGGCTCCGACAGGCTCATAGATCTTCTGGAAGAACTCAGAGAGTTCGAGATGATCGGAAAGCCGCAACTCATTTTCCCAGCACAACCTCCACTGCACGTCAGAGCGCATGCGAAGACTTCCTCTTTTTCGGGTTCTTTTGCGCACTACGCGGTTGGTGGAGCGGCGGTGCATGTCATGTGGGCGGTCTATGAACGACCTGCACAGATTGGTAAAATTGATTGTTTAGATCGCCAGCATCCACGCTTTGGATGCTAAAACCATGCGTTTCAAAGGCCTTGCTCTGAACCTTCTGGTCGTGCTCGATTGGGCCGATAGAGCGACGGCGCCGACGGCAGCTGTCGGTGACACAACCTGCTTCAAGACGGCCAGCGCGTGGCTGCGCCTCGTGCCGAAGCAGCGGTCAAGTGGAGCATGAGCCCGACTGTCAGGCGTCAGCAAACACTGCGACCGTTGGGGCACGGTCGCAGCTCTGGTTGGCCGGCGGCAACAGGATCCCGGGAAGCCTCTGACTCGACAAGTTGCGGCAAGGCGGCATGCCGATTGCGCGATTGTCGCGCTCGCCAATAGGAATTCAATGCTCTCGAGTGTTGCCGGTCAACCGGACTGTCGGTGAAAGCACCTGAGGGCGGAAAGAAGGGCGGCCCGGATGGCGAGGTCGCCTGATAGGCGGCGCAGGTTGTCGTCTTGAGCTGCCTCCTGTCCAGTCGATTTGACGAGGGGCTGCGATGCCGTTGCCGTGGACCGCTGCTTCCAATGGGCGCGGTGGACAGGTCTCGTATGCCGGCTGCGCCGTATCCAGCTGAGAACGACGTGCGTGCAAGCAGGAGCCGGCTGCGCGTTGCGCGGGTCAAAAATTGGCTACGCCGCCACGCTGATGATGACTCCAATGTGACCGGGGTTCACCGCCTCAGCATGGCCGCAATGCCATGACGGACAAAGGGAAGATGTTGTCCCAGGCGCAGCGCCACATGCCTTGCTAGCCGTGCCGCCGGATGCTCGCTTGAGTAGAGTCCGACGAGGATATTCGTAGCATGATAGAGCGGCGCCGCCGACAGGCGCAATCGGCTTTCATATCTGTGGAGCATGTCGGGATCGGCAATGTCGCGACGCTCAAGCCATGCTGTCTCGATAGCATGGGCGAGATGCTTCTGGCCGCCGAGGCCGATGTTGAAGCCATGCGCGGTCACCGGGTGCATGCCGATGGCAGCGTCGCCGATCAATGCGGCGCTCGGCGCCCGGAACCTGTGCGCCCAGGTTGTAACCAACGGGTAGATATGGCGTTGGCTTGCCAGGCTCATCTTGCCGAGGCGCCCTCGACAGCGCTTTGTCAATTCAATCAGGAACAACGCGTCGTCAAGGGCAAGCAGTCCGTCGGCCTCGTTTGAGGGCAAAGTCAAAAGCAGCGACGACACGCCTTGCGCGAGGGGCAACATCGCTACCGTCTGATGATGATCGAACCATTCGATCGCGATCTGGTTGTGGGGGCGCTCGTGCCTCACTCGGCAAATCAGCATCGAGTTGCCAAGCCGATTGATATCGGCGCCGATGCCGAGCAGATTGCGGGTGGCGGAAAATCGCGAATCGGCAGCAACGAGAAGCCGGGCGGTCAGTTGCCTGCCATTGGAGAGCGTTATGACTGCTCCCTGGCGGCTGTTTGTTGCACGCACGACCGAGTGGCCGCACAACAGCCGGGCGTGGCCCTGCAAGCGGATGATCTTGAAAAGGGCATCGCGGATCTGGCAATTCGGGACCAGAACGCCCAGTGGTTCTGCGGACCGGGCCGGCGAATCGAAACACAGCGCGAAGGGACTCGATCCGTTGAGGACGCGTGCGCCTTGAAGCGGTGACTTGTCCGAAGCGCTGATAACATCCCAGGCGCCGAGCTCGCGAAGGATGCCAATCGAGGCGTGGGTGAGCGCGATCTCGCGACCGTCGAAAGCCGGATTTGCCAGTCTTCCCAGGGACTGTCCTTCGACAACCGCCAGTTTGAACTCGCTGTGGGCAAGCGATGCGGCGAAGGAAAGACCGACCGGCCCGGCGCCAACCACAATGATGTCGAAGTTGTCGTCAAGGCTGGGCATCAGCGTGCCGCCTGCGCGTCGGCTCTCTTCGCGAAACGCTGCTGGAGTCGAGCCGTATGTCGCACATCGATCGCGCTGCGATCCATGGTCCGCCGCATCGCCTCAGGCGCGTTTCTCGCGTCGGTTCTGGCTGGTGAAGCGTCATTTGCCCGCCGTATGGTCCGGATTGTCAAGATGATGGGAGCGACGATCAGGCTGTCGGTCAGCACATGCGTTTCCCCTGAAGAACTGGCCGATCAAACCACGCCGACAAGGACATGGCTTTGATCTGGGTCAGTCGAGGCCCAACCGGAGGTCGGATGACCTCGATGCAGTGTGCTAGCTGATCCCATGACGACGCCATGGCACCCAGCTAGCCCAAGGGAGAACCAGGCGTGTGATCTGGGGAAAGCTGTTTCAGGATTTTTGCGAGATCAGCGAATGACCGGCTCGCCATGGAAGCGCCGGCGCGAGGGCGGCGACACGCCGAAGCCAACTTCCATCATCAATCGTGGCGTGCGCGAAGGCACGGTGCCCATATGGAAGCCAAAGGGATCCTCGACAAAGCCAAGGCCGGCTTCGCCGGTCAGCGTGACGGGGCTGTCATCGCCATAGACGTTGAGAACCTCATGCGCGGGATGGCCGACGAGCAGCGTCAGTTGATGCTTGAGGATCCGCCGCTTGTGGCTGCCCCGGACATAGACATGCGGGCCGGTGCCCTCGTCGACCGGCGCCAGATAGAAGAAGAATTTCAGCATCCGCCAGTCATCGAGATCGAAATGATACTTCCCCAGCGAGGCACGGTTCTTGTCGGCGTCGGAAGCCTGGCCGGTGGGAAAGCTCCACCACACGCGTGTGGTGATCAGTTTCGCCTGAGCGCCCAGATAATGCGCGGCGATGTCGAGCAGCAGCGGGTCGTTCTGGATTGCGACCGCTGCCTCGCAGCCGAGGATGCGTTCGAAATAGTGGCCGCTGAGCAAGGAACGGCCGAAACGCTTCTCGGCCCCGGCATGGTCCTCAGGCATGAATTCGAGACGCCGATCGAAATTGCCGAAACAAGGCGTGCACCGGGCGAAGGCGGCGATCTCCTCATGGATGAAAGTCGGAAGGACGAGCCCGCAAAACAGCCCATCCGACCGCAGCGCCTCGACAACGTCCTGGCGATCGACGCCGGCAAACATCGTGTCGTGGGCCTTTTGCGACACGCAAACCGGCTTTGCCCCACGCCAATGCATCCTGCGGGCCGGCATGGTGCGGGCCAGCACGAACATCGGCAGCCATGCCGGGTTCTCCCGAATGTCCGACAGATAGGTGGGAATGCGCACGGCGATGCGGCGCAGCACGCCGCCGTCTCGCGCGATTGCCTCGAGACTAGCGGTGCCGGATTTGTCAGGGCTCGAAAGGGTCATGAAGGTCCTCAGCTATGAATGCGATATCGACGAAGCCTCGGTTCTCGCTGCCCCGCCGCTGGGTTCCAAGCCCGATTCCCGCAGCGGAAGGACGTCTAGCTGGGGGTCGGATTTTGTGCAATGCACAATAGCCGTTGCGCGTGGCAAATGCTGTTAGGATCAATGTCCGAAGTTCGTCTGACAGAAGACCCCGCCGAGCCTTCGATCGAGAACAGCCGTATTTTTGAGATCGGGGCCCTATAAACGCCCCCTGAATGGCAACTCTGTTTCTGGGGAAGCTGGGGAAACGGTCGCCAAGTGCACCAACTCGCCATTGCTGATCGCGGTCGCTTTGAACGCAGTCTCTGCGGTGGTGTTCTGTCCTCGCCGTAAACTTGGGACCCCAAAACCTTCGCGAGGCACACGCATGAAGGGCATAGAGGTGCCATGCGCCGAAGGAACTGAGTTCCAAACTGTATTGAACGGGGACGTGCGACAGCGCAGGTAACGGACCGAATAGCTCTTTTAACCGGTATTTCGGCCGAATGGGAGCATCTTCACTGTTCCAGTAATCAATGCAATCTTCTCGCTTCAACTCGGCACGTCATTAGCTTAACGAGAAAACGGAAACCTCAACGAAGTACCCTTCTGATCATGACCTGTAGACGTTGGACTATCAGGCTCGACCGTATACGTCCTCAAACCGCACAATGTCATCTTCGCCTAGATATTCGCCGCTTTGGACCTCAATCATAACCAAGCCGATATTGCCGGGGTTCTCGAGCCGGTGTTTGTGGCCGCACGGGATATAGGTGGATTGATTGGTGGTCAGGAGTAGCTCCTGCTCGCCGTTGACAATCTTTGCGGTGCCGCTGACCACGACCCAGTGCTCGGAGCGGTGATGGTGCATCTGCAGGCTCAAGCGCCCGCCCGGGTTAACCTCGATGCGCTTGATCTTGAAGCGCTCGCTTTCCTCCAGAACCGTGTAGGTGCCCCAGGGCCGGTGCACGGTACCGTGAAGCAAGTGCGCTTCGTGTCCCGCAGCCTTGAGCCCCTCGAACAGTTTCTTGACGTCCTGGACGCGATCGCGGGATGCAACGAGCAGCGCATCGTGGGAATCGACAATCACCAGGTCGCTGACGCCCACCGTCCCTATGACTCGTTTGTCCGAGCTTATGTAGGTGTCGACCGTGTCCACTACATGGACATCGCCGCGGATCCTGTTGCCGCTCTCGTCGGGAGGGATCAGTTCGGCCATTGCGTTCCAGGAACCGATGTCGTTCCACCCCATCTCGCAAGGGACAACGGCGAGATTGTGCGCCTTTTCCATCACCGCCCGGTCGAGCGAGATGCGCGGAGCCACGGCGAGATGCTTTGCAGAGAGCTCGATGCTGGCGAAGCGCTCGCCGTCAATGATTGCGGCGTTCTCGTAGCTGCCGAGAACGGCATCGACCAGCTCCTTGCAATGCAGGGCCATCTCATCGAGCATGACTCGCGCTTTGAAGCAGAAGATGCCGGCGTTCCAGAAGAAACGTTTGGAGGCGACATAGGATTTGGCGGTTTCCACGTCCGGCTTCTCGACGAAACGGACGACTTTTTCGCCATCGGCCTCGATGTAGCCGAATGCCGTGTCCGGCCTTTCTGGATTTATGCCCAGGGTTGCAATGCGCCCCTGCCGCGCATGCTCGATCGCCCGACTGATGGCGCTTCCAAAGGCCGCCAGGTCACCGATCATCTGGTCCGCGGGAAAAATGCACAGGATTGCATCCGGCCCCTGTGTCGCCTTGGCGTGGATGGTCGCCGCGGCGACAGCGGCGGCCGTGTCCCTGCCCTCCGGCTCGAGCAGGAAGGTGCGCGGCAGCACGACGGAATCCAGCTCGTCAAAATGGTCTTTCGTGAGGAAGAGATGGTCCTTGGAGGTCACGGTGACGAGCTCGGCCGCCCCCACTATGGAAGCCGCGCGCAACACGCTGTGCTGAATGAGCGAATGCCCGTCCGCCATCTTGAGGAAAGGCTTGGGGTGCGACTGCCTGGAGGCGGGCCACAGCCGCGAGCCGGCTCCGCCGCTGATGATGACAGGAACCACTTTCATCAAATGCCCTCTACCGTCTGCGACGCGAATGCCTGTGCTCTTTTCAGCACCGAGGCGACGATCGTCGTGGCTCTGCTCTCGCTCGAAGCTTCCGAATAGCAGCGCAGTTCCGGTGCATTGCCGGAGGGCCGCAGGTGTATGATCTCGCCTGTGCGCATACGCACCCTGAAGCCGTCGGTTTTGTCGACTTCGGCTACAGTCCCGAACGGGGCGAGAAATTGCTGCAGCGCGTCGAGGTTTGCGAGGCGATCCATCAATCTGCTTGAACTCTCGGCGGAGAAATCCTGCAGCCGGTCGCTCGCGCATACCGGAAGCTTCCAGAGCTCGCGCAGTTGCGACAGCTTCTTCTTTGTCGATGCCATGGTACCGAGAACAGCCAGGATGGGGAGAAGGGAGTCCCGCGTCGGCAGGGCGGTCAAAGTCTTCCCGTTCGCCGTGTAATCCGACCCCAGGAGAACGCCACCATTGGCCTCGAAGCCGACAACGATGCTGCCGGCACGATGTGACGCCTCCATGGCTTCGATAACAAATGGTGACCCGACCTTTGTCCTCAGGACATCGAAGCCGAAAGCTTTCGAAATGCCGGAATTGGAGGTCACAGGCGTCACGACGGTATCCGCCTTCAGGAAGAGAGCCGTGGCGAGCCCAACCAGATCGCCGCGAAACAGATCGCCATTTTCATCGGCAATCAGTGGCCGATCAGCGTCCGCATCAGTCGACACGATGGCATCGAGATTGAATTCGCGGACCCATTCTTTCAATTTTGCAATCGTGGCTGCATCCACGGCTTCGGTATCGACAGGCACGAAAGTTTCGGTTTTCCCGACGGCGACCACGCCGGCGCCGAGCGATTGAAGAACTTCCACCAAAAGTATTGCTGCTACCGAACTGTGCCGGTAGACTCCAAGTCTCAGGCCGGAAAGGGAGCCCGGCTCCAGCATGTCATTGGCGCGCTCTCGATAACAGGCCATTGCTTCTTCATGGCGGATAGGCCACGTCGTTCCCAGAGGAGCGGGTGGCAAGTAATATGCATTTGATCTTTCGGCGACAAAGCGCGTAATCGCGGCCTCATCCGCCTTGCTGATCTCACCATTCGGGCCGTAGAATTTGATGCCGTTGCGACCGGCTGGAATGTGCGACCCAGTGACCATAAGAGCCGCCGCGCCGTGTCTGCGTGCATACAGTGCCAGGGCAGGCGTCGGTATGGCGCCGCAATCGATCGGCTGGAAACGATTTGCGGCCAACGCCGCCATGCAATTGTTGACTATCGCTTCACTGCTGCCACGCAGGTCGCGGCCTAGGAAGACCGAACTATTCGGCTGAACCTGGCTCGAACTCAAACGCCAGGCGAAAGCTTCAGTATAAAGCCCGCTGGCCCTGCCGAGCAATTCCGAATCCAAACCTCGAACGCCGCTTGACCCGAACTTCATGACTTCGCTTTGCTGTGGACAGGTAAGGTGGGATAATATTGCGGTGGGGTAGTAGCTTCTATTGAAAGCGCATCGTTCTCAGCCACCTGCTATTCAGACGTGAGGTCTCTTCAGCATGGTAACGGCCGACCAAATTTGCAGAACGACCCAAACAGGAGCTCAGAACGGAAGTTAGGGCCTCCACTGGCAGTCAGGGGCATCCATAGCTCTCCTTCTATCGGAATCTCTTGGCGCGCTCATCTAATGGTCAAGGCAGGGAGTGATCGGTCTGTGCCCGCCGGTACTTCGCTATGCAGCATCATGACGTATCGGTAAACTTGGTTGTTTGGATGGCATGCATCCATGGCATGGATTGGGAAGCCTTCTTGATCAGCGCCGTAGAACCCTGCGATTTAGCTAATGGATTAAGGTCGGCTCGATGTGGAGCTTCCGCCCGAGCTTGCGGCAAACCTTGGCAAGGTCTTGGACCTGTAGCAGGGGCCGTTATGGTCAACGCCCGACGGTAATCCCGAGACCGGCACAGAGGGCGAGAGCAGCCTTGAGGAAAGGCGGAGGCGCTTTCCTTCTTCTCGTCGGCAAGATTTGCGAGAAGGCGACACGTCAAAGGGTCATCGATGCAGACATGGACGAACTCCCATCCGATGCCGCGGCTGTTGGATTGTTCCTTTCGATCGCCGGTGGCCGAGATACGAGCGGCTTGCGTAGGCGGGGCGGGGCGCCCATGAAGGCAACTTTTATATCGATGCTTGCAATTTCTACTAAGAACCAAACCAGCCGCAATTTAAGTGGCTGAGTATGAGGCCTTTAGCGGGTTTAATCGTACCCCAGGGGACGACTGTCGGCGCCGACAAATATTATACAGCCCTGTGTCAGGAAAGATCGACAACGATGCGCCAAAACGCCAGCAGGTGTTGCTGCCGGCGCTGAGGACGGTCTCAGAACCAGCATTCATAACGGGGGGTTTTTGTATTCAAAATTTATTCAAAAAAATGGGCTGGATTGGTAAGCCCGCCTCAGGCTACGCCAGATGGCTACATCTGGAATATGCCACCCCCAGCGGTGGTATAGGTGGCCAAAACAGAAGAGAAAGGCAGCGACGTCAATTGAGGCGCTCATCTCGTCCGCGACGCCTTCGTCGATGCTTCGATGTGGCCTATCTTGTGACGAATGATACCGATCTAGTCGAACCCATCAGGATTGTAACCCAAGAGGTCTGCGTCGTCGGTGTAGTGTTTGAGCGATGACACAACGGGGCGACGATACAAACTTGCTTGCCGAAGCCGGCCGCGCGGCGTCGTTCCCGTGCCGTCCCCCTCTCTAGAAGCGAGGTGGCGGCATCGCAGTTTCCGGATGTGGTGCTTAGGGGGAAGAAGCCGATCAATAAACCGGCTACTTGGGTCTAGGGTGCCGCATTCATCCCGCTGGTTTGGGGTGGGTCGCGGGAGCGATTCACTTTTCGTTCACGATATTAGCGCAAGCTAACGTAAGGTCATGCTGGTACAGCGTACATGCCTGAAAGCCCTAGCGCCGATCACCCTCTGCGCTGGGGCTTTTCTGTGTCTCCAGACGGTGTGAGTTCTGGAGGTGCTTGCGGGACTGTTCAAGGGCAAGCCGCGATTGCTCGACCTTCAATCTTGCATCTTCCACTTCGGCGCGGGTGCGGCCAATCAAGCGGCGCGCGCTATCGACAAGCCGCCGTTGTGTTCCCCATGGATGCATCTCTTGGATCACCGGGCAACCCCTTCAAGTTCTGCGGATAGCTGGTCGGGATCAATCAAGCCTCGCCGGTAAAGCGCCAGGACTTTAAGCGCTATGCGCTCGCGCTCATGATCGCCTGCGACCGCGTGCTTCGCACAACGGTCGTTCAGGGCTTTCGTGAGAATTGCGAGTTGGGCGGAATCCGCCACACCGTATGCCGACATGCTCGTCTCCCCAGACGGACGACAGGAAGACGATACACCCAGAAAAAGTCAGAACCGAGTCAATTCCGTGCGACCTCAGTCGCGCATTACAGCTGACATGAACATATTACCCGCTATCTCATTGTTGTTTCCGGGCGGGCGGTTTGAGTGCCTTCGCGCCAGTCGAAATGCCAAAGCTAAAACATTCGCTGCGCCTTGCCTTAGATTCCCATGCCCTGTCGAGGGGGCCGACGTCTCGCATCGCGATACGGAAGGTGAGCGCCTGGTCTCCGCCGGGGCACGGCGAGGACAGGTCGCTACCGGCCGCCCTGATGCGCGAGCGCGTCCCCCGCAGCGTCTTCTTGCCAGGATGTGAGCCGCACAGCGCGTGCAAGAGGCGGCCTTCGCCGTCAGAAAGGGCCCGCTCAAGGCATCCCGCGCTATGACGTTCCTGGCTATTGTCAGCAGGTCGCCGAAGTTGCAGCGGATCCACGCGTGCCCAGGGTGATCATCGACGCCGACAGAGCCGCGCCCAGCCGCCCACGGTGCCGACAACAACGCCCGCAGGCGCAACAACCCGGTCTGTCCCTGTCAATCCGCGTCTCTCGAGGACAGTCACGCATCGCCCACAGCAGCCCAAATCGAAATCCCCATAGCTCACCGCCTTGGCTCGCGGGTTCCTTCCTCGGGACTTTCGCACGCCTGCCGGCGCCACAAACTCATCACGGAACCGGACCAGCTAGTTGCGGCGTGAACTGCCTAAAAGCGGACCTTTCACTGCGAAATCGGGGTGGTGCTGAAAGCGAGACGCTTGGCCGGTAGGCGGCCAGCTGTCACAGCAAAGGGCCTCTAACCACGACAACTGACAATTTGCGTCCCGCTGTATTGAGGGTTAGTTGTTAGTTGTGGAAAAATGCGCATTCTCAGGCTAGACGTCTCTCTTGTTCTGTGACAGGTCTTTCCGCGCAAAAAGGCGGCGGAAAGAGATGGCATACAGGAATAAGACTTATATCTGCTTCGACGGCGATACGGACATGCGTTACTATCGCCTCATGACGGCATGGGCGGATAACGAGAAATTCTCGTTCGATTTCCACAATGCGCACGACCTAAATACGGCGCGAGACACAAGCCAAGAAGAAAGCATCAAGCGCCAACTTCGCTAACGTTTTGCCAACTCGAAGCTAATGGTCGTCCTTATCGGCGAGAAGACAAAACTGCTTACGAAATTCGTTAAGTGGGAGATGGACGTCGCGCTCAAGCTTGGCTTACCAATCATTGGCGTGAATCTAAATGGCGCTAGGCGTCGCGACGAACGCTGCCCGCCAGCAATTCGCGAGAGCTTAGCGATCTACGTCCCGTTTGGGGTTAAGATCGTAGAGTATGCCATGGCCAATTGGCCAGACAGCCACGCCATGTACCGGAAAGAGGGACAAACCGGTCCGCACTACTACACCGATCAGCCCTACAAAAACCTCGGGCTGTAAGTCGTGAAGTATTTTGTTAGCTCGATCCGTACTTGGTCATATTGGCGGTATGCACTCCTATCGGTTGATGGTCTAGCAAGAATTCTCGCAGTTCTCGGAGGGATATACCTTCTTCTAGACATGCTCGACTTCTTTAGTATGTACACTCGGAACAACTACAGTGCCTATAGCTTCTTGGTCGTCGTCGGTTTTGCCGTGGTGGCAGCTCTCCTTTCAAGGCGACCAATATCTCGGATTTCCTATCGCATTCCAAGAAAGGATTTTAGCTACGAGGTTCTTATTGGAGACCTCTTGGAATCACCCGCTACCAACATCGTCATCAACACTAACACGACCTTTGACACTGACATAGCCAGCGGCTGATCAATCCAGACAGCTTGCAGGGAAAGTTCACGAACAAATATTTCTTGGGGAACACGGTTGAGTTGGACAAGCAACTGACTACGTCCCTCAAAGGTGTGGCATTCGAGGAGCATCCGGCTGGTAAAGGGAAAAAACGGAGATACCCTGTCGGGACGGTCGCAAAGATCAGCTCGCACGGGAAGACCTTCTACCTTTCGGCGATGGCCGAACTAAATGACGAAGGCACCCGCCAAGTCGAGGCCCAAAATGCTCGATGCAGCGCTAGAAGCTCTTTGGGAATTCTTGGCTACGAAGGGCGAGCTGGGCGATATAGCGATCGGTTTGATCGGCACCGGTCGCGGGCGCGTTGGACTGCCGAGAAAGAAGGTAGTCGAGAAGATCGCGCAATCCTTCGCCGACGCTTCGTACGACAAGGTGTTTTCAAACAAGCTCTCGATCGTTGTCTTCCCTGGTGATGCGGAGCGTTTCGGGGTGAATCTCTTTGAGGTTCGAGACTACCTTGCTCAAAGCCTGCAGGTCTGACGCTTGACGTTCGTCCCCTTTCCACACTGTTCGGTACTCACGCCCGGTATGCGACAGCAAATGCGCCGTGTACGGACGGCTCTCCGTTGGCAAGAGCTTACGAAGGCCGGGCGCGTAAGGCACGTCGGCAAGGCTGCGGACAGGCAGTTCCTTTGGGAGATCGCCGCCTGAACAATACGCCCGCCCACGGCCAATTTGCGGGGAAAGCTCAACGAAATCGACAGTCAATGATTCTCCAGCTGTCAGACATTGATGGTTGCTCAGGCGTTGGTTAACTTCGCGTCCGACGGGGAGTGGCGATGTGAGCCAGTACTACATCACCGTAAAACATCTGTTCCGGCAGGCGCTGGACGTGCGAACGGCGAACCTGACATATCCTGGTTGCACGGCCCTCAAATACCTGTGATTTGCTTACTTTACACGAAGAAACACAACGCATTTCCCCCGCCGGCTACAGGGGAGCCTGATTACCAACGGACGGTATTCCAAATGCCCGATGACAGCACAAAGGCGGCCGCGCTTGCGGCCAAAGGCTGCCGGACAGCAGTGCCCGCATTCCAGCCGCTCATTCGTGCAGAGCCGTCATGCGGCGAATTGCCAGTCAGGGAAGGTACGCGGGCAAGCCACTCCCCTTTGTGTCCACGGTCCCGGTCTGCGACCGCATCGTGAACATGGGCAGCTGACGCCGTGTGAAATCTCCGAGGGCTTGAAACGTACAGCCCGTTCCCGCCCTAGAACCCGGCCGACTCTGGATTGCATTTGCCTACCCGGGTGGCTGCGTCTGCACTCTTTGTCGGATCTTCGACGAAGTCGGACATGAGACACAGCGCTCTCAGAGCGATCGCATTGTTTCGCAATGATTTTGTCATTTGGCACGACCTATGCGGGGGCTATCGCGCATGACCGCTCCGTCAATCCCGATTGATGCGAGCAGGATTCAATCAAGGCGCAGTGCGTCGCTTCTGAAGATCAAGGAGAGAAGAGTATGGCGAGAGCGCGAATTAGCGTGGCGTGGGCAGTAACAGCGGCTGTCGTCCTCATCGTTGCAGGACAGGCCGGCGCGGCAGATATTCATCAAGCCGCGAGCGTTGCGAAGGTAGGAGCCCCGGTCGCGGAAGCGCCAAGCCCCTGGCAGCTCCGCATGCGCGCGTTGGGGGTGATCACCGAGGATTCGGGCTACGTCAACGCGGTGCCCGGCTCCGGTCTTTCCTATTCGAACAGCGTGACGCCGGAACTCGATATATCGTATTTCTTCAACGACAACATCGCCGCCGAACTCATACTCGGCACCACCTATGCCAACATCGATGGCCAAGGTTCGATCGGCGGGCTGGGCAAGATCGGCAAGGTTTGGCTGCTGCCGCCAACGCTCACATTGCAGTATCATTTTACCGATTTCGGCGCCTTCAAGCCCTATGTCGGCGCCGGCTTGAACTATACGATCTTCTATCACCAGCAAGCCGGCAGCGCCGATGATCTCAAGGTCAAGAACACATTCGGCGCCGCGCTGCAGGTCGGATTCGACTACATGGTGGACCAGCACTGGGGCGTCAACTTCGACGTGAAGAAGCTTTTCCTTAAGCCCGACTTCGACGTCACTGTCGCCGGCGCTAAGCTCACAGGCAAGGCTAAGCTCGATCCCTGGCTGGTAGGCGCAGGTCTCACCTACCGCTTCTAACGACGAAGCACCCTGAAAAGGCATTCCCAAGTCCGCGCCCGGATCATCCGTGCCGAGAAGTGCACCGCGATGGGTCTAAAGGGAGTTGTTGGCATGCGCGTAGAAAACGATCATTGCGACGTGATCGGTGTGCCGGCCGCTCCCACGCAACTTGATGATCTGTCTTCTGCGATTCTGCAGCAGAGGGGAGTGGCGCGGGTGGCGCTGCCTGGCGATGTGGTGGCCTGGGCGGCAGGCCGTCACCAGACGCTCAGGCGGATGCTTTCCGACCAGCGTTTCAACAAGGACTGGCGACAGTGGCGGGCGCTGCAGGATGGCGAGATTCCCGAGGATCATCCGCTGATCGGGATGTGCAAAGTGGACAACATGGCCACAGCGCACGGCGCCGATCACCGGCGCTTGCGCGGCCTGCTGTCCAGCAGCTTCGCGCCCAGTCGTATCGCCTTGCTGGCGCCACGGATCGAACAACGCGTCGATCAACTCCTGGCCGAGATGGCGCAGCGCGGCGGCAGTGCCGATCTGATGTGCGAGTTCGCTGTTCCGCTGCCCACCAACGTGATCGCCGAACTGTTCGGTTTGCCGGACGAACAGCGTGAAGAGATCGTCGCCCTCACCTACAGCCTGGCCAGCACCTCCGCTACAGCCGCAGAGGTAAGACAGACGCGGCAGCGCATCCCGGAGTTCTTCCGTCGTCTGATCGCGCTCAAGCGTCGCCGGCTCGGCGACGATCTGGCTTCGGCGCTGATCGTCGCACGCGACAATGGCGAGCTCGTTTCCGACACCGAGCTCATCGACATGCTGTTCATGGTGCTCTCTGCAGGCTTCGTGACTGTCGCCGGCGTCATCGGCAATGGCATGCTGGCATTGCTGACGCATCCGCAGCAACTGCACCTGGTACGCAGCGGCCAAGTTCCGTGGTCACAGGCGATCGAGGAGATTCTGCGGTGGGGCAGCTCAGCGGCCAATCTGCCATTTCGCTATGCCACCCAGGACGTGGAGATCGACGGATGCATAGTGCGCCGCGGCGACGCCGTGCTGATGGCGTTACATGCGGCGAACCGGGACGAAAAGGCCTTCGGTCCCGGCGCCGACCGGTTCGACGTCACCCGGCTGCACAACCCGCACCTGTCGTTCGGCGAGGGACCCCATTCGTGCCTGGGCGCTGCGCTGGCGCGCCTGGAATTGGGCTGCGCCTTCCCCGCGCTATTCGGGCGGCTGGAGGATCTGGCGCTGAGCATCGCCGCGGAGGACGTGGTCTACATGCCGTCTTACGTCATTCGCTGCCCGCAGAGCCTGCCGGTCACCTTCCGCCCTTCCATGCCCCAGAGAGTGCGGCATTCGCCCCGGATTCACTGATTCTGAGTGGAAGGCTCGGCCAGTTGTTCTGCGTTTGCATGGGAAGCAGGCGCTCGGCGCAGTACCGGAGGTCATCCCGAAGCTCGGGTGGTAAACGTTGTCGCTTACGCCCTGGTCCAGACTTCGCTCCAGCTGGCTTTTCCCAGTATCGGACGCGGCGACCCCCAATTCTCTACCAGCCGTATGATCGAGGTCCTATAAGGAACCCGCAGGTGCGGAGTACAAACCGAGGCCTGCCGACATACAACTCCGCTGCTCTTGAGAGGAATCCGGTATTGCCCCTGCGCCTGCCAATAATCCGTCGCTTGAAATCCCCTGACCTGTTTGGCGCCATCGATCGCCTGCCAGCACCCGGCACGCCGGCTAGCGAGCGGACATTCGAGGTCCTCAATCCATCGAGCGGGGAAGTCTTGGCGGTGCTTCCCGACATGGGTGTGAAGGAGACACGCGCTGCGATCGACAAGGCCTACACGGCGCAGCCTAGATGGGCTGCACTGCCCGCCCGAGAACGCAGCGACGTTTTGTGGCGGTGGCATGAACTGATCATGGACCACGCCGATGATCTTGCCGCGATACTCACTGCAGAGATGGGCAAGCCGTTTGCCGAAGCCAAGTCGGAGGTGTCGCATGCGGCCGCGTATCTGCAATGGTACGCCGAAGAAGCCAATCGCATCTATGGCGAGACGATCCCCCCACCATCGATTGACCGTCGCATGATGGTGATCAAGCAGCCGATCGGTGTCGTGGGCACAATTACGCCATGGAATTTCCCAGCGTCGATGGTGGCGCGCAAGATCTCGCCGGCCCTGGCGGCGGGCTGCGCGATTGTGCTTAAACCCGCTGAACAGACGCCGCTCGTGGCAGGCGCAATGTTCGCCCTCGCGCATCAAGCCGGCTTTCCCGACGGCGTCATCAACCTGGTATATGCGTCCGAAGGTGACGCCGTAGGACGCGAACTCTGCTCAAATCCCAAGGTGCGAAAGATCAGCTTTACGGGCTCGACCGAGGTTGGCCGGCTGCTCATGCGCCAGTGCTCGGACCAGATCAAGAAGGTCAGCCTCGAGCTCGGCGGCAATGCCCCTTTCATTGTCTTTGATGACGCCGATATCGACGCTGCGGTTGACGGCGCGATCCAGGCGAAATTCCGCAACGCCGGTCAGACTTGCGTTTCGGCGAACCGCCTTTACGTCCAATCGAGCGTTCACGATGAGTTCGTCGAGAAGTTCGTGGACAAAGTCCGGCACTTGTCGGTTGGCGACGGCTTCGTTGCCGGAGTGGACATTGGACCGCTGATCGACATCCATGCTCTGCGCAAGATCGAGTCGCACATTGCAGATGCCGTTGCCAAGGGTGGGATTATTCGATGCGGGGCCGAACGCATCGGCAAGGATGGCACCTTCTTCAAGCCCACAGTGCTCACCGAAATTTCCAGCATCATGGCTGTTGCGCAAGAGGAGACTTTCGGGCCGCTGGCGCCGATCATTCGCTTCGAAGATGCGGATCAGGTTGTGCGTGAGGCCAACGACACGATCTACGGCCTCGCCGCCTATTTCTATGCCTCGAACCTCAAGCGTGTCTGGCGCGTTGCCGAGGCATTGGAATACGGCATGGTTGGCATCAACACGGGGCGTATGTCTTCGGAAGCGGCGCCTTTTGGCGGCATGAAGCAGTCCGGCATCGGGCGGGAGGGTTCCCGCCACGGGCTCGAAGACTACCTCGAAATGAAATACCTCTGCATGGGCGGCATCTGATCTCTATCTGGATGGACACCTCGGGCGGCGCACGATCAAACCAAAGAGATGATTCGAGCGCGGACCGCTTCGGGTCGTTTCAGTGCCCCCGCCTGCGCGCCTTAAGCTTGGATAGGTGAGCAACCTACCGTCCGCAGGTGCACCTTGCCTCCTCGCTGTAGAGGGGTTTCAACGTAGCTGGGCGTCTAGATGCATACCGCGGCACGTCTCGCCAGGCCGGTGTCTGCTGCAACTAAGAAGGCGATTGTGCATCAGGTGCGCTGAGACAGCGAAGGTAGTCAACCCGACGATGCAAGACGTCCGCACGGCGAATTGGCGCACCGAAACGTTTACGCCGCAACCTCCTTATTGCCGCACGGCCCACTGAGCCCCCTTCGCGCATCGCTCTGAATCGGTACAGTCGCCGGCATTCCCGCCTGGAGAAGATTCAGTGACACAAGACGTGCCCAGGCCGCGCATGCACGAAAGACATTGAGGGTTGAGATCCAATGATTATAGCGCATCTGCTCGACATGGACGGGGTCCTGGTCCGGGGCGGCCAACCGATTTCTGGCTCGGTCGGCTATGTTGCCGGGCTAGTCGCCAAGGGTGAGCCCTTTCAGATCTTCACCAATAACTCGCGGTTCACGCCAGAAGATCATGCCGAGCGTCTAAGAGCGGTTGGCTTCGCCGTGCAGCCAGAGCACATCTACACATCGGCGCTCGCCACCGCGCGGTTCATGGCGCTGCAAAAGCACCGATCAACTGCCTATGTTATCGGCGACCACGGTCTGGTCGAGGCCCTGCGGCAGGCAGGCTGCCGAATAACAGAGTTTGCCCCCGAATTCGTGGTCCTCGGAGACACCACGTCGTACCACTACGAGCAGATCGCAACTGGCGCTGAGCTTGTGGCGAAGGGCGCGCGCTTTCTCGCCACCAACCCGGATGCCACTGGCCCGACCGAGCGGGGCTCCCATCCGGCGTGCGGGGCTGTCGCGGCACTAATCGAGAAGGCCACCGGCCGTCAGCCCTATTTCGTCGGGAAGCCGAACCCGTTCATGATGCGCGACGCGCTCGACCGGCTGGGAGTTCGAGCTGTCGATACCATCATGGTCGGGGACCGCATGGATACCGACGTGCTCGCGGGGCTGGAATCGGGCCTGAGAACAGCCCTTGTGCTTACTGGTGTGACCAAGCTGGCAGACATAGAGCGGTTTCCATTCAGACCGGACTACGTGGTCGAGTGCCTTGCCGATCTGGGCCAAATCATAGCGAACCAATAAGCCGAACGCACCCCTACACGAAGACCGAACGCTCCTCTACGTTCCGCATGCCGGCCGTCAACCTGGGCAATGATCGGGAGGAACAGCCGGCCCGCATCCAGAAAAGAAGTGATAAGCGTGACAACTTAGTCGAAGTGCACCCATGTAGGGCAAGCAAGTTCATTGTGAGCTTCACTGCTTTGGTTCTGCACGTTCCAGCGATCGCACCGGAATTGATCCGGTGATTGGGTGCGCCCGTTGTCGGATCGTCGACGATGTCCGCAATGTCACACAATGCTTTCAGAGCGATTGCATCGTTCCTAACGATTTTCCCAGTTGGCACGACGATGCGTTCTCTGTGCAAGAGCACTGCGACGCGGCCGACCCGAGAAGGCACCACCTGATGATCACGCCGTTCCAACAATAGGGGCGCCGCCTCCAACGAGCGCCGATCAAACGGAAGCCATCGCGCTTTCATTCGTCTGGTTGTCCGGACATGACGAATTCGATTTCGGGCCAAAAGTGAGTGCACCCGATGACCCCCATGTTTGTGGAAGGCGAACGGGCACTTGCGTCGACGGCCGGCCAGTCGGCAAACACCCTGAAGCACTTCGGTGGAGCGCAGTTCGAGCGCGACGGGGCGGCGCTGAATGCCTTTCGACCGACCCGACCCTCGTAAGCGGCTTTGGGCGAAAGAGACCGATCAGCGCAAGGTGTTACTCGCATAATCACATAAACATCTCGTTATATGGTATTGACAAGGATCGAAGCGGCTGTGATTGTACGCATGTCATGGTTCTTCGCGCGGCACTGCCGTAGCGGAGCTAAGAGGGAAGCCGGTGCGATGCCGGCGCTGCCCCCGCAACTGTTAGCGGCGAGCCAAGCCCATTGATGTCACTGAGGCGAACGGCCTCGGGAAGACGGGCGGAGGCTTTGACCCGCGAGCCAGGAGACCTGCCACGACGAACAACGTCCACGGGCGGGGTGTCTGGTGGTCGCGGTAGCTCGGCTTCGTGCCGCCTATTCGCGGGTTCCTTGTCCCCCGCCCCAACCATCGGGGTATGGCATGACTGTCTCTCAACGAATTCCTGTAGCAACGCTCGGCGTGCCGCGTATCGGTCGACGGCGGGAACTGAAATTCGCGCTTGAAAACTACTGGTCCGGAAAATCTCGCGCTGCCGATCTGCTCGCGACGGCGAAGACGCTGCGTGCCGCTAGCTGGAGGGAGCAGCACGATCGCGGCGTGTCGAAAATCCCGTCCAACGATTTCTCGCTTTATGACCACGTGCTCGACACAGTCGCCATGGTCGGCGCCGTTCCGGCACGATACGCCTGGACTGACGGCGAGGTCCCACTCGATATCTATTTCGCCATGGCGCGCGGCAATCAAGGTCAGGCCGCGGATTGTGGACCTGCCGGTGACGAGCCTGCGGCCAATGGGCAGGGCCTTGCCGCGATGGAAATGACCAAATGGTTCGACACCAACTACCACTACATTGTGCCGGAACTCAGGGACGATCAGAGCTTTGCCCTCTCGTCGGCGAAACCGGTCGATCATTTCCTCGAGGCCAAGGCGCTCGGCATCCACACTCGCCCGGTCCTGCTTGGACCGGTTACCTTTCTCAAGTTGGCGAAGTCACCTGAGGAAGGTTTCAACCCTATCGCGCTCCTGCCACGGCTGCTGCCCGTCTACGAGGAACTCCTGCAGAGGCTAAAGCTCGCGGGAGCCGATTGGGTGCAGATCGATGAGCCGGCGCTCGTGCTCGATCTGATTCCCAACGAACGGGATGCGCTCCAATTCGCCTACTCCCGGCTGTCGAAAGCAGCACCCGAGTTGAAGATCATGGTCGCTACCTATTTCGGATCGCTGGGAGACAATCTCGAGACCGCAATTTCTCTGCCCGTGGCGGGACTGCACGTGGATCTCGTGCGCGCTCCAGAGCAGTTGGAGGCCGTCGGCCGGCTCGCGCAGAAGGAACTTGTGCTCTCGCTCGGGCTGATCGACGGCCGCAACGTCTGGCGCGCGAACCTGCCTGCGATATTTGACCGTATCAAGCCGATCGTCGCCGGTTGGCCGCTGGAGCGGGTGGAGATTGCCCCGTCCTGCTCGATGCTGCATGTGCCGATCGACCTGGACTTGGAGACGGCACTCGATGCGGATGTGAGGTCGTGGCTCGCCTTCGCAGCGCAAAAGACCGACGAGCTGGTCGTGCTCGCCCGTGCCCTGGCCGAAGGCCGGGACGCAGTGGCCGCCGAACTGGAGGCGTCGGCTGAGGCTGCCGCCGTTCGCGCGACATCCGCCAAGGTGCATGATCCGCTCGTCGAAGGCCGGGTCGCCAGGATCAAGGTCGGCATGACGCGCCGGAAGAGCGCATTTGCCGGCCGCTCCAAGCTTCAGGCCGACGTGTTTGGCTTGCCCCCCTTCCCCACCACGACGATCGGCTCCTTCCCGCAAACAGCCGAGATTCGCAAGGCGCGGGCAGCTCATGCCAAAGGCCAGCTGAGTTACGTCGACTATGAAGCGTTCCTGAAGAAAGAGATAAAAGCCGCCGTTCGCTGGCAAGAAGAGATCGGACTCGACGTGCTGGTCCACGGCGAATTCGAGCGCAACGACATGGTGCAATATTTCGCCGAGCAGCTCTGCGGCTTCGCCTTCACGCAACACGGGTGGGTGCAAAGCTATGGCTCGCGCTTTGTGCGACCCCCGATCATCATTGGAGATGTGTCGCGACAAAATCCGATGACACTACATTGGTGGCGATATGCCCAGTCGCTAACGCTGAAGCCGGTGAAAGGCATGCTTACCGGTCCCGTGACGATCCTCAATTGGTCCTTCGTCCGAGACGACCTTCCGCGCTCAGCCGTCTGCCGTCAGGTCGCGCTCGCCATTCGCGATGAAGTGAGCGACCTTGAAAAGGCCGGCGCTAAGATGATCCAGATCGACGAAGCCGCACTGCGCGAGGGCTTGCCGCTGCGCCAGGCCGACTGGGAGGCCTATCTCGACTGGGCCGTCGAATGCTTCCGGCTGGCTTCAACGGCCGTCGAGGATGCGACCCAGATCCACACCCATATGTGCTACTCCGAGTTCGGCGACATCGTGGACGCTATCGCCGCAATGGATGCGGATGTGATCTCCATTGAAGCCTCGCGCTCGCAGATGGAACTGCTCGATACGCTTCGAACCTTCAAGTATCCGAACGATATCGGACCTGGCGTCTATGACATTCACTCGCCGCGGGTCCCGGAAGTGGGCGAGATTTCCAACCTCATCATGCTTGCGCGCGATCGATTGTTGGATGACCAACTGTGGGTGAATCCCGACTGCGGCCTCAAAACGCGCAGATGGGAGGAGGTCCGCTCTGCCCTGGTGAACATGGTGGCTGCGGCACGCGCAATTCGGGAAAAAGCGCAAACGGCGTAGGACTCGGTGACACTTGCCGGCGGTGAGCGGCGACGCTGCACCCCGGGCGAAGTAGGTTGAGGAGGCTATCCGGCTCACCCAAAGAAATCGACCTGCCGCCGACCGAAGCGCCTCCGTAAGCTTGGTCTGGTCGGGCCTTGTTATGGCGCGGCCACGCCAGCTGTTCCGAAGGCGGGCGTTGGCGGGCGATCGAAGCAGGCCGGCCCTCAAATGAGCCGGCCAGAGATCAGACGGCTGACCCCCAGCGGTTTCGGACTACTCCGGATTTAAGCTAGTCCAATATCACTATCATCTTTCCGATGCGATCGCCGAAACCTCCGTTCCGACATCGGCGACCATCGGGAGAGGCATCGGCGATCACGCGGGGCCGGTCCAAGGGTGTTCCGGGAAACCGGATGCAGGGCTAATCTGGGGGGAGGTTCAAACGGCACTTCTGTTGACTATCGTGACAGTATCGACGCTCCGCCATCTGCAGTCGGCCAACTCTCGCTCAATGGCCCGTCTGCCTCTGTCTCCAATTACGATCGCCGCGCAGGCGAAGCCGAACGACCGCAGCTTGGCTGGCGGACCCCTTGTGTTTTGATGTTGGAAGATCCCACGCGCGACCAGGAAAGCCATTGCGGAAGTAACGGGGTTGGCTTGCTCCTGGCGGATGCCGGCAGGGATGTTCGGACCGTGGCCAACAGCGATGCGCAGAGGGCCGAAATTCATGAGCGGCGTCATAAATCTCAATCGTTGCGCAGAATGCGTGCTTCGAGCGCGGCTGCGACGAAAGCTCGTCGAGCGGCTGGCGCATGGGTCTTACCGCGTAACACCTGCAGACAGACGTCCATCGCTATTCTGCGTTTATCGGTCTCATTATGCAGATCCCGCAGCAAGATAGCGGCCGCGTCGTTGACGTCCACCACGATGCGCTCTGAGCTGCGGCGGCTGACCTGAACAACGACTGGCCTCTCAAATCTGATCAACCCGGTCATCCCCCCTCCTCCACAGCCACTATGCGGCAAACTGCCCCGGTCGTATTTCTTTACTCAGTCGAACGCGACCGATGCACCTGCACCACTGAGGCTGGCCATTCACGACCAAGCGATCGCCATGAGCTGCGTCTGGCCATAGTCAGGTTGCGTGCGATCTGCACTTTTGTAGTCGGCGGTGAGGAACTGCTTCTCATTCGCGCGGTCTAGCCGTGAAACTCGGACAATAGTGCACTGTTTGACGCGCCTTGCCAGACGTCGTCGAGGTCTACACCTGCACTTTTCCACTGCCCGATCTGCAGGCAGCAATCCACTTCATCGCCGAGGTTGGATCTTCCAATATGTCGACCCGTTTCGCAAAGCCGAAAAAGGCATTGCGAGCCGTACTTACCGGCTTGCGCCCATCGTATGCATCGTAGCATGCCCTCAGGGCGATCTCGTGGATCATGTCTCTGCGATCTTCAGGCCATTCATTGAGAAAATCGATGGCATCCGCAAGGCCGGCAATCTCTTGGATGATGTGCGTTGCGCGCTTCACGAAAAGGGGGTTGCTGAAAGCCTTAGCGTTCATTCGTTTCTCCGAACTATCCGAATAAATTTGGGTGAAGAGGCGCCGCATCGACGCGGCACAACCATGGCACAGCGGTGTTGTCAGGACGATGACGGTTGAAGAGTTATCCTGCGACTGCGGCCGGGTGTGTAGCGATCCGCGAACAGATCGTGCAATGGCTTGGTTGCCATCAAAGGCGGCCGTCACTATTAAGCTATGAATTGATTCCCCACGCCTAGTCTAAGTCCGCAGGAGCGTTTTCATGACCGAAGAAACTGAGACAGCTGATAACCTTATCGAACTCACCGCCCATGTCATCTCAGCCTATGTTTCGAACAATCCTGTTCCCGTCAGTGAACTGCCTGGGCTTATCGGCCTGATCCACATCGCATTGAAAGCCACTGCCGGTGGTGCAGCACCAGAAAAGTCGGAACCTCTCAACCCTGCCGTACCGATCAGAAAATCGGTTACACCCGATTACATTGTCAGCCTTGAGGACGGTAAGAAGTTCAAGTCGCTTAAGCGTCACCTGGCTACCCACCATGGCCTTACGCCCGACGAATATCGCGCGAAATGGGGGCTGCCGGCGGACTATCCCATGGTGGCGCCAAACTACGCTGCGGCCCGCTCGGCATTGGCCAAGACCATGGGTCTGGGCCGCAAGCCGAAGGAACCGGAAACGTCGGCACCTGCCAAGCGTGCCCGCAAGAATGGCGCAGCCTGACTGCACTTTTAACGATCGACCAAGCCGATGCGGCATGATTTCGCACCTGCGAGAGATGATTTGTGCATTGCAATATCGGCGGCTATCGGTATGATCATGTTGTCGGCCATCTACTCCTCCCAGATGTGGTGCCGACGCTGAATGGGGCGCACCTCCTCCCGTGTCTCATTCGAAATCGAGCCCGCTGCCACCTCCTCCCGGCAGCGGGCTTTTTCTTTGTCTAAGACGCGATTTCGGTCTTCGACCAACGCATGGGTCTAGCGAGCGGATGCTCCGACCCTCCGGGCCTTTCTTGCCCTGCCCGCATTGGACAAACACCTTCTGACCCTCCATCAGCGTGCTCAGTCCTGAGCGGGTCAGCCCGGTGGCATGAACGAAGATATCCTTCTCACGGTTTTCAGGAGCAAGGAAGCCGAAGCCCTTTTTGCGGATTGTACCACTTTACCGTGCCCTCGCTCTCCAATTGGGCACTCGTCCGGCGGCGGGCTCTCCAGCGCTACGCGTACGTAGCTGAGTTTCGCGGTCTGATTACCGACCTCCAGCACTTGAGAGACGGTGACCTCTTGGACCTTCTCCCAGTGTGGCCTTGAGACGCGTTTCTTCGGAAACACCGGGCTTCCCGGCCGCCTGCAGCACGCGGATGTGTCTCTATGCCCTCGGGCAATTTGACAAAGCCAAAACCCTCGCCGGTGCTGAACAAGATCACGTCGGCGTCGACAGCTGGTGTGGTTACGGTGGCGAACGCAGAAATAGCTTGGCTCGGAAGACCGTTCCGCAAAAGAAACCGTGTCATCGTCATAGCGATGCCGGCTTGGCTCACGACGGTGCTTATGTTTGCTCATGATCGTCCGAGTGGCTTGAACAGCGCACTGCGCTCCCGGCAAGATAATCTCAATCGGGCGATACGTTCATTTCAATTCACGAGTCGGCCGCTTACCCGCTGTATCGCACGGCCGACCTGTTGACACACGAGGTCGACCATCGCGGGTGAGCAAGATATGCAACGGGTCGAGCTACTGATCCGAACGCTTCCCCATATCGCACGGCAGAAGGTTCGCACTGGAGGGCGATACTCACCCTTTTCCATCGTGGCATGCCCCCGCGGCTGCTTCTCACGGGGATGCGCATCCGACATTTCGATTAAAGCGCACCGCTCCGCACGGTCCGCAGGAGGGGAGACGGGCAGCCCGTCGTTGAACCGCCCGGCTAGATCGACCCGGCTTGCTCGGCTTCCTGACGCAAACTCTGGCGCGGGCGAGGACCGATCTGCTGGATCACCAGCCCGGCGGCCAGCGAGCCGAGGTCGCCGCAATCCTTGAGGCTGCGCCCGGTCGTGTAGCCGTAAAGGAAGCCGGCGGCATAGTAATCGCCGGCGCCGGTCGTATCGACCAGTTCCTTGATCTTCGTCGCCTCGATGATGACGGTCTCGTCGCCGCGCACGATGACCGAGCCTTTCTCGGAACGGGTGACGGCAGCTATTTTGCAATCCTTGCGGATGGCGTCGAGCGCCTCCTCGAAGGAAGCGGTCTGGTAGAGCGACTTGATCTCGTGGCTGTTGGCAAAGACGATGTCCACGGTGCCTGAGCGCATCAGCTCGAGGAACTCGTCGCGGTAGCGGTCGACGCAGAAGGAATCCGACAGCGTCATCGACACCTCGCGGCCGGCCGCATGCGCCAGTCTTGCAGTCTGGCGGATGGCCTCCTTGGCGCGCGGCGGATCCCATAGATACCCCTCGAAATAGGTCACCCTGGCGCCGGCGGCCTTGTCTGCCTCGACATCCTCCGGGCCAAGCTCGACGCAGGCGCCGAGATAGGTGTTCATCGAACGCTCGCCGTCGGGCGTCACGAAGATCATCGAGCGCGCCGTGGGCGGCTGGCCTGTAAGCGGCCTGGTGTCGAAGGCCACGCCCTGGGCCTGGATGTCGTGCGTATAGATCTCGCCCAGCGCGTCATTCGACACCTTGCCGAAGAAGGCGGCCCGTCCGCCGAGGCTGGCGACGCCGGCGGCGGTGTTGCCGGCGCTGCCGCCGGAAGCCTCGATCGCCGGCCCCATGCGGCTGTAGAGCAGTTCGGCGCGCCTGGCGTCGATAAGGTTCATCGCGCCCTTGATGATGCCGTTGGTCTCGAGAAAAGCCTCGTCGCATTGCGCGATGATGTCGACAATGGCATTGCCGATGCAAAGCACGTCATATTCCGGCATCAAAATCTCCGCCCAGAACCCACCCGGCTATCTGGCATGCCGGCCGGGCCCGGGTATAGCGAGTTGAAATGGATTGCCGCATTCGCTTGAAACGGCCCTCACGCAGCCGCCGGTCCTGCTTCACGCAGCAATTCGTCGGCTCTGTCCGTCTTTTCCCAGGTGAACTCGGGCTCTTCACGGCCGAAGTGCCCGTATGTCGCGGTCTTGCGGTATATCGGGCGTAAGAGATCAAGCATCTTGATGATGCCTTTCGGTCGGAGATCGAAAAGCTCAAGAATAAGGCGCTCGATCTTTTTTTCCTCAATCCTTGCGGTTCCGAATGTGTTGACCATGACAGATACCGGACTGGCCACGCCGATCGCGTAAGCAAGCTGAACCTCGCAGACCTCTGCAAGGCCGCTGGCAACGATATTCTTTGCGACGTACCGCGCCGCATAGGCGGCCGAGCGGTCAACCTTGGATGGGTCCTTGCCCGAAAAGGCGCCGCCGCCGTGACGCCCCGTTCCACCGTAGGAATCGACGATGATCTTGCGTCCCGTGAGGCCGCAGTCGCCGGCAGGCCCGCCGATCACGAACCGCCCTGTTGGGTTGACCAGAAATCTGATCCCCGTCGTATCCAAGTAGGGCGGCAAGAGCGGCTTAATGATCTCCTCAATGACACCTTCGCGGACTGTTTCTTGGGAGACTGCCTCGTCATGCTGCGTCGACAGGACTATGGTATCCAGCGCCACCGGGCGGAGACCCTCGTAGCGTACGGACACTTGAGATTTCACATCCGGACGCAGCCAGCCAAGCTGTCCCGTTTTTCGGACCTCTGCCTGTCTTTTCGTCAAACGGTGAGCGAGTTGGATCGGCAATGGCATCAATGTTTCCGTCTCGTTGCATGCGAATCCAAACATGAGGCCCTGATCCCCTGCCCCCTGCTCGAGATCCTGCCCTCGTCCTTCGTCAACTCCCTGGCTAATGTCGGGCGACTGCTCGGTGAGAGCCAGAACGACGGCGCAACGTCGACCGTCAAAGCCTATGGCATCGTCGTCATAGCCAATATCGAGTATCGTATCGCGGGCAACCTGGCTGTAATCGATCTGGGCATGGGTGGTGATCTCGCCAGCCAAAACGACCATCCCTGTCTTCACCAACGTTTCACAGGCGACGCGCGCCTTCGGGTCGGTCCGGAGAATGGCATCGAGGATGGCATCTGAGATGTTCTTGTCGGGGTGTCCCGCGCCGACGGATTCGGAAGAGAACACGAACTGCCTGGTCATGTATGCCTCGCTTCAAGTGTTGGGGTTAGCTGAGGAGTTTATGGACTGGGGTGGCTTATCGGTCGGTGATGCCGGGGACCTCGAACGCAGTGCAGAAGTTTGCAACCTTTCTTCGTACGCTCGCATGAACCTCCTGGTCATCGGGCTGGCGGCAGACCGAGTCGATGAAATCGGCGATTTGCGCCATCTCCGTCTCGCGCATGCCCATGGACGTCACCGCTGGTGTCCCTAAGCGAATGCCGCTTGTGAGCGCCGGATGCCGCCGGTCGCCCGGCACCATATTGCAGTTCGTAATGATGCCTGCCCTTGCCAGGCGATCGGAATACGCTTTGCCTGACAGCGGCCGGTTCCGAAGATCAACGATCAGCATGTGATTGTCAGTGCCCCCGGTGACGAGTTCATAACCTCGCTCCAGAAGCGCCTGGGCCAGAGCCATGGCGTTGTTGACGATCTGCTGACCGTAGATAGCGATCTTCCTTCTTCGACAGAATAAAGCCTCGACGGGGCCCACGGATTGACTTACGAGACGTGCTGGTGACGACGTCGCAATGGGCCACGGGATTCGGATGCGCTCCGGCGACAATAAGGCCGCTGATGTGCGCAATGTCGGCCACAAGATAGGCGTTCGCCTCCGCAGCGATTTCGGCCATTGCCGCGTAGTCAAAAATACGTGGATAAGCAGTTCCGCCGACCCAAATTAGCTTCGGGCGTTCCCGCTTGGCTGTCTCGCGCAATTGGTCATAGTCAATTTGCTGCGTCTTTTCGTGCAGCCTGTACGGGACTCGCTGATAATCGGTGCCGTAGAAGTTGACCGCCCAACCGTGCGTCAGATGGCCGCCTTCGGGTAAAGGCAAGCCCATGACTTTGTCACCGGGGCTCAAAAGCGCGCGATAGATAGCCTGATTGGCCGGGGAGCCGGAATATGGCTGGACGTTCGCGTGTTCACAGCCGAATAGCGCCTTCAAGCGCTCGATAGCGACGTTTTCAAGCTCATCGACGATCTCGTTTCCGGCGTAGTAGCGCGCACCGGGGTATCCCTCGGCATACTTGTTGGTGAAAATCGACCCGGTCGCTTCCAGCACCGCTGAGGAGGCAAAGTTCTCGGAGGCGATAAGTTTGAGGGTTGTCCGCTCCTGGCGCTCCTGTCTTAGAAGCAGTTCGTGAACGCGGCAATCGACCGCGGCCAGGCTAGCCCGTCTGTTGGTATCGGGCCGCGCGATGGCGCCGTCGGCGGAGTTGTCCATGATAGTTGCGCTCCAGTTGGTTCTACTATTCCACGATCAAGCAGCAGTCCCGTTGGACAACACGTCTTGAACCGCCTCGAGCCGCTCCAGGTCCAGCTTATGACAGCCATCGTCGTGGGGGAGGAGAACGACCAAGAATTGAACCAACGCTCCGTCCTTGCCCCCTGCATTGAGATGATATGAGGACCAAGGACGTTGTCCGTTGCCGCAAAGAAATTCGGCTCTGGCCAGCAGCCGGACATGTCGTGCAACGCGCTCCGACGAAGATCGAGAATTTCCGCTAGCTCGAAGACAGTCAGGTCGGCATGCGCGCAAAGGCCCAGGATCCGAAGGCGATCAAGGTGTGCTGCTGTCATTAGGCGATCGACAAGCATCAACATTGGTAAGCACAACGCCTAACAATCGAACCCTGGTCCTGCTGGTTTTGTCATTTCGCGCCCTTCGCAACTGCTGTTCGGCGGCGGACAATAAAAGGACACCAGATTTCTGCCGCCACTCAAAGTTGTGGTGACACTACCACTGACATGGATTTGCGGCCGCAAAGATTCCATGAATTTCTTTGAAGGATCTGTTGCAACGTCTAAACAAGAACGCAACGAGATTGGCGAGGCGCTTGTAAGTCGGCAAGCTGGCGAAACGCTTGGCCAAAAGGTAGGCGATCGGCGCCACCTTTCACCAGGCGACGTTTTAAGCTGCATGGTGCACCTAATCCGCCATCCTTGATTTCGTGTAACAGAAGATCGCAAGCCGTCATGCCGACGTCAGCGCCAACGAGCTTGCGAACAGAGCTCCACCGCGTCAGATCGAGCGACGCTGTTCCCTAGGCGACCGTTGGCCCACCTCCTGGCTTCACGGTACCTATAATGCCTCAGTCGGCCTCGCGAGGTGACGGCCGCGCTGCAGGCCACGGTCCGAGCACGCGAGTGGTGTTCGGCACCCACCAGGTGACGCAGACTGCGCCTGCTTCGAGAAGGCGCAATCGAAGCGGCTATCAACCCGATGTTCGCACCGCACTGTGTGGTGACGATGGCGGCTTTTGGAGCGCAGCACGACTGAAATGTTCCCATCCGGTTCACATTCATATGATCGAAAACGCAGGCTGGCTCAGGCGACGACATTGGCGATCTGTCCGATGCCGCTTTTTGTACGCAAGGTTTCACTCAGTCGGACATCCGACAAATTGTTGGATGTGAGACAAGGGGCCAAATCAGCAACCCCGTTGTTTTTAATCCAATTTCCTATCTGGCACGTTCTGTGCAGCGTGGCTTGCGAACGCATAAGCAAGAAGATTGTCCATGATCACGCTCACTGAAAACGCCGTCGCCGCCGTCAAGGCCGCGCTTTCCCGCGCAGACGAACCGGCAGAAGGCTTTCGCATAATGGTCGAGGCGGGCGGCTGCGCCGGCCTCAAATACCAGATGGGCCTGGAAAGCGTCTCTCGCGAGGGGGATGCCATCATGGAGGCGAACGGGGTCAAGGTGTTCATCGACTCAAGCTCCCAGCCGCATCTCGCCGGCATGACCGTTGACTTCGTGACGAACCTGGAGTCCTCGGGCTTTGTCTTCGACAATCCCAATGCGCGGGACAAATGCGCCTGCGGCAAGTCCTTCGGCTAGGCGTCAGAACGACAAGGATCGGCGCCGTGCGGGATGATACCGACAACGTCTACCTCATCAGTGACAAGGTCTATTTTATCAACCCCAACAATGTCGGCGCTTTGGACATCCCCAAAGCGGCCGGCAATGTCGGCGCAGTCGCCTATGGCGATGGGCTCAAATTGACGATGGCTTTCGACCGTAAGACGCAAACGATCTTCGCCGCAACGTTCCAGACCTTCGGCCGCGGCTCGGACATAACCGCTTCCTCGCCGCTTGCCGAGTTCATCGTCGGCAAGACCATCGATGAAGTCCTTCAGATCACCGATGAGCACATCGCGGATTTTCTCGGCGCCATGCCGCACACTACATACTCAGCGCTCGACCGCCTCATTCTGGAGCGCGGCTTGCGGCTGATGAGCGAGTTCTTCCGTGCTGTGAGGCAGGCTTTCGAGGAGACGCCAGGATTCTCACGCCTGGTCCTCGTCAAGGGGTCATCACCATGAGCGACGTGATAGCGGCATTTCTTGTGGTGATAGGCTTCGAGGAACCAGAGATCCTTCCCCACCGCTTCCACCCGCCGAAACCTGATCCCGCGTGGAGTTCGGACGTGTTGGTTTTCCGCATCGGGCCCCGACGGTGGAACGAGCTGCAAAGCATGCGGCGGTACATTTCCCACCTTTTGCCGCGTCTCGTAAGCCGGCAGAAATGTTCCCTTGCTCGCTCCAAGGCCGCTTAAGCAATGTCATATGCGGTCAAGGAAATTTTCTACACTCTTCAAGCTGAAGGACGAAATGCCGGGCGGGCTGCCGACAGACAAGGGCTTTGTCATCGATTTCTTCGATGTTGAGGCTGTGTTCGGACCGCTTCTGCAACGTCTCGACCATCAGTATCTGAATGAGATTGTGGGTCTCGAAAATCCGAGCGCGGAAAACATTGTAGTCTGGATCTGGAACCAAACCAAGCCGCTTATTGGCCAGATGTGCTCGGTAACGGTCTATGAGACGCCGCTGTGCTGGGTTGAATACGAGGGTTGACCTGATGCAACGAGATTCGGGAACCGCACTCGTCCTATTCTCCGGCGGGCAGGATTCGACAACCTGGGCGCTGGAGAACTTCGAGCGCGTCGAGACAATCGGCTTCGCCTATGGGCAGCAGCACCGGATCGAGCTCGATGTGCGGCCATACCTGCTCGGGCGCATTCGAAAAGACTTTCCGGCCTGGGGTGGACGACTAGGCGAGGACCACATGATTGACATGACCGTGCTCGGCCAAATCAGTGATACCGCGCTCACGCGCGACGCCGAGTTCGCAGTGAACGCGAACGGTCTAGCAAATACCTTCGTGCCTGGCCGCAACCTTCTGTTCCTCAGCTTTGCGGCCGCGATAGCTTACCGGATCGGCGCCAAAACACCTCGTGATCGGCGTGTCCGAGATATCATTTCGGCTACCCGGATTGTCGAGATGACGCAGTTAAAGCGATGCAACTTCCCCTGAACCTTGGAATGGAGACGCGTTTCGTCATTCACACACCCCTCATGCGGCTGGACAAGGCGCAGACCTGGGCGCTGGCGGATTGGCTGGGTGGCGAGCCGCTGGTGAAGCTCATCTGCGAAGAAAGTCACGCCTGTTATAGCGGAGACCGCGAGCATCGACATGGCTGGGGTTTCGGTTGCGGGACCTGCTTCGAGTGTAATCTTCGCGCAGCAGGATGGGAGCATTCCGATCCCGCAAAGAGGCACCCTTGGCCTCCGGTGAATTGACGTGAGCGCCCGGATCCAGGCCGACGGTGGCAATCTGTTCCGTAGATCGTTTCCTTCTCTTGTGGTGTTCAGCACGACCAGGTACGCGCCTACGATGCCGTTTCGAAGGGGCTGTTCCATACCATCGACCTTGATGATCTTCGCCGTTCCCGTGGTGCGTTGGCAGCAAACATGGCGAGCAGGCTGCCGTTGTTATGCTTGATCCCGGTCGGACTGAGCGTGGAGCGTACTGCCGAGAAAAAGGAGGTTGTGGTTTCGGCGAGAGGCGGTTGATGCCGCAGTCTGCCCTTATGTAGAGATCGTCCATGCACGTCCATAACAAGCATGGCCGCACCCATCGGCATCATTGAAGCGACGAATGACGACCTCATCGGCAATCGATGCCGGCGCCTGCGTAAGCCGACGCGGCGCAGGCGCCTGCGGCGAAGCGATGTGCGGGTATCCCTCCCTGGCCTACCTCGGCCCAATCAAAGGATTCCTGATACCCGTCAATCGCGCCCTGCAAATGCGGCCAGTAGAGCACCTTGGCGGTGCTACACCGGTAATAAACCAGTTTTGCTTTGAGAAGGTGCCTCTCTTGCTTGCCCGCAGCGAATATCTCCGGCAAAAATTGGCTGCAGCGCGTCGCGCTCAGCGCTGGCTGGGCGGAGCTGGTCCGGGTTGCGAAGCCCAGCGAGCGCGGATCGTCTTGGACGATGTGGTGATCAGCCGCGGTTCTTGAAGCGCCAGGATTCATGTCCGATTTCGATAATCTGTGAGCTGCGGGTTCCGCAGGACCGGCAAGGGCGCTTCTCCACCGAGCTGTTTGAGCGCTAACCAGCGTTCCGAACGCGCCTTGGTGGCCACCCTTGCGGAAATGACGTGCAGGGCGTATTGACCCGCAAGGTCAAGGCGATCACCGAGGACTTGTGCGGCCATGTCTTCTCGGCCTCGTCGATCTCGGCCATCGACAAGCGGCTGTACGAGAGCCTGAAGGCCTTTGCCAAGCGGCCGCTGCAAGAGCCCCTTGCCTATCTCATCCTCGACCCTCGCTGCGAGAAGGTGCGTGAAGCCGGCATCGTCACGAGCCAGGCGGTGCTGATTGCGCGTCGGCATCGACTGGGACGGGCGGCGCCAGCTCCTGGCTGTGGAGATGGCCAATCGCGAGAGCCGTTTGGCCTGGAAGGACTTCCTCGTCGGCATGAAGGCGGGCGGCCTGAGGGGCGTCGAGCTGGTCGTCTCCGACGACCATGCCGGCCTGGTCGCGGCGATCGGCGAGGTGATCCAGGAAGCGGCCTGGCAGCGCTGCTACGTGCACTTCCTCAGGAAGGGACTGTCAGGAATGCGCTCGACCATCTGCCGCGCAAGCACGCCGATGACTGCCTGCAGGAGTTGCGCTGGCTCTATGACCGGCGCGATCTCGCCGATCCCGCCGCGTGGCTGGCCAAATGGTCGGCGCGCTATCCGCGGCTGATGGCCTGGGGTGGAAGAGAGCATCGACAGCACGCTGACTTGCTTCCGACTGCCGCGTCAGCACCACAAGCATCTCAAGTCAACCAACAAGCTGGAGCGCCTCAACGAGTAAATCCGCCGGCGCACCTATGTCGTACGCATCTTCCCCAACGCCGAAAGCTGCCTGCCCCTCGTCAGGGCGCTGGCTGTCGAGACCAACGAGAACTGGATGGAGGCCAACCGCTACATCAACATGGACGACCTGCGCGAGCACAAGAAGCTCGCTCTACGCCAAGCCGCATGACCAGCAGCATGGCCGCCCCTTTTTGCAGAACTTGACGCACACAACCCAAACAGAGCGCCCCCGAAGGCCCGTTGGCTGCCATGTCGACCAGGCCAATCGGTGGTGACGGTTCTAGCTCCGAACGATTCGCCGGTGACGCAGGGCGGACTCTCACTTTTTAAAGGAGGAAATCTCTGTACCCTCCGTTCATGAGCCAGCGGCCGCGAGAGACGGCGCGGCGAATGCGGTCGCGCAGATGGTTGCGAGGATCCCTCCAGTCGGCATGGACGCGCAGTTCACCAACCAGCGCTTCGGCGAGCTCGCGATGTGACGCTCCAGCAAGTGAACCGTCGAGCGCACGAAGAACGAAGGTCAAACGGGGACCGCGTCTTTCCGTCGGAAACAAGCGGGCGGGCAGGTGTTGACCCAGACTTAGAGCATTGAGGCACTCGAGCGCCCTCAGGCGGGGCTTCGAAAGCCTTGCTGGCCAGATCGCCTCGGTACGGAGGCAAACAGAGTGCAAGATGTCCGCGCCAGAGACGGCGAGCTGGAGCGTATGCTCCACATGGCGAAGAAGAACATGCTGGCTTTTGTCGGGCGACAGCACCACCGTCGCAGCACATGGCAATGCCGAGAGATCGAACGGCAATGTCGCCCACGATGCTGACAGCTGTTCTGCGATGACCGGCAGCACATGGACGCACCAGATTGGAGACCAGAATACGAGCGAATTTCGCCCATAAGCCTCGGCGAAACAGGACACCCCAGCGCGACAGGTCGCCGGCCGACGCGACCACCTCGAGAAAGGGGTGGTAGGACAAAGTTTTAGTCTGCTGGCTTGCAGCGGTCACTTCACGCCGAAATGCTGGATTGCGGCGCAAGAACTCCCAAGCCCATTCGCGCGGCGTCAGACCTGAGGTGTAATCGTATGATCTTTCATCGCACCAATCAGCCGGGCCTGTCACGAGAACTGTACGCACGACTGTGCTCCCGTGCCCGCCCCCAGGGAGGTCGAAACATCATGCCGCTTGGCAAAGCGCCGTCGGCGAAGGCACCATACCTCGATGGAGGCATTTCGTCGAAGCGTGTACCATCGGCACTTACGAGGGCAGAAGACGCCCGCAAACAGCGAGCAGACGGTCGAACCCGCGCAGCGACAGCCAGGGCAGCCGGAGCACGCCAAGGGAGTCGGTTTGATAGCGGTGATCGGCTCCTGCGTGGCGTTCCATACGTTCCTTGAAGGCGCAGTGGCGTGGCGGTGGATTGCACGCTCATTGTGGGCAACTTGTCGTAGCGCCGGCGCTATTAACTCAGTCATGGCAGGTCTCCTAAGGGGAAATTTCCGCCATTGGAGGCCAAGTTTCACGCCATGGCAGCCTGTATAGTTGTACAGGTTAAGCCGACTGTTCAGTCGAACGCAAAAACGACTTTCGAGGCGAGCAATCGCTCCTTTGGGTGGTGCCCACGGCAGCTGTTTGCGAGCGGCATGGAGATGGAGCGCGGCCAGGCTCCGCCTGTCGCGGCGGCAGGCGATTGCTCCAGGCAGAACTTGCCACGCCGCACTGTCCGTGGTTTGCGGGCAGCCAATGCGCGGCGTCAGCAAAACATCGCCGACCATTGGTCGTCTCGCATAGAAAGTCCGCCGAGCCGGAGCTCCCCTGTCTCCAGACCATATCGTACCTTGACCGGCGGCTCGCCAGCAGCTGAATGCCCTACCGGCCACTGCCATGTGTTTGCCCGATGCAGCTTGCTCGCGTGATCGACAGACTTCAGGAATACGATCGAGGGACGAGCAGCGAAGGTTGCTGGCAGGGCCTTGATAACACCAGGCAATAAGCAGTGCCCCATTCCTTGTCCTCGGATCTCCGCTTCTTTCCAGCTCGCGGCTAAAACCGCAGGCGCAGCCAGCTCGAGATGCCTGGGACCGGCGGCGATTGTGCGTAGCCTCTCGGCGGCCGCTTTGAACAGGATCGTGTAGAACCATCGCCTTGTTCTGGAAAGCGATCGCGGCGACCTCGGCCGGCCGCGTGAACACCACATGGAAGTAGGCAACCGGCAGCAACTCGTCCGTGTCGTCATGTCTCGTGCGCTGCGGCGCAAAGATGTGCTGGCATTCTTCGAGCGTCTACCGTCGTGCATATCGGCATCGAAGCATGCGGCTCGGATCATCATTGGGCTCGCGAACTGGCAAGTTTTGGCCGTGACGTGCGGCCGTTGCCGCCAGCGTATGTGAAGGCCTATGTGCGTCGCCAGAAGAACGACGTTTGCGTTGGAAGAAGAGGACCGCGTGAGCGCCGACAACGAGCAGCTTGCGCAGATATCGGTTTCCCATCTTGGATACTCGCCCCGGCCGCTCCTTTCCGCCTGATGAACTTTGCCGGGGCGTTAGCCCAAGGAAGGCCGCGAACTCACGCGAGCCCGAGAAGGGCGGAGATATCCTGGATACTTGCGACAAGCGCAGAGGCGGTCGCGGGACTGATGCCGGGAACGCTCATCAGACGGCGCGGGTCTCATCGGCTCTGGCGAGAGCCAGAATGGCCTGATCGCTTTGTCCGATCTCATTGATCGAGTTCGTTCAGCCGACGCACGACAGGCAACAGCGCCGAGCGTACGATCGCCGGGATCATGTCGTTGCTTTCCATGATGAGAACCGCCAGAGCACGAACATTGTTCGGTCCCTGCGCGGCGATGATCCCGATCTCGACCAGATGGCTGCGCAGGGCATTGAGCATTTGTGTACGCTGTGCCACCAAAAGTTCGCGCACCTTTTGGCGCATGAGCGCAGCCTGGCTCTCGACCGATCGCACCGGTACAAAGCGCATGGAGGGCCGCGTCACCGCCTCGCAGATGGCCGCTGCATCAGCATGCGCCCGGCGATGGCTTTTGGCTCGCACGTCAGTTCGGCTACGTTCCTGGCAGCGGCGCCAGATCGTCACGTGTTCTGAGCTTAGACCGGCGATCATCGGTCAGCCGGTCGACCATTTCCATGATGGCTTTGGCTAGGGCATCGGCCTCATGGGTCGAACTCAGCCGTCAGAGTAATTGCGTTTTTCCCTAGAGTGGCCAGCCGGCGCGCATTGTCTCGCGCGATAGCAAGAGCTGACATCAGAGCGCTGTTCTCAGGCCCGGCTTTGAGCTCGAGCAGCGTGATCTTCACCGTCGGCTTGCATCGGGCTTCAGCTTAAGCGGATCGGCGCCGCAGCCGTAGACCATCATGAGATCGGCCGAACGACAGTAGCGGACGTTGGCGGAAGTAGCGAGCAACTGACTCTTGGCTCAGAACGCGGGGGTCCGGCCGATCGAGAGGTCGGTTGTTCATTCTGATGATCGCGCATGGGTGGAGGCTGAACTGAAGGACGTCGGTGATCAAGCTCTGATGCGCGGATTGGTTTCCGCATTCCCGATTGTGCGTCCGGGGCTGTTCTTATCTTACCGCGGGCGTCGGTCGGTCGATCTGCCGGCCACAAAGCGTCTGACGGGCATTCCCCTGCCGTGGTCCCGCCCCGCCCATGAGCAAAGGATGTGTGTCGCCTGCAGTGACTAGATCAGGTTGCGTGCTCCTCCCTGGCAAAAGCCCATATGAAGCCGACCAGTTCGCGGGCTATAGCCGTGCAGACCACTGTCGTCTTCTTGCCTCGTGCGCTCAACATTCGATAGCGGGCCGTCAGTCGGGCCTGCGCCTTCCATGCGATCTCTCTCACCCCTGGCGGCGCCTGCTTCCGTCGATACCGCTTCTTCGCGCCGACCTTCGGCGCATGCGTATAGGTCCATGCGCTCTCAACAAGCATATGACGAACGCGGCCATTCCCTGCCTTGGTAATGCCGCCCCGTCTGACTGTCTCTCCGGTCGACCGCTCACCAGGAACAAGGCCAAGGTAATGCTCTATCCGGGATGCCGCGGCGGGCCTAGAGGGGAGTGCCGCCAGCCTGCGCCGCCGGGAAACGCCCAACATAGAAGAGCTGCGCGGCTCTGACGAGGCAGGGAGCCGAATGGCTGAGACCCCTGAGCTTTGCCTTAGAAAAGCGGCTCATTCGCCGGCAGCCGTTGCGCGGCGAAGGCACCGACGCTAGCTATGACCGTAGGCTCAACAGAATCTCGCAAGGATCCGCCTCAAGCACCACAGTTACGTCGAGAAACTCAATGATATCGAGACGCCGCTCTCCACCCTCATACTTGGCCACGAAGGATTGCGGCCGGCCAAGCTTCTCGGCCACCTGAGCCTGTGTCATGCCTTTGGCCTTGCGCAGCGATATCAACCGGGCCAGAAACCGCTGGTGGCGGGCAGATCGAAGTGTTTTGGGCATGTAGGCGAACCGGTGAGGTAAAGACCGGCTCAGCCACTAATCCCGGTTCCGGATTATCCCATTTTGGGATATGCTGTCTTGAATCCAGCTATCAACATCCGAGGTTCGGCGGCAGAGATGAATCGATCAACGGGAACAGATGGGACCGAAAGCTCGGCACTGCTCGATCAGGTCCCATGGTCAGACAGCATCACGAGCTACGACAGGCAGCATTCCACTATTTACCTGCGCATCCTCGACGCCTGCGCCGACGATGCCAGCGTAGAGGAAATGGCGGAACTCATTCTCGGCATCGACCCCGTCCTTGAACCGGTGCGCGCGCGCAAGGCTGTTCGCAGCCATATCGACCGGGCGAACTGGATGGTAACGACCGGCTACAAGGAACTATTCGGCGGCTGACGCACGGCTGGAACTGTCACGTTTTCCGGCAAGTAACTCACGACAGTCACCGTTCCTGAGCGCACGGCCGGAGAGATGCGCCGGATGCGGTGGCGGAGGTGATCGCCAGTATCCGTCCAGTCGGCTTGCACTCGACTTCCCCAGCATTTCAGCGATCTCGCGATGTGAAGGTCCGGCAGGCGATCGGTGGATGCCCCGAAGAACGACGTTTAATCAGGGCCAGGCAGCACAAAGGGCATTGATGCACTCAAGCGCCACAGGCGACGTTTCAACGCCGCCGCGCACATGAAGCTAACTCGTCAGTGAAACCGAAACCCGAACGGGCCAGGCGCCCAATTGCCTGCCGGGTGGTCGTCACCCCAAGCTTCCGGCGAGCGTTGCCCAGATGAAAGGCGGCGGTGCGCTGTGTGATCCCCAGGATGCAGCCGATCTCCCAATCGGACTTGCCTTGTGCTGCCCACTGTAGGCACTCATATTCCCGCGGCGTTAGCAAGACACCCTCGATCATTCGATCGGCGGACAGTTTGCGGCGAACGAACATATGAAAACAGGTCGCTATATACGGGAGACCTTCTTCGTGGCGTGCTGCGGCGCGGAAAAATACGGCGTCGGGCTTGTCAGCGGCAAACGTTATCGCTGCAAAATTTCCTCGGCGGTCAATAATCGGGATCGTCATGCCGCAGCAGATGCCAAACTGCGCCGCTTCTTCGAAAACCTGAGCCGCTGCAGGCTCCTCGCCGCTCAGATCGGATCCCCAACGAAACGGGCATCCGCCACGGCGTGCACGCACAATGACCGGGTCGACGATCTGATACCGGTTCTCAAGATAGCGTTCTGTCCAGGGCGCCGGATAATTCGAGATCAGCGTGGGTTTGTCATCAGACCGGGGTGGCAAGGAAAGGTAAGCAAAAGCGAGCAGATCGAGTCCTGATGCGACATCGTTCAGGGCGTCGCGGAGATCCGTCTCGTCGACACTTTCTGAAAGCCGTTCCAAAAATCTCTCGAAGACAGTCTGCATGTTTGCCGTTCAGCAGCTTTCTCGACCTTCCGGCATCGGCTCACGCTAACATCACGCGGCAGCGGTAGGATATTGACAAGTGTGCAAGAACACTGCCGCGCACGACCTGCGTAGCCGGCGCTCCAGTGCCTCAGACATGGAAAATTGCAGGGTTGTCATAGTTAATGTATGTGATGGACGTCATCTAGACTAGGTTCGACATAATCCATATTGCTGCTCCCAGCGTATTAACTCGAAGAAGCGAGTTCACGATCCGGCGTCTCAAAAAAGGCGCCCTGCCGGTCGGGAGGTAAATCGGCAGGGCGCGCCGCCATAGCGTCGCGGTCGTTGGGGAACCGGACGTCAGCGGCAAGAAGTGACATCTTTCGGGTTCTGATCAAATGCATTCCCAACACCCCCTCAGATGCCTATGAGCTCATATGCGCCGGCGATCTGGCGTATGGACACGACATAGGTGGGTGTCCCGTGGTCGCCTTCACGCGACGTCGAACTCTACGCCCTGGGCGAGAGGCAGTGAGCGGCCGTAGTTGATGGTGTTAGTGGCCCGACGCATATATGCTTTCCAGGCGTCCGAGCCGGATTCTCGACCTCCGCCTGTTTCCTTTTCGCCACCGAAGGCCCCGCCGATCTCGGCGCCGGACGGGCCGATGTTCACATTGGCAATGCCGCAGTCGGAGCCGCGGGAGGAAAGGAAGGTCTCCGCCTCGCGCAGGTCGCTCGTGAAGATCGACGACGACAGACCTTGCGGCACGGCGTTGTGCAGCCGTAGCGCCTCATCGAAATCGCTGTAGCCTATAACGTAGAGGATTGGAGCGAAGGTCTCTCTTTTGACCGGACCGGTCTGGCTGTTCATCTCAACGAGCGCGGGGCGGACGTAGTAAGCCCCCTCGCCGAAGCCGGCATCGACCCGCTCGCCGCCAAATATCGTCCCGCCAGCTGCCTTTGCGAGGGCAAGCGCCGCCTGCAGCGCGTCGAAGGCCGCCTTGTCAATCAACGGGCCGACGAGCTTGCCGGATTCGAGCGGATTGCCAACTGACACGGATGCATAGGCCTTTTTCAGCCGCGACACAAAGCTGTCGTAGACGCTTTCATGCACAAACATGCGCCGCAACGTAGTGCAACGCTGACCGGCAGTGCCCATTGCGGCGAAGGCAACGCCGCGCAAGCTGAGGTCAAGATCTGCGGTCGCGGTGACGATTGCCGCATTATTTCCACCAAGTTCCAAGATCGCACGGCCGAAACGGGATGCGACCCTAGGGCCAATCGCGCGGCCCATTGCCGTCGAACCCGTGGCAGAGATCAACGGCACTTTAGGATGGTCAACCAGCACCTCCCCGATATCGCGGGCGCCGATCAGGACGCTGCACAGCCCTTCCGGGACGTTTCCGCCCTCCTCTTGGAAGCGCTTGGCTGCGCGGTTGAACAGGGCCTGAGCCGCCAGCGCGGTCAGCGGCGTCTTCTCCGAGGGCTTCCAGACGATGGAATTGCCGCAGACAAGCGCAAGCGCCGCGTTCCACGACCAGACGGCGACGGGGAAGTTGAAAGCTGAGATGATGCCGGTCACGCCGAGCGGATGCCAGGTCTCCATCATCCGGTGCTCGGCACGTTCGGTAGCCATTGTGAGGCCGTGCAACTGACGCGACAGGCCCACGGCGAAGTCGCAGATGTCAATCATCTCCTGGACCTCGCCTAGACCCTCTGAAGGAATCTTGCCTACTTCGATGGAAACGAGGCGCCCGATGTCGTCCTTGGCCGCCCTGAGCTCCTCGCCAAATAGCCGGATCAGTTCGCCGCGCTTCGGTGCAGGCACCAGCCGCCACTCGAGGAAGGCCGAATGGGCGTTTTCAATAGCTTCATCGGCGGTTGCGGCATTTACGATCTTCAGGAGGGCGAGCGTTTCGCCCGAAATTGGGGATTTCACAACGAGCTCACCAGCCGCAAGGGCAGCAGCATCGACGCCGCAGCGACCGAGGATCGCCTCGACCTCGCGGCGGAGTGACGAATTTGTGATCTGAGCTGCGCGCGAAGTCATCGTGTTTCCTAACGTTAGGGACGGGCGTCGAAGTCGCGGCGACGGGTGGACCATCAGTGATCCGATCTCGCAACATCGCGGAATAAGCAGAAGCGCAGCGTCTGCGTCCACTCCGGGCTAGTTGCTGCGGGAGGGGCCGAAGCAGCGTCCTCCGCATTCGGCTATTTCGGTGACCTGCATGCGATCAAAGCATCATCTGGCCGGCCTTGATATCGACATTTGTTCAACAATCCATTCCAAATGGGAATGAGGAGCAAAATTGAAGCACCTTGACGGAAACAGAAGACAAAGCGCATTTCGTCATAAGCTTAGGTCGAGTGCGATTTGTCTGACGCCGAGGTTAAGCCGAAGGTGGCGATGCAGAAATGGAACGCGATCCTTACAGCGCGCGATGGTCTGTCGCTTACCCTCTAAATGAGCTTCGACGCGAGCTCGCGCAAAGAATTTCCTCATAGAAGGTAGAACTAATCCAGCCCGCTACAATGCGTTTGCGAAGCAACCTTGAGCCCGTAGGAAAGACGACTGTTGGGCTACTTTCGGAACTCTTTCTGCTGAAGATGCCGGTGCCGTAATCGAACGACCGATGAGCCATCTCGCCTGTGCAGGTTGGGGCTGCAACACACTGCGTTACATGGAAGAACTCCAGGCAGCGGTGCTCGGGGATGTTGCTTCGGGATCTTTCTATCCTAAAAACTCCCATTGAAAATGAAATAACTGAAATGTATTAGAGCAGCGGGAACTGTACTGCCGCTCATTGAAGGTGTTGGACCTGTGCAATCAATAGGTCACCGCAATCGTCCGTCCTATGCGCTTTTGCGCAGCTTTGAGTGCGCTGCGCGGCACGACAGCTTTACCCAAGCGGCGGAGGAGCTTCATCTTACGCAAAGCGCTGTCAGCCGACAAGTTAAGGAACTTGAGGAGATGATCGGTGTGACACTGTTTCGGCGCGTAGGCCGGCGCGTCTCATTAACCGAGGCTGGCAAACAGTTTGCGGCGGATCTGGCGGTCGATCTTGAGAACCTTAAGCAATCGGTCGTGCGGGCGATTGCCGCCGGCGAGCGAAATTCGACGTTACGTGTCGGTATCCTGCCGACATTTGCCAGTCGTTGGCTCATTCCCAGATTGGCGGGGTTTGTGAAAGATCATCCCAACATCGAAATCAGGCTAGAGACCCGAACCGTACCGTTCGACCTCACACGAGAGCGCTTCGACGTTGCGATACATTTCGGAAGAGCCAACTGGCCAGACGCGCGAATGAATAAGTTGTTCAATGAGGAAATGCTGCCAGTTGCATCGCCAACCTTCCGCGATGTGTACCTGATAACCGAGCCCGTTCGCCTCGCGGCTGCTCCGCTTCTGCACCTCATTACTCGCGAAAGCGCGTGGATTGACTGGTTCGCCCTTAAAGGAATCAGCGACAAGCGGCTGCTGGGCGGTCGACATTTCGATCAGTTTTCCATGATCATCTCGGCTGCCGCATCCTCGCTCGGTGCCGCGCTCCTACCCAAATACCTGATTGAAACGGAGCTCGAGCGTGGAATTTTGATCCCGCTAAGCGACACGCCTCTGAAGACGCACAACAGCTATTTTGTAGTCAGCGCAGCAGGCGACGTTAACGCCCAGGTAAACGCATTTACGCGCTGGCTGATCTCGACTGCACGGCGGACCATGACAATGGCTCGAACGTAGCTCCTCGCCATTGCACCGGCACGTTGCGCCAATCTCGAATTGCCCCTCCCGCCTGCTCAATCGCCATACCGGCTGGTCGCGGAATGCTTGCAAGTGTTCGGATCCGCTTGCGGCTCCCGCCTTCGCACCGAAAATCGTAACGTCGGCCGCAAAACTGGTTGTAAACAGCTAGCAACGGAAGTACCGACGTGAGCACGTCCCTCGTGAAGCCGTGAACCGGCGCTGCCAGCCCCGAACTCGAGCGTCGTAAAGCCTCGGGGTAGGTCTGGTTTCGTGGGGCACTTCACACACCCTCAAGCGCGATGGCAATGCCCTGGCCGACCCGATGCACATCGTTGCTAGCGCCAGCCGCGCGCCGCGCCCGGCGATTTCGAGCGTAAGAGAAGATGAGCTTTTTCGCCATCCCCAGCCCCACCATCTGGTCGTAGACCAGATCCGGCGTCATGCGGATCAGGGTCAATTCCCGTCGTCCCTGCCGGATCGCCTCGTGCGTCGCTGCATGCGGTATGAGATGTGTGAAACCCTCAAACGCCACGTTGTCACCGTCGAAAGGTTCTCCGCAAGGGCTTCGGCGAGAGAGCAGAACTTCAGCAAGACCGCGGCTCCGGGTTTGACTGTTTCGCGTCGCGCAAAATCCGGCTGCGAAAAGCTCGAGTTACAGGTAAGGCTTGATTTTACGCAGGGCGACGAGCACCACAGCCGCCATGTCATCGATGTCCTGGTCCGACATGGCAGTGGACAGGAAACCTGTGCCCGTTTCGACCATGAGGAGGCCGCCATCGAAAAGATGCCCAACGAATGCAGAAAGAAGCGCAGCTTTCTCCGGCGACAGGTAAGCCTGCCTGTAGTTCTCAGGCGCATCCGCGCATAGATGGATCCGAAACATCGATCCTCGGCCGGTGACACAAGCAGGCACGTCCGCTATCCTGATCGCCTCGCCGATTGAGCTTCGCGCGCGCTCGCCCAGTGCGTTGAGCTTCTCAACAGCTTCCCGGTGGTACAACTTCATTGCCGTGAGGCCGGCTATCATTGTGATTGGGTTTGCCGAGAAAGTGCCAGATAGCGGAAAAGGCGCCGGCCCATTTAGTGGGTTCAAGACTTCCATCACATCCGCGCATCCTGCAATGCCCCCAACGGGAAAGCCACCCCCGATCATCTTGCCTAAGGCGGTGATATCCGGCTGGACATCGTACCATTGCTGCGCCCCGCCGAATTTGGACCGGAACGTGATCACCTCGTCGAAGACGAGAAGCGCTCCGTTCTGTTCGGTCCAGCGTCTCAACGCTCGAACGAAGTCTTCGGCGGCCTGTATTACACCTATGCGATGGGGAAGCACATCGACGAGCACGCACGCCAATTGATCGCGGTGCTCGTCGAGGATCTTGAGGCCGCGCTGCACGTCGTTAAACGGGATCACAACGACATCGTCGAGTACTCGCTGAGGCGTTCCGCGAGATACCGCAACGCTGGACGGGCGGTCCGCCTGTCCCCAACTGTCCGGCTTGGCCGTCTGGCTTGCCTCGGCATAGTCGTAGAGGCCGTGATAGGCGCCTTCGACTTTTGCGATCTTCGGCCGCCGGGTGAATGCCCGCGCAGCTTTGAGGCTCGCCATGACCGCCTCCGTTCCCGAATTGACGAAGCGGATTCTCTCAAAGGCAGGATTACGGCTGCAAATGTACTCGGCATAATCGATCTCGGCTTCGGTCCCGACAGTAAAAGCGGTTCCTTTCCGCAGCTGCTCGCTGACAGCAGCAATGATCGGCGGGTGCGCGTGGCCGTGAATTAGCGACGCCACATTATTCGCAAAGTCGATGCGACGGACACCCTCTACATCGTAGACGTAGCACCCTCGCCCTCGCTCGACGTAGATCGGATGCGGTTTGCGCAGAATGGTGTTTCGGCTGCATCCGCCCGGCAAAACGGACTTGGCGCGCTCAAATAGGGCAGCACTCTTGGATATTCCCGAGTATATGGCGTCCATGCGGATCTCCCGATAGCGTCTAGCGCTCTAGATGGCTTAACTTGCCCTCTACTCCATCCCATGTGGCTGCATCGGGAAGCGATTCCCCGGAATCGGTTATGTTGGGCCACAACCGCGAAAGCTCTTCGTTGAGCTCCAGGAAGTGCCTCATATCTGCAGGCAAATCCGTGTCCCGGTAGATGGCCTTTGCCGGACAAACCGGTGTACAGGCATCGCAATCAATGCATTCGTCGGGGTGAATAACGAGGAAGTTAGGTCCCTCGTGAAAGCAATCGACCGGACACACATCGACGCAGTCGGTAAATTTGCACTTGATGCAGTTCTCGGTGACGACATAGGTCACGCCGGCCCCCATACCCGTTTGGAAATAGCAGATCGTATCCGCCGCTACTCCGCAGCTTGCAGGAATGCGGGCCTGATCCCGTACATGGAATAAAGGCCAGCCTCATCGAAGATAACGCGATCATCATAGCCGCCGAACCATATTGCATCCGGGTTTCTGCCGACGATTGTCACCTTGCACCGATCGCGTGCATCAGCGGCCGAACGCAGCAGCTTGAAGATAACAACGCCTTTTTCACCGCCAGGGACGCCCGGCACCGGCTCGTTGGTGACGGCCGCCACTTCGGTCTTGCCCTTGTAGTGGGTAATCGAAAGCCGCGCATGGGCCTCGACCCCCGACAAGCCCTTCTGCGATTCGTTCAGGATCTGCCACGCTCGTTCGATTGGCACATTGAACGCCTTATGCCCGACTATGTCGCGACCGCAGAAGAAGTAGTGATTGTTGATTCCGTTTCGGAGCATCTCGCGCTGCATGATCCGCAGCGCCTCGGCGTCGTCATTGATATCGCGAATAATCGGCGACTGATTGTGGATGGTGATCCATTCGCGCCGGGCAAGTTCCTTGACTGCAACCCGGGTTTCGGCGATCCATTCCAAGCCACCGCCAGGATTGTCGAGGTAGCCGCCATCCGGTGTCCTGCGGAGGAACTCGTCAGGATGATTGAAGTGCACCATCATTCGCAGGCTGACCTCCGGATAAGCTTGATGAAAGGCATCAAGCATCGCAAAGAAAGTCTGATCGAACCGCTGCGGATGGAAAGCCAACTCCTTGGTCCCGATGCGGATATTCTCGACGCCGGCTTCCGCGAGCCCGCCAAGCCAGGCAGCGATGTTTTTGTTCCCCAGAACCATGGGATCGCCGCCTGACATAAGAATCTCGCGAAGCTTTTCACGGCCGCTTTCTGGATGGAGGCCGCCATTCGCGGTTACCGCCCTGTTGTGCTCGCGAATGTATTCGACGATCTCGCCGAGCTGCGCCAAGCCCTTAGGAGCAACGGTCCCATCCTCGCGAGCGATCTCTTTGCGGCCGATCAGCTCCTCGCGATAGCAGAAGCGACAGTGAGCGGAGCAGGTGGACGCCACATACAGAAGACCAAGCTCATACTTGTGGATCAGCCCTTCGCGCGGGCTGTAGGTCATTTGCTTGCCCGGATCTTCGGCACCATCGAGATCGTAGGTTTCTTTCGGACTAGCTTTTACGAGAGTCTGCATGGGCCGGCTGTATTGCGCCTGCTCATAATAGTGCCGCGTGATCTTGATCGGCATCCGCACCTCCAGATCTCTCGGGGTGTCTTTCAACTCGAGAATCTGGTCGAGTTCTTCTTTGGAATAGAACCCCCGCATGTCCTGGGACACGTCACCGCTGGCGAATTTGGCTATGCCGGTGATGATCTGCCGGTCGTATTTGCCGTTGACCACTTTTCCCAAAAATTCCTGCTCACGCTGCGAGGGCATGTATTTATGAACGGTAATCACGCCGCGCCTCCAAGGGTATTCAAGTCCGAGAAGACACAGCATGACGCCTGTCTCGCACCAACTTGTTGATTCACTTCCTCAGTGTTGGATGCCGCAGCCGGACTTACAAACGTATATTAATCACGAGTCAGTAACTTCTTCTCATGAGGACGGTCCTTGGTTCCTTTGGGACCGCAGCTGCGTTGGGGTCGGCGCCCGGCCAACGCGCATGGCGATGCCGTCGATTTCAAACTCGAGCACACTGGCGTCTCGGGTGGCTTTCCATCTTCGCTGTTTCGATGGAAGCCTAGTTGAAGATCCGGCGCTAGCACCGCCGCCGGGCACGAAAGCAAGTGAATTTTGTCCAACCGCAGTTGCCTGTTGCGCGCTTCGCGGCGCAAGGCGAAGACCTGCTGCGGCCTGAGATGATCGGCCGGCGACCTCGGAAGCCTTTGATTCAGCTCCAGCACAAGCCGAACTCCGATTCCAATGTAGAACCGGCACCTCACAGATCGAAACCACTCCCGAGAGTTGGTCCAGAAACACCGCTCTTAGGATCCGGGGCGGAATGGGCAGCAGCAGGCGAACGGATTTTGCGACATTGAGACAGAAGCAGACCTGACGCTCGAGGTGGCAGCAGAACATCTCGAAGCGCCCCGGTCGTCCTGCTGCTTTGGAATATGGAAGTCTTATTATTGCATCATTGCATCTCAACCTTCTCCAGTGAACGTCAGCTCGGTCGGCCAAGCGGTCGTGCCTCATTCCGGAAAAAATTCAGTCAGTTGAAACTGTTGCCCTGAGCTTGCTAGGCGGTTGACCATAAGCTTCACGGAACAGCCGCGAGAAATGCGAGAGGTTTTCAAACCCGACCTCCACGGCGATCTCAACTAACGGAACCCTGGTCTGCATCACGAGGCGCCTCGCCCTTTCCAGACGCACCTTTTTGTACGCAAGTGCCGGCGATATCTTTGTTTTCTTCATGAAAAGGCGCTCGAGTTGCCTCCGAGATAGTCCGACTGAAGCTGCCAGCTTGGAAATGGGGATTGTATTCTCAATGTGGCTCTCCATGATAATGAGAACCGCTTTGAGCCGCGGGTCGTCGCATTCGATTGAAAGGGGTCTGCGCGGCTGGATGTTTAAAGCCGAGCGCGCCTTCTCAATCTGCAGCACTTCGAGTGCGTTTCTCTCGGCCTCTGCACTGATATGACGTCTGACGATTGACGCCGCCATATCTGCCGCGCTGCTGCCCCCGGCGCATGATCCCCTGCTACGATCGAGATTGAATATACGGTCCGCCCGGACCTGGTGGCCCGGAAAGCGCTCGCGGAAGGTGTTATAGTGGAGCCAGCTCACACAGGTATGATGCTGCTTCATCAACCCAGCCTCGGCCAGGATGAACGTCCCTGTACAGACGCCGATTAATGGAACGTTCTTGGCTGCGACTCTCTTGAGATAGCTGACTGTCTCGTTGTCAACTGGAGATTCACTTTTTAGGAGACCGCCCACGACTACGACATAATTGAACTCAACAGGGTCCACGAAATCCGATGTCGGCGCGACCTGCACCCCGCAACTGGAGGGGATCAAGCGCGGGGTGCTCCCCAGAACCTGCCAATCGGCGAAAACCCTACCGGATTTGTCGGCCACGTCACTTGCCAACCTGAGAATGTCCACGAACAGCGCGAACGCAGAAAGAGTAAAAGAGCGGCCAAGGATGAAGCCAATTTTCAATTGGCCGCCCCCTGGAACTTCATTCGCTGACTTCATGACTGTTTTTTACGTAGTCTATCGGACCTGGAACTTCACGCCTTGAGCGAGCGTGTCGCGCATTTGATATGCACTGTACGTGAGCTGCGCGGCAGCGAGGCCCGCGAGGCCGAACGTACGGGTCAGTCCAAACCTAGTGAAGCTCTTTGGCACCGGTCTGCCCTCGGCTAGTGCTGCGGCGATTGTTTCACCCGCGACCGTGGTCGGCGCTATCCCATGCCCTCCGAATGCGACCGCATGCCATAGGCCATCAGCGGTGCGACCAATCTGCGGCATCTTGTGGCGCGCGTAGCTCATCATCCCCCCCCACGCGTGATCGATTTGAACGTCTTTGAGCTGCGGGTACACGCGTTGAAGGTCACGCCGGAGTAGGCGCGCGATGGCGCCTGGATCACGGTTGAACACCGAGATTCGCCCTCCCCAAAGAATTCGTGTGTCCTGTAACGGTCGATAGTAATCGAACGCGAAGCGCGTATCATAGACTGCATGCGAAGCATCAATCGCCGCGGCAAGGCGGGCACCGAGCGGCTCAGTTGCAATCACGTAGGTCGCGATCGGCAGTATGGCTCGCTCGATTTGGGGTGATACGCCCCGCGTGTAGGCACCGCCTGCGAACACGACATCTTTCGCCCGCACCGCGCCTTCCGGCGTACGCACGACGAAGCTCATGCCGTCGCGCTCAATCGCGCAGGCCGGGGATTGCTCAAAGACACGCGCGCCCCCTTGCATAGCCGCTTGGGCGACGCCGAGCACGTACTTGAGTGGATGGAAATGAAACGCGTTGGCCTCAAATAGACCACCGTGATAGCGCCTAGTCCTCAACCGTGAGCGAAGCGCTTCCGTCGCGACCGGCTCCCATATGATGTCAAATTCTCGCTTCATCAGCGAGCGCAGTCCGTCCAGCCGAGACTGATCGTCGAACCAGTTTGCCAACATCACGCCGCGGTCGACGATGTCGCAGTCGATGGCGTAGCGAGCAATCCGCGCGCGGATCAAGTCGACCGCGTCGATTGTAAGCCGGTACAGGCGACGTGCCTCGTCGCGCCCGAGCGTGAGCAGCAGCTCGGCGTTGTCGAGGCTGTAACCGCCGAAGACGAATCCGCCGTTGCGGCCCGATGCGCCAAAGCCGACCCGCTCGCCCTCGAGAACCACGACGTCGCGCACACCGCGTTCCACGAGTCCGAGCGCAGTGCATAGGCCGGCGAGCCCGGCACCGACGATGCAGACCTGCGTGTCCAGTGTGCACGTCAGTTGTGGGTAGACCTGACGGGAAACAGTTGCCTCGTAGAAATTTTGCATTGGAATCAAAAATTTGGAGAAATCAGAAACCAGGAACCAGGAACCGGATGGGTCCCGAAGTAGGGGAGTCTGAACGTGTCATTTGCGTTAACCCGACGACTGGTGGCTGCGCTCTCGTGAGTGTGCATCGGTTTGGCAAGTCCCCGCCAACGAGCGACATCTTCGTCTTTCCGGGTACTCTGATGGCTGGATGACGTGCAATGGGACGCTAAGTGACTTCCTGTCTTCAGTGTAGAGATAAACTCCGCCCACCTTACCTCATGCATCGCACACCCTATTCTGCTTCCGCGCATTGATGATCGGTTTCCGGTGCAATGAGGCCCCTGATATAAGGGGGTTGGAGGGGTGATTGCTTGGCTTGTTGGCCAGCTGGATGGCGTCACTAGAATTGTTCATAGCTATTGTGTACTCGTCGAAATGGCCGACGCGGCGCATCGATCGCTCTCGCTCAAAGCATTCGCTGAATCCACAACCTGGAGGTCAGTCATATTGCCGTACGGGCACATTGGAGCTTCCAATGATCGTGGATTGCGGCAGACTAACTGCCCGCCCCGCGCCCGTTCAGCCCGCGTCACCCTACTCGGACCGGGATACGCGCCTCGAGACTATTGAAAAACCACACGAGGAATCCCGTTAGGACCATGTACGCCAATGCCAGCAGGAGTAATGGCTCGTATATGACGAATGTGTCCTGACGAACCCGGAGAGCGACGGAATAGAGGTCGATAACCGTGATCGTAGCGACGAGCGGTGTCGCTTTAAGTTGGCCCACTGTTTCACCAGCCAACGTCGGCAACGCCTTATGGATTGCTAGCGGCAACCACACCCGGTGAAATAGTTTCCAACGGCTCATACCGAATGCGCGTGCGGCCTCGAGCTGGCCGCGCGGCACGCCAGCCAAAGCACCGCGCATAATCTCGCCCACATATCCTGCGAAGGACAGTGTCAAAGCGAGTACAGCGTAGGGCCACGCCTGTCGAACGACGGACCAGAGATCGGATTCGCGAATCCATGGATATTGCGGGAAGAGCGAGCCAAGCCCATAATAGAGCAACCAGATTTGCAGAAGCAATGGCGTGCCCCGAATGACGGTGCAGAAGGCTTTCGCTGGAAGACTGAGCCAAATCGGCCCCGTCACTTGTGCGAGTCCAAGCGGCACAGCTAAAACAAATCCAAAGATACTGGTCACGATCAGAATCCAGATCGTTCGCCATAAACCGACAATCGCAAGCGTGTTGTAATCGGCAAGCCAGTCCCATCGCATGAAGACAGCTGCTAAGGTGATCAAGGCGATGGCTATCGCGATCAATGCAATGCGATGTGGCGCCAACCAGGCAACCGGGCGCCAACTCGCGGAGGCAGTGGGGGAATAGGTCATCAGCGGCTCTCCGCTATCGGCGGCTGGCCGCGCCTCGCCCAATGCTCGACGCCTCCAATCAGAACGTTGGAGATCAAGGTGAGGAATAAGTAAAGCATGCCAGCGGCCATGAAGAACGTGAAGTAGGCTTTTGTAGCGCCCGCAGCCTGTCGTGTTTCGAGGGTCAGTTCGTTAAAGCCGACAACGGCCAGAAGAGCTGTGCTCTTGAATGCGACCACCCAGAGATTCGCAAGACCTGGGATTGCGAAGGGCAGCATCGCAGGCAGTGTGATGCGTCGCATCAGCAACGTAGGCGTCATACCAAAGGCTCGTCCCGCCTCGATTTGGCCTTGCGGTACCGCGAGGATCGCGCCGCGCAGCACCTCCGTTGCGTATGCACCTTGTACGAAGCCGAGCGCAACGATGCCTGCTACGGGCCCGCTGACATCGATCCGTCCGGAGCCGACAATGTCCAGGAGGCGATTGATCAGGTCCGGAACCGCGAAATAGATGAGCAGAATTAGCACGAGTTCTGGCACCGCTCGGATGAGGGTGGTGTAGACTTGAAGCAAATCGCGGAGCACATGTCCACCATAGAGCTTGCCGTATGCACCGCCAGTGCCAATAAGGAGTCCCAAGGAAAAGGCTCCGACGCCGATCTCGACTGAATTAATGAATCCGCGCAGCAGATTTCCGCCCCATCCAGGCGGCGCAGGTGCAAGCAACTCGAAAATGCCGGTCTGAGCCAGCGGCAAAAATAGATAGTCGATCATAAGCGCTTCCCTTAACAGCATTGAGAATTACCCTCACCAAAACCTGGCGTTCACTGGTGTGCGAGGAAGGACGCTGTCCTCTCTCCCGTCTGGGAGGAAAGGTGACTGGGCGTGAATTTGTCAGGAAAATTTCACCAAGGAAAAAGTGTCTTCAGCCCCCATAGATGTCGAAATCGAAATACTTCTTCGTAATCTCGTCGTACTTACCGTTTGCACGAATTCCCTTGATCGCAGCGTTGATCTTTTCCTTGAGCGCGGTGTCTCCTTTGCGCAGACCCGCCCCGACGCCCGGCGCCATAATATCAGGATCATTCGCAACCTTGCCTTTAATCTCGCAGCAAGCCTTGCCCTGTTCAGTTTTCATGAATTGATCAATGGTAAGCGGGCTGGCGAGAATGGCGTCGATCCTGCCGGCGACTAGGTCCTGATTGATCTCATCCTGTGTCTGGTACGTTTTCATTTCGGCCAACCTGTCTTTGAAATGCTTGCTTGCGTAGACTTCGGCATTGGTAGAGACTTGAATTCCGAGAATCTTGCCCTTGAGGCCTTCAGGGGTAGGATCCATCGCAACGCCCTTTGGGGCGGCAATCGTGTATCCGCTGTCACTAAAGTACTTGTCGGAGAAGTCGATCGTCTTTTTGCGCTTCTGTGTGATTGACATCCCGGCCATGATGACATCGATTTTCTTGGACGTCAGAGAAGGAATGATCCCGTCCCAAGCAACGGGGGTGACGGCGCAGTCGAATTTTGCCTCGGCGCAGATCGCGTTAATGATTTCAATCTCCCAGCCGACCCATTTTCCTGAGGCGTCCAGGGACGCGAACGGTGGGGAAGGCTCTGCAGCGATTCCAACCTTCACCTGCTCCGCTTGCGCCATCAAAGTCGATGCGCAAAGGATTGCTGCTGCTGTCAAAATTTTAGAAAGTACATTCATGATTGTTCCCCTTTACAGGTATTCGCTGGTTTTCCATTCGCTACCTTACTCTGCGGATGAACTGTTGAAGCCTCTCCGATTTCGGCGATCCGAATATTGCTTCCGGTGGCCCTTCTTCCTCGACGCGGCCCTCGTGGAGAAAGACCACGTGGGTAGCGACTTCCCGGGCAAATTTCATTTCGTGCGTGACCAGGATCATGGTGCGACCTTCACGAGCCAAACCGCCAATGACGCCGAGCACCTCGCCGATGAGTTCAGGATCGAGTGATGAAGTTGGTTCGTCGAAGAGCATGACACGTGGCTGGACCGCAAGCGCCCGAGCGATTGCGCCACGCTGCTGCTGGCCGCCTGATAGAAATGCTGGGTAAACAGTCCGTTTTTCCAGAAGCCCCACTCTTGCAAGCAGCTTCTCGGCATCAACAATCGCTGCTTTCCGGCTGACGCCGAGCACATGAACCGGCACCTCGATCACGTTTTCGAGTAGGGTCATGTGACTCCAGAGATTGAAGCTCTGAAAGACCATGCCGAGCCTGGAACGTATGCGTTCGATCTGCTTTCGGTCCGCCGGGACACTGTTCCCAGCGCCATGCCGCTTCAGGCGAATTTCCTCACCATTCACCCTGATAACACCGCTAGTCGGGTCTTCCAGGCAGTTGATACAGCGAAGTAGCGTTGATTTGCCGGAGCCGCTGCCACCGATGACCGCGACCACATCGCCGTCGCGCGCAGATAGAGAGACCCCCTTCAATACATGGAGCGCACCAAACTTCTTGTGCAGGTTCTCGACGTGGATCGCTTCGGCGGCGTCGTTGGCCACTGTATGGCGAGGGCTAGGAACAGCCCTTATAATGGCCGTCATTGCTGCCCGCTCTCCTGACCGAACATTGCTACTACTAGGAGTGACGGTGCTGTTTTGATTGCATTCATTCCGAATTCCTCTTTCTTGCCTTGGATTTCAGACATAGACACGGGGGATGTGATCTCGGAGTTGGGCATAGAGACCGATGAGGTCTGTCCCCCATTGAGCGGCGACCTCTTCCTGCGTGATTGTCTGGAGCCCTTGCTGCCCTAGCAGGAGCACTTGGTCGCCGAACCTCGCATCAGGGACGTCCGTAAGATCGATGCGCAGGTGTTCGAGATGGGCGGGAGGAAGCAAGCGCGCGCGCTGCCCCCTCACCAACGCTTCCGCCTGGACTGGGACGTGACGCGGTAGGCCATCCCCCCACCCCATACCCAAGACACCGATCGTCATTCTCGGCCGAAAACCGGGTATGTCTGGTATCCGCCCGAGAGAAGCATCGATCCGCTTGACGGAGACGAGGCATGTCGAAATGGCCTTAAGAGCCGGCCGTAGGGTGACGGGCCGCATGGGTCGATCCGTCTCAGGAAGACCGAAAAACAAGGCCCCGGGATCCACCGCATCGAGATCCATCGCGGGATACCGAAGCACGGCTGCGGTGCTCGACATCATGGTGATAGCAGGACGAGTGCCGGACGCCTCGGCCTCCCGTAGAATCCGCTGCAGGCGGGAGAATTGCTCGCTTGCAGTCGATGTGGGCAACTCACTGAGATGGGCGTAGAGTCCCTGTACTTCGACGTCGTTACAGGCGTGCGCGGCCGCGAGAAGTCGACCCATCTCCTGCGGCGTGGCCCCGGCTCTGAAGAACCCGAGGTCCGCCTTAACAAAGATGCGGGTGGTGCTCATGGCCTCACGCCAGCGCTCCAGTTCATCGACGTTGGAGACGGTCACGGTGAGCCCGAGCGCTTCAATTGTTTTCGCTGATATCGGCAGAGGACCGGGATAGAGCAGAACCGGGAGATCAATACCAATTTCGCGAATGGACATGGCATCCGGCAGCGTGGCGACAGCAAAACCGTCAGCCCCCTCTGCCGCCAGGGCGCGGGCGACGGGCCCCGCTCCACAGCCATATCCATTGCGCTTCAAGCAAGCGAAAATTTTCACCGTCCCGGGCAGATGCGCGCGCAGTTGACGATAATTGTGCCTGATCGCACCGAGATCGATTTCATACCAGCTCTCCCGGGATGCCGCGCTTTGCCGAGCGGGAGCAAATCCTCGCCATGAAGAACAATCCGTTTGAGCTTGCTCACTAGTTTGCATGTCAAACGATGAAAGGAATCCCAAAACCGGTCAATTTATTACGTTTTTGTGACACCCTATTAATTTTACTGATATAGCCCGCACTGAATCAGGAAGCTGAAAAGCGGGAAAATTGCCCGCAAATGTGCTCTGATTTTTGTGATGTTGGCACCCGATCTTGAGCTCCCCCGACGACGTTGACTCAAGGGCGATAGTTACTGCCACAGCCGAAAAGGCCGCCCTTCTGGAGGAGCGCAACGTCCGTCTGTCGTGTTTTGTCTTCATGTAGCGCCATGATGCCGCAGCATTTCACCAACCGACCGTGGTCGCCTGACGGTCAGCATCCGCACCACTTCCATTCCATTCCGTCGACCAGTGCCAGGAGCTGAGCACGATTGAGCTAACCGGTGGAGGCCGATCCGCGGCTAGCAGAACTTCGCCTTGTCCAGCTGTCGCACAAGCGATCTTCACCCAGTCGGCTCTTTGGTGCGCAAGACGTAAAGCGCGCCTTGAAACAGGTCCGAGCCAGCATCGCGCACCAAGGCCAGAAGGATGTGGGACCTTTTCTTAAATCAACGGATGACCTGGCGGCAAACCGGGATCATGCTTGACGCACCGCGCGAATAATCCTGGTCAAATTATCCTGGCCGACATCGGCGCCCGCTGAGCAGGTCATGCGCGGCGCGCCCTACTAGATCCGCGCCAGCGATCTCGAAGACGAAGGGACCAAGGCCGATTTGGCGCGCAATACTCCGCGTCGCATCCACGACGACAACCAGGAATCGCTGTTTTCCGCCATTTGAAAAGGAGGTGCATTTTGAATCAGTCTTCGTCTGTGGCCGGATGGGCGCGCTCGACGGTATTGGAGTCGATTTCGATGCGTCCGTCGGTCAGGAAGCGTTCAAGCGCGGCACGCCGGCGAGTGCACAGCGGATCGCCTCGGCGGGCTTCAATTTTCCTGACGCTTCGGCAGCTCCTTTTCCCACAGCGCAGAGAAGCGGGAAGGACGGCGGTTGATTTCTCCTGACGCGCAGCTATCCGAGCTACCTGGCACGGCCTCCTCGGCGGCCCACAGGGGGGCCATCTGCGCCACCGTCTGCGAGCCTGCCGCATGCAGTTCGTAGAACGTGCGCCGCACGTGCGACAGCACACCGCCAGCATCACACCATCATTGCCCCGATTGGATCGGGCCAGCCGGTTATAGGCGGCGTATCCGTCGACCGGCAGGATGCCGCGATAGCCGTCCAGATGGCGGGCGACACATTCGCCGGCACGACTGTCTTGGAGCGGTAGCGGCGATGGGCGGTCCGCTGTCCCCCGAACGGCCGATCATCGCGGAAACAGGTCCAGAGGTAGGCCGTCTTGGCCTTGCCCGATCCCGGCCAGCGCTGGCAGCGTGGTCTCATCGGCGAAGACCCGCTCACTCTGCTTGATGCGGGTCAGTGCATAATCGGCGAGCGGCTCGAGCTCGAAGCCCGCGCCATCTGTGACCGATTTCGACCTGATCGCGGGCATTGATCGCTTTCTGGCGATGGAGCGGCAGGCCATCGGCGTATTTCGACACCGCGATCTGGGCCATCAGCGCTTAGATCGGGTTGGCGCTTTCGACGATGCGGGCGGGTGCGGCTGCCTCGATGATGCCGTCCAGACCTTGTAGGCATATCTGGGCGACGCGTGACGATCACCCGGAACTTCGCCGGGGTGACATCAAGCCGTTCGGTTCGTGCACGTCCTCCCCGATCAGAATCCCTTCCAATCCCGGGCAACCGGCTGGCGTTTCGGGTTCAATCACCACCTTGACCCGTTCGAGATGGGCCGCAAAGCCTTTGCGCGCGCGCGGCGCGCGCCTCACTTTCGAGCTTCCCGTAGCCTTTTCCATCTGCGCTTCCACGCTGATTTCGATTTCGTCGAAGACGAGAGCATACTGCTCCTCGCTAAGCGCGCCGGTCCGCAGCCTTTCGGAGCGGCTGCTGAAGCGCGACCCCTCCAGCATCTTCACGGTTGCCGTCAGTCTGCGATCCGCTCCTCGGCGCTCTTGTTGACCAGCTCGAGATGGACCTTGCGCTCCTCCAGAAGGGCGGCCTTTTCGGCCATGGCAATAAACATCGCCTTGAGCGCGTCAACGTCATCCGGGAGCCCAAGATCGGTGCCGGCATGGCCAAATTCAGAGCATATTCGCGGGCAATTTTCCCGCGTTCAGCTTCCTGATTCATTCTGCCGCAGGGTTTTACCCAACCGATTGCGGCCGCCAGACCGTCACCGTCCGAATTCGCTTCCACTCCATTCCGTCGACCAGAGCCATGAGCTGGGCATGATTGAGCTGGACCCGTGGCCGATCCGGCCAGCAGAACTTCGCCTCGTCCAGCCGCTTGGCGTAACGACACACGCCGCTGCCGTCCCACCACACGAATCTTGATCCTGTCTGCTCTTTCGCGCGGAAGACGTAAAGCCCGCCACTGATCCGCGCCGGCATCGCGCACCAGCGCCAACAGTCAGCCGCGGCTTCGCTTCCGCCGACCAGCGCCGGCGCGGACGCTGCGGGCTTGCCTCCAGCCGCTTCGGGGCCGCCTCAAGAACATGGAAACTTCTACTATCAGGCATAAGCGCAGACATAGGAATTGACACCCTGCAAGCTCCTGGGCTCCTTGCTTCAGTGTCAGTATGTCTCGCTCATCGCCGCAAGCCACGCCAGATGGGGTCAGCTTGACGCTTACTTTGGGCGACCTCGACAGCCAGGCCGAGCCGCATTCCATGCCATCGCTTCTTCCGACAGCGCCGCCGCGGGTTGCCTCCGGCCGGTTAGCAACCCCTCAAGAACATGGAGACTTCTGTCGTCAGACATAAGCCCAAAGCACGACGCGAATTGCCCGCCGCGCAGAGATTCCTCGCTCCTGGCGTTTATTGAAACTCTTATCAGTTTACTTCTGAGTTGGGTGCTATGACGAGGCTATGGAAACAAACCCTATCCCACACGCCTCAACTTTGGCATCCGGGATGAGACAATTGCACCAATGTACGGCCACGATCAGCTCTTACCATTACGCCACCTGCGGCGGCAGGTGCCAGCAGCAGATTGTTGCTATTCGGCAAGGGTCGGAAATGGTGTGATCGACCAATCGATTAAGTCGACCGCTCGCTGCAGCGTTGCCTCCGTCTGAGCATGGCTAGGTGAAGCGACGATGACATGTCCGATCGTGTCTCGGTAATCGCCTTTCCTGACGATTGGCGTTTTGGGTTGAACATAGAACTTGACCTCGGCGACACCTGACACAGCGGCTGCTCGGCTGTCGCCGCCAATCCAAGCTAGGGTGCCGTCGCGATCAGCAACAAGGAACCGCGCGGCTGCAGTCTGCAGGTCCCCCTTGCGCAGATCCCATTCGTCGCCGATCGCTAACTTGATATGTTCGGTGATTAGATCGACACCGTAAGCCAGCCGAACCAGTTGGGGATCGGGCGTGCCGGCCATTCGCGGGTTAACTTCGATCACTACTGGGCCACCCCTCGTCCACCGGAATTCAATGTTCGTTGGGCCCCAGCCAAGGTCGAGAGCTCGCAAACAGCTCAACGAAATATCGGCAATACGGTCATACTCCTCACCAGTTAGCATGGCCGGATAGGTGTACTGACGATAGACAAAATGCGGCGGAGGGCCGAAGTCACCGGCGCCAATCCCAATTACCTCATTTCCCATTATGTCAGCAGCATAGTAGGGGCCTTGTGCGAATTCCTCGACCAGTATCCTCCGCGAGGATAGCCATATGTGCTTCTCGCTCAACAGATAGGCCGTATGCTCGGCCACCTCGTCGAAGTTGCGGCACAATCGGACTCCGATACTGCCGCCGTTTACAGTTGGCTTGAGAATCACCGGCAGACCGATCTCTGCGGCAGCCCTTTCAACGTCCCTAGCATTCGCTGCCACGCGAAAGGCAGGCATCGGAACGCCTGCCTTCGCAAGAAGCTGACGTTGAGTGAATTTGTCTCGGCATCTTTCAATAGATGCGGGGTTCGGTCCAAGTAGATCGAAACGCCGGCAGAGCTCACCAACCGTCGAATAGTCCATCACTCTGCCCGTAATTCCAGCAATATGATAGGTCGCAAGTATCCGGGTACATTCGCGGATTAGCGCATTGACATCGCTTGTGTCGACGCGGATTGCCTCGATCCCTTCCGCCGCAAGATAGTCGTCGCAAGTTGGACCAGCCGAAAAGATAATTGGGTGAAGACCAAGACGCTGGGCCGCTTGGACGTATAGCAGACCACAACCCCATGGACCGCCTTCCACCAAGATGAATGCTTTCCTTCCCATTGCTTTTAATCCTCTGTTGCGAGCTGCGCGGCGGTCAGAGTGTAGATGGACCAGCTTTTTTGCCGTGCCTTCCCTCAGCCGTGCCATGAAGCTAGCATTCTCAGCGCTCTGCGGTTGCAAAGATTTCGTAAAAATTAGTGAAAGGATCTGTTGCAAGATTTGGTAGCCGGCTGTGTGATAGGAGCGTCTCGACGGGTTCTGGAGTTGCAAGGTCCAATGTCGCGAGTTGGCGGGATGCCGAGTTCCGCACGAAAAGGAGCATTGCATCTGCGGTGGCGAAGACGGTGGTTCGGATGTGACGAACGCGGGGACAATTACGATTGAGGGAACAACGAGTTCAGGAACGTGTGCGGTGGGACTGCGTGTGGCCGTCATAGGGATTGCCGGGCAGTGCTTTTGCATGCAGGGCGAACTGGCCACCCTTGGAGCGCTTCAGCGTAGTGGCCACCGACACCTTCACCCCGAACTCGTAGGGCATATGCGCCTTGACCTTGCCGATGCATTCTACCGCGTGTGCGTGCAGGCTGTGGATCTTGCGGCCGCGCTGGCGCTGGCGTTGCAACGGTGGCCGCCTGGTAGCGCGGCCATTTGAAGAGCGCATCCAGCCCCGCATCGCCGGCGATCTGGCGACCGATGTCGCGAATGGTCCGGCCGAGATAGGTCTTGAGCCTGCGCAGCGCCTTGTTCGCCCGCTTGAACTGCTTGGCGTGGGCATAGCGCTGATGGCTGATCAGCGCCAGCTTGCCGACCCGCATAGCTCTGGCGCAAATGGAGCCCCTTCCTCTTGGCCAGCCGCACCGGCCGTTCGCGCGCCCGGTGGATGAGCTTGGCGTTGGTCGGGAACATGACTTTCTTCGGCTGCACGGTCGTGTCGACGATGACCTCGCGCGTATCGGCCGGCTTCATCGCCCCGGTCTTGACCGCAAGGCTGAGGCTCTCCTGCAACCGCGCCACGATCCGCTCCTCGCCCATACGGCTGCGCCAACGCGTCATCGAGGAGCGGTCAAACGGCAGCGTATGGCAAAAGAACGTCTCGCCGGTGAGATACTGGAAGTAAGGGTTCTCCACCCAGCGCTCGCACAGCAACCTCATCCGACAGGTGGAAGGTGTGCTTGAGGATCGCCAGCCCCATCAGCCGGGTCGGCAGCGGCGGCATGCCGGGGCCGTCCGAATAGACGGCGCCGAAACGCTCCTCCAGCACCGGTGAGTCGATCGCCTGCGCCAGCCGCACCAGCTCGTGCTTCATGTTGATGATCTGATCGAGCCTGGAGCGGAACAGATCCTGCTCTCCCGTCTCGCGCTTATCGCGTGGCTTGGACATTCGCCGTCCCCTCGATTCGCCGCCGCCGAACCGAGTGAATCACGCTCCGCAGCACAAGGGAATCGCAAACCGAATTGCAGGAAACAGAGCTCATAAATCGCGAATCCCTGCAATTCCAAAGCCGCCATCCGCCTCAATCAACATGCCAGATCAATGGCTTGCGGATAGTTCACGGTCGACTTACCATGCATGCTTCAGGCGCGCCTGAAGCCCTGACAACCATTGGCAATGGCCAAACCGCCGCTGTGCACAATCCCAAATACTACTTCGCAGCGCCATTCCTTACGACGTCGGCTACTGAGTCAATATCGTGAGGCAGCGCTGGCGGGCCGCCGTGAACTTGCAAGCCTTGGATAAGCTCGATGAACCTCCCGCTCATTAGCCGATGTTGAAAGCCCGAAGGACGCGGATCCTATAGCCAATGCAGCACAAGACGGGTTTCACTGGGCGAGCCAGCACGCTGACGTGTGCTGCGGTCCCACTTCGATCGCCGGCGGCTCCTCCTCCTTGCAGCGGCCGAAGGTGCGTGGGCAACGCGGATGGAAACGGCAGCCCTTCGGAAGACGGGCGGCGCTTGGAACATCGCCCTGCAGGGCCGGCAGCTGGGGGCGATCTGAGTTGCCGCCAATCTGCGGGGTCGCGTTGCGAAGCGCGACGGTGTACGGGTGGCGGGGGTTGAATGTGATTTCGTCGGCGCTGCCGATCTCGACCACCCGCCCAAGGTAGAGGACGGCAATCCGGTCGGCGATCAACCAAGCAAGAGGCAAATCGTGGGTGATGAACAGCAGCGCCATATTGTGCTTGTCGCGCAAGTCAACCAGGACCTGAAGAATCTGTGCGCGTATCGAGACATCGAGCATCGACACAGGTTCGTCAGCGACGATGAGCTCGGGCTTCACAGCAAGCGCTCCGGCGATCACAACCCGCTGGCGCTGCCCGCCGGAGAGTTCATGTGGAAAGCGGACGAAGAAATCACTGGGAGGATTGAGCCCGGCGGACGCTAGAGCTTCGCTCACCCGCTCTGCGAGTTGGGTGGCGTTAACGACCAGCCGCAGTGAACGTAACGGCTCTGCCACAATATCGAACACAGTGTGTCGCGGGTTCAACGCCTGATATGCATCCTGAAAGATCATCTGCACGCGATGCCGATAAGGACGAAGGGCTGAGGCGCCTTGAACCGACGTCATGTCGCGGCCTTTGAACAACAACCTGCCGCCTGTTGGTTGAGCAAGCTTGGTAATGACGCGGCCCACCGTCGTCTTGCCACTTCCCGATTCTCCGACTAGGGCGACGATCTCCCCCCGTCCGATGTCGAGGTCGATCCCGTCGACCGCTCGCACGGCGCCGGCAGGTCGACCCAGGAAACAGTCGAATAGCCCGCTCTGGATAGGAAAATGGACCTGGAGGCTCTCGAGACGCAGGATGTCGGCGGTTTCAGGCATGAGCTGCAACCTTCTCTTCTTGCGGCAAGGACCGGTGAAGGTGACAGGCCACACGTCCCTGTCCGCACTCATCGAAACTAGGGATGACCGTCGCGCAAACCCCCATAGCCGACGGGCAACGCGGATGGAAAGCGCAGCCTGACGGCCGATTCATCAAGTTGGGGGGATCACCGGGTATTGGCCGAATGATCTTTTTGCCATTCGCCGGGTTCGGAATCGAGTCGATCAACAGCCTGGTGTAGGGATGCTTCGGCTTGGCGAAGATCTCGGCGACAGCGCCGTCCTCGACGATCCGGCCCGCATACATGATCATCACGCGATCACAAGTCTCGGCCACCACAGAAAGATCGTGGGTGATCAAAATGAGGGCAAGGTTAAGCCGGGATCGCAAGTCACCCAGCAATTTGAGGATCTGAGCCTGTGTAATAACATCCAGGGCTGTCGTAGGCTCGTCGCCGATAATGATTGAGGGGCGACACGCGAGGGCCATGGCGATCATCACTCTTTGTCGCATTCCGCCCGACAATTCGTGCGGATAGGCGGAACCGCGATCGGCCGGAATGCCGACGAGTTCGAGCAGCTCTCTTGCCCGCGCGATTGCTTCGCCACGCGACATGCCAAGCTTCAGCATGCATGGCTCGGCAATCTGCTTGATGATGCGGTGAACGGGATTAAGCGCATTCATCGCGCCCTGGAAGACCACAGACGTTTCACTCCAGCGATGTGGCCGCATCGCCGCGTCGTTGTCGATCGGCAGTCGGCTACCGCGATAGCGCACCTCGCCCTTGCCGACCCGTGCGTTGGGAGACAGCAGGCCGGCGATCGCCATTGCGGTCGTGGTCTTGCCACTGCCTGATTCACCGACCAGCGCCACGGCCTCGCCGGCGCGGAGCGCGAAGGTCACATTGTCGATCGCTCGCAATGAAACGCCCTTGAGCCCATAGTCGACAGCGAGACCGTCGATTTCCAGAAGCGATACCCTGTCCCGGGAGGGGCTTGTCATGGAATCACCCTGCGGCGTGGATTGAATGTGTCGTCGAGGGCATTGCCAATCAGGACGAAGCTAAGCGAAACCGTGAGCGCGCATAGCCCGGGCGCGCCGAGGTACCACCAGGCTCCAGCACTGGCCGCACCGGCGCGCTGTGCGAGCGAAAGCAGGGTGCCCCATGAAGGCTGCAACGGATCGCCAAGCCCTAGGAACGAAAGCGATGTCTCAACGTAAATTGCGCCGGCGACGACCAGAGCACCATTGGCTGCGATTTGCGGCACGAGATTTGGGAGGATGTGCCGCAGCATGATGCTGAGGTTGCTGCTGCCCGCAACGCGCGCGCGATCAACGAATGTTCGCTCCTTAAGCGACAGTGTCTGGCTGCGAACGATACGTGCGACGAACGCCCAGCTTGTCATGCCGATAACGACAATGATTACGAAAATAGAAGGACGGAAACCGAGGATTTCACCGCGCCCCATTACTTCGAGAAGCACGGGTGTGATGACCAGCGCCAGCACGAAGGAGGGAACTACAAAAAAGAAATCGGTCAAGCGCATCAGCCAGACGTCGACCCAGCCGCCAAAGTAACCCGCGGTCATTCCGACCGTAGTCCCGACGATGAGGCTAATCACGGTCGCCAGCAGCGCGATCGTAAGCGAGATCCGGGCACCATGGACGACCAGATTGAGTACGTCCCGCCCGACTTCGTCTGTCCCCAGCAGATGCTGGCTTGATGGCGATGCGAGGAAGTCACCAGCTGCGGTGGCTACGGTCTCAAGCGGGCCAACGAGGATATTGGGCACAGAAGCCAGCACAAGGAAGAACAACAAACAAGAAAGGCCAAGCCTAGCCCCACCATAGCCAAGAAATTGGCGCAGAAAATCTTTGATGACCAGGGCCCGGCTACGCGGAGAATATTTGACAATATTTTCGCTCATTGCCGGACTCGCGGATCAAGAAGGCCGTAAGCAAGATCAGCTACGAGGTTCGCAACAACGATCGATGCACCAAGCAACAGGAATATGCCTTGAAGGACTGGGTAATCCCGCGCATTGAGCGCCTCCACAGTCAGCCCGCCGATCCCTGGCCAGGCGAACACGGCTTCGACTGTGATGGCGCCGGCAACCACATAGCCAAGATTGAGGGTAATCAGCGTTACGACTGGCAGCATAGCATTACGAAATGCATGACGTATCAGCATCTGACCATTGGAGAGTCCCTTGGCCCGGGCAGTGACCATGTAATCCTCTGTGACGACGTCGCTCATTGCAGCACGAGCGACAACGACGTATTGGCCGATGAGTCCAAGGGTCACCGCCGTGACCGGAAGGGCGAGATGCCGCATGTAATCGAGCAGCCCATCAAGGGAACCGCTGACAGCGCCAGGCGAATGTGCACCATAGCCCGGGAACCAACCCAACGCCGTGCTGAAGATCACAACCAGGATCATGCCGAGCCAGAAAGATGGCGTAGAATAGAGCGCCAAGGAAGCTCCCGTAGCGATATGGTCAACGGCTCCTCCTCTGCGCCAGCCCGCATATATGCCAAGCACAACTCCGCATAAAATGGCGAGCAATTGGGCTAGACCAACCAGGGCGACGGTGGCCGGCAAGCGCTCCAAAATCAGGTCAGAGACTTGCCTACCCCTGAACTTGAAACTGTAGCCCAAATCGCCGTGGAGAGTCGCCGTCAAGTAGTCGACCATCTGGTCCGGAAACAGCGGCCGATTGAGCCCCCAATTCTGGCGCTGCGCCTCCATCTGCTCAGCGGTGACGCTGGTGCGGGCCCCGCCGAGCAAGAGCGATGCAGGGTCGCCAGGAATGACTCTGAATAGGATGAAATTCAGGGTCGCCACCATCAAGAGCGTCACAATCGCCCTGAGGAAAATCCGTCCGAGGCGCCGGCTCATCGGGTCTCGCTTTCCATCAGCGCCATCTTAGAGTGGCTTCACCCGATCGAGTGGAAAGTAGCTCCACATGGACAAGGCGTCCTGGGTCCCCCAACCTTCGAAGCAGTCCTTCCTATAGGCGTCGAGGACGAAGGGGTAACAAAGAATAATATAGGGCGCTTCGGTGTAAATCAGGCGCGCCGCCTGATCGACCAGCTCCCGGCTCTTTTTTAGGTCGACGGTATGTTCGACTTCAGACAACAGCTTGTCGAATTTGTCATTTTTCCAATACGATCTGTTGTCCTGGCCGATTGCCTTGCTGCTACCTAAGACGAGGAGGTCTTGGGGTGAAGGTGTCAACCAGTTCGAGGCGACCAGCACATCCCAACCGCCGCCACCCTTCGCCGGCGCCGCCGTCTTGGCATTAAGCGCACCAGAGTCGAACTGGGTGACCGATACGGGAATGCCAATTTGTCCGAGCCAGCCAACGACGAGTTGTACGGCCGAAGGCGGTATCGCGACCGAGTTCGCACCTGATCCGGTAATCAGCGACAGCTGGAAGCTGTTTCCATCCTTGTCCTCCCGGACGCCGTCGCCGTTGATGTCCCGATAGCCCGCAGCATCGAGCCGGCGATTAGCCTCGGCGAGATCAAAGTGACGCCTGATGTCGCCCAAGTCCGAGTAGTAATCGGTCGCCACCGGCATGGCCAGTCCAACGCCGGGATCGGCATGCCTGCGGAAGGCTCGATCCACCATGGTCTTCTGATCGATCGCGTAGCCGATCGCATCGCGAAACGCCCGATCCTGCAGGGCCTTTGTACTACCGGCCCCGTCTCCGGATGCGGTGTTGAAAGCCAGGTAAATGCGCTGCTCGATGCGCTGCTGACCGACCACGATGGCGGGATCCTCCGAGAGGTCGGCCCATTGGGCTGCCGTCAGATACACACCATAATCGATATCTCCGCTCTTCAGACTCTGCGCGATCGGATCAGCCGTATCGAAGAAATGGAAGACCATGCCGGCCGCCGCCGGCGGCCCCGCGCGGAAGTACTTGTTCGGCACGAGCCGGGCAAACTGCCCCTGCTGAAACTCAGAGACGATCATGGGCCCCGTGCCCACCAGCGGCGGGGAATTGCGAAACTTGCCGCGCGCATCCGCATGGCTGATGTCTTTCCAGATGTGCTCTGGGACTATCATATTAAAGTTGGCAACTGGCCAACGAGTGGGAGCCTTGGTCACGATTTGCAAAGTCTCGTCATCGAGAGCCGTGATGGACTCGACTTGCTCTACGCCGGTAGTGTTGTTCCAGCCGATGCTCAGCTCGTCGGGCGTGCCCAGGGAGTCACGCAGATAGTTGTAGGTGAATGCGGCGTCTCTTGCGGTGGCAGGCTGGCCGTCTGACCACTTCATGCCAGGCCAGATCTTGAACGTCCAGGTGAGGTTGTCGTCGGCAACGGACCACTCTTTGGCAAATCCCTTCCGATCGGGATGGCGCTGGGCGTCCACACCGACCAGAAAGTCATAGGTGAAGGCCGTCGGCCAGAACGAACTCCAGGTGGCAAAGGGGTTCATCGTGTCGGGCGAAACGGTTGCGCCCATGCGCACGGTGTGATTGCCGCATGTAGATGCGGCAAATGCCGTTGAGCGCATAATCCAGGGCGCAGCTGATACAGCCAGCATTGCCTTCATGACGGCTCGGCGGTGCGATTTATTCATACTATCCTCCCTCGGGAACTTAATTCCGCTTCTGTTATTCTACGGCAAGTTATGTGGCGCCTGGTGCGCTGGATCGAAGGATCACGGAATGGGCAGCCCCCCAGGCACGAATTCAGTTCCTTTTCGAAAGGGTTGAGCTCGCAAGGAGCTGTATTCAGGCGCGGGCGCTTGGGCCACCGCGCCCATAACAACGGGAAGGAGAATTTTCGACGGGTATCTCTCCGAATGATAAATCCTGTTGATGGACGGAGCGCCGGCGGGAATGCTGCCGAAATTGGGATGCGGGATGGGATTTGGAGCACCGAGGGTTAGTTCGAGGCTGTGCCCTTGCCGGACAACGTGAGCGATCGGTGCCAGCAATGACATCCGTAATTCGTAGATTTCACCTGGGACGAGTTTCTCGAACTTGCGAAATAGATGAACTACTTCGTCCGCAGAGCTCCGCGCGTCGTCTATTGCGCGGAGCGAAGCGCGCAGCAGGCCCGATTGAAGGAAAAGTACGTTGCCATCAGCATCGATGTCTTTCAACGTCAATTCCAGGTCGGCATCATCCCCATTGTCGATGCTGAGATAGAGCGTTATTTCTGGGTTTCCAAGCAGCGTCATATCTGAGACGGCTGCGGCCGTCCGGTAGTTCAAAACACCTTCCTTATATGGCTGAATCGCGAATTGCTGATTGCTTCCGTAGAGTTCTGTTCCCGCTGGGTAGAGGTAGGCGCGAGAGCCCTCGTTCGAGCTGGCAACAGGCTTCTCAGGCGAGATCCAAGCGTCGGTGGTGAGATAATAGGGACGGCGCTCAACCTTCGGTTCTGGCCAGGTCTTGTGCCTCGTAACCCAACCCGCAACCGACTTCTTAGGATCTCCATTGGGCTGGCGGACCTCCCAATATACGGTCACCGGCGAGTCGTCCTCTATTCCATTCTCGACACCTTTCACCCAACGGTCTAGGAATTTCATTCGCTCCTCGTCTACTAGGCTATAGCCGTTCGGCCCAGGTCCGCCAATCATGTGATCACCGTTCATCAGGACAAGCTTCTTGTGCTCAACGTTCGGCATCAATTCGGTAAATACCCGAGCACTTTCCCTAACTGCACAGCCGTAGGTGTCTTGCCACGAAGCAATAATCATGGTGGGCACAGCGACCTTGCCGGCGATCTCATCACGGGCCAGAAAGATCGAATCCCACCATTCATCCTTTAGTGGGTGCTTTCGAACCTCGTCAAAGAACTGTCGCTTGACGACCTGCCTGTCGCTCCCACGAATTGCAGCACATTCAGTATCGCCCGCGCTGATACGGCCCTCCGCCCCGCTAACCTGGGTGATGAATTCACTGTTGAGCGACCATCCAGCAGTTATGTCGAGTTGGAGCATTCCGCCCAGGTATATCCAGTCCTCGTACCCGTCTTCGACGCCAGTCGGCACGATCGCCTTCAAATGAGGAGGCCGTTCTGCTGCGACCCAGAACTGAACCGTACCGCCAGATGAATTGCCAATCATCCCAACATTGCCGTCGCTCCAAGGCTGTCTAGCAATCCATTCGACCACTTCGGCGCCATAAACCCCTTCCTTGCGGTCCATCCAATTGTCGATGATACCTTCAGAACAACCGGTCGCAGGAAAGTTGGCGCCAACGAAAGCGTAGCCAGCTTCAAGAAAAGGCTTTGCCACGTCGAAGGCGGCGAAACTCGCCGCGTATGGGGAGTACCAGAAAACGCTCGGGCAGTGATTAGAGAGCCAAGCTTTTTTGTAATAGCAAATATAAGCGATGCGCGTTCCGTCGGCCATGGGCACGTAGCCGATATCGCGCACCACTTCAGTTCCATTAAGATCGGCGTTGATTATCATCTGCTGATCTATCTCCCACCGTCTCCATCGCTTATAGCTACGCAATAACAGACCACACTTACTCTTTACGACACAACGTCACCGAGGTTGTTATTGGGAGCCTCAACGAGTGGAGCTACCGTAGAATAAACAGAACTGTTTCCGTATCTGACACCGCAGGACCCAACCTCATTGACATGCAGGCTAGCACATAATTGTTTCGTTTCAATATCAATATCGTATCATGACAATATTCTGCATGGTTGCAATGACTACTGAGGCACCTGCAGGAATGGCAGATCGCATAGAGCGGCTCATCAGGCAGGATCAGGGGCTGGGCCCGCCGTCAACTGCGGGTGCATCTTTCATAGTCGGGTGTCTTCGGTTGGCGAATGCGGGCTAGCGGCGATCCAGCCAGCGCGGCACCACAACGAGAAAAAATGGAAAGCGCGATGAGACAGTGGGCACTAGCGTTCCCATCGCGTTAGAGAAGCTTGTGCCCTGCAATGCGGAGGGAACTAAGTCATGTCATCAGGAAACAATCTCATGACAAGATTACTGATCGCTCAATTTCGGGCAATCTGTTGTATGTGCATGCTGTTATCACAAAACTTCTGGACACCCTTGGTCTGGCCTGAGGGCAGCCTTTTGGGCGACATGTATTAAATGGCCAACAGAAGATGCTCAGGATCGCCAAACAGCAGCTTAACGACGCCAAGCCCGGCGCGTAGTTCCCCCTCGGCGGTCGAGCCCAGCGAGATGCGCACTGCCGGCCGCCAAGGCTCCTGCGAAATGCGAAACGACGCGCCGGGCGCGATCGCCACGCCATGCAGGCGGGCCTGCGAGACGAAACTTTCCTCGGCGCGGTCGCCGGGCAGCTGCAGCCACAGATGCAATCCGTCACGATGGACACGATAGTCGACCCCGGCAAGCACCTGGGCGGCAATCTCCTGCCGCCACCGCAGCGCCGAACGTTGCCATCGCACGAGTTCCATCGCCGTGCCGTCGGTCACCCATTTTGTGGCGATCTCCGCCACCATCGGCGTCGCCATCCAGTTCGAGACGAGATGCCGGTTGGCAGCGGCCGCAACATAGCGGTCGGGCGCCGCGAGATAGCCGATGCGCAGGCCGGGCACGGTAATCTTGGTGAAGGAGGTGACGTAGAGCGTGCGCTCCGGCGCGAAAGCCGCGACCGGCGGCGGCCGGTCCTCGACCAGGGGTCCCAGCACATCGTTCTCGATGATGGCGATGTCATGCTTACGCGCGACAGCGGCGATCTCTTCGCGCCGACGTGCGTCCATCAGCGTCGCCGTCGGGTTGATCACCGAAGGTTGTACGAACACCGCGCGAATGTCGGTAAGCTGGCAGGCCTCGTCGAGCGCTTCCGGTATCAGGCCGTTGCCGTCGATCGGCAGGCCTTCGAGGTTGAAGCCGAGATAACGCGCCAGTGGCACCAGCGTGTGGTGGCCAATTGCTTCGGTGGCGACGGTTGAGCCGGGCGGCGCGACGCTCATCAGTGCCACCGTCATCCCGGCCGTGGCCCCGTTGGTCAGGCTGATATTCTGCGCCGAGACATCCAGCCCGCACAGTTTCAGCCAGTCCACCGCCACCGCACGGTGGCGCGGAAACACCATGTTGGGCCGGAACGACAGCGCCGAACTGGACGGGAGGTTTTCGGCGAGCCAACCCAAGGCCTGCTTCAGCCGCTCCAGATGCATCGGCTCGCAGACCGGCTTCAGGATGGAGAGGTCGATGACTTCGCCGAGGCGCTCCGGCAAATAGGGCGGCTCCGGTTCGCGGCGCTGCGTCTGCACGAAACTGCCGCGGCCGATCTCGCCGGAGACCAGGCCCCGGCGAATCAGTTCCTCATAGGCGCGGCTGACGGTCTGCACCGAAAGTTTCAAATCATCGGCGAGGCGGCGATGCGTCGGCAGTTGCTCGCCATTGGCCAGCCGTCCGTCATGGATGGCGCGCGCGAACTGGTCGGCGAGCGATTGATAGGCCGGCCGCCGGATGAGCGCAGGATCTGGACGCCACAATGTCATGAGTTATTAGAGATCGAAATCAGTGCAATTGACAATCGAAATAATGCACGCCATGTTGGATCGTCGACCGTTGCGCGGTGCATCACACTGGGCGCCGACAAGGCCTATGACGTGCGAGAGCGCATCACGCTCGCCTGTGCCCGTGGCCTGGGTAATGCTACCATCGATCGCAAGCTCATGACGGTTCTCCATCAGCGCATTCCCCATTTCACAGAGCCTCGCCGGCTGCCCGTCGCCCTTCTTGTAGAGCCGCGCCTGCGGGTCGCTCGTGCTCTGATGTGTGTCATTGGAGCGCTTCTCCTTATGAAAGCCGCGCTCGGCGTTGCGACCCGCTCCATCCGGGTCGTCTCCGTCCTTACGACGGAAGCTCTTGATCGAAGCCCAGGCCTCGATCAGCGTCCCGTCCACCGAGAAGTGATCCGACGACAAAAGCCGCTTCACCCGTGGCTGAGCAAGCACCGCGCGCAGAAACTTTGCTGCAATCTCACCTTCCAGCAGCCGATCCCGGTTCTTGGTAAAGCTCGAATGATCCCAGGCCTGCTCATCAACGCCGAGCCCCACGAACCATCGGAACAGAAGGTCAAATTCCATCCGCTCCATCAATTGACGCTCCGAGCGAATGCCATAGAAGGCCTGCAACAGCATCGCGCGCAGCAACCGTTCCGGCGCGATCGACGGGCGGCCGAGTCCGGGCGGATAAAGCACCGCAAAATCGCCGTCCATCTCCACAAGAGCCGCGTTCACGATCTCCCGTATCACCCGTAGCGGTTGGTCTCGTCGAACACGCGCCTCAAGGTCGACATACGAAAACAGCGAGCCTGTCCGTTCGTCTGAGCCGCGCATCCACAAATCCCCAAATCACCCGGGAAGCAGTGAATCACGATCCAAACAACCGCGCGGGCACTTCTTCAACAGCCTGCTAGAGGATACGCGCCTGTGTCATCATGCACCTCCCCGCCGGCCAAGGGAGGGACAAAGACACAGGCCAATACCATTTCGGTCTCGGCACACAGCAGATGAGGGTCATTCTTGTCGAGAGCGTAAATTATACCAGCTCGCACGAGATGGACCTGATGTGTCTGTGAATTCTCGATGGAACCCCTTCCAGAGATGCAGTAAACCGCCTCAAGGTGGTTCCGATAGTGCATATTCAACCGGGCGCCCGGATGCATCGTCGTGATATGGAAGGAAAAGCCCATCCCATCGTTCTGGAGGAGCAACCGCACGCTTTCCCAGCTCGCCGTCTGGACCCGCCTGGCTGTCAGTTTCTCCTCATTCAAATCCCTGACGATCATGATTCACCTCTTATGCCTTGTGTTGCGCTACCGTCTTCACTGGTCTGCCCATCACGCGATCGATAACGTCCTCGAGGATGTCGATGCCTTGGTTAAGCTGATCCTCCTCAATGACGAGAGGTGGCAGACACTTTACGACCTCGTCTTTGGGACCAGCGGCCTCGAGAACAAGACCATTCTGAAAGGCGGCGTTGATGACCTGACCGGCAACTTCGCCAGACTTTAAATCGATGCCTCGCATCATACCACGACCTTTGGCTGACACTCGATCTGGGGCGTATTTTTGTGCGATATGATCAAGGCGACTCTTCAGCAGATTGCCCTTTTTCCTGACCGACGCTGCCAAGTTGTCCGTTCGCCAGAAATGCTCTAGGGCTGCCCGCGCGGTGACGAAAGCATGGCAGTTGCCGCGGAACGTCCCGGTGTGCTCTCCCGGCTGCCACAGATCTAGTACTCGATCGATCAGGACGACAGCCATAGGCAAACCATACCCCGATATCGATTTGGCCATCGTAATGACGTCTGGACGGAGCCCCGATTCTTCGAAGCTGAAGAATGCATCGGTCCGGCCAACACCCGCCTGAATGTCATCGACGATCAGCAGAGCTCCGTGTCTGCGCGCACTGGCCGCGACTTTTTGGAGCCACTCGGCGCCCGCGACATTTAGGCCGCCTTCGCCCTGAACTGTCTCGACAATCACCGCAGCCGGCGCGTCCACACCGCCTGAGGGATCCGAGAGCAGGTGATCAAGGTAGTCGGCGGTGTCTACAGTGGACCCAAGATACCCGTCATAGGGTAGCCGCGTGACGCCGCCAAGCAACTGGCCGGCGGCGGCGCGGTGGTATCTGTTGCCGGTGCAGGAGAGAGCGCCAAGGCTCAGGCCATGAAAGCCATTGGTAAAAGCTATGATGTTGGACCGACCAGTAATCTTGCGGGCTAACTTGAGGGCAGCCTCCACCGCGTTAGCGCCGGTTGGGCCGGGAAACTGAACGACGTAGTCGAGCTGTCGCGGTCTGAGAATCGTCTCATCCAATTCCCGCAAGAAAGACTCCTTGGCTTCACTATAGAGATCGAGACTATGCGTGACGCCGTCGCCCGCAATGTAATCTGCGAGCGCGCTCTTCAGCTCAGGAGGATTGTGACCATAGTTTAGACTTGAGCACCCCATCAGAAAATCCAGATAGACCGTTCCATCGCGCGCAAACAACTGAGCCCCCCGCGCTCTCACGAAAACTGCAGGAGCGCGACGGGAGTAGCTCCGCACTTGAGACTCAAGATGGTGGAAAATCGCGAATTCGCCCCCGCGATCAAATGCACTACGGTCACTCATCGTTGCCTCCTTATTTGCGTCTTGGCTTGGCAGGTCGGCGGGCATGGCCGTAATAGGGAGGATGGAGCGTACGATCGGGCCGATGGCAATTGTATACTCGCTCTCGCGCTGTCCCTTAAAATCGACGTCGCAGTCGAAGCGCGCGGCCGTCCGGATTGGCGCGCGCAGATCCCGAGCCACACTTGCAAAGAACAACTTGGAAGGCCTGTTGCTGAGCGTCACGGTGGCCTCAACGTGGGTCACGCTCTCGCACGATAGCCTGTTCAGAGCTGAGATGATCAGCCCTTTCCCCACGCCTATGCTGCGTACCTTAGGATGCACGGCAATCTGCCAAATGAAGAGTGTCGATGGCTCTCGTGGCGGTCGATAGGCCGCCAGCCACCCAACCACCTCACCAGCTCGCTCTGCGAGCACGCAGGTGTCCGCAAAATCAGTGCAGAGCAGGAGCTCGCAGTAAAGCGAGTTCCGGTCCAGCTGCGGGCAGAGCGCGATGAGATCCCAGACATCGACTGCATGATTGTCCGTTGGCTGTCGGAATGTCACTCCCGCCAACCGGCCGCCGGATCGTAAAGAGATCTTCTGGGGATCACTGACCATCGGAACTCCTCCGGGCGAATGCCATTTTTCAGTGTTACGTCAGTTGGCACAGAGATGCTGCTAGAGCCAGCTGCGTTACACGCCACGTTAGTGAAGAGTCGCTTCTCATTGCAGCAGTCCGTTTTTTCTGAAATCTGCAGCGACTGTGGGATAGCACTCGCGAACACGCTTGTGGGTAAAATTTTTGTAAAATCGTCTTTGCACATGCTCACCGCTGGAACTTTGAGAAGCACTCCTGCGGGATATCTCAGCTTTGTTGGGCTTGGATGGGCAGTTACTCGGGATCTCTTGCAAACAATGTTCGAAGTGCTGCAAAGCTCTGAATAGAGGCCGAGCGACCGCTTTGCGTATTGCCTGGCCTGCTTGAGCTGCTAAACGGCCACCAAAGCGATCCGGCCCGAAGTTGCATCAGCCCACCGCAAGGTGGTCGGGCCAATTGCATGCTCCACACTGCCAGCGTTCGTTCGTATCTGGTCAAGCACGGTAGGTCCATGACTGTCGAATAAGGCCAATGCCGCATTGGCCTTTCCCCCTTGGAGGACGCGCTTTTCGTGATGGCTACTCGTGAATTCGACCAAGTTTATGAAAAAATTCGGTGCCCAATAACCACTGTTGGTTTGTCGACAGCGCGGAGCGTTGGTGTTTGGGGTCCCTCTCCTCCTTCACTCTCATCTAAGTCATTGCGTTGACAACGTGAATCCCTTTCAAAGCTCTTTCCGCGGCAGTTGGCACGATTCTTGTTGCTTTCTCATCACATGGTGGCGGAGCCGCCAACTGAACCGGGATCGCTGGACGAGTTGAGGAAAAGTAAATTTGTCAGGTCTGCTACATATGGCAAAATTTAGATGTCCTGATGTGGCGACCACGGGGCACCGAGCGTCTGACTTACGAGCCTCCGCTGGCGAGTGACGAATGCAGTGTCTCCAAAGGACCGCCACAGGCTTGTTCGACCCCTTGTTCTCAGGGACGCATTTTTCGGATGGCAGCCGTGAGGCATTTTCCTAGAGTGCAGTGTATTTCTCGACCACACTAGATAGATTTGCTGGCTCCGCAGTTATCTCTATCGCGTAATATTTGCTTTTCTGTAGGTTAACTATATTCGCCTTACCCCCCGAATACAATATGGTAGGGCGCTCCAAGGGCACAAAGTGGCATACTGGCGACCTGACCCGGCGCACCTGCGACGCCCGGCTTATCTCTCACTTGCCGAGCAGATTGCTACTGCGATTCGCGACGGTAGACTGACTGCCGGCACAAGGCTTTGGCCGCATCGGAAGCTTGCACATTCCCTAAACCTTTCTGTTCAGACGATCAGCCGCGCCTATAATGAACTGATCCAGCGCGGGTTGATTTCGGCCCAGATAGGCCGCGGCAGCTTCGTGCAGATGCTCCCGAAGGTGTCCGCCTCCCCTTACCTACCCGAGCGTTTTCCCAATCTAATAGATCTTTCAATTTTGGAGCCAATTTGCGAGCAGATCCATTTCGAAAAGATGCGTCAGGCCTTGAGATGGCTTTCCGTCAACCTCGCATCGGACTCGGCTATGTCGCTCCGCCCGATTACAGTTCTCCCGCATCATCGCTTGGTCGGCGCCGAATGGCTTGCCTGTTGCGGGCTAAATGTCTCACCCTTGAACATCAGCCTAACGAATGGCGCGACGCCAGGTTTGATGGTTGCTCTGATGAGCGCTGCCCCACCTGGATCAAGCATTGCCACCGAGGTGCTCAGTCTTCACACGCTCGTGCCACTGTCGAGCTATCTTGGACTGCGTCTGCAGGGACTTGTGACTGATGAGGAGGGAATGATTCCAGAGGCGCTGGACGAAGCTTGTCGGAAGGGGCCGGTCCGCGCCGTGTTCCTCGAGCCATCGGTGATTAACCCCCTGGCGGCGTTGATGAGCGAGACTAGGCGCAGACAATTGGCCGACGTCGCGGCGCGCCATGACGTTGCTATTATCGAGAGCGATGTTCTCGGCCCCCTGGTCGAGGATCGCGCGCCACCTATTGCAGCGTTTGCACCTGACCGTACCATCTATATTACAAGTTTCACAAAAATTACGTTGCCTGGTCTTCGTTTAGGTTACCTCGTGACACCCGACCGCTATGTCGCTGCCGCTGCCAACCGCCATCTAGTTGCCAATTGGACGGCAACGCCAGCAATTGCCGACATCGCGACCCTTTGGGTCCGCGACGGAACTGCTTTGGAACTCGTTAAATGGCAACGCGAAGCCTTGAATAACCGTCATTCACTTGCTGCTAAGATGTTGTCCGGACTCTCCTATAACGCCCATCCGCAAAGCCTCCATCTTTGGCTGCCGCTGTCTCGCGGACATACCGAGTATTCCTTTGTCTCCCAGGTTCGGCTTGGAGGTGTTATGGTTGCGCCTGGCTCCTCATTTCGAACGACCGACCGAGACGGAACGCCCGCCGTGCGCATCTCACTCGGGTCAACAACGGAGGGTGAACTGCGCGCCGGTCTTGAAATCGTCGCATCTTCCCTACGGGGGACTCCAGAACCTTTGGTGCCAGTTTTTTGATTTCCTCCTCGGCGAGAAAACGCACGCATGACCAAGTTGTTCGAGGAGGAAGTGCTGCCGGTAGTACCTACATTCCGCGATACGCACGCGGTACGCGATACGCACCCGGTAAGAGACCAAGCTCGCCTAAACTCTTGAAAAGGGATCGAGCAAATCCAGCTCTGATCTCGTGGACTTCGGCTAGGCACCTTGTTGGGCAGAATGTTCGAGTTCGCGTCCGTGACCTACACCTTAAGGGCGGTTTCCGTCATCAGCGCCGCGCCTTCAGCGATCTTCTTCACCCGCTCGAATAGGTGTTCCGCCTCCAGCAAATGCGGCGAGCGCACAAGATAGAGTGATTCCGCATAGGCCGGCACGACGTTCGGCGCATCGCCGCCCGCGCTCTAGCGTAATACACGCGCGCATCGGAAGGCATGTGCTCACGGATGTAATTCACGCCCACGTTCATCAGCTCCACCGCGTCGAGCGCGCTACGGCCCACGTGAGGGAAACCGCCGCATGCGACGCGCCGCGGCCCGTGAAGCAGAAGCGAGCTTGGATGCAGGCAAGCGACGAAGCGGTTTGCACCTCGTCGACAACGTTGGGGTGCCAGCAGAAGGCGGCATCGAGATCATCGAAGAAACCAGCCCGCGCCATGAAAGTCTTGCCTGAGCCGCTCTCCTCCGCCGGTGCAGCCGTAATAGCGCACCGTGCCCGCGATGCCTTCCCTGCAAGTGCATCCTTCAACGCAACGGCCATGCCCGGACGCGCCCTTCCTAGTAGGCCTGTGCCCGGTCACGCCCGAAACTTGCGCGAGTCCCGGCAGCGCATCCAACTCCCCCAGAAAAACCGAGGATAGACCCGCCGCTTCCATGTTCCGCCAAGAAAGGCCGTGGGCATGCCGCCGACTTTTTTCCCGATGCGAAAGCCCTCTTGCTCCAGTAAGGCGATCTGCTCAGCGACCGAGCGATGCTCCTCGAAGGCGAGTTCCGGCATGGTCCAGATGCGATCACTTAGTGCACAATAATCGGCGCTCTTGGTGTCCACACGCCGGGCGATTTCATGAAGGCACAGGCGGTCGTTGTGCACTTCCTATTTTTTCTCATTGTCGGATTTGCGCACTTAGGATCGCGCGCTTTCAAAACACGTCCGGCGCCAATCATCGGGGTGCTGCGCCTGTTCGAGGCGCGTGGATGGGGCTACGTCCTCGCGGTGACCTCGACGCTGCGTCGATTTCCGTAGGGCAAAATAACCCGAGCATCCTCCACTACGATTCTTGTTCCATACTTCTGCGAGCGTCGAGACAGATCTTCCAGCATGGAATAAGCTAGCTCTTTTGAAGCGGGTACGGGCACAATACGCTCATGATAATTTTTGCTGCTAAGCCATTGCTCTCCCCCAATCACGATTGGAGTGAGGTCGATTGACTGCAAATGGTTTTTGCCATCGAAGCTGCATGTCGCGACGATGCTTTTCCAGATGTCCGGCGAACTCCATTCGTCCTCCCCTTCAGGTAGATGAAAAAGGAAATTTCCCAATCCATAGAAGATCGGAGCTCCCCGGTAAACTTCAATCGGTTGCAACACCGGTGCGCCGTGGCTGGCGAACGCGTTCGCTCCGGCATCAACACAAGATCGCGCAAAAGACTGAACCCACCCCGGAACCTCGCGCCAATCCGGTTCCCAATGATGATGGTGAAGGTAGGAGATGACGAAGGCACCTGCGGAGGAGGCCTTCCGGATCGCTGCAAGCTGAGCTTGTAGGCTTTCCTCATCGAGGATGATCCTGCGGCAGTTCTCGGGCGATCGGCGAAAAATGGTTCCGTAAAAGTCAATCTCATCGGACGATGTCGGTTCGCGAGGATCGTTCGGCTGCGCGTAGTTTCCGCGCTCCATAGCGTTGCTTAGGAACATTTCTTGAATGGCACGCAGGTTCGCGAATTTTTTATCATCCACCTCGAATACCCGCGAGACGTCGAGTTTGTTCACCCCTGGTCGAGCAGGACGGGTGTCAGTCGCATTGTCAGCATACATTATAGCTGGCCCGGGGCCGGCATCCATCGAGACGAGAGCGACCTTCCTCTTTCCGAATTGCTTTATACCAGCCTTACTCGCGTCGGTGGCATCCACGCCAATTCCAGCATGCAGAAACTCACGCTGGTCCACTTCCTCAAGCGTGGACAGCACTCCTGCAGGCCCAAGATCGAACGCATGATTATTAGAAAGAGCAAGTGCGCTAAAGCCAATATCCTTCAAACTATCTAAGACGACCGATGGAGAGCACTGGAAATAAGCGCCCTTCATTGGCCAACCACCATGCCGGCCGAGAATGGTGGTCTCTAAATTCGTGAACGAGACGTCTGCGTTCTGGATCAGTTCTTTAATTGCGGCAAATTCCCCACCCGATACGTGCCGGAGGTCATGGTAAATGAGAGACTGTCCAGTTAACGCAATAGTAAACGACGAGCGCATGATTTGAGTCGGACCTCTGTATATCAAAGTTAGCGGCGGCTTCCCTTAGAGCAAGAGAGACTGCAGTGAACCTGATAGGTACTTTTGGATCTAAGGAGATATTGCCGCCGAACGATTGTCAAACAACTTTGACGCGAAAGGTCACTTGTGCTTTGCCTTGGACGTTTGGTTGAACGCGCCGATTAAATCTGTGTCATCCTTTTAGGGTGTTCTCTTATTATGAACTCTCAGCGCCTGCCGGGTGGCCGATAATCTACTACATCAGATCTGATGCTTTTCCCTGACGTGCTCGATCATCTAGTTTGCATGCCGAAAGATGAGAGGAGCCGCAAAAATCGTCAATTTATTAAATTTTTGTGACGCCCTATTAATTTTCCTGATATAGTCACAAATGGATCCTTGGGCTATCGGCAGCTGCAAATTCGGGCAAACGCAATGGAAGAGCTTTCAGGCCGAAACAGCAAGCCCGCGTTCAGGTCCGCTCAGATTTTCCGGGAGATCATTAGGACCGGCTCCACAAGGCGGGCTGGCAGAGAACTCGGCATCACCCAGTCGGCCGTAAGCCAGTATCTCAAACTGTTCGAAGACGCTGTTGGCGAAAAGCTGTTCACGCGAGATCGCCGTGGCCTAATCCCCACCACACAAGCGATCGAAATTTATAATCGGCTCGACAGATACTTCGAGACACTAGGGCGCATCGAGAAGGAAATTACCAACTCTTTGCGCAAAAAGGAAAACCGTCTGACCATTGCCGCACCGCATATACTCTCGTTCGGACTCGTCCCGAAAATCGTTCTCGCGGTCGACAATCTGGATCCGTCACTGGAGTTTCACTTCAAGGCACAACGATACGATCAAATAGCACAAAGTGTGGTGACGGGGGAGGCCGACATCGGAATCTCTCGGCTGCCGTTAGACGAGCGCTTCTTTGAATGGCACATAGTGGCCGAAAGCAAAAGCGTCTGCGTATTGCATCCTGACCATCGTCTTGCTGATAAAGACATCATAACTGTAGACGACATTGCACATGAGCCGCTTATCCTTCTGGAGGCGGAATACGCATCGAACAAGATGGGAAACTTGACGTTCGGTAGGGGAGAATTTCCAGCAAAACCTAAGATCTATTCGGACACAATAGGCTTGGATGCGTCCTTTATCGCCTATGGAATCGGTATCACGGTCGATAATGAATTTATTTCGAAGCATTACCAAATGTTCGATTTGAGGATCATTCCTTTTGAGCCGGCAGCCACATACCATTATGTGGTATTTTGGCGCCGCGGCAGTGAAAAGTTTTCGCGCCACTCGGCAATTGTGGAGGCATTTATAGAGGTAATAAGGCGGGACCAATCATCGAGAGAACGACGCCCCGGTTACAAGACAGAGATGCTCGAGGCGGGCGCACGCTAGGTTGGTCTTCGTTCATAAACGCTTCTTTTCTAACGCATTACAGGCATTTAGCTTGTCCAGAAGGCATCGTCTGGTATGGGCGGGCGGGAGCGCGCTGGTGGTCGGCAAAATGTCGTCCCCAGGTCTCAGGCCGGATCGCGCTGATCGTCTTTTGCAGCACCGACTTCTGCGGGCTCGCATGGACGACGGCAGCCGCGCAAAGCCCGAAACGATGCGGAGTCCTCCATATGGAAGGGCAGCTCCTGATAACTCAGTTGGCGGTGCTGCGTGAGGAGCGCACTGCTTCGGCCGGCGGCCCTTGCTCGGGAACTCGACATCGTCGCCGAGCATCGCGACTAAACATGATCGTGTCGGACAACCTCCTAAGCGCGGAACGAAATGGAGCCTGCAGTCAAGGTCTCTCTGATCATCAGCATGCCCTTGCTGCGTGACGTTGGTCAAGTCGACGAACCAGGCGGCTTCCACCGGCAAGGAAAAGGTCTCGTCCACAGCAAACACTGGGTCCGCATGAAGACGGCCCTCACCGTCCTCAACACGAGCTTCTGATCCAGGCGGAAGACCCGAGCATTATCTACAGGGTCCTCGAAGCGATTGCCTCACGGCCCTAGCGGTGACAGAGGTTCTTCCACCTAGCACCCGCCTTCAAGAAGGGCCGGTAGTCGGAACCACCTTTGACGACAGCGTGCGCGACGCAGGCCATCTTGGCGATAGTGGGGGTCATTGCGTTGCGGCGTAGATCGGGATTGTCGCGATCCCTCGCAATGTAGCGTCGAACTTATGACGGAAGCCATTCTCGCGCTCGCGGATAGCGACTGGTCCGGCGATCCACAGGGTGCGGCGCAGCCGAGCATTGCCGAATTTGGAAAGGGGTCTGGCCGCAATATTGGCCTCACTGTTGTGTCGAGAGGTCCAGCCCGCAGAACTTTAGAAACTGGCGATGATGAGCGAAACGGCGAAGATCGCCGGCTCGGCAATGATTGTCAGCGCATTGATCGGCCCGATGCCGGGGATCTGGCGAAGGAGCTGATAATCCTGGCTGTGCCGCAACAGCTCATCGGCCTGCGCTTGGATCTAATTGCGTTGCCGGATCAGGCTGCGTGCCTCGTCAATGACCATCCATGCGAATGGCAGGCCATCAAGCGGCAGCGGCAGTCCAATCGGTGAGCGAGCCGTCTCGTAAATATCCACCAGATGTCTTGCTGACCTTGCGGCCGACGACATCCCCCGCTGCTGTCACAAATTCCTCCTTCGTCAGCGCCGTGATGCCTGCCGGCATCGGAAAGGCATGAAGGAAGGCGAAGAACCAATCGCTGCGGCTCCCCTGGAAGCGATCGATCCCGGGAAAATACAGCGGCAGGGAGTGCGTCAGGATACGGTGCTGGATCTCGGTCTTGGCCCTGGCGATCGCTTCGTAGTTCTTCGACAGTTCCTGCACGCCGTTGACGCCGGCGCGCAGCGGATCATGGTAGACCTGCGTCGCTTGGATCCTGAGCAGGTGCAGCATCACCTAAGCATCTTTGCAACGTTCTTGGCCTATCGGCCGGTGAATAGTTCCCCGGTCGCCTCCAAGACGCAGACCACAGGGCGGCCGTCCGCCTGCAGCACCGATCAGATGGTCGTGCTCAGCACGGGTGTTGAGGACCAAAAGGCGACGCCGGCGCTTGTGGCCCGGTGCTTCGATCAGAACTTCATTGCGCACCTTGGCAATGTCAATCGCTACCAGGACCGCGGCGGCGGGTGTAGAATCTGAAGTGGTCATGGTCGGTCTGTCCGGATTGGGTTGTGAACAATCACAGTTCTAGAGAAACTTTGACCGGCCATGGCCGCCTCGACAGCAGTGCGCGCCCGGTCCGTGAGAGCTAGCAGGTCCGGTCGGAGGCGAGCTGGAACTTGTGCATCTGATCAGATTTCGGGCGGGCGGCCGGCGCAGTGGATCACGCGATAGATGTGATCGGCGGAGCCTTTGTCGAGCTTCGTGATGGCGCTGATGCCAAGGCCCTTGTGGTTGCCTCGATGCGGGCGCAGGCGCGGCGTTCGGCTGGATTAACTTCATTCCCCGACTCTTACGCCAAATCAAAGTGCCCTTCGCGACGCAATTCTTGTCCGTTGCCTGACAAATGTCCCGTAGCGAACAGACAGAATCGAGAGCGAAAGCCAACTTTGTTGAACCAAAACGTTTTTTGCGTTGGCATAGCCTTTGCGTGCTCAAGTCGTGACGTTCACGAAGGAACAAAGCCATTCGATATTCACACAGATAATTGGGATTGTGACCCTCACAGCCACTGCATCATATTGTATAGAAAATGTATACTTTCGCATGTGACAATTCATCCTGGCAATCGGATAATCTAGGAGTTTCATATGACTGACAAATTCATCTACAACGAGGATTGGGCTTCCATCTATGAAAAATTTAGCATCCTACGAGGTAAAAGGGATGAGGCAGCGGAGACTGTCGCCTTTCTTGAGCCATGTGCGAGTGGAGGGAGTGCCCTCGAACTTGGTGTCGGGGACGGACGCGTTGCGGCGCCGTTAAGCGAGCGCGGCGTCAGGGTCGAAGGTATCGACAATTCGGACAGCATGTTGGAACTTCTCGCCAGGCGCACCGATCTGGTCAAAGCTTGGAAGGGGGATATTGCTAATTTCAGATCAGAGCGACGCTACAACCTGGTGTATTGCGTTTGGAACACGTTCCCGCTGCTCGTCACGCGCGAAACGCAAATAGCTTGCCTGCGATCTGCCGTGGAAGCGCTAGATGATGGGGGGATTATAGTGATAGACGTGGGCGTGCCGCCCTTGGATGGGCTCGTCAGCGGCCAGAAAACCAGTACTCTATTCGTGGATCATGAGAATACGATCCTCAATTCTGCCATCCACGACCCACTAACTCAGACGTTCGTTTCAACCCTCCTCTGGTTTTCCGGTACAGAGGTCAGACGTTTACCACATCGCGTTCGTTACGTTTATCATCAGGAGCTCGATACCATGGCCGAGTGCGTAGGACTGGAATTAGCGGAGCGCTGGGGAGATTGGACGAGAGGTGCATTTACCAAAGAATCCAAACGTCATATCTCGGTTTACCGGCGTAACCGGCCTCTAGTCTGAGGCTTAGCGATGGCAGATCTTTGATCGGTGATCTCGAAAAGCGAAAGAAGCCTCGATTTCGGGTATTTTGAATTTGCTTGGATATTCGCTATTCCCAGGGGTTCTTGGTCAAAATGGCGGGCAAAGCGCTTCATACCACCTTGATCGGAAGAGGCGCTTGGCATAGTTCGGCGGTCGTCATAAACATGCTTATGCCGGGCGCGGCATAAGCATGTCTTGATCAGCGTCGCCATCAAGCGGCCCGATCGGCACCGCTCGGAGCGTTCGAACAGCCAAGCCTTCCTGCCGGAGGCCATCTCGGGGTCATTCTGCCCATGTCGAGCAGGAGGTCGAAGTCCAGTATCGGTGGCACCCGTATTTCGGACGTCGGCTTCGCTGCGAGAACAGCGAAGAGCGCCCCGACGGCCGGATCATTCATCTCGTCGTCACCCAACGAGCTCAGCCGTGACGAGTGGCTCGGCCTGATGCTCGACCGCGAGGTCGCTATACGGGCCGACAAGCGCGTCCGGAACCGGCTCGCCTCGGCCAGGCTGCGCTTTCGCGAAGCCTGCATCGAGGACATCGACTTTGCCCCGCCACGCGGGCCCGTGGTCAAATGGCATGACCTGATCGCAGACCCTACCGACGCCGACGCCATTCTCGACAGGATCGTTCACAACGCCCACCGCATCGTGCTCAAGCGCGATTACATGCGAAAGCAAAGGCAGCGCCCCTCTTGACCGGCACCGAGAACGGCGAAATCAATCATCCATGAACGCAACAAGGCACCCAAGGACCGACGCCGGCAGACTGTCCGACATTAGCGAAACCACTGTCCGAGAATTAGCGGAACCCCTGTCCGGCTTTTGCGAAATGCGCACCCTAGGTGAAGCATCTGTTCGGGCGACAGCGGCTACACAGGCTGAAACTCATGGACAAATCGCCCATCCCGCCTCGCCATTCTCGTAGCCATGGTGGAGAGCTTGTCCGACGAAATGCCCCTCCCTGATTTTCAAAAAGGACTCTAAGTGCCAACGAGCCAAATAGGGCGATCCTGTAATGCTGTGCCCTCTGCAAGCCGCTCGCAAAGCGTTTGCCACAGCGGATCGCCGGTAAACGCCGGTAAGCTGCCCCACGCCTTATTCAAAGGCATCGCGGCGTAGAAGTCGATCAACTGCTCAAAACGGGAGCCAGGCTGGGCAATCAGACTGAAGGGATCGATAGGCCCAGGCAAGATCGTCCGATGCCCCCACATACCCGGCTCTTCGTCGGACGCTATCGAGGCGGGTAAGCTGCGATTTGCAGGTGACGGAAACTCGGCGAGGGTAGACAGCAAGGCTTGGCGCATAATGGGATAGTAGACGATCTGGCGACTGCCGCCGAGCGCCCGCAGTCCAGGAAGTATCGACGTCACCAAGAATGACAGGAACAGACTTGGTATGATCTCACCCTTATTCAAGGATGGCACGAGCGCGTCAGGCACACATCTTTGTGAGAAGGTCCTGTCTTCGGTCAAAAAGAGGCCTTCGTCCAATCGCAGGGGAAAGATGCGTCCTCCTGACAAATGCCAAAAGAAGTCGGTTGTCGTCTTCGCCCAACCGCTCCATTGGTCCCTATTAAACGACTTCAAATGAGTAAGCAGCCTCTTCGCAAAAGAGCCCGGTCCAAACAGCGTTGACGAAAGCCACGATGACGGATCGCGAAGATGCTGGGCAACAAGGTCCGCCACGTCCAGATCGTCGATTTGCAGCAACTGTAGGTCTGATGCGAAGAAGCGGTGCCAGAGGCTCTGATTGGCTGTTTTGATAGCATCGGCGGCCGAGGGAAACTCACCATCCGGGAGGTTCTTTTGCAACTCCTCGATTAGTAGGCTCGCACCTGTCATCTTTTCGGAACTCGTCAGAGCGAAGCGCTGTGGCGAATGGCGGCCGCAAATACTGAATGGATCCATTTTGCTGCGCGATAATCCGAACACATTGAGGGTTCTATCACCCAATCTCAGCCAACCGGGCCCCTTCTTCGCGCTTTCAGTGAATTTTACGGTCGAAGCCGAATAGGACACATACCAGCTGTCTTTATGGGAGCGAAGTCCCATGCCGCTAAAGACATGCGTATAGAATGCATCAGGTTCAACAATCAGATGACAATGTGGACCGGTCTGAATGACCGGTCGGCTGCGAAGCTGTTTACCGAGTTCGGCAATCTGCTGATGCCCATAACCCAGACGTAAGGCGCGATCTGCAAGTAGCAGTTCCATCTGTTCCAGCGCGTGCATGCGGACAGGATGAGCAGCGGATGGTTTCGCGTTATAAACGGCATGCGCATACGCACACGTTGGAAGAGTCGAGTACCGCGAAATATACGGCATAAGCCAAATCAACGCTTCGGCGACGGGCTTTGGAGACAACGACTTCATCGCATTCATCCCGTGATTTGAACCGACGTCTACTGTGTCAACATCGATCAAAACTCGGCCTTGTAGAGTTCACTCAATGACGACTTGGGCACAGGGCGAACGTGAAACTTTGGACGTTCGCGAACGTCAGCACCCCAAGGCCGAAGCCCCGATGACAGGTAAAATACCACTCGGCCCGCGTACTCAAAATAACAAGTGGTAAGGAACAGGCACGCAATGACCGACCCAAGACGACCAGGCGGCCCCAAATTGCCCTAAAAGCAGCACCTGAGATACAAATGCGCGCCAATGTTGGACGCGCAAGCGTACCGGCAGTAAATCGATCACACGGCAGGAGCTTCGGTCCTGGCGCAGCTTCACTCATCTGGTGAACGCCCCAAGCGTCGGAATGGTGGTAGTTCCACGGCTAATCCCGGTAGCTGACCGGGAGCTTCTATGTAGACATATTCGTTTGGAATGCAGGGCGGGGCCATCGACGAAATCAGGCGCCGCAGATTGTCCGCATTGTTGCTGGCAGCAAGGGTGTAGAAATTGCCGCAATTCCATGTCACGCATCCGTATTTGAAATACTCGGCCAATGCTGCTGACATATCGTTTAGCGTCGTCTCGTTGAGATTCATCCGTTTGAGAATGACCTTATTTTTATTTTTGATTTCCTCAGGTTTGAAGAAACGCGCCTTATATCCGTGGTCTTTTTGAAGCTCACGGCGCAGATATTCGTCGCCTTCAATTTGCCTGAATTTTTCCAAAAAGAGGAATATCCCGTCTTCTTTCAGTTGTCGTTTCACAAACCCAACCTGCTCCCGTCGATTGGGCGAATACATTTGGAAAGTAGTGTCTTCTAAGATGATGTCGAATCCGTCGGAAAAGTGCTTTAAACTTGGGGTCGACGCTACTCTGCTCCTCGTGAGGTGGTGGAATGGGCCGAGGAAGAAAGTTGCATGGGCGGGTTGTCCGTGGAGAAAGAAGCTCTCTTCGTTTTCCTTATTGGGGCTGCACGAAAGGGTTTGAATCTTGCCGTTGCCCAAGCGCCCTAGCGTACGGGCAAGTGTTCCTTCGGCGTCCCCCAGCACATAGAAGCGAGCGGGGTTTTCATCATGCCCAATGGCAAATCCATACCGTAAGAGGGCATCACCAACGCGAACCGCCTCCTCGAGGCGATAAGGGATACTGCCAAAATAATGAGGGTCGAAACGGCCCCAGAGCTGGCGATGTACGCCAGTGAAGCTTTCCAGTGACACATCCCCCTGGAAAAGGCGCGCATCAACGCTCGGCATTTTGATGGGAACTCCTGATTGTGCCGCAGCGGTTGCCGAAAAAAAATCGGCCATTTCATTCAATCGCGGTGCCTTATCGCACTCGGCAAAAAAGTCTCGCATCTGCGGTTCCATTTCGCGCTCCCTAGGCGAGTTGCTCGACGCACCACTACACCAGTGCGTGACAGTGGGTCACATTGTGGGCCGGCGGGTCCAAGTTCCGAAAAATTTCGGAGTGGTCTTTATCTTCCTCGGCTACTGGGCCAAGGCTTCCTCAGGTATGGTGCGTGGAATCCTGAGACGAGTATCGGATGATCAGGAGGCAACGTTGAGAAGCCTCCGGCTGCACGTCGGCAATTTGCCGCTGAACAAAGACAGACTGAGACCCCGATGCACTCGAACTCCGAGGAGGCGTAGTCCCACGTTACTTCCAGACCAGAAATGATTTCCTGATTAGCAATAAAATCGTAGGCTCCAAATCGGTTCGGCACGATCGCTAAGTTGGGATTACAAGAATGATTCACAACGACGGCGGGCTCCTCAAACAGAGCATGGACATCCCAGTCCAGTTGGATCGAGTTTGTCGTCCGAATTCTTTCCATCCGGTCCAGCAGCCCGATGATAACAACCTCTCCAGGTGAGAAATCGCGAGCAGAGAATACGCCGCGGCCTTTATCGTCACCTGTAGAGAGGACACTTACGTTGCGGGCATTCAGTAGTCTTACGCACCCGATATCGTCTGTCAAGATAGACGCTCTTTTCGTTACGTGTGGCGCCGGCATTGCAAATTCCCTATATATTATGGAGGCCCAGAGAGAGCCTTAACTGTGTTGCGTGCGATATAAGTTGCTTCTTCATTGCCGCCTGCAAAAATCATGGTCTGGTATGCTTTGGCAACTTTGTCTCAATGCCCAAGGACCGCGTCTCTATTAGACGCACATTTCTTCAGCTTCCGCTCAATCCCACATAGAGCCAAGCCTATTTTGGGACGTGCTGGAGTTGCCGACCCTTTCCGAAAACGACGTGACGCCGCCTCTGACATTCCTTTCCTCCGTTTCCATCCATCTAGGTTACTGCGACATGAACGCCCCTCCGGCGCTCTCGCCGCCTTTCACCGAAGACTTCAAAATTTGTGCCAATCTGAAAGATTGAGTCGAAGAAGAATTTTTGAGCTACTTTTCAGCTATTTAACCTAGCGCAACAGGAGATCGACTAAACAAGACTGCTTGGCGGACCCGACAAACCCGACAGAAGATGTCGGAAGGTTTCGTATTTGTTCGTAACGTCGGGCATGACGCGCCTTGGTCGACCTGACTGGTCTCATGCGTGCTCTTATGAGAGCACTTAGGGGTGGTGACTCAGATCACGTTGCTCACGGGGCGCGAACATCGGGTGCCCGCACTGGCGCCAGCAGGGAGGCGAAGTACCACCCTACTATTCGTGTGGAGTTGGCAAGGGAGCCGGGGAGTATTTCGCTGGAGCGACGCCCCCAACCCGCACGGGTGATCGCGCTGGCCCCCGCGCTTCGAGATTAATGTAGCTGAACCGCTCGCCAGCTGGATTGCCCCCCGCGAACTCGCGTGATTGGCAATTGGCATCAGTCGCGAGCTTCAATTACGGTGGCTACTCCTATCTCGACGAGCCCCGCCGTGTGTTGGGCAATACGACGGACCTGCGCCCTGGTCTTTTGCGGGACTGGCAGAGGCATCGATACCGAACCGTGTGCTGTCGACCATCGTCGGCGAATCCGATGATCATGCCGCAATGCGTTGAACCGGTACAGTGCAAAGCTGCTTCTCCTGAGCACGCACTGCGCGGCAAAACCCCACATAGCCAAGGCCACCGTATTTGTGGACAGAGGCGCCGCCGGCTGGTACCGCATAAGACATCCTAAAGCGCTTTTTTCCCAGTTGCGGCGGATGCCGATGTTAAAGCCCTCGTCAACCAGGCGCACCTCTGCTCCCATGATGGGCTCAAGAGAATATTGCCGACCCGGTCGCAGACGGCACTCATGGGAACCCAGCTCTCCTGAAACAGGAGACATTTCATGCCGATCTTGGCGGCAACGGCGGCGACCATCCGCGTGTGGTCGGGCTGCAAGCCGCCGATGGTGACGAGCGTATCGGCACCCGACGCGATCGCGTCGGGGATTATGTTTTCGAGCTTGCGCAGCTTGTTGCCGCCCAACGCCATACCGGAGGTGCAGTCCTCTCGTTTGGCGAAGATTTCTACCTTGCCGCCCAGAGGCTTGCCGAGCCGGTCGAGCTTCCCAATGGGGTTGGGTCAAAAGTGAGCGGATAGGGTTCGAATTTTCCGGCATGTTTTGTTCGATAGCACGTGAGATTGAGCTAACCTAGCAATGCACGATGCACGAGCTGTTCCAAACGCTTGTTTGACTGTGATGTCGGCTGCATTCGGATCTTCCAAAAGGGGACCACTGTCATGTTTTCCGGCCCTTCGTTCGAAAGCGCGACGAAGCAACGTGCGTGCCCTGCCCAGCGATCGACCACTAATGTCTATGGGACCGAAACTACATTCCCTGCGTTAGAACGATGAGAATGCCGCCTCCTTCGACCATACTAGGCGCCATGACCTCACTAATCGAACTTGAACAAAGTAAATCTGGGCTCTGATCTTGTCACAGCGCCTCAAGGGAGGAGCAGCAATATGCCGAGCGTTTGATTGCGCTGGGCCCGTCTTGAGTTTCATTCTTTCGCTCGTCATCGTCGGGCGACTGGTACCGAACTTCCTGGGATCTATCGAAAACAGAGCTTTGCTCCGCTTTGACAGCGCAGCTGGATCGCGAAATCAGAAAGAGCACACTTGCGAAATAACCCAGCTGAAGAAGTAGCGAACAGCCCAGCGTCGTGACGACTGCTAGACGGAACGAATAATGCGAGGCGAAGTAAACCGTCACAGCGTTGCCGCACAGGACCAGCCCGAGGAGCCGACAAAAATGTGATGAAGCGCAATGCCGTTCTCCTGGTTTTGTCTCGTCAAATCATGCACCTCATGCTGCGATCTGGTCGGCCGCGACATGGGTCTGGCAGTTCTTTGGGCAGACGCGGCCGCAGGCACCGCAGCCAATGCAGCGGCCGGCATGGTCGACAACCATGACCATGCGATTGAGCTCACCATCGAAATCGTCGTTTCGCAGGCGCCGAGGATTTCACCCGCGTCATCGACACCGTAAAGATGCATGACCTCGCGCGAGCAGACTTTGAAACAGCGGCCGCAGCCAATACAGACCATGCCATCTATAGCTATCAGGTATTGCGGCACCCATAAGGAGCCGTTGCGGCTGAAGAATGTGCTCCTCATCGCAAAGTCTTCATTTTGGCGAGCTCTCCCCTGGCACCATCCAGCTCGGCGTAAACGGCGTGCGTCTTCTCGGCGACTTCCTCTATCTCAATCCATTTGACCGGGAGACCCTCGGCAAGGTCGCGCAAATTCGTCTTGGCTATTGCCGCGCGCAGTTGAAGCTTTCGGACTTTTTTCGTCCTCTCATCCAGATTTGACATGATCCTTCCTCGAAAATCGGTTTCTTCACGCCCGCGCCACGTCCCGATAGGCAATAGCTGCGGTCGCATCGCCGACCAGTTTCGCCCCGGTATCTGCGAGTTTCCGGAGAGTCTCGAAGCCGAACCGATAGACGCCTCGACAGACCGACGAACTGCCCGACCGTGAAAGTACGCGCCCGGAGCACCGGTCGGTTTCATTTCGTCTGAGCGCTCCTCGATCCCAAGCTCCACTACGGTCTAAAACATGCCGAGCCGCCCAGCGCGTCCGGATCCGGATCGCCAATGATCGGATATTCCGCTGCAGTTCCTTGGTGATGATGAAATTGGCCAGCAACCCGGTGTCCGATTTCCCTTGGCGTGAGCCATTGAAGGCGAGCACGGATCAACCGCGGGAGGCGTACGGCGGGTACGGGCGTCGCCCCGTCCGTGTGACGGCAGGGCCATGCGCCGCGTGCGACGTTTGGTTTGCTCGATTTCAGTGCTCGATTTCTGCTTTCGGGTACGCCAACTCCGGGCCTGGTTGCGCAGCCGACGTCCGACCTGGCCGGGCCGATCCCACGTCGATGCCTTCCCTTCGGGCTGACCACTCCTGGGTCGTGACGTCTTCCGATAGGCCCAAGTCGGCTCGAGCATCTCTTCCGCGCCGATCCGGTGAGAGGTACTCAGGTTCGAGCCTAAACGATCCATCCCTGTGCTGCCTGGGCATACTTGCCGCGGGCGCCCCGCGGAAACTGGCGGATTGACCAGGGTTCTTTTTCACTTGTCGTCTCTTCGCTCATCAGGCGACTGTGCTTTGATTTTCAGCGGCCGTGTTTTGCGGAACCACGCAAAGATCCCCGGAGCATGCGTTCTCACCCGTGTAGTTGGCCAGGGCTTGGAGCAATGCGGTAAGGCAGTATTGTTTGATATGGTCCGGCATCATCCCTGGATTCCCCAGAGATTTCAGCGCCACCTCGATCAACTCGATTGCGCGACCCTTGTTGCCGCTCTCGTAATAATACTGAGCGACCGGGACGTACCACCGGAATTTAAGAGGCCCCTCGCCGTGTGGGGGATTCAGTGTCAGTATCTGTTCCGCGAGCTCGTGGCCCATCGCGAAGCGTTCAGCACGGGGGATATGTGAGTTGTCAATCGCGGGATCGAAGAGTTGGTTCAGGGCCATGACCATCCAAGAGACGGCATCGAATTTTTTGTCGATGGCGTCCTCGACCAACTGGCGCATGACGGGCAAGCCGGTCTGCATGTCGCGCAGCTTGTGAAGCAGTAGATTCGCGTGCGTTTCCCGGAACCCGCTATAATCGGGCACTAAGGCGAGGCCTTCTTCGATGGCCGAGACCGCCGCCGTCCAATCCTCGGCCTGCATCGCCGGGTGAAGCTTGGCGTAAATCGGTCGGGTCAGTGCTAGCTCGCGTGCCTTGGATTGGTTAGTAGCGATCCGCCTTGCATCGGCGCGTTGAGCTTCATCGCTGTTGCGCCAACTGCCGTTGAGAACCTTTGGCAAAACGTCATCGAGTTCCGCCGGATGTCCTATGAAAGCGATGAGGCCGTCGCGGTCGACTAAGAACGAGGCGGGAATCCCCAGAGATGAACTGGGTTCCATCCATAGTCTATTCATTTCGCCTGTGTAATCGAACGCGATACGATAATTCAGATTCGGGAATCTCTCTGTCAGCCAAGCATCCAAGCTAGTCCGCGTCTCCTCGGCGGTCGGGCCCTTTTCCCCAGCTGCGACTCCGATGACCTCAAATCCGCTGTCTTGATACTTCTCCTGCAACTGCGTCAGATGGGGCATCACCGCCACACAGGGTGCGCACCAAGTCGCCCAAAATTCCAGGAGGTACACCTTGCCGGGGTGAAAGTTGGCGAGGGGCTCGCCACGCAGCCAGTCGTCCACTTTGATCGGAGGAGCCGGGGACTCCTTATGCAACACCATATTGTTCTCCAAAGCTCTATTCTCACACCTTTCGGGCGTTTCTGACGAGCCGGTTCTCCTCTGAGAAATGGAAGAAACCGGTTCGGTGACCAGCACTCGTCTTGTGCGTTCGCATGCGGCTAGTCCTCACCCATTGTTGCCGCATCTCAACCAGCAATGGTCGTGCCAGCCCGCTTAGTGAGCGTAAGTGTGTGGTTAGCTCGGAAAACCTTTGGGCGTAGAACGCGGTCGATTGTTTTGAACCCGACATGGTTCCTGCCGCTGTCTGGTTTTCGACACGCATCACTGATGCTTCACGCTTGAGAACCGAAGACAGCTTGGCTGTCTCGCCTGGGGCAATGTTCGGCGTCGGCCCGTCTAACAGCATCATTTCGGGGCCGGTCGAAAGTGCGCGGGCGATCTCCACGACCGGCTCCCGCCTGCAGCCACTGCGTCCTGGCCTGCTGATGGCTGAGCCTTCCTTCTTGGGCCGGGTCGGTGGGGCGGTGAGGCCCAGCGCGTCGACTGCGAGCCGCCGCCGTTACCGCATATGATGTTTGGCCAGACGGCCGATCCCGCATTCACGAGCCGATATTTCGTGAAAGAGCTTTGGAAGCATTGCAGGTTCCTGCGTAGACCACCCGCTGCTGCGGGCATTCGCGACCCCTTCGCTGAATAGGAGGGTCCAGGTGGGCCAGTCTGGTCTCGATTGTCTGGTGGCAGCCCGTAGAGATGTCGGATATGCCGCGCCGATCAAGATTCGGATGGCGCAAAGGCCTTCGGATTGTCGGATTTCGCGTAGAACCCCAGTACGGGCCCGATATCAAAGATCGTCCCTGGCGGAAGGCGCCGGACGGACGCAGGCCATTTTTCGGTTGAGACGCCGATGCCTCTCGCAAGCATGCTGGCAAATCGGGGCATCAGCGGTGCGAGTGTCTGCGCCAGGATCGCAGCGGCTGTAGCCTGAAGCGCGAGCGAGGTCCGGGTGCGGGCGGGATAGAGACGTCGCGCCGCTTCGTAGTCTTGCGCCTGACGGTAGATCAGGCAATCGCGCACGAAATCGCAGGCCTGCGCGGCCGCGCGCCGGACCGAGAAGCCATCATCCGAATAGGCGCGTTCCATCGCCGCGCGATGGATCTCTATCCGAGCAAAGAAAGCGCGATCGGCGGGACCCCAGTCGCCTGCGTCGGGCACGCAGCCGCCAAAATCCTGCTTGATTTGCCGGTGAAGCGCATCAAGCCATTTCAGCCAAGTTCCTTTGAACACCTCGTTCTCGGTGCGGCGTAACGCGTTTAGCGTAAAGTTCGTCCGCTCACCTTCCGGGCGTGTCAGGCCCAAATGAAGACGCACGGCGTCGACTGTCTTTAAGCCCAAAACCTCCTTGCCCCAGACCGCATGGGCGCGGCTGGTCGAGAACTTCTGGCCGTCGAGCAGATAGAACTCGTTCACGTGATACCGGATACGCGGCGTCCAGTGGGAGAACACCTCAGCGTAAAGCGCGGGGTAAAGTAGCGCGTGGTAGAAGGAATTGTCGAAGCCGAAGAAATGGACAATCTGCCAGTCATTGCTGGGCATCGCCGCATTCCAGTCGCGCCCCAGCAAGCCAGCTAGCGCCTGGATGTTGTAAAGGAATCCGAAAGCCATCTCCGGCCAAACCCAGATCCGCTGCCCCGGAAGCCCTTCGGCCGGCAGGCCCCAGTCCGAGGGGTGGGTGATGGGCACGGAAAAGTCGCCGCGTTGGCGTACACGCGCGAAGAGGTCCAAAATCCGAGCGGGAGCGCCCGACGCCCTTAAATGCCGGTCGATGTCGTCGTAGCATCGATCCAGCGCAAGTTCGGGACGGCGCACGGAGCCGACCACCGGCGCCTCGGCCGAGTGCCGCGCCCGGACTGCACCTAGGTCGTGGCATAAGTTCGGCGCGCCGCATTTCTCGCAGATGTTGCCACTAGTGGAGCTGCCGCAATCGGGGCAGAGGCCGCTTACATCCGGTTCGTAAAGGTAATCGCCTGTCACTGCATCAAATAGCGCACGGCTCTGGCGCAGATCTACCGCCGGGCTGCTCAGAAGAGTGCGGAAACATGTGGCTTGAAACTCGGCGTAAGCGTCATCCCCCAACGTGGACAGGAAGCTGTGGACCTCACAGTCGAGAAGCGCGAGCGTGGCTATGATCTCGTCGGCGTAGTGGCGCGCCACCTTTGCGGGCGTCGATTGATCATCGGCACGCGTGGCGACATAGCTCTGGTGATCGTCGCTCCCAGTCAGGTGGTAGGCTTCGGCCCCATTCATGCGCAGGAAACGCGTGTAGACGTCGGCGCCAAAATACGGGCCTGAAAGATGCCCCAGATGCAGATCGCCATTGGGCGTCGGCGGCGTGGAGAAGACGAAGATCGGCGTGCGGGGAGCCGCGACCTGTGCAGCAGCTTCGAGGGCGGCCTTGCCGTCGCGCCAGTAGACATCGACGAAATCTAGGTCTTCGTCCCCATCATTGCACAGCACATGCGCTTCAAAGGGGTGGAACAGAACGACGTCGCCGGCTTTGACTGGGATTTGCCGAAGGTCGGTCCGGACCTTGCCCACCCCGGACAGGACTACGAAGGCCTCGATTTCGTCGTGCCGATGAGGCTCGGATGTGACCCCCGGTGCCACCTTGCCGAATGAAAACCCGGTGCCCGCGCTTCCCGTTCCAAGCGTGGCCATGTCGATACCGAACGCACGCGACAGCTCCGTTCGAGAAAACCTGTATTTGCGCATGACGAAGCTCAGCCGTTGAAACAGTGGTATCTTCGGCTGCGAACGCGACAGCCTCTGCTGCAAGTTGCGAAGAGAGGCGGCAGCCCGGTACCGGTTGGCGGCCCCCGCGAGAACAATCCGGCTCCAGCCCACAGGCGGGCGAAGACTGCGCGCCAGTAGGAATTTGCCGTCAGCGAAGATCGCCCGGTGACTACCTCCATACGACGTGCCGAAGCGTCGTAACGCGACTGCGGCGATGCTCCAGTAGCCCACAAATCAGAACGCCATGCTGCCCGCATTTTTAGCGTCGACCAGTTTCATATGCATGCCTCGCTCAGTCGCGATAGAAAATGCCGTTTGGCGGCTTGAGATTGTCTAGATCAGCCACTTTGCCCTCGGGCGGATTAAGAGCGCGCTTAAGCACGTTGTATTCAGCGCGGGTCGGTCCACCGGTCGAAGCACGCTGGAACACCAAGTAGAGCGTTCGCCGCGATCGATTGCTTTTATTCGGCTGCGAGTAATGCGGTGCGTAATCGTCGAAGATGAAGATGTCCCCAGCCTTCCATTCTATGGGTTCCCAGGAGAGTTTCTCGGCGACCTCAGGATCAATCACCCCGTCGGCATCCATGGAAAATACTCCCCTGTTGTGGTTCCCGGGGCTAAAGAAAAGGCCGCCATTGTCCGGGTCGGAGTCGTCAATGCCTATGGCGACGACCGCATGGACCATCCGGTCGGGGAGCCTGTGTGGAATGTGATAAATGTCCTGATGCGGGCGATAGCCGCCGCTGTCGGGGTAGTGGAAAATCAGCAACTCCTTGAGCCGGCGCGAGCCTTCGTCAAGCAGCTCCTCGACCGCAGCGTTAATGCGCTGATCGGCGAGGAGCAGATCACGCAATGGATCATGGAAGTCGAGAAAATTCTCGGCCTTAGATGTGATCTTTCGATTATCCGTCGTCTTCTCGAACCACAGCATCCATTTGTCATCGCTGACGTCCCAGCCTGAAATATTATCAACAAAGCTGGAGATACGCTCCACAGCCGCGGGATCGAAGAAGCTTTCGATCCTGACATATCCGTCTTTCTCCCACTTTTCTCTTTGTGCATCAGTCAACATGCGAAAAGCCTCCTGTTGGAAAGACTGGTTGGTCGAAAATTTCGGTTAGCGCAATCGGGCGCTGGTCAGGTTGTGGGTCACGGAATCAGTACTCCACGGCATATGGGCGACGCTAAGGGGGTCGCGCTCGCCGGCCTTCGCCGCAGTGAAGGCGTTCCTTGGATGCCACCGCCAACTTCCTCAGTCGCCCGGTCATATCCCGCTGCCCATTTCTTCTGCGACGGTGTCGGACCAGCACTCGACTGAGGTAGGGCGAATGAAGCCGGGATGCTCAGGGTTGGCACGCGGCGCGCGCCCCAGAAGGCTGTCGAGGATGCGACGCGCTCGCCAGGCCAGCAGGCTTAGATTCGGGTCAGCCAGCCCACGCTGTCCTAGGCTCGCATTCTGTACGAAGATGCGGCTGTCACGCGGTCCGTCCCAGCACACTGAAAAATCTTCGCGAATAGCCAATTCGTTGTCGATCTTTTCAAGCCGGTTCGCGATCGGTTCCAAGAAGCCTGGCACCGCGTTCTCGTAACCGGTGGCCAGGATGACGATGTCGGCCGTGACTTCTTCAACCTCCTCCATGCCATGCTGCAGGGTGAGTCTGTGGCCCTTGCCGGCGTTGATGCAGTGCGAGACAGTGCAGCCCGGCCGCAGTGTGATTTCGCATCGGTTTGGCTCTAGAAATGCGTGGCGATATAGCGCCTGGTAGATCGCGCGCAACGTGCTTTCCGAAACGCCGTCCGAAGCAAGCACGAAGCGCCGCAAGAACAGCTTGCGCTGCGACTCGCTCATTGCCGCGAAACGATCCGAAAAGCAGGGCATGAACAACTCGTTTGTGAACGGGCTGTTGTCGATAGGAAGGTAGTTTTCCCGCTGTGATACCCAGGTTATCGAGACAGGCCGCCGTCCTTTTGGCAGGCCAACAAGGTGCAACAGCACCTCGGCTCCGGACTGTCCGCCGCCGACCACGCAGACATGGCTATTGTGCACCTCAGGATGAATGTGCAGCAATTGAGATGAGTGAAAAAGGTTGCGGCCAGCCCAGCCTTGAAACTGAGGCGGAATATGCGCCTGCTTGCCAATACCAACCACCAGGTTTCTGGCGCCGAGAACCGCCTTGTCGGTGCGCACCCGAAACTCACCGTCAAAGCGGATTTCGCGCACCGTCTCGCCGCCGCGGACAAGCGGGTTCCTGTGGAAGGCCCAGTTCAGGTATTGCTCGAACTCAGCTCTGAGCACCGCTTCGAACTGTGCATTCAGGAAGTGGTACAGACGCCCGTTCTCATGCAGGTAGTTCACGAAAGTGTAGGCTGATCGCGGGTTCACCAGCGTGACCAAATCCTTGAAGTGGCTGACCTGGAGCTCCGAGCAATCGAATGCGCTGCCTGGGTGCCAGCGGAAGTCGACTTGCCGATCCAGGAACAGTGCCCGTTGCCCAATTTGCTCGTGCATCTGGCACGCCAGGCTCAAATTCGACGGCCCAGCTCCCACTCCAATGCAAGAGAGCTCCACTTGTCTTGCTCCTTTAGGTGCTTCCCAATTGAGTGATACTCGCGAGGAAAATCGGCTCGGGCCATCGGCTTCAGAGTCTCCACGCGGACCATCTCGACTTCGGTGCCGCTGGATTTGCTGAATTTTGTCCCCGCTTTCGTTTCGTCGTGTATGAGGGCCCATGGATCCGGGCCAAGTGATGCGATCGACCCTCCTGTCCACGACTCGTGGGCGTGGACACAATCGACATATCTCCGCCCGCTTCGATGATCGCGTCTCGGTCAGCGAAATGCTCTCGAGTCTTGTTCCTTGTTTCAATCGGCAAAGTCGCCCGCCTCCACAATGCTACGCCGACCTTCGACCGACTTGGGGATCGGCGAGGGCCTGGTCTCGAATGCGGCGACATTGAGCCTGGCATAGGAGGGCATCCGCTGATGTTTTTCGGAAGATCCCCCGCATCAAACGTGCCAGAAGGAAACTTTCATGGAAGCAACGGTTAGGGGGTTTGTGATTCTGTCGGGTATCCGACAATGAGGGGGAAACCTTGCGCCGATGGCCAATTTGCCGCGTCGCCGTCCTTACGTCGCCACGTTCGAGATTCAGCACCGGCCGCTCGGCGCTTTTACGCAAGCATGGTGCGTTCCCATTTCGCAGCATAATGCTGCAGGGCAGAGGGGGTGCTGTCCCGCCAGTGTTAGATCACATTCAATTCCCTGAACGCCCGCCCTCCGCGACGCGCTCATATCCGAACGCCGTGCAATCGATCGTGCGATAGCCGCCATGCACGATGAGCTCCGCCAGCGCCTTGCCGACCGCCGGCGCCTGCTGCAGGCCGTGGCCGGAAAAGCCATTGGCGAAGAGGAAGTTGTCGACCTCCGGATGCGGCCCGACCACCGCGTTCTGGTCGAGCGTGTTGTAGTCGTAATGGCCGGCCCACGCGCGCGTCGGCTTAATGGCTTCGAAGGCGGGAATGCGGGTCGCCAGCGCCGGCCAGATCATCTCTTCGAACAGCGGCCAGTCGGGCTCGAAATCGTTAGGGTCGGCGGGGCCGTCGCCCTTTTCAGGTTCGGCGCCGCCGGTAATGTAGACTGAGCCTTCCGGTCTGACGTAGATGCCGGTCGGATCGACCAGCATCGGCATGTCTTCATATTTCTCGCGCGCCTCGAAGAGAAAGACATTGCGCTTGCGCGGTTCCACTGGCAGCGCCAGTCCGGCCATTGCTGAAACTTTGCCGGCATTCGGCCCAGCGGCGTTGACGACTATACCCGCGTCGAGCCGCTCGCCATTGTCGAGGCTTACTCCGGTAACACTGTCGCCTTGCCGTTCGAGGCCGGTCACATCGGCCGTGATGAAATCGATCTTCTTCTCCCGCAGGGCCCTGCGAAACAGCATCAGCATAGCATGCGCGTCGAACCAGCCCTCGCCGCTGCGGCCATAGGCGCCGGCAGTGATGCCCTCGGCCGACAGCCATGGAAAGCGGCGGACGAGCGCCTCCGCATCCGCAAGGACGATGTCGGCGCCCGCGGCCATCTGGGTTTGGTGGTTGGCCTTGAGAATCGGCAATCCGTCGTCGCCGGCAAGGATCAAATAGCCGCCTTCGCGAAAGCCGATATCGGCGTCGGCGCCAAAAGTTTCCCTCAGCCGCCGGAACAGTTTCAGCGTGAACTGCGACAGGCGGATGTTTTCGAGAATCGAAAACTGCTGGCGGATCGAAGCGCAGGACAAGTCGTTGCCGCATGGGCAAATTGCGGGTCGCGCTCGACCAGCGCGATCGAGCCGGAAAACCCTTCCTCGCGCAGATAGTAAGCGATCGAGGAGCCGACGATGGCTCCGCCGATGATGACGATGTCATGTCGTAGAGCATTTTTTCGCTTCTCCAGTTCTAGAGCATGATCCGGAAAGCCGGTTTTCGGAAAAGTTCGTGCTCCATTCAAACAACCGGCAGGATGATCTCGAAGTGGGTAGCGCGCTCAGCCAGGCGGATCATGTCATCATGCGCTCTCAGGAGGGCCAGCACGATGCCGAGGCAGGCATGCCGGTGCCGCCGAAATCGCGTCGTGTAGGGAAGATGGCTCGGAAAATGCCGGTCCGGTTGCTGGCGAAATGCCCCGCCCCCCTCGCTCTCTCAATGGCCTGCCGTCCCCATCGCCGCTGTGATTGAAACCAGCGTGGCGCCATGCCTCGCGGAATTGTCGATGAGATTGGCGAGCACGATCGCCGCGTTCTTGGCCGACAGGCTGGTCTCTCCGGCTGGCCTCGGAAGTGCCGGCCGTCCTGGACCGGCAGCGGTGCCAGCCCGGCACCAATCGACGTGCTTTCGCCACTGGCGCGAGATTTTCGGCGCGCCAGGTCGAGCAGGCGGCGCACAGCACATTAAGCCGCCCCGCGTCGGTGACGATATTGTTCGAAAACGGCCGCCAGCTGGCCTCATCCATTGCGCTGCCTGGGTGCCAGCGTATCGACCTGCCAATCCAGGAACAGTCCCCTTGCGCAATCTCTTCGAGTATCTTCCACAGCAAGGCTCAATTGGGTGTGCCAGCGCCGAGACCAACGCAAAAGAACGCCACTTATCTTGCTCCTCTAGGGAGTGTTTTCAACTCAGCGGGATGGTCGCAGCGATCCGCATTGGGCATTGCGAATGTCACAGGCACAGCGAAGCCCCGAACAGCATCGGCACGGCTTCGGAAACCGTCATCGAGCCAAAAACAGCGGCAATGTCGGCTTATCAAAGATCCATCTGGTCACACCGCCAAAGAGCCGCTCACGCAGCCCACGGCTGCCATAGGCGCCCATGACTATCATGTCGGCAGAAATGTCGGTTGCGTGCTGTGCAAGCACCGTGGCCGCCGATTTGCCGGCGCTTGGCAGTAGGTCAACCGACACCCGAGCACCGTGCCGAGTGAGATAGCCAGCGATGTCGGCTCCGGGCTCCGCCCCGTTCCCGTTGTAGTTGGCCTTCGGATCGACCAGGGCGACACGAACTTCCTCAGCAACGCATAGCAGCCCCAGCGCTTCGCGAACCGCACGGGACGCCTCGACTCGCGAATCCCAACCGACCAGGACGCGCCGTGGCCACAGCGTCGCCTTGGCCCCGTTCGGCACAACGAGCATCGGCTTTCCCGTGTCGAACAAACAGCCGTTGACCACAGGAGGTCCGAGATTCTCGTCGTTGAGGAGCCCCGGTCCGGTGATCGTGAGGTCGGCGCAGATCGCCCGCTGTCGTACCACTTCACCGAGGCTCGCCGGGTCGTAATAGTCGGTGTCAACGTCGTAGGCGAGCGACATAGATTCCAGCAGTTTCTTGATATCTCTGGAGCGATTTTCCAGCCTGACCGCGTCCTGTGCAAATCGATCGATTTGCCGCAACCGTTTGTTCAATATGGCAATTGCCCGTCCACGTCCTACCGGCCACTCGAGGACACCCTCTCCGATCCGATGCCACATAAGGAGCGTCGGAGCGGGTATAACGAGTACGGAAAGGTGAGCGCCGATTTCCGCACACAAGCCGGCAGCAGTTCTGACGTCCTGATCGGAATGGTCAGCGCCGGTCAGACAGAGTACGGTTCTGTAGGCCATTTTCCTTCTTCTTCCTGAGTATTCGTTGAGGGCGTTTCAGGCCGCAAGACCGGCTCACAGCGTGAGGAAAAGGGAGTGGCACCACACCGGACACTTGATTCAGCCGTCCAGCTTCTCGAGCGAGTAGCCGGACGACCTCACGGTACGGATGACGATATCGGTCGAGGCCGTCTCCAGCGCCCTTCTGAGCCGACTGATGTGGACATCGACTGTGCGTTCACCGACATGGATATTGGCCGGCCAGGCCGCGCCGATCATCTCGTCCCGGCTGAAGACCTTGCCGGGAGTCTCGAGCAAATGCCGCAGCAAGTTGAACTCGATCGGTCCGAGATGAATGTCATGGCCATTGCCGCAAACCCGGCGGGCATCGAGATTCATCGTAACGTTGCCAAAAGAGAGCCAGCTGCCGTTTTCAACCTCGTTTGAACCCGGCTTCGCCAACCCCAGCTTCGACCGCAAACAGTCGAGCAACTTGGCCGGGGCCATTGGTCGCACAAAGCTCTCGTCAATGCCGGCTTTCAACAGATCGAGGTGCTGGTTCTCGGCACCGGGCGCGATCAAGGCAATAACGGGCAGGCCGACGGTCCGGGGCTCCCGTTTGAGCCGGGCGCAGATTGCGGACCCGGTAAGGCTCGTTGGACCGCAGTCCAGCACGACCGCCTGGACCTCCCGTTCGTCGGCCTTTGCAAGTGCCTCCTTGGCGCCGCCGGCCGGCTCACTGACGAAGCCGTCCACCTCCAGTATGTGGCTGAGGAACAGGTAGAACTCTGCATCTAGCGAACAGATCAGGACGCGTGGCTTCATCAGCGCTACCCCGAGAACCAAATTGGCCTCGAACGCCTCGGCTTCGGCTGGCCGTCGCGGCTCCTCAAGGCCTGACATGATCCTCTTGCTCGAAAATCTGCTTCATGCCCGTGCCACCTCGGGATAGGCGTCGATGGCTGCGATCGCATCGTCGACCAGTTTCGTACCGGCCGCGGCGAGTTTGCAGAACGTCTCGAAGCCGAACCGATGGACGTCGCGCAGCGTCTTGGACAGAACGACCAGCCGCCCGGCGGTGAAAAGCACGCGCCCGAAGCCCTCATGGCTCATTTCGATCATCGGCGATGCCATCAGGCTGGAGCGCTCCTCGATCGCAAGGGCGACGGCAGTGTAAAACTTGTCGAGTCTCCACAGCACGTCCGGATCGGGATCGCCAATGATTGGAATCGCACGGCGCTGTTCCTTGCTGACTATGAAGTCGGCCAGCAGCTCGGCGTCCACTTTACCGTCCCAGGATCCGTGGGAATCCTGAGCACGGATCAGTCGCACGAGGCATTTGACGAACGGGCTGGCAAGGGCCGCCTCGTCGTCGTTGACAGCAGGGCTGATCGCGACTTCAAACATTTTGCTCTTTCCTCGTTTCAGTCCTCGTCCTCGAAGGAGGGTTTCTTTTCGGCGACACCAGCGTCGGCCAGCACCTTGCGCAGCCAGGGCGGAGGACATGTCCTCAGCATCATCTGCGTGCGCAACAGCACTTCTTGGATCGTTTGTGGCTGCGGCACCTTGATCGGATGGATTTTGGCAGAAACAACCTTGGCTGCCGAAGGCCCGCCGATGGCCAGACAAAACAGCAGATGGCAGCCCTTCAGCGCCTCCACCTTCGGCGTGATGCGGTCATCGCCCTCGGTCCGACGCTTCCCGCTCTCATCGGAAACGTCATCGAAGGCCACGGCTTCCACGAGATGCCACTCCTCGCGCGTCACGTCGTAGACAGCAAAGCGCCTGGCCGACCCGAAATGGGCATTGAGATCCTTCATGTCATGCGTGGCGATTGCTACGCGCAATGCACCTGCTCGTCGTTCAGGCATCGGTACGCGAATCTCGTCAGTGACGAGTGAGAGGCGACGGACGGAGCTCATCTGGCATTTCTCGTTTCCGGAATGGATCAAGCGCCTCAGGCGTCGGCGCGTGCTGATTGGCCTGGAAGATGTTGGCAACCTCGAAGATCAGGTCGCGGGTCCCCTCATAGAGGATTGTGAGCTTGTGCTGGCTGCCGAGCCGGTCGAAGATCGGGAAGCCGACGCGCATGAGCGGAATGCCAAGGCGTTGCGAAGCCTGGCGACCGTGGGAGTGAGTAACGAGAAGATCCGCGCCCTCGGCAAGAGCTTCCAAATCGCCGAGATCGCCGATCTGAACCCACTCCGCCGGTACCTTTTCCAGAATCTTCGACATATCGGTCGTCGTGACCGCCGCAGCGATTTTGGAGCCCATGCCAGCGAAGAAGGTTGCGAGCTGATAGAGTTGGTCTGGTTCGGCAGCGATCGCAATTTTCTTGCCTCCGAAATGAAAATGTCCGTCGAGCAAAGCATCCTGCAATTGCGCCCGGCGACGGCGCACCCGGGTCGGCACCGCCGCGCCCGAAACCGCCGACAGCACCGAGACGAACCGGTCGACAGCCTTCAATCCGGTCAGCGACTGCAACACCACGTAAGGCACGCCGGTCAACCCGTGCAGCATTTTCGCCGGGTGGCGCATGTGCTCGCCGATGACGATGCATTGCGCGGCTGTGCCAAGCTCGCGGATTTCTTCAACGCTGGTGCCGCCATAGGTAGTCGTTACCCAGCGGTCAGGGACCGTACCGTCGAGCGAGCCGGAGACGTCCGGCAGGATGATCGGCTTGAGGCCAAAACTTTCAACCATGTCACGCAAATGCTCGACGTCAGCGACAGTGAGGTTGCATCCGGGCAGGATTGCGATCTTCTTCGGTTGCCTGGTCCGTGCGCCCGACCGTGTAATCCCTTCGATCATCGCCGCGACAGCCTTGGCCCAGCCTTCTTCGATCGCGCCGTCAAAATCAGGCGTGTTGGCCAGCACGACCTCCGTCCCCGCGAGCTCTTCCACGTGCTTCAGCTTGACGTTGGCGATATCACTCGCGCAATCTTCGCCACGGGTCTCGACCAGCGCGGTCGTGCAAACTCCTATCAGCTTTGGCTTAGTGCGAATTTTGAGGTTGAGGATCGCCTCGTCCAGATGGTCCGCTCCGCCGAGTATGGTTGCCACCTCGTCCATCGCCGTTGTCTGCAAGGGGATCGCTTCCTTGAAATGCCGCACGAAGAGCACGAGCGCGAAGCTGGTGCAGCCTTGGCTGCCGTGGAACAGGGGCATCGCACCGTCGACTCCAAGAAAAGCGAAGGCGGCACCCAGCGGCTGTGACGACTTCAGCGGGTTGACCGCCGCTGATTTGGTATTGCGAAGGATGCGGGCCATCGGATCTTCCTCAACGCTCGCCTGAGCGCTGAGCCGTCGCGCCGGCGAATTCATCGAGAGCGTTCACAGTCCCAGTTCCGTTCTTCGTGCTCGCCAGATCGTCCTTCACGGCAGGCTGGCAATCCCACGGCGCCGGCTCCCGCACCTGGCCCCAGATCGGGTTGTGAATGGCGAGGTCGATCTGCCGTACAAGTTCCACCATGCCGTCATAGCCGGCATAAGGATGTTGTCGCTCCTGGTTGATATCGAGCCAGGGTGTCTTGGCCTTCAGGGCGATGAATTGCGTGCGCCCGCCCGACAACATGATGTCGGCCTTGCCTTCTGAGAGCATGGCGTAAAGATCGCGCGCCGCCATCTGCTCGAATACGTGGTTTTCGTCCTTGAGGATGCGTTTGATCCGTTCCTTGTCTTCGACGGTGGATTTCTTGACCGAGGTGCCGACGATCTCCATGCCGATCTCCATCAGGGCGTGGACGACTGACCAGGACTTCACACCTCCTGTGTTGAGCAGCACGCGCTTGCCTTGCAGCCGCCGGCGGTAGGCCTTGAGCTTCTTCCACGCAATCGCCTCCTGCTCAGCAATCAGCGTGTCTGTGCGATCGATAATCTCCGCATCGGCGCCCCTCCTCACCAGCAGCTCAGCAAGGTTGCGAAGTGCTTCCGACGTATCGGTTATGCCGTAGAAGGAGCCCTCGAAGAACGGGATGTCCCAGCGCTCCTCCATCTTGCGGGCCAGATTGATGAGTGCGCTCGAGCACACCATCATAGCCGCCCGGGCGCGGTGAGCGGATGCAACGTCGATGTAACGCGCATCGCCCGGAATGCAGGCGCGCACTCGGATGCCGAGCCGATCAAGCAGCGGCTTCACCAGCCAAAATTCGCCGGAGAGGTTGAATTCGCCGAGGATGTTTATGTCGTAGGGCCCGTCGTCGTCTGGTTCCACCGTGCCGATGACATGATCGAGCAGCGCTTCGGCGGCGAGTTTGTTGCCGAGGTTCTTGGAGCCGGCCAAGCCAGGCGCATTGATCGGCACCACGGCCAAGCCGAATTTTTCGGCCGCGCGTTTGCACACGGCATCAATGTCTTCGCCGATCAGCGCCGTCACGCAAGTCGAATAGACGAAGACTGCCGGCGGCGCATATGTTTCCTTGATCTGGCGGATCGCTTTGAACAGCTTCCGCTCGCCCTGCCCCATCACGACGTCGAGTTCGGTAAGGTCGGTCGTGAAGCTTGTCCGCCACAGGGTTGGCCCAGACGAAGCTGCGCCTCTGTTGTCCCAGGAATTGCCCTCACAGGCGAGGGGTGCATGGACCAGGTGCGCAACGTCGGTGATCGGCTGCAGGACGATCTTGGCGCCGTCAAAGGCGCAGCCGCCGGCGGCCGCCCCGGGGGTCAGCGGCTTCGAGCAGCCCTCCTTGCGCGCCTTGGCATCCTTGCCGCGGTTTTTATCGCAGGCGGGCTCGTCGAAAACATCCTGGATCTTGGCACTGAGCGAGGTCATTGCGTCAGTCTCCGAAGTCCAATTGGGCGATGGGCGGCCACGGCAAAAGCCGGCACCGGCTCTTAGCGGGTGAGGTCATAGGAATAATCCGTCACGCCAGTCTCGCTCGACTCGCGATCGAGCTTGTCGAATATCTTGTCGAGGATCGTCGTCAGCACGCGTAAACCGCCCTGGTAGCCCATCAGCGCAAAGCGATGGTGATGGTGTCGGTCGAAGATTGGAAACGTCAGCCGGATCAACGGCGTGCCGGTATCGCGCTCCAGATACTTGCCATAGGAATTGCCTATCAGCAGGTCGACCGGCTCTGTAAAGAGCAGCGAGCGCATTGCCCAGAGATCTTTGCCCGCCCAGACCTGGGCATCCTGGCCGAAGGACGAGGAGGCGAGCAGCTCCTTGATCTCGGCTTGCCAGGCACTGGTGCCGTTGGTCGCGAGGCAGTGGGTCGGCTCGCCACCAGTTTCCATGACAAAGCGGGCCATGGCGTAGACGAAGTCCGGATCGCCGTAGATTGCGTATTTCTTGCCGTGCAGCCATGATTGGCTGTCCGCCATGGCGTCAACCAGTCGGCCGCGCTCCATCCGGATTGTCTCGGGGATCTCCTTGCCGGAAATGGCTGAGACCTTCATCAGGAACTCGTCGGTCGCCTGGACACCTAGCGGATAGTGGAAGGATGCCGTCGCTTGCCCGACCTCATTGCAATATTCCAGCGTCTTGCGGGTGTTGTAGTGCTGCAGCGACAGTGTCGCCTCCGCATTGAGTGCCCCTTTCACGTCTTCGATCTTTGTGCCTCCGTCATACATGCGGTATTCGCCGTCCGACGGCGTGTCGAACTGGTCTGAGGCGTCCTGAATGAAGGTATAGGTGACAGCCATCAGGTCGAGGAGGCGCTTGAGTTCCCGGTTGTTGCCGACGCAGAATCCGTCGAATCCTGGAATGATGTTGATGGCCCCAGCGGCTTGCGCGCGCTCGCTGCCCTTCCAGAAATGCTCCAGCACGCCCTTCACCATGCCGTCATAGCCATCGACATGGCTGCCGACGAAGGCAGGCGTATGAGCGAAAGGCACGTCGAAGTCGCTCGGGACCGAGCCTTCGTTCTTGGCGTTCTCGATGAAGCTACGCAGGTCGTCGCCGATGACTTCGGCCATGCAGGTGGTCGAGACGGCGATCATCTTGGGGTCGTAGAGCTTGTAGGTATTGGCGAGCCCGTCGACCATGTTCTTCAGGCCGCCAAACACTGCCGCGTCCTCGGTCATCGAGGAGGAAACCGCTGACGAAGGCTCCTTGAAATGTCGCGACAGATGCGAGCGGTAGTAGGCAACGCAGCCCTGGCTACCGTGGACGAAAGACATGGTCCGCTCGAAGCCCGCGGCCGCGAACACCGCGCCGAGCGGCTGGCAGGCCTTGGCGGGGTTTATGACAAGCGCCTCGCGAGCGAGGTTCTTTTCGCGGTATTCCCAAGTCTTGGTGAATTCGCGTTGGTCGGTGACGATCTGATCAGGGTGCGGACACTCGAAATTCAGTTTCTTCTCGGCAAGCATTTGTCTGTATTCAGGCTCGCGGAACAGGGGAGCATGGTCGAGAACTTTTTCGGCCGATTGCGGCATGGTGGTCACCTTTTCCATCTGGCCGCGCCAAGCGGCAGCACAGGGACATCAAGACGTTAAAGGGCCTCCCGCGGATCGAGTGCCCCGAGCATTTATCGGCCTCCCTGCCTGGCGGGAGGCCAGTCCTCATTCGGCGGCGACTGCCCTCAGCGGCTCGTCCTTCATCTTCTTCCACGGCGCGCGGTAGAGACCCCAGACAGGGTTGTTGATGGCCAGATCCATGTCGCGGGCGAAAATGGCGAAGCCGTCATAGCCGTGATACGGGCCGGAATAGTCCCAGGAGTGCATCTGGCGGAACGGGATGCCCATCTTCTGCACCGGGTACTTCTCCTTGATACCGGAGCCAACGAGATCAGGGCGGATGCCTTCGATGAACTTCTCCAGTTCAAAACTCGTGACGTCGTCATAGACGAGCGTGCCATTCTTCACGTAATGGCCGGTGCGCTGATAGTCGTCGTTGTGGGCGAACTCGTAGCCGGTGCCAACGATCACCATACCGAGGTCCTCGTAGGCAGTGATGACGTGACGGGGGCGCAGGCCGCCGACATAGAGCATCACCGTGCAGCCTTCGAGGCGCGGTCGGTACTTGGCGATGACGGCATCGACCAAGGGCCGGTACTTGGCGATGACCTTTTCGGTGTTCTCCTCGATTTCCGGGCCGAAATGCTTGGCGATGTTGCGCAGGGAGGCCTCGATCTGGGAGGGGCCGAAGAAATTGTATTCCATCCAGGCGATGCCGTACTTTTCCTCCATGTGCCGGCAAATGTAGTTCATCGACCGGTAGCAGTGGATCAGGTTGAGCTTGGCCTTGGGCGCGCGTTCTATCTCGGCGAGCGTGGCGTCGCCCGACCAGTTGCCGACCACACGAAGCCCAATCTCCTCGAGCAGGATTCGCGAAGCCCAGGCATCGCCGCCAATGTTGTAGTCGCCGACGACGTTGACGTCGTATGGGCCGGACTCGAACTCGACATCCTCCTTGTCGAACACCCAATCGCGGATCGCATCATTTGCAATGTGGTGGCCGAGCGATTGTGAAACGCCGCGGAAACCTTCGCAGCGCACCGGTACAATCGTCTTTTCGTGCTCCTTGGCTTTCTTGCGCGACACTGCCTCGATATCGTCCCCGATCAGGCCGATCGGGCATTCGGACTGCACCGAGATGCCTCCACTGAGCGGAAACAGGTCCTCGATCTCGTCGATGATCTTTTCCAGCTTCTTGTCGCCGCCGAAAACGATGTCCTTCTCCTGGAAGTCGGAGGTGAACTGCATTGTCACGAACGTGTCGATGCCCGTCGTGCCGACGTAATAGTTGCGGCGTTGCGACCAGGAATATTGCCCACAGCCGACCGGCCCGTGCGAGATGTGGACCATATCCTTGACCGGACCCCACACCACGCCCTTGGAGCCGGCATAGGCGCAGCCGCGGATTGTCATCACGCCCGGAATGGATTTGATGTTCGATTTGACGTCGCATTCGGAAGGGCCCTTGTCCTCCCCTCCGGCCTCGTCCTTGCTCGTTGCGACACTGAGGTGCTTCTTGCGGCGCTTGGCCGCCTTGTCTGGATATTGGGACAGCACGTCCTCGATAAGCTTCGCATGCAAAGCGCCGTCATTCTCATAGTCGAGGCCCATGGGACCTGCCCCTTTCAAGGTTCGGGTAACGCCTCGCCAACGAGGCCTTGTTTCGTAGAAAGGGGCGCCAGGTCACGGTCGGCGCCCCCTGTCGGTAGCGGCGGTTACTGAGCGACGGCCAATTTCGCTTCCTTGGCTTGAAGCTCGGCAAGCATTTGCTCGTCTGTCTTCATGATGCCGAAGTCGAGCAGCATGTCCTCGAGCTCCTCCATAGTGATTGGGGTCGGGATGGTGCCCTGGCCCGAATTGACATGGATCTTCTCGGCCAATGCGCGGTACTCCCCTGCCTGTTTCCTCAGTTCGGCGTGCTGGACGATGTTGTCGCGCGGCACGAAGTGGATGAGCTTGGAATTGAGCCTTGCGGCCAGCGCCTCGGAGAGGTCGAGCTCGCGGTCGGTCTGGCGCTCGTTGCAGATCAGCCCGCCAAGCCGCACGCCGCCCGAATGGGCGTATTTCAGGATACCCTTGGCGATGTTGTTGGCGGCATAGAGCGCCATCATCTCGCCGGACATGACGATGTAGATTTCCTGGGCCTTGTTTTCGCGAATCGGCATCGCGAAGCCGCCGCACACCACGTCGCCCAGCACGTCGTAGGAGACGTAGTCGACATTGTCATAGGCGCCGTTCTCCTCGAGGAAGTTGATCGAGGTGATGACGCCGCGGCCGGCGCAGCCGACACCCGGCTCGGGGCCGCCGGACTCCACGCACTTGATGTCTTTGTAGCCGATCTTGAGCACGTCCTGGAGTTCAAGGTCTTCCACAGAACCTTCCTGGGCGGCGAGATGCAGAACCGTATCCTGCGCCTTTGCGTTCAGGATCAGGCGGGTGGAATCGGCTTTCGGGTCGCAGCCGACGATGAGGATTCTCTGTCCGAGGTCGACCAGGGCAGCGAGCGTATTTTGAGAGGTGGTGGATTTGCCGATGCCTCCCTTTCCGTAGAATGCGATCTGACGCAGACCTGACATGTTGCTTTCCTTCCTTCTTTCCATCCATAGCGGCTACCCGCGACTTGAAGTCCGGTCGGCAGATCCCGGCGCCTCGCACCGATCGTCTCAAAACTCGTGCCAATTTGGCCAGTTGGATCGAAGAAGAAATTTTATGTTTGCTTTTCAGCTATTTAACATTTGGGAAAAATATTAAACTGGCTAAATAAACTTGTGTGGCGAACCCGACATAGGCGACAGGAGATGTCGGATTGCGTTACTTGCGACCGCTATTGATCGTTAGGGGAAGACGGCAACCACCCCATCGCCGAGCGACCAGGCGGGCCTTTTCTTAGGCGACGCACCAGTTGTAAAGTCCAGCGCTGTTGTGTCGGCCAAGCCCCAACCGAACTTTTGGTAAGATTTTTGGCCAATAGGCCGGCATGTCTTAATCTGTCATACCGGCTGACGGCGTGAAATACCTCTCCTTCAGACAATTTGCCGACGTCAAAGACACAGAGAATGTTTTGGGTCGGATCCACGCATTCATCCGGTATCCGCCACATAAAGTCGGGTCTCATGGGGGCTAAAGAGGGTTCCTTGGCGGAACGTGGAAGGTCGAGCAGACCACTTCGGCCGTCCATTTCAGTTGCTCGATCAGCTGCGAATCGGTGGCGTTCATCGCGATCGGCTCGAATTTCAAATCGTCGCCAAGCACGGCAATTTTGCCGGCGTTCTCGCCGCTGTAGTTGGTATCGAACGCGGCCTTGAGACGATCGGCGGTTTCCTGGCTGATCGACCCGGGTGCGGTCAGAACGCCGCCGGGCCGGCTCCTGTTGCCAAAAAACTGCGTCGAGCTGTCGAGGATGTTCAAACCTTGCGTTGCCGCCACGCCGGCGGCGTAGATCGGCGACAGCCCGACCAGCGGATGAAACAGGCAGTTGAAGCGGTCGTGGATGATCTCGCTGGCGGGGACCATGATGTCCTCTTTGATCCCGCTGACATTGTCGGTGCGCAGCTGGTAGAACACTGAGCCGTCATCGGCGACCAGCGACGTCACGCGATCCGGCGCCAGCACGATCTGCGAGCGAACCACCCTGCTGCCGTCGCGGATTTTCAGGACGTAGACGTTGCCGCGCATCAGCTTGGAGAGAAAGTAATTCTCCCAGTACTGGATGCGGTTCTGGAAGCCGTTCGGCTTTTTCAGCACAGGCGAAAACGCGGGGCTCTTGGTCTCCGTCCAGATGCCGTTGGCGTCTTGCTCGACCAGCTTGACGCGGAGCTTGGAATATCCGAGGCGATCAGCGTCATGCAGGCGAAGACGGCGTGATTGGCCAGCACGCTGTTGAACTCCACGACGGTGTTGGTCTGCCAAGCACCCGTGAAACTTTCCAGTATCCTGTACCACCCCCGCGATTCTCAGACACCGGAACGGGCGGCGCGGCCTTGGTGCGCGAAATGTTGAAGCCGAGTATGTTCATCAGGTGTTTGCCCTAGATGCCGCGCGGTACTTCGCTGACCGCCATGCCCGCGTGAGCGAAATATGCAGGGTCAGTGTCGGGCGAAGCCGCGCTATCGTGATACAGTTGTATGGTCGGGCTAAGAGCATCGGCCGGGACCGGTATCCCAACCAGCATCAAGGAATGCCAACCATCCCGCGCATCAACAGCCGCTCTTGAGGTCAGGTAAGGTCACCTCCCAGCACGCTGCTGTAGGAAAAGAAATGCGACCCCGGTCGATGCGACGGCGGCCGGCAGGTCCTGCCGAACCCACAAGGTGACGGAGTTGCCCCGCGCCTTGTTTCGCTCTGTGCCGGCCATAGCCTGCCGCAAACGGGGCTGGGAGCCAACGCCGGTGATCCTGACTGAGTATGGGTCACCAGCGTCGACGATGGTGAGTTCCTTGGCTGCCGATATGGTGCCCACCGATGCCCAATTATCGGGGAGCGCGCCCGAAAATGCGGCAAAATCTGCGTTTAGACACGATGCTTTCGGCGACAGTGGCAGTCCATGGCACATCGACTGCTACAGTTGTGGGAAGCCTGGCGTTCCAAGCGGCCTGAATAAGCGCGACTTCGAAGTTTTGCCCAGTGCTGTTGAGGTGCGTGGCGTCTGCGTAGTAATCTGCCGGCTTCCCTATCGCGACCATCTCCGCGTAGAGCTCGATCAATTCGAGGCCGTTCCCATCTGTCTTTTATCCAGTGCCAAGCGTCGTTAACGACCTCCATGGAGTTGTCGTCGCGATTCGGCTGCTGGCAAATGGCAATGTGGGGGATCGTCGGAAACGCGCGGCGAACATCTTCGAGCGGCGAGACGATTTCGCTAGGGACAAGGATCGCTGCCGGCCGTCCTATTGTTGATCCCAACGTTCCAGATCACCAGGTCGGGGTCGGTATCTACGATGGCAAGCTGAAATTTACCCCAAAAAGAAACATGGCGCGCGCGCCAGAAACGGAGGCATTCCAAACATGGATCGTATGAGCGCCGGATCCGGTCGACAGTGTGACGGGTGAGGCATAGGCTACAGCAACATCGTCCCACAGATGATAGACAATCGAATGTGTCGGCGCGATCGCACCAGAAAAGAAGAGATAAACCCACTCAGACGTTTCGTTACTGGTGCTATCCCCAATAACCAAAATATTGACGTCGCGGTTGTCGGCCGCAACGAGATTGGCGATGGCGCTGAACGAGGACTGCGCCCCTCCCTCGCTCCCCACCAATGCGTCAAGCGCTCCCGCAGCTGCGCCACTGAAGACGTGAGGTGCGAAAGGACGCTGCCGCCGAAATGCTGTTCAGCTCGGCCAGCATCTGCGCGACGGATTTTCGCTTATAGGCGGTTGCGTCACCCAGGCACGTCGCCAGATATTGAGGCAACGATGTCGTCAGCGGATTGTAGTCGAAGCCACGATCTTCAAGGCCGGCGATGATGTCGGCCAGCAGTGAAGCCTCGGACTGTGTCAGATAGCTCATTCGATCATCTTCCACAGGGTTCCATCGACCAGTTCCCGTTCCGAAAACTGGCAGCAGGCCAGCGAATTGAGCCAGGGCTGGCGGTCGGGATAGTAAGGTTCTTCGATTCGGCTGAGGCCGCAGCGGCCGACCAGCGCAGCGGCGCTGTCCTGGTGCACGAACACCGGGCAGCCCATGATGACCGCCTCGACCGCGGCGTTCGAGCCTTGCGTGACCAGGCAGTGCGCGCCCTTGAGATCCTCATGCAGTTTGCGGCCGAAGCGCTGCATTTCCTTGTTGCGGATCAGCAGCGGCCGGTCGGTCAGCTTGTTCAGCCTCGCCACCGTCTGCCGCGTCCAGCCTTCGATGCCGTGAAAGTGCTCATAGGTCTCGGACGGCTCGGCTACGACAATGTGGCGGCCGGTCCTTGCCCATGGCCAGACTTCGGTTTTCAGCGCCTTCCAGCGGTCGCCGGGAACATCCCGGATGGACTGCATCTGGAACGAGCCGACATGCCAGCGATAGTAGCCGCCATTGTCGCCGGTCGGCAGATCGGTGGCGAAGACGCGTCGGGCATAGCCGCGATCCCAGTATCCATCGGCGCCCCGTCCTGCGCCATTTGTCGATGAACCGCTTGAGCTCGGGCGTGCATCCGACGATCGGAATGATCGCGTCAGGCAAGCGATCGAGCGCCGCGAATTCCGCCCTGACGATTTGCCCGCCGGCGGCTTTGATCCTGTCGCCTATGCGATTGAACAGATCGAGCTTGAACTTTTTCAGGTGGCCCGGAATGAACAGGCAGACCTTCCCCGGATCGATCATTCTTTGCTGGAGACGATCAGAAATGGACCCCTGACGCCCGCGCTAAAGTTTTCTGCCGCCTGAAGCGCCAAAATAACTCTCTCTTTGGGGTTTACTTTCGGCGTGGCGAACATCGCGCCAAGGGCTATTTGTGCGCCGCAACCGCAAGCCGCGATTCCATCCATATTTTCTCCTACCTGATAGTCGCTACTAATTACAAAAAGACGTCCCTCGTAAGCTACCAGAAAATCCCCACCCTTTTCTGCTTCGTTTACACGCACAGCATATCCGCCGTTTTTTAGGCAGGCTCTGACTTCATTTACAAAGTCAGTTACCATGAATGCATATACATCCTGATCTGTCCGGCGAACTGGCGGAGTGAAAGAGTGGGCGAGTAGTTGTCCCATCCGAAATGATGTTGTAAAGCCGATTACAAACGGGCCATTTCGGAACACCTTGGAGTCAGACCTTACTATAAGGTCAAGCCGCGAAACTCCGGCACTGTCGCCGCCAATCAATACTTCCTTGCCGGAAACCAAGCCTACAATGCAGGTCAATTCCAATACTCCGTCACCCAAGATTCATCGACTGCCGGCGGCTTCGGAACGCCGTGAAAATAGACAATTCGTGCGCTGCCCAAGCCCTTGCCGCGAACATGCGCCTTGTAGGAGACGACATCGCCGGGCCACAGCACATCGATGTGCTCGCGATAATCGCGTAGCGTTCCGGGACCGCTCCCGCGATGCGGCTCTCCAGTTGGGACGTTGGAAAGCATTGGGGTGGCAAGCATCGCATTTTCATTTTGATGACGAGCTGCGGCGCTTCCTGAGCGCGTAAACCGGGTCATTGGGATGCGCTGCTCCGATAGGTTGCCGCAAGCCGAACCGCTCTTCCTCGGGGACCGCTGGTGGGGTCTGCTCTTCGAACCAATCGTAAACCACGGTCCGTTCGGCAATGCGCCACGCCCCTTCCCTCTTCTGAAGCTGATCGCAGTAACGGCCGCAGAGGAGCACCTGGCGTGCTTCTCCGTCGTTGTCTGGTCCGCGTTGCAGCGCGGTGAAATAGCTCTCGACCACGGCCTCCGCCGGATCGATGAATTCAATCAATACGTTCGTGATCTGGTGGATTAAGCGCGGTCCGGTCTTGAAGACACCAAGCGCAAACTCAATGAAGCCCTCGGCTGAGCCACAATAGGCGCCGTGATTGTCATGCGCATCGGGCCAATACGCACTGCGCAGCGCAGCCTCATCCGCGCGGTCTATACCGCGGCAGTACCGATAAAGGCAGTCGCGGATCGCCTCGCGGTCGAGTAATTCGGTGATTTTTTCCTGGCCCATCGCTCTGTCGCAAATTCTGAGATTGGAAGGCGTTTCGCGCCTCTAGGTGCGTGCAAGGACGAACCCATCGGCAATTGAAGAAGCCAGAACGGAGGCGAACTTCACGTGTCGTGTGCGTGTCATGGAGGTCTCGATGCGGGAGAGGAGGTAGGCAGGGAAGCGGCCGGACGCCTTGCTTTGCGGTGTGGGGCTACGTCTCGTCGATTCCACCTAATCTTCCCCAGCTCTTGGTTGAATGGCGGCTGGTTCGAACCGCGCGGCCGATGTGCGATCGACTTCCAGCGCACGTTCGGGGCAGGATCGCGCGCCTTGTGACGCACGCAGTTGCTCCCCCTCCGCAACCTCAATGTCACCCGGCAGGATGTAGCCCTCGTCATCAAGCTTGAAGATCTCGGGCGCTTGCGCCGAGCATCGCGCGTGACCCTGGCATTTGGCATTGTGGGCGATAATGCGCATAGCGCTGCCTCCATTGTCTTGGCATGGCTCGGGACAGCATGGTCATGACCAGTCCAGGATCAGATTTTCGATCCCGAACACATGGCCGCCAGAGGTGATGGGCGCTGTACCCTCCTTGATCTGGAAGGTCGGTATGCGCGCCAGCCACTCCTCCAGGCCAATGACAATCTCGCGCCGGGCAAGGTGTGAGCCAAGGCAACGGTGGGGACCATAGCCAAAGGCGGCGTGGCGGTTGTGCTCTCGCGCCAGATCGACCGTGTTGGGGGAGTCGAATTCCTCCGGGTCGCGATTTGCAATCATCGTGGCGCAGGACACATAGTCCCCCTTTCGGATCGGCGCGCCTTCGAAGTCGATATTTTTCGTAGCCACGCGGATCAACTGAATGGGCGGATAGGCCCGCAGCAATTCTTCGGTTGCGAGCAGGATGCGGTCCGGTTCGCTGCGCAGCAGTTCCTGATCCTTGAGGTTGCGCGCTAGATAAGCCAGGTCAAAGCCTATAGCTGCTGCGACGGTGTCAAGTCCCGCGACGAAGACAAGCACGCCGATGCCACGGATCTCCTCGTCGGTTAGCCGGCGGCCCTCGACCTGTGCCTGCACGATGAAGGTCATGAGATCGTCGACCGGATCCTTGCGGCGATTGGTTGCAAGTTCGTCGATGAAAGCCACAATCTTGCGGGCAGCCACAGGTCGTTCCACATCGTTGCCGTGGAGCAGATCTTTCGCCCAGCCGACAAATGTATCGAGTCCCTGATCCGGCAACCCCAGAAAGCGAAGGAAGATGCTGACAGTGAACGGAAAGGCAAAATCCTTCATGACGTCGCAGCTCGTGCCCGATGCGGTGATCCCGTCGATCAGGGCTATCGCTCGCTCACGGATAGCCGGTTCCAGTGCCGTCACCCGCTTGGGCGAAAGCAGCGGACTGAGTAGCGAGCGAAAGACGCCATGGGCCGGTGGATCGAGCTCAAGCGGGATCGTCGGCCAGGTTTCGCCCAGTATAGAGGAGAAGATGCTGCGATGGCTGGAAAAAGTTTCAGCGTCCTGCAACACCTTACGCTGGTCTGCGGCGCGGGTGATGACCCAGGTGCCCCGGCCATCTTGCGTGTTGTAGGGGGAATAGAAGATTGGAGGCCCGTCATGGGCGCAAGCGACGGCTGCGTGTGGATCCCCGTTGGGCGTTGGTGGCATGCCTGGCGATGTGAACAGGCTGAAGTCTCTCACCATTTCGGGCGGGACATGATCCGGAACCGGGTTGATCGCCATTGGATTTCTCCTGCCGTCTAACCATTAACCAGGCCGCGCGGCATGGCATCTTGGCCATCCGGAAGCTTGTTGCCGTCTTGGCCAGACCGCTGCCTGCCCGCCAAAGAGCCTACGAGCGAAATCGTCGGAGAAGCAGCGTTTTCCAGCTTCGAATGGGGAGTCGGAAATGAAGCTCTTTCCCACAACGGGTTCAGGCCGGTCATCTCTTCCAGGACATCGGTAGCGCGGCACGCGAGAGGCGGTACCCGTCGACATCGCTTCGCCGATTTCCGCGAGCGCAGGCGATGAGGGCATGAGCAAACATGCTGGTCGAATCTCATCTGCTCCTCGATCGATGGCCTTTGGCCGGTGCCAGGCGAACTGCGGGTGTCCACGCCAGTCACGCCGGTCGGGCTTTCACAGGCGATGCCTTTGGACAGATCGGCTCGACGCGTACCCGACATGTTGTCTTCCTTGGTTGCATTGATCACGGTGTCACCCACAACATGAACGCTAGGCGGTACCTGCCGCCTCACGAGAGAGCTTCAAAAATCGTGCCAGCGGCGCGGAAGAGCCCTGCAGGAGATTTTCTATATACCGTTCAACAGTTTGAGTGACTTCGCAGCCGCAAGCGTGGCGGAGCACAGCCGTGTCGCGGACCTGACAGACCTGACAGCAAGGTCGCGGCAGCTTCAAAATGCTCCGCGAGTGCAAGGCGGTTTTCCCGTCACCTCGGGACAGTGCCCGCCTCACGCAAGCGCAGTTCAGGAAGATGCAAATGGCCAGCTTGCTAAAGGACGTGCTGGCTTTTTTGTACCCATTGCCGATTTCGAAGCTGTCTGCGAGCCTCGATAGGGCGAAGCGCGTAGGCCCGTCAGCCGGCTCAATCCTGAGAACGGAGGCCAATAGGGACCCTCGTCAAGTTAACCCGATCGACTCCTGTCCCTCGTTCCGAGTATGAGCCCCAGATTTTCGCTCCGAATACGAGCCACATATTCTCTGCGCCGGCGACCGGGCGACCCTCTGGTCCGACTTCCGACATTGTTGTCCAGCTTCGGACAAAAGAGGCTCGGGCCTTGATACGGCTAAAGAGGATCCCCTCTGCCCAGAGCTCACGATCAGGTGATTATGGGCGCGCTCTGTCTCGGCGAAGGCATGGTTTCTGGCCGCTCAAGGCAAAGAGTGTCGCTGCAAAAATCACTGTGAACCCCTGCCTAGAATCGAATGGCATAGCGCTTGCGTCATACGTGGCAGAACCCATCACAAGGTGGACAGGAGCAAGACCATTGCTGACATCGCGACGCCCCATACAAGTGCGTAGTGAAACAGTTCTCGTTGCCACAATTCGAGACCTCGTTTTCTTCAAACGCGCGTGCTCGCGAGCGGTGTTGCCACGGCTGATCCAAGGCCGGCACGCGAGCGCGGGGCGCTCGGCGGAATTTTCGGCCGAGATCGATGCCGTGTCAGTTTCAACCGAAAAAGCAGCGCATCAGTTTTTACTCCAGGAGCAACATTGATGACCGTCAAAAAAAAGGTTCCTTTCGTCACCTTTCTAACGCGTGTTCGCGATGATTCAGTCCAAGGGCCAAATCCATACCGTTGGGAAGAAAAGACATCCGACGACTACTTTGTCGGCAAGCGCGTCATACTGTTCTCGCTGCCAGGCGCCTTCACCCCGACCTGCTCGACCTATCAACTGCCCAACTTCGAAGAGCTCTACGACGAGTTCGAGAAGGAGGGAGTTGACGCGATCTACTGCATGTCCGTCAACGATGCCTTCGTCATGAATGCCTGGGGCAAGGCCCTGGGGCTGGAGAAAGTCCAGCTCATCCCAGACGGCTCGGGCGAGTTCACCCGCAAGATGGGCATGCTGGTTGCCAAGGACAATCTCGGCTTCGGCATGCGCTCCTGGCGCTACGCTGCCGTCATCAACAATGGCGTGGTGGAGCGGTGGTTCGAGGAGGACGGTTTCTGCGACAACTGCGAGACCGACCCCTATGGCACATCGTCGCCACAGAACGTCCTTGAAACGCTGAAAGCAGCAAATCCGTGACGGCCGCATGATCCAGAAGAGCCAACGTCTCGAAAGATCCCACTGCACAAGGCCAAGAGTCGCTCGGTAGGAGTTTCACGCTAACCATGCAGTCCTCAGCAAGCCTGCTTCAGCGTCAGAAGCAATCGTTCGTTTTGACACCGCAAATGATGGAGTCAATTCGCCTGCTGCAACTGGCGCATCCCGAACTGCATCAGTTCGTCGAGCAGGAAATCGAGAAGAACCCCTTTCTGGAACATGCATCAAACGATGGCCGGGCGCCGAAGGATACTCCGTCGATCTCGGCCGAAAACCCCCACATCGGACCGACGACGGGCGGAATATCGGATCGGGCCTCGGAGTGGAAATCAATCCGCGGCAAAAACAATGTCGCAACGGGGGGAAACAATGCTCTCGAAGATACCTGCACGTCCACCGAAACACTGCACGACCATGTCGCTCGTCAGATCGCTCTCAGCGCATTCGCGCCGCTGGAGCGGCGAATAGCTGGCGAGCTTGCCGGTTATCTGGAAGACAACGGGTACGTTCAGGTGAACCTTTCGGAACTAGCCAGCAGCCTGAATGTCCGGGAGGCTGACGTGGAACGGGTTCTCGGAACCTTGCAGCAGTTCGATCCACCGGGGATTTTTGCGCGAACTCTCAGCGAATGCCTTGAGATACAATTGCGGCAGCTAGACAGGTTCGACCCGGCGATGGCAGCGCTGGTCGCCAATCTTGAAGCGCTAGCGCGACGCGATTTTCAGGCATTGAAGCGCCACTGCGGTGTCGACGAAGACGACCTTCTCGATATGTTGCACGAAATCCGCGCGCTCGATCCCAAGCCTGGAAACCGATTCCAATCCGGAGGGCCTGAAGCGATCATACCCGACGTCTTGGTCCTGCCCTCGCCCGCAGGCGGATGGCAAATCGAACTCAATCCAGACACGCTGCCCAAAGTGCTGATGAACCAAACCTATTTTGCCGAGGTCTCGCGCCTAAGCACGCACAATTCGAAAGATCAGGCATTTCTCAACGAATGCCTCCAAAACGCGAACTGGCTAATCCGCAGCCTTGATCAGCGCGCCAAGACAATCCTCAAGGTCGCGGCTGAAATCATCCGCCAGCAGGACGCTTTTTTGGAACACGGCGTCGACCACCTGCGGCCTCTCAGTCTCAGGACTGTCGCGGATGCGGTCAACGTGCACCAGTCGACGGTAAGCCGGGTGACGTCGAACAAATACATGCTGACCCCGCGTGGCGTGTTCGAGCTGAAGTATTTTTTCACCGTCGCGATCGCCTCCTTCGAAGGCGGCGACGCGCACTCCGCCGAAGCTGTCCGCCATCGTATCAAGGCGATGGTTACCTTGGAATCGCCCGACGAAGTGCTTTCCGACGACGACATCGCCACCCGGCTCAAGGAAACGGGGATTGACATTGCTCGCCGTACGGTTGCGAAATATCGTGAGGCGCTAAACATCCCGTCCTCCTCGCGACGTCGCCGGGAAAAGCGCGTGTGGCTTCGATGCCAATCAAGCCCGGGCGGCGGCGCCCACGAAAGTGGCTCTTAATCCAATGCGAACCCGTCCTTGACCCGTGCCAAGTGGCTTTGGCCTTCCTCCGGGCCAAAACAGCTTTCGAAATCTCGACACTCCTGACAACTGGGCGCGGTGCATAGCGAAAAGCCTTCAGCCTCGCAGAGCTTACGATAGAAGTACTTCTTCCATTTCATGTTGTTGGTGTTGCCGGCCGCCAGCGCCGGGAAATGCCTGGCGATCAAGCGGCTGAGCTCGGCGCGATTCAAAAGGCCAAGGTCCTGCCACAGATGGTCATTGCGCAAACTACGCCTGGCGATGATCTTGGCGAAGAGGGTGCTCGCCGGATCGCCTGGCCTGGCATGCCCAATGAGCAGGCAGCGCAGAAGCCCTTCCTCCATATCCGGCTCGGGATCAGTGAGCTTTTCCAGCGCGAAGGCGTTGACGGGCATAGCGGGGAAACAGCGTGTAACGAGATCTCGCAGATCGGCGCGCGAAAGGCCGGTTGCTTCGGTCGCGGTCGCCTTGCCGGCCTCAACCTCCTCCAGCGCGAGGTAGATAACACATGCAAGCACATGCTGGTCGAACGCCGTCGCCTGGTCGGTCGGCGGCCATTGGCTGGTGCTTAAACAGCCATAGTGATGTGCGAACGTGGCGCCGTTCTCCTGGTCTTGTCCCCAGCTCATGCAGCTAGCGTGTCGGCCGCAAGGTGGGTCTGGCAGTTCTTCGGGCAGACGCGGCCGCAGGCACCGCAGCCGATGCAGCGGCCGGCATGGTCGACGATCATGACCATGCGGTTGAGTTCGCCGTCGAAGTCGTCGTCCTCGCCCGCGCAGATGCCCAGGATTTCGCCTGCGTCATCGACGCCATGAAGGTGCATGACCTCGCGCGAGCAGACCTTGAAGCAGCGGCCGCAGCCGATGCAGGTCGCGCGATCGATCGCCGTCAGATAGTGCGGCGTCCATGGAGAGCCGTCGCGGGTGACAAAAGCGCCCGTCATTGTGAATTCTCCAACGCCGCGAGCTCTTCCTCTGCCGCATTTAATTCGGCAAAAATCCCGGAGGCTTTCCTGGCGACCGCCTTGATCTCGGTCCAGTTGAGCGGCAGGTCCTCGGCAAGGCCGTGCAATTCCATCTTGGCGGCTCCCGCGCGCGACTGCAGCTTGCGGACCTTCTTCTGCAACATTTCACGGTCTAACATGATCTCCTCCTCGCAAGCCGGTTTTCTTACGCCCGCACCATGTCGGGACGCGCTTCGAAGGCCGCGACCGCATCGCCGGTTTCGTACTGACCTCGGCGAGTTTTCGAAACATCTCGAGCCGAACCGTTGATGCCGATGGTGCATGGGAGACGCTACAGCCAGCTTATGCAATCCCGCGCGGCGGGACGCAGGTCCGTATGTTGCAGCTTCGAGTTCGGCATAAGAGCGGTGGGTCGCAGCGACAATCAAGATCTTGTGCCCGACGTCGACCCGGGGGGTTAGCGCATGCTGGGCGGGAGTCGATTTTGGCGACACCTTTATGCCGGAGAACGCGTATCTGCCGCGGACCCGGCGCGTTGCTTTCCTTCGCTCCAATGATCGCATCAAGCAGGATCTAAATGATCGCGCGGCTGCCGCCTCAGGAGGAAGCCTCAAGCGCCGTGCCGGGAACGCAGGACGAAGCTCATAAAGAATTGCCTGCCTCCCGTTCATCGGCTTACTCGAGAGCGCGGCATGAAGACTGGTCGGCACCAGGCGTGTCGTGGATTCGAAAGATCCGGCGACAGGTTGCGGCCGCTTTTTCAGCAACGGCCCGACAGGATTGCTGGAGAGGCAAGCTGAATTCACGCCGCGTTCAACCGCGTTGCACAGTGGTCTCATCCCACCCCTTTGTCAGCTCCAAGGCCTGCCGTTCGAACAGGCGGCGGTAGATGCCGTCGTGACGGATCAGCATGGCATGGTCGCCCTGCTCGGTGATGCAACCGCGGTCGAAGACAAGCAGCCGGTCGAGTTCCCGCACCGTCGAGAGCCGGTGCGCAATGACGAGCGTGGTGCGCCCGACCATGAGCCGCTCCATCGCCTTCTGGATCAGCACCTCCGATTCCGAGTCGAGGCTCGATGTCGCCTCGTCCAGAATCAGGATCGGGGCATCGGCGAGGAAGGCGCGCGCTATCGCCACACGCTGGCGCTCGCCGCCTGAAAGCTTCACGCCGCGTTCGCCGACCAGCGTAGCGTAGCCGTTCGGCAGGCGCGCAATGAAGTCATGCGCGCTGGCGAGCCGCGCCGCCTGCTCAATGTCGGACCGAGAAGCACCCGGCCGCCCATAGGCTATGTTCTCGGCCAGCGAGCGGTGGAACAGAAGGGGCTCCTGCTGTACGATCGCGATCTGCGAGCGCAGCGAGGCCTGCGTCACCCGCGAGATGTCCTGCCCATCGATCAAGATTCGTCCAGCATCCAGGTCGTAAAGCCGCTGGATGAGCTTGACGAAGGTGGTCTTGCCGGAGCCAGAGGGGCCGACCAGACCGACCCGTGCGCCGGCCTCAATCGAAATCGACAAGTCGCTGTAGAATGGCGACCAATGATTGCCGTAGTGGAAATGGACGCTCTCAAAATCGATGTGACCCTTCGTGATCCGGATCGGCTTGGCGCCCGGAACATCCGCCACGTCGGGCGGCTGGCTGTAGGTTTGGACCAATTCCTCCATCTCATTTACAGAGTGCTGGATGTTGCGCACGTGTTTGGAAACATCACGCAAGTAGCCATACAGGACCGTGAAAGACGCGAGCACCAAGGCGATGTCACCTGGAGTAGCCTGGCCGCGTGACCACACAAATAAGGCATAGCCGATCAAAGCCGCTCTCATCGCAAGAAGCATGATTCCCTGGAATGCACCACTGACCGTCCCGCGCACCCAGGTCCGGCGGGTGCGGTGCCGCCACTTGGAGATGACTTTCTCGAGCCGATAATCTTCCCGCACCTCGGCGCCGAAGCCTTTGACCACCGCGTTACAGCTTATCGCGTCCGCGAGGGAGCCGCCAAACCTCGTATCCCAGTTGTTGGCAAGGCTTGCCGCTGGCGCCACATAGCCGAGCGACAGGATAATAATCAGCGCCACATAGCCAACCGAGCCGCAGGCGATGATCAGCCCCATCATCGGCCAGTACCAGCCGAGCAGAACGCTCGAGCCCACGAGCATGATGAGCGAGGGTAACAACGCGAGAAGGATCGTGTCATTGAAGAGGCAGAGCGCCCACATGCCGCGCGTGATCTTGCGCACCGTCGAGCCGGCGAAGGTTTTCGCATGCCAATCGGTCGAAAAGCGCTGGACGCGATGGAACGCGTCGCTGGCGATGTCGGACATCATGTTCAGAATGAAGTCATTGATGGCAATGAATGCGACGTTGCGCATGACGACGGCGCCGAGTGTGAGCGCAATCAACATTGAAAAGGCCGCAAGAGCCGCATCCCACACGACGGCGTCGGCTGCCGCTCCTTGGGCGACCGCGTCTACGAGCCGTCCGGAATAGAGCGGCGTCAGGACGTCGAGGAGCGTTGCGACAAGCACCGCGATCATAATGATCGCGAGCCGGACCGGCTGCCTGCTCCAGTGGCGTATGGTGAAGGCGAAAACGTCGCGAAAGGCGGCGCCGCGCAGATCGATGTGAAAACGACGCCTGGCTTTATACGAGCGCACCAGGACGCTCGGTCTCAAGAAACCTGGAATGGAAGGTTTGTGTGAGGACGAAAACTTCGCTCGGAACGAGGGTAGCTGATCTGGACCTGACATGCTGCTTTCTTTCCTTCGTTCCATCGATCGCGACGTCATCCGCGAGATGAATATCGGGCACGCGCTGCCTTACGAGGAGAGAACCGCAATAGCCGTGCCAAAGGCTCGGAAAGAAGCTCAGAAGAATTTTCTGCATATTCTTCAATGACAAACGAGATCTCAGCAGGGAGCGGGGCGGAACAGCGCCGTGTCGCGCACCCGACAAACCCGACAGGACGCATTGGTCGCGCGGGCATCCGTGGCGAACGGCCGACAGAATTGCTCCTCACGCGAAGCGGAATTCACGCCCGATTCAATGGCGTTGCGCGTTGAACAATTCCCGCGGATGTCGGACATGCGACATAGCAGTGTTGGACCACCATGCTGTTTTGAAATGATTTCCTTCTTTGGCACAGTCCATGCGTAGCTGTTCGCGAACGCGTCCCGGCCTGAAGGAGAAACAGTCCATGATCCAGCACACCGAAAACGCCGTGGCCAAAAGACCGCGCTTTCTCGGGCCGGCGCAAGGCTGGCGCATCAAGTCGGGGCGGGCGGCCGCGCCGGCTCCAAGAAGCGAGCGGGCCGAGTGTGGCGGCGGCAACTCCTTCGGCTAGCCATCATCATGACAGACCGCGCGTGCGCTTTGCGTGATTGCGCTCAGGAGAAGGATCACATCCATGAGGCCTGTTTATCTGGACAACAACGCAACGACACGGGTCGATCCTGAAGTCGTTCAAGCAATGCTGCCGTTTTTTACGGACCAATTCGGCAACCCTTCGTCGAGCCACGATTTTGGTGCTTCCGCCGGGGCGGCGGTGAGAAAGACGCGCCTGCAGGTGCAAACGCTGATCGGCGCGGAGTTCGACGACGAGATCACGTTCACCTCGGGCGGGACGGAAAGCGACAACGCGTCGATACTTTCGGCGCTCGAGGTGATGCCTGAGCGTATTGAGATCGTGACTTCCGCCGTCGAGCATTCGGCCGTGCTGACGCTTTGCGCCCACCTTGAGAAGACGCGCGGCATCAAGGTGCATAGGATCCCGGTGGATCGCCACGGCCGGCTCGACCTCGACAGCTATAAGGCCGCCGTCACCTCGCGCGTGGCGATCGTCTCGATCATGTCGGCGAACAACGAGACCGGAACGATCTTCCCGGTGGTCGAGCTTGCTGAGTTGGCCAAGGAAGTCGGCGCCCTTTTCCATACCGACGCGGTGCAAGCGGTCGGCAAGCTTGCGATCGACTTGAAATCGGCGGCAATCGATATGCTGTCTCTCTCCGGTCACAAATTACACGGACCGAAAGGGGTCGGCGCACTTTATGTAAAGCGCGGCGTGCGCTTCTCTCCGCTGATCAAGGGGGGGCGCCAGGAGGGCAACCGCCGCGCGGGCACGGAGAATACGCCAGGCATCGTCGGCCTCGGCGTGGCAGCCGATCTTGCCTTGAAATTCATGGACGACGCGAACACACGGGTAAAGGCGTTGCGCGACCGCCTGGAGAAAGAACTTCTCCAGCGCATCCCACACACCTTCGTCGCCGGCGATTTACTGAAGCGGTTACCGAACACCGCAAACATCGCCTTTGAACATATCGAAGGTGAGGGCATACTGCATTTCCTCAATCGCGAGGGCATCGCCTGCTCCTCCGGCTCTGCTTGCGCGTCCGGCTCGCTGGAGCCGAGCCACGTCTTGGTGGCGATGAATATCCCCAATAGCGCGGCACACGGCGCAATCCGTTTCTCCTTTTCGCGCAACAATGGCGAGGAGGACGTCGACCGGGTGCTCGAGGTCATGCCCGGGATCGTTAAGAAGCTGCGAGACCTTTCCCCGTCTTCGCCAGCCAGGTCAGAGGACTTCAATCGGTTCCAGGTCTGGGCGACGACGCAACCCCGGCCGCCGTTTCCGGTCAAGGAAAATGCAATGCGCAGTTGTTTCGCTGAAAGCTGTGCCATCGATGTCACCGACATCCTCGCCCGGCTGAAGAGCCTGTCGGCTGCGGAGGAGTTCTTCGCAGTCCTTGGCATCTCTTATGATCCGAAGGTGCTCAATGTCTCGCGGCTCCATATCATGAAGCGCATGGGCCAATACCTCGCTGAAGAGGATTTCGCCGGTCTTCCTGACGGGGTGATCGCCGCGCGGGCGCGTGCGACGTTGGAACGCGCCTATGAGGATTTCGCGACATCCTCGCCACTCACGCACCGGGTCTTCAAGGTTCTCGAAGAGCACGATCCGGACAAACCGGCCACTCGGGACCACACCTTTGTCCCGTTCGATTCGATCTTGAGGCGGTTCGGGACAGAATGAGCGCGACACGGTTGCGACGCGACAATGTCGAAAAGCCGACAAATCCGGTCATCACGACGGCACCTTTCGGAAGAAAACAACCCATCTCAAAGGGGACAGAGCAACGCAAAACGGTTGGCACGAATGATGCTGCGAAGGAGATGAACGCCAGGGCCGCTTGCGGGTTGGAGCCGAGAAGGACGCAATGCACATTGTAATCTGTATCAAGCAGGTGCCGGACTCCGCGCAGATCCGTGTCCACCCGGTGACGAACACGATCATGCGCCAGGGCGTGCCGACCATCATCAACCCTTACGACCTGTTCGCCCTCGAAGAGGCACTTAGATTGCGCGGCGCCCATGGCGGCGAGATCACCGTGCTTACGATGGGTCCGCCGATGGCAGAAGATTCGCTGCGCAAGGCGCTCACCTACGGCGCCGACCGCGCGGTACTCTTGACGGACCGCTGTTTTGCCGGCTCCGACACGCTGGCGACCTCCTTCGCGCTTTCTCGGGCAATCGTGAGAATTGGCGAGACCTTCGGCGCGCCGGACATCGTATTCGCCGGCAAGCAGACGATTGACGGCGATACCGCCCAAGTCGGGCCCGGCATCGCCAAGCGCCTCGGCCTCGTGCAGTTCACCTATGTGGCGAAGATCGCCTCTATCGATCTTGATGCACGCGAGATCACTGTCAAGCGCCGTTCGGAAGGCGGTACACAGATGCTGAGAAGCAGGCTGCCTTGCCTCATCACAATGCTGGAAGGCACCAACGAAATCCGCAGGGGCTCGCTCGACGATGCCATGCGCGCCGCGCGCAGCCACATCGAGAAGTGGAGCGCGGCCGAAGCTGGCATTGAGGACCTCAACAAATGCGGCCTGCGCGGCTCGCCGACGGTCGTCAAGCGCGTTTTCGCCCCTACCACGCGGGCGGAAAAGGCGACGCAGATCGACATGACCGACAAGACGCAGCATGACCTCGCCGACGAACTGATCGCCGCAATCTTCACCCGCCAGCCAGCGCTGGAACACGAACTCGCCTTCGACGGCGGCCAGTGGCGGCAAGGAGAGAGATGTTGAACGCGAACCGCGAAGCCCCTCCTTCCGCCGGCCGTGCCGGCATCAAGAAGGAATTGCCTGAGCACTTTAGGGACTATCGGCATGTCTGGGTTTTCATCGAACTGGAACGCGGCGAGGTCCATCCCGTCTCCTTCGAACTGATTGGCGAAGGCCGCAAGCTCGCCGACAAGCTTGGCATCCAGCTTGCGGGAATCGTGCTCGGACCGCCGGGTGAGGCCACCCAGCATGCCGTTGCCGAGGCCTTCGCTTACGGCGCCGACCTTGTCTACCTCGTCGAGGCGCCGCTGCTTGCCGACTATCGCAACGAGCCTTTCACCAAGGCGATGTCGGATCTGGTCAATACCCACAAACCGGAGATCCTGCTTCTCGGTGCGACCACGCTCGGGAGGGATCTCGCTGGCTCAGTAGCGACGACCTTGCTGACAGGGCTCACTGCCGACTGTACCGAACTCGATGTGGATGTTGACGGTTCGCTCGCCGCGACCCGTCCGACTTTCGGCGGTTCCTTGCTATGCACGATCTATACGCTCAACTACCGGCCGCAGATGGCTACCGTACGACCGCGGGTTATGGCCATGCCACCGCGGACGGATAAGCCAGTCGGGCGTGTCATCCGGCACAAGCTGTCGATGACCGAGGAAGAGATCATCACCAAAGTCCTTGGCTTCAACCTCGATCGCCAATCGGCAAAGGCAAATCTCGCTTACGCCGACGTCGTGATTGCAGGAGGCCTCGGCCTCGGCTCAGCGGAGAATTTGCAGCTTGTGAAGAATCTAGCGCGGGCAATCGGCGCCGAATATGGCTGTTCGCGCCCGCTGGTCCAGAAGGGCTGGATGCCGGCCGATCGGCAGGTTGGCCAAACCGGCAAGACCATTCGGCCAAAGCTTTACATAGCGGCCGGGATTTCCGGCGCCATTCAGCATCGGGTTGGCGTGGAGGGGGCTGATCTGATCGTAGCCATCAACACCGACCCGAACGCCCCGATCTTCGACTTTGCCCACCTCGGCATCGTAACCGATGCGATCCGTTTCCTGCCGGCATTGACGGAAGCCTTCACCCGGCGGCTGTCGCCGCACAGCCACGACAAGCTTGCGAGCTAAGGGAGACGGCCATGATCGAGGAAGAATTCGACGCCATCGTCGTCGGGGCCGGTATGTCCGGAAACGCGGCCGCCTACACTATGGCAAGCCAGGGCCTGACGGTGCTGCAGTTGGAGCGCGGCGAGTATCCGGGCTCCAAGAATGTCCAGGGCGCCATCATGTACGCCGACATGTTGGAGCAAATCATCCCGGATTTCCGGAATGATGCGCCTCTCGAGCGGCATTTGGTCGAGCAGCGATTCTGGGTGATGGACGACACCTCCCACACCGGGATGCAGTATCGGTCGGATGATTTCAACGAGGCGAGGCCCAATCGCTACACGATCATCCGCGCCCAATTCGACAAGTGGTTTTCGCGCAAGGTGCGCGCGGCCGGCGCGACGGTTCTGTGCGAGACGACGGTGACCGAACTCGTCCGCAATGGCCAAGGTAAGGTGATCGGCGTGCGCACCGACCGGGCTGGCGGGCCGATCTACGCGGACGTCGTCGTGCTCGCGGAAGGTGTCAACGGACTGCTCGGTACACGGGCCGGCCTGCGCAAGATGCCGAAGCCAGAAAGCGTGGCGCTCGCTGTCAAGGAAATGCACTTCCTACCCGATGAGGTCATTGAGCAGCGCTTCGGCCTCCAGGGCGACGAAGGCTGCGTGATCGAAGCGGCGGGCACGATCTCCCGCAGCATGGCCGGACTTGCCTTCCTCTACACCAACAAGGAGTCGATCTCTCTGGGCATCGGCTGCCTCGTCTCCGATTTCGCCAAGACAATGGAGAGCCCATACGTTCTCCTCGATGTATTTAAAAACCATCCTTCGATCCGGCCGCTGATCGCGGGCTCGGAAGTCAAGGAGTATTCCGCGCATCTCATTCCCGAAGGTGGCTACAAGGCAATTCCGCAGCTCTTCGGTGACGGTTGGGTCGCGGTCGGCGATGCCGCCCAACTGAACAACGCTATTCACCGCGAGGGTTCGAACCTTGCCATGACTTCCGGTCGCATCGCCGGCGAGGCGATCATTGAGATCAAGGGCCGCAACCAGCCGATGATCAGGAAGAACCTCGCCCTCTACAAGACCATGCTGGACAAGTCCTTCGTAGTCAAAGACCTGCGGAAATATAAGGACATGCCGGCCCTGATACACACCAACTCCCGAAATTTCTTCATGACTTACCCGCAGTTGATGTCGAAGGCCGCGCAGAACTTCATGCGGGTCGACGGCACCCCTAAAATCGAGAAGGAAAAGGCGACCACTGCTGCCTTCATCAAGGCGCGTTCGCGCTGGGGGCTGATCAACGATGTGGTCCGCCTGGCACTCGCATGGCGCTGAAGGAGAAACAGGATGACCATCGCCGTGACGAAGCTACGCGTCGAGGAGAAGCTTTACCAGAATCGCTATCTGGTCGATCCGGGCCGCCCGCATATCAAAGTGCAACCCCACGAGAGGCCGAGCGCGAACCTGCTCGCGCTGACACACATCTGCCCCGCTAAGTGCTATGAGCTGAACGACAAGGGCCAGGTGGAAACCACTCCCGACGGCTGCATGGAATGCGGCACCTGTCGCGTGCTGTGCGAGGCCAGCGGTGAGATCGTGTGGAATTACCCGCGCGGCGGCTTCGGGGTCCTCTTCAAGTTCGGATGACTGGCACAAAGAGCGAGAATGAGAGGTTCGCAATTGCGGTCAACATCCGTCAACATCGTTCGCAATTAGCGAAAAGCTGAAAATACTATGTTTCTTTACTCAAAATACAAGAAAGGGCTCGGGAGGAGCACCTTGGACAACCCTTGAGGTGTTTGCATGGCTCACATGCTTCGAGATCAGGTCGGTGAAATTGCATCTCGGAACACCCCGCCTGAACCTGCGGTCGAAGCCGTGCGCAATGCGGACAGCTTGCTCAGGGGAATCTACGAGATATCCAAGCTTCTGACTGCCCCGGCCCGGCTGGAGATTACGCTTGCCAATGTCGCGAATGTCCTCTCCTCGTTTGTGCAAATGCGTCGTGGTGCAATCGTCGTCCTGGACGCTGAAGGTCAGCCGCAGATTAGCGCAACTAGCGGCGGCACTGTGCCTCAATCAGGCGCCGGCAGCGTCGTACCCCAGGCCGTAATAGACAAGATCGCCGCTACCGGAGTGCCGATCGTCATACAAGACACACGCACGTCTGAGCTATTTCAGGCTGATCCTCAATCGAGCAGCGATACGACCGCAACTGCCTTTATCGGTGTCCCGCTAAAGGCAGAGGAAAAGATCTTCGGGGCACTGTCGATTGACCGCGTCAGGAACGGTACCACCAGGTTCTGCTACGAGGAGGACTTACGCTTCCTGGCCATGGTCGCCAATCTGGTCGGCCGGACCATCCGCCTCCATCGCACTTTAAGCACAGCTCGTCAGCCACTTATCGAGCAACCGAGACCAGAGGAGTCGCTCGACGAGGATAGGACCCGTTCGGCCCCGCGTCCGCATGTCAAGATCGACGGAATCATTGGAGAAAGTCCCGCACTCAAGCAGGTGCTCGAGATCGTCTCGGTCGTGGCCAGGACCAATTCCACCGTGCTTCTGCGAGGCGAAAGCGGTACCGGCAAGGAGTTCTTTGCGCAGGCCATCCATAAGCTTTCACATCGAAGTGAGAAATCCTTCGTCAAATTGAACTGCGCCGCACTGCCCGAAAGTGTTTTGGAATCGGAGCTCTTCGGGCACGAGAAGGGCGCCTTCACCGGGGCTATCCTGCAGCGCGCCGGCCGGTTCGAATTGGCGAATGGCGGAACCCTGCTGCTTGATGAAATCGGCGAGATTTCGCCTGCCTTTCAAGCCAAGCTGTTGCGCGTCTTGCAGGAAGGAGAACTGGAGCGAGTGGGCGGCACTAGGACCCTAAAGGTTGATGTGCGGCTCATATGCGCCACCAATAAGGACCTCGAGGCGGCTGTCCGGAATGGAGAGTTCAGGGCCGACCTTTATTACCGCATCAATGTGGTGCCAATAGTCCTGCCTCCCCTCAGAGAACGGCCGGGCGATATTCCACGCCTTGCGAAAGCTCTCCTCGACCGATTCAACAAGGAGAACCATCGCGATCTTGCCTTCACGCCGTCGGCGCTTGACCTGATCTCGCAATGCTATTTCCCTGGCAACGTGCGTGAGTTGGAGAATTGTGTGCGACGGACGGCTACACTTGCGCGTTCAACGACAATAACTCCGTCGGATTTCGCCTGCCAGAACAGCCAGTGCCTTTCTTCGCTTCTGTGGAAAGGAGTCGCCCGTTCACATGGCGGCTATGCCGTCGACGAGTCCGCACGTGGCAATATGATGCCGGTTGCATCGCCGATGCCTGCCCCGCGAGTCGGCGCCTCACAGGATGAGGCATCGCCCGGCAAGACCTGCGACCCCAACCATCCCGCCTGCCCTGCAATGAACCCGCGTCTGACGGAACGCGACCGGCTGATCGATGCGATGGAGAAGGCCGGCTGGGTTCAGGCCAGGGCGGCTCGTGTCCTCGGTCTCACGCCGCGCCAGGTCGGCTATGCTTTGCGCCGGCATCGTATCGGCGTGAAGAAGTTCTAAACGTCATTGATGACATCACATTTGGGGTACGGTTGCTCCCCGCAACGGACGTAACTGAGACAACACGGTACGTTTCGCGACCACGTTTTGTTGTTGTCGGGGACCTGACAAACCCGTGTCGCAGGAAACTGACACAATTGGGCACAAAAGGCCGACGTAAGAGCCAACATAATGGATAAAGACCGCTTTTCGAGTTGGCATATCTCTTGCGCTCTGAAGTGCGATGTTCACACCACGCACGGAGCCGGTCGATGTCCGCACCGATGATTTCGCCACAGGACCTTTCCGGCACGACATTTTTCGATCAGTCGCCGGCGAGAGCGAAATCCACTGGTTGCGCATCTTCATCCTGCGGCTCCTCCGCAAAACCGCACGAGATGGACACAGCTGTCTGGGAGAAGATCAAGGATCATCCCTGCTTTTCAGAGGAAGCGCACCACTATTTCGCGCGAATGCATGTGGCGGTCGCCCCGGCGTGCAATATCCAGTGCAACTACTGCAATCGCAAATATGACTGCGCCAACGAGAGCCGGCCCGGGGTCGTCTCGGAAAGACTGACGCCCGACCAGGCGCTGCGCAAGGTGATCGAGGTCGCCAACGAAGTGCCGCAGCTTTCCGTACTTGGCATCGCCGGACCGGGCGATGCCTGTTACGACTGGAAGAACACAAGGGCGACATTTGAACGGGTCGCCAAGGAAATCCCCGATATCAAGCTGTGCATCTCCACCAACGGGCTCGCGCTGCCAGACCACGTCGCCGAGCTTGCCGAAATGAATGTCGATCACGTGACGATCACCATCAACATGGTCGACCCGCAGATCGGTACCAAGATCTACCCGTGGATCTTCTATGATCACCGCCGTTATACCGGCGTCGAGGCAGCCACGATCCTGCACGAACGACAGATGTCGGGGCTGGAGATGCTGACGGCGCGCGGCATCCTGACCAAGATCAATTCGGTAATGATCCCCGGGGTGAACGACGAGCACCTGATCGAGGTGAATAAATGGGTCAAGGAGCGCGGCGCGTTCCTGCACAATGTCATGCCGCTGATTTCCGACCCGGCACACGGTACGCATTACGGCCTGAGCGGGCAGCGCTGGCCCAAGGCAATGGAGCTGAAGGCCCTTCAGGATCGTCTCGAGGGCGGCGCCAAGCTGATGCGCCACTGCCGGCAGTGCCGGGCCGATGCTGTCGGCCTGCTCGGCGAGGATCGCGGCCAGGAATTCACGCTCGACCGGCTTCCCGACAAGGTCACCTACAACGCCAGCAAGCGCGAGACCTATCGGGCGGTGGTCGCGCGCGAGCGGGGCGATCGCATGGCGGCCAAGAGCGAGGCGCTCGGGATGGTGAAGACCGCGAGCTCCGGCAAGTCGCTTCTTGTCGCGGTAGCGACCAAGGGTGGCGGCCGCATCAACGTGCATTTCGGCCATGCGAAGGAATTCCAGGTTTATGAGGCCTCGCCGAAAGGGATCAGCTTCGTCGGTCATCGCAAGGTCGAGCAGTATTGCCTCGGCGGCTGGGCCGAGGACAAGAGTCTCGACGGCCTCATCTCTACGCTCGAAGGCGTAGACATCTTGCTGTGCGCGAGAATTGGAAATTGCCCAGAGGATCGACTCAAGGAAGGCGGCATCCGAGCAACGGATGCTTACGGGTATGACTACATCGAGACCGCCATCGGCGCGCTTTACGCCGCCGAATTTGGGGGCGAGCCACTGGCGGCGACGGCCTGAGCCGTCTCATTCCAACCGAACCGGAGTTGAAAATGGCCTTTAAGATCATCGCTTCCCAATGTACCCAGTGCGGCGCTTGCGAGTTTGAATGCCCTTCCGGAGCGATCAAGTTCAAGGGCGAGGCCTACGTGATCGATCCGAAAAAGTGCACCGAATGCGAGGGGGCCTTCGAAACGCAGCAATGCGCCTCGGTATGTCCGGTGTCGAAGACTTGCGTCCCCGCCTGAACCTCCATTTCGGCCACCGACACGGTCGAGGCGCCTGCGCCGGACCATTGATCCGCTGTTGAAAAGCTGCAGCCGCGAGAAAGGAACGGCCATGAGCCTCGGACGCGATCAGGACGTCGAAATCCGTTCACCCCCGCGATTCATGCCGGGTGAGCGTGTCCGCGCCATTCGCCACGTAAAAAATGACGGCACCTATCCTGGCAAGGAGATCGGCGAAAACCTGGTGCGCAAGGGCGATCAAGGCTATGTGCGCGACATCGGCACCTTTCTCCAGCAGTTCTACATCTATGCGGTGGAATGGGTCGATCGCGGCACCGTCGTCGGCATGCGTGCACGTGAACTCATGAGCCTTGATACGGCTGGGATTGCTTGCACTGCCGAAATCGGCGCTGGGTTTGACGAAGGAACGGCCGGATGAAGGTAATGATCCGCAGGACCGGTGCTGGCTTGTCGGCATATATTCCCAAAAAGGATATCGAAGAGCCGATCATCAAGGTCGACAACGAACACTTATGGGGTGGAGCTGTGACGCTGAAGAACGGCTGGCGGTTAGTCCTGCCCGACCTTCCGCGGGATACGCCTTTGCCGATTACCGTGGAGGCAAGGAAGATTTCCGACGAGGACTGACCGTCGGGTTGACACAAGAGAGCGGCAAAGGGATACGAGCATGAACACAATGACCTCAGGCCACCTCGTGGTCGTTCGGGACAGTTTTGCCGAAAGGCAGCTTGACCTTTTGAAGAAAGCGCTCGCGGCCGACGAGGTCATCCCCTATCTCGGCCCAGGTCTGCTTGAGATCCGCTCCGCGGGACCGCCCGTACCGCATACCCCCGAAGCCGTTGCCGCAGCGCTCAACAAGCGCACGCCGGCCCCTTCGAAGATTCGCACCAACATGTGGTCGGTAGCGCAGTATATCGAACAGCGCCGGCACCGCCGGACCCTTCAAGTTTGGATGGCCGAAATATTCGCGGCCCCAGTGGTGCCGACCATCTTGCATGCCTGGCTTGCAACGCTGCCGCTCTCCGTGATCGTCGACAGCTGGTACGACGGTGCCATGCGCGCGGCTCTAATACAGGCCCGCCGAACGGACGTCGTCGAAATACAGGGCGTGACACGGGCGCACGAGATCGGTGACATTTGGACGAAAGCCTACGATTTGTCCGGGATATTACTCGAATCCGCACCAGCGGCGAAGACGGTTCTCTACGCCCCTCACGGCGGTGCCAGGCCGGCCGCAAACTTCCTCGTGGCAGATTCCGACTACGTTGAAGTGCTGAGCGAAATCGACATCCAAACGCCGATCCCTGACCTGGTGAAGGAACGGCGAGCCAGCCGTGGTCTTTTCTTCCTCGGCTGCCGCTTCAACGATCAGATGCTACGCACCTATGCCCGACAGATTATGAAGCGCTCTCATGGCCCACATTTTGCGGCAATCGATACAGCAACGCTGACCAGGAACGAGCGGCGCTTCCTTGCAGAAAGGGCAATCACGGTCATTGACATGCCTACGGGTCAAGCGGCGGCCCGTCTGGTCGGACTGGGCAAGACATTGCATGAAAGCAAAAGTGCAATCGCTTGATCCATTCCCAGACGGAGAGCACGGCCGTCAGCTACACCACCTAGGGGACACGATCCCACCTGCGGCTGCGAGCAGCATACATCCACGTCCGCCATTACCGCATGTACCGCCTTGCCATAAGGCATGCCCCGAGCATGGCGGGCCCCGGTTGGCGTTCGTAGCGATGCCAGGTTCCTAAGCTGCGGCAGCAGTTCTAACTGGCGGCTTGAGTCGACGGCGCTCACGCACAGCCTCCAGGTGCGGCCGGTAATGCGGCCCATTTGGGCAAGGTTCCGACTGATCCTCTGCATCGCCGGTCGCGGATAGGTCCGGTTTGCACCGTTAGCGCAGGCCAATATTGTGGCCGCCTAGGCGTGTATGCGTCCCTCTCTTCTGTTTGGCCTGACTGAACAAGCTTGCACCCGGTCGGCCGCGCAGTCCAACCAGGATGCGTGCATCAACGTCAAGCCGCATGAACGCGCAGAAAATCCTCATACATCGCTCGCAACCCGACACCAAGGGAGGTTTTGGCTTTCCAGCCAAGATTGCGCATGCGCGTTACGTCCAGTAACTTGCGCGGAGTACCGTCTGGCTTCGCCGTGTCGAAAACCAAGTTGCCCTCCCCCGTGGAGGATCACATTATCAATAAAGTCCAGGTGTTCGTCGGAGAGATGGGGATAGAAGGGATCACGGGTGCCACTCGCGACAGGTTCACCTTGGAGCGGGTCGGCCCCGTGCTGCTCAAAGCTCACTTGCCGGGCCTTGCCCGCATCCGGCAAGAGGTTATAGCGGCCCGAGAAAGAGAGCATCGCGTCAGGCACGCGTTGGGCCCCATGGAAGAAGCCTTTGGGGACGGCGAATGAAACGTTTATGGAGTGCGCAGCCGGGAGCTCAGGCCATGCGGAGCGCGCGGCCTCCGCATGCAGCCTTCCGATGTGTTCGGACCCTGTCCCTTGAACGGGTACCCCTTCCAATGGCCATCCACCCAACTGCTGCATGGGGAGATGCATCGGCACGCGGCCGCCTGAAACGCCGACTTCGCTGAGCGGCTGCTGAGTGACGGCGGCTTGCGGCGTATTGAGGGCCCTCTGCATCTCCGCTGGCCGCAACTGTGCCGCGGAATGTTCATTGTTGATGACCCACCCGGTTGGCAGGTGGTCGCCCTGGCCCGGATCCGGTGAGGGCCGGATCTGCTGTCGGCTGGCAGTTAATTCTGGCGGGGCGGCGGCCTCAACCCCGGCGTGCCCAGAGGCGGTCGCTGCGAAAGCGTCCGCCACGATGCTGTTGAGGTCACCCGGTCCAGCGGGCATCCTTGGGCCACTGAAAAAAGACGAGGCGGCTTGACCATCCTGCGCTTGCTGAAGCACTTCGCGGAACCCCTGTTCCAGCCGCAGAAGCTCCTCTGGATTGGTTGGCGATTCGTCAGCTTGATCGAACAGCCTCCGGGCCTCGGCAAGGTGCTGCTCAACGCCCATTTGCCGCGCCTGGACCGCTTGCCCCCCCTCTTCCACGCCGGCGTCCTGCACGGAAGCTGTCACACGGGATGGATTGCGATTTAGCGGGTCCATACTAGCCTCACATCAAACTGTATCGTCAAAGTCGCTGCGTCAATTCAGGCAGCGGGTCATCGAGTTGAGATTCTGCCGAGAGCCCCTCGTCTGCTATCGTCAAGGGTGCCGGCTCCGGGAGGACGCCCGCCTGGCTTTCGAAGATGCGTTTCAGAATGCGATCCGAAAAATATCGCACCTTCCTCAATTTCAATGGTGGCAGACCTTTGATGAGCACAATCTCGTAGTCGTCATCGAGCAGCCGAACCTGTTCCGGACGCAACAGCGGTGCACCTTGATTTGACTTCTGAATGTTCCAGTCGAACGTTCGCGCTTGGCTGTAGGAAATCGATTTGGCTTCAAACGTGTATTCACCGATGGCCTTCGAAATGTAGTTCGGAGTCTCGTCATCGGCAGTCGCCATGAACACTTGCAGGCCCGTATTGCTGAGAAAATTCTGCTTGCCAGCCTCACCATAGGCCCCCGTCAGTGCCGAGAGGCTTTGGATGATGAGCATAAAGCGACCCTTGTAGCCGGCGATGGTCGTAATTGCGGTCTCGATCGCCTCCAGCTTACCCAAGTGTTTGAATTCATCGAGCAGAAACAGGACTTCGTATTTTTCATCCTGGCGAGGCATCGACCGCTGTAGAATTGAAACGACTTGCTGAAAGAACAGGCGGACCAAAGGCGCGACCACCTCAAGATCGTTCGGACTAACGCAAAGATAGATGCACGTTCTGCGACGGCGAAGATCATAGACCGAAAAATCTGAGCGACTTGTCGCTGCCTTTACAGCGGGATCCGCCCACAAATTGAGCCCGCCATCGCCAAGGACGGACGTGTAGGAAGTTAGGATTTTTGTATCGTTCCCAGCCATGTCGTCGAAGATGCGTTGCGCTTCTTTGTTCCGGGTTTCCATGGCGAGTCGCGCGAAGAGCTTAAACTTCTCCCCCGGCTGGGCGAAGAGGTCATAGACGGCGCCGATTGTTGGCGTGCCCCGCTCGATGCAGGCAAGGATCCCCGCCACAAAGAGATCTCGCGCGCCGTTGACGAAACCTTCGGCGCCCTCCCCCTTCGCCGTAATTAGGTTTGCCGCCAAGCGGCGGGCCTCGGTGAATTGCTGCTGCGGAGGCAGCGCAATAAGGTCCAATAACGGATTAAAGCAATTCGTGCGCCGCTCAGAATCCAGCGGCGCAAATTTGAACACCTCGGCGCCGGCAGCCTGGCGCGCCCTCGAGGTAAGCTCAAAGAGCTCCCCTTTGACGTCGAGAGCTATAACCGAGCCCTTGAATGTAAGTAGCGTTGGAATGACTATGCCGACGCCCTTACCAGCACGGGTCGGTGCGACGATAAGGCTGTGAGGCTGCTCGCCATTGGTTAGGTAGTAGCCAGGCCAGAAAGGGCCACTCGTCTTGCCAAATACCGGGCCTGTTACGCCACGGTATCGTCGTAGAAAACCCGGGCGTCTCATCTCATCCACTCGCGCCCAGCGCGCCGTCCCGTGATGTTCGAGGTTGCGCCGTGTTACGATCTGCTGAATCAGCAACACCACCGCGGACGTTGAAAGCACGATAGCTACGCCCCGATAGAAGACGGGGGTCGCGAAACCCAGATAGAAGGGCGTCTCAAACCAAAAGGCCCGGACGTCAAACGTCATCAAAGCCGCGCCGCTACGCCAGTGGCGGAACGTCGCGTACAAACTTGCCGCGCAGAAGCCCAAGGCGAGCGAGCACGCGATGCTAAGAGCTATGTTGGGGGTCGTTTTTGTTGAAGCCATCGTTCGGTAGCTAATGCTGCGCTTGCTTTCAGACACTGAACCGACGTCCCGATGTCGCCGCTCGACAGATCAATGCCGGAGCGGGGGGATGCTTGCATCGCACCACCCAGCAGACGTTGTTTTTGAAAGTTACCCTAAAGCAGGTGCGTCAACGGCCAGCGAAGTGGAAAGGGCAAGGCCGTGCACGGATCGGGCAGTAAGCGTCACTTACCACGGCCAAGACCTCAACGGCCGGAGCGATCTCTGCTTCTGGAAGCAGCCATTAGATCCTCTCGGGCGTGATTGTAGGCTTGGCTTATGGACTGCCCGACTTGGCCACCTCGCCGCAGCTGTTCATGGGAGGTTTGCGGTCCTACTGTATCACGGACTGAAGCCGCAATACCTGCTATGCGGTCGTCCAAATTCACACTCCGTTCCTCTGCTGCATGCCGCGGCGGAGGCATGTTCTGCAACAGGCCATGCAGGTCGGGAAGTGAGTTAGCTTGCGCTTGCTGATTTGCGTCCAGCTGGTGATACGCGGTCACAATGGCATTTTGGGCGGTCACCTTGACCATGTGGTGCTGATGAGGATCAGCAGCCAATTCAATGGCCTGCTCAAAAATGCGCGATTTATTTTGGTCATTAAACTTACTGAAGTTTTGCGCCACAAACATAACCCCTAGAGCTTGCTCCATTGGGTCCATGTTGCCAATGCGATTAACAAGAGCAGTCTGCTTCTGGGGCCCTAGAAAATGGCCTACATTACTAGCCGCTTGGACTTGGAACAATGCTACATCATCCGAGTTGAACCCCAGCCCGGCCGTCAATCTGTCGACCAGATCGTTGGCTGCTCGTCCGAGCTGGTTGTTGCGCCTATCAAATCTGCCGAGGTCAGATTCTTGCCCGGGTGCCACGTCCTGAACGGCACGTCGCATTTGCCTCTCGGCGGATTTGAAGCTCCCAAGATCGCGTGCTGTATCGCGCGGGTTAGCGGTTACTAACCGTTCGGCAACATTGGTCAGTGGCCCCCCTGGAAGGCCATCGTGGTTGCGCTGTTCCTCGGCCCTCCTCCCGTCGCGGGATGAACTTCCGGCTGCACGTTTTGGTCTGCTATCGCGATCCATTGATCGGCCTCCAAAGGCGTTTCTCTACCCCATGAGGTTACCACCCAAGCTTGATCTGCTAAACCAATATGGTGTTACACTTGTAGTCTCGCAGAGGCTTCTCCCCGCTCTCTGCGTCACGCCGAGAGCCGGTCTAAGCCAAAGAAATATGATGAAGTTGGCCTCAAAGGCATGCATGTTTCGCAGCCTGACGGCACGAATGGCACGGCAGATGCGGCCTCTTTCGCCTGCTCCTACCGCCGTTGGAAAACCCCGGCATGATGTCGTCCGCAGCAGCTTCTCCTATATGCTCGAGCGTTTCGATGACGACCATCGCCTTTTCCAGCCAATCACCCGGGCTGTCCTCCTCCCCTTGCAAGCAAATCAGTCGCGACCCGCTCGGCTATTTGCACAGCCCCGCGCGCAACGCCGCCCCTCCTCGACGCCGCCTGTCGTGCAGCGGCAGTCGGGGCCAGCGCTGGCGACCGGGGCCGGTCCGTCCGTCCTGCCCGCGGGCTAGACCGAGCGAGCCGATCGCAGCTCTAGACGCAATCGCGACATCTTCAATTTCAATGCCTTGGGCCGCCGGGTTCTCTCAACGAGAAGTGCCAGCTCCGGAGCAACATGATTTGTCGCGGCGCTGCTTGCAACCGGATGAGAACAGGCCGCTGCGCCTGTGGATACCTCATAACGAGGCATTGTTGGCCCGTGTTATGGAGGTTGATCGGTTGCGATTGTCGCAGCGCCCCAGCAGTGCGACGATCTCGCGATCGGTTTAGATATGTGGCGTGGCCGCCGCGCCTCGCCGAATATGGTAGTTGCTGGAAATAGGTTGCCGGATCTAGGCGGTTCTCATTTTCGGCAAAGGGTCGCCGCCCTTACAGGCAAACTCGTCCCGTTTCTGGAGGGTATGAAGGACAATCTCTGCGGCAAACCAACGCAAGCTCAGTCGATTCGGTCACTATAGGGAGGCAAGTCTTGCCGCCCTGGCTGATCGCGATTTCAGCGCTTACCTCGCCACCCGATGCACCAAGCACTCTGCCGAAGGCAGATCGCGCTATCCGGCGCGCGCCAACGGAAACGCATATCCCTTTGCCGGGGGCGCCGGTTACCCTGCATCGCCCCTCGACGGCAGGACTCACAAAGAGAGGGTCAGTTCCTCGCGCCGTCAGGGTCAGTTTCCCGCTTCGACCGTCACCCATCCACCGGCCATGCTGGTTCTAACAGGCCTGTTGGCGGGAGCGGGATGGCGCGCAAAAGCTGTAGCTGAAGCATTCGAAGCCGTTCTGCGCTCCGCATTTGCGGGCAGCCTCCTTGCCGGCTTGAGCCGCTGATCGGAACGACGGGGCCGTATCCCGAGCGGGCACCAGCGTGAGCGGCTCGCCCAATGCGAGCTTGGGTCGCTTTGATTCCCCCTCTGGCCTGATCCGGCCCGAGATGCGTCTCCCCTGCCGGCCGAGACCGCCCCAAATCCCTGGCTGTGTAGGTCTTTGGCGGGCTGCGAAATCGGGAACCAGTATCGATCAATAGAGCGGATCAGCTTGCTTTTGAAGCACGCCATTTGCAGTTCGGGCATAGCACCTGCTTCCTCGAAGCAAGAGCTGCAGGGTGGATCGATCCGGCACCGACCCTTGCGCAGGGGGGCTGGGTTTGAGCCGGTGCCGGACCGAACCGTCTCAGGCAACGCCGGCTACCTCGTGGAAAATTAGGTTCACTGCGCGGCTAAACGGTGGCGATGTGTGTCAGGGAATCACCGTTTCCAACACGCGCCTGTCAAATGTGACCAGACGTTGAAGAAGGAGACTGAGGCGGAGATCCTCTGGCAGGAGGACATCGAGCCGGACGTGCTGGTGCACGGCGACTTCGAACGAAACGACATGGTGCAGCATTTCGGCGAGCAGCTGGTGTCCGGTCTGCCTTCACCCAACGCGGCTGGGTGCAAAGTTATTGCCCCAGCCACCTGCGCTCTCCCATCTTCGCCCGACGCATCGCGGCCCGATCCGATGACGTCGCGCTGGTGGCAATTGGCCCAGTCAATGACGGAAATCAAATGCTCACGCGCCCGACGCGTTCGCTATTTTCTCAAGATCTGCGATTGAGGTCGAGGTGTTGTCGCCGTTTCAGCGGGTAAGACGGGATAAGATATCTCGGGTAGCTTTCCGGTCAGTGAACTAAGGAAGGCAACGATCCGGTCGACTTCGTATCCCGTTAAGTCTTCGCCGAGCTGGGTGGTCCCCATGGTGGCGACGGCCTGTCTCAGGTCCCAAACCTTGCCCGAATGAAAGTACGGCGCCGTGATTGCTACGTTCCGCAGCGGTGCCACGCGGAAAACATAGGAATCGTCAGCTGCATTGGTGACGGCAAATCTGCCCTTGTCGTACTCGGGCAGAACATCCGCGCTGGGCTTCTCAACGAGGCCGAATGGGTAATACCCTTCGCCTCCAACGTTAATACCGGAATGGCAAGACGAGCAGCCCTTTTCGATGAAAAGCGCCAGGCCCTGTTTCTGTTCGGAACTGATGGCGGCATCATTGCCATTGAGAAAGGCGTCGAAGGGGGCCGGCGTGATCAGTGTCGCCTCATAGGCTTCGATTGCTTTAGCAACGTTATCGAAGGAAATGCGATCCACTTCATCCGGGAAAGCAGAATTGAACCACTCGACGTACTGCGGCATCGACTTAACCGTGTCGATGACTTGATCCGGTGTGTTGGCCATTTCGGCACCGGCCTGTATGGGTCCTTTGGCCTGAGCCTTCAGGTCCGCGGCGCGACCATCCCAAAACTGCCCTTTGTTGAAGACAGCATTAAATACCGTCGGCGCATTGCGCGATCCCATCTGCCAACCGTGGCCTATCGACGTTTCGCGATTGTCGTCGCCTCCGGTCGCCAAGTTATGGCACGAGTTGCACGAGAAGACGCCTGACGAGGAGAGGCGCGGATCGAAGAACAGTGCCTTGCCGAGGGCAATCTTCTCCGGTGTGATCGGGTTGTCGGCGACCGCCGGCCTGGATGGCAAAGGCTTGAATGTGGCCAGTGCCATTTGTCTGAGATCTACTGGGATCAGTTGCGCAGCAACTGCAGTGGCCACCAGAAAGGCAAGGGCCGTCGCAGTGAATAGCATTTTCATAAATGGTTTCCTTGCGGTGAGCAGGCAACCATTCTCCACATGCGGTTCGCTGACGCCTTGCGCTAGATCAGCGGATCGAGCGAATCTGGCCTGCCGACCGGGCTCTTCGGCATCGAGCCGCAGCCTGAACGGCGACCATGAAATTCCGGCCCGCTCTCGCTACTGCAAGGCGATCCCAGCGATCTTTGGGCTGACGCCAGTGCTCGATGAGTCGGGCGAAAACCACCGCATTGGCCGGAACTCCCGCTGCGGCGACGGCATGACGCGAACGCTGCTTTACGAAGCCGCGCAGGCACTGCTAACGCGCATGACGAAATGATCCTGGCTGAGGGCGTGGGCGATGAATGTGCAGGCGGCGCGGCCGACAGAAGGCCATGCTCGCATTGGCTCGCCGGCTGGCGGTGATCATGCATCGCATGTCACGCGACGGCACAGAGTTTCTTTGGAAGCGACAAGACATCATGCCGAAAGCTGCCTGGTCGTGCGCCCGACCATTGCAGCCTGCCGGCGCGTGCAGTGGGCCTGTCAAGGGCAAGTCGCGGCGCACTCTGACCTTCGGCCACCCTTGACCGGCCACTTGCGCGTGACGGCCGAGCCGAAACCAGGTAGCGACGGTCGAACACGGGAGATGAAACATGGTCGCAGAGCGAGCGTGACAAGGATGACCCCGTAGGGTTCCACCAGCCGGTGGAAAGAGCGTCGCGGGAAGATCAATGAGGTGAGTTCGCGAGGGTTGCAGTACGATCGCATCACACGATCAGGACACTTCCGAGATTGTTTCCGCTGATTCCTTCTGATTCCCGTCAAGGCGACGGTCGCGCGCCGATCCCGCAGAGAAGCAAGACCAGCGAAAGACCTCAGATGCCCGCGAAGCGGAAAAGCTCAAGAAGCGCTGACTTCAACACGCCGAAAAGCAATCCTCGCTTTTGATCGCACGAAGGGCGGGCCATCGTTCTCCGCCTGGGAACATGACGTCTAATAGCTAGTAAAGACGTGGGTACGATCCCAGAATCCTAATGCCATCGATCGCCGCCAACGCAGCCAGCGCCGGGTTCGTCGAAACATGTCCAGCGACATCGATGACATACTGATGGGTGTCCAGTCGCTCGCATGTCGGACGCTCATAGATGTTGAGAACGAATAAATTTTCCTTTGAGAACATCTTCAGTACATAACTGAGGTTTTGCTCTGCTTGATGGTCCAAGTACCGTCGGGGCCAATGTACCCGGCCCTCTTGATCCCCGAGGTGTCAATCGCTGGAGGCCGCTTGAATTGCTCGTTCATTCTCCGGCCACACTCGATCGAGAGAGCGTCAGACCCACATCCCAGGAACAAGCACAATGGCGAGGTTCACAGCACAACATGAGAAACCGGGAACCTGCCCCCGCACAACATCTTGTTTCAGTAGGAACTAGCAGCTTCCCACAATCTGCTGCCCCCGCTACGGGATCCATGTTCTTGCCGCTCTTTGCGAGCGGTCGGTGGCACGTCTGCCCGGCTCTTGACGGGCAGACGCAGAAAGTTCAGCCAGCTTTGCTGAGACTGCCAGCGGAGGACTTGCCGGTACGACGGTCCTGTTCGATCTCGTAGTTGATCTTCTGGCCTTCATTAAGGGTCGAAAGGCCCGCTCGCTCGACAGCCGAAATGTGGACGAAAACATCCTGACCGCCATTGTCGGGCTGGATAAATCCAAATCCCTTGGTGCTGTTGAACCACTTTACCGTTCCGGTCGCCATAATCGTATTCCTTTGTAACCATGTCGATGTGAGCAGGCCATAAGCCATTCCGCTTCATATCCGAGATTTCAGGAGCAGCAAAAGCGAAAATGCAAAAGCCCCGCTCAATCGCAAAGCGGCTCGCGACCTCGGGCGTTGGACCAAACGATGAGCGCTCGGACAGCGTCGGCGACCGAATACGCATCGCTCCGGTCTGCGATTCAACGTTATTACAACCCCAGTTTCCTCTTGAGTTCCGCGTTCTCCTTGCGCAAGCGTTCCGCGAGCAGGCTCTTCAGTCGCTTGTTTTCTTCCTCAAGCGCCACGAGGTCCTTCAGATTGTCACCATCCGATGCAGGCTGCGCAGCCTTCTTCCATTGATAGTAGGTCTGTTCCGAGATGCCGGCCTGCTTTACGGCAGCTTTGTGAGTGGCGCCGCCACTGATAGACTTCTCTATCTGGGCGAGCATCTGGGGACGCTCCTTTGCAGAGTAAATCTTCCGAGTCCGCACGGCCACTGCTGGTGCTTCCTCCGCCTGAGGCGCCGTATTGGCAGCATTCTTCCCAGCAGGCTGCCTAGACTCAGCCTTCGCCTTCCGCAACCGTGCGGCTACCTTCTTTCCAGGCGTCTCCCCTTTGGCTGCCGGTTCCGTTGCAGTTATTACTGATTCAGCGTCCAAGGGATTTGCCATGAGATGCTCCGCTCGCGGTTTCGGCATGGGTTCAGCATCAAGCGCTACGGCACTAGAGTCAACAAGGCGACGATTTGGGAACTCCATCTCCTCTAGTTCCCTTGTTGTCTCGGCCATTGCTGCGGAGAGATCGACATCGCTCCAGATGGAACGACCCCGTTTTTGAGAACTGCGCTTCTGTCTTATCTCCACGGTGAACGGTCGGGTCTGCCGCCTCATAATTTCTTCCTTGTTGGACACGCATTAAGCGGAAGTCGCGGCAGACGACGAACGAACGTCTGGCCCTTCTGCTGTCGCCCGAGCTATATGCATCCGACGGCACGAGCAAGCCTGCTGGCTATTCACACCCTGAACAGACCGTTTTTATGAAGCTTGTGAGCAGGTAGGCTGCCGCTGTGAACTTTCGCCCCATCGCTCGATTGATTGTGAGCAAGCGCCGAAGGTTGACCCCAAGCTGATCACCACGTGACTTTACTGGCAAATTCATAACTTCGGAAGGTCGCTTCGGCGCCGACAGTGGAGACCCTCTCTTTCATATTCTGATGGTGGATCACCGTGTTACGGTCAACTTGTCAGGGATCAATCTTCCGCGCTCAGTCGCAAAGAGTGTCGCCCTATTGTCGGCTTGGCTGTGACCGAATGCGTGCTCCGTCGGATTCAGGAGCACATGGACAGAATCCATGATGGACGCGTCTTAAGGAGTGCTGCCGCATCAAGGTCGGTCAACTCGAGCCATAATTGCCGATTGAATTGCCGCTGCCGTATATAGGGAAGCATCTAACGACAGATTCCCAAATGCAAGTTGACAAAGGAGGTAGTTTGCACCTGCCTTTTCCAGCTGGTCAAGAAGAGCTTGTCCCGCAGAAGCTGCCGTTCCTACTACGCACAATTCCTTCTCGATTGCCGCATCGAAAGTCAGCGGCAGGTTTGGTGGAGTCGGCATGGCGTTGAGATCGTAAAGGAATTTAAAGCTCTTAAGCCACCGTTCGTAAGCAGGTGCGGCGAGTGAACGTGCATCCGTTTCAGAACGCCCAATCACGACCATTCGGAGCAATCCAAGAAATGGCGCTTGGTCGCCCGCGTCGCTGGTGTGCTCTCGACCGGCGCGGAAGGCATCAGTAATTCTGCGAACGGAAGAGGAATGTCCCACGCACGCGATGTTCACGCCATTCGCAGCGGCCCAGGCTGCTGGTTCGGGTCGGTTCGTGGCGATCCAAGTCGGCGGATGCGGACGCTGATGAGCTCTTAGCGTCAGCGGAACGCTGTTCAACTCGAAATGGCGGCCTTGATAAGATAGCGTGCCGCCTTTCAGCGCATTCATAAGAATTTCGCTGGCTTCCGCATAGTGGTCTGGCGCCGCGTCCGAGCCAATCCCAAAATAACCTAATTCGATCGGGAGCGAGCCGCGCCCTATCCCAAGTTCGAGCCTGCCACCGCTCAATTGATCCAGCATACAGATCTCTTCGAACGCACGTAGCGGATGATAGAGGGCGAGCAGCATTACCAATGGACCCACACGAAGGCGTCGGGTTCGTTGGGCTACGCTCGACAAGAACAGATTCGGTGATGGACCTCTCCCATGTGGGGTACAATGGTGCTCTGCGAGATGATATGCATAGAACCCAAGCTGATCGCACGCCTCCGCTAACTTCAGGCGATCTTCGTATTGTCGGGCTATATCAAGGCCGTCCTCGTCCAGATGATCGAAGATGCCGACAGCTAGGTCTGAAGGAAAGATCTTATTCATCAAATTTTCTCCAGATTTTAAACGACAAGCCCCACTGCCTGCATGTCACAAGCAATTCAAACGTCTTTCCGCCACGTATCGCGTTGATTATTTGACTGACGACGCCGAGACTAGCCCCGTGCTAGATGAGGTGTTGATGCTGGCATCTTAAGTGCCCTACTAATATGCCCAGCAGCACTGAGAAAAGCATCCATGTGCTCTTTTGTACCGATGCTGACGCGGATGTGATTTTCCAAGCCTTTATCGGGAAAGTAAGCAACAAGTATTTTTTCCTTTGCAAAGGCTGATTGCCACCATGAGCCGTCCGGTGCGGGCACGCGGGCTAGCAAGAAGTTTGTGTGGGAAGGCGTTACGGAAAATCCAAGTTGCGATAGCGCGAGCGTCACTCGCTGTCGTTGATGCTTGATTTGTTTGTGATTGTCTGCATAGGCGGCGCGATGCGCAAGGACGCTGATACCAATCGCATGCCCGATCACATTCATGTTGAAGACGTTCTGGATGTTGCGTAGCCTGCCAATAATTTCGGGGTGACCGAAACCAAAACCGACGCGAATGCCCGCGGCAGCATAGCTTTTAGAAAATGTTCTAAGGACCAGAAGGTTCGAATAACGATTGATGAGGCGCAGACCATTCTCGGGTGCAAAGTCGACGTAGGCCTCATCCAGCACGATCAAGCGGTCCGATTTCGCCAGCAGGCGCTCGATATGGGCCACCGGAATGAACGTTCCGGTCGGATTGTTCGGATTGGCCAACAGAATGAACTTGGCGTCCTTTGCAGGACCGAAGAGCAATTGCTCCATCGGCAAGGAATGATCTTCGCTAAACTCGATTTCGAGAAATTGAGCACCCTGCAACATGGCAAGTTTGCGGTTGAACGAAAACCCTGGCGACATCATCGCCACGCTATCTCCCGAAGCAAGAAAAGCTCTGTAGACAAGTCCAAGCAGTTCAGACGATCCGTTACCAGCGATCACCTGATCCACGGAGACGCTGTAGGCGTTTGCGGCGGCTTCCCTCAAGCTGATGTTATCGTCTTCTGGATATAGATATTGGCGTTCGAGAGCCGAAATCGCACTTTGCATTATGATATTTGGAAGCGGGAATGGATTCTCATTCGTATTTAGTTTTACCCAACTTGCATCCGGCGCTGCTCTATTGGATGGCAGAGGATCTAACTGTCTCGTCACTTGAGAAAGGGACGAGAGCACACTCTGCAGTTTTGCATCGGACATGTTTTTCTCCGTGTCGGTCGCAGAGGGAATCCGGGATGAACCGATGGTCGAGAGCAGTTGGCCGACTGACGGTACGTTTACACCGCCTCTGTCAGCATATTGACACCGTGAGCTCGGGCGGGCTGTCGTCCCGGTCGAATTGACGCCGACGCTCAGGTCCGCATCTACTCGTCATGGTGCCTCGGTGGTCCTTTCAAGGACGCTTGATGCAGTATTTCCTCAGCGTGTACCCAATGTGGCGCGGCGTCGGTCCAAGCAGGCGCCGCCTTTGCCTGCACTGCCCCACATCTTTCCATGGCCGCGATGACACGCTCGCGATCTCACCTACTCGCACCTTTAACGAGGCTTCGCTGGCGGGCGCCAGCGGTTTCTGATCGCTGACGACGGGCGGGACCCCCGTAGCGGCGGCCCAAGGAGCAGCCTCATTCGGCGGTGTGGCCGGCCTGCTGGCATCGTCGGCCCCCGTTGCACCAACCATGTTGCCCGATCCGCTCTTCCACGACGCCGCGGAAAAACACTGTCCGTGGTGCAGGCGAAGTAGTTTCTGCCCATCGACGGCCCCGCGCTAGTACGCATGTCCGCTGCATGCAATTGCGGGTTTCGAGGTCGGTCACCTGATCACGGGCAAGCGCGAAAAACGTCCGGGCTATAAGTCGGGGCGCCAGAACGTGGTCGGGTGCACAGCGGGGCGATGGCAGGCGCATGGCTTTCCTTTCATGGATCGCGACCGTCGACTGGCTTCTGCACGCCGCAACCGCACGTTGATTCAACAGACCGGAATGGGGCAGGAGAGTCAATCGAGCTTTCTTTCATTTGCGAAAGGAAACTCGGCGCTCATGATAGAATTCCATCAGCGTGCCGCATGAAATCGCGGTCGAAAGCAATAAGGCAGTCCTCGGCGTGGCCTACCAGGGTCTAACTGATTGCTGGCGAGACCGTTCGGTGCAGGATGGCCTCGGGCGGAGGTCAGTGGACGCATGATAGCACCTTTGCCGCGTCATGGTTGTTCCAAGTTCATGTTGATCGGGTCAATTCGCCCCGATGTGTCTCCCCGAACCTAAGGTCTCGAAAAGGACGACGACATCGAATTCATTGTCGAGAATGGCATCCGGTTCGGCTCACTCAAGCATAAAGGCGAAGGCGATAACCTGACAAACCTCTCGGCCGATCTCCGAAAATCGGTCTGAACATGGTTTTCCGCAAGAATGCGGGCACCCTATATGATGGCCGATTCCTGCTCTTCACGACCGCCGAAATCAGCGAAGGCAGTTTCCTCGGCTTGTTCACCGAAGGCGCGTGCGGCGGCCAGGGAGCGGAGAGTTTTGCTTAATCCATTGCTCTGTGTGCCGTCAGGCGTACGAAAGCCACCCGAAACCCTTCAGCATATCAGCCACTCAGTTACGCTGTGCCGATGCCCGAAAGCAGCCTCTCATGCAGGAACCCGCGGGCAGCGGGCGGTGAGCTATGGGGATTTGTGTTTCGAGGTGTGCCAGCGACTGTCGCGAACGTCCGCGCTCGGTGCTGTCAGCGCGTCGAGGAAGCAGCTTTCCGACCGGGTCGGGAAGCCTGTCGATAACGACGCTGGGGTTCGGGTGCCGGGCGACCGGCGCCACAGCGAAGCGCACATGTGTTTCCGTTGACCGGCGCCGACGCAGCGCGGTCGTGTGGCCAAACGGGCCATGCCGGTTGGGGCGGTCTCCCGGTTCGTCGTCCGTGCGCCCGGCGGTCCGCGCGGCTGCCTGCAGCGTTCGAACACCTCGATGAGGATCATGCGTCCGCCACAACACGGGTACGGCAGGCGGAAGTCGTCCGGTTCCGCCGGAGGATCGTTCGTGACGGGAGGCGCGGCCGCCAACAGTTGGCGAGCGAGCGCGAGGCAGTCCTTGCGAGAGCCGCCTGCGAGCAAGCCGTAGTGGCGGATGCGATGGAAGCCGCGCGGCAGGACATGGAGCAGGAAGCGGCGGATGAACTTGTCGGTCGCGAGCGTCATGACCTGCTGCCGGTCGGCGTCAGGGCGGCGATAATCCTTGTAGCGGAAGGTGACGCCAGCCTCTTCGAAGCAGATCAGGCGGCGGTTCGTGATGGCGACCCGGTGCGTATAGCGCGACAGATAGGCTAGCACCGCCTCAGGACCGGCGAAGGGCGGCTTGGCGTAGACCACCCAGCGCTTCTTCCTGACCGGGGACAGGTGGCGTAGGAACGCCCGTCGCTTGGCGAGGTGCGCCATCGATCCGAAGAAGGCGAGCCGGCCAGCGTCGTGCAGCGTGAGCAGCCGGGTGAGGAACAGGCGGCGAAAGAGCTTGCCGAGCACCTTCACCGGCAGCAGGAAGGCCGCTCGCGAGGAGACCCTCCCGTCGAGCGCGATGTCACCGCCCGGCACGATCATGTGGACATGGGGATGGTGCGTCATTGCCGAGCCCCATGTGTGGAGCACGGCGGTGATGCCGATGCGCGCGCCGAGGTGCTTCGGATCAGCGGCGATGATCAGCATCGTCTCCGACGCCGCCTTGAACAGCAGGTCGTAGACCGCCGCCTTGTTGTGGAAGGCGATGTCGGCGACCTCGGCCGGCAGCGTGAACACGACATGGAAGTAGCCCACCGGCAGCAGGTCGGCCTTCCGCTCGGCAAGCCATGTCCGCGCCGCCGCGCCTTGGCACTCGGGACAATGCCGGTTGCGGCAGGAGTTGTAGGCGATGCGCCACTGGCCGCAGTCCTCGCAGGCCTCGACGGTCCGGACGTGTCGAGATCGGCGCGGCCGCAGGCAATAACGTGCGTTCCGTCGTTCCTGGTCTGCATCGGTCCTCATTCGCTGCAGCGGATTTCTTGTGTCAGATGGCGCCCCATCACCGTGCGAACGCGATGCGTTTCAATTTCCGTCGCGCCGCTCATCTATAGGCGCCTAGAGGATCGCGGGCTTGCCATGCGCGCGTTGCGCGGTGTCGGCCGAAGCTCCCGCCGGATGGCAGACGTAGAACGTTCCGTCGCTTCACAACGCGCGCATGATCAACGCCAGTTTGCGCCCCTCTGCAGCACGGGACATGCGATGAGAGGAGCGTTTGGCGATCGGCTGGCCCCAGCCCTTGACCTTGTTCTTGCCCTTGATGCGCGCCATCGACCAGACGTCGCCTGCGGAGCGCGTGCCCCGTACGGCCGCGTCGCCAGCGTTTGCGATGCGTTCTGGACATCAGTCGGGGAGCCGGACCGCGGCGCCGCGACGACCCGCCGACGTGGGCCGCGACATCACGCGAGCGGCGGAAGCGCGATTGACCCTCGATCGCCGCAGTGAGCGGCAGCGCTGTCAGCGGGAATGGCAATGAGGCGCCGGCACGTCTCGTTAAGCGCGACGATCTTCGCGACGAGATCGAGTCGCCGGCAATACTCCCGCCACAGCACGGCGCGTCCGACAGAATAGCGTCCATCAGTTCGGCCGACAGTGGGTCGTATGCCAAAGCCGCGCGGACTGCCTACGCGAAAGCCGCGCGTCCGACCTTGCTCAACCGGATGTCGAACGACGGGCAGATCCGACTGAACTTCACCCGTTGCAGCGTCTTGACTGGTGCAAGCTGAGCATCGCTCTAAGGTCTATGGCGACCCGGCTAACGGCCCTTCCGCTGCGCAAATAATGGGACAATCGCAAGCGCAGCATTCGAACCAGCATCGGCCATAATGGCCAATATGCGCCGCATCTCGGGCCTGTCGAAGCCCGCGTGATCGGCCAACGGCTTCGCGAGCGCGGCGGCGCGGTCGCCAAGATCTTCATACTGCCAGAATTTCGGATCGCGCCCATGCGCCTCGACAAGGCGGCCAAGCCACCGCGTGTAGATCGAAGCCCGTTCGTCCAACGACATGCGCTCGACCACACGCAATGACAACCATGCCGCTCGGCGGAGATGGAGCGTCGCTTGCTGCCAAGTGTCGATCCATTCCAGAAGATCTGCAAGATGAAGCCAACCGGGCGGAATCGGAGTCGACCAAGGGCCCACGAACCCTGCAGCCTCCACGCAATCGTCGAGTGAATCATAATTGGTTTGCCGAGATGGGATGGCCGTCGCCATGACCCATTCCGCCGCGGGCTTCCAAGCGGACCAGAAGCGTGCGTCGGGCCTGCGCTCGCTAACCATTAGTTCGTGGGCGGTCGCCTCCATATAGTTGCCGACAAGTTCCCGACCGTGATCTCTTTCTTCAAACCGGGTCAGACTGCTCCAGATCGCCCCATCGCCGTGGAAGGCCGCAAAGCGCCCGACCTCGCGCGCCATCTTGTGGGCCCATTCGAAGGGATAGCGGCGGTCGTGCTGCCGCGACTCCTCGCCTTCCGAATAGGCCCTAGTCCATTCGACGAGACCCTTCAAATAGGTCGCGAAAGCGTCGCGCCCCGTTGCCTCGCTCGTAAGCCGACGCCAGTCGAGGCGGGTTAGAATTTCCGCCACGCGTCCCCAGTCGAGCACGACAGGCGAGATCAGCCGAATGCGGCGCGGCGGATGATACCATTTGCGACCGCGTATCCACTGAGACCGATAGGGTGCTGGCGGAAGGTCTGGAACTCGGCTCATCGGACATGGCTTTGCAGCGCGTTTGATAATCTTCAATCGCCTCGTCGCCATGCGTCTCGCAGCCTTTTCCTGGCTGCCCTCAAACCAGAAATGGCCGATGTCGATTACGCACACATCCAGCGCAGCAAAGGTCACCCGGCGAGCAAAGTCCGGGTTTGCGTCCCAGAGAAGTCCATCGAGCACTGCCTTTTGAAGGCCATGCAGCCGATCGACGGCAAGTTCGAGGACACGCCGCTCGATGGCGTTGTTGCGCTGGCGGCAGGCATAGGCGGCGAGCCCCCATGCTCCTATATCCTGAGGGTCGAAGCTGAGTAGCGCCTCATCAACAGTAAACTGTTCTTCCGCTGGCGAGCGCCGATTCTGACAACCAGCCTCAAGCCGTTCGCGAGCCCATTCGAGCCTTGCATCGAGAAACGCCATGTCGGCCCTTGCAACGACAATTGCTGCTGCTCCGACAATGGCGAAGGCAGTCATCTTTCGGGCCAGCCCGAATCCGCCATCATCGGCATCCTCGGGCGGTTCAGCCATTACTTGATCAGCTAGTTCGATAGCCTCTCCGAGGGTCAAGCTTTCGTCGACACCACCTTTCTCGCGCGAGTGGACCGCCCACATCGCCAACCGATTTACCTGTCCCATTCTGCGGCGGTTTTCTTCTGCAGCCTCGATAAACTTGAGTTGCTCGGCCGGAGGATTGATATGGGCTTCAATACGCTGCTCGGTCTCATTGTAGCTGATCTCGACCTGATTCCGGTCGCTATCCGAGAGGATGCGGGCAAACCGCTCTTTGTTCGCCGCCACCCAGGATGAATCGGCAAGCTGTCGTTCGTCTTCGGCGAGATTCTCTAAACTCCATGCGCCGCGCAACGCGTCGAACTCGGCTTGGGCGTCCCCGCCCGCCTTGAGGCGGAAAGGCAGCATCAACGTGTGCGACATTGGCGACTGCGCCTTATGTCGCTCGAAGATCGCCTCGACCTGATCGAAGTGGTGGTTACGCTCTGAGAAACTGTAGCTTATGCGATGCGTCGGTTGTTGGTCGTCGATATGCTTGCGAATGTCGTAGTTCCAGAACCGCGGCGTGCCGAGAAAAGGCCCAGCATGATCAATCGCACCAGGCGTGTTTACATGCGCCTTGAGGAGAGAAATACACAGACCCGCCGTCGCCACCAGACCGTTGGGCTGGAGAGCAAGCCTAATAAGGTCGCCGACATCCCGTCCGTTGGATGCTTGCCGATGCATCCATTCATCGAGCGCGAGATGCATCGAACCCAGGATGTTTGATCCGAGTACGGCTCGGGACCAGCGGTAAACGGTCTCGTCACCCCAAAGAGCGATTGTGTGCCCATCGATCTTGAGCGTCAGCGCAAGCGGTTTTTCCCCTTCGCGGCAGCGGGCGTACCAGCGCCAAAAGACCGAGGCCCGCCGTTCGATTCGATGGAAAAGATTCAGCGCCAACACCTCGTCTGCGTCGAACAACTCAAGGAAACCCGCGCGTGAAGGGCCAGGCGGGTAGCAACTCTGACCGTCAGGGAGCCCAGCGCTATGAGCGTCGGAAAAAGGAAATAGCTCACGCCCGAGGATCGACTGATCGTTACGCGAGCGGCGTCGCGGCGGCAAATAATGGCAGGCGCAAAGCTTGGTCCAAGTTTCTGGAAACTTGCCTGGTAGGAAACCAGGGGATTTCAGAAGCTTGCCCCTTGGGCTGTCAAGGCGGCGATCGTTAGCCAGACGCACGAGGTAGGCTTCGACACCGCGTGCGTCCGACTCAGCGCAGAATATTAGAGCCTCCCGAAGTTTCTCTTCGATTAGCTTCCAAGCGTCGCGGTCCGGCAAATCGATCCCGAAGGGATCACGTCTATCGCTCCAACGGAGCAAGTGACGGCATTCCTCGATCTCGTCCAGCCAAGTGCGTACGATCTGTCCTATGGCCTGGCTATGGGCGTTCGGGATGTTGAGCGTCGCTCGGCAGAAAACGCGCGCGGTCTCGGCAAGCTGAGGGACAAGACTCTTCGGCCAATTGGACCATTTCGGCAGCGACCAACGTAGAAAGGGAACCCAGCTTCGCCACACCGGCTGCTTGCCATAGCCTGCGATCGCATAGCGTTGGCTTTCGCTAAGATGGGCAAGGCGAGGCGAATGTAGGAGCGTTTCGTCTAGCCGTGTCTCGGATACGAGGAGCGTGTCAAGAAGACGGCGGATCAGTCGGAAGTCATCGGCTTCGAGGGCGGAACCGAGATCGTCAAGGATTGCGCTAGAGGCTTCGGTATAGAGCGGTGCCACGAGCCAGGCCCGAGCCCAAGCAGGATCTATCGAGGTGTCGGCCTCGAGTTCCGCATACACTTCGCGCCAACGGACATAGTGGCCTTGCTCAAGACACAATTGGCCGAGGAGCCTCACCGCTCGAAGCCACCACAACGGCTCACCGCTGTCGCGCAAACGTTCGCTAAGCCGGTCGCAGTCGGGCAGCAGACCGCGGGCGATGAGCCAATCCTCGTGTACGTCAAAAGCAAGCGTGATTGCGTCGGCACGAGGGTCTGAGACCAGCGTGCCTTCGCTTATGAGGCAGAGCGCTCCTTCCGGATCGAAAACGGAGCTCCCAGGCGCCCGCGCCGGATTTTCGACAAGCCACCGCCCCATCTCGGACAGAGCCCTGGTCCGGCAAGCGGTGAGGCGGGCATCATTCTGCTCTGCATTGGCCCATTTTCCGGCCAGATCCATTTCGGTGATACGCCCCTCAGGCGGCACGTCGAGTTTTAAAAGCTCGCGAAGAAGAAAGAGCCGTCGGTTCTGCTGGGCAAGATCATCCCGTCTGAGTAACGATGCAAAGGCCGGGAACGCGTCCGCCACTGCTTCACAATCCTCCTTGCCTATCGCATCGATCGGAAGGCTCGCCGACTTGCTGATCCCCGCGTCATCGAGCGCGGCGAGCACAAGGTCCCTGTCCTGATACGCGCGAGCGGAAGTAATCATCCGCCAGCTGCCGGCATCCAGATAACGTGCCGCGAGCGCCAGGAGGTCGGTCACGACCCCGCGCCGCTCCGAGAGCAGGAGTCGGTCTGCCCCGTCGACTAGGACCAGCAGATTGCCGCCGCGTCCGAGGCGCTCGAACAGCTTTGTAGGTGTCTCGCCAATCCCGAGGTGTACCAGATATTCGGCAAGCGAGCCGGCCCGAACCCTATTGTCCTTCAGAACAAAAAGCGGACCCAAATGCTCAAGCGCCAGGCGCTTCAGGATAGCCGACTTGCCACCTCCGCCCTCACCGGTGAGGCGGACTATATTATGCTCAGTAAGGTAGACCGACGCGCGCGCCACGAGATCCGACCGGGGCAGTTGAAGACTTTCACTGCCGCGGCGCAAGCGGTCCTCGATTGACCCCAAGGCGGACTGGGCGGCCTCCGCGACGCGTTCGAAATCGGCGGCGCCTGCGGCAAGCTCGGGGTAAAATTGCCGGATGACCGAGGGATGCTTTGCCATCAAGGCCTTGAGAGCACCCCAGCCAAGAATATCTACCTCGAACTTGCCGGCGGCAACCCGCGCCGCAGAGACAGTGCGGGCGTGCTCCTGGAGCTCCGCATCAACTTCGGCCGTCGTCGCAAAATACCATTTCCCGAGGGTTGGTGTGAACCTCTCTGCCCTGGCAAGTTCCTTATTGAACTCAGTCTTGGTTGCCTTTGCCCCCAAGCCCCGGTCCTTGCCCTTGCATTGAACACCGAAATAGGTACCCGGCTTCCATTCGGGCGAACCGTACACATCGACGCCATGCTGCGGCTGGCTGAGCCGGCCGTTCTTCTGCGCGGTTGGATCCCTCCATACTTCCGCGAACAACGCACGGGACAGGTCCTCGAAGGTTTGCCACTTGCTTGGCGCATTGATCTGTGCGTCGAGAATATCCACGAGCTCTGCCCTGAAATAGCGAGAGATAATCGGCAATTATGCGAGCGAAGCAAGGTCTGCGCTAGCGAAGGTCGAGTGAAGACGGACGCAAGTCGTTCGCCAAGCCTTTCAGGAATGGATCGGCAAACGAAACTAGGTCACTTCACCCTTAGCCAACGGGCCGCAAGAATCTTCGTCCACGTCCCAGCGAGCGTGTTGGCAGATAGCCAGCTCGAACGATGGGATCCACCCGTTGGTCTCTATCTAGATCTCGCCGGTTTAGCATGAACGCTCCGGTGTTATTGTTGAATCGAGGGAATCGCTTAATCTTATGTCAGTGGCGAACTGTCAATGTTGACCCCAGATGGATTGCGGTAACGGAATTTATTTCCAGGACCACTGGACAATGTCGCGTGCAAGAATAGTGTCTCCATATAAGGGAGTGACGCTGTTCGCGTCATGGGGGAGGTATGAATACGCGTGGCGCTGGCTCCAACCGCCGATCAGATTACCGTGCAACATGTGCTTGCGAAGTTCGAGGCCGAATTTGCCCCAGTAGCGCGAGCGGTCGAGGATGGCGAGTTCGCGCTTTGGGTTGGCTCAGGGATTTCGAGGCAGGCGCCTAATCTCGGTAACCTCATCGAGCGAGCGTTCGACTATCTTCGCCAGAGAGCAGTCGATCCGGAAACGGCGGCCACCTATATGCCGGCACTTGAGGAGGCACTTGTACTTGCCGAAATCGAGCCGGCAAGTGTTCAAGCCCAATTCGGGCAAGCTCTTGCAGCCTGGCCACAGCATGGTGATATTATCAATCGGCTATGGACCAATTATTCGCGTGTCCTCGACATTCGCATCGCCGGACAGGACGCGGACTTCGTCCTGTGGGAAGCGATAGACGTCCGGCGTGCATTCGAGCATCCAGCGCCTCCTGCTGCGGAGCATTTGTGCATTGCCGTGCTGATCCTTGAAGGCGCCGTCCAGGCAGTTGCGTCAGCCAATTGGGACGGCTTCATCGAAGCGGCGATCGAGCGCGTCAGCAACGGCGTTCCAGGCGTCCTCCAGGTCGTTGTCGATCCCGACCAACTTCGTGGGCCTGCAGGCCGAGCGCGGCTACTGAAGTTCCACGGATGTATCGTGCATGCGACCCGCGAACCGTTGACCTTCAGACGATATCTTACTGGGAGCCGCACCCAGATTATGGACTGGCCAGAAACTGCCGCATTCGCGGCGATGCGCAACGAGGTTGTTGGCCTTGCGACGACCCACAAAACGTTGGTACTCGGACTTTCGATTCAGGACAACAATCTACAGACGATCTTTGCGCGAGCGAAGGAAGTTCATGCTTGGCCTTGGCCATGCGCGCCGCATGCCCCAGCGCATATCTTCTGCGAGAATACGATCCAGCAGGGCCAGCGGGATGTGCTGCGTCTTTCATACGGCGACGGATACAATCACGATCCTGCGGCCGTCCATGAGGCCACGCTGCTACGCGCCTGGGGCGAGAAGGTTTTAATCGCCTTGGTCCTGAAGCTAATAGGAGACAAGCTCACACGATTGATGGAGCTTAGCCTCAATGCGATGGGAAAAGGTCCGATTGCGGTTGTACTCGGTCCTCTGATCAAATCGCTCCGGGACGACATCGCTGGCCTCGCTGTACCCGTGCCTGGGAGCAAGGACCGGACCGCGTTTACGAATCTGGCCATCTCCCTGTGGTCGCGGATGCTCTCGCTGTTCCGTAGCGGGACGCTTCCGGTAAATCCTGAAGCTTATGAGGCCTTGACCAGTTCAACGCTGAACTTGATTGCCGCCGACCAGAATGCCCAGGCCATGGGGTTGGGGCGGCTTGGGGTCGCGCTTGCGCTCCTACAATACGGACGCGCAGCGGGACATTGGCAACTCAGTCAGCCCACATCCAGCGACCTGATCTCGGGGGCAATGACCGCCAAGGCATCCCGCCCCGGAGCGGTCAATCGCCCGCTGTTTCTCGTCAAGTCGGCGACGGACGCCATTGCTCTGCAAAGCGATGGCGCTTTTGCAAACGACAATGCGATCATCGTCCACGCCGATGATACCTGGCATCGCATGACAGGCGGTAGCGCAAGTGCGCGTCGTGTGCGCGCAGCTCCTGGACGGACCGGGCGAGTCGGCGAGATACATGTTAGCCTTGGCGACCTACTTTCGCGTTGTGGTGATGCGGTGATGCTGCAACAAGAATTTGTTTCGGAGATGATTCTGTGACTGGCTCGCCCCTTGTGCAGGCAGTTCAAGGCCGGCTTCGCAGCGCCGGCTACAGCGATCTGTCGACCCCCTTTAAAGTTGCCGGGGTCGAGTTTGCATTCACTGGGGCGATGCGCGGGCGCGATGGTCGAGCCCTCGATCTTGTCCTGCTCGTAGACACCACAACTGGGGATTTCGGCGACCGTGATGGTGGACGCGTTCGCCAGCGGATCGAGGCATTGAGTCGAGCGCTCGACGTCACCGGATCACGCTATGTCGTCACCGCCATCCTCGCGGGTGCCGTGCTGGCCAGTGGGGTCGAGGCGCTGTCAGAAACTTGCCGTGTCCTACAGGTTGAAGGCATTGCTTTGAATGCCGAGGGCAAGCCTGCTGATCCCGTTGCTGAGCGTCAGCTTGATGATCGAATCCGTATATTGCTGCCGTTGACGCTTCCCTTGTCGATGCCGGACAACCAAGTTGGCGGCGGCGCGGCCATGGATCAACTCGTTCAAGCGCTGCCCGCCGGTACGAGCAAAGTGGTTGTCGACGCCGTGATAAACGCCTCAACAGCTGGAGAGCAGGCCGTCGCCGATGCAGTGGCGCTCGTAATCGGCGGTGCGTTCGAATCTCACCCGGTGGAGGATCAAGAATGAGTGACCTCATCCTCAAGAGCCTCGACGTCACAAATTTCCGCAGCATCCGCGGCCATATCCATGCGCCACTCGACGCCAAAGTCGTGCTTCTCCACGGAGAGAACGGCGCGGGGAAGACGAGTTTGCTATCAGCAATTGAGCTCGCACTAACCGGAGGCGTGCAGTCGCTTGCCCGCGCGGATCCAGGGTACGAGAAGCAACTGCTTTTCCGGTCCGCGAGCGAGGGCAGCATCGTGCTTCGGGCTCTCGAAGAAAAATCTGAGCGGATATTCAAGGCGAACCTGAGCGCGAATGGTGTCGAATCAGTCGACGTGTTGGATGAGAAAGTAGCAGCCTTCTTCAGGGAGCGAGCGTTTTTGCCCCAGTCGCTGCTCGGTCAACTGCTCCAGATCTATCAAGATGCCGGGAACGATGCGTCGTCACCGTTGGCGCAGTTTGTTGGCAAGCTTCTGGGGCTCGACAGGTTGGATGCGCTAGAGGCTGGATTGAAGCCGCTAGTTGACGTTCGCAATGTCCGCAAAATCGTCGACGGCTGGCAGGCAACTGAGAACGAGAAGACGCGGATTGATCGTCTCCTTGCTGATGAGCGGCAGAGACGCGACTCTTTGAATGAGCAAATACAGAGCGCGCTCCACGAGCTCACCAACCTCTGCTCCTCGCTCGAGTTTTCCGTTAAAGTCGGCGAGGACACACTTGACGAAGTCGCCGAGGCGCTTGCAAAAACCAGTGACTTGGAGGCCTTTGCGCGCCTGACTGATCAGCAGCGAAGGCTTGCGTCGATCAACCGTGAGATCGATGAAGCGCAAAGCGCGACCGGTTTTGAGGATTTACCTTCTCCTACCAATGCAGAAGACGCCAGCAAGGAGTTCGCGCGCTGGGATGCAGAATACGGTCCCCGCGTTACCGGCCTTCGCGGTACTGTTGAAAGCATGCTTCCCAACATCTCAATGCCCAGCGATCTGTCACAGTTCGCCGACGAGGCGGTGAAGCGTCTCCGTACCGAGCAAAATCAGTTGACGGAGCACGTGTCGCAGGCCCGGGCCGAGATTGCGCGGTATGCCACGGCTCAGGATGAGCGCGACGTCGCGCTTCGTCAGCGCGACACGATTGACGAGGAGCTGGCCCGTTTGTCTAGCAGCGCGGGCAGTCTCGGTTCTGTGCTGGCAGAGCTGACATCGTTTCTCGTCGATGACATCTGTCCGGTTTGCGACCGGAATTTCAGCGAGGTCAGCAAGGGCTCGCTCGCAGAACATGTCCATAGCAAAGTGCGGGCTCTATCAGCATCGGCGGAGCGGCTGCTGACTTTGGGCCGCACCCGCGGCGAGGTTCAGGTCACGATCGAACGTCTTGAACGGGAGATTGAATCGATCGCTGCACGCCGGCTGGAGGACAATGTCCTTGCCGAGTTAGATCGGCGACGAGCCTCGATCCAGGCGCTAATCGTAGACATTGAGGACATGATCGAAACGCTACAGGCAGGGGCACGATTGCGCGCTGCTGACATCGCCGCAAGGCGCGCGGTCAGCGAATCCCAGTCACGCCACGTCTCCCTGGCCGCCGCGCGCGAAACATTGAGCGCATTTGCACTCTCCATCGGAACAACTGCTCTTGACGAAGGTGAGTCCTTCCAGGCTGGAGCGTCTAGGCTGGAAGAGCTGCTAAGCACCCACGTCGCCCGGTTGGAACGCCGCCTCTCGATGAGGCGCAGCGGAGCGGCTCACCTAGATAACATCCGCTCTGCGATGACTCGCCGCCAAGAAATCGACACCCAGATCTCCAGCGACTCCGCATCTTGGAAGAGTGCCGATCAGGCTCTTGAGCAAGCGCAGGGATTGCGCGATCAAGGCCCAGCGATCCGCAGCGCTGTCGACAAGATCCGGTCAGCCATCATTCGCCGGGAGTTCAATGACCGGCTCAATCGCTTGTGGCGGGATCTGTTCGTTCGGCTGGCGCCTAGCGAGCCGTTCGTGCCAGCTTTTCGCATTCCGCAATCGTCCACCCAGAGACTTCAACCGAAGCTCATCACCGAGCACCGTGATGGTGGCGAGGCCGGCGGAACGCCAGGCGCCATGTTGAGCGCTGGCAATCTGAACACGGCTGCGCTGACTTTGTTCATTGCACTGCATCTTTCCGTGCCGAAGGAACTGCCTTGGTTGGTTCTTGATGATCCGGTGCAGTCTATGGACGACGTCCATATTGCCCATTTCGCCGCGCTGTTGAGAACCTTGTCCAAGGAACACGGCCGCCAAGTTGTGATAGCTGTTCACGATCGCCAGTTGTTCGACTATCTAAAGCTGGAGCTCAGTCCAGCATTTCCCGATGACAGCCTTCTAACGCTTGAGCTATCGCGTGGACCGCGCAGAGACAGCGTATGCCTGTCGACGCGACTTTCGTTCAAAGAGGAGACAGCGCTCTTTGTAGCTGCGTAATAGCGCAGCGAACCGAAAGGCGTAGCAACCGATAGCCTGCTCGCAACGTAAACTCTGCACCATGAGCATCCTGCAAAAATCTCTCGATGAGGTTGTAGTTTCCGACCTGGAGCAGATCTGTGCTCATCAGGTTCGCGAGACCTACGACCTTGAGTTCAAGAAAGATCTGCCATTCTTGCGCGTGAAAGGGCAGACAGAAGAGGCTGACCGCTGGGTTACGCGGGGCGACCGGGTGGGGGACTACGCCCGAGACAAGATACTTGCGGAGCTCATCGCCTTTGCCAACGCCGAACGCGGCACATTGATTCTCGGTATTGACGAGACCGATGATGAACCCAGGCGAGCACGAGCAATATCTCCCGTGCCCCGGTGTGAGGATCTTGCAAAACGGCTCGCTGACTCGTGTGAAGACGTCATTGAGCCCCGCCTGCCACTGGTTGCCGCGCGAGCATTGCCTTTGGATGGCGATGCTGGCGTCGTGATTCTGCGCGTTGGGCGTTCGTCCATCGGGCCACACAGGCTTGCTTCTGATGGCCAGTTCTATACGCGAAGAGGTGAACGGAGCGTAAGAATGACAGTACGCGAAGTCAGAGACCTAGTCCTCGAAATAAATAGGCGCGGCAATGCCATCGAAGAACTCTTTAGTGCACGACGAGCTGTCACTCGCAATGATCTTCAGTTCGCTTGGCGGACGGCGACGAGTAAAGGCATTTCGCGCTGCTTCGACATTAGGCCAGTCATTAATCCGGCCAAGATCAAACTTCTCCCATCGAATCTAAACCGCTCAGACACGCCGTGAGCGTTTGAGACCAGTACGACACCCACGCAATCTGCCCTGCATTAAATCAACGTCCAAGCCAGCTGGCCATCGGTAATGGCCGAGCCCGAAGTTCCACCAGATCAGCAATGAAGGCGTTTGCAGTAGGGATGAGGTCAGCGCTCGTCTGGTGGCGGACGCCAGTTGCGTTGCCGCCAAGCTGTAGCGAGGCACCAAGCGCCAAGGCCCAGCCAGACCAACGCCTGCAGGAACGGGTCCGGATGGAAGTCGAGCGGATCGGCGGCAAACAGCACGAATGCCATTGCGAAGCACGAGAGGCCGATACCCATGATCATGGGTATCAGCCCGACTGAACGCTCTTCAGTGTCTCTTTGTATTTCACCCGTGCGATGTAGACATCATGCATGAAGTCTTCGAAAGCGTGTTGCGGTATTTGCACAGTCCAAACCTCCCGTTTAAAAGATCGCCCAAATTAGCAAGGTTGAACATAACCATGGCCGATTATCGCACTATCTCCCAGGAATACGCAAAGGAAGGTATCAAGGCCGCGCTGTTGGTCAACGGGGCAGCAGCTGCGTCCTTGTTGACGCAGGCGGCCAAGCTCATCGAGCAAGGGCTAGCGGACCAGGCGGGCCGAGCGATGATCGCCTGGGCGGCCGGTGTTTTCTTCGCATCGGCAACATGGTTGGTTGCATTCATGTCCACGCGCTACGTCGACAAAAGCGAACGGGAGAACAGCCATTCGCATCTAATCGTCTCGAACAAGCTGATGTATGCCGGCTTTGTCACGGTCACACTATCGTTGTTGTGCTTCATTATTGGATGCGGGCTGCTAGCAGCCGGCTTTCTCCACGTGGGCGCCGTAAAAGCCATCCCATGACTGAAGGTCGCGGCCATTCTCCTTGCGGAGCGAAGACCGGCCGCAAAGGGGTGCAAGGTGCCAACCGGCAGTCTTGTTTCGGTGAACTTCCCGTGAAACATTCCGGGCGCAAGGAGCTTAAATAATGGTCGCCACGCCGGTCGAGAGCATTTGGACCTCAAAGGACATCGTCACCGCGATCGTCGCGACCGGCCTGGTGACGGCGGCCGCCTCCTGGTGTGTGGATCTGTTCAAGACTTGGTGGAGCAAAAGGAACGCCGCACGCTATGGCGCGATGCGCTGCGCCACAGAACTGGAGCGGTACGCGGTCGACTGCTGGCATGTCTTCATTATGGGGCATGGCGAGTTTCAGATGCACCAAGATATCACCAACGGTTCCCTGCCGCCGGCTCCAGACTTCCCGAATGACGTGGATTGGAAGGCCTTGGCGCCCCAACTCGCCAACGATGTGCTGTCCTTCTCCAACATCACCAAGATCTCCGAATCTCTCGCCAACTATGCGCATGTGTGGGAGCGAAACCCGTTCGATTACCATGCGACTGCGAAAGAGCGTGGGCTAGAAGCGCTGAAACTCGCCGGCCGGCTACGCAGCGCGTACGACCTTCGATCGCCGAGCGGCCTTGATCGGGCATGGAAGGAGCTTCAAGAATGACAATGGAGCAAAGATGATGGCAGCAACGCTCAACATCCTTGGCCTGGCCTTTTCCCTCATCGGCGTTGTTGTCCTTTTCCGCTACGGGATGCCCTACAAAGTCCGAACTGGAGGCGTCACCCATCTCATCACTCACGAGATCGATGAGGCTGAAGTAGAGTTAGAAGGGCGCTACCAAAAGTACGGACGAGGTGGGTTGATCCTCATCGTCCTGGGCACGGCGTTTCAAGTCGCCGCCAACATCGTTTGATGCTTCCGAGCGCGCCATGCTTCCGATCTGGATCCAATATCTTCAGGCTCTGCTCACGCCGACGATCGCTTTGACCGTTGGCTTCATCGCTTATCGGCAGTGGCGAACCGCTCACAGTAAACTGGTGCTCGAACTCTTTGAGCGTCGGCTGGCAGTTTATGAGCTAGCACGGAAGGCCGTTTCGTTCGTCAACACACACGGGCGCACCAGCCGCGAGGCCGAGATTGATTTGCTCACCGCCATGAACTCTGCGGAGTTTCTGTTCGGCAAGGACGTGCGCGACTACCTCGACAAAATGTGGGAGCGGTTCATCAAATTCGGCGCTGCCTCAGCGATGATGCAGGAGACCGAGGGTGAGGAGCGCAAGGCGCATATCGATGACCATTTGCGGCTAGTGCAGGAAATCACCCAGTTCTATTATGAAGGCTCCGATGTTTTCGCACCATACATGCGCATGGAACATCGGCTGCGGCCGCCTCTTAAGAAACTACGACGGCGTCCACATCCACCAGCGAGCCACGCGTAGATATTCCCAGAAAGAGGAATTGAAGTCGCATTTTCTGATGTTGCGCAGAACTAAGTGGCTCACCTTTGCCATCAACGGCAATGATGGATTTCTTACCCCTATCGGCTCGGCTGTGGTAAGCGGTCCTTGTTCCGCTTGTCCGCGACATAGCTCTGCCCACTCTCCATTTTCATTATGTCGAAGAGGCCAGTCGCCGCGAAGAGTGCAGGGAAGTTCTTCACTCCATAGTTTCGTGGGTCGATTGGCGCCTGCCGTTTCGCTGCGCTTCCTGCCGATGACATAGCTGCCCATCCATCGTCTTGGGCCGTGGCTTCCACAGCGCCGCGCAGGATCGTCACGAGGGTCGTATCTTGCGATAGAGGCCTGCCGGTTCGCTTGTCGGCGGGCTTTTCAGCCGGTGTTTTAGATCTGGCCGCTGACCTCGCTTTGGTCTTTGGTCCCTCGTCGGGGGCTACAGGAGTCGTCGGTTGCTCAGCATCGTCCAGGCTATCGAGATAGAGGAAAGTCGTGCAGGCATTCACAAACGGTGTGGGCGTTTTGCGTTCCCCAAATCCGTAGACATCGTGTCCATTGGCTTTCAACTGCATCTAGTGGCGTGAAATCGGCATCGCTGGAAGCCCAACAGAAGGCGTCAAGCTTCTCCGTGTAGAGAAGTTCCATTGCATCGATCACAAGCGCAATATCGGTGGCGTTTTTGCCGGCTGAATAGCTGAACTGTTGAATGGGCCGAATTGCAAAATTGTGCAGCTTGTCTTTCCAGTTCCTGAGATGGGCGTTTGCCCAATCGCCATAGGCGCGGCGGATATTAGCTGTGCCATATTTTGAAAGTTCTGCCAGTATCGCTGCAATCTTGCCGTGGGACACATTGTCCGCATCGATGAGCAAGGCGATTCGCCGATCAGATGTGGTTCGCGACCTGTCCTCATTTTCCATTCGATTGTTCGCCCTCCCTGCGCATCTTCATTGATAGCATCTATGTGCGATGTGCGCACGACGGTTCAAGCAGCACCCTCGGGTGCGCCGTGAGGGGCAGTTGGCCTATCGACACCATGGGGTCATGCCACCTAATTTCGATCGATCTTCGGCGACATTGCGGGCTATGCAGAGCGTCGCCGATAGCAGAAGAGTGCTTCATCGAGGGACTCGCGATGTAGCGGTCTATCGACTCGAACCCGAATTGGCTGACGTCTCGTACGCGCAGCTTCATGCGTGCTATAGGCCCGCTCGATATTCCCAAGGACGACGCGATGTACAACCTTCTGGTATCCGGCTGGGAAGAGGAATGGCAAGGGGCGCCCTGCACCTTCGACCTATCGCGTTGCGTCAGCCAGCACGAATACACCGATCAGAAGATTGCCGAGAGGTTCGGTAAACTCGACGGGACCGCGCTGACCGAACTGACGCGGCTGCCCACCATCTTCGCCTACGAAGATGCCTGTCAGCTCGATCCAAAGTTCGGGCTAATCCGCGAGGTGACTGTGCGGCGCGGCCAAGTGCGGATCGAATACGAGTTCATCCCGGTCCAGCCCTTCCTGACGGCGGCCGACTTCGACGTCCTCGCCTTCGAGCTCGATATCGGAAAATGGGAGATGAATCGCACGCATTGGGCGATCAAGGATGTCAACCTGCCGAAAGAGCTGCACGCTGCGCGGGGCATCGTCCTGCCCTCGTGGACGCGGCAGGCTAGCCGCGCCGTCGACATCACCCAGCATCATTTCGATGTTGGCCTCTCGTTTCCAGGCGAAGCCCGCGGGCTGGTTGAGCAGGTGGCCCGCGAGCTTGAGGCGCGTCTCGGCCCGAACGCCTATTTCTACGACAACAACTACGTCTCCCAGCTTGCCCGGCCGTCGCTCGACACCCTGTTGCAGGACATCTATCGCAACCGCTCCAAGCTCATCGTCGTGTTCATCGGCGCCGACTATCAGCGCAAGGATTGGTGCGGCGTTGAGTTCCGCGCGATCCGCGAAATCATCATGGCTCGGGACGAACAGCGCATCATGTACGTGCGCGTCGACGACGGTTCCGTCGATGGCGTGCTCCGCACCGACGGCTACGTCGACGCGCGACGTTTCAAACCCGCCGACATCGCCCAGTTCATCACCGAGCGCCTCGCACTCATTCCCTAATCGTCGATGAGCCAGCCCGGCGTCACGGCAACCGCCCGGCGGTCGACCATGACGTAGCGACGCTTCGGCGCGCCGGGATCGGTGAGGCGTGGCGTCACCGAGACAATGGCGACCTTCCAGTCGGGCATGCCCGGCTGGGGCGCGGCCATGACACCGGACAAGACCGTCAGTCCATGGCGCTCCAGTTCGGACACCGCGCTTAGAATGTCGTTGTAGAGCTGGCGCCGCCCACGCCCCGACGACAATGGCTCCTCGCCGAGGTCGGAGAGGATGAACGAGGCGAGGTCGAGCCATTCGCCAAGACTAGCGATGTCGTCGTGATAGGTGTCGGACACGCCGGGACGGTGGATGAGGTAGGCGTCGCACTTAGCGGCATCGCGGATGGCCTTGTGCGTCTTCATCGGCGACACTTCCACCGGTTCGAGATGGCCATACCTCTCGACGAGGCGTTCCGCCGCCTTGTCCGGGCCGATAGGGAGGCGCGGCGTGGTGAACGCGCCCGGCTCGTGGCCGAGCGCCTGGGCGATGCGGTCGAGCGCTTCTACGCTGACCTTCTCCGCGCGTTCGACGCGCTCGACCGTCGACAGCGAGACACGCGCGAAGTCGGCAAGCGTGGCGGCCTTCCACTGCTTGAGATGGCGGCCCCAGCGTACCACCATGGCGACGAGCTCGATAGCCGGCGGCGTGGGCACATCCACCGGCTTGTTGGGCAGTTCCTTGATCTTAGCGAGAAGTTCCGAGGCATTCATGAACGAAGTCTCCTTTCGTGCCCACGAACATGCCTCAACTCCGCCGAGCAAAAGAGGTCGAAACGCCCTTCACCACGCATCAGCTTCCGACCCATCCCCGCCGACCGCGCACACCTGTTCGGTTCAATCCCGCCGTTCAGTGACGCGCTTGTCAGCGCGTTGCCTCAGTTTGGCCGAGCCTGCGCGCGCCGTCAGCGAGTCGATGATTCTGTCGAGGCGGCGGAGCAAATCGTCGTAGGTGACGATGTCCATCATATTCGCATACTTCCGCTTGATGACCTCTAGGTCGAACGATTGGTTCTCGGTGAGCGCGCCTGTGCCATCCGTTCGGCGATCGCGGCCGAGCAGAAGCAGCGCCTTGGGATTGGTCACCCGAATCTGGAGGTCGGCGGGGAGCGCTGACCCGTATCGCTTCGACAATTCGCGCTCCCCCTCAACGCCCCATTTGGATAGGTGGAACAGGTACTTCTCGGCCTGCATGATGGTGCCTGACAGCTCCTTCGCTGGAACGCTGTTGCCGCGATAGAGGCCTCTGCTCAGGAGAATGTCGTCAAAAGGCTTCTTGATCTCGATGACGTCGATATTGCCGTTGGTGTCGACCACGCACAAGTCGACGTATCGGTTCTTTCGCTTGCCCGGGGTCGAATAGAAGTCGGTGATCCGGATATTCTCCAACACCGCCACATACTTCGGGAACAGCAGCAGGATGACGCCGACAACCATCTTCTGCCACTCCTTCTCGGAGTAGCTAGCCGCCCTGGTGAGCCAGGAGAATAGCGTCGCGCGCAGATAGACGAACTTGTCGATCTCGGCGCGAAGCAGCTCATCCCGTCGCAAGGCGCGGCCGCGCGTACCGGCGTTCCGGCGATTCAGGTAGCTTTCGTAGTGATCGCGCGCGCTGGTCGTGCCGTCGAAGAATTCGCCGAGGATGGTTTCCACGCGCGCCGCGGCATAGCGGTCGACCTCGGTGCTGTTCGGGAACCTCTCGAGCAGTTCGCCGAAGGCCTCGACAGCGATGCTGTCGGCCCGGTCGCCGCCAACGACGATTTCGCTGCCGGGCCTCAGCTTTGCAATGCGCCGAAAGATGCTGATGTTGCGCTCGGCGACAAACACTTTCCGGTCCAGCGCGATCCCCTTCGCGACGATCAGCACATCCCTGTCGATCCCAAGGATCCGCCCGGGAATGCGGTGATATCTGTGTTTCGTAGTCGCGAATCGAAACCGATAGAGCGGGCGCTCGTCTTCGTCCGCCTCATCGTCATGCGTCACGCCGTGCGCCATCCCCGCCACGAGGTCGGATGTGCGCAAGAAGAACACTCGGCCCAGCATCACCTTGCCCGCTGCCTCGAGTTCCCGTGTCACCCAGACTCGCCCGATTCTTCCTCTGCAGGTCAGTCTATCGCGCCGTCATTTCCGTCTGGAACGAAGACACCACAATGCTACCTACCAGCGGTACCGACATTCAGATACAGGGATGGCATGACCGACGTCACCCACTGGCTTCGCGCCAAAGCGCACGGCTTCAATCACCTCTCGAACGAGGAGGTGGACGCCATCTCCGACTTTTCGCTGCTCTGGGCTTTGTTCGAGTCGCGCCTTCTCAACAGCGAAGGAAGTGCCCGAGCCATCTGCGATCTGGTCGATGGCTGGCAAAAGGACAGCACGCTCGACGCGACATCACTGGACCCGGAGCTCGCCTACTTCCGACAGCGCTACTTCGACAGTGGCGCCTTCACCGATCACTTCGGCCATTTGCATGTGCGCAGGAACGATCAGGAGCCGCTGGTCCTGGCTGTGGTCGACGGCAGCGACAACGACCCACGCAACCGCGTCGCCGCGGTGCTGATCATCATCTTCCGTTACCGCAACAACCTCTTCCATGGCGTGAAGTGGCAGTACCAACTCGCCGGCCAGGTCGGTAACTTCGCCACAGCGAACGCTGCCCTGATGAAGACGCTCGACAGGCACGGTGCGCTGCTTGAGGGCTGAGATCGCCAGCATCGCCTGAGAGGTGCGAACTTCGATGAGACTGTGCTCGAACTCCCTCGAGGCAGAGAACTTGCAGGAGCATGCCCGCGCGCGTTATCGCGAGGCGCCGACTAGCTGCCGGCCACAGCCGCGCACCGACCGTAGATATCAGCGATTGCGCGCCCTTCCAAACGCAAAAACCGCCCCGGTTAGACCGGGACGGTAATCTTGATTTATGACAAAATTGGTTGCGGGGACGGGATTTTGAACCTGTCGGGCCTGCTTGCGAAGTCCGGTCAACGGATGAACTCGGTTCTAGAGATGTATTGGCGGTAACGCTCTACTCGTCCTCAGAATGGAACTTCGATCACGTTTGCACCATTGCGGATCGAGACACCCATTGTTGTGCACGCGCAATTCGAGCGGAGGTCGCAATGAAGAGAGGATGAAAACTTACGAGAACCCGCAGTCGGCGTCTGATTTGTGGAACGGTGTGGTGACGGCTTTGAGGCCGGGAGCAGACGGGTGGCTATTGAGCCGCCGCATATCGACGAGCAGCCATCCCCGGCGACAAACAACCGACACCTCATCAACATATCGAGACTGCCGCGATCGAGCCGAGAGCGTCACTCATGTGTCCGAGCTTGCACGGTACCGTGTTGCCAGGCAGCGCATCTCAAGACCCGGCCGCACTCATCGCCTCGGCACCAACAGGAGCGGCCCGAGCCTGTGCTTTGTCGATGATAATCCGGTTTTCGTGTGGGCTCACCACCCGGTTTGGTCGCTTATCGGTTCGCCTCGTAACGCGTCATCGTCATTGAGGATGCGTCTATCATGCTCATGAATTTGGCCGCAGCCGGTGCCTTGGCGAAGCTGTCCATCGAAGCCTGCGCGGCATCGACCGACTTCCAATGCACGACGACGAGCCACTTGCGCCCGCTGACGGCCGTCTCAAGCGAAACGAAGCCGGGTTGCTGACATGCTGATCCTCGATGGCCTTGTCGACTGGGGCGAAGGCCTCGACCGAGACGCCGTCTTTCAAATTCATCGTCACGATTTCTACGACACCCTTGTCTTGGGCCATCACTGCACCTGTCATGGAGGAAAAGAGGATGAGACTGGCTAAAAGGATAGATTTCATGGCATCCGTCCTCAGAACTTGCCGTTGCCATGCGCCATCTCGGTCGGGATAGCGGCAATCGTATCCCAATGTTCGACGATCTTGCCGCCCTCGACGCGGAAGAGGTCAAAGAAGGCTGTCGGTGTGTCACCCGGCTTGCCTTCCGACGCGGTGAAGACAAAATTGCCCTCCGCCACGATCAGGTGCCGCTTGGTGTAGGCCAAAGCCTGCCCGGCTTCCGCTATCGCCTTGAGTGCGGCACCGAGACCGTCAAGCCCATTGCCCCACCATCGAATTGTGCTGGGTGTAGGTCGTGGTCGAGATATAGTCGGTGATCTTCTGTGGCGCGGCGCCAAGCAGGACGTCATTGACGAAGGCTTCAACCAGCGCACGGTTCTCGGCGGTCCTTTCGATATCCTGGATTTCGGTCGCGCCGTCCGTCATCGAATTGCCATTGGCTGTCTTCGATGCAGGGACCGCGGCCTGCAAATTGTCCCACTGCTCGGCGACTTTGTTGTCCTCGACCGGAACACGTCGAACGCCACCATGGTCTGGCCGCCAAAGGCCTGCGCATTGTCATAGGTCGAATGCACGGCCACCAGGTCCCCTTCCGACAGGACACGATGGGTCTTCACGGTCAGTCCGGCGTCCTTGAGCACAGGCAGGAAGCTGAGAATTGGAGCCGCCCCTGTCGGCACACCGGGATTGTGCTGGATGTAATCTTCCTTCAACAGCTGGCTTGCCGCCGCCGGATCAAACTTGGTGAAGAGCGCGGTTCAGCGCTCAGTACGGTTTCCTTCGGGGTCATTATCAATCCTTTCAGTTGGGCTGGGTTGGGTTCAAAAGGGTGAGGGTTTGGGCTGCGGAGATGGTGAATATCGTGCCCCACGGGTCCTCGATCACACCTACAGGCAGGGTATGCGGCTGCACGAGGAGTTCGATCTCGGCGAGTCCTGCCGAGCCTGGACTGCGCTGTTTGGCGCCACGGGAGTGCCAGACATTGCCGGCAAGGTGGTGGTGGTAGCCGCCCGAACCGTACCAACCCGCCGATGGCAAGCGGGCCGTTCGCGTCAAGCCGAGCGTCCCGGTCATGAAGGCATCCGCCGTCTCGACATCACCCACCCGCAGATGCACGTGGCCGATCACTGTTCCGTCCGGCGCACCCGCCCAATCCCCCGAAACTTTGGCGAGGTCGGAGAGATCCAGCGGCAACGTGGCCATCTCGATCTCGTCACCATGGCGGATCCAGTCGGACCGAGGCCGATCGACGTACACTTCGATCCCGTTCCCTTCCGGGTCATTGAGATAAAGCGCCTCACTGACAAGAGGGTCCGACGCGCCATCAAGCTGCACACCGGCTTGCCGAATGTGCCGTGTCCAAAGACTAAGATCGCGGCGCGAACGCAGTAGGAAGGCCGTGTGAAACAGCCCCGCTTCGGTGGGGCGGCGTTGTGCCGCCATGTCTTTGCGCAGTTCGACCAATGGCAGGCCGTTCACGCCCAGAAGCGCGGATTCGCCGTCACGACCAATCGGGGCTGGGCCGATGACGTCTTCATAAACGCCGCAACGACATCCAGTCGTTCACGGTCAGAGCAATCCGACCAATCGTGGCCTGTTCATGCACCTCAGCAATCCTCGCATGATCGCTCTTGTGACCCTCGGCCTTGGGATCGAGTGCGTCCGGGCAAACGGTCGTCAGCGCCGCCCTACCCGCCTTGACCGCGAGGTAGATCAGATAAAGGCCGCCAAAGATTTCAGCAAAATGAGAGCGTGGGCAAATTGAACAGCAGAGCCGAGATACCGGTATCTGCCATTAACCCAGAAGATCGAGCCGGTCGCGACGCCGGCAGACATGGCGAGGCCGGCCTGACGGCCCTGCCGCATTGCGACGCCCATGATCCTCATGGCGCTTGGGCCGGGACTGCCCGCAGCGACGATATGGGCGGCCCAGACCAGAAGGTGTTGCATGCTCAACTCGCCGGACCGACGAGCGCCTGCATCAGATCATCGATGATGTCCTGGACATCCTCAAGCCCGACCGACATGCGCAGTAGGCCACCTGGCGCCATCGACTCGGGTCCTTCGACCGACGCTCTGTGCTCGATCAGGGAGTGCGTGCCGCCGAGGCTGGTGGCGCGCACTACCAGTTTCAGGCGAGCGGCCGCACACATCGCGGCCGGCTCGCCGCCCTTCACGATAAAGGACAACATGCCGCCGAATGCGCTCATCTGCCGGGCGGCAAGCGCATGGCCGGGATCACCGGCAAGTCCCGGGTAAAGTACCTGCTCGACCTGGGGTGACTTCGACAGGGCTTCAGCAACCTGAAGCGCGGCGTCGCAGTGCGCGCGCATCCTCACCGGCAGCGTCTGCAGCCCGCGCAGTGCCAGCCAGCAGTCGAACGGCGCGGCAACGCTGCCCTTGTGCTTCTGGATCATCTGCAGGGGCCGCTCAAGGGGAGATGAAGCGGGCACCACAACGATGCCGGCCATCATGTCCGAGTGGCCGCCGATGTATTTGGTCGCGGAATGGACGACCGCGTCGGCGCCCAGATCGAGCGGGCGCTGCAGTGCCGGAGTTGCTGACGGTAGCCCGCACGACTGCTAAAGTCAATATAATGACCGAGATGTCATTCATACCGGATCGCGAGCAGGAGCTGGGGCAGGCGATTGCCACCAAGCTGCGCAACCTGCGCCGCGATCAGGACCTGACGCTTGATGGGGTTGCCAAGCTGACCGGCCTTTCAAAGGGAACGGTGGTGGCGCTCGAAAAGGGGAAGGCCAACCCCAGCATAGGCATCCTTTGCAGGCTGGCGGCCGCGTTCTCCCTGTCCGTAGGCGACTTGATCAACGATGCGCCGAGAGGAGAAGCCGACAAGCGTATTGAGCGTACTGTCACGAAAACACTTTGGACGAGCCCCGCTGGCAGTAGCGCTCAGTTGCAGGCCTCTACGTCGGGTCGCACCATGTTTGAACTCTGGTCGTGGGTCTTGGCACCCGGCGACGAATTCCATGCCGACGCCCACAGCCCCGACACGCGGGAGCTGGTGACAGTGACCGCCGGCGCTCTCACCATCGTCGTGGGGAGAGAGTCGACCGTCTTGGCGGAAGGCGAAAGCGCCCACCTCATCACCGACCAGCCGCATTCCTACATCGGCACGGCCGATGTCTGGACACGCTTCACGATGGCTGTCCTGGAGCGCGGCGGGCAGCGACTCGCTCGCAAGCGCGACTGGATTGTTGGATTGGGTGATGACTAGGCCTTCGCGAGGAGCCGTAGCTTGTGACCAACCCACGCTGTCGCGCGCCGCAGCGCACCCGCCTTCCCACTTTAATTAGCTTCGGCGCCAACGCGCACACTGCACCAACCCTGCGAAAGATCCCTTGATTGTCCGCCTAAGGCTTATTGTCCTCGGCTTGAGCGTTCTCTGCTTCTCGTGGAAGACGCTAAATGCGCTCGTGCGTTATTGCCGGCCAGCAAAGGCTGCGGGTCGGCGGTGAGGGTCTCGAGGGGCGGCGGCCGTTGCCCTACACCCAATGGTGCCATCGGCGCCTGGATAGTTTCCCCGGCGCCGACCCCGCGATCGTGGCCGTGGTGATGATTATCGTGCATACGCTGAGCTGTTGGGGACATGGTGATGGTAGTGCCGGAGGCACCGGAGACATGTGATATCTCGGCAGCGGGCAGAGCGGCTTCTCTTTCGCTGCACAGGGAAGCGTAGAGTTCCTTCACGCAAATGCGAGCGTCCTTCTTGTCTTTTTGAAAGGGCGGGACGATGTCGGCCTTTTGGTAGAACGGACTGCGCTCTTCGTACAGCTGGTCAACCTTCTGCTCGATCTCGGCGCCCTGCAGCAGCGGACGGCTGGTGTCTTTCTTGAGGCGCCTGCGGAGCTCCTTCAGCTCGGTGTCGAGCCAGATCGACCTCCCCTTATTTAGGATCAGGGCTTGATTAGTGTCGTTGCCAAAGCAGCCGCCGCCGGTTGCGATGACGATAGGCCCTCTCTCCAGCTGCTTGGCCAGCTCTTTGGTCTCCAGGTCCCTGAAGTGCGCCTCGCCGCGGCCAGGGTCGGCGAACATCTCCATCAGATTGCCGTGCTCGGCGACTATACGCTTATCGATGTCGACAAACTCCACCCCCAACTCCTTGGCAAGCTGGGCGCCGATGCTCGACTTGCCGCTCGCCGGCATCCCGACGAGCACGACCGGCCGCGTACCGAGAGCCGCGAGGATCTCGCCCGCTTGCGGGGAGCGAGCGACCGCAATCTGTTGTCTTGCGATTGTGGGCGACCTGGAGGTCCCTGCAGCCCTCGACCTGCTTTCTCCTGACGAGCCCCAGTGTAATATCTCCCAGGCGCCAGGGGGAATAGGGACCAACTCGCATTCGCTCTGCGCGCGCTGCGCGAGCTCTGCCCGGTAACTGGCCGGCGTATGGAACTCGACCTCGAAGCGATAGTTCTGCGCAGTTCTGAATGCCGTGTGAACGCCGCGTAACCTCGGCGTGTCCATCCTGATGAACCAGTTGGTGGTCTCGACCTCGCTGCAGTCCCGCTCCTCGAAGGCTAGTGCCGCCTTCTTGAATGCGCGCGTAAAAGCCTCGTCCGGGATCTCGAAGACATGGCGCACGGCATTGGTGACCAGCTGGGCCTCTGGCGCCGCGCTCACGCTCTGGCCGGTCAACTCGTCGGCTGTCCAGACCTGCCCGCGCGACCGTTGGTCAAGATGCGGCACCTTCACCTCGATGCCGTCGTGCCGCAAAAGCTCGGCAACAGCATGCACAGTTTCGGTAATCGCGCTTTCTTGCGCTTCGGCGGGGGCGGCTTCGAGCCTGGCGCGCTCCGGGGCCTGTTCGCTGCTCAGCGTTATCCTGCTGGCAGGGTCGTCGGCCGAGATTGCTAGGGCGCTCGGCAGGATGCGCTTTTCGACGGCGAGTCTGATCGAGGCCTCCATGACCGAGGCCGCCAGCGTGGGGTTGTCCTTCAGATCCGCCAGGCTGCCATCGACGTCGAACCGGCCCTGGTGGAGCTTTGCCGCCTGCGCCTTGACATAGGGGGCCGGCTTGAAGCCCGGCCTGCGCTCCAAGAGCCGCTGCAATTCGGTAGTTTTTTGCATGAACACCCGCGCACCGGTATCGGACTTGTAGGCGTCCGTGCCGACCTTGATGCCGACGCTCAACAGGTTGATGGCGCTTTTATGCAGATCGTCGGGGTTGTAGCCGTCGGGCCGCGGATCGATGCGCGGCTGGTAGTGGTTGAGCAGGAAGTCGACGCGCTTCCTGGCGTCAGCGGTTGCCGGAAAGGATTCGCTGAGTTTCGGGAAGAGCGCGGCCGCGTCGGCGCTGACGGCAGGCTTCGCGCCGGCTGAGGCCACGGATCGCGCTAACTGCTGCTTGACGTCCGACTCATGAGCCGGCTCGCTGAGCTGCCGGTTCCAGTCCTGGAGCTCGGCCACTAGCAAGGCGGCCAGTTCGCAGGCCACCGGATGCTTGGCGGCCTTGCTGTCTTCCCCAGCCCTGGTGATAAGATCATGGAGGGTATGGCCATCCGGCCGATCTTCCTGCAACAGTGCGCGGATGTCGGCCTTGAGCCCAGGATGAATGCCCTCGTAGGTGCCGAAGATGGCACGCTCGGCAAACCAGCGTTGCGCCTCCTGCGGCTGCGCCAGCACGTTGCGCTGCAGGCAGCTGTAGGTCTCCAGCACCAGCCCGGTGGCCGACAGGATCTGCTTGGACCGGCTGAACTGGTAGTCGCCTTTCTCAATGGCCGGCGTGTGCGACTTCGGGGGCTTCATCGAGGCGATGCCGAGCGCCTGCAGCTGCGCGTCGAACTGGCGCACATGCTCGTAAAGGCGAGGCCGGTTGCCGATGATGACGACGGCGTCGCCGTCAAAATCGCCGTCGAGCATTTTTTGTTCGACGCTCGGAACCGCAACCAAAGAGCCGGGCGCGAACACCTCCGTCGCCTGCAGGATGCCGACGCACTCCAGCGCGGTGTCGGCCTTGACCCGGTTCTTTTCCTCCAGCCAGCGCGAATGGCACTTTACGTCCTCCGCAGACATCACCACCCCGCGGTCAGCGAAGTCCGCCGGCCACATTTCGTCGGGCACAACGATCAAGATGCCTTTGGCAAAGAAGGTCGGATCGTCGGCGGCTAGCCCAGCCCCCGACCTGTGCGCGACGTTGAAGCTGTATTGGAAGGCCACGCACCGATCCAGGAACGCGGCGGTCCGATCGCCATCGCGCGCCGACCTGACCCGGTCGGGGGCGAACGGGCGCAGGTTGGGCTTGTCATAGGGGGAGCGTCCGACAAGCACGCCGGCGTCACGGGTCAAGGTCTTGCTCTTGCCCGTCGGCACATGCAGGCATTCGTCGCTCGACGGTACGGCGATAGCGCCCGAACCCTCGATGTGCCCGCCCGTGACGGTCCGGAACACCTCCTCGAGGGTGAGGCTTGGATGGGTTTCGAGCCAAGCCAGAGCCTTCTCGCGGGTCTCCTGTGCCACCTCGACGCTGCGCGGATAATGTTGCAGCGCCGAAGGCGGTAGCGCCGATTGGCTATTACCGGCATAGGCAGGCATCCGCTCGGGAGCGTCGTGGCGAGCCCGGGCAATGGCCGGCATGCGCTCGGCCAGTGAGGCCCTGATGAAGCCGCAGCCGTCATGCGGCCGCAAGGCGATCTCGCCGTCTCGCCCCTCGACCCGGAAGGGATGCCCTGCGCCTGCGGGGCGGTCGGGGAGAAGGGACAGCTTGAAGCACCCTTCCAGCGCATAATCATGCGGGCCAATGTCGGGGATGCCCGGCGGCGCGGCAAATCCGCGGCGCTGGGTATAGTAATAGGCTTCCTTGAACGGCGCCCAGGCCCGCGACAACTGCTCAAAGGCCGTACCCGGAGCCGTCTCGGCATAAGGGATCGCCAAAAGCTTGCCGCTTGGGGCCTCTTCGGGCGCAAAGGGCAGGTGAGAGGCAAGCTGGTTCAGGCTCTTTTGCGGCGGCTTCAGTTTGCTGCCGCCGAACAGGTCCATGCGGTAGGGCACGCCCTCCACGGGGAACGTGCGTGTCAGCATGGCGCCGGTCGGAGTTCCCTTTAGTTGCACCGCCACCACCGGCACCGCGCCCGAGGTCAAGCGGTGGAAAATGGAATACCGCAATTCGGCTTCGCTGGCCAGCGGCCGGCCTTGCATGTCGACCACCGGCAGCCGCATCAGTCCGGCATCGCCTTGCGGCGGTCTCGGCTCGTGGTCCATGGTATGAAGGACCCGATGGACATCGAAGCTGGCGGCCGCATGCTGGGCCTGGACCATCGATGCGTTCTGCGCCATGAAGGTGTCGAGCGCTTCGAGCGGCTCTTTCGCCTCGATCTCGGCGATCACGTTCCAGCTCATGTAGGAAAGGTCGGCGTAGATGAGGGCCCGGGAGCTGTCCAGGATCTGCCTGGTCTTGCCCTGCAGCTCTTCCTGCCTGGCCTGCAAGGCGAGTTCGTCGCCGTCGACATAGGGCCGCCGGTAGAGCGTCTCCAGCACCGCCCGGGTCTTGAGCACCTGATAGATCGAAAGCGCCGGGCAGCGGCTTGCATTGGGACCGCTGGTGCGCTCGGCCTGGCCTGCGTTGAGATGGGCATCGATCTTGTGTTCCACCACCGGCTGGATGGCGTTGAGCAGGTTCAGCGCCGGTCTGCGGTGCCAGCGCAACACCGGCTTCGGGCTGCGAGCTAGGGGCAGCAGGGAGGCGCAAAGATTGCCCATCGTCTCGAGGTTGTTGTCGAGCTCAAACCCGGGATTGGCACGTAACACCTCGAGCCTGTCCAGCCCCGGCTGTGCCAGTGCACCGAAATCGTCCGACAACTGCGCCTTGCCCAACGCCTTGAATATACTCGCTATGGCATGGACATCGGCCTGCTGCAGCCGATCCTCGGCATATTGGAGGTAGTGCGCCAGTTGATGCAGTCGGTCCTTCAGCAAGGCGGGTTCGGCGACCTCGCCGGCGGTCTCTCCCTCCTCGATGCCCCGCGACAGACCGTTGGCGATCCTGACAAGGGCAGGCGTGCTGAAAGCGCTGAAGCGACGGCCCTTGGAACCGAGCTCGCCGGCGATGGCAACGATCGCCTTGCGTGCTTTTTCTTGTTCCGGCCACTTGCCGAAACCGTTCACCAGATTGGCCAATTCTTGATCCGAGAATCCGTCGAGATTGCCGTCGCGGCCAACCACCACGCCGGCGATGGCAAGCGTCGCTTCACGCGTCTTCTGCTGGTCCGGCCATCTGCTGAAGCCGTTCACCAAATCAGCCAACTCTGAACACGAAAATCTGTCGAGATTCCCGTCGCGAGCAACCACCGCGCCGGCGATGGCAAGCGTCGCTTCGCGCGTCTTCTGCTGGTCCGGCCATCTGCTGAAGCCGTTCACAAAATCGGCCAACTCTGAATCCGAAAATCCGTCGAGATTGCCGTCGCGGGCAACCACCGCGCCGGCGATGGCAAGCGTTGCTTCGCGCGTCTTCCGCTGGTCCGACATTGCGTCGGAGATGCGGTGCGGGCCTCCTTCGTTATCAGATCGCCCTGCTGGTCCGGCCAACTCTCCGGTGATGCCCATATTCCCTCTCCGATCCAGCAAAACGCATCGCCTAAGCCTGTCAACAACAGGGCATCATTGGTTTGAGTGCGGTCACGCGAGCCTGCAGCGGCGTGCTTGAAAAGCCGCAGCATTCACGCAACGGCAACTGCCTCGACAACGCCGCAATGAAAAGCTTCTTCGCCTTCGATCGCTCCGACATCAGGCTGAAGCTCAACGGGCTGAATCCTGTACAAAACGCCCATAAATCGCTATGAACTCGCCCGACTTACGTGGCGAATCTGCGGTTTTTCGTTGCGGTACAGATCGAGCGATATCGGTCAGGCAGCGTTCGAAATCCAGTTCAAAAGAGCTGCCTTCGGTTTGGCGCCGACCGAGAAATCGGCCACCTCGCCGCCCTTGAAGATCGCCAGCGTCGGAATGGAGCGCACGCCCAATTGAGTGGCGAGTTCCGGGTTTTCATCGATGTTGAGCTTGGCGACCTTGATCTTGCCTTCCATCTCGACGGAGATTTCGTCGAGGCTCGGAGCAATCATCTTGCAGGGATCGCACCATTCGGCCCAGAAATCGACGACGACGGGTGCTGCGGATTCCAGAACTTCCGACTCGAAGTTATTGATATCGACTTTCACGGTAACCATGGCTGTTCCTTTGACCGAAGATGTTGAACCACATGTGACGGTGCGGTGATATTTCCCGCTATCACCGACAGCACTGGGAGCCGGCGAGAAAGTATCTGCTTCATTAGCGGCACAATACCCGCCGTTGCTTGTGCCATCGATCTCTTCTCCCTTCTGCCCCACTACAATGGCGTAGCAGATGCGGCGACTTGCTGAGTAATCGGGTTTGGCTCCGGCAGTCGCCCGGTCTGGCCATGGAGGATTCGCCTTAGTATGTGGTCTGAAAAGTATTCCGCTTTGTTCAATATCGAACGCCGATTGGAGCGTGTCCTTTAATGAAGATCCAAAATTCTGAAGCGTCAACTCGAAACGGGTTACACTCGTAATGTGGTAGATCGGACATGCTGGATCTGGCTCCTGATCATGGGATCTCCGAAGCCACGATCTACAATTGGAAGGCCAAATTCGGCGGCGTGGAAATTTCCGAGGCGAAGCGGCTGGGGCCCTGGAAGAGAGGCCGAAGAAGCTTCTGGCCCAGCAAGTGCTCGACGCGGCCGCGCTTCGCGAACTGGTTTCAAGAATGTATGACCCGCCCCGCCCGTGCAAGGGTCGTCTTGATCAGGACGGTGCAGTCTACACAAATGTATCCAGCCTCTTGCAAGTGGGCCGCTGTTGCGGCCAGGCCATGATGAGATCCGCGCGTGCCGTTCCTAGATAAATGGTCCGGGCTTAGTGGCTACCGATGCAAACGCCGTTGGCCCTACCCTGGACTGGTACACCTTGCCGCCAGACGATGCTGCTCGAGCCGCCGGCCGGCCGGTCGCGCGCATTTGTGGCCAACGTCTATCCTAAGGTCGATCCGGTCGGGTTTGCGACCGGGTTCATGGTTTCACCTAACGTTCTTCTGACCAAACTGGCACGTATTTCAGGATCCCGGCTGGGTAAGAGGAACCGGCGCCAACATTCTTCAAAGTCGCGCTTGGTTATAAAGCCGGGCATCGGCAGCCACCATGCCGCCGGATGTCCAAGCAGGCACAGGAATCAGAAGAAGTATGGATTTGAGCCCGAATCAAGTGATTTGGATTACGACCAGGACGATTTCTGGCTCTGCTTGGATGAGGATTTCCTCGGCGTGTTTCGGCGAAAATACGGGTGACGAGTTGAGCAGGCGGCTTGGCACCCCATTGATCCTCAGCAGGACGGACACTGCGGCTCATCAGACCGGGGCAGTTACGCGGTCGGTGAACTCGGAACCGAAGGTCTGTCGGTCTGCATATAGACGCGCCCGCTTACAACCTGACTCTCGAAACATACATGCAGCGGATGGTGGGGCACTTCTCAGCAGAAACCAAGAGCATCCTGGCCGGAGAGAGGCTTTTCGTAGAAGATCACGGCATATCCGTGCAACCTCCCTTTCCCGCGGCGAATATAGCCGGCCGTCTCATAAAGCCTTTGAGCCCCTACTTGGATCGTTGTCGTCTCGAGCACTATGCATTTGAATCCGAGAGCAACGGCTCGCGATTCCAACTCGCTAACAATCCTTCTTCCAAGCCCACGTCGTTGAAAGGCGGGATCGACCCGTATACGCTTGAGTTCTGCGATTTCATCGTCGACAGGTTGCAATCCGCCCATAGCAGCGAGCTGGGGACCAATATGCGCAACTACGAAGTCTCCGCCAGATTCGATATATGCTTCTCCGATGTTGCGTAAATCATCCTCCCACATCCCTTCCGGACCATACACACCAACAGCCTCAGATGCACTCCTATGCAGGTGCCATACATTATCGACATCCTCACGTTCAAACCTACGAAAGATCACGTCGTCTTGAAACATCGACCATCACCTATTGGACGCCTGCGAGGCTGGCATCGCGCTCACAAGACGTTTGTGCCTGTTAGCTTTGATCCGCCGCCGTTAGCAGCCGCTGTGAAAGCACAGCGTCCATGCTTTCCCACTCCTCAACTCCGGCGATGGGGCGACCGGGTTCAACCGTATATTTCAAAGCCGTCTTTCGGTGCATCCGGGTGAACCGGTCCAGCGCATAGACACAGGACGCGTACAGCTCTCGGATTTGAGTGCATTTCCCCTCTATCACGGGCGAGACGGTTGCTATTTTAGGAAAGGCCGCTTTCCCCTTAAGCCAGTCTGGCTGGGCCCCCGTGCTCCTCTTATCTGAAGACAACCAGCCAAAGACCGCACCAATACATCCTCGCGGGTAGTATTCCGACAGGCGATAAACATCCCTATAGAATTTCGGTTTTTGGCGGAAAATTTCTTCACCGATTAGTAGCACAGAAACCGCGACAACGCGCGCCGAGAATCGGCCACTTGGAGCCAGCCTATTCTTATAAGGGTTTTTTCCGTAGAACTCACGAAATTCGCCAAATAGATCGGGCGACATATGATTATGAAAGCGGGTCAGAATGTAATTCGCCGACTCCAGGCGCTCTAGGCACAGTGTAAGACACCGGCGCGCATCCGCCCCGACCTCGTCACGCAACTCAAGCAGGGTGTCCACTGCGAACTGCAAATCTCTCTCAATGAGTTGATGACCCAGGCAAAAATCTCGCTCCTCGACCCCAGCTGAGTCGAGGCAGTATACGCGCGGATCGCTCTCCACCGGATTGGTAAGGATCATATCTTCATAGGAAAGAACATTTATGCTAGGCTCCCGCTCGCAACTTAAGGCTGCAATGCGCTTCAGCGGCTCTCCCACCGTTAACTCCGCATCGTGATGGTTAAGTCCCGCAAATGCAGACATCTGATAAGCAATATTGAGGAGATATTGGATGTCTGTCTTGGCTACCCCAAACTCCGACTGTTTCAGATTCAGCAAGTGCGCCTCATAGTTCCCTGCCGCTAGCATGGCGTTGATGCTATGCCCAAGCGCCTTGACAGCTTCAGCCCGCTGTTCACTATTTTTGATCTCCGCGATACGGTGCGGGAGTTGGTCGGCGACAAAATCGCTAATAATCCCAAGCGGGCGTATTCGCAGGCGGCGATCGATGCGGTCCGCTAGGTGAGAAAATATCCCCCGCACCGCCCGCTGATCTGGCGAGGCCGCGGAATAACTTGGCACGTTCATTTCTTCAGGGCTCCTTTGATTTTTCCTGGGAAGTCAAGGCGCGACGGAGTTGCACTCGCGCTACATCGCTGTCAGCTTGAAAGTTTCATTTGAACTCTGGCGTAAGGACCGCGAGACCGCCGTGGTCGTGCGGGTCCTTTACGGTGTCCTTGCAACCGGCATGCCAACACAGGTTTTTCGCGGACCTTGCTTGAAAGACGGGTAAACATGGCAGGAAATGGCCCCACCGACGGGGATACTCGCGGCCTCAGCGTCGGTTTTCGAACAAGCGCGTTTTTGACCGCACTGGCTGAACTGTAAAACAGTCGTTGAATAAGTGGGAATGGACCGGCTCGGTGGAAACCGTCGCCGCGGGCAGCATGCCGGCCGCCTGGCCGGCGAAGTCCGCGCCCAGGCGGATGGCCTTGGCCACGTCGCCGCCGTCTCGGATACCGCCCGACGCGATCAACTTCACCGTTGGCAGCGCCGACGTGGTGCCGCCGGCGCCCGCGGCATCGATCAACGCCACGCCCGCCTCGACGCGGGCAGAGGCCACCGAGGCGGACAGGCCCGACCCCACTTCCTTGGCTACGATCGGCACATGGGTGAAGAAGAAGCGTAGCGCCGACACGATGCTGTTCATCGTCGGCACGGGAACATCGTCGTCCTGCTGCTCGATCTGGAACCGGCGCATGTCGTCGGTGGTCGCTGTAACCGGCGACCAGCCGAGGAAGGTCGCCAGGCGTCCGATGTCGCCGAGATGAGTTGCGCTGCGTCTCCTGGCTGAACCGGCGCAGCATCGTGTCGTGGATCAGCCGCTGACGAAGTGGACTGACAGGTAGCCTCAAGAACAGGATAGGGCATGGTCAGGCTCCTTGTTGAAGAAGCCGGTGATGCTCTGCCGCTGCCGAACCACCATCAATGAGAGCGCGACGTCGCTCGTGATCTCTACCTCACCCCAGCCCATCCCGCGTAGCGGGTTCGTTCTGCGGCCCCGAACGCGACGTCTGAGTAGTGGCTCACCAAACCGAAATGCCGCCCGCCGACTGGCCGCACGGATTTCGACCCTGCCGAAATGTCCCCAGTCACTCGGCGATACGGAATCCACCGATGAGCTGGCAGACCATGTCCGCGGCGCCGACCTTCTGGTGATCGAGGCCACCTTCCTGGAACGAGATGCGGCCATGGCGCGCGACTATGGTCATCTCACGACTGCGCAGGCTTTACCCGATGCGTACGCTGCATCGGATTAGCTATCGCCTCGCGGATCGATCGGAGCGGACCAATGCCGGTAACAGTCCTGCGCGACTGGATCTTCGACAGACGTCTTCGCGCGCCGTAGCCGTCGTCTATCCCCCTTTGTAGGGCACGGCCTTCCAAAACAATCAGAGAACCTGCGTACTACGAACCCGCACTGAGTAGATCGCAGAGCAGTGAAGCCTAACTCGCCAAGTTTTCGGCCAGTGACTACCGAGCGCCTTGAGCGCGCTCTCGATCGCATTGCCGAAATAATTGTTGCCCGCGGCGATCGAGGCGAGGCATGGCTTCCACTTTTTGATCACTTGGAGCGGGCTCTGCTGGATCATAGAGCAAAGGAAGAGCGCCTGGCCGCGATACGTGAGCGCGTCACACGATCGAAGGATCGAACGGCAGCGCAATCTTCATGAGCTCTTCCTGCCACATCTTCATCTCGCCGCCTTCGCCGTATTTGGGTCGGTCGATGGCGTGACCCATCAGCATACGCCGCAGTTCCTCGTCGAGCCGGGCATTTTTCATTCGATCCTCGAATGAGTGGCGGAGCGAATAGAATGTGTGCTTGTCGCTCGGAAAGAGCTTGTGCTTCTTAAAATGCTTATTGACGGTAGCAGACAGCTGCGTCTCTCGGTCCTTGTATTGTGGGAAGCCGTTGGGATGCTTCTTGAACACCTCCAGCGCCACGCCAACCAGTGGCACTTTCCGCACTGACGACGCTGTTTTGATCTCGCGTGGGTCCTCTGGATCCTCGCGCGGCTCGACCGAGATGTGCGGAACTTCGTGATCGAGATGAATCACGCCTTCATGAAGATTTGCCAGTTCGCTCGGCCGACAGCCTATCTCGACGAACGCCAACGCAATCCCTCGAGCTTCGGCATTGAGCTTCGCCAATGCGCCAGGCGCGAGAATCTTGTCTCTGATCCAGTCGGTAGGAAACGGCGGCCGGCTTCGCTTCGATTTGTCACTGAAGGAGAGATCGGCGAACGGGTTCTTCTGCTCCGGAAAACCCAAGTGGCGGAAATAGTCGCTGTAGAGCGTCCGAAGATTTCCCATATTGCGGTTGCCGGTCGACGCCGAGCGATCGCCTGGCCCCTCCTCCGGCGCGATGCGGTCGAGCCAGTACTTGTGGACCTTGAGAGCGTCATCACGCGTGATCTTGCTCATAGGTTTGTCTTCGACCAAATCAATGAACACATCGACGCTCATCTGCCGCTTGGCTTTCCAGCGCTTGCGCTGGTCAGGGCTCTTGGTGCGCAACTCGTCACGGACGATGTCGGAGAAATAAACCTTCAGTGCGTCAGATATCTTGTCGTCAGGTCGCTCGACCATGCCAGCGACGGCGTCCAACGCAGGCGACTTAGCTGGCTCGCCAATGGTGCTCTCTACGCGCTGCAAGATGGTTTCCAGCGGTTCTGCGGTAAGAATCTCGGCAAGCGGCCGATAGACAAAACCGAGAGACTCAGCGCGCTTAATCGCCAGCTTGTAGCGCATACCTGCCGCTTGCGGATTGGCGCCAATCATTAGCGACGCCCAGAGTGCGTTGTCGGCCGCCTCATACATGTCGCGGACGGTTCTCGCCCTTATTCTGTCCGAAGTGTTGAGCGACTTGCGAACGAATCTGCCGCGGTGGTCCAGATCGCGAACTTCTTGGGGCACGCGCCGGCGATAGTGGAAATGCCCGCCTCTGAGTTGCAGGTAGCGATCAGGATGGTGCTCTTCGCGCCTTCGTCCCAACGTCTCGGCCTTCCGTTTGTATCACAATAGGTAGCACAATTTGTGACACAAAATCGCAAACAGACGCAAGGCATTCAATTGAATTGACCAATTTATTTCGAAAAAACAGTGGCTTACGCGAGAAGGCAATGGTACCGTTGGCTGGGCTCGAACCAGCGACCCCCAGATCCACAATCTGGTGCTCTAACCAACTGAGCTACAACGGCACGTCCGCCTGAGCGCAATCCGAGGAGAAATTGTTCTCCGCGTCGGCATCTCGGCGATGCGTCCCTTACGGGCTATCGGAGTCTAATTCAAGGCCTTTGATAAGGCAAAAACAGGTTCAGCGAACCGGCATTGGGAAAACGGACAAAAGAAAAGGCCGGCGGGAGGAGGTGCCGGCCTTTTCCTGTTACGAGCCAGCGGGAGGAGGTGCTGGCTGGTCACCCCGGAGAGCAAAGGGAGGAGGTTTCGCGCTCCGGGTATTCGCTTGATCAATTCATCGCATATCTATTTGTCTGACGAAATGCGACGTTTTGATGCATCGTTGAGCCCGAATATCAGGCAGCCTTGATGTCCTTGAACGCCTTTTCAAAAGCGGTCTTCACCGGCTTCGAGACGTCCTCGACGGCCTTGGAGGCAACGGCCTGAAAATCCTTGGCCTGCTCGACGGCCATCTCGGCGCGCTTGCGCAGGAAAGCGGTCTGCAGCTCGACGACCTCGGAGAGCGTCTTGGCACCGACCAGGGCTTCGAGATGCGAGAAGCCGGCTTCGGTATTGGCGCGCAGCACGGCGATGGTCTTGAGCGACAGGTCGCTGGAAACGGTCTTGGCGGTCTCGTAGGTCGACTCCAGAACCTTCTGGGTCTCCTCGGCGCCGCTCTTCAGCTTGGTATAGGCCTCTTTCGACTGCTCAACGCCCTTCTCGGCGAAAGCGCGGAACTGGTCGGTGGCCTTGGAAGCGTCGAAGCTCGGGAATTCAATGTTCTCGATGGTGTCAGCGGTCTTCGTGGTGGTCTTGGACATTTTCCAACCTCTCAGGGGGCAGCGGCTTTGACAGAAAAGCCGTCTCGTTCATGTATGATGGCAATATAAAGGCATTTTTTGTGCATTGCAACATCTTTGTTGCAGCGCACCATAAAAATCGCCCGACCGTTAACCACGAGCCCAGAGATTTCGGCCTATGCACGGCATGGCTTGTGGACCTTCGCTCCGTACGCTTTTATTAACAAAGCGTTAACCGAAATGCCCGCTTCGGAGGGTTCGCCAGCGCATGCCGTCTGAAAACTACTCCTTCCTCGATGTCGCCGTGCTCGATGCGGTGCGCCAGCGTTTCGCCACCGGCGACGCGCTTGCCATATTGTCGGCCGACCTCGAGCAGGTGATCTGGGCCAACGGGCCAGGCGCCGCCGTGTTCGGCTATCCGGATATCGAGGCCATCATCGGGGCCTCGGCGCGGCTGCCGCTGATCGCCAGGCGGCAGATCATGGCGACCAGCGGCTTTCCGGACATCGGCAGCGACCGCGCCGTCACCGTGAGGCTGGCGACCGGCATGGTCAGCCGGGCCGTCGGCTTGCTGGCCAGCGCGGTGACTATGCCGGACGGCGAAAAGGCGGTCATGCTGGCGGTGCCGGCGGCGCAGACCGGCTCGCGCAGCCCAGCCGAAATCGCCGGCCGCGCCATCGGCGGCTTCACCGAGGCCGGACATTTCATCGCCTTCATCGATGCGCAGGGCCATGTCGAGGCGGCTTCGGAGGGATTTGCGGCGCTCGGCATCAAGCCGGAGACCCTGGCGGCCCTGGTCGCGGATGTGGCAAGCGCGGGAGACCGCATCGTCAAGCGGCTTGTCCCGGGCGCAAGCACCTCCTACCCGGCCGGCCTGGCGCGGTTGACCGACGCGCGCCATCTTCTGGTGGTGATCGACGAGGACCAACTCGACGGCGATCAGGCGGCAGCATCGGAAAGCGCGCCCACCCAGCCCTCGGCCGCGGCAACGGGCGAAAAGGCGGACACGGTCCCGGCGCTGGCCGCCGACAGCGCCCGGCCAACGGAAAAGACCATGGCCAAGGTCGACCATGCACCGGACACCGCCATGGCAGGCAGGCAGGCAGCCGATGCAGGCCCCGCGCAGCACGACCATTGGTATTTCAACGCCGGCGGCGACGATGTGAAAGAGCCGGAGGCGCCGGCACAGGCCGAACCGAGTGGCGCCGCGGCCGGAACGCGGCAGGACACCACCGAAACGGCGACGACAGAGCCGACCGCGGCTCGCGACATAGACCGTTCGGCGCCGCCGCTGCGTTTCGTCTGGCGCACCGATGCCGAAGGCAAGTTCAGCGCGCTGTCGCCGGAATTCGCCGACCTCGTCGGCAAGCCGGCCGCCGATGTGATCGGCCGCCGCTTCAGGGACGTCGCCGCGACTTTCGGCCTCGACGCGTCAGGCGAGATCGCCACGCTGCTCGAGCGGCGCGACACCTGGTCCGGGCGCTCGGTGCTTTGGCCGGTGGCAGGCATGGACCTGAAGATCCCGGTCGATCTTGCGGCGCTGCCGGTCTATGGCCGCAGCCGCGCCTTCGAAGGTTTTCGCGGCTTCGGTGTCGCGCGCAGCGCCGACGCCGTTGTCGACCCGGAAGCGCTCGGCATGGCGCTTGTGCCCAATGGCGCCGCGCCGGCCAAACCCGAACCTTCAGACGGGCAACCGGCGGCCGAGCCTACGAAGCCCGCCGATCCGTTCCTGGGTGAAGTGCCGGCGCTAACCATCGTGCCCAAGCCGGAGCGGCGCTATGCCGACAAGGTGATCCGGCTGGCCGAGCACCGGCAGCCGGCCAACGACAAGCAGCCGGGAAATGACGCAGCTGCCAGTGACAAGCCGGCCAGTGACAAGCCGGCCAGCGACAAGCCGGCCAGCGACAAGCCGGGAAGTGAGAGGCCGGGAAATGAGAGGCCGGGAAGCGAGAGGACCCTGTCGATCCTCGAGCGCAGCGCCTTTCGCGAGATCGGCGAGCGGCTGCGCAAGGACAGCTCCGGCCCGGCCGAGCCGCAAACCAGCGACAGTGCCGGGGCAGAAAGGCGACCTGATGCGGCTTCAGCGGCCGACAAGCCTGGTCTCGCGGCCGAACAACCGAAGACCGATGAGAGGAAGGCCGACGAACCTGATCTGACCGCGCCTCGCGCGACCTTGCATGGGCCTGCCGTGCAGGAGGATGACGAAACCTTTGAAACGGCGGAGGCTGAGACCGAAGCGGAAGATCAGAAGGACCTGGCTCGGCTCGACGGCACCGACGGCGCCTCCGAGGCGGCCATTGGCGAAGACGAAACGCCACCCGCCTCCGGTTCGCTGCTCAACTATGCCGGGCCCGAGAAAGCCGACGAAGCAGGTCCCGACACCCGCCAAACCGCAGCGACCGAAAAGGGAGCCGAACCGAAGGCTGAACGGCCGGCGCCTGCCCCTGACGCAGGCGCCGACGACGACAGCATGACCGCCGACGATTTTCGCGACGCGCAAGACAGCGAGGACTGGGCCGGTTCCGACGCGGACGGCGCCCTGCCCCCGGCTGAACAGCCTGGCGAAGCGAAAGCGGCGCCGCCGGAACGGCCGCGCCTGGAGGTGCCGCCGCTCAAGCTTGAAGGCTTCGTGCCGTCGGCTTTCTCCATGGGAGAGGAAGGCAGGGCTCCCGATACGTCCATTCTCGCCAGGCTGCCTGTGCCGTTGCTCATCCATTCCGGCGACGTGCTGCATTACGCCAATGAGGCGTTCCTCGAGCTCACTGGCTACGACGCGCTGGAAGACCTCACCAATGCCGGCGGGCTCGGCGCCTTGTTCGCCGACCACTACTCCGACGACGGCGAGGCCGACGAAAGCGACCGTTCCTTGAAGCTCCAGACCCGCCAGGGCCTGGAATTCCCGATCGATGCGCTCCTGCGTTCCGTGCCGTGGCGCGGCGGCAAGGCGCTGATGCTAGTGGTGCGCCGTTCCGGCGAGGACGAAGCGCCGGCGGCGCATCTCAGCGCGGCCAATGACGAGCCGAGCCAGCAGCCGGATGTTTCGGAGCTGAAGTCGCGCATCGCCGAAATGCGCACCATCATCGACACCGCCACCGACGGCGTGGTGCTGATCGGCCGCGACGGCAATATCCGCTCGATCAGCCGCCCGGCGGAGGCGCTGTTCGGCTTCGACAGCGATGAAGTCGCCGGCAAGCCCTTCGCCTCGCTGTTCGCCATCGAGAGCCAGCGCGCGGCGCGCGACTATCTCGCCGGCCTTTCCGAACCTGGTGTGGCGAGCGTCCTCAACGACGGGCGCGAGGTTATCGGCCGCGAGGCGCAGGGGCGTTTCATCCCGCTGTTCATGACCATCGGCAGTCTGCCCAACGACAGCGGCTTCTGCGCGGTCGTGCGCGACATCACGCAGTGGAAGCGGGCCGAGGAGGACCTCACCCAGGCGCGCGCGGTGGCCGAGCGCGCCTCCTCGCAGAAGACGGATTTCCTCGCCCGCATCAGCCACGAGATCCGCACGCCGCTCAACGCCATCATCGGCTTTTCCGAACTGATGGTGGACGAGAAATTCGGTCCCGTAGCCAACGACCGCTACCGCGACTACCTGCGCGACATCAACCGCTCCGGCAATCACGTGCTCGATCTCGTCAACGACCTGCTCGACATCTCAAAGATCGAGGCAGGCCAGCACGAGATGGCCTACGAGGCGGTCTCCCTCAACGACACGCTGGCCGAAACGGTTGCGATGATGCAGCCGCAGGCCAACCGCGAGCGCGTCATCATCCGTTCGAGCTTCGCCTCGCGGCTGCCCGAAGTGGTGGCGGATCTGAGAAGCGTGCGCCAGATCGCGCTCAACATACTGTCCAATGCCATCCGCTACACGCAAGCCGGCGGACAGGTGATCGTATCCACCGCCTACGAAGCCTCCGGCGACGTCGTCATGCGCGTGCGCGACACCGGCATCGGCATGACCCCGGCCGAGATCGAGCAGGCGCTGAAACCGTTCAAGCAGATCAATGCGCTGAAACGCGGCCGCGGCGACGGCACCGGCCTCGGGCTGCCGCTGACGAAGGCGATGGTGGAGGCCAATCGCGCCCGCTTCGCCATCACCTCGACGCCCGGCGAAGGCACGCTGGTAGAGGTCGCCTTCCCCTCGACGCGCGTGCTGGCCGAATAACCCGCTTCGAAAAGAAAAAAGGCGCCCAATGGACGCCTTGAAAGATGGGATTGCTGTCACAACGGGGGCTTGAGCGAATCTGAACCTCAGGGGACGAGGAACGGGATTTCTCCCTCAAGTTACACGCGACTATCGGCGTCGTCCCTTAACAAGTCCTTACCGCGGCCTGAAAAAATTTACGAATGTGTACCACTCGTGAAATCTAGGTAAATTCGCCCGACAGAGTTTTTTAACCATACCGCCGCGGCTCAATCCGCAAGCTGTGGCAGGTTCCTGAACAGCTCCAGCGCTTCGGGATTGGCCAGCGCCTCCTTGTTCTTGATGGCGCGGCCGTGGACCACGTCGCGCACGGCAAGCTCGGTGATCTTGCCGGATTTGGTCCTTGGAATGTCGCTGACGGCAACGATCTTGGCCGGCACGTGGCGCGGGCTGGCGCCGGTGCGGATCCTTGCGCGGATGCGCTTTTCCAGGTCCTCGTCGAGACTCACCCCGGCGGCCAGCCGCACGAACAAGACGACGCGCACGTCATTGTCGAAATCCTGACCGATGCAGAGCGCTTCCAGGATTTCCGGCATCTGCTCGACCTGGTTGTAGATCTCGGCCGTGCCGATCCTCACCCCGCCCGGATTGAGCGTGGCGTCGGAGCGGCCATGGATGATCATGCCGCCATGCACCGTCCACTCGGCGAAGTCGCCATGGCACCAGACATTGTCGAAGCGCTCGAAATAGGCCGCGTGGTACTTCTTGCCTTCCGGGTCGTTCCAGAAGCCGATCGGCATCGACGGGAAGGCTTTCGCGCAGACGAGTTCCCCCTTCTCCTGCCGCACCGGCTTGCCGTCGTCGTCCCAGACGTCGACCGCAAGGCCGAGGCCGGGCCCTTGGATCTCGCCGCTCCAGACCGGCTCCGTCGGCACGCCGAGCACGAAGCAGGAGACGATGTCGGTGCCGCCGGAAATCGAGGCCAGGTGCACGTCCTTCTTGATGCCGTCATAGACGAAGCGGAAATCCTCCGGCGACAAGGGCGAGCCGGTGGAAGAGATGGTGCGCACGCTGGCGAGATCATGGCTCTTGATCGGCTTCAGCCCCGCCTTGCGCACGGAATCGATGAATTTCGCCGAGGTGCCGAAATAGGTCATCTTCTCGGCATCGGCGAAATCGAACAGCGCGTTGCCGTCGGGATAGAAGGGCGAGCCGTCGTAAAGCAGCAGCGTCGCCCCCGAGGCGAGGCCCGAAACCAGCCAGTTCCACATCATCCAGCCGCAGGTGGTGAAATAGAAGAAGCGGTCGCCGTCGAGCAGGCCGGCGTGCAGCCGCTGCTCCTTGACGTGCTGGATCAGCGTGCCGCCGGCCGAGTGCACGATGCATTTCGGGATCCCGGTCGTGCCGGAGGAGAACAGGATGTAGAGCGGGTGCGAAAATGGCAGCCGTTCGAAGGCGAGCGGCCTGGCGGCGAAGGGCGAGAGCGCCACTTCCAGCGCCGCTGCCTTGTCGATGGTGGCGGCGACGTCGGCAGACGTGCCGAGATAGTCGACGATCAGCACCTTGCGCACTGTCGCGAGCTTCCCGGCAACCGCCCGGACCTTGTCGGCGACCTCGATCGCCTTGCCGTTATACCAGTAGCCGTCCGGCGCAATGAAGACGACCGGCTCGATCTGGCCGAAACGGTCGAGCACGCCCTGCTCGCCGAAATCGGGCGAGCAGGAAGACCAGACCGCGCCGATCGAGGCGGCTGCCAGCATGGCGGCGACCGTCTCGGGCATGTTGGGCATCATGGCGGCGACGCGGTCGCCCTCTTTGACCCCCAGCGACAGGAAGAGCTGCTGCAGACGCGAGGTGAGCGCATTGAGCTCGTTCCACGACAGCCGGCGCTCGATCTTGTCCTCGCCGCGAAAGACGATTGCCAGACCGCCGCCGGTCTTCTTCAGCAGGTTCTCGGCGAAATTGAGCTTGGCGTCGGGGAAAAAGGCCGCGCCCGGCATCTTCTCGCCATCGGCCAGCGCCCGCTCGCCCTTGTCGCCGACAAGTCCGCAAAAATCCCAGACCAGGTCCCAGAACGCCTCGCGATCGTCGATCGACCAGCGGTGGAGCTCGGCATAGCTGGAGAACGCCTCGCCTGATTTCGCAGCCGCAGCCTTCATGAAAGCGGTCATCGGCGCGGAGGCGATCCGGTCCTGCGTCGGCGTCCACAAGGGGGTGTCGGCCATGATCTTCCTCCCAAAAGCGCGTCGCGATTGCGGCAGTTAAGCCCGACATCGCCCGACGTCATTGTCCCAAAACCGCCATGCGGTTTCGGCGTCGGACAGGCTTATCGCTTATGCATACCGCAGCGCAGCAGAGCAAGATTTTGTTGGAATGGCCGGCCAGGACGCGGCGCAAACGCCATCGCGGGGCCATAAAGACTTGAAAAGCGTCGGCGCTTGGTTACACCCGTCGGGCGATTTTGTCGGCAACGGAAACATACGGGGCGAGATGCCATCATCTTTGATCCGGCGCGGGGTATGGGTCATCGGCGTTGCGGTGCTGGTCATCGCGCTCGCCGTCGCCGCCTTGCCGCTGATTGCCTCGACACGCATCGTGCGCGACCGTATCGCCTGGGAGTTGAGCGCCTGGAGCGGCTTCCGTGTGACGATCGACGGCTCGCCGCGCATCGAGGTGTGGCCGAAATTCCGGGCGATCCTCAGCGACGTGACGCTGTCGCAATGGACCGAGACCGACGCCCCGCCGGTGGTCGAAGCCGAGCGTGTCGAAGTCGACCTCTCCGCCATGGCCGCCCTGCAGGGCGACGTCCAGTTCTCGACGGCAAGGCTGGTGCGGCCGACCATCAGGGTCGAGCGCACAGCGCGCGGCCTCTACCTGCCTGCGCTGCCGACGGGCGGCCGCATCACGCGCTCGATCGACACGGCGCGCGGCGTGGTCACCGCGAACCCGCAGAAACCCGATCTCGGCAGATTGCCTTCCGATCCGTTCGGCACGGTCGAGTTCCGCGACGGCCGCGTCGTGACCTCGGTGGGCGGCAAGGAGACCGAAATCCTGAGCAGCCTCAGCGGCCAGGTGAACTGGGCGGCCATGAACAGCGACGCCACGCTCACGGCGACCGGCATCTGGCGCGGCGAGAGCGTCCAGATCGATTTTTCCTCGACGAGGCCGCTGGTGCTGTTTGCCGGAGGCGCGGCGCCCGTCACGCTCGCCTTCAAGGCGGCGCCGGCCACGCTCTCTTTCGACGGCATCGCCTCGATGTCGGAGAACGCCTATCTCGATGGTCAGGCGAAATTCGCCGCTCCTTCTCTGAGACGCCTGCTCGAATGGTCGCAGGCCGGCATCGCGCCCGGCGCCGCGATCGGATCCGTCTCGGTCGCGAGCAAGGTGACGGCGTCGGCGGGGCGGGCAAAATTAGAGAACACGACGGTGGCGCTGGACAACAATCCCGGCATGGGCGCGCTGGACCTTTCGTTCAGCGAGGCCCTGCCCGTCATTGCCGGCACGCTTGCCTTCGACACGCTCGATCTTCGATCGTTCTTTTCCGCTTTCACGCCGATCGCTCCCACCGGCGAAGCAGGCCCCGGCGAGATCGACACCAGCTTCGCCGACAAGATCAACCTCGACCTCAGGCTGTCGGCGGCGCACGCCACCGCCGGCCCGATACAGCTCGCCGACGTCGCCGCGACCGCGCAGGTCAAGAACGGGCTTGCCGTTTTCGACATCTCCGACGCCTCGGCCTTTAACGGCAACATCCAGAGCAGCCTGCGTTTCGACCGCAAGCCGGACGGCACCCAGGTCGAGATGCGGCTCCTGGCGTCGGACGTCGACACCGGCGCGTTCGCAACCGCGGCGGGGATGACGCGGCTGGTGCCGGCCGGCACGGGAACCGTCTCGATCATCCTCAAGGGGCCGGGCAAGGCCTGGGGTTCCATCTTCGAGAACGCCGACGGGTCCTTCTCGGCGACGTTCGGGCCGGGCTCGCTGAACGGGCTCAACCTGCCGGCCTTCCTCAAGCGCAACGAACAGGGCGGGTTCTTCGCCCTCGACGACGTCGCCGACGGTTCGCTGCCGATCGACGGCGCCGAGATCAAGGCGAGCATCTCGAAAGGCGTGGCGCGCTTGGACAAGGCCGAGGTCAATGCACAGAAGTACAAGATCTGGCTTTCCGGCATTGCCTCCTATACCGGGCGCGGACTGGCGCTCTCGGGCGGTATCGTCCCGACCGGTCAGCCTGCGCAGCAACAGCCGGCGCAGCAACCAGCCGCCAGCGGCCAGCCAGCCGTGCAAGCGCCGCCGCCGCCAAAGCAATCGCTGTTCTTTGTCGGCGGCAACTGGAGCACGCCGTTCATCTCGCCGATCAGCCGGGGTGTTTCCGGCCAATAAGGCAATTGCCCCTACCCGCGCTGGGCTGCCTGCTCGTCGCGCTGGCGCTGGACCTCGCGGCGCTTGTTGGCGATCGAGGCGATGATGACGCCGACGGCGACGACAGCGATCAGGATGGTGCAGGCGGCGTTGATCTCCGGCGTCACCCCGAGGCGCACCTGGCTGTAGATCTTCATCGGCAGCGTCGTGGCGCCCGGGCCGGAGGTGAAGGAGGCGATGACCAGATCGTCGAGCGAGAGCGTGAAGGCCAGCATCCAGCCCGAAATGATCGCCGGCAGGATGACCGGCAAGGTGATCTGGAAGAAGGTCTTCACCGGCGACGCGCCGAGGTCCATGGCCGCTTCCTCCAGCGAGCGGTCGAAGGAGACCAGACGCGACTGCACGACGACGGCCACGAAACACATGGTGAAGGTGGTGTGGGCAAGCGTCACCGTGAAGAAGCCACGGTCGAGCCCGACGGCGACGAACAGCAGCAGCAACGACAGGCCTGTGATGACTTCCGGCATGACCAAAGGCGCAAAGACCATGCCCGAGAACAGCACCCGCCCCCTGAAGCGCGTGTAGCGCGTCAACGTAATCGCCGCCAGTGTGCCGAGCACCGTCGCAGCGGTGGCCGAAATGACGCCGACACGCGCCGTCACCCAGGTGGCGTCCATCAGGCCCTGGTTGTGGAACAGCGATACGTACCATTTGGTCGAGAAGCCGCCCCAGACTGTGACGAGCTTCGATTCGTTGAAGGAAAAGATGATGAGCAGCACGATCGGCAGATAGAGGAAGGCAAAGCCGAGCACGATCGAGCTGATGTTGAAGCGGCTCCAGGTGGCGTTCATTTGCCTTGCTCCTGGGCTTTCGCTTGTGCCTGCTGGAAGAACATGATCGGAATTATAAGCACCAGAAGCAGGATGACGGCCACCGCCGACGAGACCGGCCAATCGCGGTTATTGAAGAACTCGTTCCACAGCGTTCTGCCGATCATCAGCGTCTGCGAGCCGCCAAGCAGGTCCGGGATGACGAACTCACCGACCGCCGGGATGAAGACCAGGAGGCAGCCGGCGATCACGCCCGGCAGCGACAGCGGGAATGTGATCTTCCAGAAGGCGCCGGTCGGTGGGCAGCCGAGGTCCTGCGCCGCCTCGATCAGCGAATAGTCCATCTTCTCCAGCGACGAATAGAGCGGCAGCACCATGAAGGGCAGGTAGGAATAGACGATGCCGATGAAGATCGCGTTGTAGGTGTTGAGGATCTGCAGCTTGTCGCTGATGATGTGCAGCGACAAAAGTAGCTCGTTGAGCAGCCCCTCCGGCTTGAGGATGCCGATCCAGGCATAGACGCGGATCAGGAACGAGGTCCAGAACGGCAGGATCACCAGCATGAGCAAGATCGGGCGGACCGTTGCAGGCGCCCGCGCCATGCCATAGGCGATCGGATAGCCGACGATCAGCGTCAGCACCGTCGAGATGCCCGCGATGATCACGCTCGTCACATAGGCGTTGAAGTAAAGCGCGTCCTGGGTCAGCAAGGTGTAATTGTCGAAATTGAGCTCACGGAACCCGGCGAACAATCCTGAAACGCCGTCGCTGAAATCGAGCACGGGCGTGTAGGGCGGCATGGCGATCGCCGTCTGCGACAGCGAGATCTTGAAGACGATGATGAACGGAACGAGGAAGAAGAACAGCAGCCAGAGATAGGGGACGATGATGACGAGGCGGTCGACGAAACCCTTCGCCAGTCGGGTCGGCAGGGCGGCGGTTTCGGCTGACGGAGAAGCGGCGGCGGCGATGTTGGTCATGGCCCGCTCCTATCTTGTCAGCACGACGCCGGCGTCGGGCCGGAAGGAGACCCAGGCGCGGTCGTTCCAGGTCAGCGGGTCCTCGGTGACGCGCGAGGCGTTCAAGGCGCTTGCCCGCACCATCTGACCGTCGTCGAGCCTGACGTGATAGACAGTCATGTCGCCGAGATAGGCGACATCGTAGACCTCGCCCTCCAGCGCATTGACGGCGTCGGCCGGCCTCTTCGACGAGACCCTGATCTTTTCCGGCCGGATCGCGAAGACGATGTCGGCGCCATTGGCGGTTTCGGCGGCATTCTCGACGACGATCTGCGCACCGGTCGCGCCGGTGATGCGCGTGGTGTTCGCCGCCCGCTCGGCGACCTTGCCCTCGAACATGTTCACATTGCCGACGAAATGCGCCACGAAGCGCGAGGTCGGGGCCTCGTAGATTTCCGCCGGCGTCGCCACCTGCATCACCTCGCCCTTGTCCATGATGGCGATGCGGTCTGCCATGGTCATGGCTTCTTCCTGGTCGTGGGTGACGACGACGAAGGTCAGCCCGAGTTCCTGCTGCAGGTCCATCAGCTCGAACTGCGTCTCCTCGCGCAGCTTCTTGTCGAGCGCGCCGAGCGGCTCGTCGAGCAGCAGCACCTTCGGCCGCTTGGCGACCGAGCGGGCAAGCGCGACGCGCTGGCGCTGGCCGCCGGAAAGCTGATGCGGCTTGCGCTTGGCGAACTGCTCGAGCTTGACCAGCCGCAGCATCTCGGCGACGCGTTTTTCGATATCGGGGGCAGGCATGCCTTCCTGCTTGAGGCCGAAGGCGATGTTCTTCTCCACCGTCATATGCGGGAACAGCGCGTAGGACTGGAACATCATATTGACCGGCCGCTTGTAGGGCGGGATGCCGCGCAGGTCCTGACCGTCGAGCAGAATGCGCCCCGCGGTCGGCTCCTCGAAGCCGGCGAGCATCCTGAGCAAGGTCGACTTGCCGCAGCCCGAGGCGCCAAGCAGCGCAAAGAACTCGCGCTCGAAGATGGTCAGCGACAGATTGTTGACCGCGGTGAAGTCGCCGAACCTCTTGGTCACCTTGTCGAATTGGATATACGGCTTGGCGCTCGGATCATTCCATGGCGCGAAATCCCTGCGGATGCTGCCAAGCGATTTCATGTCCCCACTCCGTTCTATTCTTGGTGCGGTTCGTCGTTTCAAGGAAACGCAGAACCGTTCTGTCTCTTTAGTTTTGACGCAATTCCGGACGGAAAACCGCTGCGCACTTTCCTGGAATTGCTCCAAAGAAAGCGACCCCGGCAGTTGGCTGCCGGGGTCGCGTCCTGATGCCTATTGGCCGGTGACGATCTTGGTCCAGGTGCGCGTGATGACGCGCTGTGTCTTGGGATCGTATGGCTGCACGGTATACAGCTTCTTCATCGTCTCCTCATCGGGAAAGACGGACGTATCTTCCAGGATCGCCTTGTCGACGAATTGCTGCGAGGCCTTGTTGCCGTTGGCGTAGAGCACATAGTTCGTCGACTTGGCGATGACTTCCGGCGTCATCATGTAGTTGATGAATTCATGTGCCTCGGCGACATGTGGCGCGTCGGCCGGGATTGCCATCTCGTCGAACCACACCTGGGCGCCTTCCTTTGGCACCGAATAGCCAATCTCGACGCCCTGCTTGGCCTCCTCGGCGCGGCTGCGCGCCTGGAACACGTCGCCCGAAAAGCCGACCGCCAGGCAGATGTCGCCGTTTGCTAAAGCATTGATGTACTCGGACGAATGGAACTTGCGGATATAGGGCCGGATCTTCAGAAGCGCTTCCTCGGCCTTGGCAATGTCGTCGGGCGAGGTGCTGTTCGGGTCAAGGTTGAGATACTTCAGTGCCGCAGGGATCATGTCGGAAGGCGAATCCAGCACATAGACGCCGCAATCCTTCAACTTGGCGAGGCTCTCCGGATTGAAGAACACGTCCCAGCTGTCGATCTTGTCTGTGCCAAGGGCCGCCTGCACCTTCTTGACATTGTAGCCGATACCGACCGTGCCCCACATGTAGTTGACCGAGTATTCATTGCCCGGATCGAACTTGGCGATGCGCTCCGAGATGACGTCCCACATGTTGGAAAGGTTGGGCAGCTTCGACTTGTCGAGCTTCTGAAACACGCCGGCCTGGATCTGGCGCGCCAGGAAGTTGGCGCTGGGCACGACGACGTCGTAGCCGCTGCCGCCGGCCAGCAGCTTCGTCTCCAGGATCTCGTTGGAATCGAAGGTATCATAGACGACCTTGATGCCGGTCTTCTTGGTGAAATCGTCGATGATCGAGCTGTCGATATAGTCCGACCAGTTGAAGACATTGACGACGCGGTCATCGGCATGGCCGCCGACGGTGAAGATAGTCAAGAATGCCGAAGTCGCCGAAAGCAAAAGCGCTTTGCGGATCATGATGTTCTCCTTTGGTGAGTGTTCCCGTGCCGGCCCGTCGCGGCATGAGCGCGAGACGGCCTTTGTTTCGGATTATTGAGCTTTCCGGGGAGCGATAAGGGTGCCCCGCCGGTACCGCGCCGGATTGTTGAGTGGTAGCGGTTGCAGCTCTCGCACCCCCTCGGGGAGGGCATCAGAGCGGCGTCAGCGGCGTTCGCCGCGGCGTAAGCAGAGATATAACGATGCGGTCCGGCCTCGATGAGGCCGGCGGAGTCACTTGGCAAGATACGCCTGTCTTGTTGTTGCCGTAATCGCAGCCTGCCCGCCCGGCAGCGGAGTTGTCAATGGGGAAGCCTCCCGAGCGTCAATTGGGAGACGGCAGCCCGGTGATGCCCGGCCGCTCGGGCCGAGTCTGCCGCTTGAACTCGAATGCGATATGAACAAGCAGCGCCGTGACCACGACCGCGCCGCCGACGATGGTGCGCGCCGACGGCACCTCGGAATGGACGAGCCACACCCAGATCGGACCGAGGATCGGCTCGAACGTGCCGAGCAGCGCCGCGACGGCCGCCGGCACCAGCCGGGCGCCCATGGCGAAAAAAGCAAGGCCGACGCCGAGATTGATGACGCCGAAGGCAAAGAGAAAGCCCATATCGCGCCCGGAGACGGCGAATTCGGTGGCCTGGGAGGCGGCAAAAGCGCCGGCCAGAAGCGCGCCGAGGCACGTGGCCGGCACCATGCGCACATGGGCGAAGCGCCGGGTGATGACGGTCGCTGTCGAGAACATCACCGCGATCAGCAAGGCCAGCCCGTCGCCGATCGGCGAGACGGCGCCGCCAAGCGATTCCGAGACCATGATGGCAACGCCGGTGATGACGGTAGCAATGGCGACCCAGGTCCCGGGGCTCACACGTTCGCGAAACAACACCCAGGCAAGCAAGGCCGCCAGAAGCGGCACGCCGGCCTGCATCAACAGGATGTTCGCGACCGTCGTGTAGGCGAGCGCGACGATGAAGCTCGTGGAGGCGGTGGCGAAGCAGAGGGCGACGCCGAGCCCCGGCAGGCCCATGTCGCGAAACAGTTTCCAGGTGCCGCGCCAGCCGTCGCGCCAGGCCATGAAGGCGATGAGGAAGGCCACCGCCCACAGCGAGCGCCAGAACACCACGGTCCAGTTGTCGCCGATATGGATGAAGCGGGCGATGGTGCCGCCAAAACTCCACATCAGCGCCGACAGAAAGACCAGCAGCATGCCGATGCGCTCCTGATGTGCAGATGGCGAAGCGATGGTTGGCGATACGGTCTGGGTCATGGCTGCCACTGTCTGCGTTTCCGGGGCGGTACGATACGCGATGGCCGACAGAAATGTGCAGCATTCGGCTAACGCATCAGCCGCGGCCTGGCGTGATCCAGCTTTGCATACCGTTTGGCGCACTGACCTGAGCAGAGACGGGATAAGATGGTCGTGCGGGGTCGGCACCGATGAGTTAAAGTGCGATGCTTGATGGCCAATGCTTTACAGGCGACGGCTTCGCGAGCGACGTATGGGCGACCTATGGATGAGCCATTCTACAAGACGGCTGCGATTGGCTACGACGAGTTGTTCGCTCGCGCAACGAATTCATTCATTCCATCCCTGCTAAGATCAGCGCGCATTGCGCCTAGCCACCGTGTGCTCGACGTCGCGACGGGTACCGGAGCAGCCGCCCAGGCTGCGGCGATGATAGTAGGCGCATCGGGCTCTGTGACTGGCGGCGATATCTCGCCGTCCATGCTCGAATCTGCCAAACGCAATTTGAAGAACCAGCCAATCAGCCTCGTAAGCTTTGACGCTCATGCGCTTCCCTATGAGGATTGTCAGTTCGATGCAGTGATCTGTCAGCTCGGGCTCATGTTCTTCTCGGACCCGCTTGCGGCGCTTTCGGAATTTCGCCGGGTTCTGCGTCCCAAATGCTGGACTGCGGTCAGTGTGACGACGACGCCGGAGCGCTCATTGTTCGCCAGAGTAGGTGCGGTGATAGCTCGTTACATCCCCGAAAAAGCTGAAAAGCTAAATCGCTTCTTTTCCATCCCTGACGCGACACGCTTGCATTCCTTGCTCGGCGGCGCCGGGTTTCAAAATATTGATGTCCAGCTCGAAACTCGACCCATCAAATTTTCCTCCTTCGACGACTATTTCAGCGGCGTCGCCAAGGGCGCAGGCTTGAGCGGTCAGGAGTATGTCCAGCTTCCTCCAGATATGAAACTCGTAGTGCGCGACGAAGTCTGGCGCGGTCTAGCTTCGCCAAATGCTGGAGAGCCGCTGACGGTTGAGATGGACGTTTTGATAGGCAGTGGCAGACGATAGGACAATAGAGCCGCAGCGCGGTTCCATGGCAAAACTCTTTGCCTATCCCTGGAAGTCGAAGGCGCTGAGGCCCGTCACCATCTCGTCGAGACCGAGCGGTCGCGTCACCGGCGGCTCGGCGCGCGCCAGGCAGCCGACGCGCTCGCAGAGCCTGCAGGCCGGGCCGACCGGGGTTGCGGATGCCATGCCTTGCGCGGCCTTGTCGGCGGACGGTCCGGGCAGCGCCGCGCCGTAGACGATCTCGTCGCGAAAGCCGATGTCGCAGCCGAGCAGAAGCGCCGTGCGCCGCGGCCGCTCGGAGAAGGCGCCTTGCGGCCCTTCGAGCGTGCGGGCGATGCAGAGGAACTCGGCACCGTCCGGCATCTCCACCGCCTCGACCAGGATCCGGCCCGGCTGGGAAAAGGCCGCATGGACGGGAAGCTTCGGGCAGGCGCCGCCGAAACGACTTTGCGGATAGCCCAGGCTGCCCGCCTTGCGGAAGCGGTTGCCAGCGTTGTCGACCTCCAGCATGAAGAACGGCACGCCCGCCGCGCCGGGCCGCTGCAGCATGGTCAGGCGGTTCGCCGCCTGCTCGAAGGACACGCCGAAACGGGAACGCAGGACGTCGATGTCGTAGCGGGTGCGGATCGCCGCCGCATGAAAGGCCTGATAGGGCATCATCAGCGCGTGCGCGGCATAGCGGCCGAGCTCGAAGCGGGCGAGCCGACGCGCCTCGTCGGTTGCGAGCTTCAACGCCTGTATCTCAGCGGCCACGGCGACGGTCATGCGCATCAGGCTGGCCTCCATGGCGACCTCGCGCAACTGATCGAAGGGGGAGAGCCGCTCGGACAGGAACAGGCGTTGCGAATGACGGTCATAGCGCCTGCGCCAGTTCGGCATGGTGGCAACCGGCAGCACCTTGACCACTATGCCGTGCTCTCGCCTCAGCCAGGCCTTCAGCGCGCCGAACAGGTCGTCTCCGGGATCGAGCAGCGAAATGAAGGCTTCGGCTTCCTCCTCCAGAGCCGCGAAGTGGTTCGGCCGACGCTCGACGGTCTCGTGCACTTCATCGACAGGCAGGCGCGTGCCGGACAATGCGGTTGCCCTGCCCTCCTGCGCCAGAAGCTCATTGAGATCCGATAGCCGCTCGGCCTGCTCGCGATAGGCGCGAAACAGCTTCACCATCGCGGCGGAAGCGTTCGGCGCGATCTCGGCGAGATCGATCAGCTCCTGGTCGCCCGGCAGTTCGGCCGAGAGCAGCGGATCGCCGAACACTTCCTTCAGCGCCGCGATCGAGCCTTTGGTCTCGCCCTGCAATTCGTGCGGGTCGATCTTGTAGACGGACGCCAGCTTGAGGATGAGCTGCACCGTCAGCGGCCGCTGGTTGCGCTCGATGAGGTTGAGATAGGACGGGGAGATGCCCAGCCCTTCGGCCATCGCCGTCTGGGTCAGGTCCTTGGCGTTGCGAAGCCGGCGGATGCGCGGCCCGGCGAAGATTTTCTGGTCGGCCAATCGACAATCCTTGACAAGATTTTACAGGAAATGGCGCGATGTGCGGCGAGCAGTCCTTTACAATCGTGACAAATTTACAGCGCCAGCCTGTCAAACGCAATACAGGTTTTCCCTTATTTTTCCCGGAAAACTCTGGTTTCTCTGGCGATTTTTGCGCCGCAATGTAAACGATGTCACACATCAGCGGCGCCGAAAATAGTCTCTACGAACGCGCCGTTCGAACAAGCAGAATCGATCTGGAGCAACCGATGACTGATTTTTACAACCTCGTCCCGTCCGCGCCGGAAGGCCGTTTCGACGGCATCGAACGGCCCTACTCGCCCGAGGACGTGAAGCGGCTGCGCGGCTCGGTTCAGATCCGCCAAACGCTTGCCGAGATGGGCGCGAACAGGCTGTGGAAGCTCATCCAGGAAGAAGATTTCGTCAACGCGCTCGGCGCCATGTCCGGCAACCAGGCCATGCAGCAGGTCAGGGCGGGCCTGAAGGCGATCTATCTGTCGGGCTGGCAGGTCGCGGCCGACGCCAACACCGCGTCGGCTATGTATCCGGACCAGTCGCTCTATCCGGCCAATGCGGCGCCTGAACTCGTCAAGCGCATCAACCGCACGCTGCAGCGCGCCGACCAGATCGAGACGTCCGAAGGCAAGGGACTTTCGGTCGAGACCTGGTTCGCGCCGATCGTCGCCGACGCCGAAGCCGGCTTCGGCGGACCGCTCAACGCGTTCGAGATCATGAAGGCCTTCATCGAGGCCGGCGCGGCAGGCGTCCACTACGAGGACCAGCTGGCGTCGGAGAAGAAGTGCGGCCATCTCGGCGGCAAGGTTCTGATCCCGACCGCGGCGCATATCCGCAATCTCAACGCGGCCCGCCTCGCGGCGGACGTGATGGGCACGCCGACGCTGGTGGTGGCGCGGACCGACGCGGAGGCGGCAAAGCTGCTGACCTCCGACATCGACGAGCGCGACCGGCCTTTCGTCGATTATGACGCAGGTCGCACAGTCGAGGGCTTCTACCATGTCAGAAACGGCATCGAGCCCTGCATCGCGCGCGCCGTCGCCTACGCGCCGCATGCGGACCTGATCTGGTGCGAGACCTCGAAGCCGGATCTTGAGCAGGCGAAGAAGTTCGCCGAAGGCGTGCGCAGGCATCATCCCGGCAAGCTGCTCGCCTACAATTGCTCGCCGTCGTTCAACTGGAAGAAGAACCTGGACGACGCGACCATCGCGAAGTTCCAGAAGGAACTCGGCGCCATGGGCTACAAGTTCCAGTTCATCACGCTGGCCGGCTTCCACCAGCTGAACTTCGGCATGTTCGAGCTGGCCCGTGGCTACAAGGACCGCCAGATGGCGGCCTATTCGGAACTGCAGGAGGCCGAGTTCGCGGCGGAGGCGCATGGCTATACCGCGACCAAGCACCAGCGCGAGGTCGGCACCGGCTATTTCGATGCCGTGTCGATGGCGATCACCGGCGGTCAGTCTTCGACCACCGCCATGCATGAGTCGACCGAGCACGCGCAGTTCAGGCCGGCGGCCGAGTGACGACAACATCAGAGGAAACGCCCGAAGGGCATTTACGTCAGGGAGAAGACCAATGGCATCGATAAGCCGCGTCAAGGAACGGGCCGAAGAACAGTCGAGCGCGATGAGCGTCGACCAGCAGGCGACGATCCGCATGCTTGCCAACGATCTGCACAGGCTGAACCAGTCTGTGATGAAGGCAGTCGAGGCGGGCGTCTCCGTGGAACTGGTGCGTTCGGCCAGGCACCACGGCGGAGACGGCAACTGGGGTGATCTTTTGATCCCAGTGATCGTCACCCAGCAGAACCACAGTTGACGTTACGTCAACAAGTCTTCGGCGAGTGTCTCCCGTGCGCTATACGCTCGGGAGACTTTCGAGTTTTTCGAATTCCGCTTGCGAAAACAGGGAGAACTTGCGCCGAATTTTAGGAATTCTTGCTATATTCTCATTTTCCACTATTTCTGCTTGACACCGCTGGCGATCTCGCGCCAATTGCGTTCAGGTTTCAACCCTGCATTGAACCAGAGCGCCCGCCCGACATGTCCCCCGCCGATCGTGACGACTCTCGAAAACCATTCAAACCTGCGGACCGCGGCGCGGCAGCCCGGCTGTCGGCGGATTTCTCCAAGGTGCTTGTGGTCGGCAGATCGTCGATCAACCGGGTCGTGGTGTCGAAAATCGTCGAGAAATCCGGGCTGAAGCCGATTTCCGAGTCGCCTGAGACGGCCGGGAAGGCTTTGGCCGGCCAGGCCCCCGGCGCGGTCATCCTGGACGGCGGACCCGACGACAAGGATTGCGACGGGCTGTTGTCCAGCATCGACGCGCTGCGGCGCGCTGCCGGCAAGGCGCAGCCCTCGGTGATCCTGCTCTCAACCAGGAATGGCACTCCGGACAGCCTCGGCCTGTCGAGCGTGGTGGACGCCGTGGTGGCCAAGCCGATCACGCCCGAAAGGCTGCAACCGGTGATCGATCGCCTGGTCGGCCGCCGCTAGAGCGAACGGATTCACCCGGCTTTGGCGATGGCCTCGACCAGCGCCGGCAACTCGCCGAGATCTGATATCTCCCGGAAACGCGGTGCCGCGACTGGCGCCTCGGCGTGCTCCACGGCCCAGGTCAATTCGTGCGGCACATGGATGCCCCAGCCGCCGGCCTCGATGACCGGCACCACGTCCGACTTGAGCGAGTTGCCGACCATCATGCTCCGCTCAGGACCATCGCCATGGCGGCTGAAGATGCGGGCATAGGTGGCGGTGTTCTTGTCGCTGACGATCTCGACGGCATCGAAGAGCTCGCCCAATCCCGACTGCGCCAGCTTGCGCTCCTGGTCGAGAAGGTCACCCTTGGTGATCAGCACCAGGCGATAGGAACCGGCCAGCCTTTCGACCGTCTCACGCGCATGCGGCAGCGGCTGGATCGGGTGGCTGAGCATGTCGCGTCCGACCGCGAGGATTTCAGCGATGGTCGAGGCCGGCACGCGGCCCTGGGTAACCTCGATCGCCGTCTCTATCATCGATAGCGTGAAGCTCTTTATGCCGAAGCCATAGAGGCCGAGATTGCGCTTTGCGGCCTCGAGCAGGTTCGCGGAAACCTGGCTTGCCTCGCTGTGCTCGGCAAGCATCGAGACGAAACGCTGCTCGGTCATGCGGAAGAACTGCTCGTTCTGCCACAGCGTGTCGTCGGCATCGAAACCGATCGTGGTCAAACGTGGAGCGGACATAGGGACACTCATTCTTTCGCGGATTGGGCTCATCTAAACCTCGTCGCCCCGCGCCGCCAGCAGGAAGACGCATGCGGCAACGGGACAGCACGCCGAATTCGCGTCTCCCATGGCTGCTCGGGCGCCTCCCCTTCCCTTCTCCCACGGCGCCCGGCTATACTTCGAAATCCGCAACACAATCTGGTGAATGATGCCGCCTGAAAAAAAGGAAGTCCGTCCGTCGAGCCGGGGGGGACGCGCCCGCACGCCTGCCTTCTTGAAGAATGAACGCGGCGTGAAGAACTGGAAGGAAGCCAGCGCCTGGCTGGAGTGGCGCGGCATCGAGGACATCGAATGCATCACGCCGGACCAGGCCGGCGTCGCCCGCGGCAAGATGATGCCGTCGAAGAAATTCACCTCCAACACATCGCTGGCGCTGCCTTCGGCGGTGTTCATGACGACGATCTCCGGCGGCTATCCGGAAGACGGCAACGGCTTCCACTATCCGGAGGACGACGGCGACCTGAAGCTTTTGCCCGATCTCTCGACGCTGACCGTCGTGCCCTGGGAGGAAGACCCGACGGCGGCCGTGATCTGCGACCTCGTCCACCAGGACGGCCGCTCCGTCGAATTCACGCCGCGCAATGTGCTGAAGCGCGTGCTGGCCGCCTATGACGATCGCGGCTTCAGGCCCGTGGTGGCGCCCGAGATCGAATTCTACCTGGTGCGCAAGAACCCCGACCCGGACTATCCGCTGACCCCGCCCGTCGGACGTTCCGGGCGGCCGATCGGCGGCGGCGCCGGCTATTCGATCGCCGGCGTCAACGAGTTCGACGAGCTGATCGACGACATCTACCATTTCTCGGAGCGGCAAGGCCTGGAGATCGACACGCTGATCCACGAGGAAGGCGCCGGCCAGCTCGAGATCAACCTGCGTCACGGCAATCCGATCGAGCTCGCCGACCAGGTCTTCATGTTCAAGCGCACGATCCGCGAGGCGGCGCTGAAGCACGAGATCTACGCCACTTTCATGGCCAAGCCGATCCAGGGGCAACCGGGCTCGGCCATGCATATCCACCAGTCCGTAATCGACAAGAAGACCGGCCGGAACATCTTCTCGGCCGAGGACGGCTCCGAGACGGACGCCTTCTTCCACTTCATCGGCGGCATGCAGAAGCACGTGCCGAACGCGCTGGTGATGTTCGCGCCCTACGTCAATTCCTACCGCCGGCTGACGCAGGCGGCCTCGGCGCCTGTCAACACCAAATGGGGCTACGACAACCGCACGACGGCGTTCCGCGTGCCGCGATCCGACCCCGCTGCGCGGCGCGTCGAAAACCGCATCCCGTCCTCGGACGCCAATCCCTACCTGGCGCTCGCCGCCTCGCTCGCCTGCGGCCTGATCGGCATCACGAAGAAGGAAAAGGCCTCGGCGCCGGTGCTGACCACCGCCAATGAGGACGAGATCGACCTGCCGCGCAGCCTGCTCGAGGCCGTCGATCTGTTCGAGGCGGACAGGGAGCTCGGCGCCATCCTCGGCAAATCCTTCGCCGCAACCTATGCGGCCATCAAGCGCGCCGAGTTCGAGACCTTCATGGAAGTGATCAGCCCGTGGGAGCGGGAGTATCTGTTGTTGAACGTGTAAGCGACGACTATGTCGCGTGAATGGTGAATGGTGAGTGGTTTCATATTAGACGGGTGACTGCAGGGCAGAGTGCTTTCTCACAGCCATTCACTATTCACCATTCACCGGCGTTCCCATGCCCTACCAGTCTCCCATTTCCCCCGGCCGTTCCTGGTACGAGGATACGGCCGGGCACCGCACTGAATACTCGCCCCTCGACGGCGACCGGAGCTGCGATGTCGTCATCATCGGCGGCGGCTTCACCGGATTGTCGGCGGCGGCGCACCTGGCCAAGGCCGGCACGGACGTCGTGCTGATCGAAGCGCATCGTTTCGGCGACGGCGCATCGGGGCGCAATGGCGGCCAGCTCGGCACCGGCCAGCGCGCCTGGGCGGAGGAGCTGGAGGCCGAATACGGCTTCTCGCGCGCCAAGGCGCTGTTCGATCTTGCCGAGGAAGCCAAGGCGCATCTGCTGGACTTCGCCGCCGCCAACGAAATCGAGATCGACTACATGCCGGGCCAATTGTCGGTGGCGCACAAGAAGCGTTACGTCGACGACTACAAGCGCCATGCCGAGATCATGGCCGGCCGCTTCGGCTACCCGCATGTCAGCTTCATGGATGCGGCGGAAACTGCGGAACGGCTGGGCTCGGCGCGCTATTTCGGCGGCACGCGCGACACCGGCACCGGGCATATCCACCCGCTGAAGCTGGTGATCGGCACGGCAAAAGTGGCGGCCGCGGCCGGCGCGCATCTGTTCGAGCGGACGCCTTCGACCGGCATCGCCTCAAGCGGCGGCAAGGTGAAGGTGACGACCCCGAAAGGCACCATTTCGGCCGAGAAATGCCTCATCGCGGTCAATGCCTATGGCGGCAAGCTGGAGCCGGTGAGCGCGGCGCATATCATGCCGATCGGCTCCTTCATCGGCGCGACCGTGCCGCTCGGCGCCGAGTCCAAGGTGTTGCCGGGGGCAGAGTCGGTGGACGATTCACGCTTCGTCGTGCGCTATTTCCGCAAGTCGAAGGACGGGCGGCTGCTGTTCGGCGGCCGCGAGGTCTATGCCGTCAACGATCCGAAGGACATTCATATCCACATCCGCCGGCAGATCGCCGAGCTCTATCCGGCGCTGAAGGATGTCGAGATCACCCATGGCTGGGGCGGCTATGTCGGCATCACCGTGCCGAGGAAGCCTTTCGTGCGCGAGGTGATGCCGAAGGTGATCTCGATCGGCGGCTATTCCGGCCACGGCGTCATGCTGTCCAACTTCTTTGGCAGGCTCTATGCCGAGGCGGTCGCCGGCAACCGCGACCGGCTGAAGCTGATCGAGGATCTGAAGGTTCCCGCTTTCCCGGGCGGCCGTCGTTTTCGCGCGCCGCTGCTGTTTCTGGCGCTCAACTGGTTCGCGTTGCGCGACAGGATTTGACGTCGAGCATTCCAGCGGAAGTTGCTTGATTCGATGCGGGGCGCTCCGTCCACGGCATGTTGCAGAATCCTTAACAAATGCAGGAAATTTCACAAAAAGGCGCACTCATGCCACAATCGCCGGGAAGAGATGCTAGTTCTGGGCGATAAACGGGGATTTGCGCGGGCCTGCCCGCTGTAGTTTCGGGACCGACGCCAGCCGCGAACTGTTTGCGGCAAAATCGAAAGAACGTCGGCCCGGTTGTTGGAGGTGGTCTAAGTGAACGAGCCCTTCAGTTTCGGCGCGCCGGAACGACGGCGCTTTGCAGTGCAGTTCGGCTATGACATGCGGCCCTCGTTCTGGCAGAGCCTGCAGTCGAACGCGCATCTTGTGATCGCGGCCGTCGGCACCGCGGCGCTGCTCGGCGTGGCGGCGGTTGCGCTTTGGCTGGCCCTGCCGGCCAATGAACGGCAGGCGATCGCGAGCGCGGAGCAGACCGTACCCGCGATCCCGGTCAAGACGAAGAAAATCGCCCCGGCCGCGGCGAGCGCTGTCAGTGTCGCCGCCGCGCCGCAAGCCGCGCGCAAGGCCGATGCGGTTTCGCCCGTGACTGCAGCCCGTGAAGCCACCATTCCGGCGCTGGCATCCAACAACCCCCGCTGGAGCGCCGCGAGTGGTGAGCCTGCGCCTGCCGCGGCAGAGGCTCCGCCAGCCTCGTCCGCTCAAGCCCGCGAGAAGCCGGCAACGCAGGACGACAAGCCAACCGCTGCCGCCTTCGCCGAATCCGCATCGGGGAACGATGCTTCGGCCGCGTTGTCGAAGGTGGCGGCGCCTGCGCCAGGGGCAAGCCAGCCGGCGGATACGAAGAAGCCGGATGACAAGATGGACAGCGCCCAGACCGCGGCCATTCCAGAGGCAAAGCCTCAGGTTCCGGAGGCTCAGCCGACGGCAACGGGGGACGCGGCCCAGGACAAGCCGAAACCTCAGCAGGCCAGCGCCGGCGCCAATGGGCGCATCCTGAGGGCTGTCACCATGCGGAGCGGCCCGAAGAAAGGCGCATCCGCAATCGTCACGGTGCCCGCCAAGTCATCGGTGCAGGTGATGGGCTGCAACAAATGGTGCGAGATCGTCTATAACGGCAAGCACGGCTGGGTCTACAAGAGCTACGTCAAGACCGGCGCTTGATGCGGACGTCGCTGGCGGCCTGCCGCCGCCGCGACGTCAATTCAGATGCAGCGCCCGCCGTCGACCTCCAGCGCCACGCCGGTGATGAAGGCGGCTTCGTCCGAAGCCAGCCAGAGCGCCGCATTGGCAATATCGAGCGGCGTCGAGAGCCGGCCGAGCGGGATCGAGGCGCGGAATTTTTCGCGGATCTCCGGCGTGTCGGCGCCCATGAATTTCTCCAGCATGCCGGTCTCGCCGGCGACCGGGCAGAGGCAATTGACGCGGATGTTCTTCGGCGCGAGCTCGACCGCCATCGACTTGGTGGCGGTGATCGCCCAGCCCTTGGAGGCATTGTACCAGGTGAGGCCCGGCCGCGGCCTGATGCCGGCCGTCGAGGCCGTGGTGAGGATGACGCCGCCGCCCTGCCGGTCCATGATCGGCACCACGGCAAGGGCGGCATGATAGATCGCCTTCATGTTGACGGCGGTGATCAGGTCGAAGGTTTCCTCGTCGACGCCCAGCATGTCGCCGTTGCGATGGGTATAACCGGCGTTGTTGACCATGATGTCGATGCGGCCGAAGGCGTTCTTGGCGGCGTAGACCATCTCGTCGAATTCGGAGCGTTGCGAGACGTCGGTCTGGGTCCAGATCGCACGATCGCCGATTGCTTGCGCCACGCGCTCGGCGCCCTTGGCGTTGAGGTCGGCGACCACGACGCGCGCGCCCTCCTCAGCGAAGCGCTTCGCCATGCCCTCGCCGAAGCCCGACGCCGCGCCGGTGATGATGGCCACCTTGTTTTCCAGACGCATGGTTTTCCCAGTCATTCTAGATGATCCCGTTTCGCGGAGGGCGGCTGCCGCCATTCTCCCTTAGCTTTCGTCACATTCAGGTTCTATGTTGCAGTCGCGAACGCTGCCGGAAGCCATCGCTTGCCGACAAGCCTCCAGGCAGCGCCAGTGTCAAGGGCAGCATATGGACCCAATCGATCCCAAGCGATTGGTCCTGCATGCGACACCAAGGCACTGGACGATTTAAATCGATTAGAATATATCAGCCCCGCTACCGGCGTGCGGCATCAAACCGGACTGACCATGACCAGCCAGATCATCCCTGTCGACCCTTTCGACTTCATCATCTTCGGCGGCACCGGCGACCTGTCGGAGCGCAAGCTTCTGCCCTCGCTCTATCATCGCCAGCGCGGCCAGCAATTCTCCGAGCCGACGCGCATCATCGGCACGTCGCGCGCAAAAATGACCGACGCCGAGTTTCAGGCCTTCGCCAAGAAGGCGATATCCGAGCACGTGAAGCCGGCCGACGTCGACGCCAAGGAGCTCGAGACCTTCCTGGCGCGCCTTTCCTACGTCCCGGCTGACGCGACAACCGGCGCCGGCTTCGACAAGCTCAAGAAGGCGATCGGCGACAGCGACCGCATCCGCGCGTTCTATCTGGCGGTGGCGCCGGCCCTGTTCGGCGACATTTCGCACCAGCTCAAAGAGCACAAGCTGATCACGCCGAACTCGCGCATCGTGCTGGAGAAGCCGATCGGGCGGGACCTCACCTCGGCGCGGGCGCTCAACGATGCGGTGGGCGATGATTTCCACGAAAGCCAGATCTTCCGCATCGATCACTATCTCGGCAAGGAAACGGTGCAGAACCTGATGGCGCTGCGCTTTGCCAATGCGCTCTACGAGCCGTTGTGGAATTCCGCCCATATCGACCATGTGCAGATCACGGTGGCCGAGACCGTGGGTCTCGAGGACCGCGTCACCTATTACGACAAGGCCGGCGCGCTGCGCGACATGGTGCAGAACCACATCCTGCAGCTGCTTTGCCTGGTCGCCATGGAAACGCCGTCGTCGATGGACGCGGACGCCGTGCGCGACGAGAAGCTCAAGGTGCTGAGGGCGCTGAAACGCATCAACGGCAACGAGGCGCCCAAGCACACCGTGCGTGGCCAGTATCGCGCTGGCGCCTCAGCCGGCGGAGCCGTCAAAGGCTATGTCGAGGAGCTCGGCAAGGACAGCAACACCGAGACCTTCGTCGCCGTGAAGGCCGAGATCGGCAACTGGCGCTGGGCCGGCGTTCCCTTCTATCTCAGGACCGGCAAGCGGCTTGCGACCCGCGTTTCGGAAATCGTCATCGAGTTCAAGCCGATCCCCTACTCCATCTTCGGCGACAGCGCTGGGCCGATCTTCCCCAACCAGCTGGTCATCCGCCTGCAGCCGGACGAGGGCGTCAAGCAGTATATCATGATCAAGGATCCGGGGCCTGGCGGCATGCGGCTGCGCCAGATCTCGCTCGACATGAGCTTCGCGCAATCGTTCCAGGGCCGGGCGCCGGACGCCTATGAGCGGCTGATCATGGATGTGGTGCGCGGCAACCAGACGCTGTTCATGCGCCGCGACGAGGTCGAGGCGGCATGGAAATGGATCGATCCGATCCAGAACGCCTGGGAAAGCGCCAGGCAGGAAGCGCAGGGCTATACGGCCGGCACCTGGGGCCCCTCGGCCTCCATCGCGCTCATCGAACGTGACGGACGGACATGGCACGAGAGCAATTGAACGGCGCCGCCTACGCCTGGAACGGCTTTGCCGACCGCCAGCAGCTGGCGGCGGCGCTTGCCGGCCACGTCGCCTCCCGGTTGACCAAGGCGATCGCCGAGCGCGGCACGGCACTGCTCGCCGTATCCGGCGGCACGACCCCGGCAAAATTCTTCGCCGCGCTGTCCGCCATACCGATCGCCTGGGACAAGGTCACGGTGACGCTGGTCGACGAGCGTTTCGTGCCGCCCAGCTCGCCGCGCTCGAATGCCGGGCTTGTGGCGGCCAACCTGCTCCAGAACCAGGCGGCGGCAGCGCGCTTCGTGCCGCTCTATCACGAGGCGGCGAGCATCGAGGACGCAGCCGCCTCGGACAGCGAGGCCCTGCGGTCGCTGACCTGGCCGCTGGACGTCGTGGTGCTCGGCATGGGCGGCGACGGCCACACGGCCTCGTTCTTTCCCGATGCCGGCAACCTCGCTGAATTGCTCGACCCGTCCTCGCAGCGGATCGTGCTGCCGGTGCACGCGCCGAGCGGCGGCGAGCCGCGGTTGACGCTGTCGATGGCGCGGATCGTTGCCGCCGGCTTCATCGCGCTCCACATCGAGGGCGAGGACAAGCGCAGCGCCTTCGACGGCGCGATGGGAGCAGGCGCAAAAAAGCCGATCCGCGAAGTGCTGGAGGCAGCACCGATACCGGTAGAGGTGTTCTGGGCACCCTGATTTCACGAAGAAGATGCCCCGGAGGCTGTGGGAGGACGTTTTCCGGGGCTCGAAAGGACCGACCATGACAGCCAGACGCGACATCGAAGCCATCACCGAACGCATCCGCCAGCGCTCGAAAGCCGGCCGCGAGGCCTATCTCGGCCGCATCGCGGAGGCATCAGGCCGCGCCGCCAACCGCGCGGTGCTCTCCTGCGGCAACCTGGCTCACGGCTTTGCCGTCTGCAGCCCGTCGGAGAAGGTCGCGCTCGGCGGCGACCGCGTGGCCAACCTCGGCATCATCACCTCCTACAACGACATGCTGTCGGCGCATCAGCCCTTCGAGACCTATCCGGCGCTGATCAAGGAGGCGGCGCGCGAGGCCGGCGGCATCGCCCAGGTCGCCGGCGGCGTGCCGGCGATGTGCGACGGCGTCACCCAGGGCCAGCCAGGCATGGAACTGTCGCTGTTCTCGCGCGACGTGATCGCCATGGCGGCGGCGATCGGCCTCTCGCACAACATGTTCGATGCCGCCGTCTTTCTCGGCGTCTGCGACAAGATCGTGCCGGGGCTGGTGATCGCGGCGCTCACCTTCGGCCACCTGCCGGCCGTCTTCATCCCTGCCGGACCGATGACGTCGGGCCTGCCTAACGACGAGAAGGCCAAGGTCCGCCAACTCTATGCCGAGGGCAAGGCGGGCCGCGCCGAATTGCTTGAGGCCGAGTCCAAATCCTACCACGGGCCGGGTACCTGCACCTTCTACGGCACGGCCAACTCCAACCAGATGCTGATGGAGATCATGGGCCTGCACACGCCGGGCGCCTCCTTCGTCAATCCGGGCACGCCGCTGCGCGACGCGCTGACGAGGGAAGCGGCCAAGCGGGCGCTGGCCATCACCGCGCTCGGCAACGCCTATACGCCGGTCGGGCGCATGATCGACGAGCGCTCGATCGTCAACGGCGTGGTCGGCCTGCACGCCACCGGCGGCTCGACCAACCACACCATCCATCTGATCGCGATGGCCGCGGCGGCCGGCATTTCGCTTACCTGGCAGGACATTTCCGACCTTTCGGAAGCGGTGCCGCTGCTGGCGCGCGTCTATCCGAACGGCCTTGCCGACGTGAACCATTTCCACGCCGCCGGCGGGCTCGGCTTCCTGATCCGCGAGCTGCTCGACGAAGGCATCCTGCACGAGGACGTGCAGACGGTGTGGGGCGAAGGCCTGCGGCCCTATGCGGTCGAGGCCAGGCTCGGCGCCGACGGCAGCGTCGTGCGCGAGGCAGCGCCGCAGGAGAGCGGCGACGAGAAAGTGCTGGCGCCGTTCGCGAACGCGTTCCAGCCGACGGGCGGCCTGAAGGTGCTTGGCGGCAATCTCGGCCATGCCGTCATCAAGACCTCGGCCGTCAAGCCCGAACGGCGCGTCATCGAGGCGCCGGCCAAGGTGTTCGACAGCCAGCAGGGGCTGAACGACGCCTTCAAGGCCGGCACGCTCACCGGCGATTTCGTCGCGGTCATCCGCTTCCAGGGCCCGAAGGCCAACGGCATGCCCGAACTGCACAAGCTGACCACCGTGCTCGGCATCCTGCAGGACCGCGGCCAGCGCGTCGCGCTGGTGACGGACGGGCGCATGTCGGGCGCTTCCGGCAAGGTGCCGGCGGCGATCCATGTGACGCCGGAAGCGGTCGAGGACGGACCGATCGCCAGGATCCACGACGGCGACATCATCCGCCTCGACGCCGACGCCGGCACGCTGGAGGTGCTGGTGCCGGGAACGGAATTCGCGCTGCGACGCGCGGCCGATGCCGATCTCATCGGCAACGAGTTCGGCTTCGGCCGCGAGCTGTTCGCCGGCTTCCGGCAACTGGTCGGCCGCGCCGACCACGGCGCCGCCGCCTTCGCAAACGCGTGAGCCAGAAATCCCATCCATGAAAAAGGGCGGCCCAGCCGCCCTTTTTTGCATTCCTGCAAGCTGACCTACTGAACGGTGATCTCGGTCCGCTCGCCGGCCTTCACAGTCACCGGCATTTCCTTGTCCTGGCCCTGGTCGGGGGCGTGACGCACGACGACATAGTCGCCGGCGGGGATCGTCTGCTGCCAGCTGTCGCCATAGGTCAGACCGAGCGACTTGCGCTTGCCTTCGATGTCCTTCTTCGACGAGAACACCTCGATCGAATAGGCGCCGGGCGCCGACATCGCCAGAACGCCGGCATCGAGCGTGACCTTGATGTCCTGGTTGTCACCGGCCTTGATGCTGAAGGGCTGCTCGACGACGGCGATATCGAATGTGGTGAGCGCGACATAGTCATCCGGCGGAAGCCAGAACTTGCTGTCCGGACCATAGGAGTGCTCGACGCTCTCGCGCGAGCCGTCGATCTTCTTCCTGGCCTTGACGATCTCGAAACCGATGCCGGAATTGTCGGCCTTGTCGCCGCCGGCGGAGTAGTAGGCGTTAAGCACGGCATGGCCGACGCCGACGACGACGTCTTTCTCGACGGTCTGACCTGCGGCGAGCTGGATGGTCTCGGTCACCGTGCCGGCGCCGATCTGCACCGTCACCTTCTGCTCGCCTGCCGGCACGGTCGCCTTGGCGTCGCCATAGTGAGTGGTGCTGCCGCCGGAATAGGCGAAGTCGACACGCGCCTCGCCGCTGATCTCCGAGCCTTGGCTGGCATGCGGGTGGATGACCAAGGTGCCGGCGTTCAGCGTGAACAGCGGGCTGTAGGTCTGGCCGGCCTCGATCTTGATCTTCTGCTCGCTCCTTGCCTCGTCGGCGCGACCGACGACGATATAGTCGCCTGGCTCCAGATTGGTCTTCAGCTCGCCGTATTCGGTCATGACCTGATCGCCGCGCGTGCCGTCGGCAGCGGCCTTGTAGATCTCCCAGGCATTGCTGTCGGTGATCGGGTCGCCGCCTTCGGCCATGACTACGCTCGGCGTGAAATTGAATTCAGGCTTGGCGGGTTCGGGCGCAGGCGCCGGCGCGGGGGCCGGAGCGGGTTCAGGCGCGGGCGCCGGCGCAGCGACGGTCTCGACCAGCGCTTGCTGCAGCGCCTTCTCGTCGGAGGCCTGGATGTATTTGCCGCCGGTGTTTTCGGCAAGGCAGGCGATCTGCTTGCCTTCATCGGCGGTCAGGCCGAAGCCGACGACGTCGGCGGTGAAGTCGACGCCGGTTTCCTTCAGCTCCTTGCCGAGCGCGCACGGATCGCCGCCGCAGGTCTCCAGCCCGTCGGTGATGAGGACGACGGTGGCCTTGTCCTCGGTGTATTTGAGCGCTTCCGCCGCCTGCTTGACGGCCGCCGTCAGCGGCGTCTTGCCCAGGAACTTCATGCTGTCCGCGGCGGCCGAAATCGCGCTCGCCGAACCAGCCTGCGGCGGCACGATCAGCTCGATGTCCTCGCAGCTGCCTTTCTGGCGATGGCCATAGGCCATGAAGCCGATCTCGTCATCGGCCGGCACCGATTGCAGCACGGTGCGCAGCGATTCGCGCGCGATCTCGAGCTTCGGCCTGCCGTCGATCTGGGCCCACATGGAGCCGGATGCATCGAGAATGATGATGACCTTGTTGGCGGCAAAGCCAAACGTGGTCGTCGACAAAAGGAGGATCGCCGCAGCGACGCTCCGTGCCAGTCCCGCCATGAAAATCTCCTGAGTGAGCCCCCTGTCCGCGTCGAGAAAGCTATTTGAGGCGGCCTTTGGAGACAAGCCCGATGGCAGCAAAGCCGTTCAGTATGTGGTGCGGCGCTCTTCCGACGGCGGACGGCCGAACTGCAGCCGGTAGCTCTGCGCGAAATAGGAGTGCGACGTGAAGCCGGTGGCGATCGCCACGTCGAGGATCGGCATGTTGGTCTGGCGCAGCAGTTCGCGCGCCCGCTCGAGTCTGAGCCGCATGTAATAGCGGCCGGGCGTGACGCTGAGGTGGCGCAGGAACAGGCGTTCGACCTGGCGCACCGACAGGCCCGCCGACTTGGCGAGTTGCACAGCCGACAAAGGCTCGTCGAGATGGTCGGCCATCAGTTCGACGATGCGCCTGAGCTTCTCCGACTTGCCGGTGAGATCCCGCTCGGGGCCGACGCGCTGGCGGTCGCCGGCCGAGCGGATGCGCTCGTGCTGGAACTGGTTGGCGACGCCGTTGGCGAGGTTGGAACCGAAATCGCCGCGCACGATCTCGAGCATCAGGTCGATCGAGGTGGTGCCGCCGGCGCAGGTGTAGCGCTTGCGGTCGATCTCGAAGACGTTGCCGGTGCAATTGATATCGGGAAAGCGCTCCATGAAGCCGGCGCGGTTCTCCCAGTGGATGGTGCAGCGATAGCCGTCGAGCTGGCCGGCCTCGGCGAGCAGGTAGGAGCCGACCGACAGCGCGCCGAGCGCGTTGCCGCGCCGGCCCCAGCTGCGCAGCGCCGCCAGCACCTTGCTCTTGCCGGGAAATTCGGTGGTCAGCCCGACCGAAACGAACAGGATGTCGACCGGCGGCATGTCGGCGACGGAATAGTCGATCTTCAGCGGCAAGCCATTGGAGGCCATGACCGCGTCGCCATCCGCCGAAATCGTCGTCCAGCCGTAGAAGTCGCGGCCGAGCAGGCGGTTGGCCGAGCGGAAGCAGTCGATCGCCGCGGCCAGCGAGAACATCGAGAACTTGTCGACCAGCAGGAAACCGAACTGCCGACCACCCTGAACGGGATCGCCCATGACCGGCCGTTCAACAGGAGCAGTAAGGTTCGGCAAGGATGCTGCTTTCTGATCAGAAGGACGGCCGCTTCAATCCGGCCGCGAGGTAGGCGGAAGCTACAGTGTTGGCCATCAGCATGGCAATGGTCATCGGCCCGACGCCGCCGGGGACCGGCGTGATGGCGCCGGCGACCTTGGCCGCCTCGGCATAGGCGACGTCGCCGACCAGCCGCGACTTGCCTTCGCCCTTCTCCGGCGCCGGGATGCGGTTGATGCCGACATCGATGACGGTGGCGCCAGGCTTCACCCAATCGCCCTTGACCATTTCCGGGCGGCCGACGGCGGCGACCAGGATATCGGCGGTGCGCGCCAGCGCCGGCAGGTCCTTGGTGCGGCTATGCGCGATGGTGACGGTGCAGTTGGCGGCGAGCAGCAGATTGGCCATCGGCTTGCCGACGATGTTGGAGCGGCCGACTACGACGGCATTGAGGCCGGAAAGGTCCTTGCCGCGCACGCGCTCGATCAGCAGCATGGAGCCCGCGGGCGTGCAGGGCACGAAGGCAGTCTCCAGCTCGCCGGTGCCAAGCTTGCCGACATTGATGAAATGGAAGCCGTCGACATCCTTCTCCGGCGCGATCGTCTGGATGACCTTACCGGAATCGATATGCCCGGGAAGCGGCAGCTGCACGAGGATGCCGTGGATCGACGGATCGGCGTTGAGGTCGCCGATGATCTTCAGCAGCTCCGCCTCGGAGATCTCGGCCGGCAGCGTGTGCTGGAGCGAATGGAACCCGCATTCCTTCGCCGTACGCGATTTCGAGGCGACATAGACCTGGCTCGCCGGATCCTCGCCGACGATCACTACGGCAAGGCCAGGCTTTGTCGCGCCCCGGGCCGACAGTTCGGCGGTCAGCGCCTTAACCTTTTGAACCACGTCTTCGGCGACACTCTTTCCTTCGATCACTTCAGCCATCATTCACCTTCAGCACTGTTCCGGGCCGCGCTCACGCACAGCCTGATCCTCGATACAGCATCGCGACACGCCAGGCGCCAAGCGCGCGCGGTCGAATGCCGCGCGGCATTTTCACGAAAATTCGACCGGGCAATCCCGTCAAAACGTCGTCGAATGCCGTAAACCCGAAACCGGCCGCTTTTATCGAAGGGCCGCTTTTACGGAAGATGGGGCGTTTTAGAAATAGCGGCGGCGCGTGCGGCTTTCGGTCAGGTCGCGCACCGCCTCGCGAAACTCGCGCAGGCTGGCCCGGAGCTCGTCGACCTGACTCTGGTCGGCGGAGGGTTCGCGCACCTCGGCGATCGGCGGTTGCGAATGGGAAGACCCCGAGGACGAGGCGTACGCGTCGTCGGATGATCCTTCGGACCGCGGATGGCCCGGCTGATAGGCATAGGCACGGCTTTGCGCGGGCGATGGCTCGGTGCCGCGCCCGGATATCGGAGCGGCACGTGCGGATTGCTCAGTGCCGGCTCCGACCGGCTCGTCCGACCTGCGCAGCATGAAATCGCGCAGCGACGAAGCCAGCGATCCGAAGAAGCCAGGCCGGCCCGCATCATCGCCGGCGACAGCCGATGGTGTGGACGGTGCAACGTGCGGAGACGCGGGGGGCGGAGGGCTCGGCGGCGCGGCGCGATATGCCCTTTCCTCGAAGATCGGCGCATGCTCTGCGGGCCTGCGGCGTGAGTGGCTGTCCGCCGCCTCGCGCAGGCTGGCATAGGCCCCGCGCAGCGCGCCAAGGCCGATGCCGGCGAAAAAGCCGGCAAGCAGGCCGGCCAGCGCCGTTACCGCGCGCGACGGCCCTTTGGCTTCGAGCGGCGGGTAGGCCTCCGAAATCAGGCTGATGTTGGCGGTGTTGATGTCCTTCTGCTCGCCGGTTTCCTTGGCGCGCAGCAGGAACTGCTCGTAGACCGAGCGCTTGGCGGCGGCCTCGCGCTCGAGCTCGCGCAGCGAAACCAGGTCGTTGTTGACGTCGCCGCTCTGCACCTTGGCCTGGGCCAGGCGCGAGGCAAGGTCCTGCTCGAGTTGGACGGAGCGCTTCAGATCAACCTGCAGCGAGGACGCGATGCGCTGCAGTTCGGCGCTGATGCGCTCGCGCGCGCCGGCGAGCTGGGCGTTGAGCGCCTGCAGCTCCGGATGCCGCGGCCCGAACTTGATCGCGGCCCGATCCGCCTCCTGCTTCAGCGCCGCATATTGCGAGCGCAGCTCGCCCATCGTGTTGGAGTTGATCTCTTCCGGCAAGGTGCCGTTGAGAACCGCATTGACGTTCAGCGCGCGCGCCGAGGCGGCGCGGGCGTTGAGCTCGAGCGTGCGGGCGCGGGCGACGGAAAGCTGCTCGTTGAGCTTCAGCATCTGGTCGTCGCTGATCAGATGACCCTGCGCGTCGACAAGGTCGTGCGTGGCCCTGAAATCCTCCACCTTGCGCTCGGCCGCCTCGACGCCCTTGCGCAATTCGTCGAGCCTGGCGGTGAGCTCGTCGGTGGCGCGGCCCGCCGTGTTGGACTGGATTTCGCTGGATATCTGCTGGAACGCCGTCCTCATGGTGTTGGCGATCAGGGCCGACTTGTCGGGATTCTGGGTCGTGGCGGCAATCGAGACGACGAAGGTCTTGCCGCTGCGCTCGACGTCCAGGCTTTCCGCCAGGTTGCCGACCGCCAGGGCGCGCCGGCGCGCCTCGTCGGCAGGGCCTCGCGTATCCTGCCGCGACAGAATCGAGCGGAGCATCGACATCAGGCCGAGGCCGCCCTTTCCCCGACCGTTGAATTCGGGATCATTGGTGAGGTTGAGGTCGGTGACGACCTTGTTGAGCACCGTGCCCGAAGTAAGAATGCGGACCTGGTTCTCGACGATGGCGAGCGTCGCATCCGAGGCGATCACGTTCTGCGTCAGGTCGCGATCGGTGAGCTTGAGGTCGCGCGGGTCGACGATGACCTCGGTGGTGGCCTCATATTTCTTCGGCGTCGACAGCGCGATGGCGACACCGAGCGCGGCACCAAGGATTGTCGTCGAGAGGATCAGCGCCTTGGAGCGGGTGATGCCACGAACGACCTGCATTGGGTCGATCAGCGGCTTCCATTCCTGTGCGTCGGAATCACCCGCCGTCAGCTGCCGGCCTGCATGGCGAGGTTCGCCGTAGCGCGGTTCGAATGCGACAGGCGAAGAATAGGCCTGCGAAGAATGGTCAGGGGAACGGCCCTCTTCACGCGAACCGGCTTGCGGCACCGTCGTGGCCCAGTCGTCCTCGTCCCGGATCGTTCGCGAAATCGGATCGACCTGAGGATGATCGTCGGTGCTCGGGGGCTGTAGGTTCGACCGCCCCTCGCGCTCGAAGCGCGCGGCGCGGTGGCGCGCGGCGGCATCCTCGCGCCATGACGGGTTGGCCTTGTCGCCGATGGAGACCAGCGAGGCGTCGGCGCTGTCCTCGCCGCGCACGGCCTGGCCGAGCGCAAGCAAAGAGCGCTCGCGTCGCCAATCTTCATGGTTATCCCTGTCGACCATGTCCTGGAACTTACTCTCTGGCGGCTTGGGAGCGGCGGTCGGCCAATCGTTAAGTCACGCTAAACAGGCATGGAAAATAAAACGTTAATTTCCGGATCCGGGAAATTCAGTTTCTCGCCTCGGTTGCAGCCTCTCCCTGCCGCCAGACCACCGCCAGAACGGCACGTTAAGCTTTCCATCTTAGGCTTTGACGGACACATGACCCAGACCAGCGACATACCGCAAAGGCGGACGCTCGCGCGGATCGGCCACTTTGTGGCCGCGCGCCGGAAGCTGGTTTTCGACTATGTTTCGGCGATCAGCGGCGCCGGCGGGCGGCTGGTGTTCTCGCTCGCCTATTTCGTGGCTTTGGCCAACACGCTGTCCATCGCCGAATTCGGCATGTTCGCCACGGCTTCGGCGGCAGGCGTCATGCTGTCGCGCGTGCTTGCCTTCGGCTTCATCTCGGCGCTCTACCGCACGGCGACGATCCGTCCCAACCTGATCGGCACCTTCACCGCCGGCTTCCTGTTCCTCGGCGTGATCTCGCTGCCGGTCCTCGCCGCCGCTTCCTACGGCGTCTACCTGATCTTCTTCGCCGGCACGGTGCCGCTGTCGGTCTTTGCGGCGGTCGTCTTCGCCGAATCGCTGCTGTGGCGGCCGGTCGAAGTGGTGCTGATCGTCAACAACGGCCTCGGCAAGTTCGGCCGCGCCGCGGTGCTCGCAATCCTGGCGACGGCCCTCAGGACGGTCGGCGCGGTGCTGTTCATGCTTGCCGCCCAGCGCACCATCGGCGTCTGGTCTTGGTTCTACATCGGCGCCAACGCCGCTTCGCTGATCATCGCGTTCGCCTTCTTCTACCCGCGCCAGCGGCTCAGGCTGCGTACCGAGCTCTATTTCCGACGGCTCGCCGATTCCGTCTATGTCGCGGGATCGGAGGTGCTGTTCTACCTGCAGATGGAGTTCGACAAGCTTTTGGTGCTGTCGATCGGCGGGCCGCATCTCGCCGGCATCTACGCCATCATCATGCGGCTGGTCGATCTCACGGCAATTCCGATCCGCACCTTCTCGATGATGCTGGTGCAGCGCATGATGCGTGCGCCCGAGCTCCTGTCCCGGCTGGCGGTCAAGAGCGGCATCGAAGGCGGCGTGTTCGCTGTCTCGACGCTGGCGCTCCTGTCGCTCGCCATCGTGCTGTACTTCTTTCCGAATGCGCTGGGCAGGAACGTCGCCGAGGCAGCGCCCCTGGTGGCGCTGGCCGTCTGCGTGCCGGGCCTGCGCAATCTCGTCGAATACCAGGCCGAGCTTCTGTTCGCGCGCGGCCAGACCGCTGTGCGGGCGATCAATCTCGGGCTGCTCGCCGGCCTGAAAGCGGTGCTGCTGACCTATGTACTGACGACGATCCCCGACACACCCGATCTGGTGCTGTCGCTCAACATCGTCTTCCTGCTGCTCTATCTTGCCTCGATGTTTCTCACCTATTCGGCGATGCGGCGGCCGGCGAAGGCGATCTGATCTAGCGATCGAACCCAATCAACCGGCGGATGCGGGCCACGTCGGTGCCGATGAAGGACTGCATGCCGATCGCCACCTGCTCGGACGCCATAGCATCGACAAAGCGGCGGAATTCCTCGTCCGACAGCGCCTCGCCATTCCAGTGGACGCGGCAGAATTCCTCGGCACCATGGAAATGGCCGGCGCCTTCCAGCACGTCGTCGACGTAACGGCCATAGATCATGCATTCGGAGAATTTGCGCGCCGAGCCGACAACGCTGACCCAGTCGCGCCCGTGCATCTTCTCGATCCGCTCGCACATCGCGTTGACGGTCTCTCGGCGCCAGGCAATCAGCGTCGAGATGTAGTCGTCGATCGAGGTCTTCGACGGGTCGATGCCGAGCGCCAAGCCGGCATTGCGCGACCAGATGCGATGCTCGTCATGACCGGCATTAGCCAGCACGCCGTCGCGCCGGAACAGCCGCGCCTTGCCGTCGCGCCAGAAGGCGCTCGCGTCGAACGGCTTGAGGAAGGCGACGTCGGAATCGCAAAAGACGAGCACGTCTTCCCCGGCATGCGCGGCAATGGCGATGCGGCGAAGCTGCTGCACGTGCCAGCCGCGCAGCGGCTGGGTCCTGAAGCTCAGCCAGACGCGGCGGCGAAACAGGCTGAGCGGATCGTCGACAACGCGCAGCCAGCTCGGCAAAAGATCCTGTTCGTCGACGACCGTGCGGCGGCGGCCCTCGAGCTGGCGAAACAGCGCCATGTCGCGGTGCTCGACGAGGATGTAGTGCCGCGCGACGCCGGTCACATGGCGGTCCATCGTCTCGCACAGCAGCCGGCAACGATCGAAATCCGGCGCGTAGCTCGCCGTCACGACCGCCGCCGAAGGCGTGCGCGGCAGCGGCTCGATCCTGGTGGCGGCATCGGGCACGAAACGGCTGTTCAACGGCGCGCCTCCGCCGGCCGCGGTCCGAGCGCCAATTTCTGCTTGAAGACGCGCCACAGGAAGAGCGGGTTGCCGACCACGTAGCGGCGCCACAGGCGCGCGGGTTCGATCCACAGGCGAAACAGCCATTCGAGCCGCAGGCGGCGCATCCAGTGCGGAGCCCGCGGTACCGTGCCGCTCAGGAAATCGAGCAGCGCGCCGACCGCGATCGGCAGCGTGCAATGACGGGCATCGATATGGCGCGCGATCCACAGCTCCTGGCGCGGCACGCCCATGGCGACCAGCAGCACGTCTGGCCGCAGCCTGGCGATGCGCTCGACGATCGCCGGCTCCTCGGCCAGGGAAAAATAGCCGTCATGGATGACGACGAATTTGTGCTGCACGGCGAGCGCGGAGAGCTTCACGGATGCCGCCTCGGCATTGACCCGCGTCGCGCCGAGCAACGCCACGGTCAGCGGCCGCGTCGATGCCTGCAGGAAAGCCGGGATGAAATCGGTGCCGTTGAGGTTGTCGGGGAAAGGCGCGCCGTAGAGCAGCTTTGCGGCGATGTCGACGCCGACACCGTCCGGCAGCACGAGAAAGTCGTCGAGCGCTTCGGCAAACACCGGATCGCCGTGGGCCAGATTGGCATTGTGAGCGTTGAGGAAGCTCACCTTGGTGAAGCGCCGCTCGGCGACCAGCCGCGAAAGCAGCGCTATCGCCTCGTCCCAGCGGATGGCAAGCACGGAGATGCCGAGGATCCGCTTCAGCGTGTCGAAGCCGAAGGCGGCGCGCGCGGCATGGATGTTCATGCGGCCACCTCTTGCCTGACGGCGCCGAGCTTCTCTAGCCCAAGCCCGAGCGCGGCATCGAACGCCCTCACCTGCCGACGATGGAAGGCGCTGCCGTCGACGTCGCGAACATGGGCCGCCGCCGCCTCGAGCGCCGAGGCGAAGGCGACAGGATCGTCGGTCACGACACAGTTCTGCGGCCGGTAGCCGATGCCGCGCAACGAGCGGCTGGTGGCGACGGAAGGCAGGCCGAGCTCGAAGGTCTCGATGGTCTTCAACTGCACGCCGCTGCCGGCGGTGCTGATCAGCGGAATGACGGCGCCGCCGCGCACGAAGGCCTGGGCATCCGCGACCCTGCCGACAAACTGGACGCCGGGATGTGCCGACGTCACGCCCGACGGCATGTTGCCGGCGATCCTGATGCGGAAATCCGGCCTGAGATGCGGGACCACCTTGGTCAAGAACCAGTCGAGGCCGATGCGGTTGGGCTGCCAGGTCCATGTGCCGATCAGCGCTGCGTCGCAGTCGATGAGGCGCAGGCCCTTCTTCGTCGGCGCTTCGGCGCGGGTCACCAGCGGCAGCACGGCCGAGCGGTCGTCGGAGGCAACGCCAAGTGCCGCGCGGTCCTCCTCGGCCAGCGTGAAGACGAAGCGCGCCGCCCGGCAGAGACGCTCTTCCATGACCTCGAGCAACCCGGCCTCGCGACGGAACAGCCAGCGTTGAAGGGCGCTGCCGGCAGCCGCGGCGTTCTCCTCGGCCGAGCGGTGCTCGACATTGTGCGCGACGAAGATCGAAGGCCGGTCGCCGAAGAGGCCTTCAAAGGCGCCGGCAAACTGCACCGAGTTGAGGACATAGCCGTCGAACGGGCCGGCGCGCGCGATCGCGGCGCGCACATCCGCATCCGAAACGACGCGCAGCTTGACCGAGGCGAAGGTGAGACCGGTCAGCATCGCCTTGGCCACCCAGGCCAGCTTCTGCCGCGGCGAGGCGCTTTCGGTGCGCACATCGATGGCGCCGAGGACAATGGTGTTCTCAGGATCGGCGGCAGGCTTTCCCGGCCAGCTGAAGCCGATCACCGTCACGCGCACGCCGGCGCGCCGCAGCGCGTCGATGATCGCGGCGTTGGCAATCTCGTAGCCCGAAGCGAGGGCGCCATCGGGCACGATCGATGTGGCGAACAGCAGATGCATTTCACCTATCCATTGGTGTAGCCGGTAGCAAAGTGCGGTGAAGCCTTGATTAAGTGGCACCGTCAAAGGCCAAAAGCCCCGGTTTTGCCGAACCTGCCCGCGAAGGTGATTAACGAAACGTTATGGTCGGGCTGCTATCGAGGACCGGACCCACACGGCTGGAAACGGATGGACGCTTTGGTATCGATCGCAGGGGTATCGATCGCAGGGCGGTCTCCGGGGCTTGCGGCCGAGACCGTCGAGGCGGCCGTCACGCTGCCGACCTTCAAGCGGCCCGGGCTGCTCCTGGAAACGCTGGCATCGCTCAAGGCCCAGAAAACCGCGCGGCGCTTCGCCGTCATCGTCATGGAAAACGAGGCCGAGGCGCGCGAGGGCGCCAAGGCGGCCCTCCCGCTGTTCGAGCACGGCGAGATGCCGGGCCTGGTGATCATCGCGCATGAACGCGGCAATTGCAGCGCCTACAATGCCGGCTGGCAGACGGCGATGCTTGAGTTTCCCAACTTCAAGCATCTGCTGGTGATCGACGACGACGAGATCGCCGAGCCCGACTGGCTGGAGCGCATGTGCAAGGCCGCCGAGACGCTTCGAGCCGACATCGTCGGCGGGCCGCAGGTGCCTGTCTTTGCCGATCCCTCGCATGCGAGATGGGCCGACCATCCCGTTTTCGCGCCGCCCTACCGTGAAACGAACCGCGTGCCGGCGCTCTATTCGTCCGGCAATCTGCTGGTCGGGCGCAACGTGCTTGCGGCCATGGGGCCGCCCTTCCTCGATCTGAGGTTCAACTTCATGGGCGGCGGCGATTCCGATTTCCTGAGCCGCGCCGCGCAGAAGGGTTTCGCGCTCGGCTGGTGCGCCGAGGCAAGGGTCAGGGAAACGGTTCCCGCACGCCGCGTCGAGGCCGACTGGATCCGCGCACGCAGCCTCCGCAACGGCGTCATCTCGACCCTGGTGGAAAAGAAGAAGCGCGCGGGCACGCCGTTTGCCGGCACCAAGGTTGTTCTGAAAAGCCTGGCGCTGCTTGCCGCCTCGCCGCTGCGCGGCGCCATAAGGCTGGCGCGCACGGGCTCGCTGGCGACAGGCCTCTATCCCGTCCATGTCGCGCTCGGCCGGGTGCTTGCCGAATTCGGATATGCCAATGAGCAGTACCGGCAGCCTGAGAAGAATTGAGCGCGCGCCGCTCAGCGCCGCTTTCACGCGCGAGGGCGTCGCGACCGCGATCGCTGCGCTGCTCTTTGCCACCATCATCGTCTCCTTCCGGCCCTTCCAGCCTGCCGGCGCGGAGCTCACCGGCGACGGCGGCGACATCGTCAACCAACTCGGCTTCGGCTCGCTCGGCGCGGTCTCGATCTTCTCGCTGCTCGCCTTCGCCGAGCCGCGCGTGGCGCGCTCGCTCATCAGCCCGTCCTGGGCGCTGATGCTGGGCTTTTTCTTCCTGTCGGTGATCCTGGCGACCGATCCGCCGTCGGCGATTCGTGCCGCCTCCTTCACGATGATCGGCATCATCACCATGGCGACGATCCTGGTGCTGCCGCGCGATGCCGACTCCTTCGCGAGGGTCATCATCTTTACCGCCGTCGTGGTGATGGGCCTCTCCTATGTCGGGCTCATCGTCTTTCCGCACGAGGCTCTCCACACCGCCGACTCACAGGAGCCGGAGCATGCCGGCCTGTGGCGCGGCGCCTTCACCCACAAGAACATCGCGGGGCCGGTGATGGCCTGCTTCAGCTTCGCCGGGCTCTATCTCTGGCGGCGCGGGCAACGCTGGTGGGGTATCGGCATCTTCTCGGCGGCGATGATCTTCGTGCTGCACGCCGGCTCGAAGACGACCGTCGGACTGGTGCCGTTCTCCATCCTGATAGTGGTGCTGCCCAGCCTCATCGGCATGCGGATCGGCACGCCGGTCCTGTTTCTGTCCGCGATCATCGCGACGGCGGTCGGTACGCTGGGCATCGTCTTCATCCCGCCGGTGAAGCAACTGGCGGCGACCTATTTCCCCGATCTCACCTATACCGGCCGCACGACGCTCTGGGAGTTCGCCGGCGAAATGCTGGCGAAGCGGCCCTGGACCGGATACGGCTATGAAAGCTTCTGGGGAACGCCGCTGCTGCTCAACCAGGACCAGCCTTTCGACCGGCCCTGGGACATCCGCACCATCGTGCACGGCCATGACGGCTATCTCGACATCGCGGTATTGATGGGCATCCCCGCCCTCTGCATCGCGGCCTATACTTTTCTCATCGCTCCCTTGCGCGACTATATGCGCATCCCGCAGCGCAAGGAGAATATCTATCTCGGCGACTTCTTCATGATGGTGGTGCTGTTCGCGGCGCTGAACGGATTTCTCGAAAGCTTCTTCTTCCGCCGCGCCGACCCCGTCTGGCTGCTCTTCGTGCTCAGCCTGCTTGGCCTGCGGCAAGTGTCGCTGCGACCTCTCCCGGTTCGCCGCCCCAACTGACCTGGCGGATCGATCTCCTGGAGACTGGACTTTTCCGTAGCCGCGCGAGCGGCTAAGAGAGCCGTCTTTACGGAGGTTTCGATGACCATCAGGCTCGTTCTGGCCGGTTGCGGCAATATGGGTTACGCCATGCTTTCCGGCTGGCTGAAATCCGGCAAACTCGAGCCGTCGGTGGTGTTCGTGGTCGAGCCCAATGCCGAGTTGCGCAAGCGCGCAGAAGCACTGGGCTGCGGCGCCGCGGCCGACGCATCCGCCATTCCGGCCGATGCCGTGCCCAATCTCGTGGTCATCGCCGTGAAGCCGCAGGTCATCCGCGATGTGACGGCAAGCTACAAGCGCTTCGGCGACGGCAGGACCACCTTCGTCAGCATCGCGGCGGGCACGCCGGTCGCCACCTTCGAGGAGATCCTCGGCGAGCTCGCCCCGATTGTCCGCTGCATGCCGAACACCCCGGCGGCGATCGGCAAGGGCATGATGGTGGTGTTTTCCAACCCGCTCGTCCTGGACGACGTCAGGCGTTTCGTCGCCGAGCTGCTGTCAGCGAGCGGTGTCGTGACGACGATCGACGACGAGAGCCTGATGGACGCGGTGACCGCCGTCTCCGGTTCCGGCCCGGCTTATATCTTCCATTTCATCGAAGCGCTGACGGTTGCCGCCGAGAAAGCCGGCCTGCCAGCCGAGACAGCCAAGCTGCTTGCCATGCAGACCGTCTATGGCGCCGCCTCGCTCGCCGCCGAAAGCGACGAGGAGCCGGGCGTGCTCCGCCAGCAGGTGACAAGCCCCAACGGCACGACCGCAGCAGCCCTTGCCGTGCTGATGGGCGAGGACCGGCTGACGAAGCTTTTGACCGACGCGGTGGAAGCGGCGCGTCTCAGGTCGATAGAGCTGGGGAAGTAGATATCTGTGCCGATCACGCGAGATCGGTGTGCGAAAAATCATTGCCCTTGTAGAGCAAAGACACTCCGCGACTTTTCGCCGATGCATATGACAGGCAGTCGGCAAGGTTGAGTTGAGCCCTATGACCGCGACCCTTGCCATAGTCTGCAAAGGCCTGGATCGCGAGTTTCGCATCGCCGCTTTCAATTGGAACGACTTCGATTTCGGCCTGGCGAAGAAAGGCCTCTATCGCTGTTTCCGCAATGCGCGGCTCCACCGCAAGCAGCGTAGAAAGCCGCATAGCTGCTTCGAGCACGACTAGCGGGGACGTTATTCTCCTCGCCGCCTGTCCTATCTTGCCGCTCCAGTCAGCGGCGTCTTCTTCGTCCGCCAAGATGGCGACCACCACAGAGGTGTCGACGAACATTAAGAATGGCCCCACATCTCGTCGATTTCGTCCTTGCTCAAGGCCCTACCACCGGCACCTGCCTTGGATTTGAGCTCTTGTGCTATGGCCGCCAAGCGCTCAGCGAGCGGGATTTGTTCGCGTTCCCGTTGCAATTCCGACTCGAGTGCTTCGATGACCGCTTCGGTCATTGAGATTTTGCGCTTTTCGGCGAGTTGACGGGCGAGTTCCCTCGCCCGGGGATCCCTGATTTGGAGATTCATCTGAACGACCCTCGCGCCTCTTGTCACTACAATATAGTAGGCTTGTCATGACAAAGCCAGTGCCGTTACGGGAACAGGAGGTCCTGAGCGGTCAGGCGCCGTACAACATCTCATCCTGCAAGCGACGCAAAGCAAATAGTCTCGTCGTCTTGTCAGGTTCAGCGTTGTCGCTTGTCAGCAGCTCGCCCTTCCTGACCGGCTTCAGCACCTTGCCGCCTTCGAGCAACCCGACCGGCACGGCGCGGCCGGCGCGCGCCTCGGCGACGGTCATGGTCCAGGAGCGATAGCAGGTCTCGCCGATGGCGTCGAAGGTCTCGCCGGCGGCAAGATCACGCTTGGCCACCGCGCAGACCTCGGCCACCGGCTTCGGCAGCGGCACCATGTCGGGCCTGCCGTACAGCATGATGCGGGCCGCGGTCAGCGGCACCTCCAGCGAGGTCAAATGGTATGGCCTGAAGAAGCTGTAGTAGGGGCCGTGGCCGATATGGAGGTCGTCCATTCGCTCGACGACGCGCGGATGCGTCGCCTCGACGATGACGAAGACGCCGGGCGCCACGCCCTTGCCGATCGTGTAGTCGACGACACCCTTCTTCGACAGGATGCCGCCATCCTCGCGCGGGATGAGCACCTTGGCCAGCTGGTCGCGATCGGCCTTGGGGCCATGCATGCCCGCGACATCGGGCACAAGGCCGGTGGCGTTGGCGATGGCGCACATCTCGACCATGGTCTTGGAACCGTCGACGAACTCGACCAGCATGCGCGGGTTCATGTTGCGACGCAGCGCTTCCTCGCGATAGTCGTCGGGAACGGCATCGTGGTTGAGCGGGTTGTTCTTGCCCTTGCCGGCCGAGACGATGGTGTAGCCGAGCGCCGAGGCGAACTCGATCAGCTCCATGCAGCTCGACGGCTCGTCGCCGGCGCCGACCGAATAGACGACGCCGAGCCGATCCGCCTGCTGCTTGAGATAGCAGCCGATGGTGACGTCGGCCTCGACATTCATCATCACCAGATGCTTGCCATGCTCCATGGCCATCAGGTCGAAATCGGCGGCGACGCCGGGTTTGCCCGTGGCATCGATGACGACGTCGATCAGCGGGTTGGTGACCAGCATCTCGTTCGAAGTGATGGCGATCCTGCCGCTTTCGATCGCCTGGCTGACCCTGGAGGCCGTCTCGGCTTCCGCAGCCATCGCATCGTCGCCATAAGCGATGCGGATCGCGTCGCGAGCCGTGTGCGGACGGCGTGTGGAGATGGCCGCGACCGAAATGCCCGGCATCAGCATGCCCTGGGTCACCAGGTCGGTGCCCATCTCGCCGGAGCCGATGACGCCGATGCGCACGGGGCGGCCCTCGGCGGCGCGCCGGGCGAGATCGCGGGCAAGCCCGGTCAGGGCGACATTTGTCATACAAGAACGTCCATGCTGTGCCTTAAAGCGCGTCGCGACGAAGCGGATTCAGGCGACGCGGTTCTTTTTTGGATGCATGTCGTTCCCCCAAAACCGCTGCGCACCTTCTTGAGCGACATGCATCAGCACGCAATACAGGGAACGCTTCCTGTTTGCCAACAAAACCGGCCAGGCGGATGGCAATTTCCAGCGCACGCCTTGCAGAACCGGAGCAGATTTTTCGCAGCAACCGGCAACCTGCACGTGTTCGCAGCGCGACCATGTCCGGGCGAGGACGGATGCCGCGGTTCACGCCGGGTTTCCGCCGAGGGCGGGCGCGACGCCTTGGGCGATTCCACTATGCGGACTTGCTGTTTATTAAGGAAAGCAGTGATCGCGGGCGATTTCCACTGAATCGCGCCCTCTGGCCGGGTATCGTTTCTGTGCCATTTTTGCTACATCCCGCAGGACTAATGGCTGGAATCCCCGCTTTTAGACGCCTCTAAATCATTAGGGGCTCACATCCTCGAAAAATCTGATAGATACTGTTCGCAAGCTCCGGTGGCAGGCTTGGGCAAATAAGCGCCGACAAGAACAAAAAAGGCGCGGGGATAGTCACGGGGTAGAAATGACCAGGACGGGTAAAGTGACCGTCGGCTGGCGCCTTGCGCTTGCCATGACGGTGTCGATGCTGGCTTGCGGAAGCGCCGGCGCACTCACACTCAAGGAAGCCGTAGCGGTCGCGGTGGAGTCCAATCCTGAGATTGGGCAGGCGATCGAAAACCGCGAAGCCATCGAATTCGAGCTGCGCCAGGCGAAAGGCCTCTATCTTCCCAGCGTCGATCTCGAAGCGTCGACCGGCGTGCGCCGTCTGGACAATGAATCCCGGCGCGCGCTCGATGAGGATCACGACGCTCTCTATCCGAACGAGGCGGACCTCACCGTCACGCAGACGCTTTATGACAGCGGCGCAAGACGGGCCGAATTGAACCGCCAGGCTTCGCGCGTCGACGGCGCTTCCTTCAGGGTGCTGGAACGGTCCGAATTCATCGGCCTCGCCGTCGTCCAGGACTATCTCGAATACATGCTGCAGGCGTCGATCGTCGCCGAAGCGAAAAAGAACCTCGCCTTCCACCAGTCCATACTCGGCGACATCAAGCAGGGCATCGCGGGCGGCGCGCTCAACGATGCCGACCGGCAGCAGGCCGAGGAGCGGCTTTATGCCGCCAAGGCGCGGATGCAGGAGGCGACGGAAGAGCTGGAGGCGGCCAAGATCCGCTTCTTCAAGAACGTCGGCAAGCCGCTAACCAGTCCGTCACGGCCGGCCGATGTGGCCGGCGCGCTGCCGCGCTCGCTCGACGACGCGATCGGGCTTGCCAGGCAGAACAATCCGCGCGTCCATATGGCCAACAGCGACATCGACGCGGCGGCTTCGCTGGTCGACGCCGCGCGGGCGAAATTCGGCCCAACGATCACCGCCGAGGGCGTCGCCCGGGGCGGATATGACATCGACGGCGACGACGGCGACACCAGCGACCTGCAGGCTCGGGTCGTGCTGCGCTGGAACCTCTATCGCGGCGGCATCGACAAGGCCAACGAGCAGGAGCAGATCCGCCGCAGCAGCGAGCAGCGCCTTGCGCTGCACCAGGTGCTGCGCGAGATCGAGGAAGCCGTCCGCACATCCTGGGACCGTCGCTTCCGCCAGGCCGAACTGGCGCAGACGCTGCGGCTGCAGGCAGCCACCAACGAAAAGCTGGTCGCGTCCTACCGCGAGCAGTTCAAGGTCGGGCAGCGCTCGCTGCTCGACGTGCTCGACGCGCAGAACACGCGCTTCAACACCGCGACGCTGGCCGACACCTCGTCCTATGCGTCGCTGTTTGCCGAATACCGGCTGCTGGCCGCGACCGGGGAGTTGCTGAAGACGCTGAACATCCAGCCGGCCAAACAAGCCGCGGCCTATGCGCGCACGGAATTCGGCGTGCCGGCAACGGCCGATACCGAAACCTATGCGCGCACGCCGTCGGAGCAGAAGAACGATCTGCCGTTCGACATCCTCGCGCCGGTCAGGAAAAAGCAGCCGATGTAAGCATCGATCTCTGGTCCTTCGGGGCGGATCGTGAATCAGCAGCCCAACATCGTATCGCCCAAGGAGGCTTTCAAAGCCTGCTTCTCGGCGATTGCGGCCTATCTCGGCCGGCCGAGCGCGGAGACCGTGCTGTTTGCCGGGGTACCGATTTCGGACACGCGCATCGAGCCGGATGACATCAGGCACCTGGCCGAACGCATCGGCCTGGAGGTCCAGGCGTTCAGCCATCGCGATTTCGTGCGTGGCCGCGTCGATCTTCCGGCCATCGTCTTCCGCGCCAGCCAGTTGCCGGTTGCGCTGCTCGCCGAGACCGAGACCGGGCAATATCTGACGGCGCCGCAGGAGAACGGCCGCACCACGATCGGCAAATCGGAGCTCGCCGAGAGCTATATCAGCGGCGGCGCCTCGTTCTCGATCACCTATGCCAACACCGCCGAGGAGATGACGGTCGGCACGGCGCCGAGGATCGAAAGACGGCACTGGCTGACAGGAACGATGGGGGCGTTCTGGCGCACCTATTCGAAGGTCGTGCTGTCGGCCGTCTTCATCAACCTCCTGGCGATCGCCTCGCCGATCTTCACCATGAACGTCTACGACCGCATCCTGCCGAACAAGGCGATGTCGACGCTCTGGGTGCTGGCGCTCGGGATCGGCGCGGCCATCCTGTTCGACCTGTTGCTGAAAACCGCCCGCGCCTCGCTCATCGACTATGCCGGGCGAAAGGCGGATCTCAGGATTTCCTATCTGCTGTTCGAGAAAGTGCTCAACTCGTCGCTTTCGGCGCGGCCGGGTTCGACCGGCGAATACGCGAACCGCATCACCCAGTACGAGTTCGTGCGCGAGTTCTTCACCTCGAACACCATCAGCGTCTTCATCGACACGGTTTTCGTCTTCGTCTTCCTGGCTGTCATCTACGCCATCGGCGGCTGGCTGGTGATCATACCTGCCCTGGCCTTCGCGATCGCCGTCATTGTCGGACTGATGACGCAGCGGCGCATCGGCAGGCGGGTCGCCGCGTCGATGAACGAATCCGCCCAGCGTCAGGCGCTGCTGGTCGAATCCATTTCCACGCTGGAGACGATCAAGTCGCTGCGCGCCGAGGCCTATCTGCTGCGCAAATGGGGCGAGCACTCGAAGAACGCCGCCAACACGTCCGAGAAGATCAAGGAGCTTTCGGCGGCCGCCGGCAACATCACCGGCGCCATCCAGCAATTGGTGACCGTCGCCCTGGTGGTTGCGGGCGCCTACGCCTTTTCGGAAGGCCAGGTGTCGACAGGCGCAATCATCGGCACCGTCATGCTGGCGGGCCGTGCGGTCGCGCCGCTCGGCCAGATCGCCATCACGCTCTCGCGCTTCCGGCAGGCCATGCTGTCGCTCAGGATCGTCAACACGATCATGTCGCAGCCGGAGGACCGGCCCGACACGGTCGGCTTCGTCAACCGGCCCATCCGCAGCGGCGCGATGCTCTTCAAGAATGTCGGCTTTGCCTATCCCGGCACTGAGAACGAGGTTTTGCACGGGCTCAACATCGCAGTCCGGCCCGGCGAGCGCGTCGGCATCATCGGCCGCATCGGCTCCGGCAAGACCACGATGGGCCGCCTGATCGGCCGGCTCTTCCTGCCGACTTCCGGAGAGCTGCTCATCGACGGCATCGACATCCGCCAATACCACCCTTCGGAAGTCCGCGCCGCGGTCGGCATCGTCGCGCAGGCCGGCGACCTGTTTTCGGGCACCGTCAAGGAAAACCTGCTGATGGCCGCTCCGGAAGCGACCGACGAGGAGATCATCGATGCCGCGAAGGCTGCCGGCGTCGACGACTTCGTCTCGCGGCATCCGCGCGGCTACGACATGAATGTCGGCGAACGGGGCACCAATCTGTCGGGGGGCCAAAGGCAGGCGGTGGCGATCGCGCGGCTGCTTTTGACCAAGCCGAAAATCGTCTTCCTGGACGAGCCGTCGGGTTCGATGGATCTCGCCTCGGAACGGCAGTTGATCAAGCAGCTTAGAGTGGCGTTCGACCGCAACACGACGCTGATCGTGTCGACCCATCGCTACAGCATGCTGGAGCTGGTCGACCGCCTCATCGTCATCGAGCAGGGCCGCGTGGTCGCGGACGGAGCAAAGGAACAAGTCATACAGGCATTGCAAAAGGCGAATGCCTGACCGGGGTACGTTGGGGAATGTTTGCAAGAGAAGACCGGCCGCCGCTTTTCGCATCGGCGTCCGTGTACATCATAGGGGCGCTGTTCGTGGCCTTCACCGCCTGGGCATCCTTTGCCGAGGTCGATGAGATCGCGCGCGGCGACGGCAAGGTCATTCCCGCTTCCAAGACCCAGATCATCCAGGCGAGCGAAGCCGGCGTCGTCCAGGAAATCGCGGTCAAGATCGGCCAAACGGTCAAGAAGAACGACCTGATCATCCGCCTCGACAACACGGGCAACACTTCGAGCCTGGGCGAGGAACAGGCCAAGGCGCGGGCGCTGCAGGCGCGCATCGCGAGGCTTAAATATGAGCAGAGCGGCACCCTCGAGGGCGCGTTCCCCTGTCCGCCAGACATCCAGAAGATCGCGCCGGAAATCTGCGACAACGAACAGAAGCTGCTCGTTGCCCGCCGCGACAACTTCCAAGTGAAGCTGTCGGTGCTGAAGTCGCGTCTCGATCAGCGCGAGAAGGAGTTGGACGAAGCGACCGCCAATTCCGACCGCCTGTCCAAGAGCCTCGCCGTCAGCGACCAGGAAACGGCTCTCGTCGAATCGATGGTCAAGAAAGGCTTGATGGCCAAGACCGAGCAGATCCGTGTCGAACGGGAGCAGACCGATCTCCGTGGACAGCTCAACCTTGCCGGAGAGACCATCAAGAAGAGCAAGGCGGCCATCACCGAGGCGCAGCTTCAAGTCGACGAGCTCGGCCTGCAATTGCAGCAGGAAGCGTTGAGCGACTTGACGCAGGCGCTGGCGGACCTCTCGGTGGTGGACGAAACCATCCGCGGCGCCACCGACAAGGTGGCGCGGACCGATATCCGCTCTCCCGTCGACGGCATCGTCAACACGCTCGACGTCAACACGCTCGGCGCCTTCGTGCAGCCGGGCGCGGTCGTGGCCGGTATCGTGCCGACCTCGGAGACGCTGCTGGTCGAGGCGCGAGTCTCGCCGCGCGATGTCGCCTTCATCCAGCCGGACCAGGATGCGCTGATCAAGGTCACGGCCTATGATTTTTCGATCTTCGGCGGTATCGAGGGAAAGGTCTCGAACATCACCGCCGACAGCCTGGTCGACCAGAAGACGGGCGAACCCTATTACCAGGTGCGCGTCGCGACCGAGAAATCCACGCTGCAAAGGAACGGCAAGACCTACTCGATCATCCCCGGCATGATCTGCTCGGTCGATATCAAGACCGGGCGCAAGACGATCCTCAACTATCTGTTGAAGCCCATCAACAAGGCGCGTCAGGAGGCAATGAGTGAGCGATAGCGCCGCACGCCCCGACATTCCGCGCGATCGGCTGCTGCCGTCGCTCGCGGCCGAGGATTTCGGCCCGGAGTTCCGCGTCGTGGCGCGAGGCGGCGTGCGCCGCGGCATCCGGCTGGAGCGCGCCTTCTGGGCATCGCTGAAGCAGATGGCCGAGAGCCGCAAATGCACGATCGGCATGCTGGTCGAGGAGATCGCCGAAAGCCATCCCGGCCAGGGCAATCTCACCTCGGCGATCCGGGTCGCGTGCATGCGGGGGCTGGCCGAGGAAAGCATGGAGCTGCGCAAGCTCGCCTCGATCCGCACGATCAACGCGATCCTGGTCGCCTGCCCCTCGCCCGCCTTCGCGCTGTCGTCGTCGAAGAAGATCCTGACCTTCAACACGTCCTTTCAGCAATTGGTCAGGCGCCAGCTGCCGAACGCGCCGGGCGACGACGGCAGGCAGGACCTCAAGCTGGCGCTGGACCTGAATGTCACCGACGTCTTCGCCCGGCTCGACGCCAATGGCGAGACGCCCGTCACCACCGGCTTCGTCATCGGCGCCGGCGAGCGACGCTACCGGGGCCAGCTGAGCGCCGTGCGCGCGCCGGTCACCGAGCCGGAACTCCTGATGGCGTTCGTCTTCAACGGCTAAAGCAATTCCAGGAAAAGTGCGCAGCGGTTTTCCGTCCGGAATGCGCAAAAACAAAGACTCAGACGGGCGATCTATCTCCTACCCGAACCAGATGTTGCGGCCGTCACCGCCGTGTCCGGCGAAGAGCCTTCGCCGGGCGCCACCGTCGCGAAACCGCCGGCGGTGTCCGCGATCTGGGAACCGGATTTCGAGCCGTGGATCCAGGCGCGATCGGTGCTGAAGGAATAGAGCGGGACATAATCGGGAAGGTCGCTGTCCATCGCCACATTGTTGCTGAGGCTGTCGAGGATGAAGGCGCCGCTGCCGGTGCTGACGGACAAGACAGCGTGGAAGAACTTCCGGCGGCGATCCTGCAGCACGACGAGCGACATGCTCTGCGCCGGGATGCCGGCGCGCAGCAGCGCCGCCATCTTCAATATGGCGAAGTCCTCGCAGTCGCCCGCGCGATGCTCGAGGATCTCCGAGGGCTTGGCCCAGTAGTCGAGCCTGCCATAGACGGCGCTGTCCTTGCGATAGGCGATCAGGCGGTTGATGCTGCTGTTGACGAAAGCCAGCTTGTCGCGAAAACCCTTGTCGGCCGCAATGCCGACGATCTCGCCAAAGGCGGCGTTCTCGCGGTCGCAGGGACTTCCGGCGGTGCAGCCGACGATCGCCTTGTAGACCGGCGCCCAGCGCGTCGCGACCGGGAAGTTGCGCATCGACAGCGCCACCGACCCGAACACGCCCGGGATGATCGCCCCAGTCTGGATCGGGTCAACCTGGATCGGGTCGATGCCAGCCCCTCCGCTCGATGGACCTGCCGCCTGGCGGACTTCGAAGGGCCCATAGGCGCCGGCGACACCGCCGATCCGGTGGGCGGCAACAGGTTGCCAGGGCTGCAATCTGGCCAGCGAAACACCGCCGAGATCGGCCGGCGCAGGTATCGTTCGAGAGGCGGAAATTTCGACGGAAACCGCGCTGGCGGATGACACATTCGGCAGACCGGCGAGGCCGATTGCCAGCAGCAGAACCTTGATCCCCGACGGTGCCAGGACAGCTTTTTGTATTTTCATCGCGCCCACCTTTGACTGTGGACGCTACCAATCTTGTCTCAAATTATCGGAAAGGAAGGTGGAAAATGTTTCGCGAATCAATCTATTCTGTTTTACGTCAAATTTTATTCAAATTTATACTTTGATTTGCCGAACCGACGTCACGCTTCCCGATCGGCCCCGGGGCGCTTCGGCGAATACATAACTGGGTATATCATGATGATTTACCAAGTGTAAAAAATGCAAATCAATGCATATTCAAGTATATGAAAAAGATTGAAGGTGTGTTGCAAAGTTCGCGGCCGGCATGTCTCTTTCCGGGAAATGCCGAAGGGGGCTTGAGCTATGACGACCAGTATCGAATTCGACACCGTTTCCAATTCCTGGGACGAAAACGCGACTGCCGGCGAACATCCGATTTCGGGTGTGCAAGTCGCCCAGGCCACCGGCGGCCAGGCGGCACCGGCAGGCGAGCCTGTGCCGGTCGATGTGGGAAGCGGCGCGCCGGCGCAGGGCGCGGCCAACGCACAGAACGCGCAAGGGGCAGACAAGCCGGCGGCCGACGCCAATGCTCCTGCATCCAACGCTGCTGCCGGAAACGCTCCGGCGGCGAACGCGGCGGCTTCGAATGTTCCACATGAATATCACGCCGATGCCGGCAATGTCGTGAAGCTTCCGGCCAATGTCTCGATCGACAACATCAAGGTCGACGGGCACAACCTGGTGCTGGTGCAGCCCGACGGTTCCGAGATCGTCATCAAGGACGGCGCGCTGAACGTTCCGACCTTCATCATCGGCGACGTCGAGGTGCCGCGCGTTGCCCTGATCGCCGCGCTCGAATCCAGCCATGTCGATGTCGCCTTCGGCGCCGACGGCTCGATCTCGGCCGGCGGAAACGGCTCGCCCAGCAGCGCCGGCGGAAACTTCTCGGTTCCCCCGGGCGGAATCGGCGACGGCTTCGGCCTGACGGCGCTTTTGCCGCCGACGGCATTGCAGTTCGGGCTCCTCGATCGGCGCGAGCTCTTTCCCTCCATCGCCCCCGACAAGGGCGTTTCCGTTGTGGCCGTGTCGCTGCTCAGCCCGGACGAGGCGGCCAGCGAGACCGGCTTGAACGGCGGGCCGCAGCAGTCGCCGGGCAGCGACGCGCCGAGCAACGCGGAAACGTCAAGCATAGGAACGATCACCATCGACGCGCCGGACGGCATCGGATCGATCGTCATCAACGGCGTCACCGTCACCGGCGCCGGCCAGCAGATCCCGGGCCAGTTCGGCTACCTGACCATCGTCTCCCTCGACCCGAACACGGGCGCTATCGAATACAATTATACGGTGACCGAGTCGGTCACCCATCCCGAACATACGAACGGATACGATCCGAACGATACGGTTCCGGATCATTTCAGCATCACCGTCACGGATACCGACGGTGACACCGCCAGCACCACATTTGCCGTCGCTATCATCGACGACGTGCCGACGGCGATCGCCGACACCGACAGCCTGGCCGCCGGCCAGGTCGGTCCGGCAACGGGCAATGTGCTGGTCGGCGGCACCGATGCGGGCGATACCAACACGACGGACGGCGTCGCCGATACCCAAGGCGCCGATGGCGCGACGGTGGTTGGCGTCGCCAAGGGCACCACCAATGCCGATCTGGATGACGCGAGCACGCTCGATGTGCAGGTTCAGGGCGCCTACGGCAAGCTGACGCTGCATTCCGACGGCAGCTACACCTATGTGCGCGACGCCAACACGCCCGGCGGCGTCAACGACGTCTTCACCTATACGATCAAGGACGGCGACGGCGACACCTCGCACGCCACGCTGACGATCTCGATCGGCAACTCGACGCCCGAGATCAGCGACCTGACGCCGGAGGCCAACGGCGGCGACGTCATCGTCAACGAGGACGACCTCTTGGCAAGCCGCGGACCCGGCGAGTCGGACGGCTCCGACGCGTCGAAGGAAAGCACCACCCAGGGCGGCACCTTCACCATCCACTCGCCCGACGGCGTCGCCTCGCTGAACATCGGTGGACACGACTTCATCACCGATGGCGTGTTCACCGCCGGTTCCTTCACGACCGCTCTCGGCAACACGCTGACAGTGACGGCCTACAATGCCGCCACCGGTGAGGTCACCTACACCTACACGCTCGTCGACAATGAAGCGCACGACCCGATTCAGGGCACCAACAGCCTGTTCGAGAGTTTCGACGTCACGTTGACCGACCTGGACGGCCAGAGCGCCAACAGCACGCTCTCCGTCAATATCGTCGACGACGTGCCGACGGCTTCGACCGAGGCCCCGCAGAATGTCGCCGAGGGCGCGACGATCACCGGCACGCTGGACTTCGTCGCCGGCGCCGACGGCGCCACGGTGACGCATATCAACGGCACGCCGCTGGTCTTCGGCCAGGACGGCTACTCGCAGTCGATCGACATCGGCGACGGCTCGATCAAGGTCAAGGCCGACGGCAGCTACTCGTTTACCGCCGACAATCCGGTGATCGGCACCGGCGCTGCTTCGGCGACCTATACGGTGACCGACAGCGACGGCGACACGTCAACGGCCGGCATGAGCTTCGTCGTGACGGACGCCAACCATCCGACCACCGGTACGGCGGCGGCAGCCGTCGACGACGACGGCCTTGCCGGCGGCAACCCTGCGAGCACGACGGGCGACATTAACGCCAACATCGGCGACGCGGACGGTCCGGCCAGCAGCGAGGCGAGCTTCTCGGGCACGCTCGGCGGCAGCGTCGGCGGCGACGGCGCCGGCGCCAACGGCTTCTCGTTCGCCGGATTGAACGGTACGACCGGCACGGTCGGCGTGGAAAACGTGTCCTACAGTTGGGATGCCGGCACCAACACGCTGACGGCGACCACCACCAGCGGAGACCGCATCGGCACCGCCCTGTTCACCGTCCATGTGACAGATCCGGCAACCGGCACCTACACCGTGACGCTGCTCGATAACGTGCTGCATGCCGGTGGGCCGAACGACGAGAATGCGATCGATCCGACAACCAGCCTGACCTACACCATCACTGATGCCGACAATTCATCCACGACCGGCACGCTGACCGTCACCTTCGACGACGACGCGCCGACCGCTTCGACCGAAGCGCCGCAGAACGTCGCCGAAGGCGGGACGATCACCGGCACGCTGGACTTCGTTGCCGGCGCCGACGGCGCCACGGTGACGCATATCAACGGCACGCTGCTGGTCTTCGGCCAGGACGGCTACTCGCAGTCGATCGACATCGGGGACGGCTCGATCAAGGTCAAGGCCGACGGCAGCTACTCGTTTACAGCCGACAGCTCGGTTGCCGGCACGGGTGCCGCATCGGCAACCTACACGGTGACGGACGGCGACGGCGACACGGCGACGGCCGGCATCAGTTTCGTGGTGACGGACGCCAATACCCCGACGAGCGGCTCGGCCACGGCCACGGTCGACGACGACGGGCTTGCCGGCGGCAATCCCGCGAGCACGACGGGCGACATCAACGCCAATGTCGGCGACGCGGATGGTCCGGCCAGCAGCGAGTCAAGCTTCTCGGGCACGCTTGGCGGCAGCGTCGGCGGCGACGGCGCGGGCGCCAACGGCTTCTCCTTCGCCACCCTTAACGGCACCTCCGGCACGGTTGGCCAGGAGAATGTGACCTATAGCTGGGATGCCGGGACCAACACACTGACCGCGACCACCACCAGCGGAGACCGCATCGGCACCGCCCTGTTCACCGTCCATGTGACGGATCCGGCAACCGGCGCCTACACCGTGACGCTGCTCGACAACGTGCTGCAGGCGCAAGGTCCGAACGACGAGAACAATGCGACGGTCAATCTGGGTTATGTCATTACCGACGCCGACGGCTCGACGGCACCGGGCACACTGACCATCACCTTCAACGACGATGCGCCGACGGCTTCGGTCGGCACTGTCAACGACGCTGCCATCACGCTGGTGACACAGGACGCCCAGACCATCGGGCCGGCCTCCGACACGGCGAGCGCCAGCTTCGCGGCCGCCTTCCTGGCGGCGGTGACGCCGAGCTATGGCGCCGACGGCGCCGGCTCGACGGTGATCAGCAACTACACGCTCAACGTCACCAACTCGGTCTCGGGCCTGACCAGCCAGGGTGAGGCGATCACTTTGGTCAAGGTCGGCAACGACATCATCGGCCAGACCGCCTCGCATGGCGACATCTTCAAGATCTCGGTCGATGCCGCCGGCACGGTGACGCTGACGCAGTATCAGCAGATCGATCATCTGCCGGAGAGCCTCGACACCACCAACAACAACGCCCACATCGACCTTGGCAATGGCCTGGTGACGCTGTCGGCGACGGCGACGGTGACCGACGGCGACCATGACCAGGCGACCTCGACGGTCAGCACCGACCTCGGCGGCAACATCGGCTTCGACGACGACATCCCGTCGCTGACGGTCGGCACGGTCGCGGATGCGGCCATCACGCTGGTGACACAGGACGCCCAGACCATCGGGCCGGCCTCCGACACGGCGAGCGCCAGCTTCGCGGCCGCCTTCCTAGCGGCGGTGACGCCGAGCTATGGCGCCGACGGCGCCGGCTCGACGGTGATCAGCAACTACACGCTCAACGTCACCAACTCAGCCTCGGGCCTGACCAGCCAGGGTGAGGCGATCACTTTGGTCAAGGTCGGCAACGACATCATCGGCCAGACCGCCTCGCATGGCGACATCTTCAAGATCTCGGTCGATGCCGCCGGCACGGTGACGCTGACGCAGTATCAGCAGATCGATCATCTGCCGGAGAGCCTCGACACCACCAACAACAACGCCCACATCGACCTTGGCAATGGCCTGGTGACGCTGTCGGCGACGGCGACGGTGACCGACGGCGACCATGACCAGGCGACCTCGACGGTCAGCACCGACCTCGGCGGCAACATCGGCTTCGACGACGACATCCCGTCGCTGACGGTCGGCACGGTCGCGGATGCGGCCATCACGCTGGTGACACAGGACGCCCAGACCATCGGGCCGGCCTCCGACACGGCGAGCGCCAGCTTCGCGGCCGCCTTCCTGGCGGCGGTGACGCCGAGCTATGGCGCCGACGGCGCCGGCTCGACGGTGATCAGCAACTACACGCTCAACGTCACCAACTCGGTCTCGGGCCTGACCAGCCAGGGTGAGGCGATCACTTTGGTCAAGGTCGGCAACGACATCATCGGCCAGACCGCCTCGCATGGCGACATCTTCAAGATCTCGGTCGATGCCGCCGGCACGGTGACGCTGACGCAGTATCAGCAGATCGATCATCTGCCGGAGAGCCTCGACACCACCAACAACAACGCCCACATCGACCTTGGCAATGGCCTGGTGACGCTGTCGGCGACGGCGACGGTGACCGACGGCGACCATGACCAGGCGACCTCGACGGTCAGCACCGACCTCGGCGGCAACATCGGCTTCGACGACGACATCCCGTCGCTGACGGTCGGCACGGTCGCGGATGCGGCCATCACGCTGGTGACACAGGACGCCCAGACCATCGGGCCGGCCTCCGACACGGCGAGCGCCAGCTTCGCGGCCGCCTTCCTGGCGGCGGTGACGCCGAGCTATGGCGCCGACGGCGCCGGCTCGACGGTGATCAGCAACTACACGCTCAACGTCACCAACTCAGCCTCGGGCCTGACCAGCCAGGGTGAGGCGATCACTTTGGTCAAGGTCGGCAACGACATCATCGGCCAGACCGCCTCGCATGGCGACATCTTCAAGATCTCGGTCGATGCCGCCGGCACGGTGACGCTGACGCAGTATCAGCAGATCGATCATCTGCCGGAGAGCCTCGACACCACCAACAACAACGCCCACATCGACCTTGGCAATGGCCTGGTGACGCTGTCGGCGACGGCGACGGTGACCGACGGCGACCATGACCAGGCGACCTCGACGGTCAGCACCGACCTCGGCGGCAACATCGGCTTCGACGACGACATCCCGTCGCTGACGGTCGGCACGGTCGCGGATGCGGCCATCACGCTGGTGACACAGGACGCCCAGACCATCGGGCCGGCCTCCGACACGGCGAGCGCCAGCTTCGCGGCCGCCTTCCTGGCGGCGGTGACGCCGAGCTATGGCGCCGACGGCGCCGGCTCGACGGTGATCAGCAACTACACGCTCAACGTCACCAACTCAGCCTCGGGCCTGACCAGCCAGGGTGAGGCGATCACTTTGGTCAAGGTCGGCAACGACATCATCGGCCAGACCGCCTCGCATGGCGACATCTTCAAGATCTCGGTCGATGCCGCCGGCACGGTGACGCTGACGCAGTATCAGCAGATCGATCATCTGCCGGAGAGCCTCGACACCACCAACAACAACGCCCACATCGACCTTGGCAATGGCCTGGTGACGCTGTCGGCGACGGCGACGGTGACCGACGGCGACCATGACCAGGCGACCTCGACGGTCAGCACCGATCTCGGCGGCAACATCGGCTTCGACGACGACATCCCGTCGGTAACGGTGACCGCGGCTCCGGCGACCAAAGTCGCGCTTGATGAGACGGCGACCTCGAGCAGCGTCGCCACGATCGACACCGGCGCGATCGTGAAGGGCGACGATCCCGACGTATCGGGTTCGGGCTACATCTCGACGGCGACGAGCGTTGGAGCTCTGGTGACGGGCAACGCGGCGTTCGGAGCGGATGGCCCGGCAGCCTCTGGCAACACCACCTATGCGCTGACGGTGACGAACACCAATTCGGGCCTGACGCTGACCGACGGCTCGGCGATCGTCCTGCAGCAATTGGCCAATGGCACGGTTGTCGGTGTCGTGTCGGGCGGCGCCTTCGACGGCCAGGCGGCTTTTGCGATGACGATCAATGCCGCGACGGGCGCGGTCATGGTCGAGCAGTATCTGTCGCTGGACCATCCGGCCGAAGCGACGGCCGCCAACAGCTTCAACAGCTATGACGAGACCCTGACACTGGCCAGTGGTAGCCTCGGCGTGACGGTCACCGTCACGGACGGCGACCACGACATGGCGACGAGCAACACCGCCGACGTGTCGAACCAGATCACCTTCGACGACGACGGGCCGACCTTCACGCATATCCAGAACGCGATCGTCGCCAATCAGGACAACAACGTCGTGACCGGCACGCATGACCTTGCCTTCGGTGCCGATGGCGAGACGTCGATTGAGATCACACCGCTCACCAACATCACCGGCGTGACATACCTGCCTGTCGTCCACAACGTCGACGGCTCGTCGGACCTGATCGCGCAGGTGAACGGATCGAATTTCTTCGATCTGAAGGTTAACCCGGACGGCACCTATACGTTTACCCTGATCGAGTCACGCCCTGTTGCCGACCAGACGTTCAATTTCGCCGGCGTAGCCGGTTCCCAGGGCACGTCGCAGTTCACCCTTGGAGATGCGACGTTCAACGCAATTGATACCAACAACAATGGCAGCATCGGCAGTACGGAAATACTGAAACCTACCAGCAACGGTTTCGGCGTCGGAAATGGAAATCTGGACACGGGAGAGCAGTTCAAAGTCACCTTCGCAACGGGGATCGACAAGCTGAGCTTCTTCGTGGAACACGAAGCCGCCGGCGCTTTCACCATGACCTACACCACCGACACAGGCCTGACGGGCACTGTCACCGCCACTGTGGACGGCTGGCTCACTATCGATCCGACAGGTGATTTCAACTCCATCACGTTCACCGTTACGGACGGCAAGGCCAAGTTCGACAATTTCGCTTACTCGAAGCTCATCCTGCCATCGGATCAGACGTTCAACTTCTCCGTTTCCGGTGTGGACGGAGACGGCGATCATTCCGCGTCGCAGACCTTGTCCGTCACCACCTTGGGCGAACACCCGGCGGGTACCCCGATCAATGGAACGGCGGGCGATGACGCCATAGCGGGCACGTCCGGCAACGACACCATTTACGGGCTTGCCGGCCATGACACTCTCTATGGCGGTGCCGGTGACGACGTCCTAATCGGCGGTCTCGGCCATGACACCATGACCGGCGGCACAGGCGCCGACACCTTCAAGCTCGATCAGCTCGAACTGAACATAAAGGACCTCATCACCGACTACCACGGCGCCGGTCCTGGCGGCGAAGGCGACAAGATCGACCTGAGTTCGCTGTTCGACACCGCGGTGGGCGGCAATATCGTCGACTATGTGCACTATGACGCCGGGACGAAGACGCTGAGCGTGGACACCAACGGCACCACCGGCGGCGCCAACTTCGTGGATGTCGCCGTGCTGCAGAACGGACCTGCCGCCGGCACGATCAACATCCTTTACGACGATACCAACCACGTACAGCACACGGCCACGATTTAGCACTTATGCGTGGCCGTGCTTCCATGCTATGCATTAGCGAAGCTTGAATTGGTAATTTGGAGAGGGACTTACATGAAGCGTGGTGCAAGATTTCTGGCTTCGGCCACGGCTCTGCTCTTGGCCGGATCGACGGGCTTTGCCGCCGACATCATCGGCGAGCCGGCGGTGAACTATTGCCGCACCGTCGGCACCTCCGACCTGGTGCTGACCGACAATATGGTCGAGCTCAAGGACAAGGTGGTGAAGCTGATGGACGACTCCATCTCCGTCGCCAACAGCCCGGAATGGATCAACTCGTCGCGCCCCGCCTTCGTCTGGGCATCGGAAGCCAAGGTCGCCTGCGGCAAGGCCTATGGCTACCTCAAGACGAACTACAAGGACGAGGACTATCTGAACAAGTGCGAGTGCTTCCACGACCGCATGGTCGAGTACATGCACTGAGCCGACGGGCGAACGCCGACCGGCTGCGATGATGGCCATGAGAGCCTGGGCGGAGGCGGCCGCCTCCGCGCGCCCGGCGCTGGATGCCACGCATGCCGGCGCGGCGCGGCTTTTCCGACGCGAGTGTTCGCGAGCCTTGGGGCAGTTCATCGTTTCACGGAAACGCCGAACTGCTATAACTGTTTGTTTTGACGCAATTCCGGACGGAAAACCGCTGCGCACTTTTCCTGGAATTGCTATTGGTTCTTGCGCAATTCCGGACGGAAAACCGCTGCGCACTTTTCCTGGAATTGCTATTTGTTCCTGCGCAATTCCGGACGGAAAACCGCTGCGCACTTTTCCTGGAATTGCTGTGGCGCTCGCATTTGCCGTTGTCGCGGCGGCCTCCGGCTGCCAGTCGAAGAACGGCGCATCGGAGGTGCTGGATCCTTCGGCGATCGCCGCGCCGGCAAACCAGGCCGCGAACCCCGCCGCGGCGCCCGCGCAGCTGACCGCAAGTTCGGCAGCCACCGCCCCCAAGGGAAACCTGACGCTCGGCACCGGCTCGACGAAGATAGCGATGCTGCTGCCGCTCTCGGCCCCGGGGAGCGCGGGCGAGAACGGCCGAAAGATGTATGACGCGGCGCGGCTGGCGATGAGCGATCTCGGCGACAAGCTGGTTACGCTGACGATCGAGGACACGCGCGGCGACAGCGGCTACGCCAAGGACCTGGCGGTGAAGGCGATCACCTCGGGCGGCGTGAAGATCGTCATCGGGCCGGCCGAGCTCGCGGCGGCGCAACAGCTTGCCAAGCTCTCCGGCACGCAGCGGCCGCCGGTGCTGGCGTTGGCCGACAATTTCGCCGGCGGCCCGGGCGTCTATTCAGTGCGGCTGAGCGAGGCCGACAGCGCGGCCGCGGGCGCGGCCGCCGTCGCCAGCAAGGGCGCCAAGAAATTCGTTCTCATGATGCCGGCAGGGGCGAGCGGCGGCGCCATCGAGGCCAGGGTGAGCAACGCGCTCAGCATCTATGGCGCGACGCTCGCCGTGACGCTCCCCTATTCGGCGTCGGACGGCGCGAAGGCGGTGTCCGACATGGGCTCGCTGGTCGAGGCGCCCGACGCCGTCGTCGTCGCCAGCGGCGACGGCAACCCGACACCCGTGCTCGCGGCGCTGAAGGCGAAAGGCATTCCGGGCAAGGCGGTGAGCCTGATCGGCACCGACCGCTGGCTCGAGCGCCCGATCGATCCGCTCTATGAGGGCGCCTATATAGCGACGCTCGACCAGAGCGAGACCGGGCCGATCGCCGACCGTTTCAAGGCGACCTACAACTATCAGCCCGACGTCAACGTCGCCTACGCCTATGACATGGTGGCGCTGACGGCCGGCATAGCGAGCTCGGTCGGCCCGAACGGTTTCTCCAAACAGGTGTTGGAGAATACGAGCGGGTTCCGCGGCTCGACCGGGCTGTTCCGCTTCCGCGCCGACGGCTCGAGCCAAAGATCGATGCCGTTTTTTAAGGTGGAAAAGGGTAGACTGAAGCTGGTGGAGAAACAGACCTCGGGGTTTTGACTTTACTGGGGTGGTGGGTCGTTGGATTTTCTTAGAAAGCTTCTCATTTTGGCTGTTGTCGGCGCGGTCGGGGCCGGTGCCGTCACGCTCATCGAACGGCTGATGTTCGAGACGCCGCGACCAACCGTCTCCGGCGAACCGCCACCCCTGCCCGTCATCAAGAAAAAGCCGGTGCGGCGATGGAAATGGCGCCTGACATAGCCGCGGAACGATCGCGGCTCTCAGCCTCCGCGAAGCTCGCAACGAAGCCAGGGGGGAAGAGTGGACGTCTCTGAGGCGGTTCCGGCGAAGCACTTTCGCATCACAACCACTGGCGTGGCGGCCCTCTGCCTCATGTACGTAGCCGCGGCCATTGTAGTGGCGCCGGGAACGTATTTCGCGATGCTGACCGAATACACATTGAGGAAATATTCGCTTGCCATCCCTCTTTTCACACTGTTCGGGATGGCCGGCGCGGCAATCGTCTCTCGGCCGTCTTCACCTTTGACTTTCACGGTGGAGAAGCTGCGCCACCGTGGCAAAGGCGCGTTGATAGTGGTTGGCATTTTCGTTCTTTGCGCCGCCGCGTTCTCCACAATCAAGCACGTCACACCACTCTACGTTCCTTTTTTTGCAGACCCTTTTTTGGCCCGGCTGGACGCTGCGATTCATGCGGGCGATCCATGGAGGCTGACGCATGCGGTTTTTCCCCCACAGTTGGAGCCCGGTCTGTTTATACTCTATGGGCCGGTCTGGTTCATCCAGATGGTCGGCATGGTTCTCGTGGCGGCCTTCACCAATGATGGCGCATATCGAGCTCGGTACTTTTTCTCATTGCTTCTCGTTGCTGTCATTCTCGGAAGCGTGATCAGGATTATCGGGTCTTCGGCCGGGCCGATCTTCTTTGAACGAATCGTCGGCAGCGATCGCTTTGATGAACTAATGTTCGTTCTTGCCGCGACCCCATCCGGCAAAGCGATGATTGCCACGTCGGACTATCTGTACACGTCTTACGCTCATCATCGCACTGTCTTCGGGACAGGCATAGCGGCGATGCCAAGCCTCCATGTGGCCGTGGCCTTGCTCAACGCTTTGTTTCTTTCGCGGTTCGGGCGAATAACCGGGTATTGGGGTTGGTTCTACTTTTCCGCGATTATGTTTGGCTCCGTATATTTCGGCTGGCACTATGCCATTGACGGCTACCTCTCGATCGTCGTGACCCTTTTGATATGGCGCTACAGCGGGCGCATCGGGGACGCCGCGACCCGAGCCCGTCGAGATTGGCCCCTTCAGCCGAGATCGAAATCAGATCTCGCGTAACCTCCCGCAGCCATCCCCGGATCTTTTGAAAGCCGCGCCAGGACCCAGATGACCGGCGTCGCCAGCATGGATGCGTAGCCGTCGACGGCATAGTGCCAAGCCAAATGCACGGCGCCCAATTGGATGGCGATCAGGAAGATCACGCCGGCCCAGCGCAGCACCCTGCCAAATCGCCACAGATAGATCGCGTTGAGCGTGGCCACTGCAACATGGAGCGAGGGGAAGGCGGATATACCGCTGCCCAGGCGCGGCCCGTCGAGGGCGGCGTTGGCAAGAAGAACCCCCTGCGCGTGCAGAGCCCACACGGGATAGACCGTGTTTGTCGCCTGAAGATATTTCATAAGTGGGGAGAACGTGTCATCGCCGTAGAAAGGTGTGATGAAGGCAGGTCCGACCGAAGCAAAGATGGTCGCTGCGGCGTTCCCCAGAAGCACCCAGGTCAGCACAAACGCCACCAGATATTGCGACCGAAGACGCTTATCGCCCGTCGAGAAGGTGACGCAAAACAGCACGATGAGCATCACCACGAACCAAAGATTGTAGAGAAAGTTCAGGGCAAAGGTCAGCAGCCCGGCTCCGAGGAGAGGGTGCAGTATCTTCCAGGCGTCCTGGCCGCCATGGATCATCCTGTCGACGGCGATAATTGCCGAGTCGGCATAGAAGGGTACTATCCTGCTGAGGCCGCCCTTCATGCTGGTGAAAAGGGAAAAGAAGACAGGCAGGATCAAGGCAACCGGCAAACCTATGATGAGCCGATTGGGCAAGTCGTTTTCCAACAAGCGACGAACCAGACAAGGAAGCAGTCGCTCGGGCCGCTCAAGCATGACCCGCGTCGCAACGATGGCAAAGAGGATGCATGTAACTCCGCCCCCGAAGAGCAAGAATGGCTCGCTGTAGATCCGGGGATCGAGCGGAATTTGCCAATAGGCCGCAGCAAGGGCGACCGCCACCGCATAAGCCGCCACCGTCACGAAGAACGGCCGATTGGCGTGCCAGACCTGCGAACAGACATGTGCAAGGCCGACCATCGGCATCTTCGGAGTTCGTGAGAAGAGCTTGGCGATCATCAAGCCTCTGTGCGCGGGCAGCTTCTCGACAGCCAACCGGCGGCGGCCCAGATGGCGGATGTTCCAAGGATTGAGACATATCCATCGACAGCATAATGCCAGCCGAGATGCACCGATCCCAGTTGGATGGCGATTAGAAACACGATGCTGCCCCACCGCAGCACGCGGCCAAAACGCCAGAGATAGATCGCGTTCAAAGTCGCGGTGGCGACATGAACCGAGGGAAACGCCGAAATGCCGCTGCCCAGGCGTGGGCCATCGAGTCCGGCATTGGTCAGCAGATAGCCCTGCGTATTCAGCGCCGAAACGGGATAGGTGATATCGGTCGCCTTAAGGTAGTCCATCAGGGGAGAAAACGTATCGTCGCCGTAGAAGGGCATGACGAATGCCGGTCCGACTGAAGCGAAGGCCGCCGCCAAAACGTTGCCTAGCAACACCCAGGTGAGGACGAACGCGACCAAAAACTGGGAACGCAGCCGCTCGTTCCTGGTGGAAAAAACGACACAAAACAAAACGATGAAAACCTCGGCGAACCAGAGATTGTAGAGAACGTTCAACGAGAAAGTAACGGGGCCAAAGCCAAGGATAGGATGAAAGAATCTCCAGGCATCGATCCCGCCATGAATTGCCCTGTCGATCGCGGTCAGGGGCGCGTCGGCATAGAATGGTTGAATCTTGCTGATGCCTCCCTTCATGCTGGTGAACATCGAGAAAAAGATCGGCAGGACGAGCGCAACCGGCAATCCGACTGTAATTCGGTCCGCCAGCCTGTTGGAAAGCATAAGATCCTTGATAGCGCGCAACGGTTGCACTGGCCGCTCAAAAATCAACCGGGCGGAAACCACGACAACAAGTATCAGGGTTACTACAGACCCAAAAAACAGGAAGTTTTTGTTGTACAGTTTTACGTCAATGACAATTTTCCAATGCGCCGCAGCGATCAGCGCGATAAGAATAAAGGCAACTACTGTCAGGAAGAATGGTTGATTGGCGCGCCACGTCGCCGAACTGCTGCGAACCGCCAGCCTCGCTATTGACATCGAAGGACCCCCCGGACCTAAACGCCAGAGCGTTTCACCGTTTCATGGAAACGGCGAAACGCTCTATCTCTTTGTTTTTACGCAATTCCGGACGGAAAACCGTTACACACTTTTCCTGGAATTGCTCTAGTTAAGCTGTTGCAGTACCCCCGAGCTGCTGGCCAGCATCAGACCGCCGTAGATCTGGAACAGGATTGCGCAGATCGCAGCAGCCGAGATCGGCACGCCGAACGGCACGACACCTTTCCTGTCCATGTGCTGAACGTAGAGGCGGAACGCGCCCGCCGGCAGCAGAAATGGGTTCTTGACCAATGCCGCGGTTGCCAGCGCGAAGATCAGCAGGAAAATCGTGAATACGACAAGGCCGTTTCCGCCAATCAGAAGCGGCACGGCCGCCATCAGCTTCACGTCGCCGGCGCCGAGCTTGCGCAGGACCCAAAATGGAAACAGCGCCACGAACAGCAGGAGGCAGCCGATCGCGCTCAGGCCCATGTCCCACCATGATCCGGTCTGCACGGACACGAGCTGAAGCGAACCGAGACCGAGGCATATCAGCAGCAGCACGTCACGGTTGGCAATCTTCTGCGTCGTGAAATCGGTCCAGGCGATCTTGCCGAGGAGCGGGATGGCCAGCGCCCTGAGCAACAGCGACGCGGCAACCAAAAGGCTCATGACCGCTCTATGTTCTCCACGCTGGACGACAGCAGCTTCAGATTGTTGGCCACCGTCGGATCGTTGGGCGCGAGTTCATAGGCCTTGAGGAAATTCGTTCGCGCTTCCTGCAGCTTGCCGCGCAGCAGGTACGAGTAACCCAGGTTGTTGTAATATTCCGGCGTCGCGCCGAGCAGGCGATAGGCCCGGCCATAGGCCATGTCGGCCAGATCGAAGCGCCGGATGCGGTCGCAGGAGGCGGCAAGGCCGAGCCAGGCGACGCCGTCATTGGGCGCCAGCCGCGTGGCCTTGTAGAACAAGGCGCCGGCGTTGCCGTAGTTCTCGGAACGGAATTGCGTCTTGGCCTCGGTGACCGCCTGGTCGGAGGCATAATAATCGACGTCGCTGACCGTCTTCAGCCCGTCGAAGGCGTCGCCGAAAGCCGTGTAGTCGCCCTTCGCTGGCTCATTGGTGCGCACGACACCGGTGCTGTCGGTCGACTGGCAACCGGCGAGCAGGACCAGCAGCACGCTGGCTGTGGCGGCGAGGCGCTTCGGCCTTGTCATCTTGTGCCCCAAGGAGCCCTCCGACTCAGTTTTAGAACCTAATCATATGACGGGTCAGAAGAAAATGCCCTTCATGCGAATGATGACCGGTAGCATAATCACCATCATCACCACAGGGAAAATGCAAAGTCCCAGTGGAATCATCATTTTGACGGGCAAGGAATTGGCGCGCTCTTCCGCCTGGAGAATGCGCTGGTCGCGCATCTCGGCGCTGTAGACACGCAAAGCGTCCGTCAGGCTGGTGCCGAGCTCTTCCGATTGCCGGAAGAGTATCGCCAGGGCCTTTGCCTCCTCCAAGCCGATTCGATCTGCCAACTCGCGCAGCGCCTCGCGCAATGGTTTGCCGGCGCGCAACTGCAGATTCATGATCGAGAGCTGGATGCCAAGCCATTTGTGGGTACCGGCGAGTTCGTGGCTGACCCGCTCGACCGCCGCCTCCAGGCTCATGCCCGCATCGGCGCAGGTGATCATCATGTCCATGAAATCGGGAAAGGCGCGACGATAGATCTGCTTCTGGGTGTTCTCGAAACGATCCAGCATGATGCTCGGTATGACGACGCAAGCCAGTCCGAGCAGCGCGGAGCCTGCCAGGGCAACGAACCCGGGCAGTCGCGGGGGCAGCACCCAGGACAGGAGCGCATACATGAGCACAAAGCCCGCGCACACACAGGCGAGGCGGCTAAGCGTGTAAATCAAAGGCGCGCTCTTCTGATAGAAACCGGCGCGGAACAGCTTCGCCTCGAGCGCGTCCGGCTGCATGTGTTCCTTTTCAACCGCCCTGAAGTAGGCGTCGATCGGCTTCTGCGCCGCGAGCCTGGCGCGCTGATCCCGGCCGAGAATGGATCGCGGGTCGACCGAGCCCTCGCCCAAAAGGCTGTCCGAAACGAGCTTCCGGGTCTGCATTGCAGGCATGAAAACCAGCGCCGCGAACAGGAACAAAGCCACCGCCGTCGCGAAAACGGCAAGGGAGACCAGAAGGGTCAGGTCGTTGATGTTCGAAAGCAGGCTCATGGTCACTCCTAGAAGTCGAAATTGACCATGCGATACATGATGTAATCGCCAAGCAACGCCCACCCGCCGAAGACGGTGAACACCGGAAAGATGACCGGACTGTGCCAAATCTTTCCGTAATACGACGGTGCAATGACTTGCAATATCAGGAACATTGCAAGCGGGAACAGCGAGATGACCCATGCGGAGACTCGCCCCTCCGCCGAGAGCGCCCTGATCTTCATGCGCAGTTTTTGCCGTTCGCGAAGCACTGACGAAAGATTGGCGAGGATCTCGGTGAGGTTGCCGCCGGTTTTCGATTGGATCGACAGAGAAACCGTCAGCAAGTGCAGCCCCTCGAAACCCACGCGCTCCGACAGCTTTCTTACGGCCTGCTCCATGCTGAGCCCGAAGGTGATCTCGTCGGCGACGATGCCGAATTCCGTTCCGAGCGGGTCCGGCATTTCACGAGCGACGAGACCTATGGCAACGGAGGCCGGGTGCCCGGCTCGCAACGAACGAACAATCATGTCCAGGGCATCGGGGAGCTGCTTGGCGAACTTCTGGATTCGCTTGCCGCGGGCGCGCCGCAGGAGCAGAAGCGGCAGGACGAAACCGACGACCAGGAAGACGAAAAGCGCTCCAAGCTCGGAAAGGCCGATGAGGAACCAGAGCAGCAAAGCCAAAGCGAGGCCCGCGAGGAGAAAGCTGGCAGCGAAAGTCAGCGGGTTCCCGGTGATTCCCGACTGGGTATAGAGCCTGTTCAGCCAGACAAGGCCGAAGACAAAGTCTCCGGAGTCGGTCAGGCCGCGTTCACGCAACAGGCTTTGCAGCGTCTTTTCCGCCGGCGCCTCATCAGCCAGGCGGCGAAGCCTGTGATTGACGGCGGCGAAACGTGAGCGGCGACCGGCGAGCGAAAGATAGAAGGCTTCGCCGGCCAGGATGACGGAAGCCGCCGCAACGGCGTAGATAAAATAGATAAGCGCCTGTCCAGTCAGCATTACAAGGCAACCTGCGGGTTGAACACATCCTTGCCGAAGTGGAGACCAAGCGTGGCGGCCTCGGAGGCGAAGCGCGGGCGAACCCCGGTCGCCCGAAACTCCCCTACGATCGATCCGTCGGCGGCCACCTCGCGTCTGACAAAGTGATAGATTTCCTGCAGCTGGACGACATTGCCTTCCATGCCCGTCAGTTCCGAGATGGAAACCACACGCCGGCCGCCGTCGGAAAGGCGTTGCGTCTGCACGATGATGTCGATGGCGGAGGCGATCTGAGCGCGGATGGACTCATGGGTCATCGGCATGCCGGCCATGCCGACCATCTGCTCCAGGCGCGATATGGCATCGCGCGGCGTGTTGGCGTGGATCGTCGTCATCGAGCCTTCATGGCCGGTGTTCATGGCCTGCAGCATGTCGAAGGCCTCCTCGCCGCGCACCTCGCCGACGATGATGCGATCCGGCCGCATGCGCAGCGCGTTCTTGACCAATTCGCGCTGGCGAACCTCGCCCTTGCCCTCGACGTTGGGCGGACGCGTCTCCAGGCGGCCGACATGCGGCTGCTGCAATTGCAGTTCCGCGGCATCCTCGATGGTGACCAGGCGCTCCTTGGCCGGGATATAGCTCGACAACGCGTTGAGCAGCGTCGTCTTGCCGCTGCCGGTGCCGCCCGAGACCAGGATCGATTTGCGCGCCTGCACGGCAATCCGCAGCATGTCGATCATCGGCTGGCGGATCGAGTTGAATGCCATCAGGCGTTCGAGCGAATACGGATTTTTGGAGAATTTTCGGATCGACACCAGCGGACCATCGACCGAGATCGGCCGCACCGCGATGTTGACGCGCGAGCCGTCGTCGAGGCGAGCGTCGACCATCGGCGACGATTCATCGACGCGCCGGCCGATGTTCGATACGATCTTGTTGATGACGCGCAGAAGATGCGGCTCGTCGCGAAAACGGATCGAGGTTTCCTCGATGACGCCGCGGCGCTCGATGAAGACGCGCTCATGCGTGTTTATCATTATGTCGGTGATCGAGTCGTCCTTGAGCAGCGGCTCGATCGGACCCAGGCCCAGCATCTCGTCCGCCGTATCGCTGGTCAATTGATCGAGTTCGCGCGCATTGAGCGGCACATTCCGCCCACGCACGAATTCGCGCACGATCGGCCGGATCTCGTTGAGGATCTCGTCCTTCGTGGCATTCTCGAGAGCGGCCAGGTTGAAGCGGTCGATAAGATGGCGATGCAGCTCGACCTTGAGCGTCAGGAAATCGTCACCCTGCGGTTCGGCTTCCGCGGCAGGGGCAACTGCCGGTCCATTTGCTGCTGTGACGACTGCAGTCGGCGACGGCAAGCGCTGCTCTCCCGACCCTTTTATGAAGCGACCCAACATGGCGCTGAACCCCCTGCCAATTTCCCCCGCAGCGAAACTAAGCGTTAACCACAAGGGGCACAAGCGGCGTAGAGGACACAGTGGAAGTATTACTTGCGACATAGTTAAGAAAAGCGCATTCAAGAAATCGTTTTATTTTTGCCTCGCCCCCATCCCGCCGACCAAAGTCTTAGGACCTTTGTCGCCTCAACACTACCTATCCGGGTAAGTTGCCAGATATAATGATTTATGCATTGTCACTAATGTGGCGGAAGCTTCGACCGAACGAGGCAGAATTGTGAACGAATGGTTAAGATCGCTTGAAAAACCAAACGAATCAAGCTCTTGTGAAAAATGAGAAACTTTCAGATCGAGTATTGAAAGGTTAACGGACTGTTAATCCGTTTGACTCGGCTTTTTTGCGGGACAAGGATTGCACGTGACGGGGGATGCTTGGGTATGGGGTTCATTCCTTGGCTCTGTCTCGTCGGGTTCAAACCTCCAAAGGGAGAAATTGGCATGAAAAAGCTCATGACGATGACCCGGCAGTTCCGCGACGATGAAAACGGCGCTGCTATGGTCGAATATTCGATCCTGATCGGCATCATCGCCGTCGCGGCGATCGGGTTCATCATCGGCATCGGGGGCTGGGTGACGGGCCGCTTCTCGGGCCTGTGCAGCGCCATGGACAATTCGGGCATCGGCTCCTGCGCCAGCGGTTCGGGTTCTTGATCGTTTGAAGAAATCAGGCCCGGGTTGTCCAAATCCGGGCCTGAATACAATCGCTGCGGGGCGTATCCCGCTTTATTGGCTCGGGGCTTGGGGTTATGCGCGCCAACACGCTTATCATGATCGTTCTTGCCGGCATATTCGGTGTGCTGGCGGTCGTCCTTGTGAATATTTGGCTGGCGGGCCAGCGCAATGCGCTGGCGCAGTCCAATTCCGTGCAAACAGGCAGCATCGTGGTCGCGGCAATGCCGCTGAAATTCGGCGACACTCTGAGCGCCGACAAGCTGCGCGAAATCGCCTGGCCGGCCGGGGCGGTGCCGGCGGGAGCCTTCAAGACAGTGAAAGAGACCCTGGCCGGCAACGGCACGCGTCAGGCCCTGCAGCCGATCAGCGTCAACGAACCGGTTTTGGCCAGCAAGATCACCGGCGCCGGACAGCGCGCCACCCTCTCGGCAGTGCTCGCCGAAGGCATGAAGGCCGTTTCGATTCGCGTGAACGACGTGCTGGGCGTTGCGGGGTTCGTCTTCCCTGGCGATCGGGTGGATATTCTCCTGACCCGCAGCGTGCGCAGCGACGAAGGTGCCGACAAGAGCTTCGTCGACGTGCTGCTGCAAAGCGTGAAAGTTCTTGCCGTCGACCAGGTCGCCGACGAGAGCAAGGAAAATCCGCAAGTGGTGAAAGCGGTCACTGTCGAAGTGAGCACCAAGGATGCGCAGAAGCTCACTCTGGCCGCCGGCGCCGGCCAGCTGTCGCTGGCGCTGCGTCAGGCCGCGGGCAACAAAGGCGAAACGACCGAGCGGGTAACGCTCGCCGACCTCACCGGCGACACGTTGGCCGATGTCGCGAGACGCCAGGCGGAGCTCGACAGGCAGAAGGCCGCGGACGCCGCGGCCGCCGAAGAGCGCAAGCGCGCCAACGAGAAGATTGATGGCTTGGCCCATGCCGTAGAACGGGTCGGAAGCCAGATAGATCAATTGAGCAAGGTGAAGCCCACTGTGGCACCCGCACCACAACCTCAAGAAGTTGTAAAGGAAGTGGTCAAATATGTGCAGCCGGAACCGCCAGCCCGGGCTACAATCGGTGTGTTTCGCGGCGTGAAGCTCGAAACATACGAGGTGCCGCGACAAAAGTAACGTTGGCACATTAGGATGGGTGGATTCCGAATCAGCCAACGGGGGGTAAGCGTAGATGCGTAAGTTCTGGGGACCACTTACGGCAGTTGCTCTGGCCTTGTCCTGTGCGTTGGCGTTGAGTTCCGCGGTTCACGCAGCTGACCGCTTCATCGATGTGTCGAGCCCGTCGCTGCACCGCGTGTTCGTGCCGATTTCCCAATCCGCAACGATCCAGGTCAACGCCACGCTGGGCGATATCGTCGTCGGTGACGAAAAGATCGCCGATGCCCAGCCAATGACCGACAAGACGCTCTACATCATCGGCAAGAGCGTCGGCACCACCACGGTCAACCTGTTTTCCGAGGACAAGCGCTCGCTGGGCGCCATCCAGATCGAGGTTGGCCAGGACGTCAGCGACATGGCGGCCGCGATCCGCCAGGTGGCGCCGAGGGCCCGCATCGAAATCGGCTCGATCAACGGCAAGATCCGACTGAGCGGCCATGTCAAGGACGCCGCGACGCTGGCATCGATCGTGGAGGTGACGCAGCAATACGGTCCCGACGCCATCATCAATGCGGTCACCATCGATGACAGTGAACAGGTCAATTTGTCGGTGCGCATCCTGGAGGCCAAACGCAATGCCGACCGCGATCTCGGCGTGTCATTCAGGAGCACAAATGGGAGCGGTACGACGCGGACGGGCACCGGCATCGCGGCTGTCGACAAGGACGGTGTAGTGCTCGGCCCCGGAGATCTGGTCACCGGGCTTTTATCGAACACGAATCCCTTCGGCGCGCTGATTACCAGAGTCATCGACAGCAACATCAAGGTTGACTTGATCATCGAGGCGCTGGAGTCGAAAGGCGTCGTGCGTACGCTGGCCGAACCAAACCTCACCACGGCTTCTGGTGAAACCGCGAGTTTCAACGCCGGTGGCGAGGTGCCAATCCGCTCCGTCCTCAATGACGCGGTGAGAATCGAATTCAAGCAGTTCGGCGTCAATCTGAACTTCACGCCGATCGTGCTCGATGACGGCAAGATCCATATGAAGCTGGCGCCGGAAGTCAGCGACCTGACCGGCTTCACCCCTGCCGGCGATCCGATCTTCACCAATCGCAAGCTGCAGACCACGGTCGACCTGCGCGACGGCCAGAGCTTCGCGGTGGGCGGCTTGCTCTCCAGCAAGAACACCAGGCTGCAGGAACAGGTGCCCTGGCTCGGACAGGTGCCGATCATCGGCGCGCTGTTCCACAATTCGAGCACGCAGAAGGAAGAGACCGAACTGGTGGTCATCGTCACGCCGCATATCGTGCGGCCGGTGAAGCCCGGCCAGCAGTTGGCGACGCCCTTCGACAAGACGAAGCCCGCCAACGATCCCGAGCTTTTCCTGCTTGGCCAGCTCGAAGTCAGCAAGGACATGATCCGGAAGTATGAGCACGGCGACGGCGTCACCGGCCCCTACGGCCACATGCTGGATGTGAAATCGAAGGACAAGCTGGTCTATGTCAAGAAATAAGCTCCTGCTCGTCCTTCTCGGTTCCAGCCTGCTCGCGGGCTGCGCGGCGGACTATCTGCACAATTACGACACGATGACCCTGGCGTCGGGCGATACGCAGAAAGCCAACGAGCTGCTGCAGACGGTCGATCCGTACAACCCGGCTTCCAACAACACCAAGATCGAAGGCAACGGGGCGCGGTCCGTTGGAGTCGTTCAGAGATACAAGTTCCCGCCGGCGCCGGCGCCAACGACAAACATGACGGTGAATGTCGGCCCAGCCGGCGCGCAGTGAACTAAGCAGAAGGATGCGTGCGTCGGGCGAGCGGGGACGCCTGGTACGAATGGAACAGAGAGTAAGGTCATGTTGGGGACCATTCGTGAATTCTGGAACGATCAACGCGGCATAGCGATGATCCTCGTGGCCATCATGCTGCCGGTGCTCGTCGGCTTTGCATTGGTGACTATCGACATGAGCCGGGCCACCGGACTGCACAACGACCTGCAGAAAGGTATCGACGCTCTGTCGCTTGCTGCAGCGGCCGAACTTGACGGCAGATCGGACAGCATCATCAGGGCCGATCGGGCTGTCACCAATCTCATCGCCAACAGGACGCTGTTTTCGACATCAGGCGACCACCAACTCGCCCTCACCGATGTAACGGTAACTTACCTGACGGGAATACCGGCCAGCGACAACACGCGACTAAGCGCCGCCGGTGTCGATTCGAACGGCGTGAACTGGGCCAGCACGGATCCAAAGGCTGTGTCATTCGCGGAAGTGACGGTGAACCCTTCAGGCCTGGCTGATGGCGCGGGTGCCTTCGCGACGATTTTTCCGGCCAATTTCCTGGGCGCCAGCGACACGATGGACATTGATCCGCAGGCGGTGGCCGGATTCACCCAGGATATCTGCGAGACCGTGCCGGTCTTCATGTGCAACCCGTTCGAGACGACGACGCCGGCGACCAGCAAGACGATCCAGCAAGCCTTCACGACAGGCGACACCTATAGTCGCGAGTTCCACATCTTGCAGACCAGCAACGATCCAGGCCCTGGCAATTTCGGCCTGCTCGACAATAATTTGCAGTCGCTACGAGACGCCATCGCCATGGGTACGGCCGGCACCTGCTACAATCGAGATGCGCTCACCACGAAGACCGGCGTGACCTTGGGCCAGGTAAATACTGGGTTGAATACCCGGTTCGACATCTACAGCGCATCGCTCAATAAGCAGAACAAGAACTGGGACTATCGCCCCGCGAGCAACGTCCGCAAGGGGCAGAAAAAGAATACCTGCAACAAGTACGATCCAGTGACGGACAATTCGGCGCTGCCTCTCCCTCCCGGAGTCTGGGATGCCGGCAACATTGCCTATTCGCAGAAGATTACCAGCACATCGACTTTTTATCAGCAGTATTGGAACATCAACCACAACGGCGCTTCCGTTCCGAACATCCCCAGCACCAGCTACCCGACCGGAGATACAACTCAACCCGCATCTCGATACGATACCTATCGCTATGAGATCAACAACAGTAAAGTTGCCGACCAATCGAACAATCCGACCAATGAAGTCGGCACGCCGCAGTGCTTCAACAACGGTAAGTCGCCGTATCCGACGTCCGACCCGGATCGCCGTTTGATAAATTTGGCTGTCGTCGATTGTCTTGCGAACGCCAACGGCATCCGTGGCCACACATCGATAAAGGCGGACGGATATGCAAGCATCTTTCTGATCACCCCGATCCAGAAGGAAAACGCTAGTAGTAGCGATGAGGGCACGGGCGCCGAGAAGCCGATCAGCTTCGAGATCGTCGATGTCGACGGCCCGCTGGGAAACGGCTCGCTCGACAAAGCTCTCCGAAACGAAGCGCAGCTTTACCGGTGAGCCTCGTGACCAAGATCAACCACTTCATTCAACGGTTCCGGTGCGACGAGGACGGCACAGCCCTGGTCGAAATGGCGATCGTCGCACCGTTCGTGCTTCTGCTGTCAGCCGGCGTATTCGAGTTCTCCAATATGTTGAACACACGTCTGCTGCTTGAGGCCGGCGTCGAGGATGCGGCTCGCTATATGGCGCGCTGCAGCGGCGATTGGGACACTTGCAAGGGGCTGGCACAAAATCTTGCGGCTAACGGGGCGGTAGATGGCACCAGCGCCAGGGTGACCGGATGGCTTCCCGCGCAAGTCATAATCACCAAGACATCCACTGCGGCGGTCGATACGACCACCACACCCCCTACCGAGATCTATCTCAGCAGCAAGAGCACCGTCGATGTGGTGACGGTCAGCACCGCATATAACTATCCTGACGTCGGTTTTTGGTCCTATCTTGGCTTTGGTGACCTCACTCTGAGCGTCGCCCATCAGGAGCGTGTCTTCGGATGGTGACGCCGCGCAACTCGTTTTGGAGAAGCCAGTCCGGGGCGGCGATGATCGAAGCGGCTATCGCAATGCCGTTGCTGTTGACCCTGCTGCTTGGCTTCGTCGACTTTGGCTACGCTTTCTATCAATGGAACGCGGCGAACAAAGCGGTGCAGGCCGGTGCCAGGCTGGCGCAAATTTCCGCTCCCGTTCCTAGCGGCCTCTCACTCGAGACCTTGACGCAAAGCGATACAACCAAAGTCGGCACTGCGGTTGCGCTAAACACGTATAATTACATCTGCACCGCCAATACTGCCGGGGTTGCTTCTTGCACCTGCGGAACAGGTGCAACATGCAAAAACCTCAACGTGAGCCAGGCCGCCTTCGACCTGATCTTCAGCGGCAGCACCACCCGTGCTGGTATGCAGACTTTCCTGCCAATGCTGAAGAAGTCCGAGGTTCAGATTCAGTATCAGGCTTCCGGGCTGGGCTATTGGACACGCCCAGGCGGTCCGGTGCCGACCATCACCGTCAGCATCGTCAACCATCAATTCCAGTTCTTCTTCCTGGGCGGTCTGCTCGGGTTCGGCAATATGTCCATGCCTTCCATGCTGAGTACAGTAACGGGTGAAGATTTAAAGAGTACATGGCCATGAACGCCATCGACACCAGAGTTCTCCCAACCAAACGCAAGCAGGTCGCGCTGTTTTCGTCCGATCCGAATTTCCGGCACGACGTGACCACCCGGCTCGACGCGCTGGCGATCTACGATGTCAGGGTTTCGGAGGCGGTCGAGTTCCTGAAAGGGCCGCCAGTAGACACACGACCCGGCATCATCATCCTCGATCTCGCCGATGGCGAGTTGCTCGGCAATGCGGGCATCGTCGAGGCGCGCTCGGCCTGGGCTTCTGTGCCGCTGATCGCGGTCTCGGGCGAACTGACGTCTGAAAAGACGCGCGTGCTGGTGCGCATGAACGCGTCGGACTGGCTGCACAAGCCGCTCGATGCCAAGGAGCTGCTCAACGCCGTCACCTTCCACGACACCGGCAATCAGGGAACGAAAAGCCGCATCGTCACCTTCATTGCCGCCAGCGGCGGCGCCGGCGCGACCACGCTGGCGATCTCGGCGGCGGAGCACCTCGCCTCGAAATCGGCCGAGCGGGCGGCCTCGACCTGCCTCGTCGACCTCGACTTCCAGAGCGCCAATTGCGGCGCCTATCTCAACCAGTTCAACCAGTTCGACCTGGCCGGCATCATCGGCCAGCCGGAGCGGCTCGATGTCGAGATGATGGACGTCATCAAGCTGTCGCGGCCGTCCGGCCTCACGCTCTACTCCTTCGAGCGGCCGCAATTGCCGTTCGAGCCGCATGGCGCCGATTTCGTCTTCCGCCTGCTCGACCTCGTCGCCTACCGCTTCGACGACATCGTCATCGACCTGCCCAACATCGAGACGCCGTGGCACGAGTCGGTGCTGCGCACGAGCGACGAGATCTTCATCGTCTTCGAGCTCAACGTCGCCTCGCTTCGGCAAGGCAAGCGGCTCTACAAGAAGATCCGCGAACTGCGCGGCAACGGCGTCTCGATCACGCTGGTCGCCAACAAGCACAAGCGCAAATGGTTCGGCAACCACTTCTCGCGCAGCGAGCTGGAGAAGATCTTCAAGGCGCCGCACATCAAGTCGCTGGCGCTCGACAACGCGCTGCTGGCCGACGCGCTGAACCGCGCTATACTGCCTTCCGAGGTGGATGGGCGGGCCCGCTTCAACAAGGACCTGAAGCGCATGTTCAAGGAGCGGCTGGACAGTGCCCAGCGCTAGAGCAATTCCCGGAAAAGTGCGCAGTGGTTGGGCTCGGCGACTTCGCCGTAGCCTTCCGTCCGGAATTGCGGCAAAGCAAATGCGCCGCACCGCCACGCACCTTGCGGCCGCTTGCCTGATCGGCATTGCGTCGATGTCGGCCTGCGGTTTCGCGCAAGCCGGATCGGGGCTGCCGCCGCTTCCCGCCATGGGCCCCAGCCTGCGCAAGACGGTCGCCTTCCGGACCGACGAGCAGCCGGGAACGATCATCATCCGCAGACAAGAGAAGGCGCTCTACCTGGTCACCAACAAGGCCCAGGCGCTGCGCTACCAGATCAGCGTCGGCCGCGACGGCTTCGGCTGGACCGGCACGGTCAGGATAGCGGCAAAGTCCGAATGGCCGGAATGGCGACCGCCCAGGGAGATGCGCGCCCGCCAGCCGGAACTGCCGGCGATGGTGCCCGCCGGCCCCTACAATCCGCTCGGCGCCAGGGCGCTCTATCTCGCGCGCGACGGCCGCGACACGCTCTATCGCATCCATGGCACCAACGATCCCAAGGGCGTCGGCTTCGACGGCACGTCCGGATGCTTCAGACTGACGAATACCGATGTGATCGATCTCTTCAAGCGCGTCGCGGTGGGCGCAAAGGTGGTGGTTGAATGACGATGATCAGCGAGCCGGAAATTCCGGCAATCGAACTCGGCGAACGGGAAAAAGCCCCTGGCAGGCCAAACCGGGCGATGACCATCGGCGTCGTCGCCGCCGGCGCGGCGCTCGTCACCTTCGTCAACGTCACCGCCGCAATCTATCTCTATCGCGGCGTCAACGACCTTCGGGCATTGGAGGCGCGGCTGGACCAGCTCGGCCAGTTCGAGCAGCGGATCGGCGCCCGCATCGATACCGTCAACAATGGCTTCCAGAGCCGGTTCGAGACGCTGGACCGGCAGTTGCAGGCGAGCTTCGGCCGGATCAACGGCAATGTCGCCCGGCTGGAGCAGGGACAGCCTGCAGCTGCCGACACCGAGACGCCGCGCGCGCCGGAGCCCGGTTTCGCCGGCACGACCGTGGCGGAGGCGTCGGCAGTAGAAATCCCTGCAGAGCCGGACTCCGTCGACGCCTCGCCGACGTTCAAGCGGAAGGCCGCGCCGCCCGGACCCAATCCGTCCTATCAGCGCATCCAGCAGGCCGACGGCAAGGTCTACTACAAGAAGATCAACTGACGCGGCGCCGCGCAATAATTGAAGGTGCGCGGTTCTGGGACAACGACATGCATCAAAACCAGGGCTTGAAGCGCGTCGCCCGAATCCGCTTCGTCGCGACGCGTTTTTATAGGTCGCGCTGCAGCGCCAGGATGCGGCCGGCGCGGGCGTCGGCGCGTTGCCTCGCCTCGCGCAGGAAGGCGACATGGCAATAGACGCAGGCGGCAAGGCCGAGGCACAGCACCAGGCTGTTCTTCAGGCTGAAGTCGATCATCAGCGAGAATTGAAAGCCCCGCTCCGCGGTGAACGACGCGATCGTGCTCGCCGTCTCCGAATGGCTGCCGGCCGCGATCATCAGACCGGCAAACAGCAGGGCGACATGGTTGGCGAGGAAAAAGCCGGCGGATCTTTTGGCCTGGCAGGCCATCCAGCAGGCAGCCGATGCGACGAGGATGATAGCTGTGTCGAGCGCGATCGACCCGCCCAGATAGAAATTCACCTGTTGCCAGAACATCGTCGAATAAGGGCGCAGTTCGAGCCAGGCTTGCCACATGGCGGGGCTCGCCGGATAGAATCCGAGCAGGAACGTCGCAATGCGTTCCGCCGCCAGCAGGAACAGCATGAGGGCCGGAAAGGCAAACATCAGTATCGGCTTGCGCGTCATGTCATCCCCTCGACATCCGATGCTCGACTGTAAGCCGCATTGGTTGCGCGAGACTTAACGCAACGCCTTGCTTTTCAAGCAATGTCGCCCGCCAAAGCGCGCCGGGCTGGATCCAGTCGTCGCGCTTTACGTTTTGTTTGCTGCATGTCGTTGCCCCGGAACCGCTGCACACTTCTGGGCGACATATGTATGATCCGGTGAAACGACGAGGCGCGCTTTGGGCGAGGTGAATTCGACCGGCCGGCTTGCCACGACGCTCGGCGGCCTCGGGCTGGTCGCCGGCGCGCTGCTGATTGCCGCGTCCGGCCGCTGGCTGCCCGACGAACTCCCCTCGTATCCGCCGGCGCGGGAGGCGGCCGAAGCACCGCCCGCCCCTCGCATCGCCGTTCATGACGCGCGGCCGGGCCAGGCGGCGCGCAGGATCGCCGAGGACCTCATCGCGCCGCCGCCGCTCGACGCGGCGGGGGTCCAGCGCATCGAGCCCCGGCCTCCGCTCGGCGACCTCGGTCTCGCCTCGCCGCCGAAGACGCCGATGCCGCAGGACTGGCGCGAGACGCTGCTTTATCGCCCGGTCGCCACCTCGTCGGCGATCTTCGAAGCCATGGGCCGCCGGGTCGTCATCAGCGGGACCATCGATATCGATCCCGACAAGACCTGCTCGTTCGGCGATGCCGTCTGGCCCTGCGGGCAGCGCGCCCGCGCCGCCTTCAACGCCTGGCTGCGCGGGCGGGCGCTGAAATGCGTCCTGCCGCCCGATGTCGACCGCTTCGCCGTCGCCGCGCCCTGCATGCTCGGCAGGCAGGATGTCGGCGCCTGGCTGGTCGCCAACGGCTGGGCCATGGCTTCACCATCGGGCATCTACGGCAAGGCCGAGTCTGTCGCCAAGGGTGCCGAGATGGGCATTTTCGGCCCAGCGCAATAGGCATCCGGAAAAAGCCGGTTACGGCTTTCCGTCCGGGAATTGCGTAAAAACGGAATGGTTTGAAACGCTCGGCGATCGTACCAAACGCCGACCTGTTTCAGCGACCGAATCAGGCGATCGAAGCCAGAACCAGGCCGCGGCCGCCAGCGAGCGCAGCCTGCCCACGGAGAAAGATGCCGATTTCCTTCAAATTGTAGGCCTCGCTGAAACGGAAATCGTAACACACCGCCTTTAAGCCAATGTGTCCAACGGGAGATTGGCCAGTGAGCAAAAAAACGCAGACCGCGCCGGCAGGAGCCTGGAAGCAGGTCGTCTTGCTGTCCCTGCTGGGCACTGCCGGGTGCGTAGGCCTGTCGCTCGGCCTGAACTATCTGCTCCTGCTCAGCGACGTGCTGACGCCGTTCGGCCGCAGCGTCGTCACGGCCACCCTTCTGCCCATCATCATCGGTTTGCCGCTTTTTGCCCTGCTCGGCTGGAGACAGGTCGAGATCCGCCGCTACCGGCAGGAACTCACCCGGTCCGGCACCTACGATCCCCTGACCGGCTGCCTCAACGGGGCGGTGTTCACGTCGATGGTCGACAGGCGGGCGGCACGGCCTTCCGGCCCGCGTTCAGGCGCCTTCCTCGTCATCCACCCGGAACATCTTGCATCGATCAACCTGCGCTTCGGCCTCGGCTGGGGCGACGAGGCCCTGCGTCTCATCGCCTCGGCTATCCGATCCTCGGTGCGCAAGGACGATCTGATCGGCCGGCTCGGAAACTCGATGTTCGGCGTTTTCCTGCCCGGCGCGACGAAGCAGGACGCCAAGGAGATCGGCGAACGCGTTCGAGAAGCAGTCGGACAGATCTATTTCGCGCCGAAAGGCGACAAGGACGTGCTTACCATCCGCGTCGGCGGCGTTGTCTTCGAGCACGAACTGGCGTTCGAGGACATGTTCCGGTCGGCGGAGGAACTTCTGCTGGACGCCCAGGACGAAGCCGACCTGGCGTTGTCGCATATCAGCAACTGAACCCGCGGGCGGACCCCAACGACCTCAGATGCCGCCCATGCAGAGATATTTCATCTCAAGATAGTCCTCGAGACCGTGGCGGGAACCCTCCCGCCCAATGCCCGACTGCTTGATCCCGCCGAAAGGCGCTGCTTCCGAGGACATGCGTCCGGTGTTGATGCCGACCATGCCGTATTCCAAGGCCTCCGCTACACGCCAGACGCGCTTCAGGTTGGAGGCATAGAAATAGGCGGCAAGGCCGTAGATCGTGTCGTTGGCCTCACGCACGACCTGATCCGCATCCTCGAAGCGGATGACCGGAGCCAACGGCCCGAATGTCTCCTCCTGCGCCACCGTCATGGCGCTGGAGATATCGGTAAGGACCGTCGGCTGAAAAAACGTGCCGTCCGCGCCGATCCTGCCTCCGCCGCAGCGGATCGCGCCGCCCTTTGCCACCGCGTCGGCGATGTGGGATTCTATCTTGGCCAGTGCATGCCTGTCGATCAGCGGGCCGATCGCGACGCCGGGATCGAAACCGTCGCCGACCTGAAGCTCGCGAACGCGTTCGACGAATTTCTTAACGAACTCGTCGTGAACGCCCGATTGGACGTAGAGGCGGTTGGCCGAAACGCAGGTCTGGCCGGCATTGCGGAACTTCGCCTGGATCGCCCCGTCGACGGCGGCATCGATGTCGGCGTCGTCAAAGACGATGAATGGCGCGTTGCCGCCAAGCTCGAGGCTGACCTTCTTGATCTGGTCCGAACACTGGCGCATGAGCAGGCGCCCGACCTCGGTCGATCCGGTAAAGCTGATCTTGCGCACTTTGGGATTGTGGCAGAGCTCACGCCCCACCGCGGCGCCTTCGGAGGCGTAGACGAGGTTCACGACACCGTCGGGAAAACCGGCCTCGGCGGCGAGCGCGAACATGGCGCCCGCGACAAGCGGCGTCTGCTCGGCGGGTTTCAGCACGATGGCGCAGCCCGCGGCCAGCGCCGGCGAGATCTTGCGCGCCACCATCGATGCGGGGAAATTCCACGGTGTGATGGTGCCGACGACGCCGATCGGCTGCTTGATCACCAGCATGCGCCGGTCGGTCGACGGCGCCGAGATCGTCTCGCCATAGATACGATTGGCCTCCTCGGCGTACCATTGCAGATAAGCGGCGGCATGGGAGACCTCGGACTTGGCCTCGGCGAGCGGCTTGCCCATCTCCGCGGTGAGGATCGCGGCCAGGTCGTCAGTGTGGTCGACGATGAGCTGATGCCATTGCCACAGCATCTCGCTGCGCTCCCGGGCGGTCAGCGCGGCCCATTCGGCCTGGGCGACATAGGCCTTATCGATCGCCGCGCGCGTCTCCTCGACGCCCATGTCGGGAAGTTCCGCCAAGAGTTCGCCGGTCGATGGATTGAAGACCTGGAACGTGCGCCCGCCGGCCGGCGCGCCAAGCATCGACACGCGATCGATCGCGCCAAACAGGCCGGGGAATTTCAGA